>NZ_JAUSNR010000002.1 GCF_030656345.1 Pseudotabrizicola sp. | reverse complement strand
CCGTCGATCTGGTCATAGGCGCGGAAGTCACCAAAATACTTGGTGATCGCTGCCGTCAGCGTCGTCTTGCCGTGGTCAACGTGGCCAATCGTGCCAATGTTGACGTGCGGTTTGTTCCGTTCAAACTTTGCCTTTGCCATTCGCCAGCGCCCTTGAATTCGGGGGGCCCGCGCAAGATGCAGTCAGGGCCCCGTGCTACACGGGCGGCGAAGTAAGCTGTTCGCGGGGGGAAATCAAGCCTTTGTCGGCAGTTCCCGAAGGTCAGGGCACCGAGGCCGGAACGGGTCGCGGCACTGGACCGGGAACGGGGGCCGAAACGACGGTGGGCGCGACCGCCGCACCGGGCACCGGCCGTGGCGGCAGGCCGAACCATTCGGGGTTCTGCAACAGCCACTCTTCCACACGCTTGACCGCATTGTAGGACAGCGCGTCCATCTGTTCCTGCTTGTTGCGGGTCAGTCCGGTGCCGATCACCGTCTCTCCCGACAGGCTTTCGAACACGGTAATCTGCTTGCCGTCGGCATTCAGTTTCTGCCCGGCCGCATCATCCCAGATGTTGGCGGTGATCACGAGGATCGACTTCGGCGCGGCCACAACCGGAATGCCGGGCGGCGCAAGTGCGTAACCGTCGACCGAGATGCCGATGTTGTAAAGCTTGGTGCCCTGATAGCGGCCAAAGCGGGCATCGACCGCCTTTTTCATCGCGGACTGCCATTCTTCGCCAGTGGCATTGCGCGAGATCGGCACTTTTTCCGTCTTGTCGGTGACCACGATGTTCAGCCCCAGGGCAAAATCACCCAGCGGCACAGGCGGATCTGCCAAGTCGTTTTTGGCGCAGCCAAGCAGCAGGGTCAGACAAAGTCCGATTCCGAACAGGCGGGGTCCGAACAGGCGGGCGCGGGTCATGGGCAGCTTCCTCGCAAAGGGTTCAGCCGGGATATCCCGTGGCGAGAGGTCGCGCAAGGCGGGCTGTGCGGGTGACAGCGGCGGAAAACCTCCTATATCGAGGATAACCCCGGAGCCAGCATGACAGAACAACGCCCGATTCCGCCCGCCCAAAACCCGGTCAAGGTGCCCCTGGCGACGCGCCCTCTGGGCGTGTTCGGGTCGCTTTCCGCCGGGCGGCGCAACATTCTGGAACTGATCCCCGAGATCGCAACCCATGCGCCTATTCTGTCCGGGCGGACCGGAAAGCGCTGGCATATGGTGATGGACCCGGAGGCGTTGCGCCATATCTTGCGGGACAATGTGGCCAATTACCCCAAATCTGTGGTCACCAAGCTGATTCTGGAACCAGCCATCGGGGACAGCCTGTTCGTCGCCGAAGGGCAGGACTGGCTGTGGCAGCGGCGCACGGCCGCCCCTGTGTTCTCGCATCGCAATGTGGCCGCCCTTGCCCCGGTGATGACCGGCGCCGCCGAACGGGCGTCGGACCGCATCGCACAGGGCGCCGGCCGTGCGGTCAACTGTTATGACGAAATGGTGACCGCCACCTTTGAGGTGATTTCGGACGTGACCTTTTCCGATGGCGAAGGCTTTGACCGCGCCTCGGTGCACCGCGCCATCGAAGACTACATGGCGCAGACTGCCCGCGTGTCGCTGCTTGACATCATCGGCGCGCCCGGGTGGGTGCCCCGCCCCGGGCGGATTCTGTCGGGCAGCGCAATGCGCCAGATGAAGCGGGTGGCCGACGGGTCGATCCAGCGCCGCCGGGCGACCGGCAATCCGGGTGTGCCCGATCTGCTCGACCTGCTGCTGGCGGGCGAAGACCCAAAATCGGGCCGCCGGATGACCACGCCGGAACTGCGCGACAATCTGCTGACCTTCATCGTGGCCGGGCATGAAACCACCGCGCTTACCCTGTCATGGGCGCTGTACCTCTGCGCCTTTGACCCGGCGGTTCAGGCTGCGGCCCGCGCCGAGGCGCAGGCCGCCTTGGGCGACCGAGCCGCGACCGCCGCCGACATCGCCGCCCTGCCGCTGACCCGGCGGATCGTGGATGAAACCCTGCGGCTCTACCCCCCTGCCGCCTTCCTGTCGCGCACTGCCCAAGCCGCCGACACGCTGTGCGGGCGCGAGGTGCTGCCGGGGGATACCGTCATCCTGCCAATCTATGCGCTGCACCGCCATCACGCGCTGTGGGACCGGCCCGACAGTTTTGATCCCGCGCGTTTTGAAGGGACAAAGCCGGTGGAGCGTTACGCCTACCTGCCGTTCGGCGATGGCCCGCGCGTCTGCATCGGGGCCAATTTCGCGTTGCAAGAGGCGGTGATCATCCTCGCCACCCTGCTGGCCCGCTTCCGCTTTGACCTTGTGCCGGGCAAGGCACCCAAGCCGGTGATGATCCTGACCCTGCGCCCCGAAGGCGGGGTCTGGCTGGGGGTTACGCCCGCCTGACCCAGCCGATTGCACCTTTTGAAAACACTCCGGGTGCGCATCGGTATCGCCGGGGGCAGCCATCAGTCCGCCGCTATGCCTTACCCCAGCCACCGCCGCCGGGTGTCAGCATCTCGAACACCGCGCCTGCGGGCAGATCACGTTCATCATTGCCCTGCAGCGGCTCGATCCGCCCATCGGGCCAGATCACCCGGTTTTCGCCCAAAGCCCCCGGCGCGCCCCCGGCCATGCCAAAGGGGGCGACCTGACGGCTGCCGCACAGCGTGGTCACGGTTGCCGGTTCCAGAAACCGCAGCCGCCGCAGCGCGCCATTGCCCCCGGCCCATTCCCCCGCCCCGCCCGAGCCATGGCGGATGCCGAACGCCTCCAGCCGGACCGGAAAACGCTTTTCCAGAATTTCCGGATCGGTCATCCGGGTGTTGGTCATATGGCTTTGCACCGCATCACAGCCCGGAAAACCGGAGCCAGCCCCGGTGCCGCCCGCAATGGTTTCATAGTTCTGAAACCGCGCATTGCCCCAGACAAAGTTGTTCATCGTGCCCTGCGACGCCGCCATCACCCCAAGCGCCCCATACAGCGCGTTGCAGGCGGCCTGCGACACCTCGGTATTGCCGGCAATCACCGCCGCAGGGGCAACCGGGTTCAGCATCGACCCTTCGGGCAGGATGATGGTCAGCGGCCGCAGGCAGCCTTCGTTCAGCGGAATGGGTTTGCCGACCAGCGTGCGGAACACATACAGCACCACCGCCCGCGCCACTGCTGCAGGCGCGTTGTAATTGCCCGCGTGCTGGGCAGAGGTGCCGGTGAAATCCACCACAGCGCTGCGCGCCACGCGGTCCACCCGCACCGCCACCCGGATCGTGGTGCCGATATCCATCGGATAGGCGAAATCACCATCCTCCAGCCCGCCGATCACCGCGCGGACGCATTCTTCGGCATTGTTCTGCACATGCCCCATATAGGCCGCCACCACATCGGCACCGTAGGCTGCCACAACCCGCAACAGCTCGCGCCGTCCGGTTTCATTGGCGGCGATCTGGGCTTTCAGATCGGCCATGTTCTGATCGACCGACCGCGCCGGATAGCGGGCCGAGGCCAGCAGGGCACGCGTCTCCCCTTCCCGCAGCCACCCCTGTTCCACCAGCGCGAACAGGTCGATCAGCACGCCTTCCTCATCGATATGGCGGCTGTCGGGCGGGGAAGACCCCGGCGTGCGCCCGCCGATATCGGCATGGTGCCCGCGTGATCCCAGCCAGAACGCAGGCTTTTCACCGACAAACACCGGCGTGATTACCGTCACATCCGGCAGATGGGTGCCGCCGTTATAGGGGCTGTTCAGCATCCATGCGTCACCCTCGCGCGCCGTGCCTTGCGTCGCCGCAATCACCACCTTGACCGCATGTGACATCGACCCCAGATGCACCGGCACATGCGGGGCATTGGCCACCAGATCACCCTGCGCGTCAAAGATCGCGCAGGAAAAATCTAAGCGTTCCTTGATGTTGACCGACCATGCCGTATTCGCGAGGGTCGCGCCCATCTGATCGGCGACCGACATGAACAGGTTGTTGAACACCTCCAGCAGCACCGGATCGGCATGGGTGCCAACCGCATGGGCGCGGGTCAGTGGCTTGGTCCGCTCAAGGATCAGGTTGGCCGCGGCATCGACCCGCGCCTGCCAGCCCGGTTCCACCACCACCGTGCCTGTCGCCTCGCGCAGGATGGCGGGGCCTTCGATGGTCTGGCCGTCGGGCAATTGCGCCCGGTCATACAGCGGCACCTCTGCCCACCCCTCAACCCAGACCCGCAGGGTTGTCAGCGGCTCTGCCTGCCCCTGCGCTGCGGTGGCGGCTGGCAGCGCCGCGCCATCCCCCACAGCCTCTGCCGCCAGCATCTCGAACAGCACCGCGCGTTCTGGCGAGGCAAAGCCAAAGCGGGCCAGATGCGCCGCCTCGAACGCCGCGAGCATGGCGGCGGCATCGTCAAACGCCACCTCCAGCGGCTGATGCGAGCCGTCGTAGCGCAGATGCGCGCGCGCCAGAATGCGGGGGTTGGTGGCACCCTGCGCCGCCACCTCGGCCCGGACCAGCGCGGTGATGTCCGCCAGCTTTTCGCGCGCCTCGGCCATGGCCGACAGGGGTGCATCGAACTGCACCTCATGCAACGCGCGGATCTCGGCCAGTCCCATGCCAAAGGCCGACAACACCCCGGCAAACGGATGGATGAAAATGCGCGTCATCCCGAGCGCATCGGCCACACCGCAGGCATGCTGCCCCCCCGCCCCGCCAAAGCATTGCAGGGTATAGCCGGTCACATCATGCCCGCGCTGGACCGAGATTTTCTTGATCGCATTGGCCATATTGTCGATGGCAATCCGCAAAAAGCCGGTGGCCAGTTCCTGCGCGCTCATCGGCGGCTGGCCGGTGGTGGCGGCAATCTGAGCGCTGATCGCTTCGCAACGTGCCTGTGCCGCACCTGCGTCCAGCGGTCCAGTACCATCCGGGCCGAACACCGCCGGGAAATGCGCGGGCGACAACCGGCCCAGCACCACGTTGCAATCGGTGATCGTCAGCGGCCCGCCGCGCGCGTAAGCGGCAGGGCCGGGATTGGCCCCGGCACTTTCCGGCCCCACCTGCAAGCGGCCATCGCGAAAGCTGCAGACCGACCCGCCGCCCGCCGCCACCGTATGGATATCCATCATCGGGGCCCGCATCCGCACGCCAGCCACTTCGGTCTCAAAACTGCGCTCATAGACCCCGGCGTAATGGCTGACATCGGTCGAGGTGCCGCCCATGTCAAAGCCGATCAGCCGGTCAAACCCCGCCGCCTGCGCGGTCTGCACCATGCCGACGATGCCGCCCGCCGGGCCGGAGAGGATCGCATCCTTGCCCATGAAGCGATGCGCCTCGGTCAGCCCGCCTGACGACTGCATGAATAACAGCCGCCCCGTCGCGCGGCCCATGTCCAGCGCGCCTTCGACCTGCGCCACATAGCGGCGCAGGATCGGCGACAGGTAGGCATCCACCACCGTGGTATCGCCGCGCGACACCAGCTTGGCCAGTCGGCTGACCAGATGCGACAGGCTGATCTGGGTAAAACCTTCCTCGGCCGCAATCTCCCCCACCCGCGCCTCATGCACGGGGTTGAGGTAGCCGTGCATCAGGGCCACCGCCACCGCCCGGATGCCGCTGGCATGGGCGGACTTCAGGGCGGCGCGCGTGGTGTCCTCGTCCAGCGGGGTGATCTCGGCCCCGTCGGCATCCAGCCGGCCCGGCACCTCGGCCACCGTCTCGTGCAGCAGGTCGGGACGGCGGATATGCAGGGCAAACAGGTCTGGCCGGGCCTGCGTGCCGATGCGCAGCAAGTCGGCAAAGCCTTGGGTGATCAGCAGCAGCACCCGTTCGCCCTTGCGTTCCAGCAGCGCATTGGTGGCCACGGTGGTGCCCATCTTGACCGCCCCGATCAGACCATCGGGGATCGCTTCGGCCCCGGTCAGGCCAAGGCAGTCACGGATGCCCTGCACGGCGGCATCGGCATAGCGTTCGGGGTTTTCCGACAACAGCTTGCGGGTCAGAAGGCTGCCGTCCGGGCGGCGGGCGACCACATCGGTAAAGGTGCCGCCCCGGTCGATCCAGAATTCCCACGCCGTCATGAAAGCCCCCGTTTTCCGCCCCCTTTGCGTGGGGCATGGTCGGCGCAGTGTCAACCGGCTCCTGACGGCGCAGGAAAGCCGAAACTTGACAAAATCCTGATTTTGAAAGATCTAAGGTGCTGAAAATAGGTGTATTTTTTATGTAACGCGGTGGAAGACCCGCAGGGAGGGGCACCCGGCCGCAGCACTCACACCCCCATCGTCGCCTGAACCGCCCGGCCCCAGCGGGCATATCTGGCGTCGCGCGTGGGCGCATCCATCTGCGGCTGAAACCGACGCTCCAGCGCCCAGCTTCGGGCGAATTCCGCCGGGGTGCCACAGATCCCGGCCTGCAACCCGGCAAGGTAGGCGGCCCCCAGCGCGGTGGTCTCCGTCACCTGCGGACGGTCCACCGGCGCGCCGAGGATGTCGGACAAAAACTGCATCGCCCAGTCAGACGCGCTCATCCCGCCATCAACGCGCAGGATGCCATCAGCGGCGGCCCCCCAGTCGGCGCGCATCGCATCCAGCAGATCGCGGGTCTGATAGCCGACCGATTCCAGCGCGGCACGTGCCAGTTCAGCCGGGCCGGAATTGCGGGTCAGGCCGTAAACCGCGCCCCGGCAGTCGGGCCGCCAATAGGGCGCGCCAAGGCCGGTGAACGCGGGCACAAGGATGACGCCTTGCGCCTCCTCAGCCGCTTCGGCCAGCCCTTGGGTTTCCGACGCGTGACGGATGATCTTCAGCCCGTCGCGCAGCCATTGCACCACCGCGCCCGCAATGAAGATAGAGCCTTCCAGCGCATAGGTCGGCTTGCCCTCCAGCTGATAGGCAATGGTGGTCAGCAGCCGGTTGGTCGAGGGCACCAGATCGGACCCGGTGTTGAGCAGCGCAAAACAGCCGGTGCCATAGGTGGATTTCATCATACCGGGGGTGAAACAGGCCTGCCCGACGGTGGCGGCCTGCTGGTCACCGGCCACGCCCAGAATCGGGATCTCGCGCCCGAACAGATCGGCGCGGGTCATGCCGAAATCGGCGGCACAATCCTTAACCTCAGGCAAAAGCGCCATCGGCACGCCCATCAGCCCGCAGATCTCGGCATCCCACGCCCCGGTCGCGATGTTATAGAGCATGGTACGCGCGGCATTGGTGGCATCGGTCACATGCGCGCGTCCGCCGGTCAGGTTCCAGATCAGCCAGGAATCCACCGTGCCAAAGGCCAGTTCCCCGGCCTCGGCCCGGGCGCGGGCCCCCTCGACATGGTCGAGCAGCCACTTCACCTTGGTCGCCGAAAAATACGGGTCGAGCAGCAGGCCGGTGCGGGCGGTGATCATCGGCTCATGCCCCGCCGCCTTCAGCGCCTCGCAGATATCCGCCGTGCGCCGGTCCTGCCAGACGATGGCATTGTGGATCGGCTGGCCGGTGGCGCGGTCCCAGATCAGCGTGGTCTCACGCTGATTGGTGATGCCAATGGCGGCAATGCCTTCCGCCCGGACGCCCGCCTTTTCCATCACCGCCCGCGCCGTCGCCGCGACGGTGGACCACAGATCAGACGGGTCATGCTCTACCCAGCCGGGGTGCGGGTAGTGCTGCGCGAATTCCTCCTGCGCCGAAGCCACGACGCGCAGGCCCGCGTCAAACAGGATCGCCCGGCTGGAAGTGGTGCCCTGATCAATGGCAAGGATATGGGTCATGGCGTCAGGCTCCGCTGCTATTGAATTCATCTGTTCTTAAATATCCCCGCCGGAGGCTCCTGTTGCCAGTGCCGGGAGCCTCCGGCGGGGATATTTAAGAACAGATGATGGGGCAAGACAGGTGGCTCTTTCCCTGAGCGGCGGAAATGGCGGTGCACGTCACAGAGATGTCTTTCTCACTCTGCCGCCGGGGTGGCGGTGAGGCGGGTGGTCATGTGATCGTCGATTGCCGCGATCTGCAACGGGGTCAGGCGCAGGCCGAGTTTGCTGCGGCGCCAGACCACGTCGGCGGCGCAGCGGGCGTATTCATGGGTCATCAGCCAGCGCAGTTCGGCCTCGGTCAGGGTGGCGCCGAAGTCACGGCCCAGATCCGCCAGCGATCTGGCGTCGCCCAGCATCGTGGCGGCCTCGGTGCCATAGGCGCGGATCAGGCGGGCGGCGTGGTAGTCGCTCAGGTAAGGGTGGACGGATTTCAGGCAGGCGGTCAGGTCCGCCACGCCATCCACCGGGAAATTGCCGCCGGGCAGGGGTTGGTGCGCGGTCCATTTGCCCTGAAGACCCGGAAAGAAGGGTTTGAGCTTTTCCAGCGCGGATTCGGCCAGCCGGCGGTAGGTGGTGATCTTGCCGCCGAACACGTTCAGCAGCGGTGCGCCGCCGGTCTGGTCGAGTGACAGCACATAATCACGGGTGGCGGCGGTGGCGGATTTTGCGCCATCGTTATACAGCGGGCGGACACCGGAATAGGTCCAGACCACATCGTCGCGCGTCACCGGCTTTGCGAAATATTTCGACGCGAACGCCAGCAGGTAATCACGTTCCTCATCGGTACAGACGGCCTCTTTCGGGGCCCCTTGATGATCCTGATCCGTGGTGCCGATCAGGGTGAAATCCTGCTCGTAGGGAATGGCAAAGATAATGCGGCCATCGGTGCCCTGAAAGAAATAGCAGCGGTCGTGATCATAAAGCTTGCGGGTGACGATATGGCTGCCGCGCACCAGACGCACGCCCTCGGTCGAGTTGATGCGGGCGACGTTGCGGATGATATCCCCGACCCAGGGGCCGCCAGCGTTGACCAGCGCGCGGGCGTGGTGGGTGGCGGGGCCGTCGGGGCCGTTGGTCACCACCTGCCAATGGTCGCCCGTACGGGTGGCACTGATCACCCGGGTCTGCACCATGATGCGGGCACCGCGCGCCTGCGCGTCGCGGGCGTTGAGCACGACAAGGCGGGCATCCTCGATCCAGCAGTCGGAATACTCGTAGGCGTGGCGGAATTTGGGCTGCAGCGGTTTGCCCGCCGGGTCGGTCCTCAGGTCCAGCGTGCGGGTGGCGGGCAGGATCTTGCGCCCGCCCAGCGTGTCATAAAGGAACAACCCCAGCCGGATCAGCCAGGCCGGGCGGCGGCCTTTCATCCAGGGCATCACCAGACCCAGCAACCGGCTGGTGGGTGTATCATTGTCGAACCGCATGTCGCTGTGCCAGGGCAGCACAAACCGCATCGGCCAGGAGATGTGGGGCATGGCGGCAAGCAGGGTTTCGCGTTCCTCCAGCGCTTCGCGCACCAGACGGAATTCAAAATACTCCAGATACCGCAAGCCGCCATGGAACAGTTTGGTGGAGGAGGACGAGGTGGCCTGCGCCAGATCACCCTGTTCGGCCAGAATGACCGACACCCCGCGCCCCGCCGCATCGCGCGCGATGCCGCAGCCGTTGATGCCACCGCCGATGATGAACAGGTCGGCCATGTCTGGCGTCGGGGCGTCTGTCACGGTCTGCACGCTGTTGTCTCCCTGGAAAATCCGGTCTTTCCCGCAGGGTAACATTGCCCCAGCCGGTTGCCACGGGTCAATCGAGAATTTTCGCTTTTGCGCGCTTTTGTTTGAAACGAACATCGGGCTGCAGTAGGGTGAGGGACGGGAAGCGGGGGGCAGGCAGGCGTGGCGTTGAATTTCCGGCAGAGCAATATTCTGGAGATCGCGCGGCAGGACGGTCGGGTGGTGGTGGAAGATCTGGCGCAGCGCTTTGACGTGACGCTGCAGACCATCCGCCGCGACCTGACGGATCTGGCCGAGGCCGGGCATCTGGACCGGGTGCATGGCGGGGCGGTGGCGCGGATGGGCGTGGTCAACATCGGTTATGACGCGCGGCGCAGGATGAATGAGGCGGCCAAGGCGGCCATCGCGCAGGCCTGTGCCGCGATGATCCCGGACAATGCGTCGATGATCCTGAACCTTGGCACCACGACCGAAGCCGTCGCACGCGCGTTGGTGCATCACCGCAATATCACGGTGGTGACCAACAACATGAACGTGGCCAATGCGCTGATCGCCAATCCGGGTTGTGAGATCCTGCTGGCGGGCGGCACGCTGCGGCGCAGTGATGGCGGGCTGGTGGGGGCGCTGACCACGCAGGTCATCGAGCAGTTCAAGGTGGATTTTGCCATCATCGGCACCTCGGCGCTGGACCGGGACGGTGACCTGCTGGACTTCGATCTGGCGGAGGTGCGGGTCAGCCGCGCCATTCTGCAACAGGCCCGGCAGGCGTTTCTGGTAACCGATCACAGCAAGCTGGGCCGGTCGGCCCCGGCACGGATTGCCAGCTTGTCGGAGCTGGACGCGGTGATCACCGATCAGCCCTTGCCCGACAGTCTGATGACGGCCTGTGACGGCTGGGGCACACGGGTGGTGGTGGCATAGTATCTGCGGCCATTGCGCTGCGTGCCGCCTCCCCCAGACCCCTCTCTGCAAGGGAGAGGGGAAGTGCTGGCTGTGGTGGCGGACTGCACGGGGAATTGGCAGGCGGGCTGACATCACGCGGGGACGAAATGGGCTTTGCTTCGCCGCCGGGGCGTGGCTATCGTGCGGGCTCAAGAGCGATGGAAAGACGGCCCGATGACCCTGCCTGCCAAAAGACTGACGCTGCTGCCGGACACGGCCGCGATCGACATCGCGCATGAGGCCGGATCGGACGTCATCCGCGCGCTGGATCTGACAATATTCGGGGTGCAGGATCTGGTGAACCTGATCCTGCAACGGTCGGAGGTTCTGTTCGACATGCCGCGGTCGGGTCAGGTGATCCGCGCCTGGAACGCCGGGGATGAGGGGCCGATCCGCACCTGTGTGGAGCGCTATGGCGACGAGATTGCCAGAAGGGCGGCAGGGGTGATCCATGCCGAGTATCGCGGGCTTGCGCCGCTGTTGCGGGCGCATGGGGCAAAGCGGGTGGCCGATATCGGCTGCGGCTATGCGTTGTTTGATCTGTTTGTCGCCCGCGACAGCGCGGCCAGCGTGGTGCTGATCGACATCGAGCAGAACACCCGGCGGCATTTCGGCTATGCCGACGCGGGGGCCGCCTATGCCAACCTGTCAGTTGCGCGCGCCCTGCTGGAGGCCAATGGCATTGCCGCCGGCCGGATCGAGACGGTGAACCCAGAACGTGCCGATCTGGGCGCGGTGGCCCCGGTGGATCTGGCGGTCAGTTTCCTGTCTTGCGGGTTTCATTACCCGGCCAGCACCTATGCGACCTATTTCCGCGACTCTGTGCTGCCCGGCGGTGCGATCCTGCTGGACCTGCGGGCGGCGACGGCCACGGCACAGCTGGCCGAACTGACGGACCTTGGCCCGGTGCAGGATCTGCCCGCACCGGCCAAGGCGCGGCGGGTCGTGCTACGCAAACCGGCAAGCGCCTGAGCCTTGGGCACCGGTGCGCGGTTATTCGGCAGGGTGGGACCGTTGCGTGGCCTGTTGCAGTTCGGCCGTCAGCAGTTCGGTTTCCGCCGCGCGCGACTTTGAAAACCCGGCCAGCAGCAGATAGGCAACCGGGGTGACGAACAGCGTGGCCAGCGTGGCAAGGCCAAGCCCGCCCACAATGATCGCGCCCAGCACCGACCGCGCCTCGGACCCGGCCCCAGAGGCCAGAAGCAGCGGCAACCCGCCCAGAACCGTGGCCACCATGGTCATCATCACGGCGCGCAAGCGGGTGACGGCGGCCTGTTCGATGGCGTCGCGCACCGATGCGCCCTTTTCGCGCAGCTGATCGGCAAATTCGACGATCAGAATCCCGTTCTTGGCCATGATGCCGACCAGCAGCACCAGCCCGATCTGGGAATAGACATTCAGGCTGCCCCCGGTGAACAGCAGGGCATAAACCGCGCAGGCCAGACCCAGCGGCACGGTGGCCATGACGATGATGGCCGAGACAAAGCTTTCAAACTGTGCCGACAGCACCAGAAACACCACCAGAAGCGCGATGCCGAAGGTGATGATCAGCCCTGCCGAGGTTTCTCCCAGCGTCGCCGCCTCGGCCAGCGGCAGGATGCGTGACGTCTCAGTGCCCAGACCGGCCATCAGCGCCTGTACTTCGGTCAGGGCGTCGCCCAGGGCCAGTTCCGGCGTCAGTCCCGCCGTGATCGGGACAGAGCGCATCTGCGACTCGCGTTCCAGCTGCGGGGCGACGGCGCGTTCGGTCAGAGTGACGAAGGTGGAGATCGGCACCATCAGCCCGTCGCCTGACGGTACAAAGATACGCTCCAGATCGCCGGGATCGTTGACCGGATCGGCGTTCGAGACCAGACGGATATCAAAGCTGTTGTCGTCCAGAAACAGGGTGCCGACAGTGCGGCCATCCAGCACGGCCTGCAATGCTTCGGCCATGCCGGCGATCTGGATGCCCAGATCTTCGGCGCGGGCGCGGTCGATTTCGACAAAAAGCTGCGGCTGGGTGGTGTCATAGCCAAGGCGGACCTGACCGAAACGCGGGTCCGCCTCCATCTGCTCGACCAGCGCACGGGCGGTTTCGGCAAGGTCGTCGTAATTGTCGCCGACCAGCGCGAAGGACAGGCCCTGCCCCGCGCCCCGGATTCCCAGCGAATTGGGCTGGATCGCAAAGGCGCGCACGCCGATGACATCGCGCAGCTTGCTGCTGAGTTCGGCCGCGATCTCTTGCTGGCTGCGCACGCGGTCGGCCCAGTCGGCCAGCGTGATCACGATAAAGCCGCGGCTGTCCTGATTGCCCATGCCGGCGATGGCGAAGACACTGGTCACCTCGCCGCTGGCGCGCAGCGGTTCGACCAGCGCCTCGATCTCGCGCATGCGGGCGTCGGTGTAATCCAGCGACACGCCTTGCGGGGCCTGCACCGACAGCAGGATCACCGAGCGGTCTTCGGCCGGGGTCAGTTCCTGCCGCAGATTGGGGAAGGTGGCGACGGCGATGGCGGCAAACAGCACGGCGACGGTGACTGCCACCAGCGGGGCCGACAGGCAGGCGCGCAGCAGCCGGGCATAAAGCTGTGACAGACGGTTGCCAAGGCGCACCATGGCGCTGTCAGGCCCGTCGGCATGCGGGCGCAACAGCTTGGCCGCCAGCACCGGACACAGGCTGAGCGCGGTGACCGACGACAACAGCACCGCTATCGCAAGCGTGAAGCCGAATTCGCGGAACAGCCCGCCGGTCTGGCCGGGCAGGAAGGACAGCGGCACAAACACCGCCGCCAGTGTGGTGGTGGTGGCCAGAACGGCAAAGAACACCTGCTGGGTGCCCAGCACCGCCGCCGCCCGCGCGCCCATGCCTTCGGACCGGCGGCGCACGATGTTTTCCAGCACGACGATGGCATCATCCACCACCAGCCCCGTCGCCAGAACCAGCGCCAGCAGGGTGATTATATTGACGGAAAAGCCCACCATCCAGATGGCCGCCACGGTGCCGATCAGCGCCACGGGCATGGCGATGATGGGGATCAGCGTGGCGCGCGGATCGCGCAGGAACAGGAAGATCACCGCCGTCACGATCAGCACCGACAGGCCAAGCGCCAGCTGCACCTCGTGGATCGCGCCTTCGATGAAATCGGCGCTGTCCGAGGTGACGAACATTTTCACATCATCGGGCAGCAGCGGTTGCAGATCATCGACCACCTGCCGCACCGCTTCGGATATCGCCAGCGAATTGCCGTTGGCCTGCCGGATGATGCCGATGCCGACGCCGGTTTCGCCATTGGCCCGCAAAATCGACGCGCCCGGATCGGGGCCCAGCGTCACCCGCGCCACATCGCCCAGACGGACATTGCCGGCGATGGTCAGCGCCTCGATCTGGCCCGCGGTGCGGATGGCGGCGGTGGTGCGCACCAGCAGGCTCTGGCTTTCGGAACTGAGCGCCCCGGCAGGCGAGTCAAAGGCCGCGTTGCCCAGAACCGCGCGCAGATCGGCCAGCGTCAGCCCGCGCGCGGCCAGTTGCATCAGATCGACATCGACGCGGAACGACAGGTCGCGCGCGCCGAAGATCTGCAGGTCAGCCACCCCCGGTGCCGCCAGCAGCCGCGATTCCGCCAGATCGGTGACCAGCGTGGTCAGCTCATCCGCGCTGCGGCGCGATGAGGTGACGGCGATGCGCAGGATGGCATCGGCATCGGCATCGGATTTCACCACGCGCGGCGCATCGGCGTCATCGGGCAGGCTGTTGACCTGCCGGGCCACCGCATCGCGCAGATCGGTGGCGGCAACGTCAAGATCGACGCTGTCATTAAACTCTACCGTCACCCGGCTGGACCCGAAGCGTGACGAGCTGGAGATGGATTTCACCCCCGCCACCCGGCCCGCCGCCCCCTCGATCACCGCCGTCACCTCGCGGTCGATGGTTTCAGGCGCGGCCCCGTTATAGCTGGTGCTGACCGACACCACGGGCCGGTCCACCGCAGGCAGTTCGCGCACATCGGCCCCCATCAGCCCGGCGAATCCGCCAATGACGATCAGCGCGTTCAGCACGAAGGCCAGGATCGGGCGGCGCACGAACAGCGCCGTGCTTTGCCCAAGCGTTGCGGCAGCGGCGGCGGCTGTGGTGGGGCGGTCATCCATCGGCCTCAGCTCCTTGGCGGCGCGAGCGAGACTTCGGCCCCGGGACGCAGGGCCTGCACACCTTCGGTGACGACAAGGTCACCGGCTTGCAGGTCGGCTTCGATCAGCACCGCATCGGCGTTGCGTTGCAGGATGCGGATCGGCATGCGGGTGGCTTTCATCGCGCGCACCACCCAGACAAAGGCACCGTCATTGCCCCATTGGATCGCCAGCGGGCTGACGGCGGGGACCTCGGCCCCGGTGAACTCCATCGAGATGCGGAAGGACATTCCGGCGCGCAAACGGTCATCGGTATTGGCAATCCTGGCCTGAACCCGCAGGGTGCGGCTGGATTCGTCGACCCGGTTGTCGACGGCAATCACCTGTCCGGCAATCGCATGGCCCGGGGTGGCGATCGGGGTGGCCTGCACCGTCGCCCCCGGCGCGACCTGTGCGGCAATACGTTCGGGCACGCGGAAATCGACGATCAGGTTAGAGCGGTCCTCAATCCGGGTGATGGTGGTGGCGGAGGTGACCAGATCGCCGATCTGCGGCTCAATCAGCCCGACATAGCCGGCAATGGGGGCGGTCAGGCGGTGATCTGCCAGATCGCGCTGCGCCGATTGCAGGCCAAGATCGGCGGTGCGCAGGGCCAGTTCGGCATCCTGCCGTTGCAGGCTGGTGGTGGTGCCCGATTGCGCCAGAAGCGCCAGCCGGTCGATGGTCTGCTGCGCATCGGCCAGCACCAGACGGGCGCGTTCCACCGCAAGCTGCGCGTTTTCGGAATCAAGCTCTGCCAGCACATCGCCCGCCGTGACCGGCTGACCGGGAGCCACCTGCAGCGCGGTGATCCGGCCGGTCACGCCAAAGGACAGCGCCACCGACTGCGCGCCGCGCGCCGACCCGATGGCGTCGATCATGTTGCTGAGCACCCGACGCTCGGCCTCGGCCGCGATGACCTGTGTGGCGGTGCCGGGCCTTGGCCCGCCCTGAAGGCTGCTGGCCCCCGCCGCATCGGCAGGCACAACCCCCAGCGCGGTCAGCGGATCAAGCAGGCCCACCTGATCCAGCCAGGGACGGGTCCCGGGCACAAAGCGCCCGGCAAGCGGCGTGGCTATTGCGACAATCACAGCGATTGCCACAAGTTGCGGCACAAGTTTCATGCGGGGTATGGTCCCTTTCACGCGGGGAAGTCTTCGGGTGGGGCGGTTTTCAGATCGGCGACATATCCGTCATGACACAGGATTTCCTGCCGGGATCATAGACCCATCATACCAAAGGGAAAGAGTCCCCACCAAGATTTGACCACCCCTGCCCGTTTGAACAGCACCTTGCCCGCGGCCAGTCACGCGCAACAGCCCCAAGGGCACCGCAGGCCGCGGCACATACTCATAGTCGTGCTGCAAGGGAAAAGTGGTGGCGAGGGGGGGACTCGAACCCCCGACCCCGTGATTATGAGTCACGTGCTCTAACCAGCTGAGCTACCTAGCCATTGGCGGGCGTCGTATTGTGCCCGTGTTCGCCCGTCAAGGCCTATTCGTCATTGCAAGGCTTTCGGGGGTGCATCCCCGGACGCGCGGGCGACGCGGGGGCGGCCGGAGGCGGTGACGGTCAGGGTGGCTTCGATGAACATGGTGCGGCCTTCCACGTCAGCTTCGCGGATATCGCGGGTGGTGGTCAGGTGCAGGTCCACGGCACCGGCGCGCAGGGCGCGGGCAGAGGCATCGGCGGTCAGGGCGGCGTGCAGCGCGGCAAGGGCAGTGCTGCTATCGGCAAAGGTCTCGACCCCGCCGGGCAGATGCACGGCAAAGCGGCCCTCGGACGGGCTGGTGACGCTGCCGGTTGCCCGTTGGCTGATCTGTCCCACAACCGCGCCGATGGCATTGGCCACCCCGGCATGCTCGGGCAGGATCATCTGGCAGCCCAACATCTGCCCCACAGCGCCGTAATAGGCCGGGGCCGAGGCACCAAGGCCGATCACCGGCACCGCCAGCCGGGCGGTGATCTGCATCACGCCGTGATGCCCGCGCAGACCGGCGCGGGTCAGGGGGTGGCGGGCAAGGGTTTCGGGCGCATCCCCGGCAAAGGCCGGGTCTTCGGCAAAGGCGGCCTCCAGCAGGCACTCGGCGGTCTGGGTGGTCAGCTGGTCGATGATGGCCTGCGCCAGTGCCAGCGGATCGGTGGCAAACCGCTCGCCCGCGCCGGTGCGGCGGCGGCCCAGAAGGCGCAGCGCCTTTTCCGACGCCTGCGCATCCCACGCGCCCAGCCGGCCAAGGGCGTGGCTGGCGTCAGATGGGGTGACGCCCGCGATCATCACCAGCCCGCGCGCGACCAGCCGGTCCATCGCCGCCGCCTCCAGCCGCGAGGTCAGGGCCTGTGCCAGCGGCATCGGCGCGGTGATGCGGGCGAGAAGGGTTGCCTCGCGCGGGGTCAGCCCACCAGTCGCGCCCTGCATCGGGATGGCAAAACGGCCATCGTATTCGCCCGAGACGTCGCTGGACAGCGCCCGGTCAAGTGCCGCGTGCACCATCGGCCCATGGTCCTGCGCCAGCAGGGAAACAGGGACCAAGCGGCGCGGGCCAAGGCGCAGGCCGCCGCTCAGGCCTTCGGTGATCAGATGCACCTCACTATCGCCGCCAAGGCCGGTGGTGCGCATCGCCACCGCTTCGACCATGGTGCGGAACCCGCCAACGCGCGCGCCCTGCGGGTCGATTCCGGGCAGACCGTCACGCAGCAGGGCCACATCGGTGGTGGTGCCGCCGATGTCGCTGACCAGCGCGTCAGTCGCCCCGGTCAGCCAACGCGCGCCGACGATACTGGCGGCGGGGCCGGACAGGATGGTCTCTATAGGCCGTTCGCGCACCATGGCGGCAGAGATCAGCGCGCCATCGCCGCGCACCACCATCAGCGGCGCGTCTATGCCGATGGCGGCAAGGTGACGCTCACACGCCGCGACCAGACGGTCGATCATGCCGATCAGCCGGGCGTTGAGCACGGCGGTCAGCGCACGTTTTGGGCCGTTGAGATTGGCCGACAGCTCATGGCTGCAGGTGACGGGCCGCCCGGTGATACGGCGGATCAGATCGCGGGCGGCAATTTCATGCGCGGGGTTGCGGGTGGCAAAGCGGGCGGCGACGGCATAGCCCATCACCTGATCACCCGTGTCGCGCAACGTTTGTTCCAGCGTGGCAAGGTCCAGCGGGGCCAGTTCCTGCCCGGCATGGCCATGGCCGCCGGTCAACCGCAGCACAGGATCACCCCGCAGCGCCTCGTCCAGCCCGGCGCGGGCCTCATCGCCCGCGTCAAAGCCGATGAACACCAGCGCCACGCGCCCGCCCTGCCCTTCGACCAGCGCATTGGTGGCAAGCGTGGTCGACAGCGAGACCAGCGTGATCTCACTGGCCGCAACCCCGGCAAGGGCCAAAGCCGCATCAACCGCACCGCCGATGCCGATCGCCAGATCGTTGCGGGTGGTCAGCGCCTTGGCCTTGCCGATCACGCGGGTGGCATCCTGATCGACGATCACCGCATCGGTATAGGTGCCGCCCGTATCCACCCCCAGAAAGTAACCCATCGCCTGCCGACCCCGCTGCTTTTGCCCTCAGCTAGGCCAAGCGGCGGCAAAGATCACCCCCGGTTGCGACATCTGCGGTCGCAGATGATGCGTGGTGGGACGCATCGGTCCCGTATCCGTCCGTCATCGCGCCAAACGCCCGGCGGGCGCGCGGAGCTGTCATTTGCCCTTGGCGCAGGCTGCGGTTAGGCTGTCTGCAAAACGGGGCGGGTATGAAACGGGCAGGGATATTCGGGGCGGGTCTGATGGTTGTGCTGCTGGCGCAACCCGTGGCGGCGCAGTCGCTGAACACATCAGAAGGCGATGCCCCGGCAGAGAGGACACAGATGAAACCCATCGGCAGCGAACAGGGCTTTGCAGACTGGCTCGCGGGCTTCCGCCCCCGCGCGGTTGCGGCGGGCATTGCTCCGGATGTGCTGGACCGTGCACTGGCGCAGGCCCGGTTCGACCCCAAGATCGTAGAGCGTGACCGCAACCAGAGCGAATTCACCAAGACCATCTGGGACTATCTGGACACCGCCGTGTCTGAGGACCGCATCCGCCATGGCCAGCGTGCCCTTGCGCAGCACGGCGCGCTGCTGTCGCGGATCGAGGCAGACTATGGCGTAGACCGCCACGTGGTGGCGGCAATCTGGGGGCTGGAATCAGCCTATGGCAGCTTTCGCGGCGATATCCCCACCATCGGGGCGCTGGCGACGCTGGCCTATGACGCCCGCCGCGCCGCCTTTTTTGAGGCCGAGCTGATGGCGGCCCTGAAAATCATCGGCAACGGCGATGTGACGCCGCAGGCAATGCGCGGCAGCTGGGCCGGGGCGATGGGCCACACCCAGTTCATGCCCAGCAGCTGGTGGGCCCATGCGGTGGATTTCGACGGCGACGGGCGGCGCGATGTCTGGTCGGATGATCCGGCTGACGCCCTCGCCTCGGCAGCCGCCTATCTGCGGCACTGGGGCTGGACCAGCGGTGCGCCATGGGGGCTGGAGGTGCGGCTGCCCGACGGCTTCGACTATGACCAGACCACCGAGCGGGTGAAAAAGCCGGTCGCGGAGTGGCAGGCGCTGGGGGTGGTGCCGATGGCGGGCGGCGTGCTGCCAGACCATGGGCTGGCGTCAGTGCTGCTGCCCGGTGGCGCGCGCGGGGCAGCGTTTCTGATCTTTTCCAACTTTCAGGTGATCGAGCGCTACAACACCGCCGATGCCTATGTCATCGCTGTGGGCCATCTGGCCGACCGGCTGCGCGGCGGGCCTGCGATTGCAGCAAGCTGGCCGCGCGAATTGCGGGCGCTGTCGCTGGCGGAGCGGATGGAGTTGCAAGAGCGGCTGGGGGCTGCGGGATTTGATCCGCAAGGGGTGGATGGCCGGATCGGGCCGAACACGATTGCGGCGGTCAAGGCGTTTCAACGGGCGGGCGGGATGGTGCCGGATGGCTATGCCAGTCTGGAGATTCTGCAGGCGTTGCGCTGAACGGAGCGGGCGACGCCTCCGGCGGGAGTATTTGGCAAGCAGCAATTCAGGGGCGGGAGGACCATGTGCGTTGCAGGTCGCCGGGCTGCGCAGAGGCGCTGAACACCGCGCGGGCGATGGCGCGGGCAAGGCAGGTGGCGGCGGCATGGCCGAGCTGGAAGCTGTCGGACAGCGGGTCGCTCAGGGCGCGCGCGCCGGTTGCGGCGGCGAACACCAGATCTCCGTCAAGCGGGGTGTGCGACGGCACAATGGCGCGTGCCATGCCGTCATGCGCGGCGATGGCCATGCGTTGGGCCTGCGCCTGTGTCAGCGCCGCATCGGTGGCGACGATGGCGATGGTGGTGGATTCGCCCATGCGTTTGCGCGGCAGCGGCGCGCTTTCGGGCCGCTGCCGCGGGGCAGGACCAAGACCGCCGAATTCGTCGCCCTCTTCCCACGGCGCGGCCCAGAAGTGGCGGGTCCCGCCCACGGTGGTGGAGCCGAGCGCGTTGAGCGCGACCAACGCGCCGACCGTCAGGCCCGAGGGCAGCACGGCAGAGGCAGAGCCGATACCACCTTTCCAGTTCTGCGTGGCGGTGCCATACCCCGCCCCTGCGGTGCCAAGAGTGAAATCTGTCGCGGCGGCGTGCAGGGCGGATTGCCCCAATGCGGCGTAGGGGTTGCGGGTCCACCCCTTGTCGCCGCCGTTCAGCAGATCGAACAGGATGGCACCGGGCACAATCGGCACCCGCTGATCCCCAACCGCAAAGCCGCGCCCCATGGCGCGCAGCGCATCGGCCACGCCAGAGCAGGCGTCGAGGCCAAAGGCCGAGCCGCCAGACAGCACCAGCGCGTCCACCTTCTGCACCAGCCGGTCGGGGGAGAGCAGATCGGTTTCGCGCGTACCGGGTGCCCCGCCCATCACATGCACCGCCGCCGTGAACGGGCGGTCGGCGGTCAGCACGGTCACGCCGGAGCGCAAGGCCGCATCCTGCGCCTGCCCGACCAGCAGGCCGGGGACATCGGTGATCAGATTTCTTGGTCCGGGTCGCATGGGCCAAGGGGGCCGCAAACCGCGCCCTTTGGCAAGCCCTTTCGCCGACGCGCAGCCCATGACAGGGTGCGCCAGAGCGGTAAGGGAGCGGGTGGATGGCGGGATCACGCGGTCGGTATAGGGGGCGCTGTGATGAATGACGCGCTCAATCTGGCGGGGCGGCTGCTGATCGCGGTGCTGTTTGCCGGGGGTGCGGTGCAAAAGCTGCTGGACCCGGCCCCGGCGCAGGCGATGCTGGCGGGCGTGGGTCTGCCCGCGGCCTTGGTCTGGCTGGTGGCGCTGTTCAATCTGCTGGCCGCTGCGGGGCTGGTTCTGGGGCCGCGTGTGGCGCTTTGGGCGCTCGGGCTGGCGGGTTACTGCGTGATGACCAGCTTTTTCCACTGGCAGTTGCGGGCGGACCCCTGGCAGGTGACGATCATGGTCAAGAACTGGTCGGTCGCCGGGGGCTTGCTGATCCTTGCCGCCGCAGGACCAGGGCGGTTTGTGATCCGGCGTTGACTGCATCAGCGCACAGACGCCCCGTAGCGGGCTGCCATTGCCGAGAGCAGGCAGAGGGCTTAGGTTTTCACCCAAGCGCGTACCAATCAGATGGGAACCACAATGACCAACTCGACTTATGTTCCGCCTAAGGTCTGGACCTGGGACAAGGAAAACGGCGGGCAGTTTGCCAGCACCAACCGCCCCATAGCGGGGCCAACCCATGACAAGGATCTGCCACGCGGCGCGCATCCGTTTCAGCTGTATTCGCTGGCCACACCGAATGGCGTGAAGGTCACGGTGATGTTTGAAGAGCTGCTGGAGGCTGGGCACGCCGCCGAATATGATGCCTGGATCATCAAGATCGGCGATGGCGATCAGTTCGGGTCGGGTTTTGTCGGCGCGAACCCCAATTCCAAGATCCCGGCCTTGATGGATTATTCCGGGGATACGCCGCTGCGGGTTTTTGAATCGGGGTCTATCCTGATGCATCTGGCGGAAAAGTTCAGGGCATTCCTGCCCGCATCGGGGCCCGCGCGGACCGAGGTGATCAACTGGCTGATGTGGCAGATGGGGTCAGCCCCGTTTGTGGGCGGCGGCTTTGGCCATTTCTACGCCTATGCGCCGGAGAAATATGAGTACCCGATCAACCGCTATGCGATGGAAACCAAGCGCCAGCTGGATGTGCTGGACCGGCAACTGGCCGAGCACCAATTTGTGGCGGGCGATGAGTACACTATCGCCGATATGGCGATATGGCCATGGTATGGCGGGATGGTGTTGGGCCGGGCCTATAACGCGGGCGAGTTTCTGGATGTGACATCCTACAAACACGTCCTGAAATGGGCCGAAAAGATCGACGCCCGCCCGGCGGTGGTTCGTGGCCGCAAGGTGAACCGCGACTGGGGCGAACCGCATGAACAATTGCCCGAGCGCCATTCGGCGGCGGATTTCGATAAACTGTGATGGCAGAGGGCGGGGAGACCCCCGCCCTATCCCCTTGCAGGCACAGTCCTGTCGCGGCATGATGTGCCCGAGCCGTGGCGATGGCGTCGCCACAGGGGCCTGCCCCACCGCTTGCGGCCTTGCCGCCTCCGTCCTGTACGCCGGGACCTTTCGGGGTTCCGGTCGCAACGTCCGGCCCCAGACATGAGGTCTGACATGGAACTGATCCGCCCTGAACACTACCGCCTTCACAATGGCGGGGCCAAGGATGCCCTGCCGTTTGCCGATGCGGAATACGCCGACCGCCTCGCCGGTCTGCGCGACATCATGGAACTGCACAGCCTTGATGCCGTGGTGCTGACCAGCATGCACAACGTCGCCTATTACTCGGGCTTTTTGTATTGCAGCTTTGGCCGGCCCTATGCCTGTGTGGTGACGAAAACCGATTGCATCACGGTCAGCGCGGGCATTGATGCGGGCCAGCCCTGGCGGCGGTCGGTGGGCGACAACATCACCTACACGGACTGGACACGCGACAATTTCTGGCGCGTGGTGGCGGGGATCACCGGCACGGCCAAGGCAATAGGTTGCGAGGCGGACCATCTGACGATGGACCGGGCAGAAAAGCTGAACACTTTCCTGAAACCCAAACGCGGCATGGATATTGCCCCCGCGACCATGCAGCAGCGCATGATGAAATCTCCGGCCGAGATCGCGCTGATCAAGCACGGGGCCAATGTGGCCGATGTCGGCGGCTATGCCATCCGCGAGGCGATCCGGGTGGGGGCGACCGAGCTGGAAATCAGCATCGCAGGCCGCGACGCGATGGAGCGCGAGATTGCCAAGCGCTTTCCCGACGCCGAGTACCGCGATACCTGGGTCTGGTTCCAGTCGGGGCTGAACACCGATGGCGCGCATAATCCGGTAACCAATCGCAAGCTGCGGCATGGAGATATCCTCAGCCTGAACTGCTTTCCGATGATCAGCGGCTATTACACCGCGCTGGAACGCACGCTGTTCGTGGGCGAGGTGGATGCGGCCAGCATGGCGGTCTGGCAGCACAACATCGATGCGCATGAATATGGCATGACCCTGCTGCGGGCGGGCAGCACTTGTGCTGACATCACGGCCAAGATCAACGCCTTTCTGGCCGAGCGTGACATGCTGCAATACCGCACCTTTGGCTATGGCCACAGCTTTGGCATCCTGTCGCATTACTACGGGCGCGAGGCGGCGCTGGAATTGCGCGAGGATATCGACACCGTGCTGGAACCCGGCATGGTGATCAGCATGGAACCGATGCTGACCATCCCGCACGGGGTACCGGGGGCGGGTGGCTACCGCGAGCATGACATCCTGATCATCACTGAAGAGGGGGCCGAGGATATCACGCACTATCCCTACGGTCCCGGCTTCAACGTGGTGGGATAAGAAAAGGCCGGGGTTTTCCCCGGCCTTTTGATCGTCATTCAATCTCTTGTAGCACTGTTACTTTTTATTAAACCTGGATCAGGCCCGCTTGATCAGACGGATCAGGAACAGCAGGATCACCGCACCCAGCGTGGCCGCGATGATGGAACCGACGATGCCGCTGCCAAGGCGCAGCCCCACAGCCGGGAACAGGAAACTTGCGACCAATGCGCCGACGATACCGACGACGATGTTGCCAAGCAGGCCAAAGCCGTAGCCCTTGACGATCAGGCCGGCCAGCCAGCCGGCAATCGCGCCGATCAGCAGGATGATAAGAAGTGCTTCAATGGTCATTGTTGTCCCTTTCTGAGACCCCGCTTGCGGGGGTTGTCCTCACAAACTCTTGAAGCCGCCAAAAGGTTCCCGGCAAAATCTCGCCGATGTCAGAATTCATACGGCTGACATGTTTGCGTCATCCGGCTTTGACCTCTGCGGTCCATGGCTCGCTCAGCTTTCCGATCTGAACGAGGATGACCCCGATGCCGATCAAGACCCTTGGCCTGACCTCTGCCCTGGCCATTTTTGCCGCCTTTCCGGCGCTGGCCGAAATGAACTTCAACCGTATTGCCAGCTTTGCCACGCCACAGAACATGGTCGATGGCGAGGATCTGGCCCGCGAGACCAGTGCCGAGATCATTTCGGCATCAGAAGACGGCATGACGCTGGTGTACACAGACAGCCCGCTGGGGGCGATCGGTCTGATCGACATCACCGATGCCCGCGCGCCGATAGCCATGGGTAACATCGACGTGGGCGGCGAGCCGACCACCGCCGTGTTCATCGGCAACATGATCTTTTCCGGGGTGAACACGAGCGAGAGCTTTACCAACCCGTCAGGCAAGCTGGTGACGATTGATCCCGCGACCCGCGCCATCACGGCGGAATGCGACATCGGCGGTCAGCCGGATTCGGTGGCCAAGGCCCCGGATGGCTCTTTCCTTGCCATCGCCATCGAGAATGAGCGTGACGAAGAGGCGGGCGACGGCGGCCTGCCGCAGATGCCCGCCGGTTATGTCGTGAAGCTGCCTGTGGTGGATGGCGTGGCCGATTGCGACGCGCAACTGCGGATTGACATGACCGGGCTGGCCGAGATCGGGGCCGAAGACCCGGAACCGGAATATGTCGACGTGAACGCGGCAGGTGAGATTGTTGTCACCCTGCAGGAAAACAACCACATCGTGGTGATCGGGGCCGATGGCACCGTAGCCAGCCATTTCAGCGCCGGTGAGGTCGAGGTCGCAGGAATCGACACCAAGCGTGATGGCCGTCTTGAGTTCACCGACACCAAGGGCGCGGTGCCGCGCGAACCCGATGCGGTTGCCTGGATCGACGGTGATCATTTTGCCACCGCGAACGAGGGCGACTGGAAGGGCGGCAGCCGCACCTGGACGATCTTCCACAAGGACGGCACCGTCGTCTGGGATTCCGGTGCCTCGCTGGAACGCGCGATTGCCGAAATCGGTCACTATCCGGAACATCGCAGCCACACCAAGGGCACAGAGCTGGAATCGGTGAAGTTCGATACGTTCGACGGCGTACCGATGGCCTTTGTCGCATCGGAACGCGGCTCGGTGATTGCGGTCTATGACCTGACCGATCCGACCAGCCCGGTGCTGAAACAACTGCTGCCCTCGGGCATCTCGCCCGAAGGCATTGCGACCATCCCGGCGCGCAACCTGCTGATCACCGCGAATGAGCTGGACCTGCGGGCCGACGGTCTCGCCCCTGCGCATGTGATGATCTATGAGCGCGCCGAGGGGGCCGCCGTCTACCCGATGCTGACCAGCGCCGGCTCTGATCCGCTGATCGGCTGGGGCGCGCTGTCGGGCCTGACCGCTGGCACCGAACCCGGCCAGCTTTATGCCGTGTCGGACAGTGTTTACGGTGCGATGCCGCGCATCTACACCATTGATGCCACCCAGACGCCGGCAAAGATCACCGCCGCGCTGGACATCACCCGCGGCGGCCATCCCGCACAGAAGCTGGATATCGAAGGCATTGCCCCGGATGGCAAGGGCGGGTTCTGGCTGGCATCCGAAGGCCGCAGCGACCGGCTGATCCCGCACGCGATCTACAACGTGAACGACAAGGGCGAGATCAAGCAGGAAATCGCCCTGCCCGAAGCCTTGCTGCCGCATGAAATCCGCTTTGGCTTCGAAGGCATTACCGTGGCCGGGGACTGGCTGTGGATGGCGGTGCAGCGCGAGTGGAAAGACGACCCGAAAGGCATGGTCAAACTGCTGGCCTATAACACTGCTGACAAAAGCTGGGGTGCCGTGCATTACCCGCTGGACACGCCCGCCGAGGGCGCATGGATGGGTCTGTCGGAAATCACCCTGCATGGCGACTGGGTCTATATTGTCGAGCGTGACAATCAGATCGCAGACAAGGCTGTGACCAAAAAGCTGTACCGCGTTCCGGTGGCCGACATGCAGGCGGCCGAGTTGGGGGGCACCCTGCCAGTGGTGACCAAAGAACTGGTGCACGATTTCCTGCCCGATCTGGCGGTGCTGAGCGGGTATGCCATGGACAAGGTCGAAGGCTTCGCCATCGACGCTGCAGGCACCGGATGGGTTGTCACCGACAATGACGGGGTGGACGACTCTTCGGGTGAGACGCTGTTCTGGTCCATCGGCACGATGAACTAAGCGCGGGCGCAAAACCCGGGCGCGGAAGGGTTTCCCGCGCCCGGACCATCACAAAAACGCCACCGATTGCCGATCCGGACAGGAAACCCTGTCCGGGTCTTTCCGTTTTGCAAAACGGCGTGTTAGGTAAAGGCGACTCGTATTAGCAAGGCTTCCCATGTCTTTTGACCCTCTCAGCCGCCGCAGCTTTCTGTCTTTGACTGGTTTTGCGGCCCTGTCCGCCTGCGCCCCTGCGGTGCCCGGTTCGGATCAACCAATGTTCTCAGCCGGGTTCCTGCCCGGTTACGGCCCGGTATTTGACAGCGGCTACACGCTGCCCGGCATTCCGGGCCAATACACCCAAAGCCCGAACCGCCGGATCACCGGGCAATATCTGGGCGAGCAACCGATTGGCACCATCGACGTCGATCCATACTCGAAGTTCCTGTATTTCGTGCAGGAGGGTGCCAATTCCGTGCGCTATCCGGTTGGTGTTGGCCGCGCGGGTCTGGCCTTTGCCGGCAATGGCACCATCCAGCTGAAACGCAAATGGCCGGGCTGGACCCCCACCCAGAACATGATCCGCCGCGAGCCCGAGGTCTACGGCCCGTTTTCCGGCGGCATTCCGGGTGGTCTGCGCAGCCCCTTGGGCGCGCGGGCGCTGTATCTGTATCAAGGCGGGCGGGATACTTATTTCCGTATTCATGGCACCAATGACATGGAATCCATCGGCAATTCCGGGTCGGCAGGGTGCATTCGCCTGTTCAATCAGGACATCATCCACCTGTTCGAACTGGTGCCGATCGGCACCCCGGTCCACGTCCGCACCGAGGCAGAGGCGCTGCGGGTGGACCCGGAAAACTTCGGACGCGGCGTTGACTTGCCGTCACGCACCGTGGACCCCGAACTGATCTACGGCCCGTCTGCAAACACGCAGCCCCCGGTGTTCGACGACCCGCGCGACGGTATGCCGGCAACCGGCGGCGACTACGTTACGCTGTAATTTCAGGCGCTGCCCGTGACATTTGCCACGGGCGGCGCGGCCCCCCTTTTCTTTCCCCGGCGGCCCGGCAATAGTCCGCCGCATGACAGTTTCGCGCCCCCTCTGGCTGATCGCCGCCCCTGCCGTGTTTCTGGTGCTGTGGTCGGCGGGTTTTGCCATCGCCAAACTGGGGCTGGGCCACGCTGAACCAATGACCATTCTGGCGCTGCGCTACTGCCTTGTGCTGGTGGTGCTGCTGCCCTTTGTCGTGGCCCTGCGCCCGCCGATGCCCGCCACGGCGCGCGGATGGCTGGATGTGGCCGTGGTCGGCTTTCTGATACAGGTCGGCTATTTCGGCCTGTGTTATCTGGCGTTCAAATCCGGGGTCTCGGCGGCGGGGGTGGCAATTGTGGTCTGCCTGCAGCCGATTCTTGTCGCCCTGATCGCGCCGCGTTTCGTGGGCGAAGTGGTCAGCCCCCGGGCGTGGCTGGGTCTGGGCCTTGGCCTCGCGGGCGCGCTGGTGGTGATCCTTGCCCGGTCGAAGGTGCAGGCGGAAAACCCATGGGGGCTGCTGCTGGCGGTCGGGGGATTGCTCGGGATCACCGCCGGGACGCTGTATGAAAAGCGGTTCGGCATCACTCTGCACCCGGTCACGTCGAACATGATCCAATATGCCGTGGGGGCCGCCTTTACCCTGCCGATCGCACTGCTGACCGAAACCATGGCGGTGTCCTGGGATGCGGAGTTCATCGCGGTGATGGCCTATCTGGTGATCGGCAATTCGCTGCTGGCAATGTCGCTGCTGCTGGCGATGATCCGGGTGGGAGAGGTCAGCCGGGTGTCTGCCCTGTTCTATCTGGTGCCCGCAATGTCGGCGCTGTTCGCCTGGCCCCTTCTGGGCGAGGCGATGCCGCCAATGGCCTGGGCCGGGCTGGCCCTGGCAGGGGCAGGCGTGGCGCTGGTCAGCCGCAAGGCAAAACCGCCTAAGCCCGTATGACGTAATCCTTCAGCGTGGTTTCCACCACTTCCCAGACGCCAGCAAACCCGGGGCGGATGATATAGCTGTCGCCGCCACGCAGATGGGTTTCCGACCCGTCCTCGCTGCGCAGGATGGAATGGCCGGACAGGATATGCACATATTCCCATTCCGCATAGGACACCCGCCACGCGCCGGGGGTGGATTGCCACATGCCGCAATACAGCCCGTCCACCTCCTCAAGGTTCCAGGTGGTATGCACCGGATCGCCCGAAACAAGCTTGTCGGGGTTCGGGCGTTCTTCCTCGGGCATGGAGCCTTCGCGGGTGACGGGTTGTATCAGGGACATGGTGGCCTCCGGCAAATGTTGCGGCCATGGGGCACGGCGGGCGGCCCCGCGTCAAGCCCGCCCCTTGCTGCAGCTCCCCGATGTGCCGCAGTGCGGCGCAATATTCTTGCGCATCCCCGCGCGGTCATGCACTGATGTCAGGCAGTTTAAGGACGCCCCGCTGCCGGGTGTCACAGGCAGGAGACGATCATGAGCGCCACCACACCCGTCCGCCCGGTTCTGCCGCCAGACATCACGGCCCGCAAGGGCGGCCAGCCCTTGGTGATGCTGACCGCCTATACCACGCCGGTGGCGCGTCTGGTTGATCCGCATTGCGATATGGTGCTGGTGGGCGACAGCCTTGGCATGGTGCTGCATGGCCTGCCATCAACCGTGGGCGTGACGATGGAGATGATGATCCTGCATGGCCGGTCCGTCATGCGCGGGCTGACCAAGGCGATGCCGGTCATCGACCTGCCCTTCGGCAGCTATGAGGAAAGCCCGCAGCAGGCCTTCCGCAACGCAGCACGGCTGATGGCCGAAACCGGCGCGCCTTGTGTCAAACTGGAAGGCGGGGCGCATATGGCCGAGACCATCGCGTTTCTGACCGCGCGCGGGGTGCCGGTGATGGCGCATATCGGGCTGACGCCGCAATCGGTCAACACGCTGGGCGGCTATAAGGTGGTGGGCCGCGACGCAGAGGCCGACAAGGTGATGGCCGACGCCCGCGCGTGTGAAGCGGCGGGCGCCTTCGCCATCGTGCTGGAAAAGGTGCCGCAGGGCCTGACGGGCCGGATCACGGCCGCGCTGAGCATCCCGACCATTGGCATTGGTGCCGGGGGCGACTGCGACGGGCAGGTGCTGGTGATCGACGACATGCTGGGCCTGTTCACCGACTTCCGGCCAAAATTCGTCAAACGGTACGCCGAGCTGGGCAAACTCGCCGATGCCGCCATCGCCACCTATGCCGCCGACGTGCGCGCACGGGCCTTCCCTGGCCCCGAACATGCCTTTGCCGATGTGCTGCCCGCCAAGGCCAAATCGTGAGTCCTCTCACAATCGTCCGCACCGTCGCCGAATTGCGCGCCCATACCCGTGCGTGGAGGGCGGCCGGACAGGTGATCGGCGTCGTCCCCACCATGGGCGCTTTGCATGACGGCCACCTGAGCCTTGCCCGTGCGGCGCGGGCAGAGTGTGATCGGGTGATCACGACGATTTTCATCAATCCGATGCAGTTCAACAACCCCGATGATCTGCTGAAATACCCTCGCACCGAAGAAGCAGACGCGGCCTTGCTGGCCACCGTGCCGGTGGACCTGATCTTTGCACCCACGCGCGATGAGGTCTACCCCGAGGGGTTCAAGACCACCGTGTCGGTGGCGGGTGTGTCCGAACCGCTGGAAGGCCGCATGCGGCCCGGGCATTTCGACGGGGTGGCCACCGTGGTCAGCAAACTGTTCGGCATGACCATGGCCGACCGTGGCTATTTCGGCCAGAAAGACTGGCAGCAACTGCAGGTCGTGCTGCGGCTGGTGCGCGATCTGAACATGCCGGTGCAGATCGTCGGCTGTGAAACCATCCGCGAGGCCGACGGGCTGGCGATGTCGTCACGCAATGTCCGCCTGACGCCAGAGGGGCGGGCGAAGGCCGGGGTGCTTTACACCGCGATCACGGCGGCGGCAGAAGACATCCGCGCCGGACAATCCGACCGTATGGCGATCCGGGAGGCCGCCGAGGCGATCCGAGCGGCGGGGTTTGAACGGGTGGAATATATCGAGCTGCGCGATGCCGCGACCCTGATGCCATCAGACGATCCCGCCAGCCCGCGCCGGATGCTGGCCGCCTGCTGGCTGGACGGTGTGCGGCTGATCGACAATATCCCGGTCTGAAGCGCCTTTTCAGGCCATGCTCCAGCCCATTTTCAGTCCCTAAGTATCCCGGGTTGCTCATTGGTTTCGCCATTGGTTCAAGAGACCAATGAGCTTGGGGCAGAGCCCCAGCCCGCCCTCCCCCACCGGCGCACACTCACACCTCAGCGAACTGCCCATAGCTGCCCTGCGAAAACACCAGTGGCGCGCCCTCGCGGTATGCCGCGCGCAAAACGCGGCCCACCACGATCAGGTGATCGCCGCCGTCATGCGTGGTGTGTTGCACACATTCATAGCGCGCCAGCGCGCCGTGGATCACCGGCACCCCTTCCGGCGTCAGCTCATGGCTCAGCCCGTGGAACCCCGCGCCGCCGCGCCCGAAGCGGGCCAGCCAGTCGGCATGCGCCAGATCCAGCACATGGATCGCATAATGTTGCGCTTGGGCATAATGCTCAAACCGGCTGGACGATCGCGCCGGCGACCACAGCACCAGCGGCGGGTCGAGCGACACGGCGGCAAAGCTGTTGGCGGTGAAACCCATCGGCCCCTCTGCCGTGGCGCAGGTCACCACGGTCACCCCGGTGGCAAAACGGCCAAGCGCGTCGCGGAACGCGCGCGGGTTGGCTTCGGGGGTAAACACCGTTTCTGTCATCATCGCTCCATCGGCGCATTGGCCGTCTGCCATCACGGCACTTCATGCTCTATGGCATGGGTATAGAGCTCGAACCACGTCTGGCGATCCATTTCAACACGGCAGGCGTCGGAAAGTTTCGCAATCCGGTCAAGGCTGTTGGTGCCCATCACCGGCAAAATGCGTGCCGGATGGCGCAGCAGCCATGCCACCGCGACCGCCGACCAGTCAGTGCCCTGTTCCACCCCGATCCGGTGCAATGCCGCGCGCAGCGGCGTTTGCGATGCCGACAGCAAGCTGCCACCGGCCAGCGGACTCCACGCCATCAGGGGCTGCCCGTGGCGCTGGTGAAAGGCGATATCGCCATTGGTCAGGGCGGCGTTTGAGATCAGGTTCAGCTCAATCTGATTTGTCCGCAAGGGCGTGGTCATGCCCGCTTGCAGCAGTTGGAAATCCCAGGGCCGGAAGTTCGACACGCCGACAGACAACACCTTGCCGCCAGCCACGAGCGCATCCAGCACCGCGCCGGTTTCGTGATGGTCCATCAGCGGATCGGGGCGGTGGATCAGCAAAAGATCAATCCGGTCGGTCGCCATATCGCGCAAGGATGCCTCGACCGATGCGGTGATATGCGCCGCCGATGTGTCGTAGTGCTTGACCCGCGCGGCGGCATGGCGGCCTGCGGGGGCGATGATATCGCATTTGGTGACAATCTCGATCTGGTCACGCAGGGCGGGGGCGGCTTTCAGGGCCGCGCCAAAGAGCGCCTCGGCGGTATAGCCGCCATAGATGTCGGCCTGATCCATCGTGGTGATGCCTTGGGCAAGGCAGGCTTCGACCTTGGCCTGCACATGGGCGGGGGTGGTGTTTTCATCATCGCCCAGCCGCCACATGCCATAGACAAGGCGCGAGAGCGAGACGTCGGGCGAAAGGGCGATCTTTTCCATCAGCGGCGTGGTCCGTTTCCTAAAGGGGTGGCCGGGGTGCTGGCGGGCACGCGGCCATATGCGTGGGGGAGCGAGCAGGTTTTCAGCTGTGGCAGCACCTTGGTGCCGAAATGGTCACATTCATCAAGATGGGGATACCCCGAAAAGATGAAAGCCCGGATGCCCATTTTTCGGTACTCTTCAATCTGGCTCAGCACCTGATCGGTGGAGCCGACCAGCGCCGCACCACAGCCCGACCGCGCCCGGCCGATGCCGGTCCACAGGTGCGGCTCGGTATAGCCGAATTGGTCGGCCAATTCGCGTGCACGCGCCTGATGCGCGACACCCAGCGATATGGAATCATGCGCCCGGTCGCGGATCAGCTTGCCGTATTCGTCATCCAGTTTGCTGGCAATGTGTTCGGCGTAGTCCCGCGCTTCGGCCTCGGTGTCACGCACGATCATATGCACGCGCAGCCCGTAGTCGAGCGTGCGGCCATGGGCGGCGGCGCGGGCGTGCACATCGCGCATCCGCTGTGCCAGCATGTCTTTGGTTTCGGGCCACATCAGGTAGACGTCGCATTGCGCGCCACACAGTTCCAGCGCATCGGGGGAATAGCCGCCGAAATACAGCAAAGGTCCGCCGTTCTGCTGATAGGGCCGGGCCGGGTCGGCGCTGATCTTGCTGATCTGATAGACCTCGCCCGCATAGTCGATGTGGTCCTGTGTCCAGGCCTGCCGCAGAATTTCCACCACCTCATGGCTGCGCTTGTAGCGGAATGCACTTGGCTCGACCTCTCCGGGGAAGTCGGAACTGATGACATTCAGTGTCAGCCGGCCCTGCAGCATATGGTCCAGCGTGGCCACGGTGCGGGCCAGCATCACCGGCTGCATCTCGCCGCAGCGGATGGCGGCGAGGAAGTTGATACGTTCGGTGATCGGCGCACAGCCCGCAACGAAGGACAGCGTGTCCTGCCCGACCTGATAGGATGACGGGCACAAAATGTTGCGAAAGCCGTGGCTTTCGGCGCGCTGCACGATGCCGGAACAATGCGCCCAGCTGGACCGCATCGCCGGATCGGGCACGCCGAGGTATGCGTAATCGTCCGAACACAGGGCGGCGAACCAGCTGACCTCGCTCGCGTCCAGATCAGCCGAGGTGACTGGCACCACTGTCATCACATTTTCCTCCCTGAAAACCCGCGCATCAGACCCACGTTTTTTCTTGCGTAGCACTGGAAATGATATAGATCAATCCTGTATCAATTTACGGCACCGATATGTCATCCCCCGGCGCATTGCCCCTGTATCTGCAGATCAGCGAGCTTTTGATCCGTGATATCGCGGCGGGGCGGCTGATCGACGGCGAACGCCTGCCGCCCGAACGCGACATGGCGGCCGGTCTGGGCATTGCCGTGGGCACCCTGCGGCAGGCGCTGAAGGCCTTGGCGGGCAAAGGGCTGGTAGAGCGGATACAGGGGTCGGGCAATTACATCCGCGCCAAGGCGGACCCGACGTCGGTCTATGCGCTGCTGCGGATCGAATTGCTGGAAGGCGGCGGTCTGCCAACCGCCCGGGTGCTGTCGGTGGACCGGCTGCCGAAAGACCCCGCCCTGCCCGCTTTTGGTATCAGCAGTGAAGGCCACCGCATCCGCCGCCTGCGGTTCCTGTCCGGCGTGGTGGCGGCGGTGGAGGAGATCTGGCTGGACGGCGCGCTGGTCGACAGGATTGCGCCAGAGGATCTGTCGGAATCGCTCTATCTGTTTTACCGCCAGCGCCTGAACCTCTGGATCGCGCGCGCCGAAGACCGCATCGGCCTTGGCCCCCTGCCCGGCTGGGCCCCGGCGGAATTTCCGCACGCCCCCGGCACCCTGTTGCCAAAAATCACCCGCATCACCGAAGGACAGGACGGCCAGTCGGTCGAGGCGTCCTTTACCTGGTATGACCCTGACCGCGTGGCCTATGTGGCCCGCCTGAAATGAGGCTGACATGGATCTGAGATACGGTATCATCGGCTGCGGCATGATGGGGCAGGAGCATCTGCGCAACATCGCGCTGATCGACGGTGCCAGCGTGGCCGCGATCTTCGAGCCGGACGCTGCGATGCGGGCAGAGGCGGCAAAGCTGGCACCGGGCGCGGTGATGGCGGACAATCTGGCCGATGTGGTGGCCAATGCGCAGGTGAACTGCCTGCTGATCGTGTCGCCGAACTATATGCATCTTGCGCAGCTGGAGGAGATTGCCGCGATCCGCCCCCTGCCGATCCTGTGTGAAAAACCACTGTTCACCGACCCGGCGGATGCCCCGCGTCTGGCCGCGCTGCGCAGCGCCTACCCTGCCCCGATCTGGGTGGCGATGGAATATCGCTACATGCCGCCCGTTGCGCATCTGATCGCGCAGGCCAAAGCCGCGACCGGCGGGATAAAGATGCTGACCATCCGCGAACACCGCTTTCCGTTTCTGGAGAAAGTCGGCGACTGGAACCGCTTCAACTGCAACACCGGCGGTACGCTGGTGGAAAAATGCTGCCATTTCTTTGACCTGATGCGGCTGATCGCCGGATGCGATCCGGTGCGGGTGATGGCCTCGGCGGGTCAGGCAGTGAACCATCTGAACGAGCTTTATGACGGCCAGATCCCTGATATCTGGGACAATGCTTTCGTGATTGTCGAATTTGAAAACGGCCTGCGCGCCATGCTGGAACTGTGCATGTTCGCCGAAGGCGCGCGCTATCAGGAAGAGATCACGGCGGTGGGGCCAAAGGGCCGGATCGACTGTCTTGTCCCCGGCCCGGGGCGGTTCTGGCCCGCGCATCTGGGCGCAGCCCCGGTGCCGAAGGTGATCGTCAGCCCGCGCGACCCCAAGGGCCCGCAGGAACTGGACGTGCCGGTGGACCCGGGACTGCTGGCGGCGGGCGATCACAATGGCAGCACCTTTTACCAGCATCAGGGCTTTGCCCGCGTGGTAAGCGACGGGCAGACCCCCGAGGTCAGCCTGCTGGATGGCTGGTGGGCGGTGGCCATCGGCATGGCGGCGCAGGAAAGTGCCGCGACCGGGCAGGCGGTAGACCTGACCCGTGCCGCCTATGCCCCGACCGCTGCGCAAGGCCACCAGAGGTGATCTGATTGCGCCCCCGCGAAGGGCGGGGGCAAGCCGTTTTTTCAGGGGGCGCTGCCCCCGTCGCGCGGCGCAAGCACCCGTGGCCAGCCGGCCCGCACCGGCGCGCGACTCCCCCGGAGTATTTGGAAAAGCTGCAAAGCCGGGATGGAAAGGGCAGTTCGCGCTTGCATCTTGACCTCGAAATCTGTTCCCTGCGCCCAGACTTTCTGGAGACGATGATGACGGTTTTGAAGCTGAATGATGGAAACCGGATTCCGGCGCTCGGGCTTGGCATCTGGCAGATTCCGGCAGATCAGACCGCGCGCATCGTGTCTTTTGCGATCGGCATGGGCTATGGCCTGATCGACGGGGCGGCGATTTATGGCAATGAAGCGGGTCTTGGTCAGGGCGTGCGCGACGGGTCTGTGGCGCGCGATCAGCTGTTTGTCACCACCAAGATCTGGAACGACCGTCAGGGCCATGACGAGACGCTGCGCGCCTTTGACGAGTCGGTGGCGCGGCTGGGGATGGAGCCGGATCTGGTGCTGATCCACTGGCCCTGCCCGGAAAAGGGTCTGTATCTGGACACCTGGCGCGCGATGATCCGGCTGCGCGAAGAGGGGCGGGTCAAATCTATTGGTGTGTCGAACTTCATGGGCGACCATCTGGAGCGGCTGATCGGTGAAACCGGCGTGACCCCGGTGCTGAACCAGATTGAGCTGCACCCGGCGTTGCAGCAGACCGAACTGCGGGCCCTGCATGACCGGCTGGGCATTGTCACCCAATGCTGGACACCGCTTGGCAAGGGCCAGTCGTTTGATGCGGCCCCGGTGCAGGCAGTGGCCGCCCGCACCGGCAAGTCCCCGGCGCAGGTGATCTTGCGCTGGCATGTGCAGCTGGGCTGTTCGGTGATTCCGCGCAGCACCAATGCCGGGCGGCTGGCGGAGAACCTGGCGGCCTGCGATTTCAGCCTGACCGATGAAGAGATGGCGGCGATGGCCACACTGGATGCCGGCACCCGCCTTGGGCCAGACCCGCGCACATTCAGCTGAAGCCCATCGGCACGCCGGATTGTGCGCATCACAAAACAGCATTTGACGCCGCCCCGGTCCGGGCACATCGTGCCGCGCCTGACAGGAGCGTTGCCATGACCCAGACCAAGGCCCCCATCATCACCCCTGTCCTGATCGCCGGATGCGTGATCCTGATGCTGGGGTTTTCGATCCGCGCCAGTTTCGGGGTGTTCCAGATCCCCATTGCCGAAGATTTCGGCTGGGCGCGGGCAGAATTCTCGCTAGCCATCGCGATCCAGAATCTGGCCTGGGGTATTGGTCAGCCGCTGTTCGGCGCGATGGCCGAGCGGTTTGGCGACCGCAAGGCCATTGTGGCGGGCGCGCTGGTCTATGCCGCCGGGCTGGTGCTGTCTTCCTTTGCGGTGACACCCGGCCAGCACCAGTTTCTGGAAATTCTGGTAGGCTTTGGCATTGCCGGCACCGGCTTTGGCGTGGTGCTGGCGGTGGTGGGCCGGGCCGCCGCACCCGAGCACCGGTCGATGACCTTGGGCATCGCCACCGCTGCCGGGTCGATGGGCCAGGTATTCGGCGCACCTTTGGCGGAATACCTCCTGCAATCCTATGTCTGGCAAGAGGTGTTCGTGATCTTCGCGGGGCTGATCCTGTGCAGCCTGTTTGCACTGCCCTTCATCCGCTCTCCCCACGTTGCCAGCCGGGCGGAACTGGAGGAAAGCATGGGTACGGTGCTGACCCGCGCCTTCAAGGACCCGTCGTTCAGCCTAATTTTTCTGGGGTTTTTCAGCTGTGGCTATCAGCTGGCCTTTATCACCGCGCATTTCCCGGCCTTTGTGACCGAGCTGTGTGGCCCGATTGATCCGGGCGGCATGCTGGCGGGGATGGGGATCAACAGCACCTCGGCACTGGGTGCTGTGGCGATTTCAGTGATCGGGCTGGCCAACATTGCGGGCACGCTGACGGCGGGCTGGCTGGGCAAACGCTATACCAAGAAATACCTGCTGACCGGCATTTATGTGGCGCGCACCATCGCCGCCGCCGCCTTTATCCTGCTGCCGATCACCCCGGAATCGGTGCTGATCTTTTCCGCCGTGATGGGGTCTTTGTGGCTGGCGACGGTCCCGCTCACCTCGGGACTTGTCGCGCATATCTATGGCTTGCGCTATATGGGCACGCTCTATGGGTTTGTGTTCCTGTCGCATCAGATCGGCGGGTTTCTGGGGGTCTGGCTGGGCGGCAGGATGTATGACATCACCGGCGACTATACTCTGGTCTGGTGGATCGGCGTCGGCGTCGGGGCGTTTTCAGCCATCGTCCATCTGCCGATCCGGGAAAAGCCGCTGATGGCGCTGCCGGCCTGAGGCGGGCGCTTTTGGGAATGCCTCAATGCCCGAACGGGGCGACAATCAGGATCTCCAGATCCTGCGACGGGATGAAATCGCGGTATTCGACCACAAAGGTGGTCGGCCCGGTTTTCTTGACCCCGTTGGCACAGAGCGACAGGATATGGCCGGCATCACCCTTGTCCACCGTCAACCGGAACCGGCCAATCGGCCCGGCCCAGGAATTCGCGGTGCGCAACACATACGAGATGTGCCAGGCCGCGCCTGTCACCATGCCATCAGCCGCTGACGCGGCCAGAGTTTTTGCCAGCCCCCGCGAGGTGGCGGCATCAATGCAGTATTGCTGGCTCAGCCCCGCCAGCCATTCGGCATTTGGCGGGTCTTGCCAGACAAAAATGCCCCCCGGCGGCCGGTTGTCATAGCTGTGCGAGACGCGCAGCATCTGCCCGGCCGAAAAGGTCTGGGTCCAGTGATAGCGCAGGACGACCGACCAGAGCGGCATCACGTCTTCGCCGGTCAGGTCAGGCCCGTCATTGAATGCCTCTACCAGCCCATCCTCTGCCATGGCACGCAAGGTGCGGGCATCCATCTGGTCCAGCGCTGCCAGCACCGCATCGGCATCGGGCACCAGCGGCAGACCATAGCGCTGCAAAAGCGCCGTCACATCCGCGCCCGGCGTGTCATATTGCTGCGACAGCGGGCGGCCCTCTTCCCACGCAGGCTCGATCACGGCGATCCGGTCGATGCGGACCGGCACTTCGACGCCATCCACAACCGCGCGGAAATTGACCAGATCGGGCTGGCCGGGGTCATCGGGCAGATTGTAATCCGAGTTCATCAGAGAGCTGAGCGCAATCGGTGGCAAGGGAAAGATCACCTCGCCGGTGACATCCGCATCGGTCAGGTTGCGGAACACATAATCGACCCGTACCTGTTCGGGGCTGACGAACAGGTCTTCTTCCTCCATCGCGATGGCGTTGGTCTGGCCAAAGGTCAGCCCCGTCGCGCTCAGACCGCCGAAGCCATCATTCGCCTGCGCCACCGGCGCGGTTGTCAGTATAAGCCCTGCGGCCAGCATAGCAAGAAATCGCATTATAGGGCTCCGATCAGATGCGCCGCCACTCTGCCCGCCGGGCACCGCTGCGGCAAGGCCGGTTTCTGGCCCCGGCCGATGTATTTGCGCTGGTTGACCCGCCTGCGCGACCCTGCAATGGTCGCGCGCCAAGCAAGAGGATACCCGATGCGCGCCGGAATTGCTGCCCTGCTGGGGGCTTACGTCCTCAGCCAGTTTTACCGCGCCTTTCTGGCGGTGCTGACCCCGGTGCTGGACCGCGATCTGGGGGCCACGGCCAGTGATCTGGCTGCCGCCTCTGGCCTGTGGTTTCTGGCCTTTGCCGTGATGCAGATCCCGGTGGGCGAGGCGCTGGACCGAGTTGGTCCGCGCCTGACCTCTGCCGTGCTGATGGCCATCGGGGCCGTGGGCGCGGTGATCTTTGCGATGGCGACCGGGCCGGGGGCGATTAAGCTGGCCATGGTGCTGATCGGCGTCGGGTGTTCGCCGGTGCTGATGGCGTCTTATTACATCTTCGCGCGCAGCTATTCGCCTGTGGTGTTCGGCACGCTGGCCGGGGCCACGGTCGGCATCGGCAGTCTGGGCAATCTGGTGGCGTCGGTGCCGCTGTCACTGGCGGTTGAAGCCTTTGGCTGGCGCGCCTCGCTCTGGGGGCTGGCCGCGATCACGGCGCTGGTGGCACTGGCGATCCTTGCCCTGCTGCGCGACCCTGCCCGCAGCCCGGGCGGGCAGAAGGGCAGCCTGCTGGACCTGTTGCGCATGCCCGCGCTGTGGCCGATGCTGATCATGATGGCAGTCTGCTATGCGCCCGCCGCGTCTATCCGTGGTCTCTGGGTCGGGCCGCTGTTCCGCGACGTGTTTGGTGCCGATGCGGCGTGGATCGGGCAGGTCAGCCTGATCATGGGACTGGGAATGGTGGCGGGCAGCTTTGCCTATGGTCCGCTGGAGCGCGCGCTTGGCACCCGCAAATGGCTGATCCTTGGCGGCAATGCGCTGGCGCTTGCAGCGCTGGTCGGGTTGTGGCTGTCGCCGCAAAGCCCCACCCTGACCATCGCCCTGCTAACGGGCTTGGGCTTTGCCGGAGCGTCGTTTCCGATGGTCATCGCCCATGGCCGCGCCTTTATCCCCGCCCATCTGACCGGGCGCGGCGTCACGCTGCTGAACCTGTTCGGCATCGCGCCCGTGGGCCTTTTGCAACTGGCCACCGGCCGCATCCACGCCACCACCGCGCCCGATCCGGCCTCGGCCCCCACCGCCGCGATCTTCGGCTTCATCGCGCTGTTCCTTGCGGCGGGCCTGATCGTCTACGCCTTCTCGCAAGACCGCACCGACTGACTTCATCTGTTCGAAAATATCCCGGGGGTGTGGGGGCTGGCCCCCACTCTTTCTTCATCAACCCTTCCCCCTGCCCCCCCTTTGCGGTATTGCGCAGCGTCGTTTGACGCATGGAGGGACGGATGGGCTATAGAGTCGTTGTCGTGGGCGCGACGGGGAATGTGGGCAAGGAAATGCTCAATATCCTCGCCGAGCGTGAATTTCCCGTGGATGAGATCACCGCACTTGCCAGCCGCAAGTCGCTGGGGACTGAAGTTTCCTTTGGCGACAAGACCCTCAAGACCAAGGATCTGGACACCTTCGATTTCACCGGGTGGGACATTGCGCTGTTTGCCATCGGTTCGGATGCGACGAAAATCTATGCGCCCAGGGCCGCCAGCCAGGGCTGTGTGGTGATCGACAACTCGTCGCTCTACCGCTACGACCCGCAGATCCCGCTGATCGTGCCCGAAGTGAACGCCGATCAGGTGGTGCATTACAAGAACAAGAACATCATCGCCAACCCCAACTGCTCGACCGCGCAGATGGTGGTGGCGCTGAAGCCGTTGCACGACCGTGCCCGGATCAAGCGGGTGGTGGTGTCGACCTACCAGTCAGTTTCCGGCACCGGCAAAGAGGCGATTGACGAGCTGTGGAACCAGACCAAGGGCATCTACGTGCCGGGTCAGGAAGTGAAGCCCTCGGTCTACCCCAAACAGATTGCCTTCAACGTGATTCCGCATATCGACGTGTTCCTCGATTCCGGCGACACGAAGGAAGAGTGGAAAATGGTGGTCGAAACCAAGAAAATCCTCGACCCCAAAATCAAGGTCACCGCCACCTGCGTGCGGGTGCCGGTGTTTGTCGGCCACTCCGAGGCGATCAACATCGAATTTGAAGATTACCTCGATTGGGAAGAAGCCACCGATATCCTGCGCGAAGCGCCGGGGGTGCTGGTGGTCGACAAGCGCGAGGCGGGTGGCTACATCACGCCGATCGACTGTGTGGGCGAATATGCCACCTATGTCAGCCGCATCCGTCAGGATGAGACGATCGAGAACGGCCTGAACATCTGGGTTGTGTCAGACAACCTGCGCAAGGGGGCTGCGCTGAACGCGGTTCAGATCGCCGAAGTGCTGGGCCAGCGGTGCCTGAAAAAGGGCTGAGGCGTTCAGCCATCAGACCGGAAAAGCCCGCCCTCCGGCGGGCTTTTTCATGGCTGCCCCACCGGGCGCGCTCAGAACCGTTCGGCCCGAAGCACTTCGCAATCGCTGACAGAGACCACGCCGATATGCCGCTCGACCACGGCAAAGGCGGCATCCAGCAGATGCTCCAGCCGCTCCGGCCGGATCAGGCAGACAACCGCCACCATGCCACCGCGCCCGACCTGACCTTCGCGCGTCCACTCACCTGACCGGCCTGAACCGCCCAAAACCGGCAGCACGGTGTAGCCAGTCACCCCGGCGCGGGTCAGCGCATCGGTCAACCGGCTTTGCATCGGGGCTTCGATAATGATCTCAACACGTTTGGCGGCATGGGTCTGCATCTGTCAGCCTCCGGTCAGGGCCTGGGCCACGGCGATATAGGCCGGAATCCCAAGTGTCAGGTTAAACGGAAAGGTCACCCCCAGCGAGAGGGTCAGATAGATCGACGGATTCGCCTCGGGCAGCGCCACCCGCATCGCAGCGGGCACTGCGATATAGCTGGCAGATGCCGCCAGCACCATCATCAGCGCGACACCCCCGGTGGACAGCCCCAGCAGCATCCCGACCGCCAGCCCGGCCAGCGCACCCACCAGCGGCATCACCACGCCGAACACCAGCGCGCCCGCCGTCAGCACCCCGCGCGACGCCCGCAGGCCCCGCCCGGCGACCAGCCCCATATCCAGCAGGAACAGGCACAACACGCCCTGAAACGGTGAGACGATGAAGCTTTCGATCCGCACCATGCCGTCCTGTCCGGTCACCATGCCAATCACGAAAGATCCGACCAGCAGCACGATCGACCCGTTCAGCAAAATCTCGCGCCACAGATCGGCATCCATCCGCTGCGCGCCGCTGCCCGCGCGGCTGACCAGCCACAGCGCCGATATGATCGCAGGGGCCTCCATCGCGGCGGCAACGGCAACCATATAGCCTTCGGACGCAATCCCCTGCGAGGCCAGCACCGAGGTGGCTGTGACAAAGGTGACAATCGAGATTGAGCCGTAATGCGCCGCGACTGCCGCCGCATCGGTGACCGACATCCGCGTCAGCCCGCGCAACAGGGCAAAGGCCACAAGCGGCAGCGCGAAAGACAGCATTACCCCGGCCAGCAGCGCCGAGATCAGCCGCGCATCGACCCCGTGATCGGCCACCGCAACCCCACCTTTGAAGCCGATCGCAAACAGCAGATAGATCGACAGCGCCTTGGCCGCCGCCTCTGGAACCGTCAGCTCTGACCGCGCCAATGCGGCGAACAACCCCAGTGCAAAGCACAGGATCATGGGAGACAGCAGATTGTCTGCCGCCAGAGAGAGAATATCCTGCATTGAAGCCCCCTGTTCGCGCCGATATGGGGAGCGATTAATCTATGACAAGATCAGACAGCCACAAACCCGCGCAGCGGATCGTAATGTTCCAGTGTGCCCTCGCCCGTGTCATTCCACAGCCCGTGCAGCGTCAGCCGGTCATCGGTGACCGCATCCTTCACGAAGGGAAAGCTCATCAGGTTTTCCAGACTGACCAGCACCGCCTCTTTCTCCAGCGCGCGCGGGCGGTCGGCATCCGGCAGATCGCGCACCCGTTCAAACCCGGGGCGCAGAATGTCCATCCAGCGTCCGACAAAGGATGTCTTTTCCTCCAGCGCCGGGGCGTGGCCCATGCACATGTCGTGGCAGCCCTTGACCCCACCACAATTGGAATGCCCCAGCACGACAATATGCGCGACACCAAGCGAGGTCACCGCATATTCCACCGCGGCCGAGGTGCCGTGATAGGTGCCATCGGGTGAATAGGGCGGCACCAGATTGGCGACATTGCGGTGAATGAAAAACTCGCCCTCATCCGCGCCGAAGATCGAGGTGACATGCACCCGGCTGTCGCAGCAGGAAATCACCATGGCCCGCGGATGCTGACCGCTGGCGGCGAGCCGGCGGAACCATGCCTTGTTGTCCTGATAGGTGGTTGCGCGCCAGCCATGAAAGCGCTGGATCAGATACTGCGGAAGGGGGCGGGCTGCATCCATGCCGAACGGCCTCCTGAAATGGGCAACATGTCCTGATACGCAGCAATCGCAGAAAATTCGAGAGGGATTATTCTGCAGCTGCAACCTTTTCTTCAACAGACAGCGCCCAGTCTGACGACGGGTGTGAACAAGAGGTGTGGGATATGCAGGCTGGCAATGTGGTACGGCTTCGGCCGCAGGAAAGATTGCGGCACGATGCCGAGCCGATCGCCGCGATTTACCGCGATCTGGGCACGGATTCGGCAGAACAGGTGGTGATGCGGGCATTGGCCCAGGTAGCGGTGACCATGGCCGGGCTGGCCAGTCAGGTGCATGCGCATGACATGTCCGATCTGTCGCGGCATCTGCGCCGGTTGCAGCGGATGGCGGACAATCTGGGCATGATCTCGCTCGCGCTGGTTGCGGGCGATGTGCGGAGCTGCCTGGCCTCGGGCGATTCGACTGCATTTGCGGCGGTCTGGGCGCGGCTGATCCGCATTGCCGAAGGGGCGCTGTCGCCCGACAAAGAGTGGCTGGACCGCTCACTCATCTAGCGGGGGCTTGCGGGTGGCGCGGGAAAGGCTAGGCTTTGGCGACCCAGAAGGAACCGTCAGATGACCCCGCCCCAGATGCCCCCTGCGATGCCTCCGACCATGACCGCCCTGCCCGAATTTGCGCCTGCTGATGCCGCATCCTTGCCCCTGCATGTCATCGCGCCCGATGATCTGCCGGATTGGCTGGCGGGGCCGGGGCAGGCTTGGGCGGGGTGGCTTGACGCAACGGGATTCAAGGCGGCCTTGGGTGATCTGCGCCTGCTGCCCGGGGCATCTGGCCTTGCCGGGGCCGTGATCGGCAGCGGCGCCGCCCCGGCGCGGGCGCGCGGGCGGTTTGGGCTGGCCAAGGCAGTGGCTGGCCTGCCACCGGGCGACTGGCATCTTTCAGGCACGCTGACCGACGCTGCCCGGACAGAGGCCGTGCTGGGCTGGCTGCTGGCCAGCTACCACTTTGACCTCTACCGCCCCGGCAAGGAACGGGCGCCGCTCCCCCGGCTGAAAGTGCCGGACGGAATGGATGGCAAAACCCTTCTGGCGATGGCTGCGGGCGAGTATCTGACCCGTGACCTGATCAACACCCCCGCCAATGACATGGGCCCCGATGACCTGCAGGCCGCGTTCTTTGCTTTGGCCAAAGAATATGGGGCCACTGCCACCGCGATTGTCGGCGATGACCTGCTGGCGCAGAATTTCCCGATGATCCACGCGGTCGGCCGCGCCTCGCCGCGCGCGCCGCGCCTGCTGGAGATGCGCTGGGGCACCACAGGCCCGCAGCTGACGCTGGTGGGCAAGGGCGTGTGTTTTGACACCGGCGGGCTGGATCTGAAGCCATCGTCCGGGATGCTGCTGATGAAGAAGGATATGGGCGGGGCCGCCACGGTCATGGGTCTTGCGCTGATGGTCATGCGGCTTGGCCTGCCGCTGCGGCTGCGGGTGCTGGTCCCGGCAGTGGAAAACAGCGTATCCGGCACCGCGATGCGCCCGCGCGACATTCTGACCTCACGACGTGGCCTGACGGTCGAGATCAACAACACCGATGCGGAGGGCCGGTTGATACTGGCCGATGCGCTGACCTATGCGAGTGAGGAAGAAGGTGCCACGATCATATCGATGGCCACGCTGACCGGATCTGCCCGCGTGGCGGTGGGGCCGGATCTGGCCCCCTATTTCACCGACGATCCCGCCATGGCAGATGCGATTGCCACAGGGGCGGCGTCAGGGTTCGATCCGGTCTGGCGGCTGCCGTTCTGGGATGCCTATGAGCCGATGATCGAACCGGGCATCGCCGATCTGGACAATGCGCCGTCGGGCGGCTTTGCCGGGGCGATCACCGCCGCGCTGTTCCTGCGCCGCTTTGTGAACACCCCGCGCTATGCGCATTTTGACATTTACGGCCATACCCCCGCCGACCTGCCCGCGCGGCCAAAGGGCGGGGTCGGTCAGGGTGCCCGGGCGCTGTTTCATGCACTGCCAGGCATGCTCGGCCTATGATGGACCGCCGCACCACCCCGTTTTCGGGCCGCTTGGCCCTTCCCTCCCTGCGCGGGCAGGTCGAGGCGACCTTTACCGAAGGCGAGGCGGCACGTGTGCGCCAACCGCTCGCCGATCTGCTGGCCCATCCGGGCGGGGCGCGGGACCGGCAATTGCTGATGGGCGATGCGGTGACGGTGATCGACCTGCAGGACGACCACGCCTTTGTGCAGGCCGCCAAGGACGGCTATTGCGGCTGGCTGGCGGCATCGGCCATCGGCCCGGCCACAACCCCCACCCATTGGGTCGCCGCCCGGTCCAGCCATCTGTATTCCCGGCCAAAGGTGCAGGCCCCAGAACGCGAGGCGCTGCCGTTCGGCGCGCTGCTGACCGTGTCGGGCATCCTTGGCAGCTTTGCCGAAACCCAGATGGGGTTCGTGCCGCTGGCCCATCTGCGCGGGACGCACGACCGCCCGGATGATCCGGTGGCGGTGGCCGAAGCCTTTCTGGGCGCGCCCTATCTGTGGGGCGGGAACTCGGCAGCGGGGATCGACTGTTCCGGGCTGGTGCAGGCGGCGCTGTTGGCTTGCGGCCTGCCCTGCCCCGGTGACAGCGACCAGCAGCAATCCTTGGGTCAGGATCTGGCCGATAACATGGCCGTGCAGCGCGGTGACCTGATGTTCTGGGCCGGACATGTCGCATGGGTGGTGGATGCCCGGCGCATTCTTCATGCCAATGGCCACACGATGACCGTGGCCTACGAGCCGATCGCCGGTGCCATCGCCCGCATTCTGGCGCAGGACGGCGGCCCGGTGACGGCGCGCCGACGTCTCATCTCTCCCTGACGGTCGATCTTCGGTAAACAGGACAGAGCGGAGGAGCGCCCGGTCAGTCTATCGGCCGGATCAGCTTGCGTTCCAGCACCCGCAGCACCTGCGCCAGATCGCCGCCGCGCCGCAGGATATGACCATCCATGCCCACCACCGCATACATCCCCTGCTTGCCGCGCAGCTTCGGGCGCTTTTCGATCCGGTACAGCGGCTGTTCGGCCGTGCGCCGGTACACCTCGAACACCGCGAAATCGCGCAGGGTGGAAATGCCATAATCGCGCCATTCGCCCAAAGCCACCATCCGGCCATACAGCGCCAGAATCGCCGACAACTCCGGCCGGTCGAAACACACCTGCTCGGGCAGGGATGTGGTGAAGGGGTAGTGGCTCGGGGGTTGAACCGTCATCCGATCAGCTTACTGCCGGGGCCGTTTAAATCAAGCCCGGATGCGCTGCCCCACTTCCACCATGAAAAGACCCCGGCCCTGCCGCGGGCCGACCCGATTGCCGCCACACCACCCCGCGATACAGAGCCTACGTTGTGTGAGTAAAGTCCGGGGATCGGGTGTTGACTGCCCCCGCCCAGATGCCCGGTCCCCGGACCGTCACGCCGCGACACAAAGCCCCCGTCTTCGTGACGGGGGCTTTTTTTGTTGCCCGTGCCGGTCACCGCGCCTGTCAGGTAAATCCAGCCGCCAGCCGGACCTCGCCGGTTTCCAGCCCGCGCCAGTTCTTCTGCACGCCGGGCAGCCGCTTTTGTGCCATCGGATGATCTGCCGCCAGCACCCCCAGCCGCACCAGAAGCGCCACCACCGCCGCCTCGGATGCGCGGGTGGCCCCGTCGGCGATCTTCAACGCAATGCCGATCTTTTGCTCAGGGATCATCGCGACAAACACCGCCTCGGCCCCGGTCTTGATCGACACGCGCCCGCCCATGGCCCGCATCAGTTCGGTGCAGGCCCGGCCTTCGCCCGCCACCATTTCAGGATGCGCCGCCATCGCGTCGCGCAGCCGGGCCATGGCCCGCTGCCGCGCATCGCCACTGTCGCGCGCAGCGGCAAAGCCCTGCATCGCCCGCGCCAGACCCGCCAAAGACATCGCAAAATTGGGGGCCGAACAGCCGTCGATACCGTAGCCCGCCACGGATTCACCCGTCACCTCTTCGGTTGCGGCCTTGATCGCGCGTTGCAGCGGATGGTCAATCTCCACATACTCCGGCCCGGCTTTCATGTACTGCGTGGCGGTCAGAAAACCGCAATGCTTGCCCGAGCAATTGTTGTGCAACTGGCAGGGCGGGTCGTCCGCGCGGATCAGCCGGTTGCGCTCTTCGCGGTCATAGGGTTCGTGCGACCCGCAGCGCAGATCCGCCTCGGCAAGACCCAGCTCCGCCAGCCATTGCCCGGTCATCCCCACATGCAAAGCCGCACCCTGATGGCTGGCGCAGGACAGCGCCAGATGCCGGTCGGTCAGACCTGCCGCATCTGCGGCACCACTTTCGACCAAGGGCAGCGCCTGAATCATAGGGCAGCGCCTGAATCATCTTGCACGACGACCGGGGGAAGATGATGGTCGCCGGATCGCCCCAGCTTTCCCGCACGCCGCCCTCATCCCAGATCACCGCATGACCTGCGTGGCAGCTTTCCAGCCGCCCGCCGCGCCACAGCTCTACCATCGGCACCGCGTTTTTCATCAGCGTCCCCCCTCACAGATGCGCGATTTGTTGCCCATGGGGCTTTCGCGGATTGGCCTTTTTGCGTTATGGGTGGGATATCGGGTTGAACGCCCCCATGCCACAGGAAAAGCCGTATCACAAAAACGGCGGCGGAGGGGCAGAGGCAAAGGACAGCTTGGAGGCTGTAACATTATGACATCCATCTTCGTGCGCACCGCACTTGGCGTTGCCATGGCCCTGGCCGCATCGTCCACCTTCGCGCAAGAATCGACGAACCGCGTCGCCACCCTCACGGACTGGAGCGTGTTTACAGAAGAAAATCCCAAGGAATGCTGGGGCGTGTCCAGCCCGAAGGAAACCGTGAACAGCCGTGATGGCCAGGCGGTTTCCGTGCGCCGGGGCGATATCCTTTTGTTCGTGACCTTCCGTCCGGGCGCAGGTGCGCGCGGCGAAGTGTCGTTCACCGGCGGCTACCCCTTTGCCAACGGCTCGACCGTCAAAGTCGTGATCGACGGGCAAAGCTATGATCTGTTTGCCGATGGCGAATGGGCCTGGCCCGCAAGCGCCGAGGCCGACGGTGCCCTGCTCACCGCGATGAAGCGCGGGGCCACTGCGGTGATCACCGGCGCATCCGGGCGCGGCACCCAGACCCAGGATACCTTCAGCCTGCGCGGCTTTACCGCCGCCATGACAGAGGCTGAAACCCGCTGCAAATAAGCCCCGGGCTCAGGAAAGACACGGCGCCCCGGCCACCCCGGGGCGTTTTGCGTTTCCCGCCCCAACGGTCCGGTGTGCTGAATCGCACGGTTTCGTTTGCCCGGTTCCGTTTTGGCACCGAATCCCCTATATGAATGCCTTAGCCCGCCAATGGAAACGCCGATGACCCCGACTGCCCCGATCACTCAGGATGTGCTGACCCTGCCGCGCAAGCTGCCCGAGGGGGGGCTGACCAATATCATCGGCCTGACCCGCGACCAGCTGCGCGACGCGCTGATCGCGGCAGGCACCCCGGAAAAGCAGACGAAAATGCGGCTGGGGCAGATCTGGCAATGGGTCTACCACTGGGGCGTGCGCGATTTTGCGCAGATGACCAATCTGGCGAAAGACTACCGCGCCCTGCTGGCCGACCACTTCACGATCGAGCTGCCCGAGGTGGTCAGCAAACAGGTCTCTACCGATGGCACCCGCAAATATCTGGTGCGCATCGCGGGCGGGCACGAGGTAGAGGTGGTCTACATCCCCGAAACCGACCGTGGCACGCTGTGCATCAGCTCTCAGGTCGGTTGCACGCTGACCTGTTCGTTCTGCCACACCGGCACCCAGAAACTGGTGCGCAACCTGACGGCGGGCGAAATTGTCGGTCAGGTCATGCTGGCGCGCGACGATCTGGGCGAATGGCCGGTGCAGGGCGACCCCAAGAATGAGATCCGGCTGATCAGCAATATCGTTCTGATGGGTATGGGCGAGCCTCTGTACAACTTCGACAACGTCCGCGACGCGATGAAAGTGGTGATGGACAACGAAGGCATTGCCCTTGGCCGCCGCCGCATCACCCTGTCCACCAGCGGTGTCGTGCCCGAAATCGCCCGCACCGCGACTGAAATCGGCTGTCTGCTGGCGGTGTCGTTCCACGCCACGACTGACGAGGTGCGCGACCAGTTGGTGCCGATCAACAAACGCTGGAACATCGCCACACTGCTGGATGCGCTGCGCGACTATCCGGGCCTGTCGAATTCCGAACGGATCACCTTTGAATATGTGATGCTGGACGGGGTGAACGACACCAAGGAAGACGCGCATCGACTGGTCGAACTGCTGCGCGGCATTCCGGCCAAGGTCAACCTGATCCCGTTCAACGAATGGCCCGGCGCGCCCTACAAACGGTCCAGCGGCAACCGCATCCATGCCTTTGCCGACATCATCTATCAGGCCGGCTACGCCAGCCCGATCCGCACCCCGCGCGGTGAAGATATCATGGCCGCCTGCGGCCAGCTGAAATCAGCGACCGAACGCGCCCGCAAATCGTCACGCGCCATCGCGGCCGAGGCGGGTCTTGCGCATGGATAACGCCGGGTGGGCAAATTGCCGCGTTCCCGCTGTTGTGCAAATTTCTGTAGCATATTTGTGTTACCCGACATACCAGTCCGGGACCGTTCCGCTACGGTCCGGATCTGTAAAGACACCCGAACGACAAGCCGCAAAGGCCCCTGAATGACGATGATGCAGAACGACCTGGCGCAAGCCCAAGAGGCGAGCGCCAGAAAATGGGTGCCGTTGCTGGCCAAATACCGCGATCCTTCGACCAAGCGTTCGCTGTTTGAACTGGCGGTCACGCTGGCCGGATTTCTGGCCTTCTGGGCCGCAGCCTGGGCGGCGCTGTCGGTCAGCCCCTGGCTGGCGCTCGCCATTGCCGTGCTGAACGGCTTCTGGCTGGTGCGGCTGTTCCTGATCCAGCATGATTGCGGCCATCAGTCGTTCTTTGCCAATCGCGAGGTGAATGACTGGGTTGGCCGCGCCATCGGCGTGCTGACGCTGACGCCCTATACGGTGTGGAAGCGCACGCACTCAATTCACCACGCCCATGCCGGCAATCTGGACCGGCGCGGCATCGGTGACGTGATGACGCTGACGATTGACGAATACAACCAGCGCAGCTGGCTTGGCCGCCTTCTGTACCGGGCCTATCGCCATCCGATCGTGATGTTCGGCATCGGCCCCGCCTATCTGTTCATTCTGGAATACCGCCTGCCACTGGGTCTGATGACCGCAGGCTGGCGCTACTGGCTGTCGGCCATGGGCACCAATCTGGTGCTGGCCGGGTTGATCACCGGGTTGTACCTGTTGGGCGGCTGGCAGCTTCCGGTGGTGATCTTCTTTCCAACTGTCGTCGCTGCTGCCACCATCGGGGTCTGGCTGTTCTTTGTGCAGCATCAGTTCGAAGACACCTATTGGGACAACGAAGCCGACTGGCAGATGCATGATGCGGCGCTGCTGGGCAGCTCACACTACAAACTCCCGCAGCCCCTGCGCTGGATGACCGCGAATATCGGCATCCACCATGTGCATCACCTGTACAGCCGCATCCCGTTCTACCGCCTGTCCGAGATCTTGCGCGATTATCCGGTGCTGGCCGAAGCCCAGGTGCTGACCCTGCGCGAAAGCCTGTCCTGCGCCCGCCTGCACCTGTGGGACGAAGCAGGCCGCCGTCTGGTCACCTTCCGCGAAGCGCATCAGGCCCGGGCGGCTCAGGCGGCCTGAGGGGCTTAACCCCACCTTAACCATGTGCTGGGAAACTCGGCGCATGGACACCAAAGACCTAACACTGAAACTGCCCCTCGCCACTGTCGCGGCACTGAAGCGGCTGGCCGAACAGGATTATGTGACGCCGGGCCAGCTGATCCGCGACGCGGTGGAGCGTGAATTGCGCCGCCGCGCCTCAGCGAAGACGCCCGTCAGGGCGGATGAGCGGCTCGTCGCTCCCTTGCGGGCGCTCCTCGCTAATGATTTTGCCTATGCGCAGGGCTGGCAAGATCTGCAATCGCGCCTGATTGCCAAGGGTTATCGTCTGGCAGAATCCGGCGGCGGGCTGGTGCTGATCACCCATCCGCAAGGCGAACGGCTCTGCAAAGGCTCTGAACTCGGCCACAGCTATTCTGCACTGTTGCGCAAATTTCACGCCCCTTTCCCCGGCCATTCGCAAGCCTGGCAACTTCGGGTGCATACGAATCCTCATTGACCGCACCGGCCACCCGGCGTTTTCTGACGCCATGCACCTGCCCAACCCCACCGCCCGCCACCTGTTCTTGCACCACCACGCCCTGACCGAACCGCGCAGCGGCCCGGCCAAGGGCGCGCATCTGTCGGGGCTGATCGACCGGATCGGCTTTGTACAGGTCGACAGCATCACCACGGTGGAACGCGCGCATCACATGATCCTCTGGGCAAGGCGACACAGCTACCGCCCCCCGGCGTTGAAACCCCTGCTGGAACGGGACCGCGCCCTGTTCGAACACTGGACGCATGATGCCTCTCTTGTCCCAATGGACCTGTTCCCACAGTGGAAGCACCGCTTTGCCCGCGACGCCACCCGCCTGCACGCCAACTGGCAGCGCTGGTTCCGTGACGGGTACGCTGCACAATTTGACACCATTCTGAACCATATCGCCGCGCATGGCCCGGTCAGCAGCAGCGATGTGGGTATCGGGGAAGAGCGCGGCAAAGGCGGCTGGTGGGACTGGCACCCGTCCAAAACCGCGCTGGAATGGCTCTGGCGCACCGGGCAGATCGCCGTCACCCGCCGCGATGCCTTCCGCAAGGTCTATGACCTGACCGAAAATGTCATCCCGGCAGAGATTTACCGCACCGAAACCTCGCCCCGACAGCATTGCGACTGGGCCTGCGCCACCGCGCTTGCCAACCTCGGCTTTGCCGACGAGACGGAAATCGCCCGGTACTGGCATGCCGTTGACAAAGCGGCGGTGCAGGATTGGGTGCGGGCGGAAATCGCCGCCGGTCGGCTGATCCGCATTGCCGTTGAACAGGCCGATGGCAGCCCGCGCCCCGCCCTCGCCCGCCCCGATCTGGCGGCACGCGTGCAGGCCCTGCCCGACACCCCCGCCGGGTTGCGCATCCTGTCGCCCTTTGACCCCGCCCTGCGTGACCGGGCGCGGATCGAACGTCTGTTCGGCTTTCACTACCGGATTGAGGTGTTCGTACCCGAACCAAAGCGCCAATACGGCTATTACGTCTTTCCAGTTCTGGAAGGCACGACACTGATCGGCCGCATCGACGCAAAGGCAGACCGCAGCAGCGCCACCCTGCGCATCCGCGCCTTCTGGCCGGAACCGGGCATCCGGCTGACCAAGGCCCGGCTTGCCAGACTGGAACGCGAGCTGGACCGGCTGGCCGCCCTTGCCAGTGGCACCACCTGCGATTACGCCCCCGACTGGCAGCGCGAGCCGCTTAGCCGCGTGCGTTGAACGTGTCGTAGATCACCTGCGCCATCGCCTCGGATATGCCGTCCACCGCCGTCAAGTCCGACACTCCGGCCCGCGACACCGCCTTTGCACTGCCAAAATGCGCCAGCAACGCCCGTTTGCGGGTGGCCCCGACGCCCGGAATATCATCCAGCGGCGTCACCCCCACCTGCTTGGCCCGTTTGGCCACATGTGCGCCGTTGGCCCAGCGGTGCGCCTCATCGCGCAGGCGCTGCACGAAATATAGCACCGGGTCATTGCGCTGCAGGGCAAAGGGCCGCACGCCGGGGCGGTGAAATTCCTCTTTGCCCGCGTCACGGTCGATCCCCTTGGCCACGCCGATGAATGGCACATCATCGACCCCCAGCTCGGCCATGATCTCGCCCACGGCTGACACCTGCCCCGCCCCGCCGTCGATCAGCAACAGGTCAGGCCACATGTCGGATTTGCGGTCGGGGTCTTCCTTGATCAGCCGCTCGAACCGCCGGGTCAGCACCTCTTTCATCATGCCGAAGTCATCCGAGTTCGCCCCCGCCGCCGATTTGATGTTGAACTTGCGGTACTGCGATTTCACAAACCCTTCCGGCCCGGCAACCACCATGCCACCCACCGCATCAGAGCCCTGAATATGCGCGTTGTCGTAGATCTCGATGCGCGTGGGCGGTGCATCCAGATCGAACGCCTCCGCCAGCCCGGCCAGCAGCTTGTTCTGCGTGGCTCCCTCGGCCATCTTGCGGGCCAGACTTTCGCGTGCGTTGCGGGTGGCGTTTTCCACCAGCTCGGCCTTTTCACCGCGCAACGGTACCGCCAGCTCAACCTTGCGACCGGCGCGATCTGACAGCGCCTGCACCACCAGATCCTCGTCCTCGACCGCGTGCGACAGCAGGATCAGCCGGGGCGGGTCCTTGTCATCGTAGAACTGGGTCAGGAACGCGGTTAAAATCTCCGCCTCCTCGGCCCCCGCCCCGGTGCGGGGGTAAAAGTCGCGGTTGCCCCAGCTTTGGTTGGCGCGGATGAAAAACACCTGCACGCAGGCCTGCCCACCCTCCAGATGCAGCGCCACGATGTCCGCTTCGGCCACGCCGCGCGGGTTGATGCCTTGCGTCTGCTGCACCTGCGTCAGCGCCCGGATGCGGTCGCGCAGGGCGGCGGCGCGTTCAAACTCCATCTCCTCTGACGCACGGGCCATCTCACCCGCCAGATTGGCCTGCACCGTGGTCGTCTTGCCTTGCAGGAACCGTTCGGCATCGGCCACCAACTGGGCATATCCCTCACCCGACACCTTGCCGACACAGGGCGCAGCGCAGCGTTTGATCTGGTATTGCAGGCAGGGCCGGGTGCGCGATTCAAACATCGCGTCAGTACAATTGCGCAGCAAAAAAACCTTCTGCAACTGGTTCAACGTCCGGTTCACCGCGCCCGCACTGGCAAAGGGGCCAAAATATGCACCCTTTTCCGTCTTCTTCCCACGGTGCTTTTTCAACTGCGGATAGGCATGGGTTTTGGAAATCAGAATGTTGGGGAAACTTTTGTCATCCCGCATCAGCACGTTGTAGCGCGGCTTCAGCTGCTTGATCAGGTTCTGCTCCAGCAGCAGCGCCTCCACCTCGGTGCGGGTGGTCAGGAACATCATGCTGGCGGTCTCGAATATCATCCGCGCGATCCGGGCTGAATGCCCAGTGCCGCGTGCATAATTCGACACCCGCGCTTTGAGGTTGCGCGCCTTGCCGACATACAGGACCTCGCCCTTGGGGTTCAGCATGCGGTACACGCCGGGCGAGGCATCCAGAGTCTTCAGATAGCCCTGAATCACCGCCTGCCCGGTGGCTACGACCTCGGTCTGCGGGTTTTCGTCGCTCACATCAGACCCCCTGAAAAGATCCGGTTCAAAGTCATCGATTCTGCCCTACCGCTGCAATGATATCGCGCGGGGGGCAAGGGGGAAGAAGTCCACCGTTTCTGTGGATAACTCTGCGGAGAAAGTTTCATCAGCGCCGAATTTCCCTTGTATTTCGCCCATTTCGTTAACATGCCCATTTTTTGGGCAAAAACATAAGATACTGAAAATGTTGGATATAATTTTCTCATCAGAGTAAAGATATGCAAAATCAGGGGCTTGTGTAACGGATGTGTGAACGTCTTAAGAAAAGTGGACAACTTTAGCCGGTGTCCTTGTCAGGATCACTCGACACCCAGAACATCAGGCGTTTTCCAACCCAGATGCTGCCCGCCGTCCACCGCGATCATCTGCCCGGTCACGGCAGGGGAATCGAGGAAAAATCCAAGCGCCGCCGTCACATCGGAGGCGTTCGCGCCCCGCCCCAGAACAGTGGCAGCGCGTTGCCGTGCAAAGTGGTCGGCAGACTGGCGGCCGCCCTGCAAGGTCGGCCCCGGCCCGATGCCATTGACCCGCACATGCGGGGCCAGCCCCTGCGCTGCCGTCCGCGTCAGTGCCCAAAGCCCCATCTTGGCAAGGGTGTAGCTGGCAAACTCCGGCGTCAGCTTTTGCACCCGCTGGTCGATCATGTTCACCACCAGCCCCTGCGCCACCGGCTCGCCCTGCGCGTCCGGCACCGCCTGCGGGCATTGCGCGGCAAAGCCTTGAATCAGCACAAAGGGCGCACGCAAGTTACTTTCCATCGCGCGGTCCCAACTGGCCCGCGTGCCGGTCTGTACCGTGTCATACTCAAAGATCGACGCGTTATTCACCAGAACTGTCAGCGGCCCCAAAGCCGCCACCGCACGCGGCACCAGTGTTTCCACCTGCGATTCAACCAGCAGATCGGCCGGCAAGGCCACAGCGCGGCGGCCCATGGCGGTGATCTCCTCCACCACCGCCCGCCCCTCATCGGCGGATGAGTCGTAATGCACCGCAACATCATGTCCGCGCGCCGCCAGATACAGCGCCATCGCGCGGCCAAGCCGCTTGCCCGCCCCGGTTACCAAAGCCGCCATGCCTCAGCCCTTCTTTTCGCAATCACACTGTTTGCCGATGATATAGCGCCCGCAAGACCGGCACACAGGCCCGCGCCCCAGTGCTTTGGACTTCATCCGGTCAATCGCCGACGGAAACACCAGCTTGCCCACCATGCCGACCAGCACCATGGCCAGCAGAAAGATCAGGATGATCTTGAACAGCATCTACAGCCCATAGCGCGCCCACAGGGCACGCTCCTCGACCGAGGCCATCAGCGTATCACCCATCGTCATCCCAAAGCGCTGCAACAAGCCGCGCCGCTGGCCATAGGGCACCAGCCGCACCTTGTCGCCGAACAGCTCTTTCATCTTGGGCACCAGATGCGCAACCCCGTCGGTCAGCCCGTTGTCCACACTGGCACGACCCACCCAGATATCGGCGTTGAACAGATCGGCGTCCGGTTTCAGCCGCACCCCGCGCCGCGCCTTGACCTGCGCGATGAAATTCTCGTGCAGCGGGGCCAGCATCTTGTGGATGCGTTCCACATCTTCGGGTCGTTCGGGTTTGAACGGGTCGGCAAAAGATTTCGACCTGCCCGCCGTATGAACCCGGCGTTCGACACCGTTTTTCTGCATCAGCTCATGAAGCCCGAAACTGGCATAGATCACCCCGATAGATCCGACCAGCGACGACTCATCCACCCAGATCTGATCCGCCGCCGTTGCCAGCCAATAGCCGCCCGAGGCCGCGATATCTTCGACAAAGCAATGCACCGGCACCCGCTTTTCTTGCGACAACCGCCGGATGCGCGCCGCGATCAGCGACGATTGCACCGGCGATCCGCCCGGAGAATTGATGACCAGCGCCACCGCCGCCGGCTTGCCACGGGAAAACGCCCGTTCGAGCAACGGGGCAAGGGCCTGATCAGACAGGCTGCGCGCGCCGGTGCCAATCGCGCCCTGCAGGCGGATGACGGCGACAAGGGGCGGTTTGGGCAAAAAGGGGATGAGGTGCTTCATGCCCCAGAGGTAAGTCGGACCCCGCCCCCGAACAAGGGCAAAGCGGCGTTTGGCCCGGGTTTAGCCCTGCCGCACACGGGTGTAATCCACCGGCCGGTCGCGGGCCAGCCTGATATAGGCAAACATCCCCGACAAAAACCCAAGTGCCGCCAGCAGGCTGGCCACCAGAATCTGCCCCTGATCCTGAATATCGGCCGAAAGCGCCAGATAGCCAAAGGCCCAGAAACCCGACCAGCTGATCACACAGGCAACCGCGACAAGTTTGTTCATTGCATCCTCCCAGACACCGCATCCCCTCCTCAAGGCATGCGGGTTGGCGCAGGATAGCGCATCGCGCGCGCCTGTCGCGACAATTCGTCGCCGCCCTGCGTCAATGACAGGACAACGTCAAAGACTGGCCAGCGTCAGCACATGGCCCCCGGCCCGCAGAATGCGCCCGCTGATCCGGTCGCCGATGGCAAAGGGCGGCACGCTTCGCATGAAAACGGCGGCAAAGCGGTCGCCCTCCATCTCTACCCGCATGCCGTCAAAACCATAAAGCGTGCGACTGACCGCGTACTGCGCCTTGAACGCCGCTTCCTTGGCACAGAACACCGCCTTGGCCTGCGCGCCGGTGATCCCCGCCTGTTCCTCGGGGCGCAGGATATCAGGCCACAAGGCAGGCTCCAGCGGGGTATCCTCCTCCAGATCAATCCCAATCCCCCGGCACAGTTGCGCGGACATCACCACCGCCAGACACTGGCTGCGGCTGTGGGTGATCGACCCGGCCACCCCTGCAGGCCAGACCGGCGCACGATCAGCCCCCTGCCCAATGGCCAGCGGCGCAAGCCCGATCCCGGCCAAGGCGGTGCGCGCCGCCGTCCGCCCCGCCGCAAATTCGCGCATCCGCGCAGGCACTGCGCCCGGCAAAACCTCTCCCGGCATCAGGGCATATTCGGCGCGCGGATCGGCCCAGCCGATCCCGGCACCCCCGGGAGCAATCTCCCGCAGGGCGGCCAGCAGGCCCGCGTCAGGCATCCACGCCCGTCCGCCCTGCCCGCATCGCACGCCTGCGCGCCATGGCATCCACCCGCGCCCCCGCCTGCCCGGCCAGCCCGGCGGGCAGGGTCACCACTGCCACCGGCTTTGGCCCGTCATCCAGATGTGCGGCCAAGGCGGACAATGTGGGAAAGCGGAAGATATCGGTGATCGACAGCCTCATAGCCCCCAGCGCCTCGCGGATCTCACGATGCGCCTGCACCGCCAGCAGGGAGTGGCCGCCCAGCGCAAAGAAGTTGTCCCTGGCCCCGACCTTTGGCACCCCCAGCACCCGCGCCCAGACCGCGGCGATCTGCGCCTCAATATCCGATGTGGGCGCGACAAAAGCCGCCGCTTCGGCCACCCGCACCCCCGGCATCGGCAGCGCCTTGCGGTCCACCTTGCGGTTGGGGGTCAGCGGGAATGCCTCCAGCGTCACGATATGCGCGGGCACCATATGGTCGGGCAACACCGCGCCCAGCGCCGCGCGCAGCGCAACTTCTTGTGCCGTCCCGGTCACATAGCCCACCAGCCGCACATCGCCGGGGCTGTCCTCGCGCGCCATCACCACGGCTTGGCGCACCCCCGGCTGCGCCTCCAGCACCGCCTCGATCTCGCCCAGTTCAATCCGGTAGCCGCGCAGCTTGACCTGATGGTCGGTGCGGCCAAGGAAATCGATTTTTCCATCCGGGCGCCTGCGCACCAGATCGCCGGTCCGGTACATCTGCGCGCGCCATGGGCAGGCCCGGTCTGGCGTCACGAACGGGTCATCCACAAACCGCTCTGCCGTCAGATCGTCGCGCTGCCAATAGCCGCGCGAGACGCCATCGCCGCCGATCCACAACTCGCCCGCAGTGCCAACCGGCACAGGCTGTTGCGCCGCATCCAGCACATACATCTGCTGATTGGCCAAGGGCGTGCCGATGTTCGACACACTTTCCGTGGTGGTCACCTCTTCCACCGAAGACCAGATCGTGGTCTCCGTGGGCCCATACATGTTCAGAATGCGCGCATTACAGGCGGCCCGCAGATCCTGCACCAAGGCCCCCGGCAGCGCCTCGCCGCCCACCATCAGGGTTTTCACCCCCGCCAGCGCGCCGCGCGAGTCTTCATTCATCGCGATCATCCGCGCCATGGATGGCGTGCATTGCAGATGGGTCACCCGGTGCCGGATCAGTTGCGCCGCGATGGAATAATCATCCGCCGCAACCCCGCCGCCCGCGTTAGCGCGCCGCACCACTTCGGCCAGCGGGTACAGCCCCTCCATCACCTGCTCGGGCGCGATGCCATAATCGATCAGGCAGGCCACCTCGCCCACGCCGATACGCTTAAGCTGTTCGACCCGCGCCAAGGCATCGTCAACCGTGCCAAACAGACCCGAATCCTCAAAATAGCGCTGAAAGGCGAAATCCAGAATTGCCTCGTTTTCCTCGGCACTTAGCGACCGCAGATCGATCTCCATCGGGTTGGTTACACCGTGGGGTTTCTTGAAGGCCGGAAAGGCCCAGGCATATTGTTTCACCAGCCCGACCGCCGCCGCGAGGTACGCTTTCATCGGTGCTTCGGCCACGCGCCGCACCTGCGCCCGGTCGCGCCCGACGTAGGAATGCAGCATCAAGGTCACCACGCCCGCCTGCGGGTCATGGCCCGCCCTGGCGCGCGCCTCGCGGTAGATCTTGATCTTGCCCGCCACCTCATCCACCGACTGGCCCAGCAGGTGGGTCAGCACATTGACCCCCATTTCCCCCGCTTCGCGCCATGTCTCGGGGTTGCCCGCCGTGGTCACCCACAGCGGCAGTTCCGCCGACACAGGGCGCGGCTGGGTCACCACCGGGAACATCGTGCCGTCAGCGGTGGGGAATTCCACCGCCTCGCCGCGCCACAGCCGACGCACCTGATCGGCGGCGGCATACATTGCCAACTTGTTGTTTGGCGGGGTATTTTCCGGGCGCAGCACAAAGTCATCCGGTTGCCAGCCGCTGGCAATCGCCATCCCGGCGCGGCCGCCGGTCAGGTTGTCGATCACCGCCCATTCCTCGGCAATCCGCGCCGGATGGTGCAGCGGCACCACGCAAGACCCCGCCCGCACGCCAATGTTCCTGGTGACCGCCGCAACGGCCGCGCCTGTTACCGAGGGGTTCGGATATGGGCCGCCAAAAGCATGGAAATGCCGTTCAGGCGTCCATACGGCCACGAAGCCGTGGCTGTCGGCGAACTTGGCACCTTCCAGCAGCAGCTCGTATTTCTTGGGGCCGATGCCATCGTCATTCCCCCAGTAATACAATGAAAAATCTATCTTTTTATCCGAAACGATGCGCCCCGAAGACACCAGTGCCCGGTTCTCATCCGACGAAATCACCACCTTGAACCCGCGCGCCAGGGTCCAGAACAGCTCCAGCACCGAGATGTCGAACGACAGCGAGGTGACGGCCAGCCAGACCCCCGGATCGGTGCCGATACGTTGGTCCATCCCGGTGAAGAAGTTCGCCACGTTGCGGTGTTCGACCATCACGCCCTTGGGCCGCCCGGTGGAGCCGGACGTGTAGATCATATAGGCCAGATCGCCCGGAGTGACACCAGATGTGGGGTTTGCATCAGACGCCCCGGCGATCCGCCCATCGGTATCCAGACACAGCGGCGGCGCCTGCCCGGTCAGGTCAGCCGCCAGATCACTGGTGGTCACAATCACCGGGCAGGCGGAATCCTCAATAAAAAGCGCTGTTCGCTCAAGGGGATAGGCCGGGTCCATCGGAACGTAAGCCCCGCCTGCCTTTTGAATGGCCAGCGCGCCCACCAGCATATCGACACTGCGGCGGATGTGCAGGCCGACCAGCACCCCCGGCCCCACGCCCATATTGCGCAGCACATGGGCCACCCGGTTCGCCCGCGCATTCAGGGCGGCGTAGGTCAGTTCCACCGCCTCAAAGCTGATTGCCGGGGCGTCCGGTGTGCGCTGCACCTGCGCCTCAAACGCCTGATGCACGCAGTATGGTTCACGTATGGCAAACGTATGGTTCACGTCGTATAAAACAGCATGACGTTCGTGCGGTGACAGCATGGGCAGCGACGATATCGCATCTGCATCGCGGGCCTCCCCCGCGACGTAAGACAGACGCCCGGCCAGCGCCCGCGCCTCGGCCTCAGAGACCTTCGACAGGTCGGCATGCAATGCGCGATCGGCAAGCGTGATCACAGCGCCCGGCACCGGCGCGCCGTGCAGCGACACCGCCACCTGCGGCATCGCCAGATCGGCCAGGCTCGCGTCGCGCGTCATCAGGTCCAGCGGGAACCCCGGCGCGCGTTCGGCCAGCAACGCGGCGCGCGCAGCACCAACCGTACCATGGGTCGCCACCCGCACCGGCACCCAGCCGCTGGTATAGCCCGCCAGCCCGGGTGCGACGGACAGCGCCACATCGGGGCTGTCCTGCCCCGACACCCGCGCCATGGCCACCGCAAGCGTGGTGGCGTCGCCCGCAACTTCCAGCCGCAGCCAGCCGGCGCCCTCGCCCGCGCCTGTAACCACCAGCGGCGACATCGCCGCCAGCCGCTTGCGCAGCCCGGCCTCAACCGGCACCAAGGCTGCCAAGGCGTCGGTCAGTGCGCCCGCATCGGTCAAAGGTGCCAGATCACGCACCGTAGACGGGCACACCGGCAGACCGCGTGTCTGGCAGGTCAGCCGGTGCAGGCGCACCGCGCCCGACCCGCAAGCCACCACCACCCCTTCGGGCGAGGACGACAGCACCGCCCCCGGCACCCCCTGCCCATCCGCCACATCCGCCGCGCCCACGTTCAGCACGCCGAACGCGCCCTCAATCTTGGCCGTGGTCAGCGGGTTCCAGTAGCGGCCATGGTCCAGCGCCCGCACCATCCGCGCCACCGTGTCGGCGGGCTGCGCAAAGTCCAGCCGCCCGAAGGCCGCTGGCCGGTCGGCGCGGGCAAACACCCGACGCGCGCTGAAATCCTGCGCCACGGGCCGCAGCCCGCTTTCCATCTGCGCCATCACTGCCGGAAAGCTTTCCACCCCCGCCCCAAAGCACCGCGTGTTGAGGGTCAGCGCTGTATCGCCGGGCAGCACATCAAACAGACGCTGCTCCAGAATGTCGCCCTCATCCACGCCGTCGGTCATCAAATGCCAGGTGATGCCGTGCTGCGGCTCGCCTGCCAGCAATGCCCAGACCGGCGCGTTCAGCCCGGCATAGCGTGGCAGGGGGCCGTCGTGAAAATTCACCGCGCCGCGCGCCGCCATGCCGCGCACCGCCGCAGGCACCAGTGACAGGTTGGCGATCGACAGCAGCCAGTCACACGACAGCCCCGCCAGCCGCGCCTCAAGCCCCGCACCCGGCGCTTCGACCCGCAGACCCTGCGCCACTGCCCAGGTGCGCACCTGCGGATCACGCGTGACCACTGCCACCAGCCGATGCCCGCGCGCCAGCCATGCGGCCCCGCAGGCCTGTGTCAGACTTTCATTGCCGATCAGAAGCGCTGTCAGACCCATCACACTCTCCTCGCCGCCGCAGCGGCTTTACTTTGCCACCGGCCGGAAGCCGGAAACCGCCCAGCGCAGCGCGTGGGCAGACATATCCCGAAGGTAATGCGCGGGGTCGATCACATCTTTACGCTGGATCACCGCCCGCAGCCGCCAGATCAGCCCGCCCGCCACATGCGCCGCTGTGGCCGCCAGCGCATAGGCCCGGCCATGCGAACGGGTGTAATAATACATCCGAGAATCCAGCCAGAACCCTGGCACCCGCTGCCACCCTTTCATGCCGGTCGACACCGACCCGATATGCGTGACCTGGCTTTCCACCACATAATCGGTGGGGAACCCGGCGCGGGCGGCGCGCAGGCACAGTTCTGTTTCCTCAAAATACAGGAAAAACGTCTCATCAAACAACCCGATGCGGTCCAGCACGGTGCTGCGCATCATCAGGCTGGCCCCGGCCAGCCAGTCCACCCGGCCCGTGGCTTCGGGCAATGGGGGTGCCACGACTGATCCGCGCAGCAGGCGGGTGATCGGGCCAAAGCGCGCGGCCTGTTCAAATTCGCCCGCAATCGACGGAAAGCGGAAGGCGCTGTGATGCGGCACGCCGTCGGTCCCATGAATGCGGCTGCCGGCAAAGCCGGTGGCCGGATGGGCCTCCAGATGCGCCAGCAGGGCACCGATGGCATCGGGGGCCGGAAAGGCATCGGAGTTCAAAAGGTAGACATAATCAGGCTGCGCGCCCCCCGGCAGACCGGCCCTGATGCCAAAGTTGTTGCCCGCGCCAAAGCCGCCATTGCGCCCCGATTGCAGCACCCGCACGGCGTGCGGGCCACAGTCCCAGCCGCGCGCGGCCACTTCTGATGTCATCTGCTCAAAACTGCCATCGCCGGAATCGTTGTCCACGATCACCACCGCGCCGTCGATGCCCTGCATCGCCACCAACGCGGCCTCGGCCGAGCGCAGGGTCATCTCTGCCGTCCGCCAGTTCAGAATGACTGTCAGCACGCTGGCCATGCTATTCCGCCGCCTGTGCCAAAGGGGACGCCGGGCCTTCGGCTGCCGCAATCACCGCGCGCATCCGGGCCGACAGCACCCGCACATTGGGTTCCAGCACCATCGAGTCGTGGTTTCCCGGCACCTCGATCACCTCCAGCGCGGGGGCGAAGGGGGTAAGATCATTGTCGGGCACCACAAATTCCCGCGCTTTGCTGACCCAGCGCCCGCCCGTCACCTGCCACTGCCGGTCCAGCGCCGGGCGGAACAGCACGGTCGGCCCTTGGCGCGCTGTCATGTCATAGAGCGGCAGGGCGGCGCGGAACGCCGCTTCGATCGCGGCATTGTGGAAGGCGATGTCATCGGTGGACGTGGCCCCCTGCGCCTGTTTCCAGGCCTGTTTTTCGCGCCACCAGCGGGCAAAGAACGCAGGCCCCTCGGCCCGCAGTTCCGCCGCGCGGATCATCAGCTTGTCGAGCTTGCTCAGCACCGGGCGCAGCGGCACCGGGGTATCCAGCAGGACAACCAGCGGCACTGCCTCGCCTGCCGCCTCCAGCTGCCGGGCGATTTCCCAGGCGATCAATCCGCCGCCCGAAAACCCGCCCAGAAGGTAGGGGCCATGTGGCTGCACCTGCCGCATCTCGGCAATGTAGTCGCGCGCCGCTGCGACAAAGTCTGAATGCGGTCGCGCATCGCCGTATAGCCCGCGCGCCTGCAAGCCATAGAATGGCCGGTCGCCGCCCAGCAGCTGCGCCAGATGGCGCAGGTTCAGCACATTGCCGAACATGCCGGCCACAAGGAAGAACGGCGTTTTGGCCCCGCCTTCACCGCGGTGCATCGGCACGATATGGGTGAACCGGCGCGGGGCGGGCGTTGCCACCGGCTTGGCCGTGCCAGTTTCCTGCGGGCCGATCTGCGCTTCGATCAGCGCGGCGCAGGCGGCGATGGTCGGGGCCTCGAACAGCACAGAAATCGGGAAATCGACGCGGTAGGCCTTTTTGACCATGGCAAACAGCCGCACCGCAATCAGGCTGTGGCCGCCAAGATCAAAGAAACTGTCGTCAACCCCCACCCGCGCCACGCCCAGCAGATCCTGCCAGAACCCGACCAGAGTGCGCTCAATGTCATTGCTCGGCTCGACATAATCGCTGTCCAGATCGGGGCGGTCAAAGCTGGTGCCCTCGGCCCGCGTGGCTTCAACCACCTGCGTGCTGCGGATCAGCGCGGGCAGGTCGAGCGATGAGACGATGATCTGGCTTTGCCCCAGCGCCAAGGCGCGGCCAAAGGCCTCGGCCCCTTCTGCCGGGCGGATGCCTTGCGAGAAGGCGTGCAGCAGGCGGCCTTCGGCGGTGGAGGTGGGTTTTGCCTGCACGTCATCAAACTCAAGGCTGCGCGGGTCGGGCGCGGTGAGCGTCAAGCCGCCGTCCAGCCGGTGGATGGCAAAGCCCTCGACCTCGATGCAGACCTCACCCTCAGGCGTGGCCAGTGTGATGTCGAACACCGCCGCGCCGCGTGCCGCCGTATTGTGGCCAGCGTTGCGCATATGACTGACGATGCGGGCGGGCAGCGGGCGGTAGACCCGCACCCGGGCATAAGACACCGGCACCCACAGATGATCGGGTTGGTAGCCGTCGATCAGCCCCATCGCCCAGCCGGTTGCCAGATCCATCAGCGCGGGGTGGATGCGCCAGCCCTGATCCGGCTCTGCCCGGTGGGCATCCGGCAAGGCCAGATGCGCCAGCCCTTCGCCGCTGCCAATGGTGCGCGAGCGCAGCACGCGCCAGCGCGGGCCAAAGTTCAGATGCGCCTCTTGCGGGCTGCGCAGGCCGTCGCCGGTTTCCGGCGGCGGCAGACGCGCCGCAATTGCGGCCACGTCGATGCGCGGGGCCGGATCGGTGAGCGGCAGCAGCCGGGCCGATGCATGCAGCAGCCAGCCGGTGCGGGCCTTGACCGTCAGGCCGGAGTGCAGTTCGAACCCATAGCCTTCGTCACTGCGCAGCAGCCGTGCCCGGACCGGCAGCGCCTGCGCGCCGACATCCAGCGCGCGGAAAAACGTCAGATCGCGGATTTCGAACCCGTCGCCTTCGCCCTGCGCCGCCCATGCCTCGGCCATCACCTCCAGATAGCCGGTGCCGGGCACCAGTGCCGTGCCATCTTTGGTGCGGTGCTGGTCCAGCACCCAGCGGTCAAGGCCATAGGTCGCGTGAAACACCCGGTTGCCGTGGCGGTCGAACCCGGATTCGTCGAGCATCGGCGATGCAATCGGCACACGCGGGCTCTCCACCCGCCCCGTGCGGTCGGCCAGCGCCTCTGCGGCCATGCCGACGCCCTGCCAGATGCCCCAGTTCAGCGCGACCACGCGGGTTTTGCCGCCCGCCCGGTGTTTTGCATAGGCGTTGAGGTATTCATTCGCCGCCACATAGTCGATCTGCCCGGCAGGGCCAGTGACGGTGGAGGTGGAGGAGAACAGCACCAAAAGCGCGATGGACCCGTCGGGGAACAACCGCTCCAGCACCTGCGTGCCGTGCAGTTTGGGGGCGAACACCTCTTCCACCTCGGCACTGGTCTTGACCAGCAGCGGCCCGTCATCAACCACGCCCGCCGCATGGATCACCGCATGCACAGCGCCAAAGCGCTGCTCACCCGCCGCGCGTGCCGCCTGCATCTCATCGACATTGGCCACATCGGCGCGGGCGACCAGCACCTGCCCGCCCAAGGCTTCCAGCCGTTGCAGCGCCGATATGCGCCGGGCCAGCGGATCATCGGGGGATGCCTTGGCCAACATGGCAGGCCAGCGCGCACGTTCGGGCAAGGGCCGCCGCGCGATCAGGGTGATTTTCACGCCAAAGCGCCGGATCAGGTCTTCGGCGATGGTCAGCCCGATGCCGCCAAAGCCGCCGGTGATCAGCACATGCGCGCCTTTTGGCAGGTCAATCCCGGTGTCAGGCAGGGCCACGGCCCTGATGGCAGACTCGTATCGCCGCCCCTTGCGCCATGCGGCAATCGCGGGCTGGTCCGACAGCACCTCTTCCAGCACCACATCCGCCGCATCGCCGGGACCCAGATCAAGGAGGCCGACCAGCACCCCCGGCACCTCTCGCGGGATCACGCGGGCGGGGCCGAGCACCATGGCTTTTTCGGGATAGGAAAGCCGCTCAGCCTTCACCTGCGCCGCCCCTGTGGTCAGCACCGTGATGCGGATCGGGCGCGGCAGGTTTTCTTCGGCCAGTGCCTGCCCAAGGAACAGCAGGGCGTAGAACCCCTGCTCGATATTGCGGTGCAGAAAGCTGGAACCGGGGCGGAAGGTTTCCTTGGCCGTCACCAGCCAGCCGTGCACGATCCGGCTGGGGGCCAGCCCGCGCGCCACCAGATCGCGGATCAGGCTGTCATAGCCTTCGCGCCCGCATTCGGGCGACAAGCGGTAATCACCCTGCGCATCGCGGGCAAAGGCATCGCCCGGACGCACCCGCACCACCCGGTGCCCGGCCTGCACCAGCCGGTCGGCCACGCTGGCGCACGGGCCGGTGTCATCCAGAAAGATCAGCCAAGTCTCGGGCGGGGTGAGAGAGAGGTCATCCAGATCGAACCCCGCCGCCACGGGCCGCCAATGCGGGGCCCAGCCCCAGTTTGACAGGTCGTCAATGCGCACGGGCGGAGCCTCGACCTGTGTGTGTTGGGTTTCGGCGGGAGCGATGAAATAGGGTTTGCGCTGAAAGGCATAGCCGGGCAGCGGCACGCGCTGCCGGGGTGCGTCGCCCCAGATCTGCCCCCAGTCCACCGCCACGCCGCAGGCCCAGAGCCGGGCGAGCGTGACCATATGCCAGGCGTCATCGGCCATGGTCTGATCCGGGTGGCGCAAGGCCGGGATCACCTGACCGGAAGCCACACCATTGGCCTGCGCCAGGGATGACAGCGCGCGGCCCGGCCCCATTTCCAGATAAACCCGCCCGGGCTCCGCCATCAGCGTCGCCATGCAGGCGCGGAAGTTCACCGTGCCGCGCAGGTGCTGCACCCAATAGTCGGGGTCCGTCGCCTGCTGCGGTGTCAGCGCAACGCCGGTGCGGTTGGAGATGATCGGCAGGGTCGGCGGGTTGAGCGGGATGGCGCGGAGGTAATCGCCGAATTTTGTGAGGATCGGGTCCAGCATCGCGGAATGCGCGGCGATGTCGATGGCGATACGTTGGGTCTCGATGCCTTCGGCGGCGAGCTTTGCGGCAAGCTCGGCGAGGCTGGCATCGGGGCCGGAGACGACGCAAAGGTCAGGCGCATTGACCGAGGCGATGTCCAGCTGAGGCGGTGAACCGGGGGCCAGCCCCCGGGCCCCCGGAGTACTTTCGCCAAGATGAATGGCACGGTCGGTCAGCCGGAGGCGCAGGTCGGGTTCAGACAGCGGCACCGAGAGCATACCGCCCGGCGCAATCGTATCAAACAGCGTGCCGCGCAGGTGGACGAGGCCGATGCAGTCTTCAAAGCGCATGACACCGGCCAGCGCGGCGGCGGTGTTTTCGCCCATTGAATGGCCGACGAGGGCGGTGGGGGTGATGCCCCAGCTCTCAAACAGTTTGGCCAGCGCATATTCGGTGATCATGATCAGCGGCAGCTGGACAGAGGGGCGCTTGAGCGCCTCGGTTGCCGCTGGTCCGGCCCCGGCTTCGGGCAGCCACAGCGCGCGGATGTCGTAGTCGAGCTTGGGGTCCAGCACAGCGAGGCCACGGTCCATCCAGTCGGCGAACACCGGCTCGGTTTCATACAGATCGCGTGCCATGCCTGCATATTGCGCGCCGCCGCCGGGGAACATGAAGATGACCTGCGGGTCATCGCCCAGATGGTCATGGGTGAAGACGCGGCGGGGATCGTTGCTGTCAAGGATATCGGCGGCGGCCTCATGGCTGCCTGCCACCAGCACCCGGCGCTTGTCAAAGGCGCGGCGGCCTTCTTTCAGCGTATAGGCCACATCTGCCAAGGGCTGATCGGGGTTTGTGCGCAGATGCGCAGCCAGCCGGGCCGATGCGCCGTCCAGCGCGGCCTTGCTGCGCGCCGACAGCACCAGCGGCTGGAACGGCCAGTCACTTTGCCCCGATGCGGGGCGGGGCGGGGCACGTTCCAGCACCGCATGGGCATTGGTGCCGCCGACGCCAAGGCTGTTCACCCCGGCCCGCAGCACCGGCGCATTCCACGCGGTCAGCCGGTCATTGACGCGGAAGGGCGAGGTTTCAAAGTCGATGGAGGGGTTCGGGGCCTCGTACCCCAGCGAGGGCGGCAGTTCGCGGTGGTGCAACGCGAGGGCCACCTTGATCAGGCTGGCCACACCTGCCGCCGTATCCAGATGGCCGATGTTGGTTTTCACCGACCCGATGCGACAGGTGCCCACCGCATCGGTGGTTTCGCGGAAGGCGGCGGTCAGGGCTGCCACCTCGATCGGGTCGCCCAGATAGGTGCCGGTGCCGTGACATTCGACGTAGGTGACGGAGTCCGCCGTAACCCCGGCCACCGCCTGCGCCTCGGCGATGCAGCGGGCCTGACCATCGACCGACGGGGCCAGATAGCCCGCCTTGGCCGCGCCGTCATTGTTGACGGCCGATCCCTTGAGGATGGCCCAGATGTGATCGCCATCCCGCACGGCATCCTGCGCGCGGCGCAGCACCACACAGCCCGCGCCCGAGCCGAACACGGTGCCCTGCGCCCGGTGGTCGAAGGCATGGCAATGGCCGTCAGGCGACAGGATCTCGCCCTCGGTGTACAGATAGCCGCGCGCATGGGGCAGCTCGATGGTGACACCACCTGCCAAAGCCATATCGCATTCGCCGTTCAGCAGCGCCTGCGACGCGTAATGCACCGCCACAAGGCTCGTGGAACAGGCGGTCTGCACGTTGATGCTTGGCCCTTTCAGATCAAGGATATGGCTGACGCGGGTGGCCAGAAAATCCTTGTCATTGCCAGTGTGGCGCAAAAGGAACATGCCGGTCTGATCGACCAGATCGCGATGCGAGCACAGGTTGAAATAGAAATACGACCCCATGCCGCAGCCGGCCCAGACCCCGATGGGGCCGGGGAAATTCTCGGGCGGGTGGCCGGCGTTTTCCAGCGCCTCCCATGCCACCTCAAGGAACTGCCTGTGCTGGGGATCGAGGATGGCGGCCTCTTTCGGGGAAAATCCGAAGAACTCGGCGTCAAAGCGTTCGAACCCGTCCAGCACCGCCGCTGATGGCACGTAATTCGGGCGCGCCATCCGGGCGCGGGTTTCACCTGCCGCCAGCAGGGCCGCTTCATCCAGCACGCGGATCGAGTCCACCCCGTCGCGCAGATTGCGCCAGTAGGTGGCAATGTCTTCGGCCCCCGGCAGATGGGCGGCCATACCGACTATCGCGATGTCGGTGTCGGACAGGTCGGTGCGCGGCGGGGTATCGGACATTATTGGCATACTCAGAAGGCACAATCGGTGCTGTGGATAAAGAATAAACTTGGCCGAAATAAGGAACTTTTACTGACTTAACCCGGGCCGAACGGCGCGGGCTTTGGCTGCGCCGGGTCCAGCACCCAGCGGTAGATGTCGAGGATCTGCGCCGCCTTGCGGTCCCATGTGAACAACGCCTGCACCCGGTCGCGCGCGGCCTGCCCCTTTTGCGCCACCTCGTCCGGATGGTCCACGCAATATGCCAGCCGCGCGGACAGCCCGGCGATCACCCCCGTGCGCCCGGTGATGGGGACCTTCCAGCCGGTCGCATCGGTGACCAGCTCTGCCGGGCCCGCGTAATCGACGACAATGGGGGCAAGGCCCAGCGCCATCGCCTCCAGCACCACGCCGCCGCCGAATTCGCGGATCGACGGAAAGGCCAGCAGCTGACAGCGCGCGGCGAGATCCTGCACCTGCGCATGGTCCTGCCAGCCGTGGAAGGTGACAGCCGCACCAAATTCGGCGGCCTGCGCGCGCAACGCGGGCATCATGTCCCCGTCGCCGATGATGTCGAGCACCAGCCTGCCGCTGCGCAGCAGGGGCGCGGCAGCTGCGATCAGCATATCAACGCCCTTCAGCGGCACCAGACGCCCGATGAAGCAGGCGCGCATCGGCCCCGGCGCGTTGTGGCTGGCAAGCGCGTTGAACCGCGCCGGGTCCACCGCGTTTTCGGGCAGGTAGATCACACGGGTCCGATGCGCCGCCGGAATCTCACGCAGCGTTTGCCGCGATCCGGCCAGAATGGCATCGGCCCGCAAAGTGCCCTGCCGCCCCGGCAGCGCGCGGTAGAGGCCCCGCACCTGCGACAGCCATTCGCGTTCGCGCGCCATTTCGGCCTCAAATCCCGATGGCCATGGCACGCCGCCGTTGATCGGCCCCAGCACGAAGGGCACGCCCGCACGGCGGCACTTCGCGGCGATCGGGCTTTGCTGCACCGGCGACAGCGGTGTGATCCGGTGCACCACGTCATAGCGCCCGGCGCGGATGTCGGCACCAAAGCGCTGCCAGACCAGACGCTCAAAGTACGGATAGCTGATGGTGGCCACCGCCTGCTGAATCGTCCACCCCCCGCGCCCGCCGGTCAGAAAGCTGCCCAGCTTCCACAAGGGCCGCGCCAACGCCTCGGAGTCAATCGCGGTAAAATCCGTGCCCTCGACCAGCCCGGCGCGCAGCACAGCGTCGCGGTTGCGCACCTGTGTCACCAGATGCACATCGGCCACCCGGGCCAAGGCTTGCGCCATCGACCAGCCGACCAGCGGCACCGATACCCATTCGGGGTTCGCAGCCTCGGCCAGCAGCAACACGCGGGGGCGGAAAACCCGGCTCATATCACGGTCCGCCCCGGCGGCAGGGCGTGGCCTGCTGCCTGCCCGCGCCCGGCTTTCCACGCGCTGCGCAGCGCCTCGGCATGGCCCAGCATTGCCCCGGCCATCAGCCAGGTAAAGGGGATCAGCGTGTCATTGGGCAACAGATCCACCAGATTGACCGCCAGCAAAAGCGCCACCGCTGCGGCAAAGGGCGACAGCAGGGCGGCAGGCTGGCGCAACGCCTCGCGCGCCATCAGCCCCACAGGCAGGGACAGCAGGCCGAATTCCGCAATATACCCGGCCCAGCCAAAGGTGCCCAGCGTGATGATCCAGCCGCCATCGGCGATCACATTGATCTGGCCGGTGACAGGGTCGTGCAACAACCCGCGCCCGTAGAGGCCCCAGCCGAACCACGGGCGCTCTGCCGCACGGTCCAGCAGCAGCTCTTCATTAGTGATCCGGAACGCCAGCGAGGCCCCGCGTTCGGCGTTCATCCCGGTGAAGAAGGTCAGCAAGTCCTGCACCGGCACCATTTGCAGCCCGCGCAGCAGCGGATAGGTGATCACCACCGCAACCATCAGACCTGCGACCAATATCTGCAACCGTGGCGGCGCGATCAGCACCAGCGGGGCCAGCAGCAGGGCATAGACAACCGGCCCGGCGCTGAGGCACAGCAGCAGCACCACCAACAGATAGCCCGCCACCAGCACCTGCCCCGGCCGCGAGGCCGCTGGCCCCACCCGCATCAGCGTGACTGCCGCGATGAAACACATCATCGCAAAGAACGCGACCCACAGCCCGTGCGGCATGAACACAAAGGGCCGGTAGCCGCCAAACCGGATGGCCTGACTGAATTCATGCTGGAAAAAGCCATAGATCCACAGGTTCAGCTGCGGCGACATCTGCGTTTCAAACAACATCGGCAGGGAATAGATCAGCCCGGCGATTACCAGCGCCACCACGATGGCCCGCATCGCCTGATCTGTCGCCAGAAACCGCCGGGCCAGAAAGAACGGCACCAGCGCAATCGCCTGATTGGCCACAACCGCCACACTGTCATAGATCCGCAGCGCCTGCAGGCCAGAGGCCTCAAACCAGATCTCGTCACCATTGGTCAGCACGGTGGCAAACGGGCTGAGGATATACAGCACGATCAGCCCACGCCCGATGCGCGATGCGGGCAGGACGCCGACCCGCTGCCGCAGCAAAAACAGCACCGCCAGCAGCGCCGCCAGCCCGGCCACCGCATCCTTGTCGATGCCCGGCACCACCGGCATATCAAGCGCGATGACCGGCGGCAGCAGCATATAGGCGCCCAGCACTGTCCAGATCAGCGCGCGTGCCGGATCAAGCTTCGTGAACAGTATCCACGAAGCCACCGGCCACAGGGCCAGCATCAGATAGGCAAGCGTATTCGCAATCGGCATCGGTGTCTGGCTGCTGCTTTCCGGGGCGGCGATAGCACGGATCGTGCCCCCTGTCTTGCCGCTGCTGCGGGTCTTGCCATGGCTTCACGGCATGACCATGCCTTGATTGCGGCACAGAAAGGGCAAAGCCGGACCGGGCGCAGCGGGTGGCACTGCGGCGCAACCTGAGCTATAGACCACAGCCTTGCAGCCGCTTGCGCTGTGGAAAGGGCAAAGATCCATGCTGTGGGAAATCCGGACGCGCATGAAACCGGCGCTGTCCATCATCGACCTGATCCCGAACATCCACCGCACCCCGGCGCTGGCCGTGTTGCGTCGCGCGGTGCTGGAAGGGCGGCCCGCCACCTTCCGCATGTCGGATGAGGACCGCGAGCTGGCGTTTCACGACGCGCATGTGCAGCTGACCTCGCCCGTCGGGGCGCGGGTGCTGAAGGTGCTGCATGATACGGGGCAGCTGAAGCTGAAAAAGCCCCCGGCGAAATCCCTGCCCGCGCTGGAAGCCTATATCGCCACCGAGGCGGTGTTCCGCGCCGATGTGGCGCGGATTCTGGCGGCAGACGCTGCAAAGCGCCTGCGGCTGGCTCAAATCATCGCCGATCCGGCTTGCGCCCGGCCCGAAGAGCTTGATGCCTATCTGATCGACAAGGTGATCTCGCATCATCTGGGCCATACCGCCACCGGCACGCTGCAGATCGCCGGTCTGCCCTGCCACCGCAGCCAAAGCGCCACCGACCCGGCAGAGGCGGACCGTTACCGCACTGAGGCGCGGCTGTATTGCTGGTGGGTCGACAGCGCCGGGCAACGGCAGGGCGAGGCTGGCTGACCGGACCGCGCCGCGTCGTGAAACCAACCGCTCAGGTCAGGATCGGGCCGCCATAGCGCGCCATGCCAAATCTGAACCGCTTGTACATCTGACGCGCCAGCGCCAAAGCCACCGGCTCGCCCGGCGTCTCGCCGTTGCGATGGCGCATGAACCGGGTCAGCCTGTCCTGCGCCGCGCCTTCGAAAAGCTGCAGCTGATCCGGCCCGGCATAGCCCATCGCCCAATGCGAAAACACCCGCTCCTCGGCTGTCTGGTTCCAGAGCCGCAGCACACCGACATGCCGGGGGTCGCAGACGATCCGCGCATAGCACGCCTCAACCACGTCTTTCTCGCCTTCCAGAATCTGAAAATACGACTGATCGTGATAGAGCAACACCCCGGTGATCCCGTCACGTGTATTGTTGCGCACCGACACCTTCAGCAAACTGGCCAGAAGGCCGGGGTCGACCGGCTCGGGCGCGGCGCTGGTATAGGCGATGTGATGAGTCATTCTGAACCGTATATCTTTGCTTAAATCTCTGGGTGTAACCAGGGAGGCAGCCCTGGGCGAAGACGTGACGCAAACAGCGGCGATACCCGCGATCTGCTGGTCCGGGCGGCCCGGACACTCTGTCAGACGCTTTGAAACAAGGCGGACCTTGCCACACATCATGCGGGACAAAAGCATGCGCTTTTCTACCACAGATTGCCCTACGCTAGCGAAACTCCGATGCGCTGCCAAGCGTCTGTGGGGATTTTTAACATATATTCCAGATACATGATTTGATCCAGATCAAACCATGCTCTGGCGGTCTTAACCTTTGTCATGAACCGCCGGTCAAACCTGTTGACTAAGGGACCAAAGTGTTAACAAATTATGAACACAGAAAAGCCAAGCTGTTGAAATTAAAGGAACCATCCCGTTGTAACACAGTGGGAAAGCACGTTTTTCGATTTTGCCCCGCTGTGCCTGCGCCCCTGATCAAGGGCCCCGGCTCCCCTCCCGAAAGTCCGAGCCTTGCGGTTCCAGTTCCCTGACCAGACCATCACCGTGAACGTCCCCGACCGGCCCCGCCTGCTGGCCGAGGTGCGGGCAAGGCTGCTGTCCGGGCAGGGGTTTTCTCTGGCCACCATCAACCTCGACCATCTGGTCAAACTGCGCGCCTCTGCCAGCTACCGGCAGATCTATGCGGCGCAGGATCTGATCGTGGCCGATGGCAACCCCATCGTCTGGCTGTCCCGGCTGGCTGGCCTTCCGGTGTCACTCGTCCCCGGGTCTGACCTGCTGCGTCCCCTGCTGGAAATGGCGGTTGCGGATGGGATTGCGGTGGCGTTCTACGGCTCTACCCCCGCCGTGCTGGCGCAGGCGGCGCTGAACCTGAACGCCGAAATGCCCGGCCTGCGGGTGGTCTGGTCCGGCGCGCCTGCGATGGGGTTTGACCCGACGGGTGCCGAAGCCGTCAGCGCGCTGGCCGCGATGCGGGCCTCTGGCGCGCGGCTGTGCATCATCTCGCTGTCCGCGCCCCGGCAGGAAGCCTTCGCCGCCTTTGGCCGCACGCAGGCCCCCGCCATCGGGTTTTGCGGCTTTGGTGCGGGGCTTGATTTTGTGGCGGGCCAGCAGACACGCGCCCCGCACTGGATGCGCAAGCTGGCGCTGGAATGGCTGTGGCGGGTGATGTCTGCCCCGCGTCGCCTGATCCCGCGCTATGTGGCCTGCGTGGCGATCCTGCCCGGTCAGGTGGTCGGGGCGCTGCGGCAGCGCAACGCCCGGGCGCTATTTATACTCGATCAATCCGCGGCGGCGGCCCAGCAGCCGGTTCAGGTGGTAGCCCAAGGCGCCGCGCGCCTCGGCAAAACGCCCGACCACGATCAGCACGGCCCATGACCACCCTTCGCGCTGCGCCAGCCGGATGACCTGCGCCGGATAGGCCAGCACCAGCGCCCAGCCCAGCGGATGCACCAGCCCCGCCGCGACGACGGCCAGCGGCCCCGCCACGCCCCAAAGCAGCGCGCGGCGATGCTCGGCCACCCAATGCCGTTCCGGCCCGGCACCATGCAGCGCCGCCCCTTCGGCAAAGGCATGGCCTGACCGGACCGTCCGCCGCCACCACTGGCCAAAGCGCAGCAAGGCGGCATCATGCAGGGTCATCGGCGCGTCAATCCGCCAGACGGTGCCCCCGGCGCGGCGCAGGCGCAGGCACAGCTCCGGCTCTTCCCCCGCGATCAGATCGTCGCGGTAGCCGCCCACTGCCATCACCGCATCATAGCGCATCAGCGCATCGCCGCCGCAGGCTGTGGCCAGCCCCACCGGCGTGTTCCATTCCCGGTCGGCCATCGCATTATAGACCGAAGCTTCGGGAAACCGCTCGGCCCGTCGGCCACAGACCACCACGGCTGCGGGATGATCGTCAAACGCCTGTCGCGCCGCCGTGATCCAGCCGCAGTCCAGCTGGCAATCGCCGTCGATCAGTTGCACAAACTGCGGCGGGTCGGCTGCCAGCGCCATCAGCCCGGCATTGCGCGCCCGCGCCGCTGTGAAGGGCTGGCGCATATCCAGCGCGATCACCTGTGCCCCCGCCGCCTGCGCCGCCGCGACCGAGCCATCGGTGGACCCGCTGTCAACATAGACCAGCCGCCGGACCTGGCCCATGAGCGATGCAAGACAGGCCAGCAGCCGGTCGCCTTCGTTGCGGCCGATCACCACTGCATCAATGATCCCGGTCATGCCTGCCGCCCCCGTTTTTGCCCCGCCAAGCCTAAAGCCGACCCCGCCGGAACACCATGCCCCGCACGCAGCGTGACAGGGGCAAAGCCTTTCATTTCGGATGACAATCTGCTAATCATCCCCCTAACTGGACGGGGGTCTGGTGAGTCTGAGGCGGTTGCGGGACACCATGGGTGCCTTGCCGCTGGCAAAGAGGAACCAACGGTCTTGGCTTGCTGTTTCGCAGGTCTGATTTTCGGCAAGCAGCCCCCGCGCTGCGCTTTTCAGGAGCGCGCCATTTCATGGCCCGACACAATAAGTTGGCGTTACCAGTGCAAACGTTAATGAATCAGGGGATTTTGACGATGGCCGAGGAGGGCGACGCCCCATCGCGGCGCAACCGGCTGATGCCTGTGTCGGTATTCCGCCCCGGCAAAGTGCCTGCCCTGCGGTCCAGACTGCCGGACAACACCCTGAGCCGGGACGTGTTTTCCGATACCTATCCGCTGGCGCTGTTCAGCCCCGCCCGGGTGTGGGAATCGCTGACCGCGATCAGCCTTGATGGCGACCATCTGGCAGGAAACGGTCTGTTTTCAAATCCCGACCAAAGCCTTGCGGGCACCGCATTCGACATTCTGCGCACCCGCGTGTCGCAGGCAATGACAGAGCGTGGCTGGAAACGCATCGGCATCACCTCGCCCACCCATGGCTGCGGCAAGTCCTTTACGGCGGCCAATCTGGCGATGGCCCTTGCCCGCCGCCCCGGCAGCCGGACCGTGCTGCTGGACCTTGATCTGCGTCGCCCCGGCCTGCACAACCTGTTCGGCGCAACCCCCGGCGGCGCGTTGCGCGACTTTCTGGATGGCACGCAGCCGATGGAGTCGCGTTTTGTGCGGGTGGGCAGGACGCTGGCGATCGGGTTCAACTCCGAAGCCGCAGCGGATGCGGGCGATATCCTGCACAGCGCCGAGACGACGCAGGCGCTGGAGTCGATTGACCAGCTGCTGGACCCCGACATCATGGTGCTGGATCTGCCCCCGGCGCTGGTCAGCGATGATGTGCTGGCGATGCGGGGCAAGCTGGATGCGGTTCTGGTGGTGGTCGATGGCAAGCAAAGCACCGCCAAAGACATCCGCGCCTGCGAAGCGCTGTTCGAAAACCGTATTCCGCTGATGGGCGTGGTCCTGAACCGTGCGCAGGACCGTGGCCTTGGCCGCCTGCGCTACGGGCAGGACTGACCGATGGGCCCGATCCAGACCGTTGAAGATCTGCTCAACCTGATCCGGCGCCGGTTCTGGCTGCTGCTGGCGATCACGCTGATCGGGACGGCTTTGGCGGTTGTCTATGCCAAGACCCGGCCCGCCGTGTTCGAATCCACTGCCGTTCTGCAGGTGGAACTGCCGATGGTCACCGATGGCGGGCGGGCGACGGCGACGCCGGTCAATGTGCTGCAATTGCTGACCAGTATCGAACAGCGTCTGACCACCCGCGAAAACATGATCACGCTGATCGAACGCCACGGCTTGTTTGCCGATGCGCCGGGCATGTCGCTGGAAGACAAGGTCGATGCGATGCGGCAGTCGGTGCGGTTTCAAAGCGTGACCGGGCCATCGGGGGCGTTGTCGGCGCTGTTCATCGTGGCGCGGGCCGGGCGGGCCGAGGATGCGGCGCGGATTGCCAATGATCTGGCGCAAAGCGTGCTGGATCTGGGCGCCGAAGGCAATCGGGCCACGGCCGAGGCGAGTTTCGCCTTTTTCAAGGAGCAGGAAAGCCGGTTGTGGCAGGACATCGCCACGCTGGAGACCCAGATTGCCACCTACCGCGATGCCAACCGCAGCGCCCTGCCCGGTGTACGCGAAGCGCGGCAGGATGAAATTGCGCTGATTGAAACCTCGCTGCGGGTGCTGGATCAGGAAACCACCGGCCTGCAAAGCGAAGAGGCACAGCTGCGCGCCCTGCCAACTCCGCGTGCTACCGACCGGCGGCGGCTGGAGGATATTGCACAGCGGCTGTCGGTACTGACGGCACAGCGTGCCCCGCTGACCGACCGCAAGACCGCGCTGGAGGAGACGCTTGGCAACACCGCCGAGGTGGAACGGGCGCTGTCGGCCTATGACCGGCAGATGCGCCAGCTGCAGGATCAGTATTCGCTGGTGTCGCAGCGCATGGCCGAGGCGGAAACCGCCCAAAGCCTCGCCGCCCGCCAGCAGACCGAACGCTTTGCCATGCTGGAACGCGCGATTACCCCCGATTATGCGGTCGGGTCCGGGGCCAGGAAAATCGCTATCGCCGGGCTGATCGGCAGTGCGGGGCTGGCGCTTGTTGTGGCCTTCCTGCTTGATCTGGCGAACCCGGTGATCCGCACCGCCGCCCAGATGGAGCGCGAGCTGAACCTGCGCCCGGTGGTGTCGATCCCTGAAGTCCGGCACAGCAGCCGCAAGCCGCTGGCGCGCCGGGTGATCACCACGCTGATCGAGAATGATGCCGGGAGCATGACCGGAAACCGCACCCGCCTTGTGCTGGGTGCAGCGGTGCTGGCACTGCTTGCGGTGGCCCTGAAGTGACACATCCGGCAGGGCGCAACAGATGACAAAGGGGGACGGATCAGACTGCGCCGGGGGCCTTGTGCCCGTTGCGCGTCCGAACCCAAGCGCGCTGCTGCACCCCCGCCCCCGAGCGTTGCGGAGCTGACGTTGAAGATCGCGTATCTGGTGAACACCTATCCCCGCAGCTCGCTGACCTTTATCCGGCGCGAGATTCTGGCGCTGGAACGTCAGGGCTGGGACATCCACCGCTTTGCGTTGCGGTCAGACCGCGCGGCGCTGCCGGACCCGGCGGATATGGCCGAAGATGCCCGGACCGAGCATATTCTGGAAATCGGGGCAGGCAAGCTGGTGCTGTCTGCGCTTGGCTGGATGGCAAATCATCCGCTTGGCGCGGTGCGCGCGCTTGGCATGGCATGGCGGTGCGGGGCGCGGTTTGATGGCGCCACCCCGGGCACCGGAGGGCGGTTGCGCCACATGGTCTATCTGGCCGAGGCGGCACATCTGGCGCGGCGCTGTCACGATCTGCGGCTTGCACATCTGCATGCGCATTTCGGCACCAATTCCACCACCGTCGCCATGCTGTCGGCGATGATGGGCGGGCCAGAGTATTCCTTTACCGTCCATGGCCCCGAAGAGTTTGACGCGCCCCGCACCCTGTCTTTGGGTCTGAAAGCCGACCGGGCCGCCTTTGCGGTGGCGATTTCCAGCTTTGGCCGCAGCCAGCTGTGCCGCTGGACCGATCCGGGCACATGGGCCCGGCTGCATGTGGTGCATTGCGGGATCGAGGCGTGGCGCTTTCCCGACCCGGTGCCGATGCCTGCGGGCGGGCCGCATCTGGTGGCCATCGGGCGGTTGTCTGAACAAAAGGGCTTTGCGCTGCTGATCGACGCGGTGGCGATTGCGGTGCAGACCCTGCCCGATCTGCATCTGACGCTGGTGGGTGACGGCGGGCTGCGGCCGCAGATCGAAGCCGCGATTGCCCGGCACAGCCTTGCCCGCCATGTCACCCTGACCGGATGGCTGACCGAGGCGCGGGTGCGCGATGCGCTGGGGGGCGCGCAGGCGCTGATCGTGCCATCCTTTGCCGAAGGCTTGCCGGTGGTGATCATGGAAGCCATGGCCTCGGGGCGCCCGGTCATCGCCACGTCAATTGCCGGAATACCCGAGCTGGTGACTACGGATACCGGCTGGCTGGTCCCCGCCGGTGACGCGGCGGGTCTGGCACAGGCAATCCGCGACATGGCCGCAACCCCGCCCGACCGCCTGACCGCGATGGGACAGGCGGCACGTCAGCGCGTGTTTGAGCGGCATGACATCAACGTTGAGGCCGAAAAACTGACCGAGCTGTTTGCCAGCAAGGGCAAGGGCTGACCCCTGCGGCCCCTACAGGTGTTTGATCGCCTCGGCCACTGCCAGACCAAGCGCGGCATGGGCCTCGGCTTCAAAGTGGATGCCGTCCTGCGGGCTCACGCTGATGATCCGGCCCGCATCCAGAAACCCCAGCCCCCGCGCGTGGGCCAGTGCCTCATAGCGTTCGGCAAGGCCCGTGCTGCGCGCGGTCGCCCCCAGAAACTCCCCGGCGATTGGCCCCACTTCGGCCACGGGGGGCGGGCAGATCAGCAGCACGCGAAAGCCGCCATGCCGGTCCTGCATTTCAAGGCTGAGCGCGATATCGACCAGACCGGCCACCCCGGCTGTCACCGTTTCCGGCGTGGCGGAAAACCGCGCCTTCACGTCATTGGTGCCCAGCATGATCGTCAGCACATCAACCGGGCCATGGCTTTGCAGCGCGATCTTCAGCCCGTCCTGCCCGTTCATATGCGCGCCCATCACCGGGTCGGCAAATTGCGCAGTGCGCCCCGGCAGCCCCTCTTCGGCCAGTTCCCAGCCGACACCAAGCGCGCGTAAGGTAACCTGCGGCCAGCGCACCCCGGCGCCGAACCTGTGATATTCGCCACGCGTGACAATGGGTGGTGTGCCATGGGTGTTGCTGTCACCAAAGGTCATCAGAAACGACATCGCAGTCTCCATCATCATGTTGCCCGCAGGCTACGGGCAGAATCCGGCTTCGTAAATGCCCCTTCCCCCTTGGCCTTTTCGCACGGTGTGCGCATATAGGGGCAAATCTCAGCCGGAAGAGGGACCCGATGTTCAGCCTTGGTGACAAACCGAAGCCCGCCCCGATCAATGACCTGATCAAGGACACGACCGAAGCCACTTTCATGGCCGATGTGATCGAGGCCAGCCGCGAAGTGCCGGTGATCGTCGATTTCTGGGCACCATGGTGCGGCCCGTGCAAAACGCTTGGCCCGGCGCTTGAGGCGGCGGTGAAGGCCGAAGGCGGCAAGGTCCGCATGGTCAAGGTCAACGTCGACGAAAACCAGATGATCGCGGGCCAGCTGCGGGTGCAGTCGATCCCCACAGTGTTTGCCTTCTGGCAGGGCCAGCCGGTGGACGGGTTTCAGGGCGCGGTGCCGGGGTCCGAGATCAAGACATTCATCGACCGGATCAAGGCGCTTGGCGGCGATGGGGGCCTGGCCGAGGCGATTGAGGCAGCCGAACAGATGCTGACCGAAGGCGCGGCCGTGGATGCAGCCGAAACCTTTGCCGCCATTCTGGAAGAAGAGCCGGAAAATGCCGCCGCCTATGGCGGGCTGATCCGCAGCCATCTGGCGCTTGGCAATCTGGAACAGGCCGAGGTTCTGGCCGCCAATGCCCCCAAAGCCATCGCCACCGCCAAAGAGGTCGAGGCGGCGCGTGCCCAGATCGAACTGGCCAAGCAGGCTGCCAATGCCGGGCCGGAACAGGACCTGCAGCGCGCGGTCGAGGCGGACCCCGCCGATCATCAGGCCCGGTTCGACTATGCCGCCGCCCTGCTGGCCGCAGGCAAGACCGAAGAGGCGGTGGATCAGCTGCTGGAACTGTTCCGGCGCGACCGGGAATGGAACGAGGGGGCCGCGCGAACCCAGCTCTTCACCATTTTCGATGCGCTGGCGGCCAAAGACCCCATTGTCATGAAAGGGCGGCGCAAGCTGTCGTCGATGATATTTGCCTGACGCCGTTTCCGGCCTAGGTGGGGTATCATGATGAACGCCTCAGACCTTCCCGATACCATTCCGGTTTTCCCGTTGCCCGGTGCCCTGATGCTGCCCCGGGCGCGGTTGCCGCTGCATATCTTCGAGCCGCGCTATCTGGCGATGGTCGAAGACTGCATGAAGACCAAGACCCGGCTGATCGGCATGATCCAGACCCGGGAAACCCCCGGCGGCGAAAAGCGGCTGCAATCCATCGGTTGTGCAGGCCGGTTGACCGGGTTTTCCGAAACCGAAGACGGGCGCTACATGATCACCCTTGCGGGCATGTCGCGGTTCCGGGTGCGCGAAGAGGTGCAGGGCTTTACGCCCTATCGCCGCTGTCTGGTTGACTGGTCGCCGTTCGGACGCGACCTGAACCGCGAAGATGAAAGCGACCCCGGTTTTGACCGCCCTGCGTTTCTGGGGGTTCTGGGGCGGTATCTGACGACGCTGAATCTTGCCACCGACTGGGACAGCCTGAAAGAGGCCGAGACCGAGCTGCTGATCAACTCGCTGTCAATGCTGTGCCCCTTTACCCCCGAAGACAAGCAGGCCCTGCTGGAGGCGCCGTCGCTGTCGACCCGGCGCGAAACGCTGGTGACGCTGATCGAATTCGCCCTGCGGGGCGGCGCAGATGATGAGGTGATGCAATGACCGATACCCAGCCGCCGCGCGAAGGGGCCGCCGGCACGGCGCAGATGGTGGACCCGCGTATGCTGGAAAGTCTGGTCTGTCCGGTCAGCCAGTCGGTTCTGTCCTATGACGCAGCCGCGCAGGAGCTGGTGTCGAAGGTGGCGCGTCTGGCCTTTCCGATCCGCAACGGCATTCCGGTCATGCTGGTCAGCGAAGCCCGCACGCTGGAGTGAGGACGGGCCAGGATGACGTTCGCGTGATCCGGAAACGATCTGCTTCCGCGACGGAAGTCTGGCCATATACTGCGATGGAATTTCCAGCCAGGAGCCAGAAGCCATGACGTTACTGCCCAAATGCCTGTTCGCCGGACTGATCCTTGTTGCCGGTGTTGCTGTCGCCAAAGAGGGGGTGCAGGACCCGACCGTGAAGGCCCGGATGGACCTGATGGGAACCATCGGCATGAACGTCAAGGTTCTGGGTGACATGGCGACCGACAAGGTGGCCTTTGATGCCACCGCAGCAGCCGCTGCGAAAGAGGCGCTGATCGCCGCTTCGGCCGATATCAGTGCGAAGTTTGAACCGCAGGCGACCGACCCGGTGGCAGAGGCCAAGCCGGAAATCTGGACAAACTGGGATGATTTTGTGGCCAAGGGCGAAGCCCTGAACGCCGCCGCAACCGCGCTGGACCCGGCCTCGCTTGACGGGGTAAAGGCCGGAATGGGGGCTGTTGGCGGCAGCTGCCGCGATTGCCATTCCACCTATCGGATGTAAGGCCCGGTCCGTTTGAGAAAAGGCCCCCGGAACCGGGGGCCTTTTGTCGTTTTGCGGCGGGCCGGTTCAGCGGCCCCCCCTCTGTCAGCTGCAATGCACGCGGGATATCCGTTCGTTGCGGTCGATATCAATGTTCAGCCGGTCGGCCCGGTAATCCATAGTCACCGCCGTATCGGGGCGGATGATCCGGGTTTCCTGACCGAACTTCATCGTCTGCAGCACCGATGCGGGCTGGCCCACCAGACCTTGCAGCGCAGCCGCGCCGCAGGTGGAAAGGTCAGGACCATCGGGCACAACCGGCTGACACGCGGCCAGCACGGCCACAAGACATCCGGCAAAGGCTGCCTGTTTCATGGGATTCTCCATTCTTCTGCGCCATCGGCGCAGGGTTACACTTGCCCCTATACTTGGCCACCCCTGCGCCCCGGCTTCAACCCCCGCCTTGCGACCCGGCGAAAGCCTGCGCAGTCCGCTGGCCCTGCAGGTTTGCAGCCAGCGGATTTCCGGGTGCAGGGTCTTGCCTTGCCCGGCAGTTTCCCCCAGCCTAGGGGCAAATCGAAACAGGAGAAGCCAATGCGCACCCGTGCCGCCGTCGCCCTAGCCCCCGGTAAACCGCTGACCGTGATGGAGGTCAATCTGGCCGACCCGAAAGAGGGCGAAGTGCTGGTGGAAATCAAGGCCACCGGCATCTGCCACACCGATGAATTCACCCTGTCCGGTGCCGACCCCGAAGGGCTGTTCCCCGCCATTCTGGGCCATGAAGGCGCGGGCGTGGTTATTGCCTGCGGGCCGGGCGTCAAAAGCCTGAAACCCGGTGATCACGTCATCCCGCTCTACACGCCTGAATGCCGCCAGTGCCCCAGCTGCCTGAGCCAGAAGACCAACCTGTGCACCGCAATCCGCTCGACCCAGGGGCAGGGCCTGCTGCCAGACGGTACAACCCGGTTTTCGATGCTGGATGGCACGCCGATCCACCACTATATGGGCTGCTCGACCTTCGCCAACCACACCGTGGTGCCGGAAATCGCGCTGGCCAAGGTGCGCGACGACGCGCCGTTTGACAAGATCTGCTACATCGGCTGCGGCGTCACCACTGGCATCGGTGCCGTGATCAACACCGCCAAGGTGGAGATCGGGGCCAAGGCGGTGGTCTTCGGTCTGGGCGGCATCGGGCTGAACGTGCTGCAGGGGCTGCGGCTGGCCGGGGCCGACATGATCATCGGCGTCGATATCAACAATGACCGCAAGGAATGGGGCGAGCGGTTCGGCATGACCCATTTCGTCAACCCCAAAGAGATCGAAGGCTCGGTCGTTCAGCATATAGTCGACATGACCAAAACGCCCTTCGACCAGATCGGCGGCGCGGATTACTCGTTCGACTGCACCGGCAATGTGAAGGTGATGCGCGACGCGCTGGAATGCACCCACCGCGGCTGGGGCGTGTCTGTCGTGATCGGGGTGGCCCCTGCAGGCGCCGTGATCGAAACCCGGCCGTTCCAGCTGGTGACGGGGCGGGTCTGGAAAGGCACAGCCTTTGGCGGCGCACGCGGCCGCACCGATGTGCCGACGATTGTCGACTGGTACATGGATGGCAAAATCCAGATCGACCCGATGATCACCCATACGCTCAAGTTGGAAGACATCAATAAGGGGTTTGACCTGATGCATTCGGGTGAGAGCATCCGGTCTGTCGTGATTTACTGAGGCTGACGTTGACCGGGGGGGGGGGGCACACCCCCCCAGCCAATTGGTTTTTCGAACCAATGGCGAAAACAATTGGCAACCCCGGTGAGATATTTGACGACTGAAAATAGGAGGCCGGCCGGTCATTGATGCGCTGGCACTGCCCCCGCAGCTTGAGGCTTTCCTTGGCGGGGCCAAGATGCGACAAGCGGGGGAATGGAGAAAAAAATGGCCGAAACCCGTACCCCCCGCCTGTGCGTCCTGATCGACGCCGACAATGTGCCCGCCAGCTATGCCGAGGCGATCTTTGAGGAGATTGCAGCCCTTGGCGAAGCCTCGGTGCGCCGGATTTATGGCGACTGGTCGGCGCAGCGTCTGGGCGGTTGGGCGAAAAAGGTGGCGGCGCTTGGTCTGGTGGCCGATCAGCAGTTTTCCAACACCAAGGGCAAGAACGCGTCTGACATCGGGCTGGTGATTGCGGCGATGGATTTCCTCCATTCCGGCCTGTTCGATGGCTTTGTGCTGGTGTCATCCGACAGCGATTTCACCCGGCTTGCCGCCCGTATCCGCGAACAGGGCCTGGATGTTTACGGCATCGGCGAGCAGAAAACGCCCGAAGCGTTCCGCATGGCCTGCAAGCGGTTCATCTATGTCGAGAACCTGAGCACCCCTGCTGAAGAAGCGCCGCGCAGCATGTTCCGCAGTGAAGCGGTGGAAGACGCGCCGCCGCCACGCCCCGGCACCAAAGAGGCCCCGTCGAAGGCCATTCCGCTGATCGTCGCCGCGATGCGGGCCATCGACCCGGATGGCGAATGGTATACTCTGGGGCCGCTTGGACAGTTCATCACGCAGGCGAATCCCGATTTCGACACCCGCACCTATGGCGCGGCAAAACTGTCGGATCTGGTGCGCCGCCTGCCCCGGTTCGAGGTGCGGCAAGGCCCCGGCGGCCAGCTGGAGCTGCGCGACCTGTCCTGAGCCGCGCACAGCTGCGGTGCAGGTCGGCACCTTTGCATGGCGCGCAGGCGCGCCTATGTTAAGCCAAAGAACAGGAGGCCGGTATGGGCGAGATTTCCTTGGGGCTGGACACGTTCGGCGACGTGAACCGTGGCGCAGACGGGCAGCTGCTGCCGATGGATCAGGTATTGCGCGATGTGGTGGAACAGGCGGTGCTGGCCGACCAGGTGGGCATCGACTTCATCGGGTTGGGCGAACACCACCGCGATGATTTCGCCATCTCTGCGCCCGAGATTGTGCTGGCCACCATCGCCGGGCGCACGCAGCGCATTCACCTTGGCACGGCGGTGACTGTGCTGTCATCGGATGATCCGGTGCGGGCATTTCAGCGGTTTTCCACCCTGAACGCCGTGTCAAATGGCCGGGCCGAGGCCATTCTGGGCCGGGGGTCGTTCAGCGAAAGCTATGCGCTGTTTGGCTATGACATGGCCAATTACGATCAGCTGTTTGAGGAAAAGCTGGACCTGTTCGCCCGTCTGGTGCGTGAGAAAAAGGTCAGCTGGAAGGGCGAGACGCGGTCGGCTCTGAAAAATCAGGTGGTCTATCCGCCGCTGGGGCCAAAGGGGCTGACCACATGGGTCGGCGTCGGCGGCAGCCCGGAATCGGTGGTGCGGGTGGTGCGGCAGGATCTGCAGTTGATGCTGGCAATCATCGGCGGCGATCCGGCGCGGTTTGTGCCTTATATCGACCTGTATCACCGCGCCGTGGCCTCTATGGATGCGAAGACGCGCCCGATCGGCGTGCATTCCCCCGGCTTTGTCGCCGCCACGGATGAGGCCGCACGTGAGGCGCTTTGGCCGCATTACCGCGAGATGTTCGGCCGCATCGGGCGCGAACGCGGCTGGCCGCCGGTGACCAAGGACAAGTATCTGGCCGAGGTCGAGCATGGCTCGCTTTACGTCGGCAGCCCGGAGACTGTGGCGAAGAAAATCGCCAAGACGGTCAGGACGCTGAAGATCCAGCGCTTTGATATGAAATACGCAACTGGCCCCCAGCCGCATGGCGATCTGATGGACTGTATCCGGCTGTATGGCGAAAGTGTCATTCCGATGGTGCGCGACATGCTGGCAAGCGACCGCGCGGTGGCCTGAGGGTCGCGCTGGCGGAAAGCGTGGATGCGCTCCGCGCGGGAGTATTTCAGAAAGGTGCAAAGCCATATGCGATGCGCCTTTCGACAAATGTTCCGGCGAAAGCAGGCAAAGCCAGCAAGGGGCAGTGCCCTTATAGCGCCATGACCATGTCGCGGTGAGGGATGCCGGCGTCGTCATAGACCGGACCTTCGGCGATGAAACCTAGCCGTTCATAAAACCCCAGCGCATGGGTTTGGGAACCCAGCTTGGCGCGGGTGATGCCGGGCTGGCGGCGCAGTTCGCCAATCGCCGCCCGCATCAGGGCCGCGCCCAGCCCGGTGCCGCGTGCGGCTGGCAGCACGCAGACCCGGCCGATCTTGCCGGTATCGCCCGACAGCAGCAGCCGGGCCGATCCCATCGGCACCCCGTCCAGCGTGGCGAGGATGTGGATGGCGTGGTCATCCTTGTCGTCCAGCTCCTCCGCCTCTGCCACGCCCTGTTCTTCGATGAACACGGTCCTTCGCAGTTGGCGGCAGATGGCGATATCGCGGGTGGGGGCGATGTGGATCATGCGAAGTAGTCCTGCAGGATGCGGCTGTAGATGGCTTTGAGCTGGTGGATCTGCGCCACCTCGACCCGCTCATCGACCTGATGCATGGTTTTGCCGACCAGTCCGAATTCCACCACCGGGCAGTGATCTTTCACAAAGCGCGCGTCCGAGGTGCCGCCAGAGGTGGAGGCCACCGGCACGCGCCCGGTTTCCGCCTGCACCGCGCTTGCGATCAGGGCCGAGAAATCGCCGGGCGGGGTCAGGAAGCTTTCACCCGAGATCTGGATGCGCAGGTCCAGTTGCACCCCGGTTTCCTGCGCGACCACCTGCGCATGATCCTGCAGCCAGCGGGTCAGGCTGGCCCCCGAATGCAGATCGTTGAAGCGGATGTTCACCGTGGCGGTGCCGCGCGCCGGGATCACGTTGTTGGCGGGGTTGCCGCAATCAATGGTGGTGATCGCAAGGGTAGAGGCATCGAAATGGGCGCTGCCGTCGTCCAGCGGTTTTTCCTCCAGCCGGGCCAGCAGCTTTACCAGCGCCGTCATCGGGTTTTTCGCCCGGTGCGGATAGGCCGAATGGCCCTGCACCCCGGTTGCGGTGATGAACGCGGTCATGCTGCCGCGACGGCCGACCTTCATCATTTCGCCCATTTCATTTGGGCAGGTCGGTTCACCCACCAGACAATGCGTCATCCGCTCGCCGTGCTGCGCCATCCAGTCCAGCAGGGCCACGGTGCCATCGGCCCCGATCCCTTCCTCATCGCCGGTGATGGTCAGGATCACCGCGCCATCGGGCGGGGTGGCACGCACGAAATCCACCGCTGCCGCGACAAAGGCGGCCACGCCGGATTTCATATCGGTGGTGCCGCGGCCATACATCCAGCCATCAACCACCGCTGCTCCGAACGGATCTTGCGTCCAGGCGGCGGCGTCGCCGACCGGCACCACATCGGTGTGGCCGTTGAAGCCGAAGCTGCGGTTGGCCCCGCGCGCGCCCCAGCGGGCGAACAGGTTTGACACGCCACCCCTGTCCACCCGGGTGCAGGTAAAACCGGCATCTGCCAACAGCGCCTGCAGCAAGACCAGCGCGCCGCCTTCCACTGGCGTGACCGAAGGACAACGGACCAGATCGGCGGTCAGGGCAGCGGGGTCAACAGATCTGGGCATCATTACTCTCCGACAGGGGTAATGCAGGCATACCCACAGGGCGCGTGCGCTGCAACTGTCTGCGGCGTCGACACATATTGTTGCCGCCGCGACACGGATCGCCCCGGGCAGCCTTGCGCGCCATGCATTGTGGCGGAAATGTGGATGACTTGCCGCAAAACTCTGTTAACCTTCGTTAAAACGACAGTCCCAGAGGCAGGGCAGAGCAGGGTCAACGCACCCAATCACGACAAAACGCTCCGGCAGGCACCCGCCTGACCGCTTACAATGCTCTGTCTCCAACGGGTGGAGGCAGTCTTGGCGACAGGCGCAGAACTGAACTACAACGTCAACGCAAACGCCATGACGATGGCGAATGCGATGTTCGGCAGCGGAGTGACCGTGGTCGGCGCAAGCTATACCGGCGCGCGCGACAGCTCTGCCACCTTTACCAACGGCAATCTTGCCCCCGGCGTGCTGCCATCGGCGTCCGGGGTGATCCTGTCGACCGGCAATGTGCGCGACTTTACCCAGTCGAGCGGCGACCCGAACCGCGCCACCGACACCTCGACCGACACGACAGGCGTCGACAACAACAGCCAGTTCAACGCTGTTGCGGGTGCCCGCACCTATGACGCGGCATGGATCGACGTGGATTTCATCCCCACCGGGGATGTCATGACGATGCGCTTTGTGTTCAGCTCGGAAGAGTACCCGGAGTACGTGAACTCTGCCTTCAACGATGTGATGGCGGTCTGGGTGAACGGCACCTATGTGCCGATCTCGGTCGGCAACGGCACCTCGTCGATCAACAACATCAATCCGCTGACCCAGCCGAACATGTTCATCAGCAACCTGAATGACGAATACAACACCGAGATGGACGGGTTCACCGTCACCATGACCCTGACCATCCCGGTGCAATCCGGGGTGGTGAATTCCATACGCATCGGCGTCGCCGATACTGGCGATGCGCGCTACGATTCAAATCTGATCATCGTGGGTGACAGCATCCAGACCACGCTGGTCGCGCGCGACGATATCGACACCATGTTTGCCACCGGGGAAAAGACCTTCGACATTCTGGCCAACGATCTTTACAGCGGCGCGGGGTCGCTGCAGATCACCCAGATCAACGGGGTCAATGTGGCACCGGGGCAGATTGTCACCCTCGCATCAGGTCAGCAGGTGAAGCTGAACGCCGATGGCACCATCACGATGATCGGCAATGGTGACATTGAACAGGTGAACTTCACCTATACCGTCGCCTCGACCTCTGGCGGGCATATCGACACCGGGATCGTCAAGATCACCACCATCCCCTGCTTTGTCGCGGGCACGATGATTCTGACGGACAGGGGCGAATGCCCGGTTGAGGCGCTGCGCCCCGGCGATCTGGTGATGACAAAGGATGACGGCCCGCAGCCGCTGCGCTGGACCGGGCGGCGGCAGGTGGCGGCCTTGGGGCCGCTGGCACCCATCGAGATCCGGGCCGGCACTTTCGGCAACCACCGGCGGCTGCTGGTGTCGCCGCAGCACCGGGTGCTGGTGCATGACCCGCTGACCGAGCTGTTGTTCGGCGAGACCGAGGTGCTGGTCGCGGCGCGCGATCTGGTCAACGGCCGGTCGGTGCGGGTGATGGAGGGGGGTGCAGTAGACTATGTGCACCTGCTGTTCGACCGGCATCAGATCGTGTCTTCCGAAGGGCTGGCGACCGAGAGTTTCCTGCCCGGCCCGCAATCGACGCGGCTGTTCGAGGCGGCGATCATCGATGAGATCTGCACCCTGTTCCCCGAACTGGACCCGCACACCGGAACCGGCTACAGCCCGGCGGCCCGGCGGACGCTGCGGCCGTTCGAGGCGCAGCTGCTGTTTGCGGCGGCGGAAAAGGCGGCATGATCCATGGATGACTGGCTGGCGCTGTCCGATCTGGCCCTGCCCGAGGGCGATACCAGCCCGCTGGAGCAAGGGCTGTTCCTGTGCGAGACCGCCTTGCCGTTGGGTGCGGGCACGGTCTTGCTGGAATGGCACCACGATGACGGCACCCATCGCAGCTTTTCGGTGTTCGCCGATCCGCAGGCCGGGATTGTGGTGCTGCACCGCGCGGGGCAGTTGATGCGGCGGCATGTGCTGCCGGGACCTTTGCCATTCGGGCAGGGCACGGCACGGATCACCTACGCCTGGAACCGGGGCACCGGCGCGTGGCGGCTGAGTTTCGGGCGGATCGGGCAGGGTGAGGAATGCAGCAGTGCGGGCATCGGGCCGATTGCCCTGTCGCGGCACGAACTGGCGGCGCTGTGCCGGCGCGACGGGGCGGCGCTGCGGCATCGGTCCTTGTTGTGGTTCGGGGTGACGCAAGGGGCGCACCCGCCCGAACGCGCACCCTGGCTTGGCCTGCGCACCCCGGTAGACACCGCGCGGGGGCCGGTGGCGGCGGGGGCCTTGCGGGTGGGGGAATTGGTGCGGACGGCGGACAATGGCTTGCAGCCGGTGTTGCGGGTCAACCGGCTGCGGTTGCCCAGCCGGGGCAGCTTTGCCCCGGTCATCCTGCGCGCGCCGTTTCTGGGTCAGGGCAGCGATGTGCTGCTGTCTGCCGATCAGCTGGTGGTGCTGGCAGGGGCCGAGGTGGAGTATATGTTCGGCGTCGAGGAGGTTCTGGTCAGCGCCGGGGCGCTGGCGAACGGGACCATCGGGCGGCTTGACGGACGGCAGGCGGCGATTGACTGCGTGGCGCTGGACCTTGGCCTGCCGGAACTGCTGCTGGTCGACGGGCTGAAACTGCTGAGCCACGGGGCGCTGGCCGAGCCGCCGCTGCCGGTGCTGCTGCCGTTTGAGGCGCAGCAGCTGGTCAGCCTGATGGCGCGGCGGAGCCTGTTTGGCGCAGCCTAGTCGTACAGCGCCGTCATCTGAGCCACGATGACCGAGTTTTCCTCCAGCGCCCGCAGCATCAGCGCCTCTTCCTCGGGCGGGATTTCCGCCCCGGCTTCCTTCTGTTCGTCGAGCGAGCCGTGGCCTTCGACCTCCAGCACGGCCAGTTCGGCCTGTTTGAGGATGGCCACAGTTTCGCGCACCGCCTCGGCCTCATCGACGCCGCTGGCATAGCACATCAGGGCGCCGCCGGTGGCCTTGGCAGGCAGGTCGTCGCCGGGTTTGCGGCCGACCTGAACCAACAGGGTATAGACTTGCTGGCGGCTGGTCTTGGCGGGTTTCTCGTCGGTCATGGCGGGGCCTTTCGGGCGGCGTGTAACACAGGGGGAGGCTTAGCGGATTAATTGATATCAATGGCTTGTCCTCGCCATTTCAACCAGGCTTTAACTTTTACCCCCAGCCCGAAGGCTGTGGGAACCATAAGCATCAGTCGCGCAACAGCTCGTTGATCGAGGTCTTGCTGCGGGTCTGCGCATCGACCTTTTTCACGATCACGGCGCAGTACAGGTTGATGCCGTTCTTTGACGGCATCGAGCCTGCCACCACCACCGAACCGGCGGGGACTTCGCCATACATCACCTCACCCGAGTCACGGTCGACGATCTTGGTCGATTTGCCGATGAACACGCCCATGCCAAGCACCGAGCCTTCGCGGATGATGCAGCCTTCGACGACCTCGGACCGGGCGCCGATGAAGCAATTGTCTTCGATGATCGTGGGGCCGGCCTGCATCGGTTCCAGCACGCCGCCGATGCCGACGCCGCCGGACAGGTGAACGTTCTTGCCGATCTGCGCGCAGGAGCCGACCGTGGCCCAGCCATCGACCATGGTGCCTTCATCGACAAAGGCGCCGATGTTCACGAAAGAGGGCATCAGCACCACATTCTTGGCGATATAAGCCGAGCGGCGGACGATGGCACCGGGCACGGCGCGGAAACCTGCAGCGCGCCAGTCGGCCTCGGTCCAGCCCTGCCATTTCGACGGAACCTTGTCCCACCAGTTGGACCCGCCATTGCTGCCCGAAATCTCGTACATGTCGGTCAGGCGGAACGACAAAAGCACCGCCTTTTTCGCCCATTGGTTCACATGCCAGTCGCCGGTGTCGCGCTTTTCGGCGACCCGCAGCGTGCCTGAATCAAGGGCTGTCAGAGTCGCCTCGATGGCGTCGCGCGACTCCCCCTTTGTGTCGGGAGTGATGCTGTCACGGGTTTCCCATGCGGCCTCGATCGCGGTTTCCAGAGCGGCGTTTGACATGCTGTCACCCTTTTTCGGTTGGTCCTGTTGCGCCCTGCCTATAAGGCTTGGAGGAGTTTCACGCAATGCAAGAGCATCTTATGAAAGACGAACCCCGCGCCCACCCGTTCCGCGACTCGGTCGAGGACGTGAAAGCGGCAGACCTGTGCCCCGATACGATGCAGACCCGCGCCCCTGCGTACCGGCTGGCCTTTGCCGACCCGGATTTCATGACGCGTGAGGAATTGCGCCCGGTGCGGTTGCAGCTGGAATTGCTGAAACCGCAGATGGTGATGGATGAACGCGGCATTGAATCAACCATCGTGCTGTTCGGCGGCGCGCGGATACCGCCCACGCCAGAGGCGGGGCGGACGCCTGCGTTGTCGGCGCTGTCAGCCTATTATGACGAGGCACGGAAGTTTGCCTGTTTGATGACCCAGCGCAGCATGGAAACCTATGGCCGCGAGAATGTGATCATGACCGGCGGCGGCCCGGGTGTGATGGAGGCCGGCAATCTGGGCGCGCATGAGGCTGGGGGCCAGTCGATTGGCCTGAACATCGTGCTGCCGCATGAGCAGGCCCCGAATGCTTACGTGACGCCGGACCTGTGTTTCAACTTTCACTACTTTGCCATCCGCAAGATGCATTTCCTGATGCGGGCCAAGGCAATCTGCGTGTTTCCCGGCGGATTCGGCACGCTGGACGAGATGTTCGAGGCGCTGACGTTGATTCAGACCCGGCGGATGAAGCCGATCCCGTTCCTGCTGTTCGGCCGGGCGTTCTGGGAAAAGATCATCAACTGGGACGCGCTGGCCGAGGCCGGAACGATCAGCCCGGAAGATCTGGCGCTGTTTCAGTTTGTGGAAACCGCGGAAGAGGCGGTGACGGCGATTGACGGCTGGCGCTGAGCGCCCGCCGTCTGCCCTGAGCGTCAGTAATCGCGTTCGTAGAACAACCCGATGCCGGTATTGCCGTCGGCCCCGACCCGGCCTTTGAGCGTGACCGTGTCACTGATATCTAGGTTCAGGTTGATCTGGCTCTGGCCGCTCTGGTCAACCACCACCTCGGAGTAAACGTTTTCCGACAGGTATTTGCCAGCGGTCAGCTGCGCCCCGCCCTCGGCATCGGTCTGCACATCCAGATCGTCCAGCCCGAAGCCCTGCCGCAGTCGGCTGATGATCCCTTCGCCGCCGCGACCGGCGAGGGTAGCGACGGCATTGGCCAGTTGCAGCGCCTGGAGTGCGGACAGCGAGTCGAGACGGCGACCAAACAGAAGTTGCGACAGCACCTCTTCCTGCGGCAGTTGCGGGCTGGAGGTGAAGCTGACCTCCGGATCATTGGCTGAACCGTCGATCACGACAGAGCTGGTCACATTGTCATTCTCGCTGCTGGCGACAACGCGCAGGCGGGGGTCAAAATCGCCCTCAAGCTGAAGCGAGGCTTCGGTGAGGGTCAGGCGGCGGCCAAGGATATCAAGCCGGCCCCGGATCAGGTCGAACGACCCCGAGGGGATGATATCGGTGGTGGTGCCGGTCAGGCGCAAGGTGCCGCCCAGTTCGGCATCAAGCCCCCTGCCCCGGATGAACAGCTGGTTGGGGGCCGAGATTTCGATATCCAGCTCAAAGGCGCGCGCGGCGGCGCTGCGGGCCGTGGCACCCGGCTGGCCGATCAGACCCGCGCGGCGGCGGGTTTCGCGCACGGCGGCGGGTTCGCCGATGTGCTGCAACCCGTCAATCAGCTCTTGCCCGCCAAGGCCGGTGGGGGCGATGCGGATTTCGGTCTGCGGCAGGGCGATGCGGCCTGCAATCAGCGCGCCACCGGTCAGCGGTCCGGTGATGCGCAGCTGGCCGTTGGCAAGGGTCTGGTACAGCTGCGGATCGCGTAAGGTGACGCTGGACAGCGTCAGCGCAAGGTCGCCGCGATAGGGCGCGGTGAGCGTGATGGGGCCGCTGAGCGCGAGGCGACCGCCGGTCGAGACATTGGCGGCGGCGTTGATCTGGGCAGAGCCGCCCGACAGGGTGGCAGTGGCATCAAGCCCCTGCAGCGAAAACGGCAAGGCCGGGTCGGCGAGGCTGCCGCCCGACAGGCTGACACGGCCCGACAGCGACGACAGCGCAACAGGTCCGTTGAGCGCAAGGTCGATGCCCAGCGGGCCGGAGGCGACGCGGTTGCCAAGAAAAGGGTTGGCGAGGCCCGCCTGCGCCGTGCCCTGCACGGTCAGGTTGGCGGTGGCAAAATCGCTGGCAATCTGGCCCGCGACGCGGGCGTCGATGCTGCCCGGCCCGGTGCCGGTCAGCGCAAGGGTATAGCCGGTGCCGGTGTCCACCGCCGTGCCCGACAGGGTGACGGGGCCGGGAAATTCCGGCAGCAGCACACCAAGGTTGGCCAGCCGGGCCGACAGGTCAATCTGTCGCGCGGTGCCGGTCAGTCGGCCGGTGGCATTGGCGGTGATCTGCGGGCTGGTCAGGGTCAGGTCATCCAGCCGTACCAGCCCATCCTCCAGCCGCAGGGCGACATTGAAGGCGGAATCGCCGGCCAGCAGCCGGTCGGCCTGCGCCTGCCCGGTGCGCAGGGCGTTGGCGGTGGCGTCCAACGTCAGGCTGGCGGTTTGGGCGGTGCCGGTGAAGGTCGCGTTGGCGGCGAGGCTGCCGCCAAGGCCCGCGCGCAGGCGAGACAGGTCTTGCAGGGCCAGCCGTGCCGTGACATCGCTGCCAGCGGTCGCCAGCGTGCCGGTGGCGGCGATGCTGGCGCCGGGGGCGGTGACGTTCAGTTCTTCCACGATCAGGGTATTGTCGATCAGGTTGGCGATGATGGAAACCTGCGAGGTTTCGCTCAGCAGCCGGTCCAGTTCGGGCTGGCCCACGCGCAGGGCGGAGGCGGTCAGGTCGGTATCAATCCGGGCCTGACCTCTGGTCAGCGGGCCGGACAGCCGCATGTCTCCGCTGATGGAACCGCCATATCCGGGGCCAAGACGCGACAGGTCATCCATGCGCAGGGTCAGCGTCAGATCGGCAAGGTCAGAGGTCACGGTGCCAGAGCCATCGGCGGCAAGCGAGGGCGCGCGGACGGCAAAGCTGCGCAGCACGGTGCCGGTGGTGTCGCGGCGGATATCGAGTGCAATGCTGGACGGGCCACGCAGCAGGTTGTCGGCCTGCGGGATGCTGACGGTCAGGTTCTGACCGTCGATCCGGGTTTGCACGTCGAAATCGCCGCCCAGCGGGCTGCCCTGCCCTTCGGCGGTGATGGTGCCGCGCCCCGACAGGCTGCGCCCGGCAAGGCCGGACAGCGGGGCCAGATCGCTGGCGTCGATGCGCATCTGGCCACGGGTGCGGAAGCCCTCGCCCAAACCCGAAATCTCGCCGCCTGCCGACAGGGTGACCGGCCCGGCGGCCAGATCCAGCGCGCCGACGCGGATGACGCCAGAGCCTTCCTGCCAGAACAGGCGGGTTGATGCGGTGACGCTGTCGCCGATGGCCATCGCCAGCTTTGGGTCCTGCAAGGTAATGCCGGTGCCGTTCAGCGTGAAACTGCCGCCGATCACCCGCCCCACGGCAGAGCGCGAGATCCGGCCAGAGCCGCGCAGGTCGGCCCGCGCGATCTGCACGTCGGTGGTGACCACATTTTCGGCGTCGATCACCATGCGCCATGTCTCATCGGTGCGGGCGTCGTAGGCGACCTCCAGCCGGGCGGCGCGGACCGATACCCCGGCATCAAAGCCGGGGATCACGACCGGGTTGCCATCGGGGTCACGCAGAAATCCGTTCAGCGCAATCACCTCGGGCAGGCCATCGGCGGCAATCACGGTCTGGCCGCGCAACTCGACCGACCGGGCGCGCAGGTCAAGCGCGGACAGGTCGATGCGGCCTGCCGCACTGCGCTGTCCGGTGACGTTCAGGGTCAGCGCATCGCCAAGGAAGGCGGCATATTCGGGCAGGAACAACGGGGCCAGATCGCCGCCCAGATCGGCGTTGAACTGTGTCCCGCCCTCTTCCGTTCCCAGCAGGGTAACGGTTCCGGCCAGACGCTCGGCACCATCGCTGGTCAGCGCGACAGTGGCGGTGAAGTTGTCCAGCGGGCCCTCGCCGTTGATCTGCAGGGCCACCGCTGGCGCGCCGGGCAGGTCCAGCAGCGTGGCCGCGATGCCGCCCGCATCTTCAACCGCGTTCAGCGCCAGCGACAGTTCGTTGGTTGCATTGGCGTAAGCGGCGGACAGCTCGATCCGGCCATCCGGGCCGGAATCGGTGCGCAGAATCGTCAGATCCGCCGCGCCTTTGCCCCCGGCGAGCGAGACCGAGGCCTGAATGCTGCCCTCGACCGGCTGGCCCAGAAGCGATTCTCCCAGCACCACACGGTCGGCCTGCAGGCTGGAGATGTTGATAGACACCGGCAATTCCGGCAGGGCAAAGCCCGATGCCTCGGGCGCGGCGATCGTGTCATCCGACAGCGGCGCGCGGGCGACGATGATTTCAGCCGCCGTCAACTCGCTGATCTGCACCCGGCCCGCCAGCAGGGAAGACCGTGACCAGTCCAGCACAATATCGTTCAGGGTCAGCCAGATGCCGTCGTCATCGGCGATGGTCAGCTGGGTGGCGGTGGCGCGCGATGACAGCGCGCCCTGAAACCCGCGCAGGGTGATCTGGCGGCCTGCGCCGGACAGGCTGTCTTCCAGAAAGCCGACGATGGTGCCGCGATCGGTGCGTTCCGCCTCGGTCAGCGGTTCGTCATCCTGTGCGACGGCCATGCAAGGGGCGACGATAAGGGCGAGGGGGAGGAGCCAGCGCATCAGAATGCCTGCCCCAGACCGACATAAAGCTGCACGCCCCTGCCGGTGGTGCCGCCGACCGGGCCTGCGATATCCAGCCGGATCGGGCCAAAGCCGGTGGCATAGCGCACACCGATGCCCGCCCCGGCGTGCCAGTCGCCCGCCGGATCAAAGAAGCTGCCCACATCGACGCGGCCCGCATCGACAAAGCCGACCAGACCGATATTGCCGGTGACCCTTGTGCGCAGCTCAAGCGAGCTGCCAAGGAAATGATTGCCGCCGATCTTGAAGGAGTCGGCGCTGCGCAGCACATTTACCCCCAGCGACTGGAACGGCTGGCCCCGCACGGTGCCGCCGCCGCCCGAGTAGAACAGATCATCGCGCGGCGTTTCCAGCAGACCGGCCCCGCTGACGATGCCGGCCTGTATCCGGGCGGCGACGACAAAACGGTCATCCTCACCAAAGCCGCGATAGCCGCGCAGATCGGCGGTGGCGCGCACGCCCGACCCGGTGGTGCCGAAGCCGAGGAAGGGCTTGACCTCTGCCTCGATGAAATAGCCACGGGTGGCGTCGTTCCGGTCGTTGCGGCGGTCCCAAGTCAGGGCGACGGGCAGCGACAGGCTGCGGAAGCGGAAATCGTTGAAACTGCTGCGGTCTTCGGAAATTTCGGTGCCGTCGATGAAGCTGTAGGACAGATCGACGCGGCCGGTCAGGCTGTCGGAAAAGATATGGGTAAACCCGATGCCAAGCCGGGCCTGATCGGCCCGGAAATCCGGTTCATCCAGATGGCGGATCTCGCTGGAGAACCGCGCGATGGTGTCGGGGGTCAGGGTGGCGGGGCGGTCGATGGTCAGCCGCAGGCCATAGTCCATGCCATTGTAGCCGTCGCCGATGCGGCTGGCGCCGATATTGGTGACCGAGCCTTCGAGCCGCAGACGCTCTGCCCCGCCCAGCAGGTTGCGGTGCATGAAGGCGGCGGTCAGATCCAGCCCTTCCAGACTGGATACCTCAACCCCGAAGCTGAGGTTTCTGGGGCGTTCCTCAACCACGGTGATGGTGGTACCCAGCAGATCGGGGCGGGTGATGCCTTCATCCTCGGTGATGGTGACCGATGCAAAGGTGCCGGTGCGGCGCAGGCGGTCTTCGGCGCGGGCCACATCGGCCGGATCATAGGTTTCGCCCTGCGGGATACCCGCGATCTTGCGCACGCGGTTTTCGCGGGTGCGCTGGTTGCCGGTGACATCGACCGGGCCAAAGCGCAGGCGCGGGCCGGGGTCGATGCCGACACGGGCCGACAGCGTGCGGTTGGGGTGGTCAGCGACCACATCCTGCCCGGTGACGCGGGCCTTGGCGTGGCCCTGCGCGCGCCAGCCGTCAACGCCTGCGGTGACGGCCTGCCGCACCAGCCCGCTTTGCGCAGGCTCGCCCGGCGCAAAGCCGTCGGGCAGTTCGGTGCCGCCAGCCAGGGGGGTGATGGCGGTCTGGCCAAAGCGGAACTGCGGGCCGGGCTGAACCCGCACCTCAATCCGAGACACGCGCGGCGGCGCGTCGAGCGGGGCGATGGCCGACGCTTCGCGCCCGTCCAGCAAGACAGAAACGACGACTGAATAATATCCCTGCGCATAAAGTGCGCCGATCAGACGGCCATATTCGGCGCGGGCAGCGGCAAGCACCTGATCGGGCTGATCTTCGCCGTTTTCCAGCGCCAGCAGCGCCGAGGCGTTGCGCAGCGCCTCGCCCAGATCGGTATCACCACCAGAGCCGATGACGGTGAACTGCACCCGGTCCAGCGCGTGGCCGGTCTGGCCCAGCGTCATCGCGACGGCAAGGCAGGCCACGAAGGGCAAGCGGGAGAAGAGGGGTCTGCGCTGGGTCACTGAAACCTCATGGGAAACTCATGGGGGGAAACCTCACGGGGGGTTGGCCTGACTATCGCAACAGGCGGTTGGATGTGCAATCAACTGCACATCAATCCGTGCATTTCGCCGATTACATTTAGCGTCTTTCCGCCACTATGGCCCAAATGACGCAGTGCGGATTGTCCTGTGACATTTCATGCGGTTGCGGGGGCAGAAAAACTATTGCGCGGCGATGTCGCGGTTGGCCGACAGCAGGCTTTCGCTGACCGCCGACAGCGCCAGTGCCGCCGCGCCATGCGCCCACAGAAGGTCGCCCCAGGCGTGGATTTCGATCGGCGGGCGGGGGCGGCCGGTGTTGATGGTCAGGTTGTCCATCTCGGCCAGGGTTTCGGCAGCATAGAGGTAATCATAGCGCATCCGTTCGCCAGACAGGATGATCAGCGCCGGGTCAAACAGGTTGACCACATTGGACAGGCCCACTGCCAGATAGCGCCCGGCACGGCGGAAGATGCTGCGCGCGGTGGCATTGCCAGCCTTGGCGTGGTCATACAGGCTTTCCAGCAGGACGGTGATGCTCTGCCCCTCCTTGTGGCCCCAGTTCAGCGCGGTGGTCGCCTCACGCGCAAGGGCGTAGTCGGCGACATAAGCCTCCAGACAGCCGCGCTGGCCGCAGCGGCACAGCGCGCCATCCAGCTGCACCTTGGTATGGCCCAGTTCCAGCCCCAGCCGTTGCGAGCCGCGATAGATGCGGTGGTTCATCACAAAGCCCATGCCGACGCCGTGCTCGATGGTGACAACGGCAAAATCTGACAGACCCCGCCCTGCCCCGAACCACAGTTCGGCCAGCGCGACCAGATTGGCATCGTTGTCGATCCAGACCGGCGGCCCCAGACGCGCGCTGGCCAGTGCCGCCAGCGGGACGGTGCGGTCGGTCAGCACCGATGACCACAGCACCACCCCGTCGGCACTGTCGACAAAGCCCGGAACGCCGACACCGATGCCGGACAGTTCGGCCCGCGCGACCCCCGCCTTGGCGCAGACCCGGTCAAGCAGGGCCTCAATGGCATCCAGCAGCTCGGCCACCGACATCGGGCCGGGGCGGCGGGGAATGGAATCGTCGGCAATCAGGGTGCCGGCAAAGTCGACGATGACGGCGGTATGCTCGCGGTCTGAAATCTTCATGCCCGCAACGCGGTGCGCCTGCGCGCGCACCCCAAGCGCCACCGCCGGACGACCGCGGACGGTTTCGCTGTCGCGCGGCGGGGCTGCGACTTCTTCGATCAGCCCTGAGTCGATCAGGTCCGAGGTGATGGTGGTCACGCTTGCCGGGCTGACGCCCAGATCTTTCGCCACCTGCACACGCGGAATCAGCCCGGCGGCGCGGACGCATTCGAACACCTGCTGGCGCAGGGGGCGCAGCGTATCGGACAGCGGCGGGATCAGCGGCCCCACGCCCTTGCGTCCGTCGCTCGTGTCGCCCGCTGCATATTGCGTTAGCATTTCTTCGACACCCTAACAAATTCACCCTGCGATTGCACATATACCGTCTGAAAATTGCTGCAAAGCAGCAATTGAAGGCCAGTTCTTTGCGCATCGGCAGGTTCAGACATAATTTTTATTTTGACAACTGAAATTAATAAGGGCAATTTTTGCCCGTCTCGGCGAATCTGCCGAACCAGCCATACGCTGGCTGCATCCATAGGGAGGATACACATGCGTAATGCAATCGTGCTCGCCGTGATCGCGGCGACGGGGTTTTCCTCTGCTGCACTGGCAGAGGGCAAAAAGATCGGCGTTTCCTGGGGGAGCTTTCAGGAGGAGCGCTGGAAAATCGACGAGGCCGCCGTCAAGGCCGCACTGGAAGCCGCTGGCAACGAATACGTCTCGGCTGATGCTGAATCGTCTTCGGCCAAGCAGCTGACCGACGTTGAAGCGCTGATCGCTCAGGGCGTTGACGCGCTGATCATCAACGCCTGGGACAAGGACGCCATCGCACCGGCCATCGAGGCTGCCGCGAATGAGGGCATTCCGGTTGTCGGCTATGACCGTCTGATCGAAGATGACCGCACCTTCTATCTCACGTTCGACAACGTCGGCGTGGGCCGGATCATTGCCGAAAACGTCTTTGCACAGGCCCCGACCGGCAATTATGCCATCATCAAGGGCGATCCGGGCGATCCGAATGCCGGTTTCCTGCTGCAAGGCATGATGTCGGTGATCCAGCCTGCGATTGATGCGGGCGATATCACCATCGTCGGCGAGGCCTTCTCGGATGGATGGAAGCCGGAAAATGCCCAGAAGAACATGGAGCAGATCCTGACCGCCAACAACAACGACGTTGACGCGGTTCTGAGCCAGAACGACGGCATGGCCGGTGGCGTTGTGGCTGCATTGGGCGCACAGGGCCTGACCGTTCCGGTTGGTGGCCAGGATGGCGACCATGCCGCGATCAACCGTGTGGCCCGTGGCACCCAGACCGTTTCGGTCTGGAAAGATGCGCGCCAGCTGGGCAAGGCTGCGGGCGAAATCGCCTCGGCTCTGGCAGAGGGTGCCGCGCTGGACTCGATCGAAGGCGCTTCCAAGTTCTCGGACGGCGAAAAGGGGATCGAGATGAACGCGATCCTGCTGGCGCCAACCCCACTGACCAAGGAAAACCTGAACGCCGCGATTGACGCAGGGCACATCACCAAGGCCGCTGCCTGCGAAGGCGCTGCTGCCGGCGTTGTCGGCTGCGAATAAGATCTGACCTGGCGCGGCGGCCCGAACGGTCGCCGCGCCTGCCTTTTACGACATCCTGACCGCCTGATACGCGCGTTGCCGGTCCCGTGGCCCAAGCCACGCACCGGGCTGCTGTTTTTGCACGATGTCCCTGTCCCCCATAGCGTTGGACGATGCCATGACCCAGACTCCCCTTACTTCCCCCCCCGCGATGCCTGCCTCGGCGGCCGTCAGCGGCAACCCGGTAAAGCGCTTTCTGGCCGCCACCGAGATTGACACCCGCCTGCTGGGCATGCTGGCCGCCCTGATGCTGATCTGGGGTGGCTTTCACATGTACGGGGCCATCGTGAACGGCAATGGCGCGTTCCTGACCCCGCGCAATCTGTGGAACCTGTCGGTGCAGACATCCAGCATCGGGATCATGGCGACGGGGATGGTGCTGGTGATCATCACCCGCAACATCGACCTGTCGGTCGGGTCGATGATCGGCGTGACCGGCATGACCATGGGCATCCTGCAGGTGGATGTGCTGCCGCAGATCCTTGGGCTGGGACATTGGTCGATCTGGATCATCACGTGTATTGCCGGGATCATTCTCGGAACGCTGATCGGCGCGCTGCATGGCTGGCTGATCGCCTATCGCGGCATTCCGTCGTTTATCGTCACGCTGGGCGGGCTGATGGTCTGGCGCGGGATGGCGTTCATCTCGAACGGTGGCAAGACGATTTCGCCGGTCGACAGCACATTCGCGCTGCTGGGTGGTGGCCCCGGCGGCAATGTGGGCGCGACCGGCAGCTGGATTGTCGGCGCGCTGGCCTGTGCCGGGGTGGTCTGGATGCTGATGAACGGGCGCAAACAGCGGGTGAAGCACGAATTCCCGCTGCGCCCGATGTGGGCAGAGGTGACTTTGGGGGCCATCGGCTGTGGCGCGATCATCGGGACGGTGCTGCTGATGAACGCCTATCCGCTGCCGCGCGGCATTCTGCGCCAGATGGATCTGCCGGATGATGCCTTTGTCTCGCACGGCTTTGCCATTCCGGTACTGATCATGCTGGGCGTCGGCATTCTGATGACCGTGCTGATGACCCGCACCCGCTTTGGCCGCTATGTCTTTGCCATCGGCGGTAACCCCGAGGCTGCAGCGCTGGCGGGCATCAACACCCGCTGGATGACGATGAAGATCTTTGCGCTGATGGGCGCGCTGACCGGGATTGCGGCGGTGATCGCCTCGGCCCGTCTGAATTCGGCCACCAACGCGCTTGGCACGCTGGACGAGCTGTATGTGATTGCGGCAGCCGTCATTGGCGGCACGTCATTGGCTGGCGGTGTGGGCACGATTTACGGTGCCATCCTTGGCGCGCTGGTGATGCAGTCCTTGCAATCCGGCATGGTGCTGATCGGCTTTGACGCCGCGATTCAGCGGATCGTCGTGGGCATGGTTCTGGTGCTCGCCGTCTATCTCGACAACCTTTACCGCGCCCGCACGAAGTGAGGAGGCAGATATGACCACGAACACAGGAACCCCCTTGGTCGAGATGCGCGACATCTCGATTTCCTTCGGCGGGATCAAGGCAGTCGATCACGTCAGCATCGACCTGCATCCGGGTGAGGTTGTGGGCCTGCTGGGCCACAACGGTGCGGGGAAATCCACGCTGATCAAGTGCCTGTCGGGTGCCTATCAGAAAGACGCCGGCGAGATCTATATCAACGGCGAAAAGGCCGAGATCGGCAATCCGCGCGACGCCCGGCACTACAACATCGAGACGATCTATCAAACCCTCGCCTTGGCCGACAATCTGGATGCGGCGTCGAATCTGTTTCTGGGGCGCGAGCTGGTGACGGCGGCGGGTTTTGTCGATGATGCCCGGATGGAGGCAGAAACCCGCAAGATCATGGCGCGGCTGAACCCGAACTTCCGCAAGTTCAACGTGCCGGTGTCTGCCCTGTCAGGCGGGCAGCGCCAGTCGGTCGCCATTGCGCGGGCGGTGTATTTCAACGCGCGTATCCTGATCATGGACGAACCCACGGCTGCGCTTGGCCCGCAGGAAACCCAGATGGTGGCCGAGCTTATTCAGGAGCTGAAGCGGCAGGGTCTGGGGATCTTCCTGATTGAGCATGACATTCATGCGGTGATGGACCTGTGTGACCGCGCGGTGGTGATGAAGAACGGCCAGCGGGTCGGCACGGTGAACGTCGGCGATGTGACCGATGACGACATTCTGGGCATGATCATCATGGGCAAGAAACCCGCAAAGGCCTACTGATGTATATCGGGCTGGATCTGGGCACATCGGGACTGAAAGGCATTCTGATGTCCGACACGCAGGAGGTGATGGCCGAGGCCACCGCCCCCCTGACCGTACAGCGCCCGCACGAGGGGTGGAGCGAGCAATCGCCGAACGACTGGATTGCCGCCGCGGAAACCGTGATGGATGCGCTGGCGGTGCATGGTCTGGGTGCGGTGCGCGGCATCGGGTTGTCGGGTCATATGCACGGAGCCACGCTGCTGGACGCGTCCGATCAGGTGCTGCGGCCCTGCATCCTGTGGAACGACAGCCGCAGCCATGTGGAAGCGGCCGAGCTTGACGACGACCCGATGTTCCGGCGGCTGACCGGCAACATCGTCTTTCCCGGCTTTACCGCGCCGAAACTGATGTGGGTGCAGGCGCATGAACCGGGCACTTGGGCCAAGGTGGCCAAGGTGCTGCTGCCCAAGGATTACCTGCGCCTGTGGCTGACCGGCGATCATGTGGGCGAAATGTCGGATGCGGCGGGTACGGCCTGGCTGGATACCGGCGCGCGCGACTGGTCCGATGATCTGCTGACCGCGACCGGGCTGTCGCGCGATCATATGCCAAGGCTGGTGGAGGGGTCCGAGGTGTCTGGCACTCTGCGCGCCGGGTTGGCGTCGCGCTGGGGCCTGCCTGCAGGCGTGGTCATCGCGGGCGGTGGCGGCGACAACGCGGCATCGGGCGTTGGGGTCGGTGTGGTGCGCGCCGGTGAGGCGTTTGTGTCGCTGGGTACGTCGGGCGTGCTGTTTGCGGCCAACGATGGCTATCAGCCCGACCCGGCGACGGCGGTGCATACCTTCTGCCACGCGCTGCCGGGCACCTGGCATCAGATGGGGGTGATCCTTGCCTGCACCGATGCGCTGAACTGGTTTGCGGGGCTGACCGGCAGCGATGCGGCCAGCCTGACCAGCAATCTGGGGGCGCTGCAGGTGCCCGGCAAGACGCTGTTCCTGCCCTATCTGGGCGGCGAGCGGACACCGCTGAACTCTGCTGCGGTCCGGGGCGCGTTCATCGGGCTGGAACATGCGACCGACCGGCAGGCGGCAACGCGCGCGATACTCGAAGGCGTAACATTTGCCTTCCGCGATTGTCGCGATGCCTTGGCCGCCACCGGCACCCGACTGGACTCTCTGCTGGCGGTGGGCGGCGGGTCGAAGTCGGACTACTGGTTGCGTGCCATTGCAACTGCGCTGGACTGCCCGGTGCAGGTGCCGGTGGCGGGTGATTTCGGTGGGGCCTTTGGGGCCGCACGGCTGGCGCTGATGGCCGCCACAGGTGCCGGGGCCGAGGTGGCCACCTTGCCCGCCATCGCCCGCGTCATCGACCCCGATCCGGCGCTTAAAGACGCCTTCGACGCGGGCCATGCCCGCCACCTTAACGCTCAATCTGCCATCAAGGGCCTGACATGACCGATTTTTTCAAAGATATCCCCGCTGTCAAATATGAGGGCGAAAGCGCCACCAGCGAATATGCCTTCCGCCATTACAACCCGGATGAGATTGTTCTGGGCAAGCGGATGGAAGATCATCTGCGCTTTGCCGTCGCCTATTGGCACAGCTTTGCATGGCCCGGCGGCGACCCGTTCGGCGGCCAAACGCTGCAGCGGCCCTGGTTCGGCGACAGCATGGATCTGGCCCGGCTGAAAGCCGATGTGGCGTTTGAGATGTTCGATATTCTGGGCGCGCCGTTTTATTGCTTCCACGATGCCGATGTGCGCCCCGAAGGCGCAACGTTTGCCGAGAGCAAACGCAATCTGGATGAAATGGTCGACTACCTTGGCCTGAAGCAGGAAAGCCACAAGACGCAGCTTCTGTGGGGCACCGCGAACCTGTTTTCCAACCGGCGCTGGATGTCGGGGGCGGCCACCAACCCCGACCCCGATGTTTATGCCTATGCCGCCGCAACGGTGAAGGCGAACATGGACGCCACGATGAAGCTTGGCGGCCAGAACTACGTGCTGTGGGGCGGGCGAGAGGGGTATGAAACCTTGCTCAACACCGACCTGAAGGCGGAACGCAAGCACGCGGGCCGGTTCCTGCAGCAGGTGGTGGAGTATAAACACAAGATCGGCTTCAAGGGCGCGATCCTGATCGAGCCAAAGCCGCAGGAACCCAGCAAGCACCAGTATGATTATGATGTCGCCACGGTCTACGGCTTCCTGAAGGACTTCGGGCTGGAAAAGGAAGTGCAGACCAATATCGAACAGGGCCATGCCATTCTGGCCGGCCATTCGTTCGAGCATGAGATCGGGATGGCGGCGGCCTTGGGGATTTTCGGGTCGATCGACATGAACCGGAACGATTACCAGTCTGGCTGGGATACCGACCAGTTTCCCAACAACCACGCCGAAAAGGCGGTGGCGTTCTACGAGATTCTGCGCGCGGGTGGCTATACCACCGGCGGCACAAACTTTGACGCCAAGATCCGCCGACAGTCGCTGGACCCGGAAGATCTGATCCTCGCCCATGTCGGCGGGATGGACACCTGCGCGCGGGCGCTGAAATGCGCCGCCGCGATGATGGAGTCGGATGAGATGGAGGCCAACCGCCGCGCCCGCTATGCCGGGTGGGAAACCCCCGCCGCGCAGGCCATGCTGACCGGCGGGCTGGAAGCAGCGGCCGCACGGGTGGAAGCGGAAGGTCTGGAACCGCAGCCGGTATCGGGCCGTCAGGAGCGGCTGGAGAACCTGTGGAACAAGTACATCTGAGGGGGGTATGATGGACCGGCGCAGGGTACTGGGCTTGGGGGCAGCGGCAGGCATTGCCGCGCTGTTGCCGGGGCGGGCGATGGCCGCCGCTGACCCGGTGCCGGTTCTGACGAACTGGTACAAGCTGACCCTGCAACTGGTGCGGCACACGGCAACCTATTCGCCCCCGGTCGCTGCGCGGGCCTTTGGCTATCTGGGGGTCACCGCCTATGAGGCGGTGGCGGCCTGTGACGGGGCGATGACCAGCCTTTCCGGGCAGGTGAACGGGCTGACGCCGCTGCCTACGCAGGGCGCAGGCGCGCATGATGCGGCAGCGGTACTGCAGGCGGCGCTGTCGGGGGCGGTGGCGCATTTCTTTGCCAACACCGGCCCTTCGGGTCAGCGGGCACTGGCCACGATGACCCGCACGCTGGATGCCAGGGTGACCGAGGGTCTTGCCCCGGATGTGGCCGCACGCAGTGCGGTGCTGGGGCAGGCGATTGCCGCGCATATCTGCGGCTGGGCCGACGGTGATGGCGGCGCGGTGGTCGAGAATATGGGCTTTCCGCAAAGCTACACCGCGCCCGGCGACCCGGCGGCATGGGTGCCGACCAGTCTGGTCCGGCAACAACAAGCTCCATTGCTGCCCGACTGGGGCAATGTGCGGCCCTTTGCGATGCCGGTGGGCAATGCTTGCGCCCTGCCCCCGCCCCCGACCTACAGCGAAGACCCGGGTTCGGCCTTTTATGCCGAGGCCATGGAGGTTTACACCGTGACCCGCGCGCTGACCCCCGAACAGACGCTGATCGCGCGATTCTGGTCGGATGACCCGATGTTGTCCTCCACCCCGCCGGGGCACTGGATTTATGTCGCCAATGATCTGATCACCCGCCGGCAGTTGCCGCTGGCTGTCAGCGTCGATGTGATGGCGCGCTTGGGGGTTGCGATGGCCGATGCCTTCATCGGCTGCTGGCATGAAAAGACCGGATACAACCTGCTGCGCCCCGTGACCTATATCAACCGGGTGATCGACCCGGCGTGGAAACCGCTGCTGATCACCCCGCCGTTTCCCGAATACCCATCCGGCCATTCCACCGTTTCGGCAGCAGCGGCGACGGTGCTGACGGCGGCCTTGGGCGACGGCTACGCCTATGAAGATTTTACTCATGAGCGCGAGGGGATGGACGGGCGGCCCTATGCCAGCTTCTGGGACGCCGCCAATGAGGCCGGGATTTCGCGGCTGTATGGCGGGATACATTTCCGCGCCGCGATTGAGCAGGGGCTGGATCAGGGCCGCTGCATCGGGGCCCATACGGTGGCACTAAGGACATTGGCATGAGGGGTTGGGTTTTCTGTCTGGTGCTGGCCGGGCCTGCGGCGGCACAGGATGTGCCGCAGTTTGTCGAAGAAACGGGGCCCTCGGGTCTGGCGCACCAGTTCAGCGGCGAATGGGAATACATGGTCGGCGGCGGCGTGGCGGCGTTCGACTGCAACGGCGATGCCTTGCCCGATCTGGCGCTGTCGGGCGGCACCGCGCCTGCGGCTTTGTTCGTCAATCAAAGCGTGGCGGGTGGGGCACTGGCCTTTGCGCCTGTTGAGTCCGGGATCGAGATGGCGGCGGTGACGGGCACCTACCCCATCGACATCGACAGTGACGGCATTACCGATCTGATGCTGTTGCGGGTGGGCGAGAACGTGGTGATGCGCGGCTTGGGCGACTGCCGCTTTGAGCGCGCGAATGAGGCCTGGGGGTTTGACGGCGGCGACGCATGGTCCACCGCCTTTGCCGCGATGTGGGAGACGGGGGCAAGCCTGCCGACGCTGGCCATCGGCAATTACATCAACCAGCGTGAAGAGGCTTACCCCTGGGGATCGTGCACCGACAACTGGCTGCACCGGCCCGAAGGCACCGGCTACGCCGCACCGCTGGCGCTGACGCCCAGCTTTTGCGCGCTGTCGATGCTGTTCACCGACTGGAACGGGTCAGGCAAAAAGTCGCTGCGGGTGTCGAATGACCGCGAGTATTACGAGGGCGGGCAGGAGCAGATGTGGCATCTGGAGGCCAGTCAGCCCCCGCGCCTGTATACCGAAGCCGAGGGCTGGAAGCGCCTGCGGATCTGGGGGATGGGCATCGCCAGCACCGATCTGGACGCCGATGGCTACCCTGAGTTCTACCTGACCAGCATGGCCGACAACAAGCTGCAACGGCTGGTCACCCCGGCCCCGGATGCGGAACCCGATTACACCGATATTGCCTGGGCACGCGGTGTGACCGCGCACCGGCCGTTCATGGGCGAAGATCTGCGCCCATCCACCGGCTGGCACGCGCAGTTTGCCGATGTGAACAATGACGGCCGGGCGGATCTGTTCGTGGCCAAGGGCAATGTCTGGGAAATGCCCGATTTTGCCATGGCCGACCCCAACAACCTGCTGTTGCAGGGCGAAGACGGGGTGTTTGTGGAAGCCGCCGACAAGGCCGGGGTCGCCAGCACGCTGGCCGCGCGCGGGGGCGCGGTGGTGGATCTGAACGGCGATGGCGCGCTGGATCTGGTGGTGGTCAACCGCAACGCACCCTCGCAGGTCTGGCGCAATGCGGGGCCTGTCGGCAACTGGGCCCGCATCGATCTGCGCCAGTCGGGGCCGAACGCCACGGGCATTGGTTCATGGGTCGAGGTGCGGACGGGTGATCATCTGCAGCGGCAAGAGATCACTTCCGGCGGCGGCCATGTCAGCGGCATCTGGGGGTCGCAGCATTTCGGGCTTGGCGAAGCGGAAAGCGCCGAAGTGCGGGTGATCTGGCCCGATGGCCGGGTGACAGAATGGCAAGAGGTGCGGGCAAACACGGTGGTGACGGTCAGTCCAGAGGATTGACCTGCCGGTGGCGCGGCGCGGTCAGCTCGGCATTCACCGCGCCCCCCAGCAGCACCGCCAAAACCCCCAGATACAGCCACATCAGCAGCGCCACCACAGCGCCGATAGACCCGTAAATCCGGTTGTAGCTGTCGAAATTCGCCAGATAGGCGGAAAACGCAAAGCTGACCGCCGACCATGTCAGCGCCGCCACCACCACCCCTACAGACACCCATGGCCGACCGTTGCCGGAGGGCAGGTTCGGGCCGAAGTGATACAGGATCGACAGGCAGCTGAGCACCAGAACGAACATGGCCACCCATGGCAGAATGCTCAGAAACCACTCTTCCGCCGGACCAAAGTCAATGAATTGCAGGATAAGCGGCACCAGAACAATCGTCGCCAACCCGACGATGATGGCAAAGATCAGCGCCAGCGTCAGCGCAATATCGACCACCCAGCCCCAGATCCAGCCACGGGCCGGTGCGCGGTTCACCACATCCAGCCCGGTGATCAGCGCCGACACCCCGGCGCGGGCCGAATACAGCGCGATCATCAGCGAGACAAAGGTGGCCCACCCCAGCGTCGCACGCGGCGTGGACAGCAGGCCCATCACCTGATCATGGATCAGCAGGGCGGCATCGGCGGGCAGGAACTGCTCGCCCACATCCAGATAGTCCTCAATCACCTTGGGGTCTGCCATCAGGCCCCAGATCGCGACGCTGGCGGCAAGGCCGGGGAACACCGCAAACATGGCGTAAAACGCCACACCCGCCGCGATAAGGCCGAAGTGACCATCATTGATCCGGCCCCAGACCGCCGAAAGAAAATCGAATAGCCTGAAAAGCCGCTGCATCATCTGCCCATCTACGCCGGTTATGTGCCCCTGTGCAACGTGCAGGGACTGCCTTTGGTTCACCTTGCACAACCTGTTTTCCAGTGGAATGATAGCGCCAACAAAAGGATTTCCCATGACTTATACCCCAGATCCCGACCGCTATTCCCGCATGACCTATCGCCGCTGTGGCGCATCGGGGCTGAAACTGCCTGCGATCAGCCTGGGCCTGTGGCACAATTTCGGCCACGACACCCCGCATCAGACCAAGCGTGACATCTGCCGCACGGCATTCGACCACGGAATCACCCATTTTGATCTGGCCAACAATTACGGCCCGCCCCCCGGCAGCGCCGAAGAGGCGTTCGGCGAGATTCTGCGCACTGATTTCGCCGGGCACCGGGATGAGCTGATCATCAGCTCCAAGGCTGGCTATCTGATGTGGCAGGGGCCTTATGGCGAATGGGGCAGCCGCAAGACGCTGATCGCGTCCTGTGATCAGAGCCTCAAGCGTATGGGGCTGGATTATGTCGATATCTTCTATTCCCACCGCTTCGACCCCGACACCCCGCTGGAAGAAACCATGGGCGCGCTGGACCAGATCGTGCGGTCAGGCCGGGCGCTGTATGTGGGCATCTCCAGCTATTCCAGCGCCAAGACGCGCGAGGCGGCGGCGATTCTGAAATCGCTGGGAACGCCCTGTGTGATCCACCAGCCCAGCTATAACATCCTCAATCGCTGGGTGGAAAAAGACGGTCTGCGCGAAACGCTGGGGGAGCTGGGAATCGGATCGATTGCCTTTACACCTTTGGCGCAGGGGATTCTGACCAAGAAATATCTGGGCGGAATTCCGGATGGCAGCCGCGCGGCGCAGGGCAAAAGCCTGAACCCCGGCACCATCACCCCCCCCGCGATTGAAAGCGTGAAGGCGCTGGACGCCATTGCGCAGGCGCGTGGCCAGACGCTGGCCCAGATGGCGATTGCCTGGGTGCTGCGCGAGGAAAAGATCACCACCGCACTGATCGGCGCATCAAAACCGGAACAGGTGGTCGATTGCGTCGGCGCCATCGGCAATCTGAGCTTTAGCGCCGAAGAACTGGCGCAGATCGACCAGGTGGCGGCGGAAGAAGACATCAACCTGTGGGCACGGTCCTCGGCAGAATAACCCCCGGAAATACCTAAAACACCATTCTTTAAGCCCCGGTTTACCGCGCCCGTGTAAACCGGGGATGGGTGTGAAACATGGGTGTGTGGATGGCAGGGCAAGCAAATGCCGCGCCAGTCATCATCAAGCGGAAGAAAAAAGTCATCAGCGGTGGCCACCACGGGGGGGCGTGGAAGGTTGCCTATGCTGATTTCGTGACGGCCATGATGGCCTTCTTCATGCTGATGTGGCTGCTGAGCGCGACGACAGAACAACAACGCAGGGGGCTTTCGGATTATTTCAGTCCGACCGTTCCCCTGAGCCGGATTTCGGGCGGGGGCGACGGTGCCTTTGGCGGCGATTCTCTGATGTCAGAGGATACGCAGGCGCAGAACGGCACCGGGGCCTCGGCGCAGTCTCCGTCCGATCAGCGGCAGGCACGCGGCGACTCCACCGCCGAGGGCGAAACGGCAGCCTCCGAAGAAGAGCGGCTGGCAGAGGTGCAAAAGGCCCTGATGGCGCGCAGCGGCGAAAGCATGACCATGGAACGGCTGCTGCGCCACGTGGTCACGCGTGTGACCGACGAAGGGCTGGTGATCGAACTGTTCGATCTGGAACAGGCCCGGCTGTTCGAGGGCGAAACCGCCACACCGACAAAGACCCTGCGCGATCTGTCACTGGTGTTGGCCGATGTGCTGCAGGCCACCCGCAACCCGCTGGCGGTGGGGGCGCATGTGCACAGCTACCCTTTGATGATGCGGGATAATCCGGTCTGGCCACTGTCAGCGGCACGGGCCCAGGCCGGGCGCGAGCTGTTGCGCGGCCACGGCGTGCAGGACAACCGCTTTGCCCGCGTTACCGGCTTTGCCGACCGCAAACCACTGACCCCGGACCCTTCGGTGATCAGGAACAACCGGCTGGAGGTGATCTTGCTGCGCACCAACCGCTAGCCGGTTTGGTCAAACTGTCGGTATTAGCTGGCTGTTAATCGCCATGCTGCAGGGTGCGAGGCACATAGAGGCATCGACCTGTAGAAAGGCGGAATTGATGACTATTACTTCCTCGCTGAATGCGGGCGTTGCAGGTTTGAACGCGAATGCGATGCGACTGGCAACCATTTCGGACAATATCTCCAACGCTTCGACCTTTGGTTACAAAAGGGCCGCCACCGAATTTGAAAGCATGGTGCTTTCAGCTGGCGGTGGCGGCAAATACTCGGCGGGCGGCGTCCGCGCCACCAGCCAGCGGCTGATCGACGAACAGGGCGGTCTTGTCGGCACGTCAAACGCGCTGGATATTGCGGTGGCGGGCCGGGGTATGCTGCCGGTAATGCCCGCCGTACGGCTGTCGGAAAACGCCACCGGCGCACAGCCGATGCTGATGACCACCACCGGATCGTTCCGCCTGGACAAGGATGGCATTTTGCGCACCGAATCCGGGCTGGTGCTGATGGGCGTGCCGGCCGACCGCGATGGCAACATTCCGAACTTCTCACGCGATACAACATCGGGGCTGAAGCCTGTGGTGGTTCCCACCAACCAGACCGTCGCCGATCCGACCACCAAGGTCAGCCTTGCCGTCAACCTGCCCGCGACCGAAACCAATGTCGGCGCGCCGGGCGGCGGTATTCCGCTGCGGATCGAATATTACAACAACACCGGCACGGCGCAGTCGCTGGATGTCACCTTTACGCCCGTTGTGCCGGTGGCCCCTGCCACCTCTGCGTCCAACAGCTGGACCCTTGTCATCCGCGACAGCGCCTCGGCCGGGGCGGTGGTCGGGGAATACACGCTGGTGTTCGATGATACCCGCGGGGCCGGGGGCACGCTGGCATCGGTCACCACCGTGACGGGTGGTGCCTATGACCCCACCACCGGCGCAATGGAGCTGACCGTCGCCGGTGGCCCGATCGCCATGACCATCGGTCGCCCGGGCGATCAGACCGGGCTGACGCAGCTGGCCGACAAGTTCGTGCCCGGCAACATCTCCAAGAACGGCTCGCCCACCGGCACGCTGACCGGGCTGACCATTGATGAGAATGGCTATCTGCTGGCCAGCTATGACACCGGCTTTATCCGCAGGGTGTATCAGATCCCGCTGGTCGATGTGCCCAATCTGAACGGGCTGACCGCGCTCAGCGCCCAGACCTTCATGATTTCCTCAAAATCCGGTGCCTTCTTCCTGTGGAACGCCGGCGAAGGGCCGACCGGCAGCGTTCAGGGCTTCGCCCGCGAAGGGTCGACCACCGATATCGCCGCCGAACTGACCGCGCTGATCACCACGCAGCGGGCCTATTCATCGAATGCAAAGGTGATCCAGACCGTCGATGAGATGTTGCAGGAAACCACCAATATCAAACGCTGAGGATCTGAAAGATGAGCATTGCATCCGCGCTGAACTCGGCGATCTCGGGGCTGTCCGCCACATCGCGGATGGCCGATGTCACCGCCAACAACGTCGCGAACGCGCTGACCGAAGGCTATGCGCGGCGCGAGGTTCAGCTTTCGGCCAGCAGCCGCGGGCTTGGCGGCGGCGGGGTTACCGTCGCCGGCATCGCCCGCCAGATCGACAGTCTGCTGCTGCAGGATCTGCGACTGGCATCAGCGGCCGTGGGCGCACGCGCCCCGGCGGCGCAATTTCTGTCGCGGATGGAAACTGTGATGGGAACCGCCGATAAAGACGGGTCTCTGGCGGCGCGGATCGTCACCTTCGAACGCAGCCTGATAGAGGCGGCCGCCCGGCCAGAAGTGGATGCAAGGCTCGCCTCGGTGGTCGATGCCGCCCGCAGCCTGACCCAGGGCTTTGGCCAGATGGCCGAGGCGATTCAAACCGAACGACAGGCCGCCGATGCCCAGATCGCGGTGGAAGTCCGGCGGTTGAACGACGCGCTGGCCGGCGTGGCAGAGCTGAACACCCGCATTCAGTCTTTTGCAGCATCGGGACGTGAGACCAGTGCATTGAAAGACCAGCGCCAGCAACTGATCGATTCCATATCCGCCATCGTCCCCGTGCGTGAAGTGCTGCGCGACAATGACAAGATCGCGCTGTACACCACTGGCGGCACCATTTTGCTGGAAGGGCAGCCGGTCCAGATCGGCTATACCGCGACCGGGATGATCACGCCCGATATGTCGCTCGCCGCCGGCAGCCTGTCGGGGCTGAGCGTGAACGGCACACCGCTGTCCACCTCGCCTGCGGGTGGACGGCTGGGCGAAGGGCGGTTGTCGGCGCTGTTCGAACTGCGCGACACGCTGGCCCCCGAAGCGCAGGCCAATCTGGACGCTCTGGCCCGCGACCTGATTGACCGGCTGGCAGATCCGGCTGTTGACCCTACCCGTGCGCCCGGCACGGCGGCGCTGTTCACCGATGGCGGCAGCGCCTTTGACCCGCTGAACGAGGTGGGGCTGGCCGGGCGCATTCAGCTGAACGCGCTGGCAGATCCCGATGCAGGCGGCGACTTGTGGCGGCTGCGCGATGGCCTGGGCGCAGCGGCCCCCGGCCCCACGGGCTATGCCGGGCAGTTGAGCGCGCTTTCCACCGCGCTGAGCGCGGTGCGGGCGCAGGCCTCGGGCGGGCTGTCGCCCGGTGCGCGCAGCCTGTCGGGCTTTGCCTCCGACATCGCCTCGTCGCAATCGGTGAACCGGCTGAGCGCGGATGCGGGCACCGCCTTTGCCTCGGCCCGTGCCGAAGGCCTGCGCTCCGCGCTGCTGCGCGACGGGGTCGATACCGATCAGGAAATGCAGAACCTGCTGGTGATCGAACAGACCTATGCCGCGAATGCAAAGGTCATCCAGACCGTCGACCAACTGATCAAAATTCTGCTGGGGTTGTGACATGACAATGGTATCCTCGGGCGATCTGGCCCAGTCCCTTTTGCTGAAATCCCACACCGCCCGGCTGAAGGGAGAGCTTGGCCGTCTGACCCAGGAATTCGCCGCCGGGCGCGTCAGCGATGTCGGGGCAACGCTGAACGGCGACCTGACCCGGCTGACCTCGGTCTCACGCGCCCGGACCATGACCGCAGGCTATCAATCCGCCGCGCGCGAAGCGTCTTCGCACAGTGCAGCGATGCAATCGGCACTGAAAACGATTGCCGAAACATCAGGTTCGCTGGTGGGTCCCTTGCTGACCGCCTCGCAGCTGAACACTGAAGACAGCGTTGCGCTGACCGGGGTGGATGCGCGGGGCCGGCTTGACGCTGTTCTGGCCACGATGAACATTTCGGCGGGCGGGCGGTCGCTGTTTTCCGGCCAGGCGCTTGACCAGCCCTCGGTCGCCGGGGCCGACACGATCCTGACCGCTCTGCGCGCCGAACTGGTGGGTGCCGTCACAGCGCAACAGGCGATGGACCGGATTTCCGACTGGTTTGACGACCCCGCAGGCTATCGCGCCCTGGCCTATCAGGGCGGCGTGCCGCTGGGGCCTGTTGCGGTGTCGTCAACCGACCGGGTCTGGATGGGCGTCACCGCCGAAGATCCGGCCTTCCGCGCCATGCTCAAGGGGATGACCGCAGCGGCGCTGCTGGACGATCCTGCCACCCCCCTGCCCGCGACCGAAACCAAAACGCTGGCGCGGCTGTCGGCTGAGACGTTGCTGGCCGGAAACGAAGCCATGATCACCCTTGCCGCACAGTTGGGCATATCGGAAGGCCGGATCGAGGCCGCCCAAAGCCGCAACGCGGTGGATCTGCTGGCGCAGGAAATGGCGCAGGCCGATCTGGTGCGCAGCGACCCCGAACGTCTGGCCATCGAGCTGGAGGCGGTGCAGACCAATCTGGAATCGGTCTATGCGATCACCGCACGGCTGTCGCGGATGTCGCTGACGGATTTCCTGCGATGATCCGCTGGCTGATCATTGCACTGGTCGCGCTGTGCTGTGGCCCGGCGGCGGCCGATGCGGTGCGGATCAAGGATCTTGTCGAATTTGACGGGGTGCGGGGCAATGATCTGGTGGGCTACGGGCTGGTTGTCGGGCTTAATGGCACCGGCGACGGCATCCGCAATGCCCCCTTCACCGAAGAAATCATGTCGAACCTGCTGGAACGGCTGGGCGTGAACGTGGCGGGTGAGGCGTATCGCCCCAGAAACGTGGCCGCCGTCTTTGTCACCGCCAGCCTGCCGCCCTTTGCCCGCGCCGGCGGGCGGATTGATGTGACGGTTTCGGCCATCGGCGATTCCAAAAGCCTGCTGGGCGGCACACTTGTGATGACCCCACTGAACGGCGCGGATGGCCAGATCTATGCGGTGGCGCAGGGCACGATCATTGCCGGTGGCATCGCCGCTGAGGGCGAGGCCGCCCGGGTGGTGCAGGGGGTTCCGACCGCCGGGGTCATCCCCGCGGGCGCGCGGGTGGAGCGGGAGATTGATTTTGACTTCACCATGCTGCGGTCCATCCGGCTGGCCTTGCGTAACCCCGATTTCACCACCGCCGCCCGGATTGAAACCGTGCTAAACCGCGAATTTGGGCAGCGCATCGCGCTGATGCTGGATTCCGGCACGGTAGAGATGAACGTGGCGGCGGCGGGCATGCGATCACCCGCGCATGTGATCGGGCGGATCGAGAACCTGACCATTTCGCCGGAAACCCGGGCACGGGTTGTGGTTGATCAACGGTCGGGCACCATTGTGATCGGGCAGGATGTGCGGATCAGCCGGGTCGCGGTGGCGCAGGGCAATCTGACGCTGCGGATTGAAGAGGCCCCGATGGTGGTTCAGCCCAACCCCTTTGCCGAAGGCGAAACGATGGTGGTGCCGCGCACCAATGCCAATATCAAAGGCGATCCGGGCAATGGGCTGGCAGAAGTGTCGGGCGGCACATCGTTGTCAGAGCTTGTGGCGGGGCTGAATGCACTTGGCGTCGCCCCGCATGACATGATCGACATCCTGAAAAGCATCAAGGCCGCGGGGGCTTTGCATGCGGATTTTGTGGTGAACTGAGTGTGCCATGTCGGGTTATAAGTTGGCAGGCGCGCGCGCGGACTGGTTTTGCGCGACAAGACCGGGGCGGCGATGGTCCCGCGTGCCGGTCACAAGACAGGCAAGCGCGCTATTCCGCCAAGGTTGCCGGGCGCGATATAATGCGCGTTTCCCGTGCCCGACCGGACCGTCAGCCCCAGGTCGGGTGAAAACGGCCGGCGGGGGACAGGGTGAAAATCTCGCACCCCGTCGCGGTGACGCCCACCGAATGTTCAAACTGCGCCGACAGCGATCTGTCACGGGTCACCGCTGTCCAGTCATCGGCCAGAACCTTGGTCTCGGGGCGGCCCAGATTGACCATCGGCTCGATGGTGAAGAACATGCCTTCCTCCAGCACCGCGCCGCCACCCGGGCGGCCATAGTGCAGCACATTGGGCGGGGCGTGGAACACCCGGCCCAGACCATGTCCGCAAAAATCGCGCACCACCGACATGCGGTTCGCCTCGACGTAGGTCTGAATCGCATGGCCGATGTCGCCAAAGGTGTTGCCCGGCATCACGGCGGCAATGCCGCGCATCAGGCCCTCATGGGTCACATCGATCAGCCGCTCGGCCTTGCGCGGCAGGTTTCCGGCCACATACATCCGGCTGGTATCGCCGAACCAGCCGTCGACGATCACCGTCACGTCAATGTTCAGGATATCGCCATCGGCCAGCAGCTTGCCGCCCGGAATCCCATGGCAGACCACATGGTTGACCGAAATACACGACGCGTGTTTATAACCCTTGTAGCCGATCGTGGCCGAGGTCACGCCGCGCCGGGCGATGTCTTCGCGGATGAAATCGTCCAGCTCTGCCGTGGTGGCCCCCGGTTTCACCAGCCCGGCAACCGCATCCAGAATCTCTGCCGCAACCTGCCCTGCGGCGCGCATTCCGGCAAAATCCGCATCCTGATATATGCGGATTCCGTCTTTGGTGCTGCGCCCGCTTGTGTCGTGCATGTCATATGTCCTTTGCATGCTGCCCTAGATAGGCAAATCGGCACGGCTTGACCAGAGGGGCACAAGACCGCAGAGCAGGGTTTGAAACCGCGCGGGTCCGACCTATACCCGGACAGGACCAACAAGGGGTAAAACGATGGAAGACCGGGCGGCAAATCCTTCTGCAGCAATGCTGGTGATCGGCGACGAAATCCTGTCGGGCCGCACCCGCGACTCGAACATGCATTATCTGGCGGGGGAACTGACCCGCCACGGCATCCGACTGATGGAGGTGCGGGTGGTGCCCGATGACCACGCCACCATTGTTTCTGCGGTGAATGCGTTGCGGGCGGCCCATGACCACCTGTTCACCAGCGGCGGCATCGGGCCGACGCATGATGACATCACGGCCGAGGCGATTGCCGCGGCTTACGGTGTGGGCATCAGCCAACGCGCGGATGCACTGGCGCTGCTGGCCGCGCATTACGAGCGGTCTGGGATGGAGTTCAACGACGCGCGCAAGCGTATGGCCCGTATTCCCGATGGCGCGAGCCTGATCGACAACCCCGTCAGCACCGCGCCGGGGTTCACCCTTGGCAATGTGCATGTGATGGCGGGTGTGCCGAACATCTTTCAGGCAATGGTCGCCAGCGTGCTGCCGACCCTGACCGGCGGCGCACCACTGCTGAGCCAATCGCTGCGGGTCAACCGGGGCGAGGGTGAGGTTGCGGGGCCGTTCGGCGCACTGGCGGCCGAATTCCCTGATCTGAGCATGGGGTCTTATCCGTTTATCCACAACGGCGCGCATGGCACCAATCTGGTGATCCGGGGCACCGATGCCGGGCAGATCGGCCGGGCGATGACCCGGCTGGCGGCGCTGTTCCCATGAACTCGCAGGCGCTGGCCGATGTGATGGAGCAGACCTGGCCCCCGGCGCGCGCCTTTGCCGTCGGGCCATGGTGCATCCGTGACGGGCAAGGCGGCGGCAAGCGGGTGAGTGCGGCCACCGCCGGGCCGGGCTGGAGTGATGAGGCGATCCCGCTGGCCGAGGCGGCAATGGATGAGCTTGGGCAGGCCCCACTGTTTCTGATCCGGCAGGGCGATGATCTGCTGGATCAGGCGTTGCAATCGCGCGGCTATCGGGTGGTTGATCCGGTGGCAGCATATGCCGCCCCCTGCGCTGCGCTGGCGGACCCTGAACCACCGCCGATGGCGGCTTTCGCGCATTGGCCGCCGCTGGCGATCTGTGCCGAGATCTGGGCCGATGCCGGTATCGGCCCGGCGCGGCTGGCGGTGATGCAGCGGGCCACCGGGCCGAAATGCGCCATTCTGGGGCGGGCGAATGACCAGCCCACCGGCGTGGCCTTTGTGGCGATCCATCAGGGCGTGGCAATGCTGCACGCGCTGGAGGTGCGCACAGCCGCCCGTCGGCAGGGTTCCGCGCACCATATCATGCGGGCGGCAGCGCAATGGGCGCAACAGAACGGGGCAGACAGCCTGTCATTAGTGGTGACAGTGCTGAACAGCCCGGCGCGCGCCCTCTATGCTTCCCTTGGGATGAAGGTTGTGGGACAGTATCATTATCGGCAGCGATAAGCCCGAAGAGGCGACGGCAGGTGAAAAAGACCGGAAAGACCCTTCTTTCAGCGCTTGCGCTGACGCTTGTGGCACCCATGGGGCTGGCACAGGTGCTGGTGCTGGACATGCCTTTTGCGGCGGTGCCCAGTGTGGCCAGGACCGAAACGCTCACCTCTTATGCCCTGCCGGTCGCCGCCTTTGCGCATGGCGCGGTGCCGGCCCGCACGGTCGAAGGCCCGCTGCACCAGACCGCCTGGCGGATCGATGCGGCGGGGGCTACCACGCTGGAACTGTTGGCCCCTTTACGCGGGCAGCTGGACGCGGCAGGCTTCACCCCGGTGTTTGAATGTGAGGCGGCAACCTGTGGCGGCTTTGATTTTCGCTATGGCACGCAGATCTTGCCGGAACCCGAAATGCATGTCGATCTGGGCGATTACCGCTTTTACGCGGCCGAGCGCGGGGCTGAGGTTGTCAGCCTGATCGTCAGCCGCACGGCGGCGGCGGGCTTTGTGCAGATGATCCATGTCGGCGGGCGGGTCACCGCCACGCCGTCGCTGACCACATCGACCAAAGCGCCGGACCCGGCACCGCAGCCCATTGCCGCAACGGCCCCTTTTGGCGCACGCCTGCTGTCAGGTGGGGCGGTCGCACTGGAGGATCTGGTGTTTGCCTCCGGTGCCTCAACCCTTGCCGAAGGGCCGTTTGCATCGCTGAGCGCACTGGCCGACTGGTTGCGGCAGCATCCGACGCTGACCGTGGCGCTGGTCGGCCATACCGATGCGTCAGGCGGGCTGGAGGGGAATATCGCCCTGTCCCGCAAACGGGCCGAGGCGGTGCGGCAGGTTCTGATCACGACCGAGGGCATCCCCGCTGCACAGCTGGAGGCACAGGGTGTGGGCTATCTGTCCCCCCGCGATACCAATCTGACAGATGAGGGGCGCGAGAAAAACAGACGTGTCGAAGTCATCATGACCTCGACCGCAGTGCCGCCCCAGGACCCGCCAACGGGTCAAGGTCAGTAACAGATCACCACTTATCAGGGCCCTTGTCGGAATAGCGGCGAGCCAGAAAATCGATGAAGGCCCGCACCTTGGGCTGGGTAAAGCGGCCCGGCGGGTACACGGCATAGATACCAAGCACTTCGGTCGGCAGACCCGGCAAAGCCTCTTCGATCTGGCCGGCCTTCATCGCATCAGCGTACAGAAAGCTGGGCAGATAGGCGATTCCAAGACCGGAAATCGCTGCATTCAGCAGCGATTGCCCGTCATTCACCGTCAACCAACCCGCAGTGCGCACCTGCCGCTTTTCCCCCGAGGGTGCCGTGATCTTCCACACATTGCCGTTGGCCTGATTGGAATAGTGCAGCAGCTTGTGTTCGTTCAGGTCATCGATTTTCAGCGGGCGGCCATAGCGCTGGAAATAGCTTGGGGATGCGATCATCCGCTTGGTGGTATCGGTCAGTTTGCGGGCGCGTAAGGAGCTGTCTTCCAGCTCTCCCACGCGGATCGCCATGTCAAAGCCTTCGCTGATCAGTTCCACATAGCGGTTGTTCAGCACCATGTTCACGGTGATATCGGGGTATTCCAGCAGGAAGTCGCCCAGAATCGGCGACAACAGATTGACCCCGAAATCGGTTGCCACGCTGATGCGCAACAATCCTGACGGGGCCGACTGCATGGAAGTGACCAGCGCGTCCGCCTCTCCGGCATCATTCAGAACCCGGCGGGCGCGGTCATAATAGGCAAGGCCGATCTCGGTCGGGCTGACGCGCCGGGTCGTCCGGTTCAGCAGCCGCGCGCCAAGCCGCGCCTCCAGTGCCGACACATGCTTTGACACGGCAGATTTGGAAATGCCCATCTTTTTTGCCGCATCCGTGAAGCCGCCCTGGTCTACGACCGTGGCAAAGGCTTCCATTTCAGTCAGTCGGTCCATTTTATTCCCCAGCAGGCAGCAATACGGGTGTGTCAGATGGTATTGATCCTGAAATCGGGCAGGATCGCGGCAGATGTGCGTCCTATCCGGGGAATTCCCATGCACCGTTCCGAAAAGGGAAACAGATCTCAACACCTTAGGGTTCCGCTTTTGCCCAAACTCCGCGCAGTGATTTTGGAAACGATCGGGTTTTGTGCAACAGTAATGCGGCAATCGTGCCATAAAGTCCTATATTGCCATCTGAGCCCTGCCTGCTGCTATTCAGAACCTGACCTCACGAGAAGTATCCCATGTCGATCAAGGCCGCGATTCACCACCTGACGCATTACAAATACGACCGTCCGGTCACGCTGGGGCCGCAGGTGATCCGCCTGCGTCCTGCCCCGCACAGTCGGACCCGGGTGATCTCGCATTCGCTGAAGGTCAGTCCGGGCGGGCATTTCGTGAACCACCAGCAGGACCCGTTCGGCAACTGGATGGCGCGCTTCGTGTTTCCCGAACCCGTGCGCGAGTTCAAGATCGAGGTTGATCTGGTCGCCGATATGGCGATCTACAACCCGTTCGACTTTTTCGTAGAAGAAGCGGCGGAAACATGGCCGTTCGAGTATCCGGCAGATCTGACGGAGGATCTGGAAATCTACCGCCGCAAGGAACCGGCGGGGCCATTGTTGCAGGCGTTTCTGGAAACGGTGCCGAAAGACCGCATCCGCAGCGTGGATTTCGTGGTGAACCTGAACGCGATGGTGGCGAACACCCTGCGCTACACCATCCGCATGGAACCCGGCGTGCAGACGCCCGAGGAAACGCTGGGCGTGCAAAGCGGGTCATGCCGCGATTCCAGTTGGCTATTGGTGCAGGCACTGCGGCATCTGGGTTTTGCGGCGCGGTTTGTATCGGGCTATCTGATCCAGCTGAAACCGGATCTGAAAGCGCTGGACGGTCCTTCGGGCACGGAAGTGGACTTCACCGATCTGCACGCATGGTGCGAGGTGTATCTGCCCGGTGCGGGCTGGGTGGGCCTTGACCCGACCAGCGGCCTATTGGCCGGGGAAAGCCATATTCCGCTGGCCGCCACCCCGCATTACCGCAACGCCGCCCCCATTTCCGGCATGGCGAGTTACGCAGAGGTCGATTTCGCCTTTGACATGACGGTCGCCCGCGTGGCCGAACATCCGCGCATTACCAAACCGTTCAGCGATGATGCATGGGATCAGCTGAACGCGCTGGGGCAAAAGGTGGATGCCGCGCTGGACGCAGGCGATGTGCGGCTGACCATGGGCGGCGAGCCGACCTTTGTGTCGATTGATGATTTCGAGGCCGAAGAGTGGAACACCGCCGCCGTCGGCCCCACCAAGCGCGTGCTGGCCGACCAGTTGATCCGCCGCCTGCGCGACCGTTTTGCGCCGGGCGGGTTTTTGCATTACGGGCAGGGCAAATGGTATCCCGGCGAAACCCTGCCACGCTGGACGTTTTCGCTGTACTGGCGCACCGATGGTCAGCCGATCTGGTCCGACCCCGCCTTGATCGCCGAAGAGGGCGCGCAGACTGGGGTGACCACAGAGGATGCCCAGCGTTTGCTGGCACAGATCGCCGAGGATCTGGCGCTGGAGGCCGATTGCATCGTACCCGCCTATGAAGACCCGGCGCAATGGCTGGTCAAAGAGGCGAACCTGCCCGACAACGTGACGCCCGCCAATTCCAAGCTGAAGGACCCCGAAGAACGTCACCGTCTTGCCACCGTGTTCAACCGGGGCCTGACCAACCCGTCGGGCTTTGTGCTGCCGGTGCAAAGCTGGCAAAGCCAGGCATCCGGGCGGCGTTGGCGCACGGAAAAGTGGAAGCTGCGGCGCGGACATATGTTCCTGGTGCCCGGCGACAGCCCGGTCGGCTACCGCCTGCCCCTGGAAAGCCTGCCATGGCTGCCACCCTCGCAATACCCCTATATCAACCCGACTGATCCCACTGTTGACCGCGCACCGCTGCCGGTTCCCAATGCCCCGGAGGTGACAGAACAGCGCCCGCAGGCCTCAGCCAGCTTTACCGCTGGCGGGGCGCAGGGCGCTCAGATCGAACAGGGCACCGGCGAGGCTGAACTGGATGGCCACATCCGCACCGCCCTGTCAGTGGAACCGCGCGACGGGCGGCTATGCGTGTTCATGCCGCCGGTGGTCTCCGTTGAGGACTACCTCGACCTGGTCCGCGCGGCGGAAGAGGCGGCGAAGAAGCTGGGGCTTCAGGTCCATATCGAAGGCTACGCCCCGCCGCATGACCCGCGCCTGAACGTCATCCGCGTCGCCCCCGATCCGGGGGTGATCGAGGTGAACGTGCATCCGGCTCACAGCTGGCAGGATTGCGTGGATATCACATCCGCGGTGTATGAAGAGGCGCGGCAATGTCGCCTTGGGGCCGACAAGTTCATGATCGACGGCAAGCACGCGGGCACGGGGGGCGGCAACCATGTGGTGGTCGGCGGGGCCACGCCGAACGACAGCCCCTTCCTGCGCCGGCCGGACCTGTTGCGCAGTCTGATCCTGCACTGGAACCGGCATCCGTCGCTGTCCTACCTGTTCTCGGGCCTGTTCATCGGGCCCACGTCACAGGCCCCGCGCATGGATGAGGCGCGGCATGACGCGCTGTATGAGATGGAAATCGCACTTGCCCAGATCCCCGCCCCCGGGCAAGGCGCAGCCCCAATGCCATGGCTGGTGGACCGTCTGCTTCGCAACATGCTGACCGACGTGACCGGCAACACCCACCGGGCCGAGATCTGCATCGACAAGCTGTTCTCACCCGATGGACCCACCGGGCGCCTTGGTCTGGTCGAGTTCCGCGGGTTTGAGATGCCGCCGGACCCGCGCATGAGCCTGTCGCAACAACTGCTGATCCGCGCGCTGATTGCCCGGTTCTGGGCCACACCGGCGCAGGGTGAAATGACCCGCTGGGGCACCGCTTTGCATGACCGTTTCATGCTGCCGCATCATGTCTGGCAGGATTTCCGCGACGTGCTGGCTGATCTGGCGCAGCACGGCTTTGCGCTGGATGAAGACTGGTTCAAGGCGCAGGCCGAGTTCCGCTTCCCGTTCTGCGGCGAGGTCGAATACGAAGGCGTGCATCTGGAACTGCGTCAGGCGCTGGAACCCTGGCATGTGCTGGGGGAGACCGGGGCCATCGGCGGCACCGTGCGCTACACTGACAGCTCGACCGAGCGGTTGCAGGTCAAGCTGACCGCGCCCGACCCGTCCCGCTATCAGGTGCTGTGCAATGGCCGCATGATGCCGTTGACCGGTGTCGGCGCTGGTGAGGCTGTGGCGGGCCTGCGGTATAAGGCGTGGCAGCCGTCTTCCGCAATTCATCCGGTGCTGCCGGTCGATGCGCCGCTGACCTTTGACATCTACGACACATGGTCGGCACGCCCGCTTGGCGGCTGCGTCTATCACGTCGCGCATCCGGGCGGGCGCAATTACGACACCTTCCCCGTGAATGGCAACGAGGCCGAAGCGCGCCGTCTGGCTCGGTTCGAGGCCAGCGGCCACCGCCCCGGCCATCATCCGCGCCCGGTTGCCGAACGCGCCCACCGGGAATTCCCGCTGACGCTTGACCTGAGGCGTCCCATAGGGCTCTAGTCCCCCGATGGACAGCGCAGGGACGGACAAACAGAAACCGGCAGGCACCGGCAAGACGCGCGATCGCGGCTTGTCGGCATACCGCGCCTTGCCGGGCGTTCCGGATGAGCTGGTGACGGCAGACGGCACGTTGCGCCCCCTGTGGCAGCCGCTGATCGACCATCTGCAAAGCCTGACCGACGAAGGGCTGACCCGCGCCACCGGCCGGGCCGATCAGTATCTGCGCGATTCGGGGGTGTTCTACCGGCAATACGGCTCTGGCCAGTCGGTCGAACGCCCGTGGCCGCTGAGCCATGTGCCGGTGTTGATCGATGAATCTGACTGGGCCGAGCTGACCCCGGCGCTGATCCAGCGCGCCGATCTGCTGGAACAGGTGATGGCGGATCTTTATGGCGCCAACCGGCTGGTGGCCGACGGGCATCTGCCCGCAGCGCTGGTTGCGGGCAACCCGGAATGGCTGCGGCCTTTGGTCGGGGTGCGCCCGGCCTCTGGCCATTTTCTGCATTTCGTGGCGTTCGAAATCGGGCGCGGGCCTGACGGGCGCTGGTGGGTACTGGCCGACCGCACGCAGGCCCCGTCAGGTGCGGGTTATGCGCTGGAAAACAGGGTCGCCACCTCACGCGCCTTCAACGATGTGTTCTCCGGGCAGAACATTCACCGCCTTGCCGCCTTTTTCCGCGAGTTCCGCGATGCCCTGCTGGGACTGCGCGGCGCACGCGATGGCCGGGTCGCCATCCTGACCCCCGGCCCGCTGAACGAAACCTATTTCGAGCAGGCGTGGATCGCGCGCTACATGGGCGTCAGCCTTGTGCAGGGCGAAGACCTGACCGTATCTGATGGGCGGCTGATGGTGCGCACCGTGTCAGGTCTGCGGTCGCTGGATGTGCTGTGGCGGCGGCTGGATGGCAGCTACGCCGACCCGCTGGAACTGGACCCCGCCTCACGCATCGGCACGCCCGGCATGGTGAATGTGCTGCGGCAGGGCGGGCTGACCATGGTGAATTCGCTGGGGTCCGGCGTGCTGGAAACCCGGGCGCTGATGGCGTTTTTGCCCAAACTCTCGCTGCATCTGACCGGGGCAAAGCTGGCGATTCCCAATATTGCCACATGGTGGTGCGGCAGTCCGGCTGAACGCGCGCAGGTGATGACCGCCCGCGCCCGTCTGGTGCTGTCATCCGCGCTTGGCACCGGGCTGCCCTTTGACCGGCAGGGCGAAAGCACCCCCGCCGCAACCCTGACCCCGGAAGAGCTAGCAGAGCGGCTGGCGCTGGAAGGCCCGGAACTGGTCGCGCAAGAGGCTGTCACCCTGTCCACCACCCCGGCACTGATCGGCGGCAAGATCGTGCCCCGCCCGATGAGCCTGCGGGTGTTTCTGGCCCGCACGCCCTCGGGCTGGCAGGTGATGCAGGGCGGCTTTGCCCGCATCGGTGCCTCGACCGACCCGACCGCACTGGCGATGCAGCGCGGCGGCAGTGCGGCGGATGTCTGGATCGTCAGCAAGGATGAAGTCCCCTCGGTCAGCATGGTGGCCCCGGCAGATACGATCTACCGCCGCTCTGTCCCCGGGGCGCTGCCGACGCGGGCGGCGGACAATCTGTACTGGCTGGGCCGCTATGTCGAACGCACCGAAGGCATCATCCGCCTGCTGCGCGCGCGCCACATCCGGCTGGCCGAAGGCGGGCGCGCCGCCCTGCCGCTGCAAAAACAGATGGATGCGGTGCTCAAGGGTTACAGCGTTGATGGCACGGTCGGCCTGTCGCCGGGCTTGCTCGATACGCTGGGCGCGGCGGTGGCCACCGCCGGGCAGGTGCGCGACCGCTTTTCCCCCGATGGCTGGTCGGCGCTGAACGATCTGGACAAGACCGCCCGCCGCATGGCCGGCAAGGTCACCCCCGGCGATGATGCCGCCCGCGCCCTGTCGGCGCTGTTGCGCAAACTGGCGGGGTTTTCCGGTCTGGTGCATGAAAACATGTACCGCTTTTTCGGCTGGCGCTTTCTGTCGATCGGGCGCCAGCTGGAACGCGCGTCTAGCATGACCGGCGCGCTGGTCGCCTTTGCCGATGCCAGGGCGGCAGCCGGGGGTCTTGATCTGTGCATCGAACTGGGCGATTCCGTGCTGACCCACCGCCGCCGCTTCAGCGTGGGGTCGACCCGGGAAACCGTGATCGACCTGCTGGCGCTGGACCCGATGAACCCGCGCTCGCTGCGCCATCTGTTCGACGGACTGAGCGAGCAGGTGCAGGCCCTGCCGGGTGCGGCCACCCATGGCCAGCTGTCAGATCTGGGCCGCACGCTGCTGCGCTGTCAGGTCGATATCGCCACCGCCACGCCCGATACGCTGACCACCGCAGCGCTGAACGACCTGCATGGCAAGATCGCCATCATTTCTGATCAGCTGACCGAGGCATACTTGCGGTGACGCTGTACGCCGTGCGCCAGTCCATACGCTATGATTTCGCCCGCCCCACCGGCGCGGGGCGGCAGCTGTTCCGCATCCTGCCCGCCAATATTCCGGGGCGGCAAAAGGTGCGCGAATCCGGCTATGCGTTTCAGCCCGAGGTCGGCGAGCGGGGCGAATTCCGCGATTTCTTCGGCACATCGGTGATAGAGGCTGCCATGCCCCCCGGCCTGATCAGTCTGGACCTGACCATGCATTCGGTGGTCGAACGTCTTGCCGATGACGCTTTGCTCGACCTGTCGCCATCCCTGTCGGGGCTGGCGGTCGAGCTGGCGGCGCATCGCACTGTCGGCCCGCGCGCGCCGCACCACTTTACGCGGCCCTCGCGCCGCATCGCAGCCACGCCCCGCATCGCCGCCTTTGCGCAGGATCTGCGGTCAGACCAAAGCACTGCCCGCGATATGGTGGAAAAACTGGGCTTTGCACTGCACAACCACATGACCTTTGATTCCAAGGCCACCAGCGTCAACACCACGCCCGAAGATGCCTTTGTGCAGGGCCGCGGCGTCTGTCAGGATTTCGCGCAGATCATGGTGGGAGGGTTGCGCGCCATCGGCATACCTGCCGCCTATGTCGGGGGATATCTGCGCACCCTGCCGCCGCCGGGCAAACCCCGGCTGGTCGGGGCCGATGCCATGCACGCATGGGTCCGCGCCTGGGCGGGTGAGGAAATGGGCTGGGTCGATTACGACCCCACAAACGCCTGCTTTGCCCGCACCGACCACATCGACGTCGGCTTTGGCCGCGATTACGACGATGTGGCCCCGGTAACCGGGCGGCTGCGGCTGGACGGACGTCAGTCCGGCAGCCACAGCGTTGATATTGAAGAGATTACCGCTTAGCGCAGATCTTCGGGCAGCAAAGCGTCCGGCAGGTTCTGATAGCAGACCGGGCGCAGCCAGCGGCGGATCGACAGCGTGCCGACCGACGTGGCCCCAAAGTTGGTGCTGGCCGGGTACGGCCCGCCATGCACCATGGCATCCGCCACCTCTACCCCGGTGGGGAAGCCGTTGGCCAAAACGCGCCCCGCCTTGCGGTCAAGGATTGGCAGCAGGGTGCGGCCCAAATCGGTGTCGCCATCATCCAGATGCAGGGTGCAGGTCAGCTGGCCCTGCAGGCTGGCGGCAATCGCCTCCATCTCTGCCGCGTCCTGCACGCGGATGATCAGGCCCAGCGGGCCGAACACTTCTTCCGCCAGCATATGATCGGCCAGCCAGTCGGTGCCCGACACCTCGAACAGGTTCGGCGTGGCAGCGCGGCCATCGCACATCGTGGTCAGCAGGCTGCGCACCCCGGTGCCCGCCGCCACCCGGTCGCGGCCCGAACGGTAGGCATCAGCCATACCATCGGTCAGCATGGTCTGCGCCGCCACCGGCTCCAGCGCCGCCTTGGCGGCAATGGCGAAGGCATCGGCATCCGGCCCGTCAATCACCACGGCAATGCCGGGGTTGGTGCAGAACTGCCCCGCCCCCATGGTCAGGCTGCCAGCCCAGCCCTTGCCCAACGCCTCTCCGCGCGCTGACAGCGCGGCAGGCAGCAGGAACATCGGGTTCACACTGCCCAATTCGCCAAAGAACGGAATCGGATCGGGCCGCGCAGCGCACAGGTCATAGAGCGCACGCCCCCCACCCAGTGATCCGGTGAATCCCACCGCGCGGATCAGCGGTTGCTGCACCAGCGCCTCGCCCACATCGCGCTTGCCGCCCTGTACCAGAGAGAACACGCCCGGATGCAGGTTGCAGGATTTGCGCGCCGCATCAATCGCCTGCGCCACGATCTCGCCCGTGCCCGGATGGGCCGAATGGCCCTTGACCACCACCGGGCAACCCGCCGCCAGCGCCGAAGCAGTGTCGCCCCCGGCGACCGAGAACGCCAGCGGGAAGTTCGACGCCCCGAACACCGCGACCGGGCCAATCGGACGCTGGATCATCTTCAGATCCGGGCGCGGCAGCGGCTGACGGTCGGGCAGCGCCTTGTCGTGGCGGCGGTCGAGATAGGCCCCGTCACGGATATGCGACGCGAACAGCCGCAACTGGCCGGTGGTCCGCCCCCGCTCGCCTTGCAGACGCGCAGCCGGAAGGCCGGTTTCCTGCGTGCCGATCTCGGTGATCGCATCGCCGCGCGCCTCAATCTCATCGGCAATCGCTTCAAGGAACCGCGCGCGGTCGTCGCGCGAGGTGGCGGCAAATGACGGGAAGGCCGCTTCCGCCGCCTCACAGGCCTGATCAACCAATGCAGGCGTGCCGACGCCAAAGTCATGCGAGGGGCCATGGGCCGGGGTCGAGGCAAAGGTCGTCGCCCCCGAAACCCAGTCGCCCGCGATAAGGTGCTTGCCAGTCAGCATGTCAGTCTCCGGTTTTTTGAGGGCGGGACCGGGGGGGGTTACCCCCCGGCACGATTTTGCTTTCTTGAACCAATGGCGAAAACAACGTCGCACCCGTGGGATGTGTAAGAACAGGTAATGATGAAGTCAGAAATTGAAAGCCCCGGCCTCGATCCGCCGGCCAAGGGTCATGGCATCGGCCACGTGCACCATTGGGGCAAGGTCAACCTCGGACTGCCCCTTGGCCACCAGCTCGGCCATGCGGGCGTAAAGGGCGGGATATTCATCCATGATGGTATTTTCGCCCTGCGCGGACTGGCCGTCAAGCTCCAGCACATTGCCGCCCATGCGCAGGGCCATGCGGCCTGCGCTGGTGTCAATCTCGATGTCCCAGGTCTGCGGACCGGTTTGCCGCCAGTCGAAATCGGCAGTGACATGGCCGGTGAACTGCAGCCGGGCGGCAATGGGTGTCTGGCGGTTGGCGGGAAACTCCAGCTCGGCGCTTTGCAGATGCACGGGCGCGGGCAGAATCTCGGTCAGGATCGACAGCGCATTGATACCGGGGTCGAACACACCCATGCCGCCCGGTTCAAACACCCAGTCCTGACCGGGATGCCATTTGCGCACATCCTCGCGCCAGGTGATATGGGCGCGGGTGATGGCTTTGTCGGCCAGCCAGGCCTTAGCCGGGGCCACCGCGTGGGCCATCCGGCTGTGCCATGTGGTATACAGCGTGACACCCTGCGCATCGGCAAGCGCTTCCAGCGCATGGATTTCCGCCAGCGTGGCACCGGGCGGCTTTTCCAGCATCACATGGCACCCGGCCCGCAGCGCGGCCTGCGCATAGGCAAAGCGCGGCACCGGCGGCAGGGCAAGCGAGACCATGCCGATATCTGGCCGCGCCGCCAGCATGGTGTCGATGTCGGTGAAGGCTTCCACACCATCCACCGTGCCCGCGCGCGACACGGTGGCGGCCAGTTCCCATTCGGGGCTGGCGGCAAGGGCGGGCACATGCTGATCAACCGCGATCTTGCCGATGCCGACGAGCGCAATTTTCTGGCGTTCCGGCATTAGTGCGAATCCCGTCCCACAGGCGCGCCACGCGCCCCTTTGAGGAAATCGAGATCGGCCCCGGTGTCTGCCCCTTCGACATGGCGCTGGTGCAACCAGCCGTAGCCTGAAGGGTACAGGTCATGCGTGGGTTTCCATGCCGCCAGACGCGCAGCCAGTTCGTCATCGGGAATATCCAGATGCAGCCGGCGATTTGGCACGTCCAGCTCGATGAAATCGCCGCTGCGGACCACCGCCAACGGCCCGCCTGCCGCTGCCTCGGGCGAGGTGTGCAGCACGACTGTGCCATAGGCGGTGCCCGACATGCGCGCGTCAGATATGCGCACCATATCGGTGATGCCCTTGCGCAGCACCTTGGGTGGGAGGCCCATATTGCCAACCTCGGCCATGCCGGGATAGCCTTTTGGCCCGCAGTTCTTCATTACCATGATGCAGGTCTCGTCGATATCCAAAGCCTCATCGTTGATCTTGGCCTTGTAGTCGTCGATATCCTCAAACACCACGGCGCGACCGCGGTGCACCATCAGATGCGGGCTGGCGGCCGAAGGTTTCAGCACCGCCCCCTTGGGTGCCAGATTGCCCCGCACCACCACCACGCCGCCCGACTGGGTCAGCGCTTTTTCGGCAGGCAGGATCACGTCTTCGTTGTGGTTGCGCACATCCTTGACCTGATCCCACATCGACGTGCCCGATACGGTCAGCGCGTCCTTGTGCAAAAGGCCCGCCTCACCCAGCCGTTTGATCACCACGGGCAGTCCGCCGGCATAGAAGAACTCCTCCATCAGGTATTTGCCCGATGGCATCAGGTTGACGATGGTGGGTACATCACGGCCGCAACGGTCCCAGTCATCCAGTGTCAGGTCGATGCCGACCCGGCCTGCGATGGCCAGCAGGTGGATCACCGCATTGGTGCTGCCACCGATGGCGGCGTTGGTGCGGATGGCGTTTTCGAACGCCTGCTTTTTCAGGATGTCCGATGGCTTCAGATCATCCTTGACCATCTGCACAATGCGCCGCCCTGTCATCTGCGCCATCACCCGGCGGCGGCTGTCCACCGCCGGGATGGCGGCATTGCCCGACAGCGCCATGCCAAGCGCTTCGGCCATCGAGGCCATCGTGCTGGCGGTGCCCATGGTGTTGCACGACCCCGGAGAGCGCGACATGCCTGCCTCCGCCTCGGCAAATTCTTCCTGCGTCATCTCCCCGGCTTTCACCGCTTCGGAGAATTTCCACAGATGGGTGCCCGACCCCACACGTTCGTTGCGGTAATAGCCGTTCAGCATCGGCCCGCCTGTCACCACAATGGACGGCAGGTCGGTCGATGCCGCGGCCATCAGCAGCGATGGCGTGGTCTTGTCGCAGCCCACCAGCAGCACGCAGCCATCCATCGGCTGACCGCGCATCGCCTCTTCCACCGCCATAGCCGCCAGATTGCGGAACATCATCGCGGTAGGGCGGAAGGCGGACTCGCTGGCCGAAAACACCGGCACTTCGACCGGGAAGCCCCCCGCCTCATAAATCCCGTTCTTCACCCGCTGCGCAAGATCGTTCAGATGCGCGTTGCACGGCGTCAGTTCCGACCAGGTGTTCAGGATGCCGATGACCGGGCGGCCATCGAACAGATCATGCGGGAAGCCCTGATTTTTCATCCAGCCCCGGTGATAGATCTGGTCACGGCCAGTGCCGCCGAACCATTCCTGCGAGCGCAGCTTGCGGGGCCATTGGGCGGGTTTGAACGTCATATCATCCTCACAAGGCGTGGACCGTTGTCATCCCGGTGTCGGGGGCAACGGCAAGCGGGTTGGTCAGTGGCAGGCCAAAGCCGGGCACTTCAATCTCAAACACATCGCCCGGTTCGGCTTTGATGCCATCGGCAAAGGACAGCGTGGCGGTGCCGAACATATGCACATGCAGATCACCGGGCTGGCAGAACAGATCGTATTTGAAATGGTGGTGTTCCAGATTGGCAAAGCTGTGCGACATGTTCGCCTCGCCCGACAGGAACGGCTTTTCCCAGATCACCGCACCGGCGCGGCGGATGCGGCTGGTGCCGCGCACATCGGCTGGCAGCTCGCCCACAAGGATTTCGGGCCCGATCGACGCCTGCCGCAGCTTGGAATGCGCCAGATACAGATAGTTGATCCGCTCGGTCACATGGTCGGAAAACTCATTCGCCAGCGCCCAGCCCACACGGCAGGGCGTGCCATTGGCCGCGATCACATAGATCCCCGCCAGTTCAGGCTCTTCCCCGCCATCCAGCGCAAACCCGGGTGAGGTCAGGGCCGCACCGGGGGCCACCAGATGCACGCCGTTGCCCTTGTAGAACCATTCGGGCTGCACGCCGGGGCCCGTGGCAGGCTTGCCGCCTTCCAGCCCCATGCGGAACATCTTCATCGAATCCGTCGCATCATCCGCATTCGCCTTGGCGTGCATGGCGTTGCGGGTCGATGCACTGCCCAGATGGGTCAGACCGGTGCCGGTCAGATGCAGATGCGCCGGGTCGGGGTGGGTGATCGGTGCCAGCATCCGCCCCTCGGCTGCGGCGCGCAACAGGTCAACCGCCGGGCCAAGCCCGTGCGCGGCCACCACCGCCGCCAGCGACCGGCCCGACTCTGTCGCCTCCATCGCCAGCGCATAGGTGCTGGTGGCCCCCTGCACGACGGCAGCCTCTGACCCTTCGCGGGCGATCACGGCGATGCCTTCATCCGTTCTGATTTGCGACAACAGCATGGCAGCCCTCACTTATTCTTGTTGTAAACGTCAAAGATGACAGCGGCGAGCAGCACCAGCCCCTTGATCACCTGCTGATAGTCAATGCCGATGCCCATGATCGACATGCCATTGTTCATCACGCCCATGATCAGTGCACCGACCACAACGCCGACAATCTTGCCCGACCCGCCGGTCATCGAGGCCCCACCGATGAACACTGCGGCAATCACGTCAAGCTCGAACCCGGCCCCGGCCTTGGGGGTGGAGGAGTTCAGGCGCGCGGCCACGATCATTCCGGCCAGTGCCGCCAGCACGCCCATGTTGACAAAGCAGAAAAACACCAGCCGTTCGGTCTTGATCCCCGAGAGCTTCGCCGCCTTTTCATTGCCCCCCAGCGCATAGATGCGCCGGCCGCTGGTGGTCTGCTCGGTGAAGAAGGCATAGATCACCGTCAGCACCGCCAGCACCATCACCACATTGGGCAGGCCGCGGAAGATCGCCAGCTTGTAGCCGACAAAGATCAGCGCGCCGCAGACAATGGCATTGCGGATCCAGAACACCACCGCCGGTTCCGGCGTCACGCCAAAGCCAGCATCCTGCGCCCGCTTGCGCAGGCCAAGAAAGACCACAAAACAGGCCGCAACCACCACGATCAGCAGCGCGGTACCGTTCAGCCGGTCCATGCCGAACAGCGCCTGATCGGCATCGCCAAAGATGTCTGGAATAAACCCGGTGGACAGCGACTGAAAACTGCGCGGAAACGGCCCGATGTTCTGGCCATTCAACAACCACAGCGTCGATCCGCGAAACACCAGCATCCCCGCCAGCGTCACGATAAAGGATGGAATCTTCCAATAGGCCACCCAGTACCCTTGGGCCGCGCCGATCAGCCCGCCCACGATCAGACAGGCCGGGATCACCGCAAACACCGGCCAGCCCAGATTGACGGTCAGCACCGCCGCCACCGCGCCGGTAAAGCCCACGACCGACCCGATCGACAGATCGATATGCCCGGCCACGATCACCAAAAGCATCCCCAGCGCCATGATGATGACGTAGGAATTCTGCAAAAACAGGTTGGTGATGTTCTGCGCCGACAGGAAATCGACGTTGATGCTGGCGCGCACGATCACGGTAAAGAAAAACACGATGGCGACCAGCGCCATGATCATCCCGTATTCCCGCAGATGGCTGCCCAGATAGTTCTTTTCCGACATTTAAGCCGCCTTCCCAACTGAATTCAGGATCATGGCCATGATGCGTTCCTGCGACGCCTCGGCGCGGGACAATTCCCCCACGATCCGGCCCTCATTCATCACATAGATGCGGTCGCACATGCCCAGCAGCTCGGGCATTTCCGAGCTGATCATCACGATCCCCCGGCCATCGGCGGCCAGCTGGTTCATGATGTTGTAAATTTCAAACTTCGCGCCCACGTCGATGCCGCGTGTGGGTTCATCAAGGATCAGCACCTGCGGATCAGTGAACAGCCATTTCGACAGCACCACCTTTTGCTGGTTGCCGCCCGACAGGTTCACCACCTTTTGCTGCACATTCGGGGTGCGGATGTTCATGGCGCGGCGGTAATCTTCGGCCACCTGCGCCTCACGCCGCTGGTTCAGCACGCCGCGCCGGGCGATGCCGGCAAGGTTGGCAAGGCTGATGTTGCGCAGGATCGGTTCTTCGAGGATCAGGCCCAGCGCCTTGCGGTCTTCGGTCACATAGGCCAGACCCGCCGCGACGGCCTTGGTCACGGTGGATGTGTCCACCGGCTTGCCACCCATCGAAATCTCGCCGCTGATGTTGCGGCCATAACTATGGCCGAACAGGCTCATCGCCAGTTCGGTACGGCCCGCCCCCATCAGCCCGGCAATACCCACAATCTCGCCCTTGCGCACCGTGAACCCGGCGTTGCGGATGGTCTGGCGGTCTTTCTGGTCGGGGTGGAACACGTTCCAGCCCTTGACCTCCAGCAGCATCTCGCCGGGGTTCGGGGTGCGGTCGGGATAGCGATGCGCCATGTCGCGGCCCACCATGTCGCGGATGATGCGGTCTTCCGTGATGTCTTCGCGGTTAAGGGTCGATACCGTGGTGCCATCGCGGATGATCGTGGTGCGATCCGCCACGCGGCCAATCTCGTTCAGCTTGTGGCTGATAATGATCTGCGTGACGCCCTGCGCCTTCAGCTCCAGCATCAGATCCAGCAGCTTCTGGCTGTCGTTTTCCTGAAGCGCGGCGGTGGGTTCATCAAGGATCAGCAGCCGCACATCCTTGGCCAATGCCTTGGCAATCTCGATAAGCTGTTGCTTGCCCACGCCCAGCTTGCCGACAATGGTGGTCGGTGCCTCATTCAAACCGACCTTTTTCAGCAGTTCGGTGGTTTTCTGGAATGCCAGCGGCCAGTTGATCACACCGGCCTTTGCCACCTCGTTGCCCAGAAACAGGTTCTCGGCAATCGACAGCAAGGGCACCAGCGCCAGTTCCTGATGGATGATGATGATGCCTTTGGCTTCCGAATCCGTGATCGACTTCATCGCCAGCGTCTCACCGTCATAAACGATGTCGCCCTCATAGCTGCCATGCGGGTAAACCCCTGACAGCACCTTCATCAGCGTCGATTTGCCCGCGCCGTTCTCACCGCAGATCGCATGGATTTCACCGGCCTCGACCGACAGGTTCACACGGTCCAGCGCCCGCACGCCGGGGAACAGCTTGCTGATCCCGCGCATTTCCAGAAGCGTTGTCATCATCCCTCCCAAGGCAAACCGGGCCTGCCCGCCAAACGGCAGACAGGCCCGGAAAGATCGCGTGGTCTTACTTGATCTGGTCGGCGGTGTAATAGCCCGAGCCTACAAGGATTTCCTCATAGTTCGACGCATCCACCGATACCGGCTCCAGCAAATAGGACGGGATGACCTTGACGCCGTTGTCATAGGTCTCGGTGTCGTTGATTTCCGGCTCTGATCCGGTCAGCAGCGCCTCGACCATGCCCACGGTCACGCGGGCCAGTTCGCGGGTGTCCTTGAACACGGTCGAATACTGCTCGCCCGCGATCATCGACTTCACGCTTGGCACTTCAGCATCCTGCCCGGTCACGATCGGCATTGCCAGATCACCCGAGCCATAGCCCACGCCCTTCAGCGACGACAGGATGCCGATTGACAGCCCGTCATAGGGCGACAAAGCGCCGTGCAGAACCTTGTCGCCATAATTGGCCGACAGCAGGTTATCCATCCGCGACTGCGCCACAGCGCCATCCCAACGCAGGGTGCCGACCACATCCATGCCCATCTGACCCGATGGCACCACGATATCGCCGGAATCGATCAGCGGCTGCAGCACCGACATCGCGCCGTTGTAGAAGAAGAACGCGTTGTTGTCGTCGGGCGAGCCGCCGAACAGCTCCACATTGTGCGGCTTTGCATCAGGGAAGCGCTCGTTCAGGCCCTTCACAAGGCTTTCGGCCTGCTGCACGCCGACCTTGAAGTTGTCAAAGGTCGCGTAATAGCTGACATCGCCGCTTTCACGGATCAGACGGTCATAGGCAATGACCTTGATGTCCGATGCAGCCGCGTTTTCCAGCGCGTTCGACAGCGTGGTGCCGTCAATCGCGGCGATGACCAGAACCTTCACACCCTTGGTGATCATGTTCTCGATCTGCGCCAGCTGGTTCGGGATGTCATCCTCGGCATATTGCAGATCGGTGCCGTAGCCCGCTTCGGTGAACTGCTTCACCATCGACTCGCCGTCCGAGATCCAGCGCGCCGAAGATTTGGTCGGCATGGCGATGCCAACAGTGCCCTTGTCCTGCGCAAAGGCAGGGCTGCCCAGCAGCGTGGCGGCAACCGCCAGTTTCAGCACAGCACGTTTTGTGAATTTCATATCTCTCTCCTCCCAGATGCCATGAAACACGGCAATGTCGCGGCGGTTTGTCCGTTCCCCAGGCGCTGCGCGCACAAGGACCGCGATCAGGCGGGACATTGACCAAAGGACACATTCCCGTCAAATGAGATTACATGAAGTATATACTGCAAGATTGATATGGATGCGCCGCCATGATCCTGCCCCTGCACCACCTGAAAATGACCCATCTGCGGCTTCTGGCGCATCTGGCCGACACCCGCCGCATCACAACCGCCGCCGATCTGACCGGCGTGTCGCAGCCGACCGCCTCACGCCTGATCGTTGAGATTGAGGATATTCTGGGGCAGCCTATCCACGAACGCTCTGGCCGGGGCATCGCCCTGACCGTCGTGGGCACCGCCCTTGCCGCCCGCGCCCGCCGTATTCTGACGGAGTTGCAAGAGGCCACCGCCGAAATTTCGGGCCTCGCCTCCGGCGACAGCGGCCATCTGCGACTGGGGTCCGTCACTGCCCCGGCCCTGTCCTTGATGCTTCCCGCGCTGCGCACCCTGCGGCTGACCCACCCCAACATCACCGCCGATGTCTCTGTCGCCCCCTCCGCGCTGCTGTGTCAGGAGCTGCGGGCCGGGCGGCTCGATCTGGTTCTGGGCCGCCCGACCGGCCCGGACGACAGCAATGACTTCACCATCGCCCCCCTGGGCACCGAACCTGTGGCCCTGCTGGTCCGGCAAGATCATCCTCTGGCCGGGCAGGGTGCGGTCGACCTGTCCGATCTGATGCGGTTTGACTGGGTGATGCCCGCCGAACCCTCGCCGCTGAACCGCGCCATGACCCGCGCTTTTGAGCAGCACAGCCTGCCGCCGCCCCGGCAAAGCCTGACAACGGCGTCCTTCCTGCTGACCCTGACAATGGTGCGACAAACCAATGCCATCGCGCCATTGGCGCAGGCCGTCACCGATGTATTCTGCACCCCCGGCAGCGGCTACGTCTCGCTCGACACACCGCTGCAGATCGATGTCGGCTCTTACGGGCTGATCACCCGCAAAGGGCAGGCGATTACGCCTGCGCTCAGCCGCCTGATTGACCAGATCATAAGGCAGGGCCAGCTGACCCCGGCGGGTTAGGCCCCGTTCCCCCAGGGCCCGTGCCGCAGATCCTTGCCATCCAGCCGGTCAAAGCCATGCGCGCCAAAGAAATCGCGCTGGCCCTGCACCATATTGGCGGTGCCGCGCGCCTGCCGCATAAGATCAAACCACGACAGCCCCGCCGACAGCGCGGGCAAAGGCAACCCGTGCAAGGTCCCCGCCGCCACCACCCGGCGCAGGGCGGGCAGGCTGGCATCCAGCAGCCCGGCAAAGAACGGCGCCAGTATCAGATTGCGCGCAGAGTCTTCGGCCAAGGCCTGCGCCATGTCGTTCAGCATCGACGACCGGATGATGCAGCCCGCCCGCCAGACCCGCGCAATCGCAGGCATGTCCAGCGCCCAGTCGAACTCCCTGGCCGCCGCAGTCATCATCGCGAAACCTTGGGCATAGCACAGGATCTTGCCCGCAATCATCGCGGCTTCCAGATCGTCCAGCGACAGATCGACCGGCCCCCCCGCCTTGCCAAAGCGGGCCTCACCCGCCGCCCGCTCGTCGCGCCGGGCCGAAACATTGCGCGCCATCACCGCCGCCTCGATCACCGGCACCGGCGCCGCCAGATGCTGCGCCTCTACCGCCGTCCAGCGCCCGGTGCCCTTTTGCCCCGCCGCGTCGACGATCACATCCAGCATTGCCGCGCCGGTCTCGGGATCAGTCGCCGCCGCCACTGCCGCCGAAATCTCGATCAGATAGGATTGCAGCACCCCTTCATTCCAGCGCGCAAACACCGGCGCAACATCCGCCGCCGCCAGTCCCAACCCGTCGCGCATCACGCCGTAAACCTCGGAAATCATCTGCATATCGGCATATTCAATGCCATTGTGCACCGCCTTCACGAAATGACCCGCACCCGATGGGCCCATATGGTCGGCACATGCGCTGCCATCCTCGGCCCGCGCCGCTATCGCCTGCAACAGGTCTTGCATCTGGCCCCATGCCGCCTGCGGCCCACCCGCCATGATCGCCGGGCCGTGCCGCGCGCCCTCTTCGCCGCCCGACACGCCGATGCCCATGAAGCGGAACGGCAACTCCGCCCCGTCGCGCCGGTTGGTGTCGCGGAAATTGGCGTTGCCCGCGTCGATCACCAGATCCTCCGGCCCAAGCAGCGGGGTCAGCGCCGCCAGCTGGTCATCCACTGCCTGCCCTGCCGGTACCATCAGGATGATAGCGCGCGGCGGCACAATCGCCTGCACCAGCGCCTCCAGCGTGTCGGTAGGTGTGATCCGCGACGCCAGCTCACCCGCACCGTCGTGAAAGGCCTGCGTGACCGATCCGGTCCGGTTCCACACCGCAATCGGAAACCCCTTCTCGGCAATGTTCAGCGCCAGCGCCGCCCCCATCGTGCCAAGGCCGATCAGGCCGGTATGCGTTTGCGTCATGTCGCAGTCCTTTGCAGTTCAGAAAAACATCAAAATGGCAGGGGAAGACGCGGCGCGCAGAGGCTGCGTCCAACACCCGGAGGATGGACCCAAAACACCGGCATCGCTTTCCCCGATTTCCACACAATGGAGCTAACGCCACCGCCCAGACGCGTCAAACCGAAACGCCCCGGCAGCCCGTCTGCCCCTTTGGCCCATCATCTGTTCCCAAATATCCCGGGGGGAGGAGCAAAGAGACGGGGGGCTGGCCCCCCAGCCCGAGCAGCCACAGGCACCACGCAGCCCGTCCATGTGCGGGAAAACGCTGAGCGTACGGGCTAAGACTTTGATATATATATATTCCCACAGCTTTGATACAGGGGGAAGCCTCCGCTGGCAACCAACCGAAAGGCCCGGCCCCGAAAGGGCCGGGCTACGCAACGCCCTCAGCTGTCGGCGATCACATCCTGACGCTGCTGGCCCAGACCTTCGATGCCCAGTTCCACCACATCGCCCGCCTTCAGGTAGCGCGGCGGCTTCATCCCCATGCCCACGCCGGGTGGGGTGCCGGTAGAAATCACATCGCCCGGATGCAGGGTCATGAACTGCGACAGATAGCTGACCACATGCGCCACGCCGTAGACCATGGTCTTGGTGGACCCGTCCTGCATGGTCTGGCCGTTTACCTTCAGCCACATTGACAGGGCCTGCGGGTCCGCCACCTCGTCGCGCGTTACCAGCCAGGGGCCAAGCTGACCGAAGTTGTCGCAGCTTTTGCCCTTGGTCCATTGTCCGGCCCGTTCGGCCTGAAACGCGCGTTCACTGACATCATTGGTCACGGCATAGCCCGCGACATAATTCAGCGCGTCGGCTTCCGAGACGTATTTCGCCCGTGTCCCGATGATCACGCCCAGCTCCACCTCCCAGTCGGTTTTCTCCGATGTGCGGGGGATGATGATCGGGTCGTTCGGGCCGACGATGGCGCTGGTGGCCTTCATGAAGATGACCGGCTCGGGCGGCACGGCCAGCCCGGATTCGGCGGCATGGTCGGCGTAGTTCAGGCCGATGCAGATGAATTTTCCGGTGCCTGCAACGCAGGGCCCAAGCCGGCTGTCAGCCGCCACCACCGGCAGGCTGCCCACATCCACGCCGCGCAAGCCCGACAGGCCGGCATCAGACAGCACATCGCCGGCAATATCGGGCACAATGCCGGTCAGGTCACGGATGGTGCCATCCGAATGCAGCAGACCGGGACGTTCAGCGCCCGCAGCGCCATGACGGAGGAGTTTCATATCAGATCCTTTCAGGTATTCGACCAGCCGCCGTCGATGACGTTGGCCGTGCCGGTGACGAACGCAGACTCGTCCGAAGCGAGGAAAACAACAAGCGCCGCGATATCTTCGGCCTGCGCCAGCTTGCCTGTGGGTTGCCGTGCAATAAAGGCTTTGCGCCCGGCCTCATAATCGCCGGTCGCTGCCATCCGCTCTTGCAGCGAAGGTGTATCCACCGTTCCGGGGCAGACCGCGTTACAGCGGATGCCCTTGGTGATGAAATCGGCGGCGATGGATTTTGACAGGCCGATGATGGCGGCCTTGGTGCAGCCATAGGCAAAACGGTTCGGCACAGCGATGATCGATGAGGCCACCGAAGCCATATTGATGATCGACCCCGACCCACCCTCTACCATGGCCGGAAGGAAGGCGCGGCACATCCGGTACATCGCGGTGACGTTCAGGTCAAAGCTGAAGGCCCATTGGTCCTCATCACACTCCAGAATGGTGCCGTTTGCGACGACGCCGGCGCAGTTGAACAGCACGTCCACCCGGCCCAGCTCGGCGGCGAGCGCGGTGATGGCGGCGGGGTCGCGCACGTTCAGCACGCGGGTCTGAAGGCCCTGTGCCGCCAGATCGGCGAGCGCGGCCTCATTGATGTCGGTCGCGATCACAGCGGCACCTTCACGCGCCATGGCAAGCGCCGAGGCGCGGCCGATGCCCTGCCCCGCCGCCGTGATCAGTGCCGTCTTTCCGTTCAGCCGTCCCATGGAGATTCCTTGTCTTTCTTCCGCTATCATACCGCATCGCCTGCCGTGGCAGGTGTTACATCACGGCACCGATCTGCCAAGGCACGAATTCCGCGCCGCCAAAGCCCAAGGCTTCGGATTTGGTAACCTCACCGCTGGCGACCCTGATGAACTGCTCGAACATCTCGCGCCCTTTGTCGGCAAGCGTGACCCCGCCGTCAATGATATCGCCGGTGTTCAGGTCCATGTCTTCCTCCATGTGCCGGAACATCTCGGAATTGGTGGCGACCTTGATGCACGGCACCGGCTTGTAGCCCGAGACCGACCCGCGCCCGGTGGTAAAGACGATCAGGTTGGCCCCCGATGCGATCTGGCCGGTCACGGAACAGGGGTCATAGCCGGGGCTGTCCATGAAGACGAAGCCCTTTTTGGTGATCGGTTCGGCAAACAGATACACATCCTCCATCGGGGCAGAGCCACCCTTGGCGACCGCGCCGAGGGATTTTTCCAGAATGGTGGTCAGCCCGCCGCGTTTGTTGCCGGGGCTGGGGTTGTTGTTCATCTCGCCCTTGTTGCGGGCTGTGTAATCTTCCCACCAGCGGATGCGCTCAATCAGCTTTTCGCCGACCTCGACGCTGACTGCGCGGCGGGTCAGCAGGTGTTCTGCACCGTAAATCTCGGAGGTTTCCGACAGGATCGTGGTGCCGCCATGCTGCACCAGCAGGTCCGAGGCCACGCCAAGGGCCGGGTTGGCGGTGATGCCGGAATAGCCGTCCGACCCGCCACATTGCATGCCGATCACCAGTTCCGACACCGGGATCGGTTCACGCGTATAGGCGTTTGCAATATCGGCCATCTCACGCAGCGCTTCGACTCCACGCTCCACCGTTTTCCGGGTGCCGCCCATCTGCTGAATGGTCATGTGGCGGAAGTTGTTGTCGGCGCGCATCCGGCCACGGCCCACCAGATCGGGGATCTGCAGGACTTCGCAGCCCAGCCCCACCAACAGGATGCCGCCAAAGTTCGGGTTCTGTGCATAGCCCTGCAGCGTGCGCATAAGCGTCGCGTAGCCTTCATCAGACCCCGACATGCCACAGCCCGAGGCATGGGCGATCGGCACGATGCCATCGACATTGCCAAGCGCCTTGAACCAATCCGATTTCTCGGCCTCTTCGGCGATGAAACGGGCGACGGAGCCGGAGCAGTTCACGCTTGTCAGCACGCCAAGGTAGTTGCGGGTTCCGGCCTTCCCGTCGGGGCGGCGGAAGCCCATGAAGGTGCGGTCTTCATTGGCGACGGCCAAGGGCCGCGCCTCGGCGGCGAAGGCGTAGTCCTGCGCATGATCGGACATGGCGATGTTGTGCACATGCACATGCGCGCCCGCGGGGATGTCTTGCGTGGCGGCCCCGATGATCTGACCATAGCGGCGGATGTTTTCGCCAAGGGTAATCGCGCGGTTGGCCAGTTTGTGGCCGCGCGCGACCGGCGTGGTGATGGTCACCCCCAGCGCTTCGGCCCCCGGAGCCAGATCGGTCAGGGCGATATCGACATTGTCATCGGGGTTCAGGCGGATGCTGATGGGCAATTTGGGCCTCAGGTCGTTGGGGCAAGGGTGGAGAGCGCGCGGTCAAGATGGGTATACCCGCCATCGACAAACAGCCATTGCCCGGTGGTATGTCCCGCCTTTTCCGACAGGGCAAAAACGGTGGTGGCGGCCATTTCGGTATCCAGCGTCATGCGCTGTCCCAGCGGAATGCGGGCGGTGATTTCGGCCAGCTTGGCATCGGGGTCCTCCATCGTGTCCAGCCAGCGGCGGTACAGCGGGGTCATGACTTCGGCCGGAATCACGGCATTGACGCGGACGCCATCCCCTGCAAGGGCTGCGGCCCATTCGCGGGTCAGCCCAAGTTGCGCCGCCTTGGCCGCGACATAGGCAGAGGTGCCGCCCTGCCCGGTGATGGCGGTTTTGGAACTGATGTTCACAATCGCGCCTTTTGTGGCTTTCAGGTCGTCCATCAGCAGATGTACAAGGGTGTAATAATGGATCAGGTTCTGGTTGAGCGAGGCGCGGAACGCCTCCGGCCCCGCGTCCAGACCAACTCCGTCATTCGCCCCGGCATTGTTGACCAGACCGTACACCTGCCCCCAGACCTCATGCGTCTGGGCAACCGCGCGGCGGCAGTCGTCATCAATCGACAGATCGGCCTTGACCCAGCCCGCACGGGGCGATTTCGCGGTCAAAGCATCCAGAAAACTGTCCTCCGGCGCACGGCGGGCATAGATCACCGGGATCGCGCCCTCTTCCGCCAGTGCCATGCTGATCGCGGCCCCGATGCCGGAGCCGCCCCCGGTGACCACCACGATTTTGTCTTTCAGCCCCAGATCCATAGTCTCTTCCTTAACAGCTTTGGGTGGCCCCGCAACCAGCGGAACCACCCGGTTCATCCCCGTGATCAGGGATCAGTCGTACAGGACGGCGGCGATTTCCGGCGCGTCCATGTTGGTGGCGTCGTACCATGCAAAGCCCGAGTCGATGGTCTTTGGCAGCATCTCGCCCTTGGTTGCCGCGATTGCGGCCTTGACCGTTTCATAGCCCATGCCGACCGGGCTTTGGGTGATCGCGCCCGCCATCAGACCATCGCGCACGGCGGCCTTTTGGGCGGCCCCCGAGTCGTAGCCGATGACGATCAGCCCCTGGGTGTTGGTTTCCCGCACAGCGTTGATTACCCCCAGCGCCGACCCTTCGTTCGCGCCAAACACACCCTTCATGTCGGGATGCGCGGTCAGCATCGCCTTGGTGATCTCGGTCGACATCAGCTGATCGCCGCCGCCATACTGGATATCGACGATCTCGATGTCCGGATAGGCCTCTGCCATGCGGTTCACAAAGCCATCACGCCGGTCGATCCCGGTGCGTGAGGTCTGGTCGTGCACCACCAGCGCCACCTTGCCCGCACCGCCGATCAGCTCGGCCATCTTATCGGCGGCCAGTGCAGCGGCGGCAAGGTTGTTGGTGGTGACGGTGGTGGCCGGGATATCGCTGTCAACCCCGGAGTCAAAGGCGATGACCGGGATGCCCGCCTCTTGCGCCTGACGCAGCAGCGGGGTTGCGGCCTGACTGTCAAGCGCGGCAAAGCCCAAAGCGGCAGGCTTTTTCGCCAGAGCAGCGGACAGCATGTCCATCTGTTTATCGACCTGGGCCTCGGTATCGGGTCCCTCAAATGTGACCTCGACCCCGAATTCGGCGGCGGCCTGATCGGCACCGGCCTTCACGGCCTGCCAGAACTGATGCTGGAAGCCCTTGGAGACGAGCGGGATGTAGATCTTGTCCTGCGCGTGAGCGAGGCTGGTGGACAGCATCAGCGCGGTGGCGGATGCGGCGGCAAGCAAGGTGCGTCTGGTGAACATCGGGTATCCTCCCATGGTGTGCGATGTTGATGAGTGCGGGCAAAGTATTTGGGGCGTTCGTCGCCCTCTGGTTGATGTGTCAGCTGGCCGCGCGGCGGCGGCGCAGCATGTCGGCGTAAACGGCGGCGATGATGATTCCGCCGGTGACAACGGTCTGCCATTCCTGCGCCACCGACATGACGCGCAATCCGTTCAGCAGCACGGCCATGATCAGCGCGCCGATCATGGTGCCAAGGATCGACCCGCGCCCCCCGGCCAGCGAGGTGCCCCCGATGACCACGGCGGCGATGGCGTCCAGCTCATACCCCAGCCCCAGTGCGGGCTGCGCCGAGTTCAGGCGTGACGCGATGATCAGCCCAGCAATGCCACAGATGCTGCCTGCCAAGGCGTAGATGGCGATCTTCCATGCATCGGTATTCACGCCGGACAGGCGCACCGCCTCTTCATTGGACCCAAGCGCAAAGCAGTACCGGCCAAGCACAGTGCGGTTCAAAACATAGCCGATGACCAGCGCCAGAACGAACAGGATCAGCACGCCATTGGGCACTGGAACAGAAGGGATGATCTTGCCGATCAACGACCCGGTGGAGATTTGCGAGAACCCCGGCGTGTCGTTGAAGTAAATCGGCTTGGTGCCCGAAATAATCAGCGACAGACCCTTGAGGATCAGCATCATCCCCAACGTGGCGATAAACGGAGGGATTTTCATCTTGGCGACCAGCGTGCCGGAAATGGTGCCGCAGACAGCACCCGCAGCAATCGCCCCGACAATGCCAAAGGGCAGCGGCAACCCGGCATTGGTCAGGATCACCCCCGCCATGACGGCACAGAATGTCATCAGCGTGCCGACCGACAGATCAATCCCCCCGGTGATGATGACCAAAGTGGCCGCAATCGCCAGCACCCCGTTGACCGATGTCGCCTGCAGAATGGCCAGCATGTTTGAGGTTTGCAGGAAGTTCGGCGACGCCACCGAGAAGAACACCAGCAAAACGATCAGGCTGGCAAAGGCCAGCAGCTTTTGCTGCGCGCCGGATGCGGGTTTGCGGGCCGGGGTGGCGGCGGGCAGGGTTGTCATGCGATAGCCTCCTCAGGTGCGCTGTGTTTTGTGGTGGCAAGGCGCATGATTTCTTCCTGACTGGTGCCGGGGCCGCCGGGCAGAATGCCGGTCAGGCGGCCTTCGCACATCACGGCAATGCGGTGCGACAGGCGCAGCACCTCGGGCAGTTCGGAACTGATGACGATGATGGCTTTGCCATCCGCCGCAAGCGCCTGCATCAGGCGGTAGATTTCCGCCTTGGCCCCCACGTCGATGCCACGGGTCGGTTCGTCAAAGATCAGGATGTCGCAGTTGCGCAACAACCATTTGGCGATGACGATCTTCTGCTGATTGCCGCCCGACAGCAACCGCACCTCTTGCCGGTCAGACGGGGTGCGGATGGCAAGCTGGGTGATGTAGGTACGGGCGGTCTTTTCCAGTCCCGCCTCATCCAGCACACCCATTGCGTTGGAAAACCGGGCGAGGCTGGTCATGCCGACATTGGCGCGCACATCAAGGCCGAGGGCGAGGCCGAAGTGTTTGCGGTCCTCCGACAGATAGCCGATGCCTGCAGCCACGGCATCCTGCGGGCTGCGGATGGTGGAGGGTTTGCCATGCACGATGATCTCGCCGCTGTCGCGCGGGTCTGCACCAAAGATCGCGCGGGCGACTTCGGTGCGCCCGGCCCCCATCAGCCCGGCAAAGCCCAAGATCTCGCCCTGCCGCACACTGAACCCCACATCGCGGATGATGCGACCCCGGTTCAGACCCCGCACCTCCAGCGCCACCGGGGCAGAGGACAGGTCGGGGATATCGACATGCACGCTTTCCAGATCACGCCCGACCATCATGCTGATGATGGTTTCAATCGGCGTATCGGCGGCGTGGACCGTGCCGACATAGGCCCCGTCGCGCATGATGGTGACGCGGTCGGAAATGCGGCGGATTTCGTCCATCTTGTGGCTGATGTAGACCACACCCACGCCCTCGGTGCGCAAACCCCGGATGATGGCAAACAGTTCATTGGTTTCGGCATCGTTCAGCGCGGCGGTGGGTTCATCCATGATCAGGATGCGCGAGCGGAACGACAGCGCCTTGGCGATTTCCACCATCTGCTGGCGGGCGACCGACAGGGTGCGCACCTCGGTCCTCGGGTCGATGCGCACCTTCATCTGGGCGAAGATGCTTTCCGCATCGGCGTTCAGCTGCGCCTCGTCCAGTCGGCCAAAACTGCGGCGGGGCTCGCGGCCGATGAAAATGTTCTGCGCCACGGTCAGGTCGTTCATCAGGGCCAGTTCCTGATGGATGATGCCGATGCCAAGCGCCTGCGCCGCGCGGGGGCCGTTGATGGTGGCGGGTTCGCCCGACACCTCGACCGTGCCGCCATCAGGCTGGTAGATGCCGGACAGCACCTTCATCAGTGTCGACTTGCCCGCGCCGTTTTCGCCCATCAGGGCGTGCACCTCCCCCGGCACCAGATCGAACTGTGCCGACTTCAGCGCGTGGACGCCGGGGAAATGCTTGTCGATGCCGGTCATGCGGACAAGAGTCATGTCTGCCCCCCGACCTGCACGACAATCTTGATCAGCGCCTCACGGTTGGCAACCAGCGCAGGGAACCGCGCGGGCAGATCGGCCAGCGGCAGGGTCTCCGAGGTGATGCGGGCAGCGTCAATGGTGCCGTCGCTCAGCGCCTGCATGACGGTGGCAAAGTCTTCGGCAGTGGCGTTGCGGCTGCCCATCAGGGTCATTTCGCGCTTGTGGAATTCGGGGTCAGAAAAGGTGATGTCATCCTTGACGACTGACACCAGCACATAGGTGCCGCCATGGGCAACATGTGCAAACCCGGCCTGAATGGCGCGAGGGTTGCCGGTGGCGTCGAACACCACGTCAAAGCCGCCTTCGGGCAGCGGGTCGGCCACGCCATGCAGTTCGGCAAAGCCGAACCCGGCGGCGGCGCTCAGCCGGGCGGGGCTGGCATCGCGCAGATGTACGGCGGCACCACGCGCCCGTGCAAACAGCGCAACGCCAAGGCCGATAGGGCCTGCGCCGGTAACCAGCACTGTATCGCCGGGACCGGGGGCCGCGCGTCGCACGGCATGCGCGCCGATGGCCAGAAACTCGGTCAGCACCGCAGCGCCCTTGGGCAGGCGGGATGCGTCATACAGGTTGCCGGATGGCACCGCGATGCGGGCGCACATGCCGCCGTCACGGTGCACGCCCAGCACGGCGATATCGGTGCAGCAGTTGGGCTTGCCCTTTCGGCAAGCCACGCAACGCCCACAGGACAGGTAGGGATTGATCACCACCGCTGTGCCCTTCGGCCAATCACCCGTGGCCTGCGCGACATGGCCGGACAGTTCATGGCCGATCACCCGGGGGTAAGCCAGAAACGGATGCTTGCCTTCAAAGATATGGAAATCGGTGCCACACAACCCGACCGCATCAATATCGACCAGCACCCAACCGTCAGGCGCAGTCTGCGGTTGCGGGTGGGTCGTCAGCGTGAACTGTCCGGGGGCCGCGCAGGTGCCACAAAGCATGGTCTGAACGACCGGGCCATCCATGATTCAGAACCCCTCCCAAGGCCACCAATCTGACCACCGACTCAGCCAGTGATTTTTATCATTAAAGACACCATGCAGGGGCGATTTCCCCTTGCCAACTGTTTTTAATTTTTTAATGCATAGAAACAGGGCCCGGACAAAACAGGGGCTGAGGGGAAAACACCCAATGGCACGCACCGACACCCGCTTTCGCCAGTCGCACAATGCGATGCTGGATATGCTGTCAGTCCTGACCGTGGGGGCGGGCCTGCCATCCGAAGTGCAGATGGCGGCGGGACTTGGGGTGTCGAGGACGGTGATCCGCGCGGTTGTGCAGAAACTGGGCGCCGATGGCATTTTGCAGGGCAGCGGGCGCAACAAACAGCTGGCACGCGTGCCGGGGAAAGATGACCGGCTGCCGCTGCGCGAAGACTACATTGGCCGCGAAGATCTGGAAGCCCGGTTTCTGGACTGGGTGCTGCGCTTTGACGTGCCGGCTGGCACCGCTCTGAACATCACTCAACTCGCCCGGCAATTTGCCGTGCCGCCACATGCCTTGCAGGAGTTTCTGGCCAGCCTTGGGCAATCGGGGCTGATCGAGCGGCGGGTGCGCGGCGGCTGGCGCCTGCTGGGGTTCACCGCCGATTATGCGGTGGAGCTGTCGGAATTCCGGCAGGTGCTGGAGCTGAACGCCGTGCGGGTGTTTGCAGCACTGCCGGGGGATCATCCGGCCTGGGCGGCACTGGCCGCGATCCATGATGAGCATCTGGATCTGCTCCAGCGGATTGATCGCGACTTTCACGACTTTTCACGGCTGGACGGGCGGTTTCATGCGCTGCTCAACTCGGTGGTCAGCAATCGTTTTGTGGCCGAGTTCCAGAAGGTGATCTCGCTGATCTTTCACTATCATTATCAGTGGGACAAGACGATGGAACGCTACCGGAATGAGGCGGCGATCCGCGAACACCTGACCATCATCGCGGCCCTGCAGGCCCGGGACACACCCACCGCCGAGGCGCGGGCGCGCGGGCATCTGGCCACGTCAAAAGAAACGCTGCTGTCGTCGATGCGGGGGCATCATCTGGCGTAGCCGCAGCGGACGGGCTAAGCAGACACGAAAGAGCCGGAGGATCATGGCCCGTCGCCCCACCATACATGACGTCGCGCGTGAGGCGGGGCTGTCGCCAGCCACGGTCGACCGGGTGCTGAACGCCCGCGAAAAGGTGCGCGAAGACACCGCCAACCGGGTCTACGAAGCCGCACGCCGGATCGGCTACCACGCGGCCCCGCTGATTGCGCAACGCGTTCAGGACGCGCGGCCCCGGTTGCGTCTGGGCGTCGTGCTGCACAAGGAACGGCAAGCCTTTTACCAGCAGTTCCGGGCCGAGATTGAAAAGGCGGTGTCATCCGCTGTCGGCGTGCGGGCCAGCGTGCAGATCGCGTTTTCCACCTCACAGACCCCGGCGGATTTCGTGGCGCTGATGGAGGGTATGGCAGGCAAGGTCGATGCGATTGCCGCCACTGCCGTCGCCCACCCCGAAGTGACAGAGGCTGTGCGCCGCATCAATGCGGCGGGGGTGCCGTGTTTTGCGCTGCTCAACGATTTTGCCCAAGGCGTGCGGCAGCAGTATATCGGCATGAACAACATGAAGGTCGGGCGGATCGCGGCGCAGATGATCAGCCTTGCCTCACACCAGCCCGGCAAGATTGCGGTGTTCATCGGCGGCACCCGCTGGCATGGGCATGAATTGCGGGAAACCGGCTTTCGCAGCTACATCCGGGAATATGCGTCGGCGTTTCATGTGCTCGATACGCTGGTCAATCTGGAAACCCGGCAGCTGACCTATGAGGCGACGCTGGATCTGTTGGGCCGCCACGGCGACCTGCGCGGCATCTATTGCGCGGGCGGCGGGATGGAGGGCGCGATTGCCGCCCTGCGCGAAACCCGCGCGCCGGGAGAGGTGGCGCTGATCGTCAATGAGCTGACGCCGGAAAGCCGGGCCGCCCTGATCTCGCGCCATGTGACGATGGTGATCGCGACGCCGCTGGCGCAGCTCTGCGCCGATCTGGTGACCATCGCATCTGAAACGGTGCAAAGCGGGCTGGCGGCGACCGGGGGGCAGCATTTCCTGACGCAGGATCTTTACTTGCCAGAGTCGGTCTGAGCCTTGCGGCCGTTTTCCACCATCCACTCCGCCGCCCCCTGATCCACAGCAGTGCGGACGGCGCGGCCAATCGCTTCGCCCAATGCCGTGTGCAATCCGGCATAGGCCACAGGACCGGGATCGGCAGCTATGGCAATGCAATCGGTGCCTGTGCCGGTGGCCGGATGGCCATCCGGCAGGCACAGCCCGCTGTCCATCACGGCGGCGGTGCGGGCCTGTGTGGCGATGCTCAGCGCCTCGATCTGGGCGGTTTCGGTCAGGCCGGGTTCACTCATCACCAGAATGTTGATTGTGCCGTAACCGGCCTGCGGGTCGATAGGCAGGCGTGATCCGACAGCCTCGGCATTGCCCAGGCCGACGGTGGCCAGACAGGCCGCCCCCTGCCCCTCTACCCGCGCCTCTGTCAGGACAAACCGGCCAATATCGCGTGAGGTCAGCAGCCCGACCGCATCCTGATGACCATAGCGTGCCAGATCGCGGGCGAACCAGTCTGACACGTCAAAATCAGGCGTCAGATCGGCATTGCGCACCTCCCGCCACAGGATGTGCCGCGCCATGACAAAGCCCGGACGATAGGGCGCAAAGGACAAGATCCGGCGCGGGCGGTGCAGGTCTGCCCGCAGCCAGGGGCGGTCCAGCGTGACCGTGATCATGGGGCCAGCGTCTCCATCGGCTGAAACACCGGCCCCTGCGCGGTTTCGGCCCGGAATGAGGTGACGCCGAACACCTGGCCCATCAGGTCATCCGTCAGCACCTTATCGGGTGGGCCATCGGCGGCGATGCCACCCTTGTCCACCACAATGATCCGGGTGCAATGGCGCGCGGCCAGCCCCAGATCGTGCAAGGATACGATGACCGAGCGCCCTTCGGTCGCCAGATCGCGGAACACCCGCATGGTGCGGATCTGCTGGGCCGGGTCCAGCCCGGCGATCGGCTCATCGGTCAGAAGCAAGGGCGTGTCCTGCGCGAGCGCGCGGGCAATCAGCACCCGCGCCTGCTCGCCCCCCGACAGGCCATTCGCGGCGCGGTCACGAAAGGGGCCAAGGCCCATGCGGTCGATGGCATGATCCACGCTCGGATGTTCCGCGCCACGCCCCCGCGCCATGGCCCCCAGCGCCACCAGATGACGCACCGTGACCGGCCAGGCAATCTCGGGCGATTGCGGCAGCCACGCCGCTTGGGCGGCGCGGGCCGCAGGCGACAGACTGGCAAGCGACGACACCCCTTCGGCCCGCATCAGCCCAAGCGCCGCCCGCATCAGCGTGGTTTTCCCGGCACCGTTCGGACCGATCAACCCGATACACTCTCCCGCACCGACCTGCAGCGAAATGCCGGACAGCACGGCGCATGGCCCACGACGGGCGGTCAGTTTGTCCAGCGTCAGCAGGGTCATGGCTGCCCCCGCATCCGCCAGATCAGGTGCAGAAAGATCGGGGCCCCGACCAGTGCCATCACCACCCCCAGCTTCAGATCGCGCCCCGGCAGAACCAGCCGCACGGCAATGTCCGCCGCCAGCAGCAGTGCCGCCCCCCCGAGCGCCGCGGCTGGCAACAGCCGTGACGGGCTGCCGCCCACCAGCGGGCGCAACATATGCGGCACCACCAGCCCGACAAAGCCGATCGCCCCCGCCACCGCCACCGCCGCCCCGACCGAGGCGGCGACCCCCCCCAGCAGCACCAGCTGCAGGCGTGACAGGTCAAAACCCATCGACGCCGCCGCATCCTCGCCCAGTGTCAGCGCCTCCAAGCCCCGCCCGGTGCGCGCAAGCGCGACCCAGCCGAGCGCCATGATCGGCAGCGCCATCCAGACATGGTCGAATGACCGGTCGGCCAGTGAGCCCATCATCCAGAACACAATCTCATTCGCGGCAAATGGGTTGGGCGACAGGTTCAGCACCAGCGATGTCATCGCCCCGGTCAGCGCGGACAGGGCGATGCCTGCAAGGATCAGGGTAAAGGCCCCGCCCCCCGGCCCGGCCAGAAACAGGATCACCGCCACCCCGACAACCGCCCCCATCAGGGCGGCAAAGGGCAGCGCCAGCGTGAACGCCATCGCAAACCCGGTCTGCAAAGCCAGAACCGCGCCAAGGGCAGCCGAGGAGGACACGCCGATCAACCCCGGCTCTGCCAGCGGGTTGCGCAGAAAGCCCTGCATCGCTGCGCCCGACAGGCCAAGGCTGACCCCGATCATCACCGCCAGAATGGCGCGCGGCAGCCGGATTTCGCGCATCACCATGGTCAGCGGCCCGCCATCATCGCTGATCAGGGCCAACAGGCTTTCGCCCGGGCCGACCGGGGCCACCCCGGTCACCAGCGACAGCGCGAACAACACCGCGACAAGCACCGTCAGGCTGGCAAGCACCCCCCGGAAGCTCATGGTGCATCCCCGATCGCATCACGGGCCGCGCGCATCCGGGTGACGGCATCGACCACGCCGGGCAACCCGCAGACCCAGTCGCGGTCTTCCAGCGTTTCGCGCCCCCCGCGCAGTTGCGTCAGGGCCGGGTGCGACAGGATCTCTTCGGCGCGCGAGTTGCCGGGGTAGGTCTCCCCCACCACGACCAGATCGGGGGCGGCCAGAATAAGCGCCTCAAGCGGCAGGAACCCGCCTTGGGTCAGGCCCAGTTCTGCGGCAAGGTGGCGGAACCCGGCGGCGCGGATGATATCGCCCGACAGACTGTTCGCGCCCGGCGTGTAGCCATTGGCGGCATAGGTGGCAGCGGTGGGGTGCTGCGTTGCATCAGCCTCGGACAGCTCCGCCAGACCCGCGTCAAAACGGGCCACCATGGCAGCGGCCTGATCCTGCCGGCCAAGGACCGCGCCCATATCCACCATGCCCTGCCGCACCTCGGCCAAAGACGATGCGGGCGGGAAGGTCGCCACCGCAATCCCCAGCCGTTCCAGCATCGACACGGTGGCCCCGGCGGTGAACGTACCGGCCAGAACCAGATCAGGCTTCAGCAGATAGACCTCCTCCGCAAGGGCGCGGTTGGCGGGATAGGCCAGGGCCTGATCTACCATGACCGAAGACCGTGGGTCTTGTGCAAGGAACGAGACCGAAATCAGCTGGCCCGACCCGGCCAGTAGCATGGCCAACTGATCGGTGCACAGGTTGATGGAGACGACCCGTTGGGGGGCGTCGGCAAGGGCAGGCGAAGCCCCTGCAAAAAGTGCCGCGAGCAGGGCGGCCCTAAAACCTGGCACGAAGCCCCACATAGGCTGAACGGCCAGCCGATGCATAGCCGACTGAGGTTTGGTAATCGGTGTCGAACAGATTCTCGATCCGCATATAAACCTCGGCGGTATCGGAGATCTGATAGGCAGCCTGCGCGTTGACCACTGTATAATCGGGCATATCAGAGTTGCCAAAATCATCCTTGCGCCCCGCAGCATGCTTGACAGAAAGGCCGGCGGACAAACGGTCGGTAATGTCGCTGTCCAGCATCGCAGCCAGTTCGTGATAGGGCACAAGGCCGATGCGCTTTTCCCCCACCGTACGGTCAGGGCGGCGCGCATCGGTGTAGGTATAGGCAACCCCAAAACGGAAATGCTCTGCCAACGGAATTTCAGCCCCGAGTTCGACGCCTTGACGAACCGAAGTGCCGTCGATGTTCTCCAGCGAGTCAAAGAAGGCAGTCGAGGTGATCAGGTTGTCAACCTCCAGCCGGAATACGGTGGCCGACACCACTGCACCGCCCGCAAATTCATGTTCCGCTCCCAGTTCAAGTGACAGACTTTCCTCCGGCGTCAAAGCGGGATTGCCAACGAAGAACAGCGAAGGATAGTTGCCGAACCGTTCGTCAATTGACGGTGCGCGATAGCCCGTCGCCACCGCTGCGCGCAGGGTTGTGGCATCATCGGGACGGAAGGCCAGCGCGATGCGGCCGGTTGAAAAATTCCCAAAGGTAGAATTATGGTCGACCCGGACTGTTGCCGAAATATCCGTCTGAGGAGTCACAGCCCACAGCGCTTGCGCAAAGGCCCCCGACAGCCGGGTATCGGCAATGCCACCCGGCAGGTTGGTATACTCGGCCTTTTCCAGCATCGTGTCCGCGCCGTAAACCAGGGACAGATTGGCAATGATGTCGGATGTAGCCTGCCAACTGACAGTGGTGCGGTTGCCTTTAAACTCACCTACGCCGTTTTCGTCGGAAACGTTCCGGCCGATCTGATAGCGGGTGACGTCGAAAACATGTTCGGTGTTGCCCAGTGACAGTTCGGCAAACGCGCGCAGGCCAGTTTCGCGCGCCGATTTGACGTTCGGCAAGTCGGCAAATGTATCGCCATAGGTATCCCCGTCAGTATCAATGTACCCATCAAATTCGGCATTTGTTTTCTGGTGAAACGCCGCCCCGCCCAAGGTGAGCATATCTGTCAGATGATAGCGGAGGATGGCTGAGGCCCGTGTGGCTTCGGCCCCGTCCCGCTCTGTGCCGGTCGCCGCCGCCGAAAATCCATCGGTTCGCAGGTGCGTCAGCGTCAGCGCGGTTTCAAGATCGGTGGTTTTCTGTGTCAGGCTGTAGCTCAGGCTGGCAGTGCCAAAGCTGCCGGCTTCGGTCTGGACCTGCTGTGTCGTTCCGTCTTCGGTTGGCCGTGCCGTCGTAAAGTTGATCACGCCGCCGACCGCCGACCCGCCCCACAGCGCCGATTGAGAGCCGCGCAATATCTCAATCCGGTCAATGCCCGCCGTGGGCAGCCTGCCGAAGTCGAACTCTGTTTGCACGCCGCTCGGGTCTGAAACACGGATGCCATCGATGAACACTGCGATGTAGCGCTGATCCGCACCCCGGATGCGGACACTGGCCGGGCTTCCGAAAGCACCCTGTTGCACGACCGATAGGCCCGCCAACCGGCTAAACGCGCTTGCGATACCCAGCTCTTGAGCCGCGCCCAGATCGGAACCTGAAATCACAGTTGCGGAGACGCCGGTACGTTTGCGGTCAGTCACCGTGCGATTGGCTGTCACAGTAATCTTATCAAGCGCGATATCGTCAGTATCCTGCGCCAGTGCTGGGGTGGCGAGTGCGGTCGTGGCAAGGGCGGAAATCAGTGCCAGTCTGGAGATGCCGTGCATCTTGTGCGTTCCTTTGGCCGGACGGGTCAGCTGACCCGCAATGCGGTTTGATCCGGGAAAGCATGACACTTTCCACAGACGATGCGTGATCGTCACCGCTGCGGAAAAACCGCTCCCATGACGCGCCCCGCGCCCGGAAAGGGTGATCATCCAAGCAGGTCTCCTGGCTCGCGGGTCGTCGCTCGGTTGACCTTCCCGGGTTGCCCCAGTGGTATATTCAACGTCGCTCACCGCTTACAGTTGCGGGGGCAGCCACGGTCTGGGGCAGGCCCCTTCCGTGTTCCCTTTTCATCCGGTTTCAGGCCGGAACTTGGATCAGCGTTTCTATTGATCTGCTGGCATCGGAGTCAAGGCCAAGTGCGGGGCATGGCGGGCCCTCGGGGTATGGTCACTCTGCCCATGCAATGGGCGGTGCTGGCCGCAGGGGAGAGGACAAAGGTCCTGGAAACCCGATATAATTGTTTCAGCCTGAGTTCTTGTGAAAAAATTGTCACACGACAGCGATAGACGACTTGTCTGACTCGCCGATGCACCCTTAACCTTCCCCGATAAACCGCGAATCCGTTCCGGGCGGTCGGGCAGAGGGAACGGCATGGCAAGCGGGACAGAAATGATCAACCGGGAGAGACTCCAATGATGACAAAGAAACTGCTTGGGCTGACGACCAGCCTCGCCGTGGTGCTGAGCGCACCGCTGGCTTCGGCCCAGTCAATGGCCGAACTGGAAGCCGCTGCGAAAGCCGAAGGCATGCTGTCGACCATCGCTCTGCCGCATGACTGGTGCGGCTATGGCGACGTGATCGCCGGCTTCAAGGCCAAGTATCCCGAAATCACCGTCAACGAGCTGAACCCCGATGCCGGTTCGGCCGATGAGATCGAGGCGATCAAGGCCAACAAAGACAACAAGGGCCCGCAAGCGCCAGACGTGATCGACGTTGGTCTGGCCTTTGGCCCGCAAGCCAAGGCCGAGGGCCTGACCCAGGCCTACAAAGTCGCAACCTGGGACGAAATCCCCGATGCGATCAAGGATGCCGAAGGCCATTGGTACGCTGACTATTATGGCGTGATGTCGTTTCTTGTGAACACCGACATCGTCGAGAATGTCCCGCAGGACTGGGCCGATCTGCTCAAGCCGGAATATGCGGGCATGGTTGCCCTTGCAGGCGACCCACGCGCGTCGAACCAGGCAATTCTGGGTGTGCTGGCGGCAGGTCTGTCCACCGGCGCTGCTGCGGGCGAAGAGGCTGGCAAAGCCGGGCTTGATTTCTTCAAGGCGCTGAACGACGCGGACAACTTTGTTCCGGTCATCGGCAAGACCGGCACGCTGGCACAAGGCACCACGCCGATCGTCATCATGTGGGACTATAACGCGCTGGCCGCCCGTGACACGCTGGCCGGCAACCCGCCGGTTGAGGTTGTTGTGCCGGCATCCGGCGTTCTGGCCGGGGTTTATGTGCAAGCGATTTCGGCCTATGCACCGCAGCCCAATGCCGCCAAGCTGTGGATGGAATACCTGTATTCGGACGAAGGTCAGCTGGGCTGGCTGAAAGGCTACTGCCACCCTGCGCGCTTCAACGCGATGGCGGCCGCCGACAAACTGCCGGCCGATCTGATGGAAGCCCTGCCACCGGCAGAATCCTATGAGGCCGCTTACTTCCCGACACTGGAAGAAGTGGACGCAAACAAGGCCGCCGTTGTCGGTGGCTGGGATGCAACCGTCGGTGCCAACGTCGAATAAGACAGACTGACATCAGCCCGGCATCGCGCCGGGCTGATGTACCCTCTTGAAAAGGGGCCGCAAAGTGCCCCGTTTACCAACCAAAGATCAGGGACACCCGATGCCAGCTGACCGACCCCACACCGGGCCGCGATTTCGACTTCCTGTCGAATGGCTTGGCATCCTGCCCTTTCTGATTTTCGCCGTGCTGTTCCTGATCCTGCCGACAATGAAGATCGTGATCGGCGCGTTTCAGACCGCTGACGGCAGCTTTACCCTGCAGAACCTGATTGACCTGAACAACGCCTCAATCCGGTCTGCCTACTGGACATCGATCAAACTGTCTTTCGTGACCGCCCTGCTGGGCTGCGCCATCGGCTTTGCCATGGCCGCAGCCGTGGTGTTTGGCGGCTTGCCGAAGGGCGCGCGAAACCCGCTGATCACCTTTTCCGGTGTTGCGTCAAACTTTGCCGGGGTGCCGCTGGCCTTTGCCTTTATCGCGACACTGGGGCCAGTCGGCCTGGTCACGGTCTGGCTGCGCACGGAGTTCGGCATCAACCTGCGGGCGATGGGGTTCAACCTGCTGTCGTTCTGGGGGCTGGTCATCACCTATCTGTTCTTTCAGATCCCGCTGATGATCCTGATCATCATTCCGGCGCTGGACGGGCTGAAGCGCGAATGGCGCGAGGCGGCGGCGGTGCTGGGGGCGACGGGCGCGCAATACTGGCGCATGGTGGCGCTGCCCATCCTGTTCCCGTCCTTGCTGGGCACCTTCGCCCTGCTGTTTGCCAATGCCTTCGGCGCGGTCGCGACCGCCTTTGCGCTGACCGGGCCGCAGCTGAACATCGTGCCGATCAAACTGTTCGCGCAGATCCGCGGCGATGTGCTGGGCAACCCGAACCTGGGGTATGCCCTTGCCTTCGGGATGATCGTCATCACCGCTCTGGCCAATTTCCTGTACATCTGGCTGCGCGTGCGGTCTGAAAGGTGGCTGAAATGACCCGTTTCTTCGCCTGGGGCACCTTTCTGCTCGGCTGCGTCTTCTTTGCGTTGCCGCTGATCGGGATGACTGAATTCAGCCTGAAGATGCGGCGGGGGGAGTATTCCTTTGACGCCTATCGCCGCGTGTTCGAGGATCAGCGTTTCTGGGATACGTTCAGCTATTCGCTGATCCTGTCGGCGGCGACCATTGTGGTGGGCGTGCTGCTGGTGGTGCCAACCGCCTATTGGGTGCGGCTGAAGCTGCCGCAGGCCCGCCCTGTGATTGAATTCATCACCCTGTTGCCGCTGGTCATTCCGGCGATCGTGATCGTGTTCGGCTATATCCGGCTGTACAACACCTCCAGCTTTCTGCCGTTGACCGGCTCTGCCTTTGGCACCGATTTCCTGCTGACCATGGGCTATACCACGTTGGCCCTGCCCTACATGTACCGCTCAGTCGATACTGGCTTACGCACCATAGATGTGACCACGCTGACCGAGGCCGCGCAAAGCCTTGGCGCGGGCTGGGTCACGATCCTGTCGCGGATCATCCTGCCCAATGTGATGGTGGCGGTACTGTCGGGCGCCTTCCTGACGCTGGCCATCGTGCTGGGGGAATTCACCATGGCGGCATTGCTCAATCGCCCGGCCTTTGGCCCGTTCATGCAACTGCTGGGTGCCAACCGCGCCTATGAGCCGCCTGCACTGGCCGTGATCGCCTTTGCCATCACCTGGGGCTGCATGGGGTTGATGCAGCTTGTCACCCGGTTCTCAAAACACGAAAGGGCGAAAGCCTGATGTCCTTCCTGACCATGACCCATCTTGAAAAATCCTTCGGCCAGAACCGCGTGGTCAAGGATTTCAGCCTGTCGGTTGAAAAGGGCGAGTTCATTTCGCTGCTTGGCCCTTCGGGCTGTGGCAAGACCACGGTGCTGCGCATGGTGGCGGGGTTCGAATCCCCCACAGCGGGCGACATCACGATCGATGGCAAGGACGTCACCGGGCTGAAGGCCAATTCGCGCAACATCGGCATGATGTTTCAGGCCTATGCGCTGTTTCCGAACATGACCGTGGCCGATAACGTCGCCTTTGGCCTGAAGGTCAAGGGCGCCCCGCGGGCCGAGCGCGAGGCGCGGGTGGCCGAAATGCTGGCGCTGATCGGGCTGTCCGATCTGGGCGGGCGGTTCCCGTTTCAGCTGTCGGGCGGGCAGCAACAGCGGGTGGCCTTGGCGCGCGCGCTTGCGCCGCGCCCATCGGTTCTGCTGCTGGATGAGCCGTTGTCGGCGCTGGACGCCAAGGTGCGGGTTTCCTTGCGCAACCAGATCCGGCAGATCCAGCAGGATCTTGGGATCACAACCATCTTCGTGACCCATGATCAGGAAGAGGCGATGAGCATTTCGGACCGCATCGTGGTGATGAACGGCGGCGTGGCCGATCAGGTCGGCGCACCGTTCGAAATCTACAACCGGCCCCGCACCAAGTTTGTGGCCAACTTCGTCGGCACGCTGAACACATTTGAGGTAGAGGTCGCCGATGCAGCGGCAGGCCGGGTGATGCTGGCCGGTCAGACGCTGACACTGCCGGGTGCGCCGCTGGCAGCGCGCGCGGGGGACACGCTGTCGGTGGCGCTGCGCCCCGAGGCGCTGCGGCTGGGCCGCCTGCCTGATGCCGAAGCGCTGCTGACGGCCAAGGTGACGGATGTGCATTTCATGGGGTCGGTGATCCGGCTGAAAGCCGATCTGGCGGGCGCTGCGGTGTCGCTGGACACCTTCAACCGCCCGGATACACCGCCGCCCGTGGTGGGCAGCAGTGTTGAGGTCAGCCTGTCGGGCCGCGATTTCATTCTGTTGCAGGCGTAGGGCGCAGGTCTTTTCGTCGCCCGTTGCCAGAACAAAGGCGGGGTGAACCCCGCCCTACCTCTTTGGAGGAAACGGGCGCGCAGAGTTCGGGGTAGGGCGGGGTTCACCCCGCCGCCCCCTCCGGTCACATGCAGGCGTCAAACAACGCGCGGGTGTTTTCCTTCGTCATCGCAATGGGATTGCCGCCACAGGACGGATCTTCCAGTGCCATATCGGTCAGCATGTCCAGATCCGCCGCCTTCACGCCCATGGCGGTCAGGTCGGCCGGGATGGACAGTTCTGCCCGCAGATCCATGACCTTAGAACGGAAGCCATCGAACCCTCCCCCAATGCCCAGATAGGCCGCCGCTGCGTTGATCCGGTCTTCAATTGCCGGGCGGTTGAAATCCAGCACCATTGGCATGACCACGGCATTGGTGGTGCCATGATGGGTGCCATACACAGCGCCCACCGGGTGGCTGAGCGAGTGAATAGCACCCAGCCCCTTCTGGAAGGCCACGGCCCCCATGGCCGCCGCAGACATCATATGGCCGCGCGCCATCAGGTTGGTCGGGTCTTTGTAGACGACCGGCAGGTTTTCAAACACCAGCCGCATGCCCTCCAGCGCGATGCCTTGCGACATCGGGTGGTAGAACGGGCTGCAATACGCCTCCAGACAATGCGCGAGGGCATCCATCCCGGTGCCTGCCGTGATGAACTTCGGCATCCCCACGGTAAGGGCCGGGTCACAGAGCGTGACGGCGGGCATCAGTTTGGGGTGGAAGATGATCTTTTTCTTATGCGTTTCCGAATTTGTCAGAACGCCTGCACGCCCCACTTCGGACCCGGTGCCAGCTGTGGTGGGCACCGCCAGAATGGGCGCAATCTGGTCGCCATCGGCGCGGGTGTACCAGTCGTCCACATCCTCCAGATCCCAGACCGACAGATCCGCCCGCTGATGTGCCATCAGCGCGATCATCTTGCCCAGATCCAGCGCAGACCCGCCGCCAAAGCAGATCACCCCATCATGGCCGCCCGCCAGATAGACGGCGATGCCGTCTGTCATGTTCTTCTCATTCGGGTTGGGGTCCACCTCGGAAAACACCGCGCGGCCCAGCCCGGCGGCATCCAGGACCGACAGCGCCTCGGACGTGATCGGCAGGCTGGCCAGTGCCTTGTCGGTCACCAGCAGCGGCTTTTTCAGGCCGATGCTTTTGGCATGATCGGCCAGTTCGGAAATCCGGCCAACGCCGAATTTGATGGCGGTGGGGTAGGACCAGTTGCGGTTGGGCACGCCGTGCGACATGGGGTCAAGCTTTCTTGAGGTGATAGGATTTCGGGCGGGTCACCGAATGGAAACCCAGATAGGACAGCGAGCTGCCGCGCCCGGTGTTCTTGCAGCCGGTCCAGCACAGCGCCGGGTCAAGGTAATCGGCGCGGTTCATGAAAATGGTGCCGGTTTCGATCTGCGCGCCAATGGCGGCGGCGGTGTCATAGTCTTCGGTCCAGATGCTGGCGGTCAGGCCGTATTGGCTGTCGTTCATCAGGGCGATGGCTTCGGCATCGTCCTTGACCTTCATGATGCCGACGACGGGGCCAAAGGATTCCTCCGTCATCACCCGCATCGAATGGTCGACGTTCACCAGCACCTGCGGCGCCAGATAGGCACCGCCATCATCGGCGGGGAAATGCGCCGGGTCGATCAGTGGTTTCGCCCCGGCGGCGATGGCCTCAGCCACCTGATCGCGCACGACTTTGGCAAAGCGCGCGTGGGCCATTGGCCCCATGGTGCTGTCCGCCTCAAACGGATTGCCAAGTTTCAGCGTGTTTGTCCATGCGATGGCCTTTTCGACGAAGGCATCATAGAGCGACTCGTGCACATAAATCCGCTCGATCCCGCAGCAGCACTGGCCTGCGTTGAACAGCGCGCCGTCCATCAGCGTATCGACAGCGGCATCGAGGTTGGCATCGGCCCGCACATAACCGGGGTCCTTGCCGCCCAATTCCAGCCCCAAGGGCGTGAACGTGCCCGCCGCCGCCCGTTCCATCGCCTGCCCGCCCGCGACCGAGCCGGTGAAGTTGATGAAATCAAACGCGCGGCCCTTGATCAGGGCTTCCGTCGTGGCGTGGTCCAGCACGATGTTCTGGAACACATCTTCGGGGATGCCTGCAGCATGGAACGCCTCGGCCAGCCGTTCGCCGACCAGCAGGGTCTGGCTGGCATGTTTCAGCACCACGGTGTTCCCGGCGATCAGCGCGGGAACCAGCGTGTTGATGGTGGTCAGGTACGGGTAGTTCCAAGGCGCGATGATGAACACCACGCCCAGAGCTTCACGCGCGAGGTACCGGCGGAAGGTGTCGCTGTCTTCGACCACCTTCGGGGCCAGTGTTTCGGCAGCGATTTCGGCCATGTAATCGGTGCGGGCGTTCACGCCGCCGAATTCGCCGCCGAACCGGGTCGGGCGGCCCATCTGCCAGGCGAGTTCCTCGACGATCACGTCTTTCATCTCGTTGAGCCGGGCGACGCCCGCCCTGACCAGCGCGATACGCTCTTCCAGTGGCCGTGCCGCCCATGGCTTTTGCGCGGCGCGGGCGCGGGCGACCGCGGCTTGCGCGGCGTCAGGCGTCAGCGGCATCCGCTCGGCATAGACCCGGCCATCGACCGGGGAAATCAGTTGGATGGGCTTCATGTCATCTCCGTAGGGCGGGGTTTACCCCGCCAATCCCTTGCACCACAGGCGGGGAGACCCCCGCCCCACCTCATTTGTCCGGGGCTCACCCCTGCTTTCAGGCCCGCTCCAGCAGGCGCTGCAATTCAAAATCTGTCACCACGCGGTCGGTCTCGGCGATCTCCCAGCGGGCTGCGTGAGTGTAGTGGTCCACCACATCATCACCAAAGGCCGCGCGCAGCATGGCCGAAGCCTCCAGCAGATCTGCCGCCTCGCGAAGGTTGTGCGGAATCTCCCGCAGGCCCTTGGCAGTGTACATATCGCCTTTCATTTCAGGCTCCAGCTCCATCTTGCCCTCAATCCCGGCCAGCCCGGCAGCCAGCAAGGCGGCGCAGGCAAGGTAGGGGTTCACGTCACTGCCCGGGATGCGGCATTCGACGCGCACGGCTTTGGTATGCGCGCCGCAAACGCGGAAGCCTGCGGTGCGGTTGTCCGCGCTCCACACGGCCTTGGTGGGGGCGAACATACCGATGGTGAAGCGCTTGTAGCTGTTAACGTAAGGCGCCAGAAAGGCAGTGATTTCCTGCGCATGGGCCAGCTGCCCGGCCACGAAATGCTTCATGGTGGCTGACATGCCATTGGCGTCGTCGTGGTCATAGAACACCGGCTTGCCGTCTTTGGTCCACAGGCTTTGGTGCACGTGGCTGGAGGAACCGGCCTTGCGGTGATCATACTTCGCCATGAAGGTCACCGACTTGCCCTTGGCATAGGCGATATCCTTGACCGCCTGTTTGACGATGATGTGGTTGTCCGCCGTATCCAGCGCGTCGGAATAGCGGTAGTTCACCTCGTGCTGGCCGGCATCTGCCTCACCCTTGGTGTTTTCCACCGGGATACCGGCGGCATAAAGGCCGTTGCGCAGGTCGCGCATCATGCCCTCTTCCTTGGTGGTCTGGAAAATGTGGTAATCTTCATTATAGCCGGAAATCGGCTTCAGCCGGGCAAGGCCGCCATCGCGCAGATCGTCATAGGCGTTCTCGAAAATGTAGAACTCCAGCTCGGTTGCCATCATCGGTTCAAACCCCAGCGCGCGGGCGCGGGCGACCTGACGTTTCAGAATGGCCCGGGGGCTGACGGTGATGTCTTCTTTGCCCGAATGATCCATCAGATCGGCCAGCACCAGCGCTGTACCGGGCAGCCACGGAACCAGACGCATCGTCTCCAGGTCCGGCTTCATCATGTAATCGCCGTAGCCCTGCTCCCACCCGGCGGATTTGTAGCCCGGCACCGTGGTCATCTCCATATCGACGGCCAGCAGGTAGTTGCAGCAATGGGTTTCCTTGTATCCGCCATCGAGGAAAAACGCGGCGTGAAAGCGTTTACCCATCAGGCGGCCCTGCATGTCGACAGCGGCCACCAGAACCGTATCAACAGTGCCCGCGTCCACCAATTCGCGCAAAGCGTCCAGCGTCAGATTGCCCGGCATCACTTATCCTCGTCTGTCAGTTTTTTGATCATATTATTGTGTGGAAAGGGGCGCAACGGATGCGCCCCCCGAAATTTGCAAGCGGCAGGTTCAACCGTAACGATAGGGGCGGCCAGCCTTGTTCTGTACGTCGTTGTACTCCTTGAAGATCGCCACAACCTTGGCCTTCACCTCGGATTCAGCGGCGATTTCATCCCAGAACGTCACGGCGGCGGCCTCAACCGTGGCCCATTCCTCATCGGGAATCGTGGTCAGTTGCAGCTTGCCGCCGTTCAGGCGCAGGTCGGCCTCACCGGCCCAGTACCAGTGCTGGCGATAGTAGTGCGACTGCTCGAAGCAGGTGGCCAGCATTTCCTGCAGATGCGGCGGCAGGGCGTTCCACTTGTCCATATTGGCAAAGAAGTGGCCGATCCACGCGCCCGAGATATTGTTGGTCAGGAAGTAGTTGGTCACGTTCGACCAGCCCACGGTATACACCTCGGTGATGCCGGACCATGCGATGCCATCCAGCTCGCCGGTCTGCACTGCGACTTCAATGTCTTCCCATGGCAGCGTCACCGGCACCACGCCGAACTGGGTCAGGAAGCGGCCCGCGGTCGGGAAGGTGAAGATGCGTTTGCCTTGCAGATCGGCAAGGCTGTTGATCGGATCTTTGGTGGCGAAGTGGCACGGGTCCCATGCCCCGGCCGAGATGTGCTTGACGCCGACCTTGGCATATTCCTCTTCCCAGATCGCCTTGAGCCCGTATTTGTTGAACAGCGCGGGCACGTCGAGGCTGTAGCGCAGCGCCATCGGGAAGTAGCCGCCGAACACGGTGACTTCGGTGGGCGAGGCCATGGAATCGTCGTCCGACTGCACGCAGTCGATGGTGCCGCGCTGCATGGCCTGAAACAGCTCTCCGGTGGGGACAAGCTGGTCGGCGTAGAACAGTTCAATCTCCATCTGGCCAGCCGCCATGCGGTTGAAGGCGTCGATGGCGGGTTTCACCACCTCTTCACCCAAGGCCGCCCCGGCATAGGTCTGCATGCGCCATTTGATCACGTCCTGCGCGCGGGTGACGGCGGGCGTGGCAAGCGTGGCCGCCCCGGCCCCGACGGCAAGGGTGGCGGTTTTGGTCAGGAAGGAACGTCTGGATGTTGTCATCGGTGTTACCTCTTGTTGGTGGGATGGACGGGCGCGGTTTCTCCGTACCTCAGTTTCGATAGATCAGATGCGGCAGCCAAAGCGCGATCTGCGGAAAGGCCATGATCAGGCCAAGGGTCACAACCATTACCCCGACAAAGGGTGTGACCGAGCGATAGATGTCGCCCATGGTGATTTCCTTTGGCGCAAAGGCCCGCATCAGGAACAGGTTATAACCAAACGGCGGCGTCAGGTAAGCAATCTGGCAGGTGATGGTATAAAGCACACCATACCAGATCAGCACATCCTGACGCGGCAGGCCAAGGTCCAGCGTGGCGACCAGCGGCACATAGAGCGGGGCCACGATGACCAGCATCGCCGTATCATCCAGAAACATCCCCATTAGCAGGAACGACAGCTGCATCAGGATCAGGATGGTCCATGGCCCCATGTGCAGCCGGTCGACGAACAACGCCTCAACCGCCTTGACCGCGCCAAGGCCGTCAAACACCGCGCCAAAGGACAGCGCAGCAAGGATCACCCACATGAACATGCAGGTGATGCCAAGCGTGCTGCGGGTGGCGACTTCGAAGACATTCCGGGTGAAAGTGCCCTTGATCACGGCACCGATCACAGTGGCGGCCACCCCGATCACGCTGCTTTCAACAAGACTGGTCCAGCCGTAGATGAAAGGCAGCATCATCGCGCCAAAGATGATGAAGGGCAAAAGCCCGGCCCGCAGGCTGCGCAGCTTTTCGGCAAAGGTGATCTGCGCACGTTCCTCGGCACTCAGCGCCGGGCCAAGGTGCGGCTGAAAACGGCAGCGCAGGGTTATGTACAGGATGAACATCGACGCCATCAGCAGGCCCGGCATCAGCCCGGCAAGCCAGAGTTCAGACACCGGCGCGCGGGCGATCATGGCGTACAGCACCAGCACCACCGACGGCGGGATCAGGATGCCAAGGCTCGACCCGGCCTGAATGACGCCGGTGACCATGCGCTTGTCATAGCCGCGCTTGAGCAATTCGGGCAGCGCAATAGTCGATCCAATCGCCATGCCCGCGACCGACAGCCCGTTCATCGCGGAAATCAGCACCATCAGCAGAATGGTTCCCACCGCCAGCCCGCCCCGCACCCGACCGAACCACAGGTAAAACATGCGGTACAGATCATCGGCCAGCCGCGATTCCGACATCACATAACCCATGAACACGAACATCGGCAGGCTCAGCAGCGGATACCAGCGCATCAGCTTCATGGTGGCGGAAAAGCCCATCTGCTCGCCCCCCTGCCCCCACAGCGCGATGGCCGCCACCACGGCGACAAAGCCGATGATGCCGAACACCCGTTGCCCGGTCATCATCATCAAGAGCATGGTGGAGAACATCAGGGCCGCGATCATCTCATAGGGCATCAGATGGTTTCCCCACGGATGGTCGCGATGTCACGGATAAGGGCGGCAAGCGCCTGCAACAGCATCAGGGCAAAGCCGATGCACAGGATCACCTTGATCGGCCACAGATAGGGCCGCCATGCGGTCGGGCTGCGCTCATTATATTGCAGTGAATACAGGGTGGAATCGACAGCCCCCCACAGCATGACCCCAAGATAGAAGATCAGCGCCAGCACGGTGATTGCATCCCACCACGCACGGCGCACCGGGCTTTGCTGGGCGTAAAACAGATCCATCCGCACATGGCTGCCCATCTGCATGGCGTAAGGCCCACCCAGCACGAAATAGGCCACCATCACAAACTGCGCCATCTCCAGCGTCCACAGCGACGGGGTAAAGGCGGCCTTGCTGATGGTGGACCACATCAGGATGCCCATCAGCACGAACAGCAGATACATCGCCATCCGGCCCACGCCGTAATTCAGCCGGTCGATCAATCGCACGAGACCTATGGCAATCCGTGGCATCGCCTAACCCTCCGCCATTGCGATAAGGGCGCGTTGCAGTACCGGGGCCAGCTGGGCGGCCATCGCCTCGGCCTGCTGCGGCGTGGCAATCAGGTCATTGCGGATTTCCAGCATCGCATTGGCCAGCCCGTAAGGCGTGGCCTGCAGACGCAGGGTATGGGTGACGCCATCGGCGGCGGAATAGGGTTCGTTCAGCGCGCAACTCAGGCCGGTCATCGCTTGCGCTGTCGTCACAATCTCCTGTGCCAGACGCGGATCGGCATCATGGATCACGCCGAATTCCACCGCGCGGGGCTGGCCGTGGTAAACCGGGGTAAAGGAATGAATGGTGACCAGTACCGTTGCCCGCCCCAGCGCCAGCCGCCGCACAATCTCGGCATGCAGGGCGGTGTGGAACGGCAGATACAGTGCCTGCGCCCGGTGCAGGCGGTCCTGCGCGGTCAGAGACTGATTGCCGGGAATGTCATGCACCTCGGACCGGGCGGCCATCGCATCGGCGCGGTCCGGCCCACGGTTCAGATCATAGATCAACCGGCTGACGGGGGCGTGCACAAGTGCTGCATCCAGCCGGGATGCCAAAGCCCGCGACAGATCCAGCGCACCCGGGTCCCATGCGACATGGGCGCGGCATTGCGCATCGGTCAAACCAAGGCATCCCCATGGCGCGGGAAAAGCGTTGCTTGCATGTTCGCAGACCAGCAGAATAGCCCCTGCAGCATCGGGGTTTTCGACACTCGCCGCGAAATCTGTCTGGATGGATTGCAGGCTCATCAGTGACTCGGTGCCCCTTGTGCTGCGCTCAGGGTTCCTGATCTGACACGGTTCTGTCAAGATTTTTTCTTCTGCACAATTTCTGTTACAATCATTTCGGAAACCGGGCAGAGTTGTTTGCAATCAACACCGTCGCACCCGGGCATCCGGTGCAAACTCGCTGGAAAGGCATCGAAATGGACCTTCCCCTTGGCGTCGAAGACAGGATGCGCGCCGCGCTGCCCGAACTGACACGGGCCGAACGGCAGGTGGCAACGCATATCCTGCGGCATTATCCGGTGGCGGCGCTTGGCTCGATCACCGCTTTGGCCAAGGCGGCAGAGGTTTCCACCCCCACCGTGGTGCGCCTGTGCCAGAAGCTGGGCTATCGCGGCTACCCCGATTACCAGTCGGCCCTGCGCGGCGAGGTGGGGGCGATGCTCGAATCGCCGCTGGTCAAGCATGACCGCTGGGCCGGGGGGGCACCCGATACCCATATCCTCAATCGTTTTGCCGATGCGGTGGTGGCAAACCTTCAGGCCACCCTCAGCCAGATCGACCATGATGATTTTGATGCGGTGGCCAATCTGCTGGCCGATCCGTCGCGCCGGATCTTTGCCATGGGCGGGCGGATCACCCATGCCCATGCCGATTATCTGGTGTCGCTGATGAAGGTGGTCCGGCCCGAGGTGACGCTGCTGTCCGACATGTCAAACACCTGGCCCCCGGCCCTGCTGGACATGAAACCGGGTGATGTGCTGGTGGCCTTTGATATCCGCCGCTATGAAAACTCGGTCCTGCAACTGGTGGAACTGGCGGTGGAACAGGGGGCCGAGGTGGTGGTGATCACCGACCGCTGGGTCAGCCCCGCCGCCGCCCACGCCCGCCACACGCTGACCGCGCATATCGAGGCCCCCTCGGCCTGGGACTCCACCGTGTCGATCCTCGTGCTGGTCGAAACACTGCTGGCAAGTGTGCAAAGCCGGACATGGGCGGAAACCGAAGGCCGGATGAAGCGGCTGGAAACCCTGTATGATCGGTCGCGGTTCTTCCGGCGTTATCGCTGACGAACCCGTGGCGCGCAAACGCCACGGGCTTTCGGGATCAGTGTCCCATGTGGGAATGATCGTCACCGTCCGACGGATCGACGCTGAACTCCACCTCGACCCGGCCCGCGCGTTCAAAGATCAGCGTGGCGGGCACCATCTGGCCTTCGGTCAGCGGTTCGGTCAGGCCCATCAGCATGATGTGCATGCCGCCGCGTTCCAGCAGAACAGTCTCGCCCGCCGGAATGTCGATGGCATCGACATGCATCATCCGCGCAACGCCATCGGCGCTGTGTTCGGTGGTGTGCAGTTCGGAGTGGTGGACCGAAGGCACTTCGATGCCGATCAGCCGGTCGGCGGTCGTGCCCTCATTGGCGATGCCCACATAGCCCGCTGCCGATTTGGCCGAAGCCGCCGGCGCAAGGATGTGGGGATGGATCACCTCCAGATCACCGGCGGTGACGCCATGGGCCTGGGCATGGCTGGCCAGCAGAAAGGCCGCGCACAGGGCCAGAACCGGGGTTTTGATGCAGGTCAGAGAGACAGAAAACTTCATGATGTTTGCCTTTTGGCGTGAGCACGGCATTTGCCGGCTGTCAGGACTGGAAAGGGCTCAGACAGACAGGATCACATCAAAGGGCGGCGCACGCGGTGCGCGGGCGGGGTCATGGACGGCGGCCACGGTCTTGCGCGCACGCGGCGCAAAAATGGCGGCAACCACCCGGACATCTGCCGGGCGCAGGACGCAGGCGACGGCAGGAATCAGCACCGGGCCGGGCGGAGTACAGGCAAGGCAACGAACAGCCGATGCCACTTTCCCCGAACCGGACGGGGCGCACAGGTCGGCGATGGCAAAGCCGGACAGCAAAAACGCCTCGGCGCGCGCATCCTGATGCGTGGGCGCGTGATGGCCCAGGCTGGCAATGGCAAGGCTGATCGCCAGAAACGCGAACAGCGCAACACCACGCAGCCTTATGATCAGGGACCGAACCATACGTTTCGGGATGCCGCAAATTGCGACGCAACGCAACGGGTCACTCTGTCCCACCAACGTGGGAAGGGGCGGATTCTGTCCGAAGCATCCGGACCATCCGCACAAAGCCGGAAGAGGCCGCAGGCAACCTGCCCGATCTGTGACCAGTCTTTCACATTGCACCCGGCGCGCGAAAGGTTTTGCTTGCCCCGCGGCGAATGCCTCGCCCAATATGATCAAAATACAAGGGAGCGAGTCACTTGACCCAGAAGGTGGCCATCACCGCCCAGAACATCGTCAAAGCCTTCGGGCAAGGGGCCGCCGCCGTGCGGGCGTTGGACGATGTATCGGTAGACATCGCGACCGGAGAGTTCTTTACGCTGCTCGGTCCCTCTGGCTGTGGCAAGACCACGCTGCTGCGCCTGATCGCAGGGTTCGAGATGCCGACGGCGGGCACGATCCTGATCGACGGGGCCGATGTGACCGACAGGCCGCCGAACCGCCGCCCGGTGAACACGGTGTTCCAGTCCTATGCCCTGTTCCCGCATCTGACCGTGGCCGAAAACATCGGCTTTGGCCTGAAAATGCAGGGAAGGCCGGGGGCAGAAGTCGCGGCGACAACCTCTGAGATGCTGGCGCTGGTCAAGCTGGAGGCGATGGCCGACCGCAAGACCAGCCAGCTTTCCGGCGGCCAGCAACAGCGCGTGGCGCTTGCCCGGGCACTGGCCCCCCGGCCCAAGGTGCTGCTGCTGGACGAACCGCTGTCGGCGCTGGATCTGAAGCTGCGCAAGGAAATGCAGGTCGAGCTGAAACGATTGCAGCTTGAAACCGGGATCACCTTTGTCTTCGTCACGCATGATCAGGAAGAAGCCCTGACCATGAGTGACCGGATCGCGGTGATGAGCGCGGGCAAGATCCAGCAGATCGGTGCCCCGCGCGACATCTACACCCGGCCCGTGAACCGCTTTGTCGCCAGCTTTATCGGTGACACCAACTTCCTGCCCGTCACCCCCACACCGCAAGGCGCACGGCTGAGCACCGGCGATGTGATCATGGCCGAGGGCGAGGGCACCGTGCTGATCGTGCGACCGGAACAGCTGCGCCTTGGCCCTGCGGGCGTGGGCGCGGGATTGGCCGCGAAAGTGACCGGCGTGGTGTATTTCGGCACCGACATTCACGTCAACCTGGAGCTTTCGGATGGCACCGCCCTCACCGCCCGGGTGCCCAGCCCGGTCGATGGCGGCGCGGATTTCGCCCCCGGGCAGGACGTGGCCGTGACCTTCCAGCCGGGCGCCGCCCGGCTGATCCGGGAATAGCGCGATGAGCCCCGCCGAGCAGAACCAGCAAAAGCGATCGGCCCGCAACGGCTGGCTGTTGTCGGCCCCCGCGCTGACCCTGCTGTTCCTTGCCGCATCCGGCCCGCTGCTGATCGTGCTGGTCTATTCGTTCCTGACCCCCGGCCAATATGGCAATGTGGTATGGAAGTTCAGTCTGGACGGCTGGATCGGCATCCTGTTCAGCCGCGATATCTTTGACGGCACGATGAATCTGGCCGACGCGCATCTGACGATCTTCTGGCGGTCGGTCAAACTGTCGCTGATGACCACGGCGCTGACCTTTGCACTGGGGTTTCCGACCGCATGGTTCATCGCCACGCGCCCGCCTGCACAACGCGCGATGTGGTTGTTTCTGATCACCATTCCGTTCTGGACCAACCTGCTGATCCGCACCTTTGCCATCAACGAGGTGATCCGCAATGAAGGGTTGATGAACACCGTGCTGATCAACATCGGCCTGATTTCCGAACCGATCCGCCTGATCAACACCGATACCGCCGTGTTCATAGGCATGGCCTATGTCTACCTGCCGCTGATGGTGCTGCCGCTGTTTGCCGCCATCGACCGCTTTGACATGAAGCTGCTGGAGGCGGGGTATGACCTTTATGCCAGCCGCATGCAGGTCCTGCGCCATGTGATCCTGCCGATTGTGAAGCCGGGCATCGTCGCGGGGTCGATCCTTGTGTTCGTGCCGTCGCTGGGGGCCTATGTCACGCCGCGCGTGCTGGGCGGCGGCAAGAACATGATGATCGGCAATTTCATTGAATTGCAGTTCGGGCAGGGCCGCAACTGGCCCTTGGGCGCAGCGCTGTCGATGGCGCTTTTGCTGATCGTGATGGCGGCGCTGCTGGTCTATGTCCGCGCCAGCACAAAGGGGAGCAATCCACATGGCTGAGCGCACATTTGAAGTCTCGCGCCTGCCGGGATTTGCCAGCGTGGCCGTCGCCGTCTTTGTGCTGCTGTATCTGCCGATCCTGACGCTGGTGGTGTTCTCGTTCAACTCCGGCCCGTCTATCGCCGTGTGGCAGGGCTGGTCACTGCACTGGTATGCCGACGCCTGGAACAACGAGGCGGTAAAGGGTGCCACCGCCCGGTCGCTGATCATTGCCACCTGCGCCAGTGCGCTGGCCACCACCGTAGCCACGATGGCAGCGCTTGGCACCACAAGGCGCGCGGCCTTTGGCGGGCAGACCTTCATCTACGTGGTGATCAACCAGCCGTTGATGGTGCCCGAAATCGTGACAGCGGTGGCGCTGCTGATCCTGTTCGGCGTGGTCAAGCAGGCCACCGGCTATCAGGGTCTGGGCTATCTTATTCTGGCCCATGCCGCGTTCTGCACGCCCTTCGCCTATCTGCCGATCCGCGCCCGGCTGGAGGGGATGGATCTGAGCCTGGAGACCGCCGCCGCCGATCTGTACGCCAACCCGTGGCAGACCTTCCGCCATGTCACCCTGCCGTTGCTGGCCCCTGGCATTGCGGCGGGGGCGATGCTTGCCTTTGTCATCTCTCTGGATGACGTTGTGATCACCGAATTCGTGAAGTCGGGCGGGCAGGATACCCTGCCCACCTATATGCTGGGCCAGATGCGACGCGCCATCACGCCCGAGGTCAACGCCATCTCCACCGCCCTGCTGGGGCTGACTGTGGTATTGTTGACCTTGTTCTTCATCCTGACGCGCAAAAAAAACTGAACCAACCGGGAGACGACAAATGAAATGTACGCTGACTGCATTGGCCTTTCTGGCGGCGACAACCTCGCTCGCACAGGCCGAAGGGGTGCTGAACCTTTACAACTGGGGCAACTATACCGGGCCGGATCTGCTGGCCAAATTCGAGGCGGAAACCGGGATCAAGGTCACGGTCACCGATTACGACAGCAACGACACCGCATTGGCCAAGATTGAGGCCGGGGGTCATGGCTTTGATCTGGTTGTGCCATCGACCAATTACGTGCCAATCTTTGTTGAAAAGGGGCTGGCGGTCGCGTTGGACATGGCCAAACTGCCCAACCACGCCAACATCGCGCCGGAATGGGTGGATGTGGCCTGGGACCCGGGCCGCACCCATTCAATCCCATGGCAGTGGGGGTCCATCGGCATGTCGGTCAACACGGCGGTTTATACCGGCGATATCAACACCTCGTCGATCTTTCTGGATGTGCCGGATGAGTTGAAAGGCAAGATCAACGTGGTCCCGGAGATGACCGATGTTGTGAACCTTGCCGTCATGTATGTCGGCGGCGAGCCTTGCACCGAAGACACCGAAGTGCTGAAAAAAGCGCGCGATGTGCTGCTGGCGGCCAAGCCGGACTGGATCAGCATGGATTACGGTGCCACCGAAAAGCTGTCGAACAACGACTGGGCGGCGAGCGTGAACTGGAACGGGTCGACCATGCGGGCGCGTCTGGCCAACAGTTCGGTTGCGCATGGCTACCCCAAGGAAGGCTACCCGATCTTCATGGATTCGGTGATGCTGCTGGCCGACGCCCGCAATGTCGAACAGGCCTATACCTTCATGAACTTCATCATGGAGCCGGAAAACGCCGCGATGATCTCGGCTTTTGCGCGCTATAACAACGGCATCTCCGGGTCTGAGGACTTCATGCCCGAAGACATGAAGACCGCCCCCGAAGTGGTGACGCCCGAAGAGCATAAGGCAGCGGGCAAGTTCCTGCCCACCTGCTCGCCCACCGCGCAGCAATATATGGCCGCGATCTGGACCGAGCTGATGAAGTAAGGCTCTTCGCCAAACCGTGGGGGGCTTTCTGCCCCCCACACACCCCGAGAGTATTTTCGCCAAGGTGAAACCGGCATGGCGCTGTGGGAACAGTCGGCAAGCGACTTGTCGCGGATGATAGCGCGGCGCAAGGTGGCCCCATCAGAGGTCATGGCCGCACATCTGTCGCGGATTGCGGCGGTGAACCCGGCGGTCAACGCTGTGGTGTCGCTGCGCGAGACCGATGCGCTGATGGCCGAAGCGAAGGCGGCAGATGATGCGCCACCCAAAGGCTGGCTGCACGGCCTGCCGCTGGCGGTGAAAGATCTGTGCGCCACCAAGGGGTTGCGCACCACATGGGGCAGCCCGCTGTTTGCGGGTCACGTGCCGCAGGCCGATGACCTTCTGGCCGCACGGATGCGGGCAGCGGGGGCAATCTTCATCGGCAAAACCAATACGCCGGAATGGGGGCATGGCAGCCATTCGTTCAACCCGGTGTTCGGCGCGACCCGCAACCCCTATGACCTGACGCGCACGGCGGGCGGGTCATCGGGCGGGGCGGCGGCGGCTTTGGCCACGCGCATGGTGCCGGTGGCCGATGGCAGCGACATGATGGGGTCGCTGCGCAACCCGGCCGGGTTCTGCAACGTCTACGGCTTCCGGCCCAGCTGGGGGCTGGTGCCCGGCGATGCCGAGGGCGATACCTTCCTTGCCACGCTGGCCACCGAAGGCCCGATGGGCCGCACGGTGGAGGATGTGGCGCGGCTGTTGCAGGTGCAGGCGGGGCCGAACGCGCAGGTGCCCTTCCCCATGCCAGCACAGGATTATGTGGCCGGGCTCGAGCGTGCCAGCCTGCACGGCAAGCGCATCGCGTGGCTGGCCGACTGGGGCGGGGCCTATGCGATGGAACCCGGCATCCTGCCGCTGTGCGAGGCGGCGTTGCAGATGATCGCCGATCAGGGGGCCGAGGTTGAGGCAATTGCGCCCCCCTTCCCCGCCGAAAAGCTGTGGCAGGCATGGACCACGCTGCGCGCCATGCTGAACGCGGGCCGGATGAAGCCGCTCTATGACGACCCTGCCAAGCGGGCGCAGCTGAAACCCGAAACGCTGTGGGAAATTGAACAAGGCCAGCACCTTACCGCGCAGGCGGTGTTTGAGGCATCGACCATCCGCAGCCGCTATTACGCCCATATGGCGCGGCTGTTTACCCGGTTTGACGCCATTGTGCTGCCGACAGCGCAGGTCTGGCCGTTCCCGGTCGGCTGGCGCTGGCCGCAAGAGATTAACGGCCACCCGATGGACACCTACCACCGCTGGATGGAGGTGGTGATCCCCGCCAGCCTGATCGGCCTGCCCGCGCTGTCGGTGCCGGTGGGTTTTGGGGCCAATGGCCTGCCGATGGGGATGCAGATTGCCGGGCCGGTGGGGGCCGATGCCGCCATTCTGGCGATGGGCCAGGCCTGGCACACCATGACCGACTGGCCGGGCAAGCGCCCGCCGCAACCTGAGGACTGAGATGACAGCCGACCTGATCCTGACCAATGCCCGCATCCTGACCATGGACGCATCGCAGCCCCGCGCCGAAGCGGTGGCGCTTGCCGGGGGACGCATTCTTGCCATAGGTGCGGCAGCGCAGATTGAGGCACTGGCGGGGCCGGATACGCAGGTGATCGACGCCAAGGGACGCACGATCTTGCCCGGCTTTGTCGAAAGCCACCTGCATCTGGTGTTGGGCGGGGCGGAGCTTGGGCATCTGCATGTGGCGGGCCTGCATGGGATGGAGGCACTGCGCGAAGCGTTCCGCCGTTTTGGTGAGGCACATCCTGACCGCCCGCTCTTGATGGCGCAGGGGGCGGATTATGCGATGCTGGATCATCCGGTGACGCGGCACGATCTGGATGCTATTCTGCCCGACCGCCCTATCGCCATGACCTCACACGACCATCACACCGTCTGGGCCAACACCGCGGCGTTGCGGGCGGCGGGGATTCTGCACGGGCTGGACACCCCGCACGGGCACGAGGTGGTGATGGGGGCGGATGGCATGGCCACGGGCGAACTGCTTGAATTTGAAGCATTTGCGCCGGTGATCGCCCTGGGCGGTGAGGCGCGGCTGAACCTTGGGATTGCCACCGGGGAGGAGCCGTCGCCTTGGCCCGATGCGGCGGAGCGCAACCTTGACAAAGCGAAGATCGAGGCCGGGCTGCGCCACTGTGCGGCGCAGGGCATCACCAGCATGGTGAACATGGATGGCAACCGCTATACCCTTGAATTGCTGCGGGAAATGCAGGCCGAGGGGCGGCTGACCGCGCGGGTCAAGGTGCCGTTCCACTTCAAGCCGCATATGGACCTGTCGGCGCTGGACCGGGCCGAGGCGATGAGCCGCGATTTCGATGATGACTGGCTGCAATGCGGGTTCGTGAAGATGTTCATGGATGGGGTGGTCGACAGCCGCACGGCCTTTATGATCAACGATTACCCGGACCAGCCGGGGCATCGGTCTGAGCCATTGTTTTCGCAGGATATTTTCAACCAGATCGCCACCGAGATCGACCGCAGGGGGTTGCAGATTGCCGTCCACGCCATCGGCGACGGGGCGGTGCGGACCACGATTGACGGCTTTGCCGCCGCGCAAAAGGCCAATGGCCGCCGCGACAGCCGACACCGGATTGAGCATATCGAGCTGATTGACGCGGGCGATATTCCCCGCCTTGGCGCGCTTGGGATCACCGCCAGCCTGCAGCCGCCGCACCCGCCGGGGGCGATGGATTTTCCGCTGATGCCGACGCTGGAAAGGATCGGGCGGGCGCGGTGGAAGGATGCGTACTTGTGGAAAACCCTTGCCGATCAAGGGGCTGCGCTGGCCTTTGCGAGCGACTGGCCGGTGACGGATGTGTCGGTGATGCGCGGGATGCAGGCGGCGCTGACCCGTGCGCCTTATGAGGGATGCGCCGATGAACGGGTCGGGCTGATGGCCACGCTGCACGCCTATACCGCTGGCGGGGCGTGGGCGGCACACCGGGAGGGGCTGGTGGGGCGGCTTGTGCCGGGCATGGCGGCGGATCTGGTGATGATTGACGGCGATGTGGAGGCCATCGCGCCCGAGGCGCTTGGCAGTACCGGCATCGCGCTGACGATGTGTGGCGGGCGGATCACGCATCAGGCGATTTGACCGCAAGCATCTGAAAAGACGATAAATTTCAGGTATGATTTGCGTCTGATCCGTGTATGGTCTGCGTATGGTTTACGTCATGACGTTTGTGCGCAAAAGGGCGGTGTGGGCGGGACGTTTTGCTTGCCGCCCTGCCCCGCCATTGCTTAGGATATGCCTAAGCAATGTAACGCCAGACCATGCTTTTGCTTTAGCCAAAACCGGCGCATGCTGACGCAGGCATCTGATCCGCCCTTCACGCACCGAGGTTCCCATGGCCCATACCCGCCACCGCAAGTTCAACACCAAAGACACCTACCCCGAACAGAAGCTGGACAATGATCTGGCGCAGGCTGTGGTGGCGCGGGGGCGCATGGTTTTTCTGCGCGGCCAGTGCCCGCAGGATCTGGATACCGCGCAGAACATAGGCAGCCATGATCCGGTGGAGCAGACCCATAAGGTGATGCAGAACATCCGCCAGCTGCTGGAAGAGGTCGGCGGCAGCATGGAGCATCTGTGCAAGGTGGTGGTCTACCTGACCGATGTGCGCCACCGCGAGGCGGTGTACCGGACCATGGGCGAATATATCAAGGACGTGCATCCGGTCTCAACGGGCGTGGTTGTCACGGCACTGGCCCGGCCCGACTGGCTGGTGGAAATCGACGGCACTGCCGTTATTCCGGATTGAGGCGATGACGTTTTCGCTGATCGCCCGTTGTGCGCGCACTGGCCAGTTTGGCATGGTGATCGCCTCGTCCTCGCCCGCCGTTGCGGCGCGCTGTGCGCATGTGCGGGCCGGGGTGGGGGCGGTGGCGAGCCAGAACGTGACCGATCCAGGCTTGGGGCCGTTGGTGCTGGATCAGGTGCAGGCGGGTTTGTCCGCGCCGGAGGCTTTGGCGCAGGTTGTGGCAGGCCGGGCGCATATCGACTACCGGCAATTGCTGGTGATTGATGCGCAGGGGCGCACGGCCATTCATTCGGGGGGCCAAGTGCTGGGCTTGTGGGGCGAGGCTGCGGGCAAGGATTGCGCGGCAGGGGGCAACCTGCTGGCCGATGCGGCGGTGCCGCAGGCCATGGTCGCGGCATTTGAGGCCACCGCCGGGGATCTGGGCGCGCGGCTGATGGCGGCACTGGAGGCTGGGCTGCGCGCGGGCGGCGAGGCTGGCCCGGTGCATTCCGCCGGGCTGAAGCTGGCCGACCGGCTGAGCTGGCCGCTGGCCGATCTGCGGATCGACTGGGCCGATGACCCGATCGGCATGTTGCGCGCGGCGTGGGAGGTCTATCGCCCGCAGATGCAGGCTTACGTCCAGCGCGCGACCGACCCGAGCGCCGCGCCAAGTTATGGCGTGCCCGGTGATGAATAACGCCCCGCCCTGAAAGGTCCCTATGCCCCTGCGCTTTACCCTCCGGCAACTGGAATACCTTGTCGCGGTTGGCGAGGCCGGGTCGATTGCGGTGGCGGCAGAGCGGGTGAATGTGTCGTCGCCGTCGATCTCTGCCGCCATCGCACATCTGGAGCAGGAGTTCGGGGTGCAGCTGTTTGTCCGCCGCCATGCGCAGGGCCTGTCGCTGACCAGTGCGGGGCGGCAGGTGTATGACCACGCAAGGCAGGTTCTGGTGCAGGCCGGGCAGCTAACCGATCTGGCGGGCAGCATTACCCAGACCGTGCAGGGGCGGCTGCATGTCGGCGGGCTGATCACATTCGCGCAGGCGATATTGCCGCAGCTTCGGCGCAGCTTTGCCGATCTGCACCCACAGGTGGACTTTCACCAGTCCGAAGGTGACCAGCCCGATCTGTATGACGGGTTGCGCAAGGGGACGCTGGACGCAGCGCTTGGCTATGACCTCGACATCCCTGCCGATCTGGACTTTGTGCCGCTGGCCAGCCTGACCCCCTATGCCGTGATGGCGGTCGGCCATGCGCTTGCCGGGCATGACAGCGTGACGCCGCAGGATCTGGCGGCGCATCCGATGGTGCTGCTGGATCTGCCCTTGTCGGCCGATTACTTCCTGTCGTGCTTTCACGCCGCCGGAGTCAAGCCGCGCATTGTGGAGCGGACGCGGGATATGGGGGTGATGCAAAGCCTTGTCGGGCAAGGCTTTGGCTATTCCATCGCCAATATCCGCCCGTGGTCTGACCGCTCACCCGATGGTCAGCCGTTGCGCTTTGTGCCGCTGGTGGGTAGGGTGCGGCCAATGCTGCTGGGGCTGATCCTGACGCCGGGGGCGCAATCCTCGCTGACGGTGCGCCGTTTTGTGGCGCATTGCCACGCGCAGCTGACGCCGGAAAAGGTGCGCAGTCTGCGGCCGGTGGTGGACCCGGGCGCGGGTTAGGCTGCGCCTTATCAGGGCGAAGACAGATCATCGTTTTTCCAAAGCAAAGGTCGGGGTAGATTGGGTGTCACCATCATGCCCGGAAGGACACCCAAATGACGCCCGAGAAAATCAACACGCTGGTGATCGGTGGCGGTCAGGCCGGGATTGCCACCTCGGCCCATCTGGCGCGCGCAGGCGTGCCACATCTGGTGCTGGAACGCGCCCGGATTGCCGAACGCTGGCGGTCAGAGCGCTGGGATTCGCTGGTCGCCAACGGCCCCGCCTGGCATGACCGTTTTCCGGCGATGGCGTTTGACGGGATTGATCCCGATGCCTTTGCCGGCAAGGACCGGGTGGCCGATTATTTTGAGGCGTTTGCGGCCCGGATCAACGCCCCGGTGCGCTGCGGGGTCGAGGTGACGGCGCTGCACCGCACGGCGTCAGGCTTTCGCGCGGAAACCAGCAATGGCGTGATCGAGACGGATCAGGTGGTGGTCGCCACCGGCCCGTTCCAGAAACCGCTGATCCCGGCCATCGTGCCCGCGCAGCCGGGGCTGATGCAGCTGCATTCCAGCGGGTACAAGAACCCCGGTCAGTTGCCTGATGGTGCGGTGCTGGTGGTTGGTGCCGGGTCTTCGGGCGCGCAGATTGCCGAGGAATTGCAGCGCGCGGGGCGTCAGGTCTATCTGTCGGTCGGCCCGCATGACCGCCCGCCGCGCCGCTATCGCGGGCAGGATTTCGTCTGGTGGCTGGGCAAGCTGGGCAAATGGGACGCACGCGCCAAGGAGCCGGGGACCGAGCATGTGACGATTGCGGTCAGCGGGGCCTATGGCGGGCAGACGATGGATTTCCGCCGTCTGGCGGCGCAGGGGGTGGTGCTGCTGGGCCGCGCGAATGGCTTTGCGGATGGGGCGGTGACGGTGAATGCTGACCTTGGCCACAACATCGCGCAGGGCGATGCCAATTACCTGTCGGTGCTGGATGAGGCGGATGCCTATGCCACAGCCCATGGCCTGACCCTGCCGGAAGACCTTGACGCGCGGGTGTTTGCCCCGCTGCCGGAGTGCGTGACGCAGCCCGTTCTGTCGCTGGATTTGGCGGCACATGGGGTGACCAGCATCATCTGGGCTACCGGCTTTGCGCTGGACTACAGCTGGATCAAGGTTGACGCTTTTGACGCGCAGGGCCGCCCGGTGCATGATGAGGGCGTGTCGCAGGTGCCGGGGCTGTATTTCGTGGGGCTGCCCTGGCTGTCGTGCCGGGGGTCGGCCTTTATCTGGGGGGCATGGCGCGATGCCGAGCGGCTGGCGGCCCATATTGCGGCGCGGGTGCCTGCGAATGCCTGAGCGGCGGGCACAGCTTATGATATTGCGCGGAATTGCTTGCCGTCCAGCAGCAGCGGGCTTGCCCGAAGGCCCATCGTTCCGCATGCTTTCCCGGTAACCCTATGGCAGACGGAGGTGTCTGATGACCCGCCACGACCCAGGCCTGACCCCACTCGCCGAGCTGCGCGCCAATGTGGCGCAGCCGTTTGAGCGCGCGACCGCGATGCCGAAATCGGTCTATACCTCGCCCGAATTTGCAGCGCTGGAAGAGCAGCACATCTTTGCCCGCGACTGGCTGTGCGCCGGGCGTGCCGATGCGCTGCCCGAGCCCGGCGATTATCTGACGATGGAAATCTCGGGCGAGCCGATCATCATCCTGCGCGACCGTGAAGGCACACTGCGCGGCCTGTCCAACGTCTGCCGCCACCGGATGAGCACGCTGCTGGAAGGGCGCGGCAACACGCGCGCGATTGTCTGCCCCTATCACGCCTGGACCTACAACCTTGACGGCACCTTGCGCGGTGCCCCGGCGATGGCGCTGAATGAAGGGTTCTGCAAAGACCAGATCGCGCTGCCGAAGGTGCGGGTGGAAAACTGGCTGGGCTGGATCATGGTGACGCTGAACCCGGACGCGCCGCCGCCGGCGGAGGTGCTGAAGGATGTGGAAAATCTGGTCGGCTATCTGGATATGGGCAGCTATGTGGAGGCGTTCCGCGAGGAATTCCACTGGAACACCAACTGGAAGGTGCTGGCCGAAAATTTCATGGAAAGCTACCACCTGCCGGTCTGTCATCAGGACACCATCGGCGGCACGGTGGACCTTTTGAAAATGACCTGCCCGGAGGGATTTCCGGCCTTCAACTACCATTACATCGTCAAGAACGACTCGCTGCCGCTGACGCTGGCGCATCCGTCGAACACCACCCTGACCGGGGAAGAGCGGCGGATTACCTGGCTGTTGTCGGTTTACCCTGCCCTGCTGATCACGCTGACGCCGGGGTATTTCTGGTATCTGTGCCTCACCCCCGACGGGCCGGGCAAGGTGCATGTGCTGTTCGGCGGCGGGCTGGCACCCGACTGGGCCGCCGACCCCGAAGCCCCTGCGCATTTCGCGGCACTCAAAGCGCTGCTGGATGATGTGAATGTCGAGGACAAGGGCTGTGTCGAGCGGGTGTATCGCGGATTGTGTGCCGAGATGTCGTCACCGGGCGCGCTGAGCCATCTGGAGCGGCCGAATTTCGAATTTGCGACGTATATTGCGGGCAAGATGCCCTGACGGCACGCGCCCTGCCGCTTGTTCGTACCGCTCCGGTTGTCTAGGCTATGGGCTGACAACGCAGGGGAATTTGTGGACAGCCGGATCACGCATCATGACCGCATCCTTGCTGCCTTGCGGGAAAAGATCACCGGGGGCGACTGGCCGCCCGGTTTTCAGCTGCCGTTTGAAACCGTGCTGGCCGAACAGCAGGGTGTTTCGCGCATGACGATGAACAAGGTGCTGGGCCAGCTGGCGCGCGAAGGCTATGTGACCCGCCGCAAAAAGCTGGGCACCTTTGTGGCGCAGCCGATGGCACAGGCGGCGGTGATGGCGATCGCCGATATCGAAGGCGAGGTGCGCGCCCTTGGCCTGCCCTGGCGCTTTGCGCTGAGCCTGCGCGAATTGCGCCCGCCCCGGAGCGATGAAACCCTGACCGCGCGCATCGACAGCACCACGCCGGTTCTGGCGCTGCAGGGCCTGCACTATGCGGGCGATCAGCCGTTCTGCCATGAGGCGCGCATCATCAACCCTGAAAGCGCGCCCGGTGCTTTGGCGCAGGACTTCCGCACCATTGCGCCGGGCCAATGGCTGCTGCGCGAAATTCCGTGGACATCGGCCGACCACCGCATCCGCGCGCTGAACGCGCCCGCGCCGATTGCACGAGCGCTTGCGCTGCCGTTGGGTGAGGCCTGTCTGGAAGTCACCCGCCGGACCGAGAGTGCCGGGCAATGGGTGACGCTGGTCACCCAGACCTATCCCGGAACCCGGCACCAGCTGGTCAGCCGCTTCACCCCGGATGAGCGGTAGGAGTCGCGTATTTTCATCAAGATGAAGGATCTTGCCGCTTCATCTTGATAAAAATACTCACTGCTCCCGTCAGGGTCAGGCGCGCGGCAGATGAATCGCGATGGCAGGTGTGCCGGTCAGCGCCGCCACAAGGTTTGGGTCTGCATGATCCAGATCCAGCAGATCCAGCCGCGCCAGACCGGCACCGGGGGCCAGCAGCAGGGCAAAGCGGGCATCCGGGGCCAGCGGGCCTGTGGTCACGCGTGCCTGCAAGGGGCGGCGGGTCATCACGTTGAAATCAAGGAGCGGCGGGCCATTCAGCCGTGCCGTGCAAGGCGCGTCGCCGGGAAAGGCAAAGGGCGCGCTGCCGGGGGCGAGGGGGTGATCTGTGCCGTCGATGGTCAGCACCATTGAACCGCCCTCGATCACCGTCAGCACCCGGTCCACGCCGGGAAAGGTGGAAAACGGGCCGGAGGCATCGACCCGCGCCGTGCTGAGCCGCAGGGTGAAATCGTCGATGCCGGCCCCTTCGGGCCAGCACAGGATTTCAGCCGTCTCGCCGCCGCCGTTCTTCCACGGGCGGAAAGTTCGGGCGGCGGCGGGGTAGAGGCCTTTCACAGGATGCCCGGCAGGCGCAATCCATGCTCGGCCGCAGAGTCGCGCGCGATGTCATAGCCCGCATCGGCATGGCGCATCACGCCGGTGGCGGGGTCGTTCCAGAGCACGCGTTCCAGCCGTTTGGCGGCCTCATCCGTGCCGTCGGCCACAATCACCACGCCCGCGTGCTGGCTGAAGCCCATGCCGACGCCGCCGCCATGGTGCAGTGACACCCATGTGGCCCCGCCCGCCACATTGAGCATGGCGTTCAGGAGGGGCCAGTCGGATACGGCATCCGACCCGTCCTTCATGGCTTCGGTTTCACGGTTTGGTGAGGCGACGGAGCCGGAGTCCAGATGGTCGCGCCCTATCACGATCGGAGCTTTCAGCTCACCCGACCGCACCATGTCGTTCAGCATCAGCCCGGCGCGGTGGCGGTCGCCAAGGCCGATCCAGCAGATCCGCGCGGGCAGGCCCTGAAACGCGATCCGGTCTGCCGCCATGTCAAGCCAGCGATGCAGGTGGGCGTTGTCGGGGAACAGCTTTTTCATCGCGGCGTCGGTCTTGTAGATATCCTCGGGGTCGCCCGACAGCGCCACCCAGCGGAACGGGCCGATGCCGCGGCAGAACAGCGGGCGGATATAGGCGGGGACGAAACCGGGAAAGGCGAAGGCATTTTCCAGACCTTCCTCTTTCGCCACCTGCCGGATGTTGTTGCCGTAATCCAGCGTTGGCACGCCTGCATTCCAGAAGCCGACCATCGCCGCCACATGGTCGCGCATCGAGGCGCGGGCGGCCTTTTCCACCGCTGCGGGGTCGGTTTCGCGCCGGGACTGCCACTCGGCCACGGTCCAGCCGCTTGGCAGATAGCCGTTGAGCGGATCATGCGCGCTGGTCTGGTCGGTGACGATATCGGGACGGCCGTTTGGCATCGGCTCACCGGCCTGCATCCGGCGATAGATTTCCGGGAAGACATCGGCGGCATTGCCGATCAGCGCGACCGATTTCGCCTCGCCCGCCTTGGTCCACTGATCAATCAGCGCGAGGGCTTCGTCGAGCGAGTGCGCTTTGGCGTCGCAATAGCGGGTGCGGATGCGGAAGTCGGCGCGGGTCTCGTCGCATTCCACGGCAAGGCAGCAGGCCCCCGCCATCACCGCCGCCAAGGGCTGCGCGCCCCCCATGCCGCCAAGGCCAGCGGTGAGTATCCAACGGCCTTTCAGGTTGCCATCGTAATGCTGGCGACCGGCTTCGGCGAAGGTCTCATACGTGCCCTGCACAATGCCCTGGGTGCCGATGTAGATCCATGACCCGGCGGTCATCTGGCCGTACATCATCAGGCCCTTGCGGTCCAACTCGTGGAAATGCGCCCATGTGGCCCAGTGTGGCACGAGGTTGGAATTGGCGATCAGCACGCGCGGCGCATCGGCATGGGTGCGGAAGATGCCGACCGGCTTGCCGGATTGGACCAGAAGGGTTTCGTCGCCCTCCAGATCGCGCAGGGCGGCGCAGATGCGGTCGAAATCCTCCCATGTGCGGGCGGCGCGGCCGATGCCGCCGTAGACCACCAGTTCATGCGGGTTTTCGGCCACGTCGGGGTGCAGGTTGTTCATCAGCATGCGCAGGGCGGCTTCGGTCAGCCAGCTTTTGCAGGTGATCTCGGTGCCGGTGGCGGGGTAGATGTCGCGGGTGTTGTGGCGGGTCATGGGGGCCTCTTGGTCAAGGGCGAAGGTGCGGGGCCAGATCGGCCAGCGTGGCGAGGATTTGGGTGAGGGTCTGGCGCAGATGGGCGGCGCGGTCGGGGTCCAGCGCGAAGGGCGGGTCTTCGGTGGCAAGATGGCTGATCTGCGACAGCTCCATCTGGATGGCATGCACGCCGGTTTCGGGGCGGCCATAGTGGCGGGTGGTCCAGCCGCCCTTGAAGCGGCCATTCAGCACCCAGGTGTGGCCCGAGGCGGCGGCAATTTGCGTGACCGCCTGTTCCAGTGCGGGCGCGCAGGTGGTGCCGTTGTTGGTGCCGATGTTCAGGTCGGGCAGGGTGCCGGGGAACAGCCATGGGATCTGTGAGCGGATCGAGTGGCAGTCATAGAGCACCGCCACGCCATAACGCGCCCGCACGCGGGCGATTTCGGCAGCAAGGGCGGTGTGGTAGGGCTGGTGGACGTGTTCCAGCCAATGGGCCACATCTGCCGCTTCCGGCGGTTGGGTCCAGATCGGCACATTGTCAAAGGTGGTGTCCGGAATCAGCCCGGTGGTGGTCTGGCCGGGGTAGAGGCTGGTGCCACTGGGGTCGCGGTTCAGGTCGATGACATAGCGCGACTGGGTGGCGGTCACGGTGGTCAGACCGGGGATCAGCCCGGCGTAGAGGTCATGGATGTGCCAGTCGGTGTCGCGCAAGCGCTGGCCTTCGGCGTTCAGGCGGGAGGCCACCTGCGGCGGGACTTCGGTGCCGACATGGGGGAAAGCGAGGATGACCGGCCCGTCGCCGGGGTGAACCTGAACGGGTTGCATCATGCCACCCATGGCAGCAGATCTGCCCCTGCCGCCTCCAGCGCGCCGGATTCCACCAGCTCGCCTGCCGCCTCCATATCCGCGCCCATGAAGCGGTCGGCCTCCAGCACCGGGATCTGCGCGCGGATTGCCGTAAGGGCCCTTCGCAAGGCCGGGGAGGTTGCCAGCGGCCCGCGCAGATCCACGCCTTGCGCCGCCACCATCGCCTCGACCCCGATGATCCAGAACAGGTTCTGCGTCATTGCCAGCAGGCGGCGCGCGCCGTGGCAGGCCATGGAAACATGATCCTCTTGGTTGGCCGAGGTGGGGGTGCTGTCGACCGAGGCCGGATGCGCCAGCATCTTGTTTTCGCTCATCAACGCGGCGGAGGTGACTTCGGCGATCATCAGGCCCGAGTTCAGCCCCGGTTTGGGGGTGAGAAACCCGGGCAGGCCAAAGTTCAGCGCCGGGTCGACCAGCAGGGCGATGCGGCGCTGTGCGATGGCACCGATTTCGGCCACGGCAAGGGCCACGATATCGGCGGCAAAGGCCACGGGTTCGGCGTGGAAATTGCCGCCCGACACCACCGATCCATCCGACAACACAAGCGGGTTGTCGGTGGCGGCATTCGCCTCGATCTCCAGCGTGCGCGCGACGCCGCGCAGAATATCCAGCGCCGCCCCGGCCACCTGCGGGTGGCAGCGGATGCAATAGGGGTCCTGCACCCGCTCGTCCCCCTCGACATGGCTGTCGCGGATCTGGCTGCCGGACAGCAGGGCGCGCAAGGCGGCTGCCACGTCGATCTGGCCCTGATGGCCGCGCAAGGAGTGGATCTCTGCCGCGAAGGGGGCGGTTGAGCCCATGGCCGCATCGGTGGACAGTGCCCCGGTGACGATGGCGGCCCTGAGCGCACGTTCGGCCCGGAACAGGCCCGCAAGGGCCAAGGCGGTGGAGACCTGCGTGCCGTTGATCAGCGCCAGCCCCTCTTTGGCGGCCAGCACCACAGGGGTCAGGCCCGCACGGCGCAGCGCTTCGCCGCCCGGCAGGCGGTCGCCTGCGTAATACGCCTCACCCTCGCCGATCATCACCGCTGCCATGTGGGCCAGCGGGGCCAGATCGCCCGAGGCACCGACCGAGCCTTTTTCGGGGATGACCGGCAGGATGTTATGGGCGAGCATGGATTCGAGCAGCGCCACCACCTCTGGACGCGTGCCGGATGCACCGCGCCCGAGTGACAAGAGCTTCAGCGTCAGGATCATGCGCACCACGGCTGGGTCGAGCGGTGCGCCGACGCCGCAGCAATGTGACAGGATCAGGTTGCGTTGAAGCTGCGCCACATCGCCTGCCGCGATGCGGATCGAGGCGAGTTTGCCAAAGCCGGTGTTTACGCCGTAAACGGCGGCATCGCCCGCCGCGACCTCGGCGATCCGCGCTGCGGCCTTTGCCACCGCAGGGGCGCAATCGGGGGTCAGGCTGGGGGTGCCGCCCTGCCAGTACAGATCACGCAGCGTGGCCAGCGGCACGGCACCGGGGGTCAGGATCATGTGGGTCATGCGACCAGTTCTCCTTGATAAATCCGGGCGTGGAGGGGGTTGAACCCGATCCGCGCCACCAGTTGCGCCGGGGTCTCGACATCCCACAGCGCCATGTCTGCGGCGAGGCCGGGGGCGATGCGCCCGGTGACATCCTGCAAGCCCAAGGCCCGCGCCGCATGCGCCGTTATGCCCAACAGGCATTCGGCCACCGTCATCCGGAACAGCGTGGCCCCCATGTTCATCGTCAGCAAAATCGAAGTCAGCGGTGAGGTGCCGGGGTTGCAATCGGTGGCCAGTGCCATCGGCACGCCCGCCGCGCGAAAGGCCGCAACCGGGGGCAGCACGGTTTCGCGCAGGGCATAGAACGCACCCGGCAGCAGCACCGCCACGGTGCCAGATGCCGCCATCGCCTGCGCGTCCGCCGCGGTGGCATGCTCCAGATGATCTGCCGACAGGGCACCGTAGGCGCAGGCAAAGGCGGTGCCGCCCAGATGCGACAGCTGTTCAGAATGGATCTTTACCGGCAGGCCAAGCGCCTTCGCGCGGTCATACAGCGGCGCGAGTTGGGCGGGGGTAAAGGCGATGCCTTCACAGAAACTGTCGACCGCATCGACCAGACCTTCGGCATGGGCGGCCTGCAAACCCGCGATTGCGACCTCGGCAATATAGGCGTCAGGACGGCCTTCGTATTCGGGGGGCAGGGCGTGGGCGGCCAGCCAGGTGGTGCAGACCCTGACCCTGCGCGCCTGCGCCAGTGCGCGGGCGGCGCGCAGCATGGTCAGTTCCGCCGCGACCGACAGGCCGTAGCCGGATTTGATCTCGACCGTGCAGGTGCCTTCGGCCAGCAGGTGATCCAGCCTTGGCAGGCTGGCCGCGACCAGTGCGTCGACGCTCATCGCCCGCGTGGCGCGCATGCTGGCTTTGATCCCGCCGCCCTCTGCCGCGATCTGGGTATAGGGCACGCCGTCCAGCCGCATCTCGAACTCAACCGCGCGGTCACCGCCGAAGACGATATGTGTGTGGCAATCCACGGGCGCGGGCGTGAGCAGGCGGCCGCCGCAGTCAACGATGGTGTGGCCCGCACGCGCCAGCCCCGGCCCGACGGCCACGATCCGCCGGTCTTGCGTCAGCACCTCCAGCGCGCCGGGCTGCGGGGCGCGGTCGATGCTGCCGTCGGCGGTGACCACCCGGGCGTTGGTCCAAAGCGTGGCTGGCATGGCGGCCCCCTTTTGCGGCAAAGGAATCTGCTTCCTTTGGGTTCCGATTAAGTATATACATATAATGAACCGCCTGCATAGCCCCTTTGGCAAAGGACGACGCCATGACCCTTCACGCCCGGACCGCCCTTTTGCCCGATGGCTGGGCACGCAATGTGCGGCTGACCTTTGCAGCGGGCCAGATCGCCAGCGTTGCCCCGGATGCGCTGCCGCAGCCCGGCGACCACCGCGCGGATATCCTGATTCCGGGCCTGCCCAACCTGCACAGCCACGCTTTTCAGCGCGGCTTTTCCGGGCTGACCGAACAGCGCGGGCCCAGCCGGGACAGTTTCTGGACATGGCGTGAGATGATGTACCGCTTTGCCCTGCAACTGACGCCAGAGGCGATGCAGGCAATTGCGGCGCTGGCCTATGTCGAGATGCTGGAGGCGGGGTTTACCCGGGTGGGCGAGTTCCATTATCTGCACCACGCGCCGGATGGGGCGGTCTATGACAACCCCGCGGAAATGTCGGCGCGGATCTCTGCCGCAGCGGAGGAGACCGGCATCAGCCTGACGCATCTGCCGGTGTTTTATACCCATGGCGGGTTTGGGCCCAAACCTGCGGGCGACGGCCAGCGGCGGTTTTTACATGATGGTGATGGGTTTGCCCGTCTGGTGCAGGCCTGCGATGCGATGGCCCGCCCGCAGGACCGCGTGGGCCTTGCGCCGCATTCGCTGCGTGCCGCGACTGTGGCGCAGATCACCGGGTTGGCGCAGGCGTTTCCGGGGCGGCCCTTTCACATCCACATTGCCGAACAGGTGCAGGAGGTGGAGGATTGCCTTGGGTTTTGCGGTCAGCGCCCGGTGGAGTATCTGCTTTCCCATGCGCCCGTTGGTGCGGACTGGTGCCTGATCCACGCCACCCACCTGACGCCCGCTGAGGTGCAGGGCATTGCCGATACAGGGGCCGTTGTGGGCCTGTGCCCGATCACCGAGGCCAATCTGGGCGATGGGATTTTCCCGGCAGAGGCGTTCCTTGCAGCGGGCGGGCGGTTCGGGTTTGGCACCGACAGCAATGTGCAGATCACGGCGGCGGGTGAGGCGCGGATGCTGGAATATTCGCAGCGCCTGAACACCCGTGCCCGCAATGTCTGTGCAGACACAGGCTCTACCGGCGCGCGGCTGTTTCACGGCGCGGCGATGGGGGGCGCGCAGGCGCTTGGGGCCCCCGTGCCGCAGCTTTGCCCCGGTGCGCCGGCCGATCTGGTGGCGCTGGATGACCCGATGGGGCTGGATATGGCCGATGACCGGCTGCTCGACCGCTGGATTTTCGGGCGGGATCTGGTGGTTGCGGATGTCTGGGCCACCGGGCGGCATCTGGTGCGGGGTGGGCGGCACATCGCGCGCGACCGCATCGTGCAGGCCGCCGCCGTTGCCTGCCGCGCCTTGGTCTGACCCCGCACCCGCATAGGGTGCGGATTATCCCGCCACCTGCCGCAACTGTCGCTGCAATGCAGCAAATCCTTCACACTGCCGTTGCGCTTTTGCGCGAAAGATCGGGGCAAAGGGTGTGGCGGAGCAAAGGCAATGATCAGATCAGTCCGGCAACACAGAGCCTTGTTCCTGTCAGACCTGCATCTTGGGGCCTTGGGCAGCCGGGCCGACCTGATCCTGTCTTTCCTGCAGCACAACCATGCGGGCACCTATTTTCTGGTCGGCGATATCCTTGACCTGTGGCAACCGCTGTTGCCGCACTGGACGGATGAGGCGCAGCAGGTGGTGGACCATCTGGCGGAGCGGCAAAAGGCCGGGGCGGTGATCCACTATCTGCGCGGCAATCATGACCCGGACCCGATGCTTGCACCCGGGCAGAAACGACTGGCGGTGGTGGCGGTGGATCAGGTGATCTACCACGCGGGCGATCAGCGCCGGTATCTGGTGCTGCACGGCGATATTGCGGATGCACGGGTGGTGCGGTCGCATGTGATGACCCGTCTGGGCAGCCGGATCGACCACATTCTGCGCAGGCTGGACCGGGGCCTGTCTGTCCTGCGGCGCGGCACAACGGCAGAGGCGCGCAGCACGATCGAAGCATTGCTCGCCGGGGTCAACGCGCTGTTGTACCGGGGCCGCCAGCACGAACGCCGCTTGGTGGATATGGCCCGGCAGCGCGGGGTGCACGGCGTGATCTGCGGGCATTTCCACATTGCCGGGCTGCATGAAGACCATGGGCTGATCTATGCCAATTGCGGCGACTGGCTGGACAGCATGACAGCACTTGCCGAAGACCATGACGGCAGCCTGCGCATGTTGTCCTGGCGCCCGGTGGCCGCTGCGATCAGCGCGGATGCGGGCGCGCAAGGGTTGGAGGGGGCGGCATGATGGCCTTGGCATTGACCGCGCTGGCCTGCCTGCTGCTGCTGGCGCATCTTGGCGCGGCGGGGCTGTATCTGCACCGTTTGCAGCGCCCTAAACCGGCAACAGGGGTGATTGGCCAGCCGTTTGTGACGCTGCTGCGCCCGGTCTGCGGGCTGGATGCGTTTGATGAGGAAACGCTGCAATCGTCCTTTGCTCAGGAGTATCCGCGCTATGAGATCATCTTTTGCGCCCAATCCGCCGATGACCCGGTGGTCGGGTTGGTCAACCGGCTGATTGCGCGCAACCCGCATGTGCCCGCGCGGCTGCTGATCGGGCTGGACCGGATTTCGGGGAACCCCAAGCTGAACAATGTGCTGAAAGGCTGGAACGCGGCGACCGGCGACTGGGTCTGCATGACCGACAGCAATCTGCTGCTGCCGCCCGATTATCTGGGAACTGTGGTCGGGAGCTGGGGCCCGGCGACCGGGCTGGTGTCGTCGCCGCCGGTGGGGATACGCCCGCAGAACATGGGCGGGGCGCTGGAATGCGCTTTCCTCAACAGCAATCAGGCGTTGCTGCAATGTGCGGCGGCCAGTGTCGGCCCCGGCTTTGCGCAGGGCAAGACGCTGTTTTTCAACAAGTCCCTGATGGAACATGCCGGTGGGCTGCGCGCCCTGGGCGAGACCCTCGCGGAAGATGCCGCCGCCACCCGGATCACGCGGGCGATGGGACGCGAGGTAACGCTGACCCCCCTGCCCTTTGCCCAGCCAATCGGGCGGCGCACGCTGGCGCAGGTCTGGAACCGCCAGCTGCGCTGGAGCCGGGTGCGCCGCGATGCCTTTCCGACCCTGTTCGCCTTTGAGGTGCTGAACGGGGGGGTGGTGCCGATTGCCGCCACCTTTGCCGCGCTGCACCTGACCGGGGCTGATCCGGTGTTCGGAGTGTATTACGCAGCGGTCTGGTATCTGGCTGAAATCTGTGTCGCCGCGCGGGCGGGCTGGCCGTTGGGGCTGCACACCCTGCCGATTCTGGTGCTGCGCGATCTGCTGATGCTGCCGCTGTGGCTGGCGACATTCCTGCGCCGGGGCTTTGACTGGCGGGGCACGGCGCTGTCGCCTGCGCCCAGCGCCCTGCCTGCCGAGTGAGCCGATGACCGAAGCCGATGTCGGCGCGCTGATCCGCGATTACGGGCTGCTGATCATTGCGCCCTTGGCGCTGCTGGAAGGGCCGGTGATCTCTGTCGCCTCGGGCTATCTGGCAAAGGCGGGGCTGGTGCCGTTGCAACGGGTGTTCGCGGTTCTGGTTCTGGCCGATCTGGCGGGCGATCTGCTGATGTACTGGATCGGGCGGCAGGGTCGCGCCGGTCTGGCGTTGCCCTGGCTGGCCCGGTTTGGCGTGACGCGGCGGCGACTGGCCACCGCGCTGCGCGCCTTCCGGCGCAATGGCGGGCGGCTGCTGGTGTTGGGCAAGCTGACGCATTCGGCGGGCTTTGCGGTGTTGCTGGCGGCGGGCATGGTGCGGATGCCGCTGATGCGGTTTCTGGCGCTGAACACACTGGCGAGTGTGCCCAAGACCGCTGTCTGCGTCGCTGTCGGCTGGTGGTTCGGTGCGGTCACGGACCGGATTGGCAACTGGATTGCAGGTGGGGCGCTGTTGGTGCTGGTCTGCGTTGTTGTGCTTGGCGTCCTTCATTTCAGAAACCGCAGCGAGGTTCGAAAATGACCCCGACTTTCACCTGTCTGATCCCGGCCCATAATGAGGCCGCGCGCATCGCCGGGGTTCTGGCGGCGGTGCAGGCGCACCCCACGATCCACGCGGTTGTGGTCGTCGATGACGGCTCGACCGACGACACCGCCGCCATCGCCGGGGCGGCGGGGGTGCAGGTGTTGCGGCTGGTCCCCAACCGGGGCAAATCCGCCGCGCTGGCCGAGGCGTTGCGCCGCGTCTGCACCAGCCATGTGCTGCTGCTGGACGCCGACCTGACCGGGCTGCGCGCGGCAGACCTGTCCGCCCTGCTGGCCCCGGTGGCCGAGGGCCACACCGATGTGTCCCTTTCCCTGCGGGGGAATGCGCCACGGGTCTGGCATTGGCTGGGCGTGGATTACATCACCGGAGAGCGGGTGTTGCCGATGTGGCTGGTCCGACCGCTGCTGCCGCAGATGGCGGCCCTGCCGCGGTTCGGGCTGGAGGTGTTTCTGAACAGCCATATCCGGTCGGCCCGCCTGTCAGTGGCCATTGTCCGCTGGGGCACTGTGGCCAGCCCGTCGAAGGCGCAGAAAAGCGGCTGGCGCGCGGGGGTGCGGGCAGACATCGGGATGATGCGCGATATCCTGCGCACGGTGTCGGTTGCGACGACCTTTGAGCAGATTGCCTATTTGCGCCGGGCCAGTCAGCGTTCTGGCCCACGGTCAGGCTTGACCGGCATGGCGGCGAAGCTGCGGCAGCGATTTGCACAGCTTGATCTGTAGGCTGGCAACCGTGCCGCATCCGGCCCCGGATGTGGGCGCCTGCACCCTTTGGCCACGACAGCGGGTTGATTGACGCCGAAAATTGCCCACAACTGGGGGGCGAAGGGCAAAGGGCAGATGGGTTCCACGATACAACAGATGACAGGGCGGCGGGTGGTCGTGACCGGGGCCGGCGGCTTTATCGGCGCTGCGGTGCTGCGCGCGCTGGCGGCACGGGGGGAGCGCGGGATCGGGCTGTACCGGCCGCGACCCGGACCTTTGCCCTGCGGGGGCGAGGCTGTGTGTGCCGATCTGGTGACCGGCCCACTGGACCAAATTCTGGCCGACCTGCACCCCGACGCCATCATCCATTGTGCAGGCAGGACGCAGGCCTTGGAGACAGAGGCTGGCCGGGCCGGTCTGATGGCTGCCAACCTGACGGCCACGGCCCGGCTGATCGATGCCGTCGCACGCCTGCCGCACCCGGTGCGTGTGGTGGTGGTATCGTCTGCCGCGATCTATGCACCGATGGCGGAGGGTCAGGCCACAACCGGCGAGGATCATCCGATGCGCCCCGCTGCTGCCTATGGGGTCAGCAAACTGGCGGCGACGCGATATGCGCTTGCGCAAGCGGAACGGCTTGGCCTCGATCTGGCGGTCGCGGTGCCGTTCAATGTGACCGGGCCCGGTCAGCCCCCGCATCTGGTGCCGCAGATGTTTGCGGCGCAATTGCGCGCCGGTGCTGCGGCATTTGCGCTTTCGAACCCCGATGCGGTGCGCGACTGGGTGGATGTGCGCGATGTGGCTGCCGCGCTTCTGGCACTCAGCCAACCGGGTGGCCCGCGCGGGCTGTTCAATGTGGCCAGCGGCGTGGGGCATAGCCTGCAAGAGGTGCTGACGGCGCTGTGCCGGGTCGGCGGCTGGCATCCCGCCATTTGCGAAGGGGCACCGCACAACCCGGCGGGTGTCAGCCGAAGCATCGGCAACCCCGCACGGCTGACAGCGGCAACCGGATGGGCGGCGCAGATCCCGCTGGAGGACAGTCTGCGGGACATGATCCGGGGCGTGGCGCTTTAGACCGGATGCCGGTTCTCAGGCAGGACATGCCACTTCTGCGGGGGCGGCCATGCCAGTCCGGACCGGAACGCCGGACGCCAGCTTTGCCAGCTCGATCAGAAGGATCGCAGGGTTGCGCAGCTTTGCCGCCGCGCAATCCTGCGACAGCCGCGACACCGTGGTGACGATGGCGCGCTCGTCAGGTCTGGAGACATTTGCGGCAACCGTGACCGCCTGATCCGCCGCCACACCGGCCAGCAGCAATTGCTGTGTCAGCGCGTCAAGCTGGTTCATCGCCATGTAGAACACCAGCGATGTGCCGGGCCGCGCCATCTCGGCCACGCCGACAGGCATGTCGCCGGTGCAGCAGGTGGCCGTGGCCAGCACCACCCGGTCTGTCACACCCCGCAGGGTCAGCGGCTGGCACAGGCTGGCGGCGGCGGCAGAGGCGGCGGTGACGCCGGGAATGATGTCGATGGCAATGCCATGGGCGCGGGCGGCTGCGATCTCTTCGCCTGCGCGGCCGAAGATCGACGGATCACCCGATTTCAGCCGCACCACCCGTTTGCCCTGCAGCGCGGCGGCGACGATGGTGGCATCAATCCGGGCCTGCGGCCAGCTGTGGGCACCGACCTCTTTGCCGACAAAGATGCATTCGGTGCCGGGGCGGGCAAACCCCAGCACCTCGGGGTCAACCAGCCGGTCATAATAGATCACATCGGCCTGACCGAGGCAGCGCACGGCGCGGATCGTCAGATGGTCTGCCGCGCCCGGCCCGGCCCCGACAAGGGTGATGCGGCCCCGTTGCGAAGAGGCGGGGCAAGGAATGATGGTGGCGGGATTCTGAAGATAGCTCATTCGGCGGCCTCGCGGTGGCTGTGACGGGACAAAAGGGCAGCAAGTTCCGGGCGGCAGGACCCGCAATTGGTGCCCGCGCCAAGGGCGGCACCGATGGCATCGACGCTGATCAGCCCGCCGTCCAGAGCACGCAGGATGGTGTTGAGCCCGACATTGAGGCAGGCGCAGACGGTTGGGCCGGGGTCTGGGCGGTTGGCGGCGGGGCGACCGGCGAGCACCGACATGTCGTTGGTATCCAGTGCCGTTGACAGATGGGCGCGTGACAACAGCACCGGATCGCGGGCGATAAACAGGGCTGCAACAAGCTGGCCCTGATCGGTAAAGGCCATGCGATGCAGGCCCCGTGCGGGGTCGGACAGCATCGCGGATGGCGGCGGCAGATTGAACAGGGCAGAGGCCCATTTGGCCCAGTCTTCGGGCACCACCTGCCCCGCCAGTTCCAGCTGGATTCCGCCTGCGATGGCACCCTTGGCCCAGTAGTCGCAGTCTGGCCGCAGGTCGTGCCGCGACAGGGCAAAGCCGTACCAGCGGGCGGCAAAGGGTCGGATGGCGACGGCGGCGGATTTGCTGGCGGGCTGGCCCGACACCGGGTCTGTCAGGCCCGGCACCAGCGCATCGATGCGGCCCGTGGGCGCGGTTTCCCCGGTCCAGTGCATCGGGGCGAAGGGGTGGCCGGGCTGCACCCGGTCACTGATCATCACCCGCAGGATGCTGCGGCCATGGTCATTATGCACCTCGGCCAGCGCGGCCGGGGCAAGCCCCAGACGCGTGGCATCGGCGGGGTGCAGTTGCAGATACGGCTCGCCCAGATGCTGTGTCAGGCGCGGGGCCATGCCGGTGCGGGTCATGCTGTGCCACTGGTCGCGCACGCGCCCCGTGTTCAGGCGGAACGGCAGGGCCTTGGTGACAGCGGCGGGCAGGCGGGCGGTGACGGGGACCATCCGGGCGCGGCCATCGGGGGTGTGAAACCGGCCAGCGGCAAAGAAGCGGCCACCCTTTTGCGCCGCCTGCGGCCAGACCACGGGGGGAAAGGCTTCGTAGTCGCCCCCCGCCAGACCCGAAATGTCGAAATCGCTGCCCAAACCCCCTGCCACGCCGGACAGGCGGGCGTATTCGTCGAAAATCTGCGCCGGGCTGTCCCAACCGAACCCGGCAAAGCCCATGCGTTGTGCCACCTGTGCCAGCTGCCACCAATCGGCCCGCGCCTGACCGGGGGGCGGGGCAAAGGCGCGCTGGCGGCTGATCATACGCTCGGAATTGGTGACGGTGCCGTCCTTTTCGCCCCAGCCCGCCGCGGGCAACAGAACGTGCGCCAGCCGTGCGGTATCGGTCGTGGGCCAGATGTCACTGACCGCCACGAAATCGCAACCCGCAATGGCGCGCGCGACCCGGTCCGCATCAGGCATGGTGACGGCGGGATTGGTGTGCAGGACCCACAGCGCCTTTATCCGCCCGTCTTCCACCGCACGGAACATGTCCACGGCCTTCAGCCCCGGCTTTTGGGCCATGGTGGGGGCGGACCAGAAGCCTTGCACGGCATCGCGGTGGGTGGGTTTCTCGATCTCCAGATGGCAGGCGAGCATATTGGCCAAGCCCCCAACCTCGCGCCCGCCCATGGCATTGGGCTGGCCTGTCACCGAGAACGGACCCATGCCAAGGCGGCCGATGCGGCCGGTGGCAAGATGGCAGTTGAGGATGGCGTTCACCTTGTCGGTGCCAGAGTCGGACTGGTTGATGCCCTGGGAATAGACGGTGACCACCCGCTCGGTATTGGCCCAGAGCGTGAGAAAGGCGACCAGATCGGCGGGGGCGAGGCCGGTTGCGGCGGCAGTGCTGCTGCGGGCAGCGGCAAGGGCGGTGTCCAGCCCGGTGACATGGGGCAGGAAATCCGGGTTCAGCTGGCCCTGATCAGCAAGCTCGCACAGCAGCAGGTTGAACAGATGGGCATCGGCCCCCGGTGCCAACGCAAGGTGCAGATCGGCCCCTTCGCAAGTGGCGGTGCGGCGCGGGTCGATCACCACGATCTTCATCGCTGGCCGCGCGGCCTTGGCCGCCATCAGGCGCTGGTGCAGCACCGGGTGGCACCATGCCAGATTGCTGCCGACCAGAACCACCAGATCGGCCAGTTCCAGATCTTCATACTGGCCCGGCACAGTATCAGATCCAAAGGCGCGGCGATGGCCTGCGACGGAAGAGGCCATGCACAGCCGCGAGTTGGTGTCGATATTGGCGCTGCCGATGAAGCCTTTCATCAGTTTGTTGGCGACGTAGTAGTCTTCGGTCAGCAACTGGCCCGAAACATAGAAGGCCACCGAGTCCGGCCCATGCTTGGCGATGGTATCGGAAAACCGCGTCGCCACCTCATCCAGCGCGCGATCCCATGTCGCCGCGCGGCCCCTGATCATCGGCTGCAGCAGCCGCCCGCCGGTGGACAGGGTTTCTCCCAGCGCAGCCCCCTTGACGCACAACCGTCCCCGGTTGGCCGGGTGGTCGGGGTCGCCCTTGATCTGCACCCCGCCCTTGCCATCGGGCGTGGCGATCACACCGCAGCCGACGCCGCAATAGGGGCAGGTTGTGCTGATGCCGGTCATGCGGCACTGCGCCGGGCAAGGCGGGTGGCGTCCAGCAGCACGCGGCCATGCTCCAGCCGCACGGGAAAGGTGTGGACAGCCCCCTCATCCGCGCCCTGCGCCTGGCCCGTGTTCATGTCGAACACCCAGGCGTGCAGCGGGCAAGTGACAGAGGTGCCATGCACGATGCCTTCGGACAGCGGGCCGCCCTTGTGCGGGCAGCGGTCTTCCAGCGCAAAAAGATGATCATCAGCGGTGCGGAACACCGCAATGCAGCCCAGCGCGGTTTTTACCAGCCGTGCGCCTTGGCGCGGGATGTCCTCCAAGGCGGCGATGTCGATAAACGCGGTCATTCTGCGGCCCTCAGGGTCAGGTCGGCAATGGGTGCCCAGTCGGCCGGGGTTGCGGCCAGTTCGGCCCATGGGTCGGTCTGGTAAATGGACTGGGACAGCATGAAGCGGTCATACAGCGCGCGGCGGTTGACCGGATCTTCGACCTGCGCGCGGCACCAGTCGAGGCCGACACGTGCCACCCATTTGTAGATACGGTGCAGATAGCGGGCGTTTTCGCGGTAGAGCTGGGTAAAGGCGGCGATCACCTCCATCACCTCGGCCTCGGTGGTGACTTTGCACAGGAATTCGGTTTCGCGCACATCCATGCCTGCAGCACCCGCGACGCTGATCTCGTAGCCGGAATCGACGCAGACCACGCCGATATCCTTGCAGGTGGCTTCGGCACAGTTGCGCGGGCAGCCTGACACGCCAAGTTTGACCTTGGCAGGCGTCCATGACCCCCAGAGCAGCTTTTCGAGCTTGATTCCCAGCCCGGTGCTGTCCTGGGTGCCAAAGCGGCAGAAGTCTGTCCCGACACAGGTTTTGACCGTGCGCAGGCCTTTGGCATAGGCGTGGCCAGAGACCATGCCTGCGGCGTTCAGGTCTGACCAGATGGCGGGAAGGTCTTCCTTCTTGACGCCCAGCAGGTCGATCCGCTGACCGCCGGTCACTTTGACCATCGGCACGGCATAGCGGTCAGCGGCATCGGCGATGGCGCGCAGCTCGGCGGGCGTGGTGACCCCGCCCCACATGCGCGGCACCACCGAATAGGTGCCATCCTTCTGGATGTTGCCGTGGTTGCGTTCGTTGACGAACCGGGACTGGCGGTCATCGGTATACTCAAGCGGCCAGTCGGCGATCAGGTAGTAGTTCAGCGCCGGACGGCACGACGCGCAGCCGCCGACTGTTTTCCACCCCAGCTCCTGCATCACGGCGGGAATGGATTTCAGCCCCATTGTCTTGATCAGCCGGCGCACGTCTTCATGCGTGTGATCGGTGCATTTGCACATCGGGGGGTTGGCATTGGCGCTGAAGCTGTCGCCCAGCGTCAGGGCCATCACCTGTTCGACCAGCCCGGTACAGGTGCCGCAGCTGGCGCTGGCCTTGGTGGCCATGCGTACGGCATCAAGGGAATGGGCACCGCCGCCGATGGCGGCCACGATCTTGCCTTTGCACACGCCGTTGCAGCCACAAATCTCCGCCTCAGGCGGCAAGGCTGCAACGGCTGCCAGCGGGTCCGATTGGGCACCCCCCTGGAATGCCGGGCCAAAGATCAGCGTGTCGCGCATGTCGGTCACGTCTTTGCCCTGCTTGATCAGGTCAAAGAACCATGCGCCATCGGCCGTATCGCCATACATCACAGCGCCGATCAGCTGCTCGCCCTCAAGGATCAGGCGCTTGTAGACCCCGCGCCCCGGATCGCGGAACACGATATCTTCGCGCCCCGGCGCATCGGCGAAATCGCCTGCGCTGAACAGATCGACGCCGGTGACCTTCAGCTTGGTTGCGGTCTGCACGGGTTTGAAGGCGGCCTGCTGCCCCAGCAGGGTTGCGGCCAGCACCTTGGCCTGATCATAAAGCGGGGCGACAAGGCCGAAGAGCTGACGATCATGCTCCACGCATTCGCCCAAGCCAAAGATCGCCGGGTCAGAGGTGCGCATCTGATCGTCCACGGTGATGCCACGCCCGACCTCCAGATGCGCGTCATTGGCCAGACGCACCTCGGGCCGGATGCCGACGGCCATGCAAACCAGATCGGCGGGATAGACGGTGCCGTCTTCCAGCAGAACCGCCTCAACCCGGTCGGTGCCCAGAATGGCCTTGGTGGCACCCTTGCAATGGATGCGGATGCCGCGGCGTTCGAGATCCTTCTGCAAGAGATAGCCAGCGGCGGGGTCCAGCTGACGTTCCATCAGATGGCCCATCAGGTGGATCACCGTCACCTCGGCCCCGCGTGCGGCCATGCCTGCCGCCGCCTCCAGCCCCAAGAGCCCGCCGCCGATCACCACGGCGCGGGCACCGGGTTTGCTGGCGGCAATCATCGCGTTGGTGTCTTCCAGATCACGGTAGGCAACCACGCCGGGCAGATCCTTGCCCGGCACCGGCACGATGAACGGGGCCGATCCGGTGGCGATCACCAGCGCGTCATAGGGCACGCCGCCAGCGTTGGAATAGACGATCCGGTTGGCGCGGTCGATCCTGACCACCGGCTCGCCGAAACGACAATCGACGCCATGTGCCGCGTACCAGTCCGCGTCATGCGTCACGATCTGGTCATAGGTTTTCTCGCCAGACAGCACCGGCGACAACATCAGCCGGTTATAGTTGCCGCGCGCCTCAGCGTTGAACAGGGTGACGTCAAAATGGCCCCCTGCCTCAAACACAGCCTCCAGCATCCGGCCCGAGGCCATGCCCGCGCCGATCACCACAAGTTTTTGTTTCATATCGGTTACTCCGCCGCTTCGACGAAGCGGTGACGTTCATACAGGAACCGCAGCACCGCTTCGCGGGCGCGGACGTAATCGGGGTGGCTCGCCAGTGCGATGCGGTCGCGCGGGCGGGGGATGGGAACCTCCAGCACCTCGCCAATGGTGGCCGCCGGGCCGTTGGTCATCATCACGATGCGGTCGGCCAGCAGCACGGCCTCATCGACATCATGGGTGATCATGATCATGGTGTTGCCCAGCCGCGCGTGGATATCCATCACCGCATCCTGCAGATGCGCGCGGGTCAGCGCATCAAGCGCGCCGAAGGGTTCATCGAGCAGCAGCACCTTGGGTTCCATCGACAGCGCGCGGGCGATGCCGACACGCTGCCGCATCCCGCCCGAGATTTCACCCGGGCGTTTGTCGGCGGCATGGGTCATCTGCACCAGATCAAGGTTCTGCATGATCCAGTCATGCCGTTCGGCGCGGGTTTTGGTGCCGGAAAACACCTTGGTCACCGCCAGTTTCACATTGTCATAGACGGTCAGCCAGGGCAGCAGGCTGTGGTTCTGGAACACCACAGCACGTTCCGGCCCCGGCGCGTTGACCTCGCGCCCTTCCAGCTTCAGGGCACCCGTGGTCACGTCGGTCAGGCCCGCAATCAGGTTGAGCAGGGTGGATTTGCCGCAACCGGAATGGCCGATGATCGACACGAATTCGCCCTTGTCGATGGTCAGCCGGATGTCGGCCAGAACCTCTGTCACCTTGGACCCGTTGGTAAAGGATTTGCAGACCCGGTCGATCTGCAGGTATTTTGTGGGTGCAATGGTCATGTCGCTGTCCCCCGGGAAACAACAGAGCCGATCCAGCCCACCAGACGATCCAGCACAAAGCCGGTCACCCCGATGTAGATCAGCGCCACGATGATGTCGGTCAGGCGCGAGGAATTCCACGCATCCCAGATGAAGAACCCGATGCCGACGCCGCCGGTCAGCATCTCGGCCGCCACGATGGCCAGCCATGACAGGCCCACCCCGATGCGCAGGCCCGAGAAGATGTAGGGCGCGGCGGAGGGCACCATGATCTTCCAGAAGAATTCGATCTGGTTCAGGCGCAGAACGGCGGCCACGTTGCGATAATCCTGCGGAATGGCGCGGACCCCGGCGGCGGTGTTGATGATGATCGGCCAGATCGCGGTGATGAAGATCACAAAGATCGCGCTTGGCCGGCTGTCCATGAAGGCGGCAAGGCTGATCGGCAGCCAGGCAAGCGGCGGCACGGTGCGCAGAACCTGAAAGATCGGATCAAAGCCGCGCATCATCAGCGCCGATTGCCCGATCACCGCGCCCATCAGCACGCCCGCCACAGCGGCAAGACCAAAGCCATAGGCCACCCGCTCCAGCGAGGTCAGCACCCGCCAGCCAAGCCCGATGTCCTGCGAGCCGTAGACGAAGAACGGATCAAGGATCAGCTCGCTGCTTTCGGCCCAAACCTTGGTGGGTGTGGGCAGCCCGGCAGTGGGGCCGGAAAACGCGACCTGCCAGATGGCCAGCAGCACGAACAGCACCACCAGCGGCGGCAGCACCGATGAAACCAGCCATGAAACAGCTTTTTGCACCCAGCGCGGGGGTCTGGCGGCAACCGGCAGCGGCACAATCTGCGCCGGGGGCTGCTTGGCCGTTTGGAGAGTCTTCTTCAACGCGACGACAGACATGCCCACCCCCTTACACCATGGCCTTGATCGACTGGCTGTCGAGGTAGGCGTCCGGGTTGGCCGGATCGAAGGTCTTGCCGTCAAAGAACGTCTCCACCCCGCGGCTGTCGCCAAAGCCCGGCTCCAGCCCCAGCCCTTTGGCGGCGGCAAGCCACAGGTCAGAGCGGTTGGTCGCATCGACCAGCGCCTTGGCATCCAGGTCGCCCGCAAAGGTGCCCCAGCGCTTGTTTTCGGTGATGAACCAGCTGTCGAGCGATTTCCAGGGGTACGAGGTGGCACCGTCAGCACCCCAGAATTTCATCGCCAGATCGGGGCGGCTTTCAACCCGGCCATTGCCATAGTTGATCTGACCCTTCAGACGGGTGACAATATCGGCCACCGGCACGTTATACCATTGGCGACTCCCGATGATTTCGGCCATCTCGTCCTTGTTGGCGGCGTCATCGCACCAGATCTGCGCCTCCATCACCGCCATCATCAGGGCAAGCGTGGCGTTCGGGTGATCGTCCACCCATTGCGCGCGCATGCCCAGCACCTTTTCGGGGTGGTTGGCCCAGATCTCGCCGGTGGTGGTTGCGGTAAAGCCGATGCCCTGATTGACCAGTTGCTCGTTCCACGGCTCGCCCACACAGAACGCCTCCATGTTGCCGACCTTCATATTGGCCACCATCTGCGGCGGCGGCACCACAATCAGGTCGACATCCTTGGTCGGGTCGATCCCGCCAGCGGCCAGCCAATACCGCATCCACAGATCATGCGTGCCGCCGGGGAAGGTCATGGCGACGGGGATTTCGGCACCCGCCGCGCGTTTGGCGGCGAAAACCTCACGCAGAGGGGAGCTGTCGAGGCCCACACCGCTGTCGGCATAAGCCTGCGTGACCGAGATTGCCTGCGCATCCTCGTTCAGGTTCAGCAGCGTATACATCGGCAGTGGCTGATTGTTCTGCATCACCTTGCCGGTGGAATACAGATGCACTTTCGGGCGCAGGATATGGCCGCCATCAATACCGCCACTGGCAGCCCCCAGCGCCATGTTGTCACGCGTGGCACCCCAGCTGGCCTGCTTTTCCACCTTCACATCGGGCATGCCGTGTTTGGCAAAAAGGCCCTTTTCCAAGGCGATGATCAGCGGCGCGGAATCGGTCAGCGCGATGTAGCCCAGCGTGCAGCCGGTGACTTCGGGGGTGGCGGTGGCGGCCCATGCCCCGCCCGGCAGGGCAAGGCGGGCGGCTGCGGCGGTTGCAGCAACCCCGACGGCGGATTTCAGGAAACTGCGGCGGGTGGGCTGGATCAGGGTCATGTGGCGTGTCCTCTGGCAAAGGCCGGGCCGGCGGATGCGCGGCGGGCTTGGGCTGAACAGCAAAAAGCCACCTCGATCGCTGCCTCGGGTTGAGGACAGGATGGGTGGCGGCATTGCCATTTTGGGGGACCGCATCTTTGCGGAAGATTGTCAGATCGAAAGCGCCATTGCCTTTGATCTTGCTTATCAGCATGCGACCGTTCCGACCCGCCGGTCAAGCGCTGCGCTGCTGCATCGCAAGTGCAGCATGACATTTGCGCAAAGCTGCAAGGGTCTGCTGAATCCTTCAGCGCAAAGCAAACGCCGGATCATAGGTTTCGCCGTCAAAAAACGCATCCGGGGCCAGAATCATCTGGCCCTTCTCTGACGCCACAGCGGTCGGATGCGCCATCGCGCCTTCAATCCGGGCTGACGCGCCCGGCAGATCGGCCCCTGCACTGCGCAGATGCTGGCGGTATAGATCGGTGCGGAAGCATTCCGTCGCCTGTTCCATCGCGCGCGCCACGTCCAGCCCGTGCAGCCCGGCGATCCGCCGTGCCAGCAGCGCCGCCAGACTGCGCCACGGGAAATTCGCCCCACCCTCGTGAAAGCGGATAAAGCCGGGAAACTGCCGCACCTCACCCGCCGCACTGATGTGCAACCGGCCCAGAAGGCCGCGTTCGGTCAGTTCCGGTGCCAGGTTCAGATAGTCCGGGCGCGACAGGATTTCGGCGGCCGTGCCGCGATTGTCAGGCCGGTCCAGCCAACGGCAGGCGCGCCAGACCGCGCGCATCAGCCGCCCGGTTTCCTCCGCGCGGCTTTCGGTAAAATCACGGGTCAGCACCAGCCCCTTTTCGGGCGGCGAGGCCCAGATCGCCCGCCCGGCCAGCAACAGCGCGCCGACCCCGGTTTCCACCGCGTACGAGGCCCAAGGCTCGCCCACGCAAAACGCATCGACCTCACCCGCCGCCAGCGCATCGGCCATCAGCGGCGGCGGCACAGTGTGGATGGTGACACCTGCGGCCAGTTCCGTGCCGTCCAGCCAGCGGCGCACCAGTTCGGCCTGTGTCGAGAACGGAAACGGCACGCCCACACGCAACTGCCCGCCCGCCACTGCGCCCAGCGCGTTGCGTGCCGCAACCGGATCATCAAAACCAAAGCCATGCCCCTGCGCCCGCATCGCATTGGCCAGCGCCGCGCTGACCGCAATGGCCTGCCCGCCCACCGACAGCATCATCACCAGATCAAACCGGGGATAGTCCGGGCCAAGCCCCAGCGTCTGCGCAATCGGCAGCGGCACCAGCATATGCGCCGCATCAATGCCGCCCATGCCCAGCAGGTCACGGCTTTGCGCCCAGCTTTGCACCCGGATCAGATCAAGGTGCAGCCCCTCTTCCGCGGCAAAGCCAAGCTCTTGCGCCACGATCAGCGGGGCGGCGTCGGTCAGCGGCACATAGCCAAGGCGCAGCGTGGTCAGGCTCATGTCAGCAGCCCCGCCGCCATCACCAGCTGCTGCGCAATGTCGGCCACGCGGCGTTTCTGATCCATCGCGGTCTTGCGCAGCAGCGCATAGGCGGCTTCCTCGTCAATCCCGCGCGCTTTCATCAGAATGGCCTTGGCGCGGTCAATGATCTTGCGATCCTCCAGCGCGGCCTTGGTGGCGGCCAGTTCGGCGCGCATTTTCTGGAACATGTGAAACCGGGCGATGGCGGCATCCAGCACCGGCTTGATCCGTTCCGGCTGCAAGCCATCCACCACATAGGCCGACACCCCGGCCTCTATCGCGGCGCGGGTCAGCTGCTCATCGGAGCGGTCGACGAACATCGCCACCGGGCGTTCCATCGGGCCGGACACCAGCGCCAGTTCTTCCAGCACGTCGCGCGACGGGTCGGCCACGTCGATCAGCACGATGTCGGGCTTTTGCTCGGCGATCCGCCGCGCCAGGCCGGTTTTTTCGGAAATGACCGTGATGGCATGATCGCCCGAGGCCATAAGACCATCGACAATGCGCAGCGCCCGTTCCCGGTCGCGCTCGACCACAATGATGGAAAGCCTTGCCATGAGGATCACCCCGTCAGACTGAAAAGCGGCGGAGCAAGAGCAGGGGCGATCTGCCTGTGGCCTGCGGGGTCACTGACCCCGAAAACCGCCCGAAAATTCTCCATATTTCCCCGGTCTGCCGTTAACTTAATCGTCGCACGAACAGATTGCACCGCCGTGCGCACGGGCGCGGCAAGCCCATCCGCCCACCGCGTCTGAACCGGCAAATTTCCGCAAAGTCGGAAAGCGATCACGCCAAGTCGGCGCTGCGATACGACAGGCGCGGCGACTTCCGTATCTTGGCGCTTTAGGATGCCGCTGACGACAGCGGAGAATTGGGCAGAGCGAGGTCCAGATGCTGAGCCAGGACGAAATCCGAAACCATTTCCAGTCGCACAAGGCAAACTTTGCCCTGTCGCGCGAATTATACTGCGATCCGGGTGTCTATCAGACCGATCTGGATCAGATCTGGTACAAGGAATGGCTGTTCGCCGTGCCATCTTGTGAACTGGTCAAGGCCGGGTCGTATGCGACCCTGCAGGTCGGGGATTATCCGGTGGTGATCGTGCGCGGCACCGATGGCCGCATCCGCGCCTTTCACAACGTCTGCCGCCATCGCGGACAAAGGCTCTGCGCCAAGACCAGCGGCACTGTGACCAAACTGGTCTGCCCTTACCATCAGTGGACCTATGATCTGGATGGCAAGCTGGCCTGGGCCCGCGACATGGGCGAGGATTTCAACCCGGCCGCCTATGGTCTGAAAAAGGTGCATTGCGTCGATCTGGGCGGCGTCATCTACATCTGCCTTGCCGAAGTGCCCCCGGCCATTGCCGAACTGGCGCGCACCGCCGCCACCTATCTGGCCCCGTCGGGCCTTGCCGATACCAAGATCGCGTTTTCGTCCAGCATCATCGAAAAAGGCAACTGGAAGCTGGTGATCGAAAACAACCGCGAATGCTATCATTGCGGCGGATCGCATCCATCGCTGTGCCGCACCTTTTCAGACAACCCCAAGATGGGGGCGATGGATGGTCCGCATTCGGCCAGCCCGGAAATTCTGGAGCATTGGACCCGTTGCGAAGCCGCCGGCCTGCCGTCGCGCTTTGTGCATGGGGCGGACTACCAGTGGCGGCTGGCGCGCGTCCCGCTGCTGAACAACGCCGAAAGCTACACGATGAGCACCAAGGCGGCCGTACAAAGGCGCATCGGCACCATGCCGTTCAACGATGCGGGCAGCCTGCTGATGTACCACTACCCCAACACCTGGAACCATTTTCTTGGCGACCATGCCATCACCTTCCGCGTGCTGCCGATCAGCCCGACCGAGACAGAGGTCACGACAAACTGGCTGGTTCACAAGGATGCGGTCGAAGGCAAGGATTACGACCTGAAAACCCTGACCGAGGTCTGGCTGACCACCAATGACGAAGACCGTCAGGTGGTCGAGGAAAACCAGAAAGGCATCCTGTCGCCCGCCTATGAACCCGGCCCCTATTCGCCGATTCAGGAAGAAGGCGTGATCCAGTTCATCGACTGGTATTGCGACACGATGGGCAAAAAGCTGACCCCGGCCCCGTCACTGGCGGCAGAGTAGACCATGCCAAACCAGATGAACTGGGCCGCCAAGCCGTGGCAGGACTCTGAGCCGCTGGAATGCGCCATGGTGGTGCCGGATACGGCTGACACCGCCAGCTTTACCTTCCGCGCGCCGTCTGGCGCGTGGTTCGACTATCAGCCGGGGCAGTTCGTGACCCTTGATCTGCCGGTGCCCGGCGGCAACATTCAGCGCACCTATACCATCAGTTCCAGCCCGTCGCGCCCGCTGTCGATTTCGGTCACCGTCAAGGCACAGGCCGACTCCATCGGCACCCGCTGGATGCTGAATCATCTGAAACCCGGTATGCGGATCAAGGCTTACGGGCCTTCGGGGATTTTCAGCTTTCACCGCCATCCGGCGCAGAAATACCTGTTCATCTCGGCAGGGTCCGGCATCACGCCGATGATGTCGATGACCACCTGGGCCTGGGATTCCGGCGAGATGCCCGACATCGCCTTTGTCCACGCCGCAAAACGCCCGTCCGAGATCATCTTCCGCGAGCGGCTGGAGCAGTTTGCCAACCGGGTGCCGGGGCTGAAACTGCGCTTCACAGTGGAAGAACCCGACCCGTTCCGCACCTGGCACGGGTTTCAGGGGCGGCTGAGCCAGATCATGCTGGGCCTGATGGCGCCCGATTATCTGGAACGCGAGGTGTTCTGCTGCGGGCCGGAACCGTTCATGCAGTCGGTGCGTGAAATGCTGGTGTCGATCGGCTATGACATGGACCGCTATCATCAGGAAAGTTTCGGCGCGCCGGTTCGCAAGGCAAGCGACGCCGAACCGATCACCGATGTGGTGCCCGACGCCGATATCCGGGCCGCTGTCACCTTCACCACATCCGGCGTCACTGCCGCCTGTGCGGAAACCGATACGGTGCTGGCCGTGGCGCGCAAGGCCGGGCTGAACATCCCCTCGGGCTGCACCTTTGGTCTGTGCGGCACCTGCAAGGTGCGCAAAACCGCTGGCGAGGTGCATATGGTCCACAACGGCGGCATTTCGGATGACGAAATCGCTGAAGGCTTCATTCTGGCCTGCTGTTCAAACCCGATCGGGCGGGTTAGCGTCGAGGTCTGATCCCCCGCAAAATCCCTTGGCCCTGGTGAAAAAGAACCACGTCATGACGCGGCGACACCGGGGCGCACAGGGTTCCGCCAGACCGGGGCCTGTGCGGACGACACCGGGCCTGCGCTGGACCGGCCCGGAACGTTATTCCAATTCCACACGGAAACGAACGGGTTAGCATCGAGCGCAGCCATTGAACTGCGCCCGATATCGGCGCATTTCACGGCGAGCACAGGAAGACTCGCATGACAATCGCCATATCATCGCTGACCAAGAGCTTCGACCAGACCACGGTTCTGCGCGGCATTGATCTGACGATCAACGACGGGGAACTGGTGGCGCTGCTTGGGCCATCAGGCTCGGGCAAGACCACGCTGCTGAAGATCATCGCCGGGCTGGACTGGCCCGATGCCGGTGGGCTGATGGTCAACGGGCAGGACTGGCTGCCCCTGCCCGCGCAAAAGCGGCGGATCGGCTTTGTGTTCCAGCATTACGCCCTGTTCCCGCATATGACCGTGCGCGACAACATCGCCTTTGGCCTGACCGTGCGCATAAAGGCGGAGCGTCCGGCAAAAGCGGCGATTGCGGCAAAGGTCGATGACCTGCTGGGCCTGTTGCAGATTCCGCACCTGTCCGACCGCTTTCCGGCGCAGTTGTCGGGCGGTCAGCGCCAGCGGGTAGCCTTGGGGCGCGCACTTGCCATCGAACCTGCGGTGCTGCTGCTGGACGAACCCTTTGGCGCGCTGGATGCCGCGATCCGCCGCGACCTGCGGGCTTGGCTGCGCGAGGTGCATCAGGCGACGGGGTCAACCACGCTGTTCGTGACCCATGATCAGGAAGAGGCGTTTGAGCTCGCCGACCGTGTCGTGGTGATGGGCGAAGGCCGGATCGAGCAGATCGGGTCTGCCGACCAGATCCACGATCACCCCGCATCACCTTTTGTCGCCCGCTTTATGGGCGCGGTGGTGGAACTGCCCGTGACCTTGCGCGCCGGGCGGGCCGAGGCGGCGGGGCTGGATGCCACCGCAGTAGAGCGTCGGGCGATGGCGGATGGGCCAGCACAGCTGTTCCTGCGCCCCGATGCCATCACGCTTTATGCTGACCCTGCCAGCCCCTGGACTCTGACACACAAGGCCAGCAACGGCGCGATGATCCGCGCAAGGCTGCGCCACACGGATGGCACTGAAATTCCGGTCGATCTGCCACGCCATTCTGCGCCGGATCTTTTCCCCGGCACCGCTTTCCGCCTGCGCCCGCTGACCGGCGCGGTCTTTCCTTTGGACGGCGTCGCACAAAATGGTGCGCCGCGTCCGCTTCCCATTCTCAAGGAGAAACGCCAATGAAACACGGATTGATCAAGGCTGCCGTTCTGGCCGCCACTCTGGGCGCGGCTTCGCCAGTCGCCGCGCAGGACAGCATCCTGAACGTCAGCTATGACATCGCGCGTGAGCTGTTCGAGGCGCTGAACCCCGCGTTCATCGCCAAGTGGAAGGCCGACACCGGCCGTGATCTGACCATCGACCAAAGCCATGGCGGGTCCTCGCGTCAGGCCCGCGCCATTCTGGAAGGCTTGCAGGCCGATGTGGTGACCTTCAATCAGGAGACCGACATCGACGTGCTGGCCGAAGGCGGCCTGTTGCCCGCCGACTGGCGTGATGCGCTGCCCAACGGAGCCTCACCCTATTACTCACTGCCCGCGTTCCTTGTCCGCGCCGGCAACCCCAAGAACATTCAGGACTGGTCGGATCTTGCCCGCGAAGACGTGGCACCGATCTTCCCCAACCCGAAAACCAGCGGCAACGCGCGCTATACCTACCTTGCGGCCTATGCCTATGGGCTGGAGCAGAACGGCGGCGACCACGCGAAGGCGCAGGAGTTTGTGAAGGCGATCCTGTCTTCGGTTCCGGTGTTCGACACTGGCGGGCGTGCGGCGACGCAGACCTTTGCCGAGCGTGAACTGGGCGATGTGCTGGTGACGTTTGAGGCCGAAACCGGCGGCATTGCCCGGGAATATGCCGCCCAAGGGTTCGAGCGCGTGACGCCATCGCTGTCGCTGTTCGCGGCCTTCCCCGCAGCGGTGGTGGCCGAAAACGCCGACAAGAAGGGCACGACCGAGGTGGCGACCGCCTATCTGGAATGGCTGTATTCGCCAGAGGCGCAGGACATTCTGGCGCAGAACTTCTACCGGGTTAATGACGCCGAAATCGCCGCAAAATACGCCGCCGACTTTCCCGAAGTGCGGCTGGTCACGGTGGATGAGGTGTTCGGCGGCTGGGATGCGATCCGCGCCGAGCATCTGGCTGACGGCGCGATCCTTGATCAGGTCTTTGTAAACCAATGATCTTTGCCGCCGCGCCCATCCGCGCCAAGCGCGTCTTGCCGGGGTTCACGCTGAGCCTTGGCACGACGCTGCTGTACCTGACCGTGATCATCCTGATCCCGGTGCTGGCGCTGATCCTGAAAGGGGCCGAGATCGGCCCGGCGCGGTTCTGGGGAATCGTCACCGCACCGCGGGCGATTGCGGCGTTTCAGGTCACGATCACCGCGGCGGTGATCGCGACCGCCTTCAACGCGGTTTACGGCCTTCTGATGGCATGGGTGCTGGTGCGCTATGAGTTTCCGGGCAAGCGCATTTTGGATGCGCTGATGGATATTCCCTTTGCCCTGCCGACGGCGGTGGCGGGATTGTCGCTGACCGCGCTGTTTTCGGCCAATGGCTGGATCGGCCAATGGCTGGAGCCGCAGGGAATTTCCATCGTCTATACGATCTGGGGCGTCGCCTTGGCGATGGCCTTCACCTCGGTGCCCTTTGTGGTGCGCACCGTGCAGCCGGTGCTGGAGGATCTGGACCCGGCCTATGAGCAGGCGGCGCGCACGCTGGGCGCGTCGGAGGGGGCGATCTTTGCCCGCGTGGTGTTCCCGCAAATTTTGCCGGCGTGGCTGGCGGGCTGCACCATCGCCTTTGCGCGGTCTCTGGGCGAGTTGGGGGCGATTGTGTTCATCGCAGGCAATCTGCCGTTCCGGACAGAGATTGCGGCGTTGCTGGCCTTTATCCGGCTGGAGGAATTTGACTATCAGGGCGCATCGGCGATTGCGCTGGTGCTGCTGATGTTCGCGCTGATCCTGCTGGTGGTGTCAAACCGGCTGCAGGCCTGGGCTTTGCGGTTCAAGGGGGTATGATGCAGACGCTTGCGATGAACCCGGCCCGGACCCGGCTGATGCCGCGCATGTTGATCGGGGTGGCGGTCACGCTGACGCTGCTGATCGTGGTGGCACCGCTGGCCTATATCTTTGCCCGCGCCTTTGGCGAAGGCTGGCGGGTCTATGCCGCCAACCTGATGCATCCGGCGACGGTGCATGCAATCTGGCTGACCAGCGTTGTCGCGCTGATCGTGGTGCCGGTCAACATTGCCTTTGGCATCGCGGCGGCGTGGGCGGTGGCGCGATTCCGCTTTCCGGGGCGCAGCATTCTGGTGACGGCGATCGAGATCCCGTTTTCAATCTCTCCGATCATCGCGGGCATCTGCTACCTGCTGCTGTATGGGCGGCAGGGGTTGCTGGGCCCGTGGTTGCAGGCCAATGATCTGCAGGTGATGTTTGCCCTGCCCGGCATTGTGCTGGTCACGATGTTCGTGACCGCGCCGTTTGTTGCCCGCGAGGTGCTGCCGTTGATGCAATCGCAGGGGTCGGAGCAGGAGCAGGCGGCGCTGACTTTGGGCGCATCGGGCTGGCAGATGTTTGCCCGTGTGACCCTGCCCAACATCCGCTGGGCCTTGCTGTATGGGGCCGTCCTTTGCACCGCCCGGGCGGTGGGGGAGTTTGGCGGGGTGTCGGTGGTGTCGGGCAATATCCGGGGCCAGACCAACACCCTGCCCTTGCATGTGGAGCTGTTGTTCAACGATCTGAACGCGACCGGGGCTTTTGCGGCGGCGTCGGTGCTGACCCTGCTGGCTTTGGTGGCGCTGGTGGTCAAGGCGGTGCTGGAGGGGCGGCGGGGCGCTTGAGGCAGGGGCCTTGTGACACGAGCGTCCCCTTGTGTTCCAGTGGTGAGAAACACGTTAATTCAAAGGCTTGGCTTTTTAAATTTTAGGGGAGTTTTAACACTTAACCCCCCATCACAGCGCCCGCCAAAGTTCCCCCACCCCGCCCCGGCCAATGCCGCAGGGCGGGCGTTTCCCTAGGGTCATTTTGCGCTTTGCCGCATGACAATTGACTTTCCGGTAAAAAATCTTCCTTTGTTACAAATGAATGGGCGTCGGGGAGGCCGATTGTTACATGGATGACATGTCTATCGGGAATAGGTGCCCAGTCAGCAAATCCCTAGGAGGAAGACACATATGAAAACCGTAAACCTGTGGGCTATCGGGTTGATGTCGCTGCCAATGGCAGCGCAGGCCCAGACCGAGATTTCCTGGTGGCATGCCATGACCGGCGCGAACTCGGAAGTGGTCGAGAAAATCGCCGCCGATTTCAATGCCAGCCAGACCGATTACGTGGTCAAACCCGTCTTCAAAGGCACCTATCCTGAAACCCTGAACGCAGGCATCGCCGCGTTCCGTGCAGGGCAGGCCCCTGACATCATTCAGGTGTTCGACGTGGGCACCGGGGTCATGATGGGCGCGCAAGGGGCCATCAAGCCGGTGGCCGAAGTGCTGAGCGAGGCCGGCTTCACCTTTGACAAAAGCGAGTATCTGCAGGGCATCGTGGGCTATTATTCCAGCCCCGAAGGCGAGATGCTGTCGTTCCCCTACAACTCGTCCTCGCCGATCCTGTATTACAACAAGGATATCTTCGAGAAGGCCGGGCTGGACGTTGACGCTCCGCCGACCACTTGGGCCGAAGTCTGGGCCGCTGCACGGCAGATCAAATCCAGCGGTGCGGCCACCTGTGGTTATACCTCGACCTGGCTGACCTGGATTCACACCGAAAACTTTGCCGCCTGGAACAACGTGTCCTGGGCCAGCAACGAAAACGGTCTGGCAGGCAACCCGGAGCTGGCGATCAATGGGCCGCTGTTCGTCAAGCATTTCCAGGAACTGGCTGATCTGGGCAAGGAAGGCGTGTTCGTCTATGGCGGCCGCACGTCGGAAGCCAAGCAGAACTTTACCTCGGGCGAGTGCGGGATTCTGACCGAAAGCTCGGGCGGGCTTGGCGATATCGTCAAATCGGGCATGAACTATGGCATCGGCCAGCTGCCCTATGACGAAACCGCAGAAGGTGCGCCGCAGAACACCACGCCGGGCGGTGCCTCGCTTTGGGTGATGGGCGGCAAGTCGGATGAGGTTTACAAAGGTGTCGGCACCTTCTTCAACTATCTGTCTCAGACCGAAGTGCAGCAGTTCCTGCACGAACAGTCGGGCTATCTGCCGGTGACTCTGGCCGCCTATGAGGCGACCAAGGCTTCGGGTTTCTATGACACCAACCCGGCGCGTGAAGTACCGATCCTGCAGATGTCGGGCAAGGAACCGACGGCAAATTCGAAAGGCGTGCGCGCCCCGAACCTGCCGCAGCTGCGCGATATCCAGAACGAAGAGTATGAAAAGATGCTCGCTGGTCAGCAGACCGCTGAACAGGCGCTGAACAACGCGGCCGAGCGCGGCAATGCCGCGATCCGCGAAGCAACGGGCGGCTGATCCGGCTACCCCCGGGCGCACACCGGCCCAGTGCCGGTGTGCGCCTTTTTCTTCCGACTTTGACGCAAGCAAGGATTGTGGATGCGACGCACCGTCTTTCCGCACAAGCTGCTGCCCTGGCTTTTGCTGGCGCCGCAACTGGCGATTACCCTGATCTTTTTCTACTGGCCTGCCGCGCAGGCCTTTCGCCAGTCTGTACTGCGCGAAGACCCGTTCGGCCTGTCGTCGACATTTGTGGGGCTGGCGAATTTCCGCAAGGTTCTGAACGATCCGGCCTATCTGAATGCGGCGCAGGTCACGGTGGTTTTTTCGGTGCTGGTCGCGTTTTTTGCCATGACGATTGCGCTTTTCCTTGCGGTGCAGGTGGAAAAGATCGTGCGCGGCAAAGGGGTGTATCGCACCCTGATGATCTGGCCCTATGCCGTGGCCCCGGCGATTGCGGGGATGCTATGGCTGTTCATGTTCAACCCGTCCTTTGGCACGCTGGCCTGGCCGTTGCGGCAGTTGGGCATCAACTGGAACCCGCTGCTGGACGGGGATCAGGCGATGGCGCTGGTGGTGGCGGCGGCGACATGGAAGCAGATCAGCTATAACTTTCTGTTCTTCGTGGCCGGTTTGCAGGCGATTCCGAAATCCCTGCTGGAAGCGGCGGCGATTGACGGCGCGACCAAGCGGCGCGCGTTCTGGACCATCGTTTTTCCGCTGCTGACGCCGACGACGTTTTTCCTGCTGGTGGTGAACACGGTTTATGCGCTGTTCGACACCTTCGGCATCATCCATGCAGTCACCAGTGGCGGCCCCGGCAGGTCGACCGAGACGCTGGTTTACAAGGTCTATAACGACGGGTTCGTGAACCTGATCATGGGCGATTCCGCAGCGCAGTCGGTGATCCTGATGGTGATCGTGATCAGCCTGACGGCCTTTCAGTTCCGGTTCATAGAAAAGCGGGTGCATTATGGATAACAGCACGCAAGGCCCGCTGGTGGCGCGCGGGGTGGGCCGGACAATGGCGCATCTGTGGATGATCCTGGGTGTGATCATCGTGGCCTTTCCGGTCTATTACGTCTTTATCGCCTCGACCCATTCGGTGCAGACAATCCTGCGCCCGCCTTTGCCGTTGTTGCCGGGGTCGGACGCCTATGAAAACTACCGGGGCGCGTTCTCGGGCGAGATCAACCGGATCGGCGGGGTCAGCCTGTGGCGTCTGCTGGGCAATACCACGCTGATTGCGGTGGGGATTGCGGTGGGCAAGATCGTGATTTCGATGGCCTCGGCCTATGCCATCGTGTTCTTCAAGTTCCCGTTCCGCATGGCCTGTTTCTGGCTGATCTTCATCACCCTTATGCTGCCGGTCGAGGTGCGGATCCAGCCGACCTATAAGGTGATGGTGGATCTGGGGCTGATCGACACCTATGCCGGGCTGATCCTGCCCCTGATCGCCTCGGCCACCGCGACGCTGCTGTTCCGGCAGTTTTTCATGACCATTCCCGATGAGCTGCTGGAAGCAGCCAGGGTGGATGGGGCCGGGCCGTGGCGGTTCTTCAAGGATATCCTGTGGCCGCTGTCGCTGACCAATGTGGCGGCGATTTTCGTGATCCAGTTCATCTATGGCTGGACGCAGTATCTGTGGCCGCTTCTGGTCACCAATTCGAATGAGATGAACACGATCGTCATCGCGCTGAAGAAGATGGTTTCTTTTGCCGATGCCGATACCCCCTGGAACCTTGTCATGGTGACTTCGGTGCTGGCGATCCTGCCGCCGATCCTTGTGGTCGTGCTGATGCAGCGCTGGTTCGTGAAGGGCCTTGTCGAGACGGAGAAGTAAATGGCACATATCCAACTGAACGACCTGCGCAAAAGCTATGCCGGGCAAGAGGTGATCCACGGGATCACGATGGACATTTCCAACGGGGAATTCGTGGTGATCGTCGGGCCTTCGGGCTGCGGCAAGTCTACCCTGCTGCGGATGGTGGCGGGGCTGGAAGGGATCAGCGCCGGGACGATTTCCATTGGTGACCGGGTGGTGAACGATCTGGAACCGCGCGAGCGCGATATTGCGATGGTATTCCAGAACTACGCTTTGTACCCGCATATGAGCGTGCGGGAAAATATGGCCTACGGCCTGAAGATCGCCAAGATGCCGGTGGCGGAGATAGAAGCGCGGGTGGCCAAAGCAGCGACGATGCTGGAGCTGGAGCCTTATCTGGACCGCAAGCCGCGCGCCCTGTCGGGCGGACAGCGGCAGCGGGTGGCGATGGGGCGGGCCTTGGTGCGCGAACCGGCGGCGTTTCTGCTGGATGAGCCGCTGTCGAACCTGGACGCCAAGCTGCGGGTGCAGATGCGGTTGCAGATCAAGGAGCTGCACCAGCGTACCGGGCAGACCACGCTGTATGTGACGCATGATCAGGTGGAGGCGATGACCCTCGCGGACCGGCTGATCGTGATGAACAAGGGCGTGGCCGACCAGATCGCCACCCCGCATGAGGTCTACATGACCCCCGCCACTGAGTTTGTGGCAGGGTTTATCGGCTCGCCTGCGATGAACATCTTTACCGTGCAGGCCGAGGCGGGCGTCGCGGTGCTGCCCGGCGGGCAGCGCCTGCCGCTGCCGGGGCTGCCGGCCAGCGGCGAGGTGCGGCTGGGGTTGCGGCCCGAGGATATGGAGCTGGTCGACGCTGACGTGCCGTCGATTCCGGTGATCCTCAAATCAGTCGAATGGCTGGGGGCGGATGCCTTTGGCTATGGCGTGATTGAAGGGTCGGATGTGCTGATGACCCTGCGCCTGCCCGGCAACACGGTGGCCAAACGCGGCGACCGGCTGCATGTGGCAGCGGCAGAGGGGCGCATTCACCTGTTCTCGCCCGCGACCGGCAGGCGGCTTTAGCCGCCAAGACGGGGGCGTCCGCAGCGGTGCCCCCTTCCCCGCCCTAGTCAGTGCCCAGCACCAGAAAAATCACCGACAGCGACACCAAGAGCAGCCCCGCCACCTCACGCGCACCCAGTTTTTCACGGAAGTAGAGGGTGGAGAACAGCAGGGTAAAGATCACCTCCACCTGTCCCAGCGCGCGGACGTAGGCCGCGTTTTGCAGGGAAAACGCCGCGAACCAGCCCAGCGAGCCCAGCAGCCCGGTGACGCCCACCGGCACGGTGCGGCGCCAGCCGTGCAGCACGCGGCGGATCTGCCCCGGTTCGCGCACCACCAGCCAGAGCGCCATAATCACCGACTGGATCACCGTTGCGGTGGCCAGCGCCAGCAGGGCGCGCAGCAGGAACGGGGCCGGTTCCAGCGCCAGGGTGGCGCCGCGATAGCAGATCGCGGCCACCGCAAACAGCGCGCCTGCGGCAAGGCCGAAGACCACGGGCTTGCCTTCAAACGCCAGTCGCCCGGCCGGGAAGGACAGGCTGACCAGACCGGCAAAGCCGACGGCGATGGCAAGGCCCGCACTCAAAGACACCATTTCCCCAAGAATAAGCGCCGAGGCGACGGCGGCCTGCAACACCTCGGTCTTGGTGAAGGCGATGCCGGTAGCAAAGCTGCGCATCCCCATCAGGCGGACTGTCAGTTCGGTGGCGATGATCTGGGCGATGCCACCGACCACGACATAGCCAAAGAATGACGGCGCGGGCAGGGGCAGGCTGACGCCCTGTTGCACATAAAGCGCGCAGGCCGCGGCGGTGGCCAAGGGCGCGGCAAACAGGAAGCGTGCGAATGTCGCCCCGCCGGGGGACAGGCCGGTACTGCCCAGCGCCTTTTGCAGCGCGAACCGCAGGGTTTGCGTCAGCGCGGCGAAAATCGTGAAGGCGATCCAGAGTTCCATCAGCGTTGTGATGCCATGGCCGGGACGCGATGACCAGACCGTGCGCGGCCTGCCGGGGGCGGAGCGGGGGCCTGTCCGCGACACTTAACATATTGCCATGCCACTGTTATTGCGCCACGCTTGCCCGGTTGCGCCCGACTGTCCGGTGCAACGGTTTGGCCTGTGTCAGAGATTATCCATGAACCCGCGTTCCGAAATTCACGCCCGCCTTGCCGCCGCGCTGAAAGAGGCGCGGACGGCCAAGGGCCTGAGCCTTGATGCCGTGGCGCGGCTGTCCGGGGTCAGCCGGTCGATGGTCAGCCAGATCGAACGCGGCGAGAGCAGCCCCACGGTGGCGACGCTGTGGAACCTGACACAGGCGTTGCAGGTGGATTTCGCCGGTTTACTGGAGGCCCGCGAAACCCCGAGGATTGAGGTGATCCGCGCCGAGGCCGCCCCGGTGATCGGCGGGCGCGGGCTTGGCGTGAGCATCCGTATCCTGTCACCTGCCGAAGCGGTGGGGGTGCATGAGGTCTATGATCTGACCTTTGCGACGGGCGGCAAGCTGATCAGCGATCCGCACGGGCCGGGCTGCCGGGAACATCTGACCCTGCTGGATGGCAGGATCGAGGTGACCTCGGGCGAGGAAAGCCAGCAACTGGGCACCGGCGACACGGCACGCTATTTCGCCGACCGCCCGCACCGGATTGAGGCGGTTGGCGGACCGGCGCGGGCCATTCTGATTGTGCAGAACAGCTAAAAGTCTTGCGGCAGGCGGGCCTTCGCCTCAACCTGCGGATAGGCGCGGGCCATCAGCAGGGTACGTGACAGGCTCATCACGATGATCCCCAGCCACAGGGCGTGGTTGCCGATCAGCGGCATGCCGATGACGATGGTGATCAGGTAGAAGATCAGCGACATGAACATCACGTTGCGCATCTGACGCGACAGGGTGGCCCCTATGAAAATGCCGTCGAAGATGAAGCTGCCAAAGCTGGCCAGCGGCATGATCCAGACCCATGGCAGATAGCGCATCGCCTCGGCCTGCACATCGGGGGCGGTGGTCATCAGGGTGATGAGCTGCGGGCCGCCGAACAGCGCCGCCGTGGTGAGCACAAGGCTGCCGCCCAGCGCCCATTGGCCGGACAGGATTGCCGCGCGTCGCAGGGGGACGACGGCGCGGGCACCGACAGCCTGCCCCACCAGCGCTTCGGCCGAATAGGCGAAGGCGTCGAGCATGTAAGAGAACAGGTGCAGAAATTGTAGCAGCAGCTGATTGGCGGCGAGGCTGACATCGCCCTGCCCTGCCGAGAGGAAGACGAAAGACGTGTAGCTGGCTTGCAGAAGAACAGAGCGCAGCATCAGATCGGCGTTCATCGCCATGATGCGTTTGAGGGCCACACGTTCCGCAATCTCGCCCCAGCGCGAGCGCATGGCGGGGACAAATGCGGCGCGGCAAAGCCAGAGCGCGAGGCAAAACCCGGTCCATTCGCCGATCAGGGTGGCGGCGGCGACGCCCGGCACGCCAAGGCCAAGGCTGATCACGAAAACCACATCCAGCACGATGTTGATGCCGTTGATGCATAGCTGCAGCATCAGGACCGCGCGCGTCCTTTCCTGCGCGATCAGCCAGCCGGTCATGGCGTAAATCGCGATGGTGGCAGGTGCCCCCCAGATGCGGATCGACACATAGCTGCGGGCCAGATCCTCGACCTCGTCTGACGCGGGCGACAGGGCGAAGGCCCCGGCCAGCACCGGCAGGTGCAACAGGATCAGGGCCGCGCCGCACAGGGAGGCGATCAGCAGAGCACGGTGAAGCACGAGGGCGGTTTCGCGCGGTTGGCCCCGGCCATGCGCCTGCGCGGTCAGGCCCGAGGTGCCCATCCCCAGGAAGGTGAACAGCATATATACGGAGGACAGGATGATGCCACCCAGACCCACCGCGCCGATCGGGGCTGCCGCCCCCATCTGCCCGATAACAGCCGTATCCACCAGACCCAGCAACGGGATCGTGGCATTGGACACAAGGAGCGGCAGGGCGATGTTGAGCACCCTGCGATGGGTGATCGCAGCGGTGGTGATGGCGGGTCCGGCAGTTTCAGTCATGGTAATGTCCGGCGTGATACGGGCCGTGCACCCGGCCCCGCCCTGTTGGGGGTACGCTGGCCAGAAGGATCAGGTTGCCGGAGCGTGGTCAAGCCCAGCCTGCATGCAACGCTTTGGCAAGTGACCTGGATCCGGCGCGCGGTGCCTTCAGGCCAAAGCCGCCTCGGGCACGGGCGAAAAAATGGCGGTTTCAGGATCACACTGATACTGCCGCACCAGATCGGCGGCTTTGCCGGACAGGGCTGAAACGCTGTCCAGTATGATCTGCACCTTATCGTCGGTCATCAGCGGTGACAGGTTGAGCCGGACAAAGCCCGGTTTCTGAAGCTCATCGCCCGACAGGATGGCCTGCCGCAGGCGGGCAGACGCTTCCGCGTCGATGCCCAGCAGGCGGTGCACATAGGGCCCGGCGCAGGCGCAGCCGCCGCGGGCCTGAATGCCGTAGAGATCGGACAAAAGCCGGGTGATCAGCTGATGATGCACAAAGCCGCCCTGCCCGTCCTGCACACGGAAGGAAAAGATCGGCAGGCGGTTGCGGTCGGTGGGGCCGAGCAGGGTGAGGCGCGGTTGGCTGGCCCATGCGGCATTGGCGCGCTCTACCAGAACCGCGTTGCGCCGGGCCATCTGTGCGGTGCCGATGCAATCCTTGACCATGAAGACCAGTGCGGCGCGCAGATCGCCGGTGACATTCGGGGTGCCCGCCTCTTCGCGCGCCTCCAGCCGCTGGCTGAAATCATGCGTGCAGGGCGAGACAAAGCGCACCGTGCCGCCGCCGGGCCAGCTGGGGCGGTCTGACACCACCGCATCGTGGCGTACAATCAGCACGCCCGACGCCCCCGGCCCGCCGATGAACTTGTGCGGCGAAATCACGATGGCATCGATGTCGACGTCCGGCACCGGGGACATGGCGATCGGCAGATAGGGGCCGCCGCCAGCATAATCCCAGACCATCCGCGCGCCCGCCGCCCGGACCTGCCGGGTAAGGGCTGTCACATCGGCCACCTCGCCCGTGATGTTGGACGCGGCAGAGAAAGAGCAGATCACCCGCGCACCCTTGGGTGCCGATGCCAGCGCCTGCGCCAGTCCGGCGCGGTCGGGGCCGCCTTGGGGATCTTCGCCCAGCTCGATCACCTCGGCCCCGCTTTCGCGCCAGGGCAGCAGGTTGGAATGATGCTCATACGGCCCAAGGATGACCCGCACGCCGGGGCCTGCCCCCAGCAGCGCCACCAGCCGGTTGATGCCCGCCGTGGCCCCGGACCCGCAGAACACCACCGCATGATCAGGCCCTGCCCCGCAAGACCGCGCGATGATGGCGCGGGCGGCGCGGCGCATTTGAGTCATGCGCGCGCCGCAGAACGACGCCTCGGTATGGCTGTTGGCGTAGTACGGCAGCACGTGATCCATCAGGAAGGTTTCGACCTGACGCAGCGCGCGGCCAGAGGCGGTGTAATCGGCATAGATCAGGGGTTTGGGGCCGTATGGGCCGTCTATCAGCATGCCTTCACCGATCAGTCCGCCGCGCAACGCGGCCAGCGGATCTGCCGCCTGAAGGGCGGCGCGGAACGGAGAAAACAGATCGGCAGTGTCGGTCACGGGGCAGTACTCCTTGGTCTGCCTTAACGATAGATCGAAAACCGGCAATCAGATGCGGCGTTATTCCGGTAGATTTCCAAAAATTCAGATCATATGATCTAAGATATGAAGAATATGGATATCTATGATCTGCGCATCCTGACCACGCTGCAGCGTGATTCGTCGCTGTCGCAGCGCCAGATTGCTGATCTGGTGGGCCTATCGCAGAACGCCTGCTGGCGGCGGATACAGGCGTTGCAGGCGGCGGGCATTCTGGCCGGGTCGCAGGCGCGGGTGGATCTGGCGGCGCTGGGGCTGGATCTGACGGTGTTTGTGATGATCCGCACCCGGCACCATTCGCGCGACTGGGTGGACCGCTTTTCGCGCCACGTGCAAAGCCTGCCGGAAGTGATCGACTTCAACCGGATTGGCGGCGAATGGGATTACCTTTTGAAGATCGTCACGCAAGGCATGGCCGGATATGACCGTTTTTATCAGCGGCTGATTGACGGGTTTGAATTCGACAAGGTGACCGGGTTGTTTTCGATGGAGCGGATATTGGAAAACCGCCCCGCCGATCTGAACCGGCTGCTATAGCCGCTCAGCCCCAGTCCAGCACCACCTTGCCGCTGGACCCTGCGCGCATCACCTTGAACCCGTCGCGGAACTGGTCGACGGGAAAGCGGTGGGTGATGACGCGGCGGATATCCAGCCCGTTTTCCAGCATGGCGATCATCTTGTACCATGTCTCGAAAATCTCACGCCCGTAAACGCCCTTCAGGGTGATGGCCTTGAAGACAATCCGGCTCCAGTCCACCGGCGATTTGCCGGGTGGGATGCCCAGCATGGCAATGCGCCCGCCCATCACAAGATTTTCGATCATCTGATCGAGCGCCGCCTGATTGCCCGACATTTCCATACCGACATCAAAGCCCTGTTTCATCTTCAGGCTGGCCTGAACAGCGTGCAGATCCTGCAGTGCCACATTGACCGGCACCACGTCGGCCACCTGTGCGGCCAGATCCAGCCGGTCCTGATTGACATCGGTGATCACCACATGCCGCGCGCCCACATGGCGTGCGACCGCCGCCGCCATGATGCCGATGGGACCGGCCCCGGTGATCAGCACATCTTCGCCCACCAGATCGAAGGACAGCGCGGTGTGGACCGCATTGCCCAGCGGGTCGAGGATGGCGCCGATGTCATCATCAATCTCATCCGGCAATGGCACCACGTTGAAGGCGGGCAGCGACAGGTATTGGGCAAAGGCCCCCTGTTCATTTACCCCGATGCCGCGCGTGGCCGGATCAAGGTGGAATTTGCCCGCGCGGGATTGGCGCGACTGGTTGGAAATCAGGTGTCCTTCGCCCGAGCAACGCTGGCCGATGGCAAGGCTGGTGACGTTGCGGCCCAACTCGACAATCTCGCCCGCGAATTCATGGCCTGTCACCAGACCCAGCGGCACGGTGCGCGCGGCCCAATCGTCCCAGTTCCAGATATGAATGTCGGTGCCGCAGATGCCGGTCTTGCGGATGCGGATCAGCACGTCATCGGGGCCGATTTCGGGGACCGGGCGCTGTTCCAGCCAGAGGCCGACCTCTGGCTTCGTTTTGGCCAGTGCTTTCATGTCGCGGCCCATCAGATCACCCCTACGACTTTGCCCGCCGCACGAAACTGATCAAGACCGAAGTCCAGATCGGCCCGGGTCAGTTGCGCATTCATCTGGGTGCGGATGCGGGCCTGCCCCTTTGGCACGACGGGAAAGAAGAAGCCTGAAACATAGACGCCACGGTCATACAGCGCGCTGGCCATGGCTTGCGCCAAGGGGGCCTCGGCGGTCATCACCGGGATGATCGGGTGTTCGCCGGGCAGCAGGGTGAAACCGGCATCGGCCAGACCGGCGCGCCAATAGGCGGCGTTGTCGAAGAGTTGAGCGCGCAGATCATCTGCCGCCTCGACCATATCAATCGCCGCCAGACCCGCCGCCACGATGGCCGGCGGCAGCGCGTTGGAGAACAGGTAGGGCCGCGCCCGTTGCCGCAGCAGATCCACCACGGCCTGCGGCCCGGCGATATAGCCGCCCAGCGCGCCGCCCAGCGCCTTGCCCAAGGTGCCGGTCAGGATGTCGACGCTGACCCCGTGATGCGCAGGCGTGCCCCGGCCCTGCGGCCCCATGAAGCCGGTGGCGTGGCAATCATCGACCATGGTCAGCGCGCCGTACTTTTCGGCCAGCGCGGTGATGGCGGGCAGGTTGGCCAGATAGCCATCCATCGAGAACACCCCATCGGTTGCGATCAGGATATGGCGCGCACCATCCGCGCGGGCGGCTTGCAACTGCGCCTCCAGATCCGCCATGTCGGAATTGGCGTAGCGATAGCGTTTTGCCTTGCACAGCCGGATGCCATCAATGATCGACGCATGGTTCAGCGCATCCGAGATCACCGCATCCTCTGGCCCCAGCAGGGGTTCGAACAGCCCGCCATTGGCGTCGAAACAGGCGGCGAACAGGATGGAGTCGTCCATGTGCAGAAACTGCGCGATGCGGCTTTCCAGTTGGCGGTGCAGATCTTGCGTGCCGCAAATAAAGCGGACAGAGGCCATGCCGAACCCCTGATCATCCAGCGCGCGGTGCGCCGCAGCAATCAGCGCCGGGTCATTGGCCAGACCGAGGTAATTGTTGGCACACAGGTTCAGCAGCGGCCGCCCCGCCACTGTGACATGCGCCGATTGCGGCGAAGACATGATACGTTCGCGCTTGAACAGGCCGGCAGACTCGATGTCCGACAGCGTGTCGTTGAGGTGTTGGAGGAAGTCGGTGCGCGACATCGGTGGCTCCTGTTCTGTATTCTGCGGATGGTGGTGAAGCTGGCCTTTGATGTCAATATAAAAGAAACGCGTCCGTAATCACGGATAAAATGACCCGGGCGTTGCCTTCCTGCCCCGAGTGTCAGGCGCGCGCGCCGATTCGCAAAGCGGTTCCGGTGGGTGACGGGCGCGGGGCGCTGGCGGCTCGGCCCGGGGTCTCGCCGGATTTGGCCGCAAACCCACCCGGCATTCGGCGGAAAGCAGCCATATGTCGCAGATTGTTCTGCACCGCCGCGCATCGCCCATTGACGGGCGCGGGTCCGATACCCCATCTGCGCCTTTCGTGTAGACCGGGCGCTTTGGGGGCAGATCGGGAAAATGCTTTGCAGTTGCAGCATGACAGGCTTGCACCGCGCGCATAGCTGTCACACTGGCGCCCCCCCTTATAACCTGAGAACTTCATTGAGTTTTTACCGAATCGACGTGCGGGAGCCAAAATGCCGGATACGCCGGGACTGCCAGATATGATGCCACGCCGGTCTTTCCTTGGGCTGCTGGGAACAGCGGCCCTGCTGCAGTGCAGCACCGCCCTTTCCGGCGTTGCCCATGCACAGACAGACGCGCCCGCAGATGCTGCCGGGGTGCCGTTCGACTTTGACCGGCTGACCGACGAGATGCGCAATTTAGCCGCCGCGCCACATGTGGCGGCAGAGCGGGCAGCAGGGTTTTTCAGCGACTTCAGCTATGATGATTATCAGGCCGTGCAGTTCAATCCGGCGCAGGCACGCTGGTCGGGAACCGATGCCGGCTTTCATGTGCATGCCTTTCACCTTGGTTGGCTGTTCGCGGAACCCGTGACCATGTTCGAGGTTGAGGCCGGCACCGCCCGCCCGATCGTGTTCACCACCGATGACTTCCGCTATTACGACCGTATCCGCGACCGGGTGCCAGCGCATGAGCCGCTGCCGGGCGTGGCTGGGTTCCGGCTGAACGCACCGCTGAACCGGGCGGATATGTTTGACGAGGTGGTGGCGTTTCTGGGGGCCAGCTACTTCCGCGCTGTCGGGCGCGATACCGGCTATGGCCTGTCGGCGCGCGGGCTTGCAATCAACACCGGGCTGGGCAAGCCCGAGGAATTCCCGCGCTTTTCGCGCTTCTGGCTGGAGCGACCTGCGGCGTTTGCCCGCGAGGTAGTGGTCCACGCCGCGCTGGAAAGCGAAAGCTGCACCGGGGCCTACCGCTTTGTGATCCGCCCCGGCACCAATACGGTGATGGATGTGACCGCGCGGCTGTTCTTCCGCACAGAGGTGGACCAGATCGGCATTGCGCCGCTGACCTCGATGTATCTGTTTTCGGAAAAAAGCCGCACCGATTTTGACGATTTTCGTCCCAGTGTGCATGACAGCGACGGGCTGGCAATTCATCGCCGCGACGGTGACCGCAACTGGCGGCCCCTGAACAACCCGACCCGGCTGTCGGAGTCCTGGTTTGTCGAAGACAGCCCGCTGGCTTTTGGCCTGATGCAGCGCGACCGCGATTTTGAGAATTATCAGGATGCGGTATCGCATTATGAACGCCGTCCCTCCCTGCTGGTGGAACCAGTGGGCGAATGGGGCCGGGGCGCGGTGCGTCTGGTCGAGATTCCGACCCCGCTGGAGGTGAATGACAACATTGTCGCCTTCTGGGTGCCCGAGGCCAGGCCGGTGCCGGGGCAGATGCTGGAATTTGCCTATCGTCTGCACTGGGGCGCGCTGCCGGTCGATCCGGCGGCGGATGTGGCGTATGTCAAGGAAACCCGGGCCGGGGTCGGTGGGGTTGCGGGCGTTGAGAACACCGATGGCACCCGCAAATTCGTTGTCGATTTCGCCGGTGGCCTGCTGTCGCGTCTGCCCACCGATGCCGAAGTAGAGCCGGTCGTGACCGTCGCCGGTGGTGAAATTATAGTCAAAACCCTGTCGAAGATTGAAAACAATGCAGTCTGGCGCCTTGTCATCGATGTGAAGCCGAAAGCGGGGGCCACGGTGGAACTGGTCGCGCATGTGGCGGGTTACGGACGCAAGCTGACAGAAAACTGGCTCTATCAATGGATGAGCGCATGACCATCGAAAAGACTGCCCCCTTGATTCCAGACCCAAATGATCTGGGCGGGGTTGAACCGCCCGTTGCCCCGCTGGCAATGCCGAAACAAACTCTGACCCGCGAAGCCGGTCCGCTGCTGCGCGGCTTTGGTGCTGTTCTGTCCCTGCTGCGCCGGGATCTTGGTCGCGTGGGATAAGCCCGTGTCGGTGTCCACCGCCGCCCTGTCGCCTGTCTGGAACCTCCGCGCGGCCGGGGCGCGGGCGTTTGCGATTGCGTTCAGCCTGATGTCTGCGGCTGCGGCGGGAATGGTGTTTCACATCTATGGCGCGGCCGATGGGGTCACGGCGGTGGATCTGGTCCGGTCGGGGCTGATCTTTCTGTCCACCTGGTGGCTGGCCTGGGGCGCGGGCACCGCAATGCTGGGTCTGTTTGCCGGGCCACGGCCCCGGATCCCCGAAGTGCGGGGGCAGATCAGCGGCAAGACGGTGGTGATCGTCCCGGTCTATAACGAAGAGCCCAGCATAACCTTTGCCCGGATTGCGGCGATGGACGATTCCCTGCGCGCGACCGGCGCGGGGGTGGCGGTCGATTTTGCCATCCTGTCCGACACGCGCGATGAGGCGATTGCCGCCGAAGAACGCCACTGGTGCGCACGCCTGCTGGCACGGCAGGGTGGCGAGGGCCGGATCTTTTACCGTCGCCGGGACAAGAACACCGGGCGCAAGGCCGGCAATATCGAGGAATTCATCACCACATCAGGTCGGGCATGGGATTACGCCGTGATCCTGGATGCCGACAGCCTGATCGAGGGCGAAACGGTTCTGACCATGATCCGCCGGATGGAGGCCGACCCCAAGCTTGGCCTGCTGCAATCGCTGCCCCGGGTGATCGGCGCGCGCACGGTGTTTGGCCGGGCGATGCAGTTTGCAGCCTCGTTCCATTCGCCGGTGTTCGCCCATGGTCTGGCGGCGATGCAGGGCCGCACCGGGCCGTTCTGGGGCCACAACGCCATTGTGCGCATCCGCGCCTGGGCCGAAAGCTGTGGCCTGCCGGAACTGCCGGGCCGTCCGCCCTTTGGGGGGCATATCCTGAGCCATGATTATGTCGAGGCGGCGCTGTTGTCGCGCGCCGGATGGACGGTGCGGCTGGATGATGACCTGCAGGGCAGCTTCGAAGAGGGGCCGGAAAACATCGTCGACCACGCCAAGCGCGACCGGCGCTGGTGTCAGGGCAATCTGCAGCATGGCAAGGTGATCGGCGCGCCGGGGCTGAAGGCGTGGAGCAGATTCACACTGTTTCAGGGCATATTCGCCTATATCGCGCCGGTGATCTGGCTGGCCTTTATCGGGGCATCGGTGATTGCCACAGCCACCGCCAGCGGGCCGGATTATTTTCCGCAGGAAAACTGGCCCTTTCCGGTGTTTCCCTATGACCAGACGGCAAAGGCCGTGGGTCTGGCGCTGGGGATTTTCGGTTTGCTGGTCATGCCGAAACTGCTGGTGGTACTGGACGCCGCCCTTTCGGGACGTTCGGCGGCGTTTGGCGGGGCCGGGGCGTCCCTGCGCGCCATGCTGTCCGAGCTGGCGCTGTCATCGCTGATCGCCCCGGTGCTGCTGGCGTTTCAATGCCGGTCGGTGGTGCAGGTGCTCTTGGGGCGCGATGGCGGCTGGCCGCCCAACAATCGCGGCGATGGCGGGCTCGACTTCGCCGACGCCTGGGCTGCGGGCCGGTGGATCAGCGGTTGGGGCGTTGTGGGGCTTGGGGTGGCGCAGTATTTTGCCCCCGCGCTGACGCTGTGGCTGCTGCCGGTGCTGCTGCCGATGCTGCTGGCCCCGGGGCTGATCTGGTGGACATCGCAACCGGCGGCACCCGGCCGCTTTCCGGTGCCCGAGGACCGTGTGCTGCCAGGCATTGTTGCCCGCCACAATGCAGTGCTGCGCGACTGGCACAGTGACATGGTGGAAACAAGCGTTGCCTGAGCAGGCAGCGCACCGGCGCGATTACCGGGTGGATCTGCTGCGCGGCATTGCCTTGATGATGATCTTCATCAACCACATTCCGGGCACGTTGTGGGAACATGCAACCTCGCGCAATTTCGGATTTTCCGACGCGGCCGAGGGGTTTGTGCTGATGTCCGGCATCGCCACCGCGCTGGCCTATGGCCCCATTTTCATGCGCGACCGTTATCCGCCCCTGGCGCTGGCGCTGCGGCCCTGGCGGCGGGTGCTGACGCTGTGGTGGGTGCATGTTCTGGTGGTGCTGGGGATTCTGGCGCTGTTTTACCTGACCGTCCACGATCCTGAAGTGGCGGCAATGGCGGTCAAGCGCAACATTGCCCGCGCGCTTGCCGACCCCGTAACCTTTGTTCCGGCCCTGATGGCGCTGAGCCATCAGTTTGCCTATGCCGATATTCTGCCGCTGTATATTGCCCTGCTGCTGGCGGCCCCGTTGGTTCTGGCGGCGGGTGTGCGCTGGCCGCGCGGGCTGATGCTGGCGTCATTGCTGTTGTGGCTGGTGGTCGGGATCGCCCGGATCAGGGTGCCCACATGGCCGCTGGAGAATGGCTGGTTCTTCAACCCGCTGGCTTGGCAAGTGATCTTTGTGGCCGGTGTGCTGACCGGGCTGGCGATGCGGCAGGGGCGGCGATGGCTGCCGGTCCGGATCTGGCCGTTCTGGCTGGCGGTGGCCTATCTTTGCCTAGCGGCGATCTGGGTGCAGGTGCCGGCGGTTGCGGGCTGGGGCGGGCACACGCTGTGGATGGCGCATGAATACCTGGGCGCGCCGGGGCTGTTCACGTCTTTCGACAAGAGTTTCGTGCACTTGCCCCGCTTGCTGCACATTCTGGCGCTGGCCTATGTGCTGAGCGCGCTGCCCGCGCTGACGCGGCTGGCGGAAAGCCCGAAGCTGGCACCGCTGATCACACTTGGACAGCACGCGCTGCCAGTGTTTGCCGCCAGCACCGGGCTGGCCTATGTGGCGCAGGTGGTCAAGGTGATGGCGGGGCCGTCATTCCTGCTGGACACTGCGCTGATCGGTGGCGGATTTATGATTCTGTTCGCGCTGGCCGGATGGCTTGGCACGCGCAAGACACGCCGCGCCGCCCTGCCGGTGGACGGCAGGGTCTGACCACCAGTTTGGCGGACAAGACGGCGCAGGCTGTGGTCCCTGGGCCAGCGCAGCCCGCTGAAAGGCCCATTTTGCGGGAATGGTCACCTTTTTCGCGGCAGAACAGCTGCGCCGCCCGTGGCTTCAGCTTTGGAACACCAGCTGATGCATCGACGGGTGGATGCGTTCGCGCACCAGAACATCGACCAGCCGCAGGGCTGCGGCACGCTCTTCTTCGGTCTGTGCGGCTTCGATCTGGGCGCGGCAATAATCCTGGATATCTTCCGGCAGAACCGGCGGCAGGGGTTCATCCGACTCGGACAGGATCATCGCGACCCAGTCTGACGGATCGCGAATCTGCGCAGCCGATGCCAGAAGGCGCGCATCCAGCAGACTGCGCACGGTTTCTTCGCTGGCAAACACGTCATTGGTGATGCCGGCAAAGGCGCGGACCCGGTTGATACGCTCTTCGGTGCAGTCGAGCAGCGCGGCCATGGCCGGAACCTTGCCCATCTGCTTGGTCGTGCCGACATAGTCATAGGGCGCGTTGTCAGACCGTTTCAGCACCCGGTTCACCACCGGGTCGATCACGGTGATGATATCGGAAATCCCCGACCGCCGCGCATATTCCAACGACCCGATCATCAGCTCGCAAGTCGCCATCGACACGGCTTTCATCGTGTTGCCGTTCCGGCACAGCCGCTGGGTATCGACGCAAAAGCGGGTCGATTCCCACAAGGTTGCGCTGCGCAGCGGCGGTTCGCCATCCAGCAGAACCTGAAACACGTCTGACAACATGTGCGGCCCCGTGGTCTGCAGCGCGCGGACGCAGGACACGACGTGACCTTCGTCGTCCAACCCGATGACATAGGCCGGATCGAGCCGGTCAAACTGGTCAATCTCGCGCCCATTGATGATTTCGACTTCCCACCCCAGGCGGTCGCCAAAAACACGTGCGCGAAGTTTGAACATTTCATCCAGCAGATCGCCGAAACGATCTTTGTTCAGTGCATCAATAACGATAATCATATCTATCCCCTGACATGAGTGGTCTTCCCCCAACAAGGTTAACGTGTTGGAGAGGGATTAGACTATGAGGGGAATCCCGTAAGATCACGCCCGATCAGGCGTTAAAGCGGGTAGATCAGGCCCAGCATGATCGCGCGGCCTACGGCCTGCGGGGTGGTAAGCGCATACAGCTTTTCGCGACCGGACCGCAGGTGCACCTCGACCGTGCGGTGCGAAATGCCCAGAATGTCCCCGACATCCTGCTGCGACTTGCCGGCGGCGATCCATTGCAGGATCTCGCGTTCGCGCGTGGACAGCGCCGGATAGCGCAAGGCGCGCGACAGCACATCCGACCGCATCACCGTGTCATGCACATGCACCGCAACCGATTGCAGATCCGGCAGGATCTGCCGTGACAGCTTTTCCCATTCCTCGACACTGCAATCGCGGGTCACGCTGAGCATGCCGATATCGCCATACGGCCCGCGCACCGGAATGGTCAGGCCCCGGTTGGTGATGCCGAAATCGCGGGCATCGCGAAAGGTCTTCTCAAACCCCTCGGTATGGTCCAGCCGGCTCCAGTCCACCGGGGCGATCGACCGGCTGGCGACCAGCAGGGTCGGATCAATCCGGTGCAGGCCGTTTTCGGAATAATGCCGTTTCCAGGCGTCGGGGTAGTTCACATAACCATGCACCCCGCCAGACACCGGGTTGGTTCCGGCATAGGCGGCGTGATCAAGTTCGAAGCGGGCGCAGATCTGATCAAGGAAGGTGACGAAGCTTCCGGCATTCCGGCTTTCGCTGCCAAGGTCGATCAGATCGGCGGTCACCTAGCGCTCTCTTTCTGCTGCAGGCCACAGGTGTTTGATGCCCTGCGGGGGCGGTGCCACCTGACAGAGCTGCTCTGCCATCTTCTGCACGCGCGATAATACAACACTCCGGGCTGGATCAACAAATGCTTAATCAGGGCGATGTTGGCACGCAACACAGGGTCAAGATCGTCAGGCGTCGATGCGGCCCGGGGTGTCTGCGTGAACTACCGAACATCCTTTCCCTGTAACACAGGGGCAAGGGAAACGCAGGTCCGTCTGATCCCCATGCGCAGAGTCCGGTGGCGATTGGCACCTGAGGCCTTAGCCGATCCACGCCCGCAAAAGCATGGCCACCACAGCCAGCACGATGACACTGGCGAGCCAGATGGCCACGAACCAGCCCAATCGGCGCAGAGACTGCCGCATCAGTGATAGCCTTCATCCGGGTCGATCTTGCCGCGGAAGACCCAGTAGGAATACGCGGTATAGATCAGAATGACCGGGATCAACACCGCAGCACCCGCCAGCATGAAAAGCTGGCTGTTCTCGGGCGCGGCGGCTTCCCAGATCGTCACCTCGACCGGCACGATATAGGGAAACATCGAGTATCCGAGGCCACCGAAACTCAGCCCGAACAGGGCAAGCGACAGCAGGAACGGCCAGTAATCATGATGCCGGACTGTCAGCGACCGATACAGGCCGAAAGCCACGCCCATCACCGCAGCACTGACAGCACCGGCAAGCAATATGTTCCACCCGCCAAACCAGCGGCTGTAATAGCCATCCTGCAGGAACGGTGTCCACAGGCTGACAAGGGCGATGAATGCCAGCGTTCCGATGCCAAGTGCCCAGGCCCGCCTGCGCATCCTGTCCTGCAGCGGGCCCTCGGTCTTCATCACCAGCCAGGTGGCACCAAGCAGCATGTATCCGACCATGACCCCGAACCCGACCATCACCGAAAACGGCGTCAGCCAGTCCCACCAGCCACCGGCATAGCTGCGCGCGACCTTGTCAATGGTGATGCCCTGCAACAGGGCACCCAGCGCAATGCCCTGCGCCATTGCCGCCATGGCCGACCCCCCGACAAAGGCCGCATCCCAGACACCCCGCCAACGTACCGTCCGCCAGCGGAATTCAAAGGCAACGCCGCGAAACACCAGCGCCAGCAGCATCACGGTCACCGGCACATAGAGCGCGGGCAGGATCAGCGCATAGGCCAGCGGAAAGGCGGCGAACAGCGCGCCACCCCCCAGCACCAGCCATGTCTCATTTCCGTCCCAGACCGGGGCCACCGAATTCATCATCACATCGCGGTCGCGGCTTTCCGGTTCGGTGGCGAACAGCATCCCGATGCCAAGATCAAAACCGTCAAGCACCACATAGACCAGCACCGCGAAGGCAAGCACGAAGGCCCAGATCAGGGTGAGGTCAAAGGAAACGCCTTGGGTGATGGGCATGCTCAGTCTCCGTGGTCGGTCTCTGCGATCAATCCCTGTGACCCGCCTTCGGGCCGGGCCGGTCGTCGCGGCGGGTTTCAAACTGTTGCGCCGGCGTTGTGCCTGCGGTGCGGATCGGGCCGTCGATGCTGTCGGTGATCGACGGCTCGGAAACGGCGGGAGCCTTGGCCATGAGTCGAAGGATGTAAAAGGTGCCTGCGCCAAAGACCGCGAAATAGACAATGACAAAAGCCATCAGCGACGCCCCCACCGCCGCCGCGTCCAGCGGTGCGGCGCTGTCGGCCGTGCGCAGAAATCCATAGACCGTAAAGGGCTGGCGACCGACCTCTGTGGTGATCCAGCCCGCCAGAACGGCGACCAGACCCGAAGGGCCCATGATCAGCGCCGCGCGGTGCAGCGCCGGCCAGTCGAACAACCGCCCCCGCCAGCGCGCCCAGAGCGACCATATCCCCAGACCAAGCATGGCGAAGCCAATGACGACCATCACCCGGAACGCCCAGAATACGATGGCGACCGGCGGCTGATCCTCGACCGGCACGGTGTTCAGCCCGTCCAGCGGTGCATTCAGATCGTGCAGCAGGATCAGGGAACTGAGCTTCGGGATGCCGATGGCATAGTCCAGCCGCTGCTCTGCCTGATTGGGCAGGCCAAACAGATACAGCGGCGCACCCTCGGGGTAGCTGTTGAAATGGCCCTCCATCGCCATGACCTTGACCGGCTGGTGTTCAAGTGTGTTCAGCCCATGCAGGTCACCCAGAAAAATCTGCACCGGCGCGACCAACGCCGCCATCCACATCGCCATCGAAAACATCGTGCGCGTGGCCGTACCCGGCCCGCCGCTGGTGCGGGCGCGCAGCAAGTGCCAGGCGGCAACCCCGCCGACGATGAAGGCGGTGGTCAGATAGGCGGCGGTCACCGTATGGGCCAGCCGGTACGGGAACGAGGGGTTGAAGATCACCGCCCAGAAATCCGTCGGCAGAAACTGCCCGGTTTCCGGATCAATCTCGAATCCGGCGGGGGTGTGCATCCAGCTGTTGACGCTGAGGATCCAGAAAGCCGACATCGCTGTGCCAACAGCAACCGCCACGCAGGCGACCATATGCAGCACCGGCCCGACCCGTTCCCGCCCGAACAGCATGATGCCGAGGAACCCCGCCTCGAGAAAGAAGGCCGACAGCACCTCATAGGCCATGGGCGCGCCGATCACCGGGCCTGCGCGGTCTGAAAACACCGACCAGTTGGTGCCGAACTGGTAAGACATGACGATGCCGGAAACCACGCCCATGGCAAAGGCCAGCGCAAAGATCTTTACCCAATAGCGAAAGAGATCAAGATACTGCGCGTCCTTTGTGCGCAGCCACATCCCGTTCAGAACGGCAAGATAGCTGGCAAGGCCGATGGTGAAGGCCGGGAACAGGAAGTGGAAGCTGACGGTAAAGGCAAACTGGATGCGGGCCAGCAGGATGGCATCCACGTTCTCGAACATTTCAGGCCTTTCCCTTTGTGTTCTGTCGGGGGGTCAGTCTACCACACCCTTTGTGTTCCTGCAAAATCCATCCGGGGCGGAGGGGCGGTCGGCGCAAGCTCAGGCTCCCCGCCGGGTGTTGGGGCCGCTACTTGTTGGTCCGGCCCCGCTGTTCCGGATCGACCCCACCTTGCGCGGTGGTGTCGTTCTTCACATCACCCTCGAACGTGTTTTCCCCCTCAAGTGGCGGTTCGTTCGTCATGGCGAACCGGCCCTTCGAACACCCGATACCGGGGTCATTCTCAAGATCGTCACGATGATCGGCACCGACCGTCTTGTCGGATTTCGGGTGCTTGTTGCTGGTCATGGCGTGGCTTTCCTTTCTGTAGGTGCAAGTGCAACCAGATCGGCGCGGTTCTGTTCCCTTCGGAAAACCCTTGAACGGCGAAACTGTCCCCGACGGCAGGGTCGAAGCACATGGGGCCCGGCGCAAACCGGCCAGCCCGGGGCGCGTCGGGTGGAACAAATCCGCGTCTGGATGCTTCCCCTTACAGAGCCCGATCTTCGGAAAGGAAGTCCCCTTGAACGACACGCCGAAAACCCAGGACCCCGGAACACCGCATTACAAGAACGCCACCGGCGGATGGGGATCGCTGTACAGCGTCATGCGCCAGTTTCTGCAGGATCGGCCTACCCCCGGCGCCTTGATGACGCTGGCGCGCCAGAACAAACCCGCCGGGCATATGTGCACGTCCTGTGCCTGGACCAAGCCGCCCGCGCCGCATCCGGCCGAGTTCTGCGAGAACGGGGCGAAGGCGACGCTTTGGGAGCTGACGCGCGACCGCTGCACGCCGGAGTTCTTCGCGCAGCACAGCGTCACCGAACTGCGGGGCTGGAGCGATCACGCCTTGGAAAAGACCGGTCGGCTGACGCATCCGATGCGCTATGATGCGGCCAGCGACCGTTATGTACCGGCAAGCTGGGATCAGGCCTTTGCCAGCATCGGGGCCAGCCTGCGCGCGCTTGATCCGAGATCGACGGTTTTCTACACCTCGGGCCGGGCCAGTCTGGAAACATCCTACCTATGGTCGCTTTTCGCGCGCGCCTATGGTCACAACAACCTGCCCGACAGTTCCAACATGTGCCACGAGACAACCTCGGTGGCGCTGAAAGAGGTGATCGGTGTCTCGGTGGGCACCTGCGTCTGGGAGGATTTCAAAACCTGCGACGTGATGTTATTCTTCGGCCAGAACACCGGATCAAACAGCCCACGCCTGCTGCATCCGCTGCAACAGGCGCGCAAGCGGGGCTGCAAGGTGGTGGTGTTCAACCCGGTGCGCGAAAAGGGCCTGCTGGAATTCGTCAATCCGCAGAACCCGGCGCAGATGGTGGCCGGGCCCAGCACCGCGATGTCTGACCTTTATCTGCAACTGAACCCGGGTGGCGACATTGCCGCCATGGGCGGCATCGCCAAACACCTGTTCGCGCTGGAGGATCAGCGCGGCGGGGTTGTGGACCGGACCTTCATCGAAGAGCACACGGCGGAGTTTTCCGGGTTTGAGGCCTGGGCGCGGGCGCTGGACTGGGCCGAGATCGAGGCGTTCTCGGGCCTGTCGCGGCAGGACCTGGAAGCGGCAGCCGATATCTGCGCCCGCTCTGAACGGACGATAGCCCTGTACGGCATGGGTCTGACGCAGCATGTGCATGGCTCGCAAAGCATCGGAACCCTGATCAATCTGCTGCTGATGCGCGGCATGATCGGGCGAGAAGGGACAGGCATCTGCCCGGTACGGGGCCATTCCAACGTGCAGGGGCAACGGACGGTCGGCATTTCGGAAAAGCCCGACCTCGTGCCACTGGACAAGCTTGCCGAACAGTTCGGGTTTGAGCCCCCGCGCGACGAAGGTTGGACCACGGTTTCTGTGGCCGAGGCGCTGCTGGACGGGCGGATGAAGGGTTTTCTCAGTCTGGGTGGCAATTTTGCCCGGGCCATTCCCGATCAGGGGCGGCTGGACCCGTGCTGGCAAAACCTGGCGCTGAACGTGCAGATTGCCACCAAGCTCAACCGGTCGCATGTGCTGGTGGGCGATGGGGCCTGGCTGCTGCCCTGCCTTGCGCGCAGCGAAGAGGATCGGCAGGCGACTGGCCGCCAGACGGTGACGGTCGAGGACAGTCTGAGCCATATTCATGGATCGGTGGGCCGCCGCACGCCCGCTTCGCCGCAGCTGCTGTCTGAACCCGCCATCGTGACCGGGCTGGCCAAGGCAACATTGGGAACTGCCAATCCCAAACTGCGCTGGGACGCGTGGTGCGCAGATTACAGCCTGATCCGCGACGAGATCGAGAAAACCTATCCCGACATGTTCAGACGGTTCAACGAACGGATGTTTCAGGCCGGTGGCTTCTATCGCGGCAACAGCGCCCGGGAGCGCGACTGGAAAACCGAAAACGGCAAGGCGATCTTCACCGTTCCAGATCGCATGACCGCCTTGGCCGAGGTGCCGGGGGCCGGTGTCTTCACGCTGATGACCCTGCGGTCGAATGGCCAGTTCAACACCACCATCTATGATGACAACGACCGGCTGCGGGGTTTGAAAGGCAACCGGATGATCGTGCTGATGTCGCCCGGCGATGTGACCCGGGCCGGGCTGGCCGAGGGCCAGATGGTGACGCTGGTTTCGGACCATGACGACGGGTTCGAGCGTCGGTTGGGCGGGCTGCGGATCGTGCCCTACGATCTGCCAAGCGGATGTGTGGCGGCCTATTATCCCGAGGCCAACCCACTGGTTCCGCTTGACCTGCACGATAAGGCATCGAAGACCCCTGCATCAAAGGGCGTACCTGTCCGGGTGGTCGCTGACTGAATCAAGGCCGCGTTGACCGACGGCCCGGGGAGGGCGCGTGGTGCTTTTCAATGCTCAGGTTTCTGATCGGCGGGCGGGTCCGGTCGGGTGGCTTTATCTTCGATTTGCCGGGGCTCATCGACCAGTTCGGTCAGGGCAGATTGCGGTGTCTTTGGCTCCTCATGTCGGCGTTGCCCTGAATCATGGCTCACCGGGGCGCGCGCCCCGGGGCCAATGCGCGCAAGTCGGTCGATGCGGGTTTTGGGCAAGGCGCTCGGCTGCTGGTGCTGCAGATAGGCCAGCAGCGCCTCGCGGATTTCGCAGCGCAGATCAAACGCCTTTCCTGACGAGGGCGCACTTGCCAGAACCCTGATCTCGACCTGACGCTCGGTAAAATCCGTCACCTGCAGCGCAAAGACCTGCCCGTTCCACAGCGCTGATTGAGAGACCACGCGCTCGGCTTCGCGGCGCAGATCGGCAATGGAAACCTCGTGGTCCACGTAAAGGATGACCGAGCCGATGAGCGTGGCATCTTTATGTGTCCAGTTCTGAAACGGTTGTTCAATAAAGTAAGTCAGCGGCACCACCAGCCGCCGCAGATCCCAGATGCGGACGACCACATAGGTTGCGTTGATTTCCTCGATATTGCCCCACTGTCCCTCGACGATGACCGCGTCATCGATACGGATCGGCTGGGTCAGCGCGATCTGGATGCCGGCCAGAAGATTGCGCAGAACCGATTGCAGCGCCAGGCCGATCACAATGCCGGCGGCCCCTGCCGAAGCCAGAAGGCTGACCCCGACCTGCCGCACCGCCTCGATGGTCATCAGAACTGCTGCAGTCCCGACCGCGATGATCAGGATCGTGCCGACACGCTGCAGGATTCTGGACTGCGTGACATGCTTGCGCGCCAGTAGGTTGTCTTCAACATCAATGCGATAGCGCTTCAGATGCAGGATGATCCAAATATCCAGCGCGGTCTTTACCACCCATGTGAGACAGGCGATCAGACCGATCAACACCGCATGTTGCAGGGTTGCCGTGACCCGCACGGACAGCGGAGCCAGATTGCCGGCAACCCCCAACGCAACGATGATCAGGGCCATCTGCACCGGGCCCCGGGTGCGCGCCAGCAGCTCTTGCCAAAAGGTATCGACCCGCGCCAAAGCCTTCAGCACAAGGCGGTAGAACAACAATCCCAGCACCCAGGCCAGGGCCAGGGCAGCAACAAAGACAACAACCGCTTCCATCCACTCTGGCATGACACTCCAACGGAACTGACCTCAGGCCCAAGGCGGCCGGGCCGCGCAAAAAACATCTTCTGCGGGAACCTTTTCGGCGCTTCTTGGTTCCCGAATTGCCTTCAAGCCAGCAGAGGTAGCCATGCCAGACTTCGAAATTGGCGCAATCGACCTGACCGTTGCGGGTATCTACATTGTCGCGGTGATCGGCCTCGGGCTCTGGATCAGCCGCGCGCAAAAGGACAGCGAAGGCTTTTTGTTGGGCGGTCGATCTGCGATGTGGCCGATTGTGGGCCTGTCGCTGATGTCGGCAAACCTTTCCGGCACCTCCTACGTCGGGCTTGCGGGGTCGGGCTACAGCGACGGGATCGCGGTGTGGAATTATGAATGGATGGGCACGCTGGTTCTGGTGTTCTTCGCCATATTCATTCTGCCGTTCTATCTGCGCTCCAAGGTCAACACGATGCCGCAGTTTCTTGAGCATCGCTATGACAGCAAGGCGCGCAGCCTGTTCGGAGGGTTTTCGGTCTTTACCGCCATTTTTATCGACAGTGCGGGCGCGCTTTTTGCCGGCGCGATGACGCTGCAACTGCTGTTTCCCGAATTTTCATTGTGGATGCTGATTTCCGGCATCGCCCTGCTGGGCGGGCTTTATGTCATTTTCGGCGGGCTCAAGGCTGTGATGGTCACCGACACGGTTCAGGGCATCCTGCTGCTGATTGTCGGCACCGTCATCTTTGTCATGGTCTTCATCGAAATCGGCGGCACCTGGCAGGCGGTAAACGATGCCGCGCCCGAAGGCGGCATGTCGGTCATCAAGCCCGCGGATGATGATTTCATGCCATGGCCCGGCATCTTTACCGGCGTGCTCTGGCTTGGGTTCTACTACTGGACGACCAATCATGTGGTGGTTCAGAAGGTGCTGGCGGCCAAGTCGCTCGACCATGGTCGCTGGGGGGCTCTGATGGCGGGCGCGTTGCAAGTGCCGTTCCTGTTCATCCTTGTTTTGCCGGGCCTGATGGGCCGTGCGCTTTTTCCCGACCTTGAGGAAAGCGATCATATCTGGCCGGCGCTGGTATTTGAGTTTCTGCCGACCGGCTTGCGCGGGCTGGCGCTTGCGGCGCTGATTGCGGCGCTGATGTCGACCATGGATTCCGTGCTGAACGGCAGTGCGTCCATCGCGGTGAACGACTTCGTCAAACGCCGGTACAAAGACCTGAGCGAAGCGCGGTTGCTGCTGATCAGCCGTGTCCTGGTGGGCGTTTTCATGATCATTGCCGCCCTGTGGGCCCCGATGATCCAGAACTTCGACGGGATCGTGGCGTATTTCCAGTCTTTCCTCGGCTACATCACGATGCCTGTGGTGGTGGTGTTTCTGGGCGGCCTGTTCTGGGCCCGCCCGCCGCGCCACGCCGCCTTTCCGACGCTGGCCATCGGCATTCCGGTGGGTCTGGCGAGCTTTGCCCTGATCGAGGTGATGGAGGTAATCGACCTGCAGTTTCTCTATGGGACCGGCCTGATGCTGCTTTTGTCGCTTGGCATCTTTCTGTTCATCACCTTCACCTCTGATCCGCCGGAGCTGGAGGAGGACATGGTGTTCAGCCGCAAGACCTGGGACGACGAAAGCCGCGAGATGGCTGAAAAGCCGTGGTATCAGAACACTCGGTATCTGGGTCTGGCTGTGGTGCTGGCAACGCTGGCCACAATCGCCTTCTTTGTCTGAGCAAGGCCGGACCGGCGCAAGACGCGTCGCGCAGGGTCCGGATCAATCGTCACCCAGGCTCATGATCGCCACACTGGCCGCAGTCGTGCCGAACAACAGCCCGCCGTTGGCAAAAAACAGTGCGGTCAGCGCAGCGCTGTCAACACGGGCCAGCAGCGTGCCAAAGCCGCCAAGGTCAAGCCAGATCACCATCAAGCCAAAAGACCATCCCATCGCCACCCCGTTCGCGAACTGCGACAGCATGAACCTGACCAGAACGGGCAGCGTACCCCATGTCTTCCGCAGCATCCCGGCTCCCCCTTCTTTGCCTTCCTTCCGGTCGAACCTGCTGAGGGGGGAAATTGTTCCCGGGTCGGGAACGGGGTGGCGAGGGGCGGTCGCTATATCCACGTCCCCGGTCCCGCGCGATCCGCTAGACGCAGAGCGGCAGAAACCCGTTGACCTGACGGTCCATTAAACGCTGGCCGAATTTCCCGGCGTGCCGGGCGAGGACATCCTTGGTCACGAACCTGTCTTCGTGTCCACAAAACCGCCAGAAGCCTGCTCATCGTGGTCGTCGTTCCTGTGGACCTTGACTGAGGGTCGGGCGTAGAGGGGTGCCATCAGCTGCCCGTGGCCATGCAGCAGGCAAAATCGGCCGATATGATGTGTGCCGCCGCAGGCTTCTGTCACAACGACGCAAGGTGGCCGCCCGTTCGGAAAGTCAATCCGGACATAAGTGCCGGAGCAGTTCCTCCCGATCCATCGGATCCCGGCACCAAACACCCCGGTCACATGCCCCAGATCCGGTGCAGCAGCGCCAGCCAGTTGCGGTGCGCGATCTTTTCCACCAGATCCGCACCGAACCCGTGCCGGATCATCGCCTGCAGCAGCGCGGGCAGGCCAGTAACGTCGCCGATGCCTTCGGGAATGGTCGCACCGTCGAAATCGGACCCGAGCCCGACACCCTCCTCGCCCAGATGGGACAGCAGATGGTCAAGGTGGCGCATCACCGGGTCCCAGTCCATGGCGGGGGATTGCCGGCCATCAGGGCGCAGAAACGATGTCGCAAAGTTCAGCCCCACAAGGCCGCCACTTTCCGCAATCATCGCCAGTTGGCGGTCGGTCAGGTTGCGGGTCGATTGCGACACCGCATGGGCGTTGGAATGCGTCGCAACCAGCGGGGCGGTTGAGATGCGGGCCACGTCGTTGAACCCGGCTTCGTTGATGTGGGACAGGTCCAGCATGATCCGCATCTCGTCGCAGGCGCGCACCAATGCGTGGCCCGCATCGGTCAGCCCCGGCCCGGTATCCGGGTCGCCCGGAAAGCGGAACGGCACGCCATGACCGAACACTGTGGGGCGCGACCAGACCGGCCCGATGGACCGCAGCCCCATCGCGTGCCACAGCGGCAGCTCGTCAAGACTGGGGCTGATCGCCTCGGCCCCTTCCATGTGCATCACGCCCGCGATGCGGCCTGCGGCCATTGCCGCGCGGATCTGGGTGGCGGTGGTGCACAGGCTGAAATCATCGGGGGCGGCGCGCGTCATCCAGTGCAGATGCGCGGCCATCGACAGCGCCACCGGCTGCGCGCCCTTGGCGTCGATCAGATCGGGAAGCGGCAGGTCATAGGGGGGCGCATTCATCATCGCCTGATAGTCGACACTGTCATGCGCCACGGGCGACGGGATGTAGATTGCGAACAACCCGCCTGCAAACCCGCCCTGTCGCATACGGGGCAGGTCCAGATGGCCGACCGCTTTGCCGTTCGCATCCACCTCGCCCGTCAGCCACAATTCCTCGCGCCGGTCAGGCGCGTTGCAGAGCCGCAGCAGAAAATCATTATGTCCGTCAAAAACCGGGAAATCCATCATATCCTTTCCGGGGCCCGCTCAGGCCTCGAGCATCCGGTCCGCACTGGCATCAAACAGCGTGCGGGCATAATCCGTGGTCATCTGCGCACCGGCAAGCTGGTCGCGCGTCAGCTCTTCGACCGCGCGGCCATGCTGCATGACCAGCACGCGGTCACACATATGGTCGATCACGGCAAGGTCATGGCTGACCATCAGAAAGGTCAGCCCGCGTTCGGCGCGCAAGCGGTTCAACAGGTTCAGCGTTTCGGACTGCACCGAGGCATCCAGCGCCGAGGTCGGTTCATCCAGCAAAAGGATCTCCGGTTCCAGCATCAGCGCCCGGGCAATCGCCACCCGCTGGCGTTGGCCACCGGAAAGCTGATGCGGATAGCGGAAGCGGAAGTTGGCGGGCAATCCCACATCTTCCAGCGCCTTGACCACCCGCGCATCACTGCCGCCGATGCCATGAATCGCCAGCGGTTCCGACAGCGTGCGGTCCAGCGTGTGGCGCGGATGCAGGCTGGCATAGGGGTCTTGAAACACCATCTGCACCCGGCGGCTGAAGGCCCGGCCGCGCGGGGTGGGCAAGGTCTGCCCGCCGATGCGGATCTGGCCCGCCGTCATGGGTGCCAGCCCGCAGATGGCGCGCAGGATGGTCGATTTGCCCGAGCCGCTTTCGCCCACCAGCCCGTAGCTTTCGCGCGTGTCCACACTCAGGCTGACGCTTTCCACAGCGCGCACCAACTGACCCTTGATCCCGTAATGGACCGACAGATTTTCAACCTCGATCAGTGCCATCGCTTTACTCCGCCCATTCCGCAGCGCGGTCCAGCCCCGGCAACGGGGCCCGGCTGCCGCCGATACGGGGCAGGCAGTTCAGCAGACCCCTTGTATAGGGATGCTGTGCCTGCATCAGGTTCTTTGCCTCCAGCTCCTCGACCACCCGGCCCTTGTACATCACCAGAACCCGGTCGCAGAACCGCCCCACCAGCCGCAGGTCGTGGCTGATAAATATCAGCCCCATGCCCCGGTCGCGCACCAGCCCGTCAAGGATGGTCAGCACCTCGGCCTGCACGGTCACATCCAGCGCCGAGGTCGGTTCATCCGCGATCAGCAGGTCAGGGTTGGGGATCAGCATCATCGCGATCATCACGCGCTGACCCATGCCGCCCGACAACTCGTGCGGATAGGCCTCCATCACGCGCTCGGCCCCGCGGATCTGCACGGCCTCCAGCGCCTCGATGGCTTTGAAGCGCGCCGCCTTGGCCGACATGCCATCGCGCAGCCGCAGACCTTCGGTCAATTGCGCGCCGACCTTCATCACCGGATTGAGCGAATATTTCGGGTCCTGCATCACCATGGCGATCCGCTGGCCACGCAGGGCGCGCATCTCGCGTTCCGAAGCAGCCATCAGATCGGTGCCGTCAAACACCATCTCGGTCGCCTCGATCCGGCCTGGCGGGCGGATCAGCCGCAGCACGGACCGGCCCGTCATGGTCTTTCCCGATCCGCTTTCGCCTACAATGCCCAGCCGTTCGCGGCCAAGGCTGAAGGACACGCCGCGCACGGCCTCGACGCGGCCGGCTTCGGTGTCGAAGGTCACGCGCAGGTCTTTTACCGAAAGCAAGGTCATTTGCCGCTGCTCCTTGGGTCCAGCACATCGCGCAACCCGTCGCCCAACAGGTTGAAGCCCAGCGACACGATAAAGATCGCAAGCCCCGGCATCGTCGCGACCCACCACTGTTCAAACAGGAACTTGCGTCCGGATGAGATCATCAAGCCCCATTCCGGGGTCGGTGGCTGCACGCCAAGGCCAAGGAAGCCCAGACCGGCGGCAATCAGGATCACGCCAGCCATGTCCAGCGTGACGCGGATGATCACCGACGGCAGGCACATCGGCATCACATGACCCCAGATGATCCGCCCTGCCCCGGCCCCTTGCAGGCGCACGGCGGCGATATAGTCCGATGTGCGCACCGTCAGCGTTTCGGCCCGCGCCACCCTTGCATAGGGTGGCCATGCTGTCAGCGCGATGGCCAGAACCGCGTTTTCAATCCCCGGCCCCAGAACGGCGACCAGTGCCAGCGCAAGGATCAGCCGTGGGAAGGCGAGGAAAATATCGGTGATCCGCATCAGCACCTGATCGACCCAGCCACCGAAATAGCCCGCAACCGTGCCGATCAGCAGTCCGATCACCGGGGCCGTCACCGCGACCAACGTCACAATATACAGCGTGATACGCGAGCCGTAGGCGATCCTGCTCCAGATATCGCGTCCGAAATCATCGGTGCCCAGCCAATGCCCCGCTGTGCCGGGCGGCAGCAGACGCTGTGACAGGTTCTGCGCCAGCGGGTCATGGGTGGCAACCCAAGGGGCAAAGGCCGCGATGAACAGCAGCACAAGGATGATGAAAAGCCCCACCATCGCCAGCGGATTGCGCCGCATCCGCAGCCAGGCAAGATAGCTTTGCCCCAGCCGCGCCTGCGTGCGCGAGGCGGGGCTGGGGTCGCGCAGCCATTCGGTCATTGTGGCCATCAGCGCGCCCTCGGATCGACAAGGCGGTACAACAGATCTGACGCCATGTTCAGCGTCACGAAGACCACGCCCACCACCACCGTACCGCCCAGAACAGCAGGCATGTCGGCGGCAAACAGGGCATCGGTGATATAGCTGCCCAGCCCCGGCCAGGCAAAGATTGTCTCGGTCAACACAGACCCTTCCAGCAGATAGGCATAGGACAGCGCAATCACCGTGATCAGCGGCACCATCACGTTTTTCAGCGCATGCACCCAGACCACCCGCCATTCGGGCATGCCCTTCACCCGCGCAGTGGTGATGTATTCCTGCCCAAGCTCATTCATCATGAAACTGCGGGTCATGCGGCTGATATAGGCCATCGAGGTATAGCCCAGCACCGCAGACGGCAGGATGATATGGCTGACCGCGTTGCGGAACATCGGCCATTCACCGGCCAGCGCGGTGTCGATCAGGATCATGCCCGTGCGCTGTTTTACATCCAGTTCGAACATCATCGAGAACCCGGCATCAAGCCGCCCCGGCCCGCCGACCCAGCCAAGAATGCCATAAAACACCAGCAGCGCCAGCAGCCCCAGCCAGAACACCGGCATCGAATAGCCCATCAGCCCCACGATCCGCACAACCTGATCCACCCATGTGCCGGGTCTGGTGGCGGCCAAGACACCCGCAGGCACGCCGACCAGCACACCAAACAGCGTGGCAATGGTCGCCAGTTCCAGCGTTGCGGGGAAATAGCGGATGATATCGGCCGACACCTCGCGCTTGGTGCGCAGCGACTGGCCCAGATCGCCCTGCACGGCATTGCTGACATAGATCGCGAATTGCTTCCACATCGGTTCATCGAGGCCGAGCGCCAGCCGCGTCGCCTCATACTGCGCTGTGGTAGCGCGCTCGCCGACGATGGCCAGAACCGGGTCGATGGGCACCACGCGCCCGATGATGAAGGTCACCAGCAGCAGGCCCAGAATGGTGATCGCCAGCGAAAGCGCGGTGCCGCCGATCAGGCGCAGCACACGGGGAAGACCGGACAAGCGACCGGCGGGCGGGGCGGGAGTGTCGGGGGATGCGGTCATGCGCGGCAGTCATCGGCGGACGAGAGTGACCCCGCCCGCCGAACAACCCTTACTTTTCGACCAGCCAGTAGGTCACCGAGTCCACGGTGCCGCCAGTGTAGAAGTTTTTGACGTTGGAGCGCATCGCGGTGCGGTTGTTTTCCTGGAACATGGTGATGAACGGCGAGGTATCGCGGTGTACCCGCTGAATTTCCTCATACATTTCGCGGCGCTTGTCGGTATCGCGTTCGATCACGGCCGCTTCCGTCATGGTCATCAGCTCGCCCGGATCATATGCGTTGCGCCAGGCAAGACTGCCGGTCAGCTGTGCCTCATCCGAATTGTCGCCGTTGATCACGAAGGTCGATGCGTTGGTATGCGGGTCAGGATAATCTGGCCCCCAGCTTTGCAGCGTCAGGTCATGCTGGCGGGCGCGATATTCGCCCAGCACTTCCGCGCCCTCACCGATGGAAAGTGTCAGGTTGATCCCGGCCTGTGCAAAAGTGTTCTGCACCGACTGCGCCATATCGGTGCGGTTCTGGCTGTTGCGCACCGACATCTTGATGTTCAGGGGCAGGTCTACCCCGGATTCCGCCAGCAGCGCCTTGGCCTTTTCAATATCCAGCGAATAGGGCGTTTCGTCGATCGAACCCAGATAGCCGAGCGGCAGGAAGGCCTGATGCACGGTCTGTTCGTTCTTGAGGAAGCTTTCAGTCATGCCCTGGTAGTCGATGGCCCAGCGCATCGCCTCCAACACCTTGGGATTGGCCAGTGCTTCGTTCTTCTGGTTGGCGGAGATATAGTAGATATAGCCTGCAAGGTCGGTTTCCACGCGGATATCGGCATTGCCCTCCATGCCTTCGATGTCGACCGAAGTCACTTCGCGGCTGACGTCGATATCACCACGCTCCAGCAGCAGGCGGTTGGTCGCGCCCTCGGGGATATGACGCATGAACACGCGCTTGAGCTTGGCATCGCCACGCCAATGGCCTTCCCGCGCCTCAAGGATATAGCTGTCGGATGGTTTGTACGAGAGCAGCACATAGGCCCCCGTCCCCGCCGTGTTCGACTTCAGCCATTCATTGCCCATGTCGCCATTGGCCTCGTTGGCCATGACGGTTTCCTTGTCGACAATCGACCCGACGGCAGCGGTCAGGCAGTTGTAGACAAAGCTGGGCGCATAGGGCTGGTCGGTTTTCATCGTGACCGTGTCACCGTCAAAGGTGATCATTTCCTCGACATTTTCAGGCGTAAAGCCGAACTGGGTCAGGATGAAGGCCGGGGTCTTGTTCAGTTTGACCACACGCTGCAGGGAAAATGCCGCATCCTCGGCCCGCACTGGATTCCCCGAAGCAAAGGTGACGCCGGGGCGCATCTTGAAGGTGTAGGTCACGCCATCTTCGGCCACGTCCCAGCTTTCGGCCAGCCCGGGGACGAGGTCACCCGGTTGCGTCGGGTCCAGTTCTACCAGCGTGTCATAGGTGTTGTTTACCAGATCGGTGCCGGAAAACTCGAACGCTTCATGCGGGTCGATGGACACGATGTCGTCGATCGCATCCGCGATCACCAGCGTATCGGCGGGGGTTTGCGCCATCAGCGCGGCAGGGGCGGTCCCGGCCAGAAAAGACGCCAGCGCAAATGCACCGGCACGGCGAAGGGTAAGGTCAAGCTTCATGGAAGACTCCCTGTCTCTCTTGTTGGTATGCGTCTATACCCGGACCGGGCAGACGCAACTTTGACCAACTGGGCAATTTTTGTGCCCCCCTGTCAAGGCGAGTCTTAACGCTGTCACAAAGAAGGAGAGACCCATGCCGATGCGCCCGGTTTTCGATGGCCACAATGACCTGTTGAGTAAACTCTGGGCGGCTGGCGACCGCACGGGGGCCGCGTTTTTCAATGGGACAGACGGCGACGTCGATCTGGCAAAGTGCTGCGCAGGTGGCTTTGCGGGCGGTTTTTTCGCGGTCTGGGTTCCGGGCGATCCGGCGACGGCCCCCGACCCGATGGCAACCTGCCGTGCGTTTGAACCCGTCGACACCACGATGGCGCGGCAGGTGACGCTGGAACAGGCCGCGATCCTGCACCGCATGTCCGCAGACCGGCCCGATGCCATCCGCCTGTGCCGGAGTGTTGCCGAGATCGAGTCCGCGCAGGCGGCCGGCGCAATCGCCGCCCTGCTGCATATCGAAGGCTGTGAGGGGATCGGCCCTGATCTGGACGAATTGTACCTGTACCACTCCGCAGGCCTGCGCTCCCTCGGCCCGGTCTGGAGCCGTGACAACATCTTTGGCCATGGCGTTCCCTTCAACTTTCCGGCCTCGCCCGATACCGGGCCGGGGCTGACAGCGGCGGGGCGGCAGTTGCTTTCCGCCTGTAACCGCCTGCGCATCCTGTTCGACCTCAGCCACCTGAACGAGGCGGGGTTCTGGGATGTGGCAAAGCTGACCGATGCGCCGATGGTTGCCACCCATTCCGGCGCACATACGCTGACACCCGCCACCCGCAACCTGACGGATCGTCAGCTTGACGCGATTGCCGAAAGCAAGGGGCTGGTGGGGCTGAACTTCGGAGTGGCCTTTCTCCGCACGGATGGCGTGAAGAACGCCGACACCGGCCCCGAGGTGATGCTGCGCCACATCGACCATCTGATCGCCCGACTGGGCGAGGGCGGCGTGGCGCTGGGGTCGGATTTCGACGGCACGATGATCCCGCACTTCATGGGGTCAGCGGCAGGCCTGCCCGCGCTTGGCCATGCAATGGAAAAGGCAGGCTATGGTACGGATCTGATTGCGCGGCTGTGTTGGGGAAACTGGCTGGACGTGCTGCGCCGCACCATCGGCTGAACGCGGTCAGGGATGGTCATTGCGGCGATCAAAACCGGCAATGCGCCCTGATGCGGCAGCCAATGACAGGAAGACCCTTGGCATGACGCCCCCACGGCCTGCGCAGAAGGCATAAGGGGTCGTGCAACCCGCCCTGTTGTGTCGCCTGATCAGTCGTCGGCGGGCTTTCGCCCTTTTGCTTTCGACCGGCGCAATTTGCGCCACTGGTGCAGGGGCACGGCGGGGTCGGGCTGCCAGGCGACACGCGTCTTGGCCACCGCGATCCGTTGCGCGCCGTAAATCGATGCATGGCCCGAGGCGGCATAGGCCATGAAACAGCCGATGGCCAACGACACAGCATGGGTTGCGCCGAACAGTTCGATCCCCATGATCACGCAGGCCAGCGGCGTGTTGGTGGCCCCGGCAAACACCGCGACGAAACCGATGGCGGCCATCAGGTCGGTCGGCACCCCCATCAGCGACCCAAGCGCCACGCCAAGGGCCGCCCCGATGAAGAACAAAGGTGTCACCTCCCCCCCCTTGAACCCGGCTGACAAGGTGATCACGGTGAACAGGAACTTCCAGAACCAGCTGGTGTGGTCGGTCTGATCCGGCTGCAGAAACCCGATCAGCGTCGGATCGCCGGGAATCGCGCTCCAGACCCCAAGGCCCAGATAGGCGCGGGTGTCGAGCAGGTAGACCAGCCCGATGATCAGCCCCGAGGCGATGACCGGGCGCAATGGCGCATAGGGGACAAAGCGCGCCCACAGCGCCGCCAGCCCGTGCGACGTTTCGGCAAAGGCGCGGGCGCACAGGCCAAAGATCAGCCCGGCTACGGCGACCTTGGCAAACAGCACGATATCCACACCAAACCAGCCGGTGACGTCGCTGGGGATGAAGCTGATCTCGTAATGCACATGGCCCACGCCCCAGGCCAGCACCGTCCAGTGACCCACCAGCGCCGCCAGCAGCGCAGGCAGCAGGGCGTCATATTGGATGCGCCCGATCATCAGCACCTCGAGCGCAAAGATTGCGCCGGCCAGCGGGGTGCCAAACACCGCGCCGAACCCTGCCGCGATGCCGCAGATCAGCAGGATGCGCATCGACGGCGCATCCAGATCAAACCGCCGCCCCAGACCACCCGCCAGCGCCCCACCGATCTGCACAGCAGTGCCCTCACGCCCCGCCGAGCCTCCGACCAGATGGGTCAGCACGGTCGAGACCAGAATGAACGGTGCCATGCGCAACGGCACGCCGCCGCCGGGCTGATGGATTTCATCCACAATGAGATTGTTGCCGCCAGTCGATGCGCCGCCAAACTTCTGGTAGGCCCAGACCATCGCAAAGCCTGCCACCGGCATCAGCCAGATCAGCCATGGCAGATCAAAGCGCGCCTGCGTGGCCCGCTCCAGCGACCACAAAAACAACGCGACAGCCGAGCCGATCCCCACCGACAGTGGGACCAGAACCGCCAGCCAGAAGGCCAGACGCAATACCTTGCGCCATTGCCGCTGCAAAAAGCTGTGATCGTGCATGACCGGATCTCCGCCGTTTCGCGCAGTCTGGCGTCAGCGGGACTGCCCTGTTGTCATAACGGCTTGGCCTACGGGCACAAGACATGCGCGTGGGCGGAAGCATCTTGCCGTCCTGACTGTGAGCAGATGGTGTGTGGCGATGGCTTGGAATGTCAGAGTCGAACCACACGGATTGTCCGGGCAAGTCGAGGATCGGGTCACTGATGCAGGCCGGTGCGTGTAGGTGTTGCGGCCCAATCGTTCGGCACCAAGGAAATGCGCTCGTATCAAGTCATGGAGGGGCGCAGCGCAACCTCGCAGGTGCCGACCTGATCGGTCAGCCGGAAAAGCGTCGTTCTGCGCCGCAACCGAAACGTCTGGCGCGGCACCAGCACGCCCTTTCAGTGTACATTGAACCCTAATGCGCCAGCAGACTGGCAATGCGCAAATCGCCCAAAATACCCTTCGTAGCGCCGCCAAGAATAAAGTCGCGAAGGCGGGAATGGCCAAAGCCGCCCATCGCCAAAAGCTGTGCGCCCTCGGCAAGCGCCGCATCCTGAAGGGCGGTTGCGATGCTTTTTCCGTCCAGTGTCAGATCGACCGCTTTTGCATCGTAGCCTCGCAAAACAAGGGCCGATGCAAGGGTCTGCGCAAGTCCGGTCCCGTTCAGCGCCTTTTCATCCTGCACCGTCAGGACAGAGACCCTTCCCCCTGGCCGCAAGATCCGCAAGGCATCGCCAAGAGCGCGCGCGGCAACACGGCTTTCATCCCAAGCAATGGCAATGTGATCGACGACGTCCATTGGGCCCGTTGGGGGAACAAGGATCACGGGAAGGCCTGAGCCGAAGATCAGGCCTTGTGCCATGTCCTGCGTCGCAACCGCTTCGGCCGACCAAATTACCAATGACAGATCGAAGTAGCGCGATTCCGTCACAGCCAATGTCAGCGCTTCACCCGCCACGACGTCATGACTGGTGACGGAAACCCCGGCACCTGACCCGCCAGCGGTCCCGACAAGGGTTTGCAGACGTTTGCACTCTGCTTCACTGCGCGCCTCTGCTGCGCGCGAAAGAGCCTCGACGTTGATGAGGTACCCCCCGACCGGCGACGGAACCGGCGGAAACTTCGCCGCGAACGTCGAGACATGCACCTTGCATCCGAGCGCGCCTGCAAAGCTGATCGCGCGCAGGACTGCAGCGTCGGAGGCCGCTTGCGGATAGGTATTCAGGGGGATGTAGGCAATGCGATCCGGCATGGTTTAGTCTCCTTTGACAGGTGCGGTGCAGAATTCCTGCGGGTGGTACTGCATCAAACATGCGGCTTCGTCCGGAAGGACGAGGACGTTACAATCTGCGTCTTTCAGGGTCTGGCGGCCGACGCTGACCAGAACCTTCGCCCGGAGTGCGGTTGACCGCGCGCCTGAACGCCCGGATCAGACCGTTCCGGGAAGCCAGTCGCAAACATGGTCTTTTTGATGGTTTGTCCCCCCTGCCCTTCGCCTAAGGCGAGTAAATCACTCAGGATCGTCTTGTGAATTGATCCAGATCAATCAAAAGCGACTGTCCTTCGCTATTCTGCACAAAAGCCCACGGGACACAGAACGCCATGCCGCAGGACCAGTATCAAACCGTCAGGCAAGTCGCTGACCGCCTGCAAGTCGCCGAGGCGACCGTGCGCCACTGGATCAAGCTGGGCCGTTTGCGCGCAATTAATATCGGCAAGGGCTGGCGCATTGCCAATGCCGATCTGAACGACTTCCTGCGGCTGCATCAGACAGCACCGAGGGAGCACAATGATGGACCAGCCGGTCCTGATGCCGAAGGGAAGCCTTGATGCCGATACTGACCTCTTTTGCCGAAGTGGCCCTGCTTCTGGCCATGGCTGCCGGCATCGGGCTGATCGGCACGCTGGCGCGGCAGCCGCTGATCGTCAGCTTCATCGCGGTCGGGCTGATCGCGGGGCCGTCGGCGCTGGATGTCGTGCGGTCGGATGCGCAGATTGACCTGCTGTCAGAGCTGGGCATCGCGGTGCTGCTGTTTCTGGTCGGCATAAAACTTGACGTAAAGCTGATCCGGTCGCTGGGTGTGGTGTCGGTGATGACCGGGCTGGGGCAGGTCATGTTCACGGCGTTCTTTGGCTATCTGATCGGTCTGGCGCTGGGACTGGGGCACATAACCAGCCTGTACGTCGCGGTCGCGCTGACGTTTTCCTCGACCATCATCATTGTCAAACTGCTGTCCGACAAGCGCGAGATCGACGCCCTGCATGGCCAGATCGCGCTGGGGTTCCTGATCGTGCAGGACCTTGTCGTGGTGCTGGCGATGATCGTGCTGTCGGCGATCGGTATCGGTGCCTCGGATACCGGGCATGGCGGCGGGTCGGTGGTCATGGTGCTGGCCTCCGGGCTGGCACTGGTGGCGGTGGTGGTCCTGTTCGTCCGTTATGCCGCGAACCCGCTGACCGAACGGCTCGCCCGCGCGCCGGAACTTCTGGTGATTTTCGCCATCGCGCTGGCCGCGATGTTTGCGGCTGTCGGCGATTTCGTGGGTCTGGGCAAAGAGGTGGGTGGCCTGATGGCGGGCATAGCGCTGGCCTCCACCCCCTATCGCGAGACCATTGCCGCCCGGCTGGCGCCGTTGCGCGACTTCCTGCTTCTGTTCTTCTTCATCGCCCTTGGGGCCACGCTGGACCTGTCGCTTCTGGGGACCCATGTGATCGGAGCGATCCTGTTCTCGTTGTTCGTGCTGATCGGCAACCCCTTGATCGTGTTGGCGATCATGGGGGCAATGGGCTACCGCAAGCGCACCGGCTTCCTTGCCGGTCTGACGGTGGCACAGATCAGCGAGTTTTCCCTGATCTTTGTCGCCATGGGCGTGTCGATCGGGCATGTGACCGAAGACGCACTTGGCCTTGTCACCATGGTGGGCCTCGTGACCATCGCGGCATCGACCTACATGATCACCTATTCGCATCAGCTTTACGCACGCTTCGAGCCGTTGCTTGGAGTCTTCGAGCGAAAGAACACGCCGCGAGAGCCATCCGAAGCGGGGGCACATGCGCCCAGCAGCTACAGGATCATCATTTTCGGGCTGGGCCGCTTTGGCACCGCCATCGGGCTGCGGTTGCACAAACGCGGCATCCGCGTGCTGGGCGTGGACTTCAACCCGCAGGCGGTGCGGCGCTGGCGGGACCTTGGGCTTGAGGCCGATTTCGGCGATGCAAGTGACCCTGAATTTGTAGCTGAACTGCCGTTCCGGGGGGCCGAGTGGATGGTCTCGACGGTGCCGATCCACCCGACCGGCCTCAGCCACGAAGACACCCGGCGGACCCTGATCCAGCTGGCGCGCACGGCCGGTTTCTCGGGCCGGATCGCGGCGGCCTCGCACAGCAGCGGCGACAGCGAGGCCCTGTCCGGCGCGGGTGTCGATCTGGTGCTGGAGCCGTTTCAGGATGCGGCAGACCGCGCCGTGGAGCTTTTGTCCGGTGCTGTGGCCGAAGACCGAACAGATTTTCCCGAAATCGCGGCCGAGGGCCGGGCAACGGGATGACGCCCCGACGACAACCAAACCAACGAAAGGACGATTGATATGAACCGACTTGCAGGCAAGACCGCCTTCGTGACCGGGGGTGCCGTCGGCATCGGTCGCGCATGCGTTATCCGTATGGCCGAAGAAGGTGCCAAGGTTGCGATCCTTGACATGCTTGAGGCCGAGGGCGCAGCGCTGGCCGCTGAACTGACCGCCAAGGGCCATGACGCCGGATTCTGGCGCGTGGATGTGACGGACGAGGCCGCGATGAAAGCCGCCATCGACGCCGCAGCCGCCCGGTTCGGTGCCCTGAATGTGCTGGTGAACAACGCGGGCATTTCCGGCAGCCCCAAGCCCACCGATCAGGTGACCGAGGCGGAATGGGATATTGTGCTGGCCGTGAACGTGAAGGGCGTGTTCTTTGGCACCAAACACGCGATCCCGCATCTGCGCGCGGCGGGAAAGGGGTCGATCATCAACCTGTCCTCTATTGCCGGTCTGGTCGGCATCGGTGGCATCGCGCCCTATCACGCCTCCAAAGGCGCGGTGCGGCTGATGACCAAGAACGACGCGATCACCTATGCCCCCGAGAAGATCCGGGTGAACTCGGTTCACCCGGCCTATATCTGGACACCGATGGTGGAAAACCATCTGCGCGCCACCTCTCCCGATCTGGAGGCGGCAAAGGCGGCTGCGGGCGCGGCCCATCCCATCGGCACGATGGGCGAGCCCGATGACATCGCCTGGGCCGTGGTCTGGCTCGCGTCGGACGAGGCGAAGTTCGTCACCGGGACCGAGATTGTCATCGACGGCGGCTATACCGCGCGATGATGGAACTGACGCACCCCCACGCCACCCCAGCCGCCGACTGCCTTGCCGGACTTGCCGCAACACCCGAAGGACTGGGCACGCCCGAGGCTGCACGGCGGCTGGCCGAACACGGGCCAAACCGCCTGCCGGAAGTGCGCGCGCGGGGGCCGGTGGTCCGGTTCCTGCGGCAGTTTCACAACGTGCTGATCTACGTTCTGATCGGCGCGGCGGTGGTTACGGGTGCGTTGCAGCACTGGGTGGATACCGGCGTGATCCTGGCGGTGGTGCTGGCGAACGCTATCATCGGCTTTATCCAAGAGGGCAAGGCCGAGGCGGCGATGGCGGCGATCCGCGACATGCTTGCGCCAAAGGCCGCCGTCTTGCGCGATGGGCAGCGGGCATCGGTGGACGGGGCCGACCTTGTCCCCGGCGACATCGTACTGCTGGAGGCGGGCGACAAGGTTCCCGCCGACCTGCGGGTGATCGAGGCGCGGGGGCTGGCCGCGCAAGAGGCCATCCTGACCGGCGAGTCGGTGCCAGTGGAAAAGGGCCAGACCCCGGTTGCCACCGATGCCGCCCTTGGCGACCGCCGTTCGATGCTATGGTCAGGCACGCTGATCACGCAAGGCACCGCCCGCGGTCTGGTGGTGGCGACGGGTCAGGCCACCGAGATCGGGCGCATCGGCGGGCTTCTGGCCGGGGTCGAACAGCTGACCACCCCTCTGGTCGCGCAGATCGACCACTTCGCACGCTGGCTGTCATTCCTGATCCTGCTGGTGGCGGGGCTTTTGCTGGCCTGGGGCACCTACGTACTCCAGATGCCGTTTGCCGATCTGTTCATGGCCGTGGTCGGCGTCGCCGTCGCGGCGATCCCCGAAGGCTTGCCTGCAGTGATGACAATCACCCTTGCCATCGGCGTGCAGGCCATGGCGCGCCGCAACGCCATCGTCCGCCGCCTGCCCGCGATCGAGGCCATCGGGTCGGTTTCGGTGATCTGCACCGACAAGACCGGCACGCTGACCCGCAACGAAATGGTGGTGGCCGCGGTTGAAACGGCAGAGGGAGCCTTTGTCATCCGTGGCGAAGGATATGCGCCCGAAGGGGAGATCACTCCGGCGGGCGACCTGACGCCGCTCGCCCGGGCGGCAGCCTTGTGCAACGATGCAAGCCTGCATCGCAAGGATGGGGATTGGATCGTCGAGGGTGACCCGATGGAGGGCGCGCTTCTGGCCTTTGCAGGCAAGGTCGGTGGCGATCACAGGCAGCGCCGGCTGGACTCCATCCCCTTCGACAGCCGCCACCGCTTCATGGCAGTGCTGATCGACGGGCCACAGGGCCGCGTGACCCATGTGAAGGGCGCGCCGGAACGCGTGTTGGGAATGTGCGGCAACATTGACCTGCAGCACTGGCACCACCGCGCCGAAGCGCTGGCGCGGCGGGGTTTGCGCGTGCTGGCACTGGCAGAACGTCCCGAGACGGGTGACCGGATTGACCCGGCAGAACTGGAGGGCGGGCTGACTTTCCTTGGTCTTGTCGGCCTGATCGACCCGCCGCGCCCCGAGGCGATTGCCGCCGTGGCGGAATGCCGGGCGGCCGGTATCCGGGTCAAGATGATCACCGGCGACCACGCTGGCACCGCTGCGGCCATTGCAGCGCAGATCGGGCTGGAAAACCCCGGCCGGGTGTTGACCGGTGCCGATCTGGACAAGCTGGACGACGCCCAGCTGGCGCTGGAAGTCGCCTCGGTCGATGTGTTTGCCCGCACCAGCCCCGAAGACAAGCTGCGCCTTGTCACGGCGCTTCAGGCCAATGGCCTTTCCGTGGCGATGACCGGCGACGGGGTGAATGACGCCCCGGCGCTCAAACGCGCCGATGCGGGCATTGCCATGGGGCTGAAAGGGTCCGAGGCGGCGAAAGAAGCCGCCGACCTGGTGCTGGCCGATGACAACTTCGCCTCTATCGCCGCAGCCGTGCGCGAGGGACGCACGGTCTATGACAACCTGAAAAAGGTGATCAGCTGGACCCTGCCCACCAACGCAGGCGAATCTCTGGTGATCATAGTGGCGCTGATCGCGGGCATGGCCCTGCCGGTCACGGCGGTGCAGATCCTGTGGGTCAACCTGATCACCGGGATCACCCTTGGCCTCGCGCTCGCGTTCGAGCCGACCGAGGCAGGCACCATGGTCCGTCCGCCCCGCGCACGCCATGCGCCGGTGCTTTCGGGCGCATTGGTCTGGTATGTGGTGTTCGTGGGCTTTCTGTTCGTGGTCGCGATCTTTGGCATGTTCAGCTATGCGCTGTCACGCGGCTATCCGCTGGCCCTGGCACAGACCATCGCCATGAACACCTTGGTGGTGCTTGAGATTTTCAACCTGTTCTTCGTGCGCAACATGCACGGCACCTCGCTGACATGGGCGGCCTTGCGCGGGACAAAGGTGATCTGGGGCGTGGTCATCGCCGTCACTGCGGCGCAATTCGCCGTCACCTATGTGCCGCTGTTCCAAAGCGTCCTTGGCACGCATGCAGTCTCGCTGACCGACGGATTGCTGATCGTCGGCGTCGGCGTCGCGTTCTTTGCAATAGCCGAGATCGAAAAGCAAATCCGGCTGGGCCTGAGGGGATGAAAAAGATCGCCGCATACGAAAATCGCCCGCCGATGACCCGTCAGCATGACCTGCGGCACCTGAATGCCGTTGCCGTGGTCGGTCCATGACAGGCGGAGTGCTGGGATTCTTGGGCGGAATCGGACTGTTTCTGTTCGGCATGGAGACAATGACAGCGGCGTTGCGGTCGCTTGCCGGGGATGGATTGCGACGCTGGCTGTTGCGCATGACCTCCAGCCCGTTGCGCGGCGTTCTGACCGGGGCGGGCATCACCGCTGTTGTGCAATCCTCGACGGCCGTCACGGTCATGACCATCGGCTTTGTCGGCGCGGGGCTGATCAGTTTTTCGCATTCGCTGGGTGTGATCTATGGGGCCAGCATCGGCACGACGATGACCGGCTGGATCATCATGCTGGTCGGGGTAAAGCTCAAGCTGGGGATCGTGGCCCTGCCTGTCCTGTTTGTGGCATCCCTGATGGGAATTCTTGGTGAGGGCCAGCTCGCACGGCTGGGCCGGATGCTGGCAGGGCTGTCGCTGCTTTTCATCGGGCTGGACCTGATGCAGGCCGCATCAGCGGGGGTTGAGACCTATGTGACACCCGACTGGTTGCCCGGGGACACATGGGCCGGACGGCTGGTGATGGTTGCGACGGGTCTGATCCTCGTGGCGATCATGCAAAGCTCGTCGGCGGGGATAGCGTTGGCGCTTGTGCTTCTGGGGTCTGGTGCGCTGACCTTCGGGCAGGCGGCGGCGATGGTGGTGGGCATGAACATGGGCACCACGCTGACCGGGTTTCTGGCCAGTCTGGGGGGCGGCAGCGAGATGCAGCGGGCAGCCGTTGCCAACCTGTTGTTCAATTCCATCTCGGCCATGCTGGCGTTTCCGCTGATCAGCGTGCTGGCACCGCTGCTGCACAACCCGCTTACCGGGCCGGATGACCAGACGGCACTGGTCCTGTTTCACACCGGATTGAATGTGTTGGGCGCAGCCCTGTTCCTGCCGTTGACAAGACCCTTTGCCGCGCTGGTGATCTGGCTGGTGCCGGACAGGCCGGTTACGCTGGCGGCGGCGCTGGACCCGCAGCTTCTGGCAGACAGCGGCACCGCGCTGGATGCCGCCGCGCGCACAGCGACGGCCATCACCGAGGCCATTGGTCAGGCGTTGCAGGCGGCACTGGCCCCCCAGGGCGCACGCGACCTGCGCCCGCTGGCCGCGCTGCCCGGCCGGGTAGAGCCAGCCCGCAAGGCGCTGGAAACCTGGCTTTCACGGCTGCAACTGGCCCCGGACCGGCCAGATCCGCTGAACCGGATGGCCGCGCTGATGCATCTGACCGACCATATCACCCGGCTGACCGCGCGCAGCGAAGAGCGGGGCCGCATCGCCCATCTGGCCGACAACCCGCGACTGGCACGACCTGCCCGTGCCATTGCCGCAGCCCTGTCCAGGCCACCAAAGCCGGGTCAGGCCAGCAGGCTGTCTGACCGCATCCGCGACATCACACTGCAGCACCGGCGTGGGGCATTCCTGCGCAACCATGCGGACCTGATCAGCCCGGCGGACGTGTTTCGGGAAACCGATGCGCTGCGCTGGCTGGACCGGGTCGCAGAACATGCCGAGAGGATCGCCCACTACGGTGCACAGGCGGCAGGCCCGCAGATTGGGACCGCGCACCGGGTGTGACAGGGTTGCAGGACATTTGCCGACCCTGCGGGGCAACATGACATAAATCAACGACAGGCCAGAAAGGGCCGCCGATCATTGGGTCCGAGGGTTGTGGTGCCAGGGCACAGAGGGGTCCGTGCCGCCGCCTTCGTGCGCCCCATGAAAAGCAGATCAAACCCGGGGTGAAATGGTGACCTGTGACACAGCCGGAGTAACCAGATTTTCTTCGATTCCCCGATCAGTGCCCCCAGTCCAGAAGGAAAGAGGCCAAGATGACCAGACTCAGGAAAACCCCGCAGTTGCCCCCCGTTTCCCCGCCGGTGGTCGCCGGGCTTCCGGCAGTGATCGAGACACCACAACCAGCCGAACATCCGCATCAGAATTTTGACCGCGCCGCCCGAGCAGCGTTTGCGCGGCTGTCCGGCGGGACCTCCACCCATGCCTTCATCGAGGCGTGGAGCGACTGGGCCCAGCATCTTGGCCGTGCGCCCGGCCGTCAGTTGGAACTGGCCGAACATGCACAGCGCAGCCTGTTGAAGCTGATGGCTCTGGCGACCAGCCCCGGCGGTGCCCCGCCCTTTGCCCCAAAGCCCTATGACCACCGCTTTAACCATGACGGCTGGCAAAAGCCGCCGTTCCAGATGTGGCAGCAGGGGTTTCTGGCGATGCAGGACTGGTGGGACCATGCCACCGAACCGATGCGCGGCCTGCGCCCCGATGACGCCGAGCGCACGCGTTTTCTGGCCCGCCAGACGCTGGATGTTCTGTCACCCTCGAACGCGCCGTTGCTTAACCCCGAGATCATTGCCGAAACGGTCAGGACCGGGGGCCGCAACCTGACCGAAGGTGCAGCGCATTTTGCCCATGACGCGATCAAGACCCTGACCGGCCAGCGCGACCCGGCCCCCGAAGGCTATCAGGTTGGCAAGGATCTCGCCTGCACGCCCGGCGTGGTCGTCTATCGCAATGAGTTGATGGAGCTGATCCAGTACACGCCGCAAACGCCGCAGGTCCATGCCCGCCCGATCCTGATCGTCCCGGCCTGGATCATGAAATACTACATCCTCGATCTGTCGCCCGAAAACTCGATGGTGCGCTATCTGGTCGGGCAGGGTTTCACCGTCTTCATGATCTCGTGGACCAACCCGACCTCTGATCAGCGCGACCTGTCGTTGGAGGATTACCGCAAGCGCGGGGTGATGGCCGCGCTTGACGCTGTGACCACAATCGTGCCGGACGCCCCGGTTCAGGCCGTCGGCTACTGCCTTGGCGGCACCATTCTGGCGATTACAGCGGCGACGATGGCCCGGGACGGCGACAACCGCTTTGGCTCGGTCACCCTGATGGCCGCGCAAGTGGATTTCGCCGAAGCGGGCGAGCTTTTGTTGTTTCTCGACGAAAGTCAGGTCGCGTTTCTGGAAGATCTGATGTGGGAACAGGGCTATCTTGACCGCCCGCAGATGGCCCGCGCCTTTGCGGCAATCCGCGCCGAAGACCTGATCTGGACCCGTGCCGTCCAGCGCTATTTTCTGGGTCGCGAGGATGTGCCCACCGATATAGGGGTCTGGCTGTCGGACACGACGCGGATGCCGGCCCGCATGCATTCGCAATATCTGCGTGGGTTGTTTCTGGAAAACCGGCTGACGGCGGGGCGCTTTGCCGTCGAGGGCCGGGTGATCGCGCTGAAGGATCTGTCTGTGCCGCTGTTCGTGATCGGCACCGAAACCGACCACATTGCGCCATGGCGGTCAGTCTACAAAACCAAGCTGTTCACCGACTGCGACCTGACCTTCGTGCTGACAAAGGGCGGCCACAACACCGGCATCCTGAGCGAGCCGGGCCACAAGCGGCGGCACTACCGCAGCGCGCACCGCCCGGCAGGGGCGCATTATGTCGGCCCCGACGCCTGGCTGGCAGAAACCGAACCAGAGCCCGGCTCGTGGTGGCCGCATTGGGCCGACTGGCTGGCAGCGCAGGGCGGTGGTCTGGTGCAAGCGCCTGCACTGGGTGCCCCGGATAACGGCCTTGCCCCGCTTTGTCCCGCCCCCGGCACTTATGTGATGCAGCCCTGACGTCTCCCGACGTCAGGATGACAGCCTGACCCTCGCCGCCAGATGAACGCGGTTTGATCCGTGTCAATGCGCGGCCGGGTCAAAGCTGAAAGTGTAGATGAAACACAATCCTGGGAGGGTGAAATGTATCAGCATATTCTTGTGGCCGTGGCTCTTGACACCGATCACGCGCCGGAGCGGCCCTTTCAGGCCGCAAAGAACCTGTTGTCGCCCGATGGCAAGGTGACTGTATTGCATGTGAAGGAGAAGATCCCGGGCTATGCGATGTCATACATCCCTTCGGATTATGACGCCGATCTGAAACTGGCGATCCGTGATCAGCTGAACGGCCTGGCCGCGCAGTTTGCAAATGGCGCGGGCGTGTTGATCGAGGGGCATTCGGGTCAGACAATTCTGGAATGGGCCGAGGCAAATCAGGTGGATTGCATCGTGATCATGTCGCACCGGCCCGGATTGCAGGACTATTTCCTTGGCTGCACCGCTGGAAGGGTCGTGCGCCACGCGCAATGCTCGGTCCATGTGGTTCGCTGACAGATGTCTGCGGGCCTGCCCAGAGATGGCAGGCCTCGCGCACGGCTGAGCCGGAAGCGGGGTAGAGTCCCCGCGCGTCCTCCGGCCCTCACACACGAGGGCCGGGTCCGAGAGCTTCTCCGCCGTCAGAATTGCATGCTGTAGGAGACCCCAACGCCCACCGAACGCGTGGTCCCATAGACAGCGTCGCCGACCCGCAGATTTCCCGTCAGGCTTGACCCGTTCTCAAAGGCATAGGTGTAGTCAACGGTTGCGAAACCGCGGGTGCGGTTCGGTGTGAAGGTGCCACCAAAATCGAAAGTGGCCAGCCCGGGAATGTCGGATGCCCCGGTCAGGCGCGGACGTTCCGGGTTCAGTTCCCGGTCGACGCCAACTCCGAGTGCCAGACGGCCACGCTCACTTACGTCAAACGCGCCGGTCACACCCAACGTTGCCACGGTCCGGCTGCTGCGCATCTCGTCATAGCTGGCGTTAAAGCTGGCGCCGGTTTCGGCATAGGCCTCGCGGCGGGTGTCGTAATGCGCGATGCCAATCTGCGATGTGATCAGCCAGTCCCCATGCTCAAGCCCGTGGCCAATGCTCGCCTGTACGGCCCGGGTTTCGACTGTGGAAGAGCCTGTCGCCAGAAGCACATCTGTCAACAGACGGCCACGGGCGATTTCACCCTCGGATGTCATATAGCCGATTGCACCGCTGAATTGCAGGCCTGTGCGCGCGGCACCCCCTGCGCTGTACTGGCCCCACAGGGCTGCGCCCACATCCGTATCCATGTCGAACGCGTTGTTTTTCAGGCTGGTGCCGCTCAGGCTGAGCGTCGCGCCCAGTGTGACTGTGCCACTGATCCCGCGCCCGAAGCTGATCGCGCCAACCGAAGAATTGCGCGCGCCAACCGTCGTCGGGTTGCGCCCGGTGTGCTGGATATTGGTCTGAGCAGACATGACCATCTGACCGGATTGCACAAAAGCTTGCTGCCCCATGGTCTGACCCAGCGCAAACTGCTGTTCGGCTTGTGCGACCGCACTGTCATTGCCAAGGATCGGGACAGAGGCGGTGAGGTTGGCAATGTCTTCCATCGTGCCACCGCCATCCGACCCGCTCCCAGCGCGCCAGATGAAGGCTCTGGTTGTCCCCATATCAAAGTGATCATCTCCGTAACTTGCACTCTCCCCCACCACGATAGACCCGTCGGCACTCACGCCGGTGGCAATGCTGTCGGATGCTCCGGTCAATCCACCAAGGTTCTGCATGCCCTCGCCTTCAACCCATCGGAATGCCCAGGTTGATGCGCCATTGTTGGAAGATCCCACCACGACAGTGCCATCGGCATTCACAGCCGTGGCGTCGCTGTTGCTTCCGCCCTCAAACGTGCCGAGGTCTTCCATCTGGGGGTTGCCGGAAACACCGCCTGTGCCATTCGCGACCCAGCGAAAGGCATGTGTTGAATCATCGGGGGTGGCAGCGGAACCCACAACAATAGAACCATCCGGGGTCACCGCGTTCGCTTGACTCCGGACATACCCACCGAGGCTTCCCAAAGACTGCATCCCAACGCCTTCGACCCAACGGAAGGCGACCCACCACCCGGTGGAGTAGTGTCCCACGATGACGGTACCATCAGAATTGACGCCCAAGGCCTCGCTGTGGTCTCCGCCGAAGAGAGCTTCCATCGAGGTTTCAGTCCAGCGATAGGCACGCTTGATATCTGAAACCATGCTGTATCCGACAACGACAGATCCATCCGGACTGACCGCATTCGCCGTGGTGTCCCCCCCGGCCAGAGTGCCAATATCTGACAGTCCCACACCTTCAACCCATCGGAATCCGCGATCCCAGCTGGTACCCACCACGACAGTACCATCTGCACTGACGCCTCTTGCCGTGGTGTGGGCGTTGGACAGCACACCAAGGTTTTGCATTCCGCCACTCTGCGTCCAACGGAACGGGCGCATGCCGTCGCTGGTGTTGGCGTACCCGATCACGACAGTCCCGTCAGCACTGATGCCCGATGCGCCGCTGCGCGTTCCGGTGTCCAGCGTGCCAAGATCACAGATTTCATATGCCTCTGTCCCGACCGGGGCCGCGCTATCGCACACCAGGTCCTGCGCAAAAGCTGTTGCGCCCATGCAGGACAGCGTGACAACCGCCCCCAGGCTCAAGCCGACGGCCTGCGACACGCGTCCTCCTTGCAGATGAAGCATGCCCATACCGTCTCCCATTCCGGATCCGTGAAAATAGTTAATTTTTTGCATTCACTTCCAGTGCGGGCCTGCGGAGTCCAAGTCAACGATTGATGTCCGACTGCCTGCGTTTGAGGCAAAAGGGGAACAGTCTCATAGCGCGTTGCGACTTCTGTCCTGCCACCGGGCGGCGCGCGGAACTGTCATCGCGTACAGCGGGTCGGGCGATTGCGATGTTCAGGTGCAGGGCGAATCCGCCCCGGTTCTGGCAGCCAAGGGCCGAAGTGGGCGGTTCGGTTGTAGTCGGTGACCCAAGGAGCCCGTCTTCCTCGCGCGTATAGCGAAGGGTCAGTTCATCCACGGTCGCGCAGATATAGACGTCCCGTGCGACGTCATATTTGAAGTCGGCCTTCACATGCATGCCCGCGCTGCGATTGCCCGAGGTCTCGGGGCGCGACATGGTCACCGTGATCGCGGCCTTGTCGCAGGTGGCGATCTCGACACAACTGTAGTCTCCATTGTCCGTTGCAACAGCCTTTGTCAGTCGGGGCATGGATTTTGTCGCGCCCGAGCGCGTGTTTGGCGGCAAGCGCCATCGGGCTGATGATGCCGATGAAGAAGGGCCGTTTCACCGAAAGCCGGGGGCGGTTTGGCCGCGTCTGAGTTTTGCCGTGAGCATGGGATCAGCAGTACGACCTTTTACAAATGGCGCGCGAAATATGGCAGCATCGATGCGTCCATGATCAGCCAGATGAAGGCGCTGGAAGATGAGAACCGGCGGCTGAAGCACATGTTTGCCGATCTGAGCATGCAGGCTGACCTGCTTCTCGAGACACTTGGAAAAAGTGACGCCGCCTGCTCAGCGCCGGGAGCTGGCCGAGAAGGCGGTGGCAACGAAGGGGAACAGCATCGCGCTGGCCCGCCGGGCGCTTGGCGTCAGCGAGACCTGTTTGAGCTGCAGACCGGAGCGCGACGAAGAGAACGAGATGATCGCCGACCTGCTGGTTGGGCTGACGAATGTCCACAGGACCTGGGGGCTCGGGCTGTGCTTCCTGCACCTGCGGAACGTCAACGGCCATATCTGGAACCACAAGCGGGTCCACAGGATATGCTGCGAGCTGGAGCTGAACCTGCGCTTCAAACCGCGGCGACGGGCGCCATTTCCGGCTGCTGAACGTGCTGGACGATTTCGACCGTGAGGGTCTGGACATCACGGTCGACTTCTCGCTGCCGGCAGAGCGGGTCATCCGTTCCCTGAACCAGATCATCGAATGGCGTGGCAAGCCTTTGGCGATCAGAGTTTGAAACCATCGATGAGGCACAGCAGATCGCCACCGACTGGCTATGGACCTATAACAACGAGCCCCCAACATGGGCAGTGGCGGGTTCACCCCGCTCAGAAACTGAAAATGTCCGCGTAGGTTCTACGGTCGTGCCCCGCCAAAACGGGGCGGATTACCGTGGGAACAAAACACTGTCACCTAAACACATTTGCTGGCACGGGAAGACAAGAGCGCGATGCCCCGGGCCCTTGGCCCGCCTGCATCGGCAGCTCATTCGGTGTGGCCGACCGGGCCTTGGGCAAAAAGCGACTGCACACCTTCTTCGGTCACGCGCGCCATCGGGCCGGGAAACCGCAGGACGAACTGGCGGCGGTCGGAGAGGATGACAGTGACCACAGTCTCCAGATCGGGGCAGCCGGGGTCGCGGCAGTCCAGTTCGGCCAGCATGATGGTGTCGCGGTCGCACAAACCCATCGCGCTGGCGACCCACAGCTTCACGCGGTCTGTCACGACCGGATCGGCGGGGGCTTTGCGTTTGAACAGGCCAAACATCAGCGGTCTGTCCTGCCCAAGGGAGCCCAGAGCACCAGCCCGTCCTCGGCGGCGGCAAGCATCCAGCCGGTGTCGGGCGTCACCACCAGATGGGTGATCGCAGCCCCGGAGCGGCGCTTGATCACACAGGGATCGAAACCCATGTCGAGTTCGCTGTAAAGCACGACGCCGTTCTCGAACCCGGTCAGCACGGCGTCGTGGCCCGGCAAGCCGCAAACTGCGGTCGCCAGGGCGTCGCCGTCATGGCACAGCGTCAACGGTCGCTTCCCCATTGGGCCATTTGCGCCATCAAAGGGCCAGCAGATTGCCTCTTGCGCGCCACTGCTGGCGAGGTGGGGCAGTTTTCCGACCCAGTCCATCGACTTGACCTTGGCCGGATAGCCCGACATCCGCATGTCGGCCTTGTCGCGCAGCCGCCACCCGTGCAGGGCATTTTCCTGCATCGTGGTGACAAGAAACCGGTTGTCCGGGCTCCACGTCACCGCCCCATGGCTGCCTGCCCATTTCAGCGATGATGCCTTCCAGTCGCGCCGGCCACGGGTCCAGAGCGTGACGCCGCCATAATGCGCCACGGCCAGCCGCCCGCCCTTACGGTCAAAGGCCATGCCGCCAACTGTGCTGGGGTGATCAAGGGCGTAAACGCGGCCCCCAACGTCCGTCAGATGCGCGGTCTTGCCGACCGAGGCTGCCCACGCACCCTTTGGGTGCGTGGCGACACAATCGACCCAACTGCCGCCGTGCCGGGCCAGTTCGGTCATCCCCTTGTCCGCATCCAGATGCAGGACGCGGCCATCGTCGCCCCCCGTCAGAACGCCCGAGGTGTGGCGGGCTACGCACAGGATTGCGCCCCTGTGCGCTGGGACCTCCTGCACCGGCAGGTTCGGGCGGAACACCCGGATCTGCCCATCGCCGAAGCTGGCATAGACGCTGTCACCGACAGCCACCGCCCCAGTCGGAACCGCGTCGCAATCGAAATACCGGCCTACCTTTTCGATGGCAGTGGGCTCAGGCGGGCGGGTCAGCGGTGGTGGAAGCGTCACGCCGCCTTGCACGACTCAAATCCCTCGCGCAGACCCATGCTGGCCAGATTGCGGCCGATGAACACCAGTCTGGTCTGGCGCGGCTTGTCGGTCGGCCACGGACCCAAGAGGTTGCCGTCCATCAGCATATGCACGCCCTGAACGACATAGCGTTGATCCTCGCCCGCCATGTCGATGATGCCTTTGGACCGCAGCAGGTCTTGCCCCTTTTCGCGCAGAAGGCGGCTGAACCACATCTGGAAGGCGTCGGGGTTCATCGGCACATCCGAATGCAGCGAGATGCTTGTGACCGCGTCATCATGTTCATGCGCATGGTCTTCGGTCAGGAAATCCGGCTCGATCTCCAGCACACGGTCCAACTCAAACGCTTTCAGGCCCAACACCTGATCAAGGTCCACGTCGCAGCGCGCGGTGCGGATGATCTTTGCCGTTGGGTTGATCGCGCGCAACCGGGCCTCGACCGCGGTCAGCGTTTCGGCATCCACAAGGTCGGTCTTGTTCAGCAGCACGATGTCGGCAAAGGCGATCTGCTCGGCAGCCTCGTGGCTTTCGTCCAGATGGGTGGAAAGGTTTACCGCATCTGCAACCGTCAGGATCGCATCCAGCCGCGTGCGGGCGGCGACGTCGGCATCGACGTAGAAGGTCTGCGCCACCGGGGCAGGATCAGCCAGTCCCGTGGTCTCGATCAGGATACCATCCAGCCCCTTGCGCTTCATCAGTCCGCCGATGATGCGGATCAGATCACCGCGCACGGTGCAGCAGATGCAGCCGTTGTTCATCTCGAACACTTCTTCATCGGCATGGGTGACAAGGTCGTTGTCGATGCCGGTCTCACCAAACTCGTTGATGATGACGGCGAACTTGCGGCCATGGTTTTCGGTCAGGATACGGTTCAGGAGCGTCGTCTTTCCGGCACCCAGAAAGCCGGTGAGAACGGTAACGGGGATTTGTGCGGACATGGTCATTCCTTCAAAGCGGCGGTGAGGGTGGCGGTGGTGTGGCGCATCATGTTCAGGTAGGTGCTGGCCGGTCCATCCGGGCCAGACAGCGCGTCGGAAAACAACGTGCCGCCAACCTTTGCCCCGGTTTCCGCAGGAATCTGCCCGAGCAGGCGACTGTCCGGGGTGTTTTCGACGAAAACGGCCGTGATGGACTCGGCCTTCATCTGTGTGATCAGTGCGGCCACATCGCGGGCATGGCTCAGGCCACCCAGCGCAAAAGCCGCCCAGAGCAGGCCCGATACAAGGGCTGCCACAGCCAGCCGCAGGCCAAGCCCCGCCACGATCAGGCTGAAGCCGGTCATGGCTTGCCCCCTGCCACGCTGTTAGAGCCCGCTTCACAATCGCCACAGCGGCCGTGCACCTCGACGACCGGATGGGTCGGGCGAAATCCATCGCGTGCCAACGCTTTGGTGATGCGCCCCACTTCGGTACCAGCATCGCGCTCTTGCACCCGGCCGCAATCATCGCAAATCGCGAAGACAACCGCCCGGTCACCTGCCTCCGTGGCCGCAAGATAGGCGTTCAGTGATTCAATGCGACGCACACGCCCCGCACGGATCAAGTGCTCCAACGCGCGGTAAATTGTCGTCGGCGCAATGCGGGGGCGTTCCGGCTTCAGGCGATCAAGAATGTCATAGGCCGAAGCCGGGCCGTTGGCTGCACGCAGCACATCAAAGACCAGCAAATCGTTGCCGGACAGCACAGCGGTCACTGGATGGGGCGGGATCGACTTGGTCACGGCAGCCTCTCGGTTCGGCAAGATGGTTATACTATAACATAACATCCCACAAGCACCGACGCGTCACCTTGCAACGCTACATCCTGCGCCGCGCCAGCAGGCCGACAAAGAACACGCCGCCAATCAGGCCCGTCACAACGCCGATCGGCATATCTTCGGGCGCCATGACAACACGGGCCACGATATCGGCCCAGATCAGGAAAATCGCGCCGAACAGGGCCGAAAACGGCAGCACGCGGGCGTTGTTGCCCCCCATCACAAGGCGCACAATATGCGGCATCATCAGGCCGACAAAGCCGATGATCCCGGAAAACGCCACCATGACTCCGGTGATCAGCGCACCTGCGACAAACACCTGCAACCGGAACCGGGCAGGTGCGATGCCAAGGGTGGCGGCGGTTTCATCACCCACTGTCATCGCGTTCATCTCGGGCGCGCGCAGCCACAGCCACAGGCCGGTGGGCACCAGCACCGCCAGCGGCCAGATCAGATGCGCCCATTGCGCAAGGCCAAGGCCGCCAAGCATCCAGAACACCACCGTATGCGTCGCGCGCGGATCACCCAGAAAGATCAGAACGTTGGCCCCGGCCATCACGATAAAGCTGACGGCAACGCCTGCCAGAACCAGCCGGTCCGCACTGGTCGCCCCCGCCAGTTGCGCCACCCCTACCACCAGCATCGCCGCCACCAGTGCGCCAGCAAAGGCCAGCAAAGGCACCGTCAGCAGTCCCAGAAACAACCCGGTGTGCAACAGCGCCAGAATGGCTCCAAACGCTGCCCCGGATGAGATACCCAACAGATGCGGGTCCGCCAGCGGATTGCGCGTCACCGCTTGCAAGGCCGCTCCCACCAGCCCCAGCCCCGCCCCCACCAGCGCCGCCAGCAGCGCGCGGGGAAAGCGGATTTCCCAGACAATCGCCGAGGCACCTGTGGTCCATGTGGCCTCGACCATCCCCGGCATCAGCTTGCCCACCAGAACGCCCACGACCGTTGGCAGCGGGATGGACACCGCGCCCACCGCCACGGCCAGAAGGATGGATGCGCCAAGGGTGCAAAGGCCGATCAAGGCCCCGACACCAAGGGTCAGGCGACGGGATGCGGCATGGGTCAACGTGCTGTCAATCATGGTGCCCTCCGGGGGTATGGCCCGCGCAAAGGTTGCGCGGGCCGCGTGATCAGTTGGCAGCAAATCCTGCGACCAGCTTTTCCACCGCGGCGATATTGCGCGGCCCGGGCGTTGCCTCGACATATTCAAGCACGACAAAACGGTCGTTCACCACCGCATCAATGCCCGCAAATGCCGGATTGGTCTTCATGAAGGCGATCTTCTGTTCGGCAGTCACATCGCCGTAGTTCACGATGACGATCACTTGGGGGTTGCGTTCGACCACCGGCTCCCAAGCAATCTCGGTCCAGCTTTTCTCGACATCGTCCATAATGTTCACGCCGCCCGCCGCCTCGATCATGGCTGTGGGCATGGCGTATCTTCCGGCGGTAAAGGGGGCCTCTTCGCCGCTGTCATAGACGAATACGCGGAGGGGGTTGGCGCGGTCCACGCCCGCCGTCACCTCGGCCAGACGCGCCTTGTAGCCATCAACCAGCGCCGTCGCACGGTCAGACACGCCAAAGATCGTGCCCAGATTGAGTAGGTCACTATACATGTCCTCCATCGCAACCTTGTCCTTGGCGCCGATGTGGATGCAGCTTTCGGTCAGCTCATAGGTCTGAATGCCAAAGGGAGCCAGCGTTTCAGGCGTGACTTCACCGCCGACCTTCATGCCATAGTTCCAGCCCGCAAAGAAAATGTCAGGCTCGGCCCCGACCAGCACTTCCTTGGTCGGATATTTGGCCGACAGTTCCGGCAATTCGGCAATGCCGTCGCGCATCTGCGCATCAAGCGTTTTCCAGCCTGAAATCCCAGTATAGCCGACCATCCGGTCGCGCAGGCCCAGAACCAGCATCATCTCGGTCAGGTTCACGTCGTTGGAAACGGCGCGGGCCGGGGCGGCCTCAAAAGTCACGTCGCGGTCGCAGCTTCTCACCGTGACGGGGAACGCGGCGGCGGACGTGGCGGACAGAAGCAAGGCAAGGGCGGCAAGTTTCATCGGGGTCTCCGTTAAAGATGAAAGGAATAGCGCGGGCTGGGTCCCGTGGTGTCGATCCGCGCGGTCACGTCGAAGGCGCGGTTGATGATATCGGGGGTCAACACATTGCGCGGCGCGCCATGTGCAATCAGCCGCCCATGGTGCAGGATCAGCACCGCATCGGCATGTTCCGCCGCCAGCGTAAGATCGTGCAACGTCAGGATTACCGTCAGGCCAAGACCGCGCAGCAAGGTCAGCACGTCCAGCTGGTGGCGGATGTCAAGATGGTTGGTCGGTTCGTCCAGCACCAGCAGTTCCGGTTCCTGCGCCAATGCGCGCGCCACCATCACCCGCTGACGCTCGCCGCCCGACAGTGTGCCAAAGGGCTTGGCTGCAAAGCGCACCAGATCCATCCGGTGCAGACTTGCGGCCACGACCTTGGCGTCCCGTGCCCCTGCCCCGGCAAAGCCTGCGCGGTGCGGGGTGCGGCCAAGGCCCACCATCTCGCGCACGGTCAGGGCGAAATCCGTGGGCTGTTCCTGCAGAACGGCGGCAACGCGGCGGGCAGCGACACGGGGGTTCAGCGCCCACAGGTCGGTGCCGCCCAGCAGCACCTGCCCCGCATCCGGGCGCAAATAGCGGTAAAGCATCCGTAGCAGTGTTGATTTGCCCGCACCATTCGCGCCGCAGATCGCAAGCACCTGACCTTGTGGCACGGTAAAGCTGACATTGTGCAGGATTGGCGTGCCACCGCGCGGTGCCCATGAGAGGCCCGATGCCACAAGATGCTCCGTCATTGTGCGCCCTCACGCGTCCAAAGCGGCAGAGACGGGATTCGCGCAAGGGCACTGCGTGACAGCTTGCCGGGGCGGTCAGTGGACGAACACCAGCCATCATTCAGCACTGCGTAAAGACCTGCGAAAGCGACAATGTCGGCGCAATCTGCGGGGCCGAGATCACCGAACAACCACGCCGCCTTGCCGTTTGCGGCAAATCCCACCGTGCAGGGGCGCGTGCAGCCAGCCATGCAGAGCACGCCGGACACCGTGAATGTGTTCGACAAATCGCAAGCGGCGAAAGCCTGATGCAAGGTCTGCAGCAAGGCTGCGCCCGGCAGATCATCGGCACCAACATCGCAACATGCCGTGCAGACAAAGACATGGTGGCAGGCAGCAGGCGCAGGGTGCACTGTCATCACAGCACCGTCGGGTTTGGGGCATCGCCGTAAACCGCGACCGGATTGAACACCTTGACGTGCTCGACAAACCGCAGCGCTCCCGCCTGCCCCACCGGCACAGCCCGGTAAAAGCACGACCGGTAACCAACATGGCACGACGCCCCGCCTGCAACCTCGACCCGCAGCCAGACGGCATCCTGATCATCGTCGATCCGCATCTCGATCACGCGCTGCACAAGACCCGAGGTTGCCCCCTTGTGCCAAACGCACTTGCGGGACCGGCTCCAGTAATGCGCCTCGCCCGCCTGTATTGTCAGGCGCAGGGCTTCGGCTGTCATCACCCCCATCATCAACACCTCGCCTGTCGTTCGGTCCGTGGTGACAACCGGGATTAGTCCGTCCACGTCGAACCGTGGCGCAAGGCACATGCCTTCCTCAACCTGCGCGATGCTGGTGCGGGGGGCAAAATCTATGGCATGCATGACGGGCTCCGGACTGTGTCAACGGCTTGCATAATGTAATGTTATAATATAACGCAAGTGATTATTGACAGGACGAAAGGCGCACTCAGACATGACAGCCCCCGCATTGCCCATTCCGGTCACGCTGCTGACCGGGTTCCTCGGGTCTGGCAAAACCACACTTCTGAACCACCTGATCCGTGATTCCGGCATGGGGCGAGTGGCGGTGATTATCAATGAATTCGGTGATATAGGCCTTGATCACGACCTGATAGAAGAAGCGACCGAAGAGATGGTCCTGCTGCAATCCGGGTGCCTGTGCTGCACGATCCGGGGCGACCTGGTGACTGCCATGCTGGCGCTGCTGCGCCGTCAGGCGCTGGGCGAAGTGGCCTTTGACCGCGTGGTGATCGAGACGACAGGTTTGGCCGACCCCGGCCCGATCCTGCACACTCTGTTGATCGAGCGCGAACTGGCAGCGGCCTTTCGGCTGGACGGCGTCGTCACCACGGCCTGTGCCGCCACCGGGCCACGCAGCTTGGACGCGCAGTTCGAGGCGGTGAACCAGATTGCCCTTGCCGACCGGATCGTGCTGACCAAGACCGACCTTGTCACCCCAAGCGAGCTGCGCCGGTTCGAAACCCGTCTGGCCCAGATCAACCCCGGTGCCGCCCGCATCACCGCCAATCAAGGCCGCGTGGCACCCGGCACCCTGTTCGGCATCAGCGGCCTGCAGGCAGACGCCGATCCCGCGCAAACCCTCTCCTGGGTCAATGTCGCTGCCTATGCGGCACCCAGACCCACGCCGCCTGCCCAGCCCATCGGTCACGGCAACCCCACCTATGGGCTGTTCGCCCCGAACCCCGCCGCAGACCCGTTTGCCGGCCTTTCGATGGGGTTTCACAGGCCTGCGCCGACTGCCGCTCTCAGCCTGCACGACAGCCGCATCACGTCTGTCTCGGCCATCATCGACGATCCGATCCCGGCGGACATCTTCGATTTCTGGCTCGATACCCTGATCGCGCTGCGCGGCCCCGATGTCTTGCGCATGAAGGGCATCGTGCATGTAGAGGGCATCCAACACCCCTTCGCCTTTCACGGTGCGCAACACATCTTTCATCCGCCGGTCAGCATGCCGCACTGGCCAGAAGGTGACCGCACCAGCCGGATCGTAGTGATCGGTCGCGACATCCCGCGCGACATTCTGGAAAGCAGCCTTGCCGTTTTGCGGATACGCCCGGAACAAAGCGCGCTGGGCGGGCTGCTGGCGCGGCACATTCAGATGTCGTAGCGAGCGCAATCGACCACGGGTTCGTGGGTCAGGCGCAGCGCGGTGGAATCGGATCACGTCTTCGGGCAAGAATGTTAATGACGACTGGGGCTGAGTGGACGCCTTGGTCGAGGGCTTCGCGGCAAGCGGCCTCGACTGCTTGCAATCCGTCTTCGCGAACGCAGCTCAGGATCGGTGACCGCACCCCGTCACTTGTTCCCGTCAATCCATTTCGACATGAGCCCCTTGTCGCGGAAGCACTCGTCCGGGACGGCGCGCCGTTTGATGCGGGCGAGACGCTCGGCAAAGGCGACCTGTTTCGACGACGGCAGCGGGTCAAGCGCGGAGACCGGTTTCAACCTGGCCTGCCCGTCGATCCAGGAACTCAAGGCTCGCCGATCCTGCTGTACCTCCCAAGGCAACAGCGTCTGGTTGCGCAGCGCCAATGACCGCGCATAGGCGATCTGCTTGGACGTCACCGGCAGGGCAAAACTGGTGTCTTCCATCGGAAAAACTCCTCTGCTACTTGGTACTGCTGTATAGAACATATCAGGAACATAATCAACCACCGCTCAGCGAAGGACCGAGGTCAGAGACGCAGAGGCAGGATGGGGCGGGGAGCTGGAAGGCTGCACGAGAGCGCCTTCGGCCCTCCCGTTTGCCCCAACATGAGGTGTTCTGATGACGTTCCAACCGTTGATCCCGACCGTTTTGACGCCGGCCGTTGTTTCTGTCCTGCCTGATACCGCCGCCGCGATCGCCGTCGTGCAGATCGCTTCGCTCCTCCGGGGGGCGCCGTCACAACGGCCCGGCGGGCGTGCTATGCTTGCAACATGTGCAATCGGCTTGCCCATAAGATCCGTATGGCTTCACACAGACATACTCGTCAGCGTCGCAGCCGTGTCCACGACGCTTGCCAACCCCGAGGTATCAGCCTGGTTCGCTGTTTTCGGGGGGGCAGCGACGCCACTCCCTTGTGCGCGCTAGGGCCATGGCAAAAGTACGGTGGTCCGCATCGGACACAGAAGCATCTGGCATGAAGGTCTGACCGCCCATCCGCACCCCGCTTATATCCTGACCGCACAGTTCGGCCAGACCCAGTGCGGTCAGTTCGTGCATCGGTGCCACGCTGATCGCACGTCCCGCAGCCGAGGCGAGGAATTGGGCGAAATAGGCGCTTTGCGACACACCCCCGTCGATAGAGATCGTCGCGCCCAAGCTGACGGTGCCACTGGCTTCCTCGATCAGGTCAACCGTCAAAAGGGCGATCCCCTCCAGAACCGCGCGGACCATGTCGCGACGGTCGGTGGTGTGGTCCATGCCAATGAACAGGGGGGCCGCTAAGCGATCCCAGTGGGGGGCGGCAAGACCGGACAGGGCTGGCACAAAGACCAACCCGCGCGATATGGCAGACGGCCCGTGAAAGGTGCCAAGCTCGTCAAGGGTCGAGAAAAGCCCGATCCGGCGGGCCCATTCCAGCGCAGAGCCTGCGTCGTAGACGCCACCTTCAACCGCAAACAGGGCGGGCTGGCCCTGACGCTTCCACGCCAGTGTCGGTAACAGGCCTTCGACCATCGGCCGCTCGGTCCCTGTCAGCGCCAGAAGAAAGGCCCCGGTACCAAAGGTGATCTTGCAATCTCCGGGCAGGCGCGCGTTGTGGCCGTAAAGCGCTGCCTGCTGGTCAACGATTGAGGCCCGGACCGGCACGCCGCCAATCGTGCCAAAACCGGCGTCCACCGCCCGGATCGGCGGCAGGCATTCGATTGGTACGCCGTGCAGGGCGCAAAGTTCGGCGCTCCATTCCTGCGTTGCCAGATTCATCAATCCGGTGCGCGAGGCGGTGGCGCAATCCGTGGCGAACACCCCCGCCAGCCGGTCCAGAAAGAAAGCGTCGGTTGTGCCAAGCCGCAGGGTTCCCTTTGCTTCTGCAGCGCGCACAGTGGCCAGATTCTGCCGCAGCCACGCCAGTTTCGATGCCGAGAAATAGGGGTCCAGCGGCAGACCACAAATCGCTTTCGACCGTTGGGCATCAGCTGCTGGCCGCACGGAAAGGGTGCCCTGCGTGCGGGCATCCTGCCACACGATCACCGGCGACAGAGGCGCTTTGGTCTCTGCATGCCATGCAAGGCAACTTTCACCCTGATTGGCCAGACCGATCGCATCGACATCACCCGTCGCCTTGAGACAGGCGCGGATGTTGCGGATCATTTCTTCGGCGTCATGTTCAACCCAGCCCGGCTGCGGGTGGTGCTGAGCATGCCGGAGGCTGGCTGCGATCTGCCAGTTGCCGTGTGCGTCAATCACCAGCGCACGGGTCGACGTGGTGCCTTGGTCAATGGCGGCGACCCGCATCAGTCAGACTCCCGGAATGAGAAATGGACATGGGCCGCCTGCATGGCCTGTTTCGGGATTGGCACAAGGATGCGGCGTTCCGGCATCCAGCGGTTTTGCAGGCGGAACACCGCGCGACCATCCAGCTCCAGGGCGATTTCCCCGACGACCGGGCGCGTGACACGCAGTTGGAAATGCTGCATACCTGCCATACCACGCTGCAAAAACTGGGGCACGACATAGCGCAAGGGCGCGTCATGGGTGACGCGGACTGTTGCAGTTGCTGTGCCTCGCTGCAAATCCGCAGCGATGGTCTGACCGATGCAGCGCCCTTCGCGGTAAGCCCAGCCGCACGTTTCGACCGGCCTTAGCAGATTGCCCGCCGCGTAAAGTCCGGCCGCCAGACGCCCGGTCTGATCAATCACGGGTCCAGCCGTATCTGGGCAGAGCGCAAGACCGGACATCTGCAGAAGCGAAGCCTCTGGGGTGAAGTGCCCGGTCAGAAGCAGGCCGTCGCAAGCGATGACCTGTTCCTGTCCGGCTCGGAGAATGCGGACTGCCTCAACCCGGCCCTTGCCGATGATGTCCAGCACCTGTGTCCCGGTGTGAAAGGGAATGCCCAAAAGGCCCGGAAACCACGACAGGGGGGCACAGACCAAGGGGAAAGGCCGGGTTTCAATCACGGCGACGGGGTAAATGCCGTTGCTGCGGCAGGTCATAACGGCCGATAGTGTCACCAGTTCCGATCCCAGGATCAGCGGGCGTCGGAAAGGGATCTTGTGCTGGAATGCGATCATCGCCTGCAACGTCCCGGTGGTGATGACCCCGACCGGGCGGTCTCCCGGCAGCATCCGGGCGGAACGCGGCTTTTCCCGCGCGCCTGTTGCGATCAGGATACGGCGCGCCGTCAGCGATGTCAGGCCGTCGGGATTGGCGATTTCCAATTGGCCACCCGGTCCGATCCGCGTCACTGACTGGTGATAGCGCAGGTCGACCCCGGCGCGGGCGGCGTCGTTTTGCAGCCTTTGACCATAGGCGGCACCCAGGTAAATGCGGCCGAACTCACGCATACCAAAGGGAGAGTGACTGCAATGCCGGGTGGCGCCGCCCAGACATGCTTCGCGCTCCAGAATGATCACCGAATGCCCGTGGTGCCGCAACTCCAACGCCGCCGCTACGCCCGCAGGTCCGCCGCCGACGATGGCCACATCCACGGTCATTCCGCGGCCCCCTCGCAGGACAGGGGACAAGCCAAGTGTCCGGCGGAAATCTCGGCCAGTCGGCCCTGACAGTAAAAGCCCTGACACCGCCCCATCCCGGCGCGGGTGCGACGCCGCAGGCCGCCAAAATCGCCGGGCGGCACGGGCGAGGTCAGGCAAGTCTCGACCTCCCGCCGGGTGACCATCTCGCAGTGACACAGGATTTCGCCATGGCCGGGTTGCTGCCAGTCGCGGGGGCGGGTTTCGGTCAGGTTCGGCACTGTGACGGGGGGAATTTCGGCTGGCTTGAGAAACGGCTGTGCAAATGCCGCATGCAACCGAACCGCATGTTGAGCCAACCCCAATGCCGCGCTCAGTCCGGTGGACCGGATGCCGCCCAGCACAATCGCGCGGCTTTTTGGGTCGCTGGAGACGCGGTAGTGCTTCTTTTCGGTGCCGGGGCGCAGACCGGCGTATACCGCCGTCACCTCGATACCGGCAAGAGACGGTACCAGTCTCTCCCCATGCGCCTTCAACATCTCCAACGTTGCTGTCTCTACGGTGGCGCGATCGCGGTCCCCCTGCTCTTCGGCGGTGGGACCAACCAGCACATTGCCAAAAGCCGTGGGGCAGATGACGATGCCCTTGGTGATCTCGTTCGGAACCGGCAGCAGGATTTTCGGTACGTGAACAGCGGCCGCCTTGTCGAGCACGACGAACTGTCCCTTGCGGGGCCTGATGTTGAAATCCACAGGCAGGCCCAGCCGTGCGTTGATCTCATCCCCGAAAAGCCCTGCGGCATTGACGACTGATGCGGCGTGAATGTCGCCCTGGCTGGTCTGCAAATGCCAGTCACCCGAAAAGCTGCCGGATAGCAGCTCTGTATTGCGGCGGAACTCGGTGCCAAGGGCCACCGCCTCGGTCAGATAGGCCAGCGGCGCAGACCACGGGTCGATCACATGTTCGCCCTTTATGTCGACTGCGGCGAGCAGGGCTTTCGACAGGCCGGGAACCGCCTGCCTTGCCTGAGGTCCGGTCAGAAGGTGCACCTCGGATATGCCGTTCTCATGTGCCTGTACCGCAATGGACTCCAACTGCGCCCCCTCGTGATCGGCCCAGGCACAGACCAAAGCGCCGGTTTCCACAATTGACAGCCCAAGTGCGCCATGGATGTCCAGATATTCCGCCCTTCCCGCCTTGATCAGATCCAGCTCAAGACTTCCGGGTGGCGCGTCAAATCCTGTGTGCAGGATTGCGCTGTTGGCTTTGGAGGCCCCCGACAGAATATCTGCCCCTTTTTCGATCACCACGACCTTGGCACCCTCACGGGCAAAGCGGCGTGCCACCGCGCAGCCCACGACCCCGGCCCCGATGATCGCCACATCAAAGCGTGGCACTTTGGGTTTGGCGAGGGGCAAAGGCATGTGCTTTCCAATCAGAACTCGCCGGGGCAACTAACGAAGTCGCTGTTATTGTTGTAGCGCGCCTTGACGCCGTTGCCTCCGACAGCATGCTGACAGAGCGACCCCAACGACTTGCAGGTGTCATCACCGGGCGGCGGCTGCGCGTCCAGACAAGCTGGGTCTAGGTTTGCGCGCCGGGAGGGTGTTAAGTAGCATCAGCGGGTGCCTTGTCGGGCCAAAAGCGGACGCCGGGGCGGGCGAGGCCGCCACCGAGAGCAAGAACTGTCCCATCGGCGCGCCAGCAGGCAGCCCCTGTCTGGGTGTCGTCAAATGCAATAGCATTCATACCCCCACCAATATGCGGGACAACCTTAACCTTGTGACCCAACGCTTCAAGAGCGGGCTTTTGTGGGGCGTAACCTTCTTCCAGCTCCACCTCCTGGCCCTGGGTCCAGATCCGTGGGGCCTCGACGGCCTCTTGCAGGGTCATGCGATGGTCTATCAGATTGACAATGGCCTGCATTGCCGACGGAAAGATGCGCAACCCACCCGGCAGGCCCAATGCAAACACGGGTTTGCCATCTTGCAGAACCATCATCGGGGCCATGGAAGTGGGCACCCGTTTTCCCGGTACGATGGACAGTGCTTTGCCGGGGCGCGGATCAAAGTTTGACATGTAATTGTTCGGTATGATCCCGGTCTCCGGCACCACGAACCGCGCCCCGAACAGCCCGTTGATGGTGTGGGTGGCGGTGACAATGTTGCCATCGCGGTCAGCAACGGTGATATGGGTTGTGTCCTGACTTTCGCGACCCCGAGCAAAGGGATCTGGGTGGCCTGCACTGCTGCGGATCTGCGCGCGGCACTCGGCGGCATAGGTTTTTGAGGTCAGTCGCCCCACCGGCACATCCACAAAGTCCGGATCGCCGGAAAAGGCGCGGCGGTCTGCAAATGCGATGCGGATAACCTCGGCCAGCAGGTGCAGGCCTTCGGTCGTGCCGACGCCCATAGCCGCAACGTCGTATCCTTCGAGCATGTTGAGCATCTGGGTCACATGAACCCCGGAAGACGCGGGGGGCGGCGGGCCTGCGATCTGGAACCCACGGTAAGTGCCGATGATCGGCGCGCGGTCAACGGGGCAGTAGGTGCGCAGATCATCCAACGTGACCCAGCCCGCATCAGGCCCGCCGGTTTTCATGCGTGCCGCCAGCGCGGCCCCCAGCGCGCCACCGTGCAAGGCGGCTGCACCCTCCTGCTGGATCAGTCGCAGGCTTTGCGCGTAGTCGCCCATTGCCATCCGGTCGCCGGGGTTAAGGGCCGCGCCGTCGCGCAGCACCAGCCGCGCCATTTCGGGGTCGCGGCCCAGTTCCGCCTCGGACTCCTTGATAGCGCCTGCCAGATAATGCGTGACCACAAAACCGCGTTCGGCGAGCCGGATCGCAGGTTCTACCACATCCGTGAAGGACAGCTTGCCAAAGCGCCTGTGCATGCTGCACCAGCCCGCAAGGTTTCCCGGAACTGCAACGGCCGACGCCCCGCTCAGGTTGCGATTGTCTTTGGCATCCATGTATTGCGCCGGATCGTCTGAAACCGGCTGATAGATTTCGGGGTGCATCGACGCCGCTGCTGATGACAGCGCATCGATCACCAGATGCTGCCCATCGGCCAGGCGGATATGGGACAGCCCGCCGCCCGCAATGCCCACCATCATCGGCTCTACTACCGTCAAGGCCAACAGGGCTGCCACGGCGGCGTCAATCGCATTGCCCCCGGCGGCGAGCATTTCCGCCCCGGCTGCCGATCCAAGCGGATGGTTGGTCACCACGACGCCACCGCTGCCGCTGGCGGGTGATTTTTCGCAAACGAAGGGGAGGCGCGGGCGTGTCATGATGGCTCTCTGGTTGGTGCGATACGTGCTGGGGCATGGCCGGGATCCATGGGCCCCGGCCAGAACAAGTGCATGGATCAGGCCAGCTTTGCGAGAACTTTGGCAGAAGCTCCAGACAGATCGCCCAGCTTGACGCCGGTATCGCGTACGCTGGCCTCGCGATCTTTGCCCCTGATCTGAGTTTCGATCGCTTTGCGGGCCTCGGCTTCCACCTCGTCCGGGGACAGCACGACAACGCCGCTTTCATCCGCCAGCACCGCGTCGCCCGGCATCACAACGGTGTTGCCGACAGAAACCGCCACGTTGATCGCCCCGCCCAGATCGTAAATGCGGGTGGTGATCGGAGAGATGCCCCGGCACCACATCGGAAAATCTGATGCCTCGATCTCTTCCAGATCCGTGCAGGGGCCATCGACAACTGCACCAACCGCGCCAGCCGCTTTGGCACCCACGGTCACGCCGCCGCCCCAACATGCGTAGCGGTCATCATGCAGGCGGTCGACAATCACGAAATCACCGGGCCTGATCAGGCTGAGCAGGTGATGCAGCAGGGTGGAATCCGGGCCGGGAATGGCGATGGTCACCGCAGTACCGACAACGCGGCGGCGCGGGATCAGCGGTTGGATCTTGCGGCTGAGAAAGCCGAACTGCCGCCAATGGCCGAGCGTCGCGGTTTCGCATTGCGCCAAAAGGCTCAGATGTTCCGCCGGAATCTGCGCGGGCATTGGTTTGATCTTGTAGGTCATGTCAGGTCTTTCGATGGTTAAGACAGGAAATTCAGCGCCCGAAGGCTTTGGCAAAGCCGACGCTGCGTTCTACGACCAGCACGATGGCCAGCGAGATCGCGATCAGCAGCACCGCCAGAACAGCGACCATCGGGTCTGTCCGTTCATCGACATAGCGATAGATCGCGACCGGCAGGGTTTGCAGGCGCGGGCCGACGATGAACAGCGACAGCACGATTTCGTCAAACGACAGGATCGCGGCAATGGCGCTGGAGGCGATGACGCCGGGCATCAGCCGGGGCAGTGTGATCAGCAGAAAGGTCTGCAGCGGACGCGCACCCAGCGTCATGGCGGCCTCTTCCAGATCCGTGCCCAGATTGGACAGGGTGGTTTGAAGAATGCGCACCGAAAACGGCAGCGTCATCACCAGATGCGCCAGCACCAGCCCCGGATAGGTCGCCACCAGCCCAGCGGGGGTGAACACCATCAACAGGCCCAGCCCCAACATCATCGCGGGCAGCACCAGCGGTGCCAGAATCAGGTTGCGGATCAGCGTGCGGCCCGGAAATTCCATCCGCACCAGAGCATAAGCTGCGGGCAGGCCCAGCAGCAGGCTGAGCACTGCCACGATCAGCGCGATGATAGCGCTGTTTTTCAGCCCGGCCATGAAGGTCGTGTTGCCCAGAACGGTACTGTACCACTTCAGGCTCCAGCCCGAGGGCGGGAAAGACAGATAGCTGTCGGCGCTGAACGAGATTATCAGAATGATCAGCATCGGCAGGAAGATAAAGCCGAAGATGGCTATCACGTAGGCCCGGCCAAGAATGGAAAGCAATCTGGTCATGTCAGCGTGTCCTTGTCATCAGGCGAACCAGCAGTGCGGTCACGAGCATGGCCACCAGAAACAGTCCCAACATCAGGAATGACAGCGCAGCGGCGGTCGGCCAGTCGAGCGACATCAGCGCAAGGTCATAAACCTCGGTTGCCAGCAGGAACACGCGCCCGCCTCCCAGCAGCGTTGGTGTGATGAAGGACGATACCGACAGTACAAAACCGATGGTCAGTCCTGCCACGATGGCGGGCAGGCTTAGCGGCAAGATGATGCGCAGAAAGACGATATGGGGCGGCGCGCCCAGCGACATGGCGGCATCGTCCAGCCGGCGGTCCAGCTTGCCCAAGCCTGCCATGATGGTCAGAAACATAAAGGGCATGATGCTTTCCGACAGGCCGATGACGACGCCAAAGTAATTGTTGACGATCCGCAGCGGTGCGGCGATCAGCCCGACGCCAAGCAGCAGGTTGTTTAACAGCCCGTCGTCGCCAAGGGTGATCATCCAGCCGAACGACCGCACCACCGCCGAAATCAGCAGCGGCGATGCCGCCAGCACCGTCAGCGGCGTCCGCCAGCGCGATGTCATCCGCGACAGAAACAGGGCCATCGGATAGGCCATCGCCAGCGCCACCAGCGAACATGTGACGGCCAGGCGCAGAGTTCGCCCAAGCAGATCCAGATAGTAGGTGTCGTTGAGGATCTTGATATAGGTGCCCAGACTGACAGCAGGGATGATCGCGCCGAAATCAGACTCGTTCAGCGACATGCGGAACAGCCACAGGATCGGCGCGATGAACGACACCAGCAGCACCAGCAGCACCGGTGCAAGCAGCAGCCATGGCGTCAGGCGCGTGCGGCCATCTGTGGCAAGGGCGCTCATGATGCAAACAGACGCATGTCGCTGGCCTGCCAGTCCAGCGTGACACGCGCACCAATGTTGGACAGTGCGGCATCTGCGCTGTTCGGGCGCAGTTCGGCAATCAGGGTCTGACCGCCATCAAGCCTGATCTCGGTCTCGATCATGCTGCCGACGAAGACGCGACGCATGACCGTGCCGGAAACTCCCTCAGGCGCAGGTGGCATCAGACGGATAGCATGGGGGCGCACCATCGCGGCGACACTGTTTCCGGTGACACTGTTTTCGGGCACATCGGCAGGAAGCGGTTGCGGCAGTGTCTGCCCGTCGCACGTCAGGACAGGCTGGCCCCCAACGAGGGAAAGTTTGGACGAAAGATTATTCGCCCGCCCGATGAAGTTTGCAACGAACGGGGTTGCTGCGCGATCATACACGTCGGTCGGGGTGCCGATCTGCTCCAGCCTGCCCGCATTCATCACGGCAATCCGGTCGCACATTGTCAGGGCTTCTTGCTGGTCATGGGTGACGAACAAGGTGGTGATGCCGGTGCGCGTCTGGATGTCGCGGATTTCAAACCGCATCTCGTCGCGCAGACGGGCATCAAGGTTTGACAGCGGCTCGTCAAGCAGCAGGATCTCTGGCTCGATCACGATGGCGCGGGCGATGGCGACTCGTTGCTGCTGGCCGCCGGACAGCTCTGACGGCCAGCGGCTGCCATAGCTGTCCAGCCGGACGGCGCGCAGGGCTTCGGCAACCCGGGCGCGCTGGCCTTCTTTGCTGACCTTGCGCAGCCGCAGCCCGAACGCCACGTTCTGTTCAACGGTCATGTGGGGGAACAGGGCGTAGGACTGGAAAACCAGACCCAGATTGCGCTCCCACGGTGGGCGCGACACGATATCCTGCCCGCCGATCATGATCTGGCCCGAGGTGGGGGCCAGCAACCCTGCGAACATGCGCAGGGTAGTGGATTTGCCGCAGCCGGACGGACCGAGAAGTCCAATGAACTCGCCTTTGGCAATATCGAATGACAAAGCGTCCACCGCCGGCCGGGCACCGCCATAGTCAAAGGTCAGCCGGTCAATGCGGATATGCGGCGGAGCGGTGTCAGCCAAGGGGGAGGGGCGCAGGTTCATGGGTCCGTCCGTTTCGCTGTCAGTTGCCGGCCGAGATGATCTGGCGCTTCCAGATCTGGTTCCACTCTTCGGACTTGGTGGCAGCCCAGCCCCAGTCGAGCGGCAGGATCTGCTCCAGCTGACCAGCTACAGTGCGCGCGGTGGCCTCCGGGCTGACCACTGCCTTTGCGTTGACCGGGGCATAGAACATCGCTTCGGTAAAGGCGGCCTGAGCTTCGGGCGACAGGGCGTAGTTGATGAACGCCTTGGCAGCCGCCTCGTTCTTGGCGCCTTTGATCAGGTTGATTGTATTGATCTGCAGGATGGTGCCTTCCTTGGGCAGAACAACGTCCAGTTTGCCCGCAGACTCATCGGCATAGTATTGCGCGCGGGCATTCCAGCCCGTCGCCAGTGCAACAGTACCGTTGATGACCAGCGTGTAGGAATCCGGCTTGGGGTCAAAGGTCTGCACGGCAGGTGCCAGTTCGGCCAGCTTGGCAGATGATTGCTCTACCGACTGTGTATAGTCTTCGCCCAGCATCGCCGAGGTCATCACCATCAGGCCAGAGCCAAGGATCGAGGGCATCGAGGTCACGGCCAGTTTGCCCGCGTATTGCGGATCCCACAGCACGGAAAGCGAGTCCGGTTTGGTGGAGATGGCCTCGGTGTTGTAGACCAGCACGAGGTTGTCAAAGGTAACGGCCGGACCAAAACCTTCTTGCACGGTCGCCTGCGGCAGCAGATCGGCCAGGTTCGGAATGTCGGCCACCGAAAGCGGTGCAAGCAGCTCTTCCTTGTTGCCGATAAGCGCGGTCGACACGTCAAAGATCACAACATCGGTCTGCACATCACTGGCCTGCGACCGCAGGTTGCCCAGCATCACCGACGACGCGTTTGACGCAAAGTAGTTCACCGTGACATCCGGAAATTTCTCTTGAAACGGTTTGATGACCGCCTCGGTGTATTTGTCCTGAAAGATGCCGGAATAGGCCGACAGCGTGATTTCGCCCGATACCTCGGTTGACTGCGCGTGGGCTGCGCTGGCCAGCAGGCTCGTGGCCGCGAGGGCGCAAAGAAGGCGTGATGTCATGTTAAAGCAGGCTCCTGTTGGATGAAGGCTCTCCGGGAACGGAGGTGCCGTTTCGAGCGACGACTGCCCAGGCAGTCAAAGGCGCAGCACGAAACAGGCCCCTTGCGGTGGCTGACCGTGCGTTGGCGAAGGTCGGGCGGATCACGTGCCCCCGGCCGCATTTCGGGGCAAATAGCGATTTCTGCAGGCTTTGGACGGCCCGGTTGATCCCCTGATGCAACGGTTTTCCATCCGCGATGTCCAATCGAATTTTTTTAACAAGCGCATCAAAGAAACTTTGGATGGGGCCATGAGGAGAAATATGTAATACTTTGAAATTTATATGAAGTTTGGTTAATGTTTTGCGTCAAATGCAGGAAGCCGGCCCCAGAAAGGGGCCGGAGGTGGGGAGGGTGATTTTGATGGGTGCTGCTGGTCGCTGCAGGCTGGTACGCCTAGTAGCCCCGCTTTGCGTCCGCAAGATCGGCAACAGTACCCGCGTCCTCAAAGGCGCGGATATTTTTGGCGACGATCTTGCTGCCGGTCGGCGCGTCGATCATCGAGGCGACATGCGGGGTCACCGTGATGCGCGGATGGTCCCAGAACGGATGATCCTTTGGCAGTGGTTCGACATGAAAAACATCCAGCGTCGCCCCAGAGATCTGCCCCGAACCCAGCGCATCAATCAGATCGCTGTCTACCATGTGGGAACCACGTGCGGCGTTGATGACACACGCCCCGCGCTTGAGCCTGTTGAAGGTGTCAGCGTTCAGAATGCCCAATGTGCTTTCGGTCAGTGGCAGAAGGCAGACAAGAATTTCGGTGCCTTCGAGAAACGCGCCAAAAGCCTCGTCGCCCGAATATGTTGTGACGCCTTCGATGATCTTGGCAGAGCGCGACCATCCCACCACGTTGAAGCCGATCTGTGCCAGCAACTGCGCGGCGGCGGCCCCAAGATTTCCCAGACCCATAACCCCGACACGCCGCTCGGGGGCGGGGGGCACGATGATCTGATCCCAGAGGTGGGCAGCCTGATTGGCCTGGATCTGCGGCAGCTCCCGGTGGTGGCGCAGAACATGCAGCGCGATGTATTCCTTCATCCGTTGTGTCAGGTCGGTACCCACGGTGCGGATGATCGGCACATCCTGAGGCAGCTCCTTGTCCGCGAGCACATGGTCGATCCCCGCGCCCAGCGACACGATGGCCTTCAGATTGCGGAACGGCGTCATGGCCCCGGTGGCTGGCCGCCAGACCACCGAATAGGTAATGGCGTCGGGATCGGGCACCTGATTGATGGGATAGATATCCCAATCCGGCATCAGATCGCGAAGCATCTTGCACCACCATTCGGTCTTGTCGTTGGCGGGCAGGGAAACGGCAATGCTCATCAGGTATCCTTGGGCGTTGTAGCGCGTGTGCAGAGTGGCGCTTGGGGGCTATCTTTATTCAGCCCACGCGGCACGGCAGCGTCAAAGCAAAAATTCTGGTCTGGTCCATAGAAAGTTTTTATGTGAAAATCATCGCCATGCCCGATAGACCTTCCACATGAACTTCAAACAGCTTGAAGCCTTTTACTGGCTGACCCGCCTGCAAAGCTATCAACGCGTGGCCGATCACATCGGCCTTACGCAACCGGCTGTTTCTGCTCGTATTTCCGGCCTGGAAGAAAGCTTCGGCGTGCAGCTGATCGATCGCTCGCAATCCGAATTTACCCTGACGGAACAGGGGCACGAAGTCGCCGAATATGCTGAAAATTTCCTGAACCTGAGCGAGACGCTGACCAGCCGGTTGAAGGCCAAGCAAAAAAAACGTTATTCGATTGGTCTGGTTGCAATGGTCAGCCAGACATGGGGTGTCACGTTGCGGCGCAAGATCGCCGCCATGCCCGATGCCCCGCTCGTAGATTTCTATGCCGGGGGAAACATCGATCTGCGCCCGCTGGTCAAATCGGGTGCGCTCGATATGGCTTTTGTGACAGGCGAAGCGGGCTTGCCGCAAATTCCAAATAGCTTTTCGGTGCTGTACCATGTCGGCTGGGCGGCCCGGCCCGATGTAGTGGGGGAAATCCTGCGACCCCTGACGCCGGATGAGCTGCGCGAACTTCCTCTGGTGCTATATCCGCACACCTCGCCGTTGTTCGGCCCGGTGGCAGAGCTGATTGAGGAAACGCGCCGGCGGCCAAGCGCCCGCCACACCGGCAACTCTCTCGCCACGATCTGCGATATGGTCCGTTGCGGCTACGGCGCGTCTGCAGTGCCACTGGCTGCGCTGGAAAATGACATCGCAACCGGCATGCTGGTCGAGATCCCGACGACGGTGCGATTGGCCCCGTTGGACATCCGCTGCGTTCACGTCAACAAGGCGCGCAAGGTGCAGACCGAGCAGATTTTCCAACTGGCCCGGCAGGCCGCCGAGGAATGGGCGGCCGCGCATCCACGCTATGTAACCTTTCTGCCGCACTGACCATGGGTCGTGCAGCTTCTGAAAGCCGACTGTCAGCGGGCAGAAAGACAGGTTTTGAGCAGCGCGATCGGACGGGTGTTCTGAACGCCTGCGCGCAGAGCCGTCTGACAGCGGCAAGAAAAGCCCGTGGCCAGATCGGTCTGAACTGTGCGGGTGACATGCCCGGCCCAGTTTTGCGCAAAGGTCTTCGATGAGACCGTCTGATTCCGCACCTCATGCCCCCAGGTGCCCGCCATCCCGCAACAGCCAATCTTTGGCAGGTTGACCGTAACGCTTAAACAAAACGTGATCACTGGTCTTGCCAGACATGCACGCCCCCTGATCACGGGCATCGGTGGAAATCATGCTGCCAATGGTGGCACGGGACGAGGTGGAACGCTCTGGCGCAAAAGACCAAGCCATAAGGTGCAAGCGCCGCATTCTGGTCCACGCGACACGGCGGATCTGCAATGCATTGCCCGGCTGCTGACAGTCCCCCGTTTTGGCCAAATCGTTCCGCGCCCGCGCGGTGGCGGCACCGGAACCAATGGGCAATCCCTTGGCGCGGGGGCTGGTGGTTCGGACAGATCCCCTTCGAAACTGGCTTTGCGCAAGGCGCTCAGGAAATCCGAGTACAGGTTTATGTCCCTCTTCTTTGCGATGCCGTCAGGGGCGGCACACGTGCCGCCCTGCCTTTTGAGGACGCGTCAGGCCGCAAAGCCTTTGGAGACGTGATCACGGATGAAGCCGGCACCGATTTTGACGAGGCGGTCGGTCAGGGCCTTGCCAGTTTCGGCCGAGCAGTGCACAGGATCGCCGCCCCACACGCCGTGCGGCGCGCTTTCAATCGCTTCGATGGGGGCTTGCAGGCGTGCGCCGTCGTATTTGATCGCGGCAAACCCGGCCACCTCTAAGCCCATGGCCTTCTGGCCGTTCGGGGGGGCCTGACGCAAATCGAGGCGCAGGATCTCCGGGTAGTAATGCAACCCGATCGAGGTCAGCGGGTCGCCGCCGTGCCCCGAGGATTTCGCCGCCTGTTCGGGACCGAGAATGTCTTTGAGCAGCTCATAGCTGATCTGCCAAAGATACATCGACGCCACGAACATCCCGTTTTTTTGCCGCCACTTCAGCGACACATCATTGATGGGCCCGACATTGCCCCCATGCCCGTTAATGACAAGAATCTTGGTCAGACCATGCCGCGCGAGGCTGGCAAACATGTCGTCCAGCAAAGCGGAAAGTGTGGCCTGACTGATGGCAATGCCACCGTGCGAAGAACCGAAATAATCGGCCCCGCCAAACGGGATTACCGGGGCGATGAACGTCGGGACGCCTTCGGCACGCGCGGCGCGGGCGATGTCCAGCGCCACACATTCGGCAGCCAGATAGTCGCCCATCGGCGCGTGCGTGCCCTGATCCTCCAGCGAGCCCATCGGCAGCAGGATCACGGCATCCTTGTTCAGATACTGACGCGCTTCTTCGCTGGTCAGTTCGGCGATCTTGATCTTGTCGGTCATCATCAGTGTATTTCCTTAAAGAATGTCGTCGCGGATGCAGGCTTTTAGCCGGTCTTCGCCAATGTCGCGCAGGGGCGGCACGGTTTCGGCGCAAGCAGGCAGCGCATAGGGGCAGCGGCTGCGGAACACGCAGCCAGAGGGTGGCGTGAGCGGCGAAGGAATCTCACCCGTCAGCCGGATGCGATTGCTTTCATGTTTGAGGCTAGGCTCCGCCGAAATCAGCGCGGCGGTATAGGGGTGTCTGGGCGCAAAATGGATCTGGTCCGCCGGCCCGACCTCCATCACCTTGCCCAGATACAGCACCATCACTCGGTCCGAGATGTAGCGCACCACCGACAGATCGTGGCTGATGAACAGCAACGAGATTCCGGTCATGGCGCGCAAATCGGCCAGCAAGTTCAGCACCTGTGCCTGAATCGATACATCCAGCGCCGAGACCGCCTCGTCACAGACGATGAATTTCGGCTCGACCGCCAAAGCGCGGGCAATGCCGATGCGCTGTCGCTGGCCGCCGGAAAACTCATGCGGGCGGCGGTCAAGAAACGCCGGGCTCAGACCCACCATGGTCATCAGTTCGGTCAGTCTATCGGCGCGGGCGGTGCCCATGTGCAGCTTGTGGGTGTCCAAAGCTTCGGACAACACGGCGCGAATGGTCTTGCGCGGATCAAGACTGGCGTAAGGGTCCTGAAAGATGATCTGCATATCCTTGCGAAGGCGACGCAGATCGGCGTGAGAGATAGTGGAAAGATCCTGTCCGTCAAACCGGACCGTGCCGCTATCCGCCTCGATCAGGCGCAGCACTGCCTTGCCGATGGTGCTTTTGCCCGATCCGCTTTCCCCGACCAGCCCCAGAACCTCGCCGGGCTGCACCGAAAGGCTGACCTCGCGCAAGACCTGCATCATCCGCTTGCCGAACAGCCCCTTGCGGCCGACGGGATAGCTTTTGCTCAGGTTCTCAACCTCCAGCAGCGGGGTCATCGGGCGGCCTCCAATCCAGCTTCGGGTGCCCGGAAGCACCGCACCTGACGGTCCCCATCGGCGCTGTTGAACAGAGGCGGCGGGGCATCAGCACAGGACGGGATCGCAATCGGGCAGCGGTCGCGAAAGGCACAGCCCGAGGGGCGGGCATCCGGCAGAGGCGGGGTGCCGCTGATCGCCCGCAGCCGGTCACCCCGCGCCGAGTGCAGCTCTTCATGGGACGAGGGCATGCTTTCCAGCAAAGCTACTGTATAGGGGTGGTGCGGGGTGTTCAGCACCTGCGACACGGGGCCTTCCTCGACCACCTGACCCGAATACATCACCGCCACGCGGTCCGCAATTTCGGACACGATGCCAAGGTTGTGGCTGATGAACAGCAGGCTCAGACCATCTGCATATTCGGTACGCAGGCGTTGCAGCAATTCGATGATCTCGGCCTGAATGGTCACATCCAGCGCGGTGGTGGGTTCGTCCGCGATCAACAGGCGCGGCTCGCAGGTCAACGCCATGGCGATCATCACCCGCTGGCGCATGCCGCCCGACATCTCATGCGGGTAGCCGTCAAACCGACGGGCCGGTTCGTTGATGCCGACCAGCTCCAGCAGGTCGATGGCGCGGGTACGGGCGTCAGCATAGGGCATCGGGCGGTGTGACAGGATCGCCTCGACCATCTGGGTACCAATCTTGTGGATCGGGTTCAGCGAGGTCATCGGCTCCTGAAAGATCATCGCCACATCATTGCCGCGCACATCTTCCAACGCCTTGGCTGTCAGAGTACCCAGATCCACCATCTGGCCTGATTTTCGGCGCAGGCGCAGTGCCCCGCCGGCCTGGTGGATCGCACCGGGCAACAGGCCCATCAGGGCGAGCGAAGACAGCGATTTTCCCGAACCGCTTTCGCCCACAAGGGCTGTACATTGGTTGGCCCGCAATGTCAGTGACACATCCTGGATCACATCGACCGGCCCGCCGGGGCGGATCAGTTGCAACCGCAGATCGCGGATCGAGGCGACCACATCTGCCGTCTCATCCGGCGGGGCAACGCGCGCAGCAACCGGCACCGAGGTTTCATCCTTGCCACCGCCCAATGCTCCCTTAGGGTCCAATGTATCGCGCAGACGGTCGCAGAAGAAGTTGATGGCGTAGATGGTCAATATCAGCGCCACGCAGGGGATCAGGATGCCCAGCGGATCCTGATTCATGAACTGCCGCGCGCCCCGGATCATCTGGCCCCAGGACGGGGCAGGCGGCACCACACCCAGCCCAAGAAAGGATAGCCCGCTTTCGATGGTGATCGCGGCGGCGGCGGTCAGCGAATATTGCACCGATAGCGGACCAGCGATGTTGGGCAGAATGGTGCCCAGCACAATCCGGTGCGACGGTGTGCCCAAGGCGCGCGACGCCTCGACAAAGTCCAGCGACGAGACGCGCAGCGCCTCGGAAAAGGCGATCCGGGCAAAGGACGGAAAGTACAGCACGGACAGCACCGCCACCAACGTTCCCGCACCGGGGCCGAACAGTGTCACCACCAGCAGCGCCAGCAAGATCGGCGGAAAGCACAGCACCACATCCGACAGGCGCGTGGTGATAAATTCAAAAGGCCCGCGGAAATAAGCGCCAATCAGACCCAGCAGCGTGCCAAAGATGCAGGCCAACGTGGTGGCCACAAAGGCCACGGTAAGCGATACCTGCCCGCCATACAGCACCCGTGCCAGCCGGTCGCGCCCGAATTCATCCTGCCCCAGCCAATGCTCCCAGCTTGGCAGCGCCAGCCGGTCACGAACCGAGATCTGTACCGGATCTGCGCCAGTGATCAGCGGAGCGGCAAAGGGAATGAGGATCAGCGCCGCCAGCAGAATGCTGGGCAGGATCATGCGTCGGGGAATGGCAGACAGCAGGCGGGTCTTTTGCGGGACAGGGATTGCGGTCATTTCAGGCGAATCCTCGGGTCCAGCAAGGAATACAGGATGTCGATCACCAGATTGATCGCGATAAAGATCGCGGCGACCGTCAGGATGATGGCGCGAACCGTCGGATAATCGCGTTGCTCGACCGCTGTGACCAGCATTCCGCTCAGTCCGGGCCAGTTATAGACAAACTCGATCAGCACGGTTGATCCCAGCAGAATCCCGAGCTGCAGGCCGACAACGGTTATCACCGGCCCCAACGCGTTGCGCAGGATATGGCGGCGTACCACCAGACTGCGGCGCAGGCCCTTTGCTGTGGCGGTGCGCACCCAGTCATGCCCGCGCATTTCCAGCACGCTTGCCCGCGTCATCCGAAAGATGATCGTCGCCAGATGCAGTGCTACAGTGGTTGCAGGCAGCACCAGCATTTGCAGATGCTGCGCAGGGTCTTCGGAAAAGGCGATATAGCCCCCGGCGGGCAGCACCCGCAGCACCTGCGCGAAAAAGTAGATGAACAGCGTGCCGACTACGAAACCCGGGATCGAGGTAAAGAGCGCGTTTACCCCCGAGGCGACAACATCGAAACGCCCACCACCGCGCAAGCCCGCCAACGTGCCCACCGGTATCGCCACAATCAGCGCGAGGACCGCTCCTACGCCGATGATCTCCAGAGTGCGGGGCAGGCGCAGCGCAATGGCATCCGCGATGGACGAGCCATCGACAATGGATGTGCCGAACTCGAACTGCGCCGTATTGATCAGAAAACTGAAGTACTGGGCAAGAATGGGCTTATCCAGCCCCATCTCGTTGCGCAGATTCTGGATCGCCTCCTGCGTGGCACTGCCGCCACCCGTCGACAGCAACAGCTCTGCCGGGTCACCGGGCACGATCACCAGAAGAGAAAAGATGATCGTGCCCACGACCAGCAGCATCACGATCGCCGCCGCCACACGGCGCAGGAGGAATGCCAGCATCTGCCGCCCCTTAACCCAGTTGGGTTTCGTCAAGCGCGTAGGCGGATGATCCGTTCAGAAAGCCAGGCAGTGCCTCGAACCCGGTGACCGATTTTTTCATCGCATAGGCCTGAACCCGCCAGTTCAGCGGCACTTGCGGCACTTCCTCGAAATAGGCGGCGGCAAGATCCTGGTAAACAGCCTTGCGCTTTTCGGTGTCCACTTCGGTGCGGCCCTGCTCCAACAGGCCGTCAATCCGCGCGCTTTTGAAGCCAAACGATTGCAGATAGGACGGGTTGCCCGAATACAGCAGCGACCAGAGCGAGTCAGGGTCGTTGTAGATGCCCGATGTGCCATGCACGGCCAGATCGTACTTGCCTTCCTTCCCCGCGGTGACACGTGTGCCCCAATCGGGCAGATCCAGCGTGGCGTTGATGCCGATCATCGCCAGATACGCTTGCACCACGGATGCGGTGTCCTGGTGCATGCCATAGGTCGCAGTGGCCAGAAGGCGGCAGTCGAAGCCATTCGGATAGCCCGCCTCGGCCAGCAACGCCTTGGCCTTTTCAATGTCATAGGTCCACTCATGCGCCGGGTCGGCCAGATCAAAGGGCGAACCTTGCGGATTGGGCAGGCCAAAAAGCGGTACGCCCCGACCGGCAAAGGCCGCATCCACCACATCCTGCCGTTCGATCGCATAGCCGACCGCCTGACGCACCTTTGCATCGGCAAACGGGCCTTGAGTTACATTGAACAGCAGGAACATATACGGCCCTAGCGTGCTTTTCATCTGCATCGTGTCCGACGCTTCCACAGCGTCAAACTGGGTCCATGGCAGATATTCGATCAGATGTACGTCTCCCGCCTCCAAAGCGGCAAAGCGCAGGTTCTCATCGGCATAAGCGATAAAGCGGATGCCACCGAAATTGGGCCCGCCTTCGTCGTAATAGGCCCCGTAGCGCTCCAGCTCGATATAGACGCCCTTTTCGGAGGATTTCATCACAAACGGACCGGCGCCGATGTCATTCCCATCGGTGCTTTCGGCGGAAATGATCGGACAGCAATAACTGGCCATCAGATCCATGAAAATCGCGCTGGGTGAAGAAAGGGTGATCTTGACCGTCTTGTCGTCAACCGCTTCCACCGCTGAGATGATGGCCAGATCGCTTTTCAGAAACGCGGTGGAGCCTTCTTTGGTGATTTCGTTCAAGGAAAAGATCACATCGGCCGCCGTAACCGGCTTGCCGTTGTGGAACGTGGCATTCGCCCGCAGCTTGAACACGGCAACCGTGGGTTCAAGCCATTCATAGCTTTCTGCCAGTTCGGGCAGCAGCTTCCCCGACGCATCATATCCCATTAGCCCACGGTAGATCATCAGTTTGACAGTGTTTGCTGCCCCGCCGGTATTGTCGAACGGCTTGACCGTGGGGGGGAAGGTGGAAAGTCCGAACTTGAGGATGGCGTCAGTGGCTTGCGCCCAGGTGCCGCGCGGCAATGCCATCGCGGTGATGCCAGCGCCCAGGCTGAGCAAAACGCTGCGGCGCGTGGCCATCATGCTCATCGGAAGGGAAGGTGTCATGGAAACCTCGTCTCTGTTGGATGGGGGTGTCGCGGGCTTGTGCCTCGTCTTGCGGTGGATCGAAGCCTTGTGAGGGGGGGATGTCCAATCGAAAAATCTTTTATGGTGGATAGATTTCTTTTCCGCTCCGATTTTCCGACGGGCGCCAACAGTCTGTTCCGATGCTGTAAAGGTCAATCTTGACGTTGCATTTTTTACATAATTTACAATCGGTTGCGCAACATACCTGCTGCGGTGCAGTCGCCGGTAAACCTGAAGGTGCAGGAGCCGAGTCCCGTCTGTGGGTCTGTTGTCGCCGATGCAGATTTGTGGTGCCTGAACAGGCGGCCCAGGGACATGTGATCAAAGTTCCGGCTGGCCGAGTGCCAGGGCAGGCGCTGACAACCGATCAAAAATCTTTACGACTTACAAAAGAATTTTCAATTGGACGCGGGGATGTCTGTCAGGTGTTGATACTCCTGTCGTCCCTATCGTGCAGCCTGCGCCCAGCAGGCTGCACGATAGGGGTTCAGCGTCGCCCCTAAATGCAGAAGCGGACATATCTGATGGCACCGACAGTTCGCCTTGCCCTCCGCGATTGGGACTATCTGACACCCTTGCTTTTGGGCGATGTGGGCGACCCCAGAATTGACCTGCAGATCACGCGAGTGGGCACGCTGGTCGACGATCTGGCAACGACTACCGCCTACGACGGGGCCGAAATTTCCTTTAGCCGCTACGTTCAGGACCGGGCGGCTGGGTGCACTGCGGTTCTGGGCGTGCCGCAGTTTCTGATGCGGGGCTTTCGCCACCGCTGCATCATCACGGCCAAGACCAGCCCCATCACCCGGCTGGAGGATCTGGCAGGCAAGAAGATTGGTGTCACCGGTTGGCAGGACAGCGGCAATACCTGGACGCGGGCAGCGCTCGCGGATCTGGGTGTCGGGATTGAAGATGTCATGTGGTATGCTGGCCGCCTGACAGAGGCGCACCCCATTACCGACCGTCTGGGCCGCTTTGCCCGACCGGGCCGGATTGAAGCGATGCCCGGAGAGCAGCCGATGATCGCGGCGCTGCTGGATGGTAGTCTTGATGCCGTGTTCACCCCGTTCATGCCGACCGGATTTTTCCGCCCTGACTCGGCCTTTCGCCATGTGCTGTCGGATTTCCGCAGCGCCGAGATCGCCTATTTTGATCGTGTCGGCTATGTGCCGGGGATGCATATTCTTGGCCTGAAAGCGAGCTTTGCCATGGAAAACCCGTGGATTGCCTCGGCCTTGAGTGATCTGTTTGATGGGTCGCTCGCGATGTGGCTGGATAAACGCCGCAAATATGCGGAAACGACTCCGTGGATCATCCAGGACATCGCGATGATGGATACGGCACTGGGGGCGAAATGGGCCGCCAGTGGCCTGTCGGCCAACGCTGGCATGATAAGCGATTTCGTTCGCCAATCGCGCGAGCAGGCACTGATTGGCTGCGACCTGACCCTGACAGAGATCTTTCCCTCTGATCCAAGCGCAATGCGGGGCTGAGTTCTGAAACGCTCTTGCGGGCGCTCTGAGGGTCAGGATGGTTCGCCAAGGCTTTGCCCTGCGAGGGCCGCGATGTGGACCTTTGCAACAAAGTGGTTTTTCCCGGCGCGCTATCCGACAGAATACAGCTTTGACTTTTGGCAAAGGGTGTTCCGGCCCCGCGCCGGGGCCTGGGCCTCATTGTTCGCGTCGGTCTGGATGGCGTTTTCTACCGTGGCACTGGCGGTTCCGGTGTTCTATGCGCTCGCGCGGCTTGCCTTGCCAGCGCGGGCTTCCGTCGCTGTCGATGCTGAAGAAGACCCCAGCCCTGCCGACCTGTTCGGGATCGAAGACCATCAGCCGGGTGTCGAAGGCGCCAAGGGGCGCTCGATCTCGGCCAGACGCCGATCAATCTCTTCGGGAAGATCATCGGCCTCAGCGTATTCAGCCTGCAGGCGGTCATATTCGTCTCGCAGTGCTTCGCGCGTGGCCCGCTCCTCCTTGGTCAGATCGACCATGGTGCCCAAAAGCTCGTGCAGGCCCATCGTGTGGCCGTAGGGGAAGCCCACGGCGACTTCGATCCACTTCCAACCCCCGGCAGAGATGGTCTCGGCTTCAGCCTTCAGTTTCTCGCCGACCAGCCGTTCCAACAGGACCGGGTCCTGCAGCCAACTGCCATAATCTTGCTGGAGGAAGTCACGCAGGACGAAGCCATCGCATGGGAACTGGGGAAGCTCATAAGACAAGCCAAGCGGCACTATCAAATGGCCGGATTGCCCCCAAGCCCTCTGTACACCGCTTCTGCACCGCGATGATGCGTCGGCGGGGCGTACAGAGTAATTGCTGTTGTCAGGATCAATCATCCGATTGGTAGATGGGCTCATTTAGCGTAGTTGCAACAAGCCACCATCAACCGGAATAATTTGGCCGGTCATCCACGCCGAGCGCTCTGTTGCCAGAAACAGCACCACCTCAGCAATCTCTTGCGGAGTGCCCCAGCGCGCGATCGGATAGCGCCCAATTACTTGGGCCAACAGGGCCTGAAATTCTGCCTCATCTGCGGCGCGGGCACGGAACTGCGATTCCGACAGCGGGGTGCGCACGGCACCCGGGGCCACTGCGTTCACTCGCACTCCGCGGGCGGCGAAATCGGCGGCAAGCTGGCGGGTCAGCGCCACGACCGCTCCCTTGGCTGCCGAGTAGGCCGCCACCCCCTTCATTCCCAGCAGCCCGACAGTCGAGGCAGTAAAGACCAGCGTGCCGGCCTGCATCACCAGATGCGGCAGCACGGCGCGCGCGGTGAGGAAAGCCCCCGTGGCATTGACCATAAGCGCGTGGTTCCAGTCGTCCAGCGACAGCGACAGGATATCGCCTTCGATCATCGCGCCCGCGTTGGCGATGCAAGTGTCGATGCGGCCGGTCCAGTCCATCGCAAAGGCGGCCATGTCGGCCACCGAAGCTTCGTCCGTGATGTCGGTCCGGATGGCGCGGACGTGATGCCCGGCGGCTGACAGATCATCGGCGACGACCTGTGCCGCCGCATCATTTAGGTCGGCGCAGAGAACGGCCATACCTTCAGCGGCAAAGCGCGCGGCCACCGCGCGCCCGATGCCCGAGCCTGCGCCGGTGACAATTGCGGTGCGCATCAAACCGGGTCCGGCCCGAAGATCTGCGGATACATGGACCGCAGAGACTCTTCATCCATCTCGACCTTGAACGCGTGGCGGTCCTTCAGTGTGAGCGCGGCTTGCGCGGCGGGACGCGCGTCAAGCTCGGCCATCAGGCGGGCGATGTTGGCGAAATCATCCATGGCACCTTCGCCAAGCATGTAGGGGATGCGCGGTGCCCAGCCCCAGACCGCCATGTCCAGAATGGTGTACTGGTCGCCCAATATGTAGCGCCCCTGCGCCAGCCGGTCATCGATGATGCGCCAGTGGCGACGCGCCTCGAAATCATAGCGCTTGCGGGCATAGGGGTTGTCGCCCGGCGCGAAGTTGCGGAAATGGACGGCCTGCCCCGAAAAAGGGCCGACGCCGCTGGCAATGAACATCAGCCACGACAACAAAGCTCCGCGCGCGGTTGGCGTGTTTTCCGGCAGGAAACTCCCGGTTTTTTCTGCCAGATAGAGCAGAATGGCGTTGCTGTCGAAGACCACCACATCGCCATCGACAATCACCGGCACCTTCGCATTGGGGTTGATGGCAAGGAAAGCAGGCTCATGCTGCTGGCCGCGTTTGGTATCAACGGCGATGCCTTTGTAGGGCAGGCCAGATTCTTCCAGAAACAGCGCCACTTTCAACGGGTTGGGCGCGGCGTTGTAATAGAACTTCAGCATGGGCCGTGTCCTTTGCGGTTCAATCTGTTTGGGAGCGGTGCTGCCAGACCCAGTCGGCGATTTCGGCATGGGTGGCAAACCAGACGGTTCCGCGTGCCTTTGCGTGCGCGATCAGCTGATCGAGGATCCAGATGCGCGACCGGTAGCCGATCACAAAGGGGTGCATCACCAGCTGGAACAAGCCGCCATCGTCAAAGGCGGCGTCCAACTCGCGGCGAAAGATGTCGAACACCGCTTCGGGCGGGGTCCAGGGCCGGGTGGCGGGGTCGCGGTTGAACAGCAGGTAGACCGCATCATCGCGCACCCATTCCACCGGCACCTCGACCACGCCGGTGGGGGTGCCATTGGTGACCAGTTCGTAGCATTCGTCGTCGGCCATCAGGCTGCTGTCATAGGCAAAGCCCAATTCGGCCACCAGCTCGATGGTATGCGGGCTGAGGTCCCATTGCGCGGCGCGGTGGCCTACGGGGCGCTGGCCGGTGACCTGTTCCAGCGCGTCGCGGGCGCGCAACATCAACTCACGCTCGGTGGTGCGGTCAAGGCGCGAGGTGTTCTCGTGCAGCCAGCCGTGCACACCGATCTCGTGCCCGGCGTCGGTGATGGGGCGCATCGCGGCGGGGTCGATCAGCGCGGCGACAGCGGGGGTAAAGAAGGTGGCGCGTACATCATGGCGGTGCAGCACATCAAGCACGCGTGGCACACCCGTGCGTCGCCCGAATTCGCCCCAGGCCAGCCGCCCGATGGCGGCGCGGCCCTGCCCCAGCTCAAACGTCTCGTGATCGGCATCAAACGACAGGGCAACCGCGCAGTGTGCCCCGCCCGGCCAGACCGCGGGCTTCAAGGGTTGTCCGGCGCGCACGCGGTTGACCAGCGCGCGCCATTCTTCCTCAGGAGTTTCCCAGACCCGGTCGGGGTTCATCTGGCCCGCGCCTTTGCGGTCGGGTCGGTCATGTGCGGCATTTGGGCTACCTGCGGCTCTGGGCGGTTCGGGTGGAGAACAAGTGTTTTCCACATGCTTCCGACGATACAGGGGCTACCCGCTGGCTGTCTACAAATTTCGCACTAAAGTTCGCACAGCGCCCAAATACGCTTCAGCCTTTCAGTTCAGCGACAAGGGCGTCGGTGGATACCTGACGGCAGTACCCCTTGATCGCGTTGATCGACGCGGCCTGTCGCGCCTCACCAAAGGTAGCGCAGGCATCTGTGACTTGCGTCACCAGATAGCCGAGGTCGCAGGCGTCGCGGATGGCGCTTTCAACGCATTGGTCGGTTAGCACGCCAGAGATGATCACCTGCTGCGCCCCAAGGTTGCGCAGGATGTAGTCGATATGGGTCGAGACAAACACGCTGGAGGAGGACTTCGGCAGCACCATTTCATCGCCCTGCGGCGCGATTTCGTCCAGCACTTTGCCGTCCCACGATCCCTTTGGCACGTTAAAGCCGCTGATTTTGTAATCAAGGCTGCGGTCGCGCCCATCAAGGGTCAGACTTTCGATGGTGGTGTACATAACCTCGATCCCTGCCCGGCGCGCGGCGGCCTGTAGTCTTTGCATCCGGGGCACCACGTGATCGCGCATCTGGGCCAGGAACGGATCGCGAATCTGCGCCAGATCTTCCGCTCGCAGCGCCGCCCATTCCGCACCGTCCGGGTGGCAGGAAAAGTTCTGCACATCAATGAACAAGAGCACCGCACGATCTGGCACAATCGGGATGTCGCGTGATGTGGTGGAGAGGAAGGGGGATGTCATGGCGGGTCCTTCAACACAAGAGGCGGCGGGTCTGCGCACATGTGTTCATGACCTTCATCCAAGAGGCAAGGGCTTCGTCCGCGTTGGGCTGGGGGCAAAGGGTGCATTTTAGGGGACTTTGCAGCAATGCCGGCCTCAAATTTCCGCACTTCCGGGGTCAAAGAGACACGGCTTTTCCATGAATACGGGGTGATCGTCGGAAAATACGTTGAAATGAATCTATTCGCGCATAATAGTTCACATAGCGAACAAGGAGGCTTTGATGAACTGCGACCGCATTCTGCGCCAGATGGCATCCCGCAACCCGCTTCGGACACCGATGCAGCATTCGGTCAGCCGCCGGAAATTCATGCAAAGCCTTGCGGCAGGGGCGGCGGCGGCAAGCCTGCCGATGGCGGCCAGCGCACAGTCGCGGCCCTTGTCATTGTTGACATGGGATGCCTATGCCGACCCGCGCCTGCTGGCGCTGTGGAAGGAGCAGACCGGGGGCGACATCCGCTATGAGATCCATATATCGGACCCAAGCTCGGTGAACCGGCTGCGGGCTGGGGAAACCTCGGTCTGGGATTTTATCAACGTTAACAACCCATGGGCGCGGGGTGAGATGTGGCCATCAGGCCTGATCCGCGAATTGCCGCGCGACCGTTTCGAGCCGCTATATGCGCAGATGAAACCAAAGTTCGCCGCGCCTTATCCTTGGGCGATGAGCGAGGATGGCAACCACCTGCTGGGCGTGGTGCAGCGCTATGAGACTTTTGATTTCGTGGTGAATTCCGACGTGATCTCGCCGGAACTGGCCAAGGACGAGGGCTGGGATCTTTTCAACAATCCCGATTTCAGCGGGCGCTACGGCATTCTGGCCTATGAAGACTGGAATGTGATGGATATCTGCATGGGGGCCGGTGTGCACCCGTTCAAGGTGAAAACCGATGAAGAGGTGGCACGGTTCGAAGAGACCGCAAAGCGCTGGATACAGAACGCCAAGCTGATCACCACCGATTTCGTGCAACTGAACCTGGCCATCCTGAACGGCGAAATTGACATGTATTTCACCGGCGGCACCTATACCACGGCAGCGGCGCGGCTGGAGGGCGTGAACAACCTGTATGCCATCACCCCCAATTCCGGCCCCGCCGATGGCAAGGGCGGCATCAACTGGATCGAGATCAATTCGGCGGTGGCCAATCCCGATCCGCTCGATGAAGCCATTGATTTCCTTGAGTTCATCACCACGCCGGACGCAGCAGAGATCGTGGCGCGCGGCAATGGCAACTTTCAGCCGGTGGCACAGATGGCCAACCCGGAGCTGATGTCGCGCTTCACCACCGAAGAGCTGGCCGCGATCCAGTGGGATGAGTTCGACGAGCGGATCGCCAATGCGGTCGAGTTCGACATCGTGCCGGATTATGACAGGCTGTATGACATCTATTCCGCCGCGATGCGCGCGCGGGGTTGAGCGGTGACACATCCTCCACCAGCCCTGTCGCTGACAGGGCTGACCCGGCGGTTCGGGACGATGACCGCCGTGGACGGCGTGTCGATCGACATTGCCGAAGGTGAGTTTTTTACCATCGTCGGCCCGTCGGGCAGCGGCAAATCCACACTCGTGCGGCTGCTGGCGGGCCTCGATACGCCCACGGCAGGCAGCCTGCACCTGCGCGGGCGCGACATCACTGACATGCCCGCCAACCGGCGGCCCACAGCGATGGTGTTCCAGTCGCTGGCGCTGTTTGACCACCGCACGGTCGGGCAGAACATCGAGTTCGCGATGAAGATGAAGGGCGTGGCCCCCGAGGTGCGGCGTGCCCGCGCGCTCGAATTGTTGCGTCTGGTCCGCTTGCCAGAGGGCTACTATCCCCGCCCGGTGACGCAATGTTCGGGGGGCGAACGGCAGCGGGTGGCGCTGGCGCGGGCCTTGGGGTCGGATCCGGAGATCCTGTTCTTTGACGAGCCGCTGTCGGCCATTGATTACCGTCTGCGCAAGACCTTGGAGGTGGAGTTGAAAGAGCTGCACCAGCGCACGGGCAAGACCTTCATCTATATCACCCACAGCCTGGAAGAAGCGATGGTTATGTCAGACCGCATCGCCATCATGCGGGCCGGAAAGTTTGAACAGATCGGCACCCCAGACGAGATTTATCGCCGCCCGCGAAGCCGCTTTGTTGCGGGCTTTATGGGCGAGGTGAACATTCTGGCGGTGTCTCAGGCGGGCGGCAGTGCGATATTTGCCGATCTGGGCGTGCCTGCATCGGGGGCAATGGGGGCCTATGCCGTACTGCGCCCGGAATCCCTGCGCCCGGGCGGTGACGCCGGCGACGCCTTCCATGCGGTGGTGACGCAAAAGCTGATGCTGGGGTCACGCACGCAGTTTCACCTTCGCGCAGGTGACGCGGCGCTGATCGCCGAGGTTGCCGCAGGGCCGCAAGCCGGTCTGCAGATCGGACAGACGGCGCAGTTCAGCTTTGATGTGGCGGATATCGCCTGGGTCGACACGTGATGCAGCGCAATCCCGGTTTCTTGTATGCGCTGCCGATGATCGTGTTGATGCTGCTGTTCTTTGCGGCACCATTGGGGATCGTCGTCTGGTACAGCCTGATGCCGCCGCGCACCTTTGATCTGACCAGCGAGGTCGGTTTGCAGAACTACCGCACCGCCTTTAGCGACGGATACGGCATGCCCTTGATGTGGTCGCTGATCGGCGCGGCGCTGACCACGCTGATCACCGCCTTGCTGGCCTGGCCCACGGCCAAGATCCTGCACCATCACGCGGGCCGCTGGGCCAGCATCGTGACCGCCCTGATCGCGCTGCCGATCTTCATCTCGGAAAGCGTGCGTCTGTTCGGGTTGTCGGTCTTTCTGATGCCGGGGGGCGGAATTCTGGCGGGCACCCTGAATGCGCTTTTTGACGTGCAGATCGGTACTTTTCTGAACACCCGTTTCGCGGCACTGGTGGGCATGATCTACATCCACTTCCCCTTCATGCTGTTTCCGATGCTTCTGGGCGTGGCCATGATCCCGGGCGACCGGATTGAGGCGGCTCGGGATCTGGGCGCAGGCCGATGGGCGGTTCTGCGTGAGGTGGAACTGCCACTTGCCGCCCCCGGCCTGTTGGTGGGGGGCTTGTTGACATTCGTTCTGTGCCTTGGGGCAAATGCCGAGGCGGCGATCCTGGGTGGGCGCGCGGTAACGGTGATCACGGCGGCCATCGAGCAGCGGTTCAACTATGCGCAGGATTGGCCGATGGGGGCGGCGCTGACCGTGCTGGTCATCGCCGTCACGGCAGCGCTGGTGTTTCCCGCCGTCCGCCGGATCGACCTGAACCGGATCATCCGGCGATGACGGGCGGGCGGCACATCCTGTGGCTCAAGGTGCTGTGGGTTGGCACTCTGGTGACTGCGCTCTATCTGCCGATTGCCTCGGTCGTACTCGCCTCGCTTGCCAACACCCGCTACATGCGGTTTCCGCACAAGGTCTGGACGCTGGACGCCTACCGTGCGGCGGCGGCGGATTACACAACGGTGACGCTGCATGTCATATCCTTGCAGATCGCGGTCTGTGTTGTGCTGTTGTCGGTGGTTTTGGGCACCATCGGGGCAATGGCCTATGCGCGCTATGACTGGCGCGGGCGCGGGGTGTTTCAGAAGATACTGGTGCTGCCCATTTTTTTCCCGCAGCCGGTGCTTGGCCTGGCGCTGCTGCTGTCGATGTCGGCGCTTGGAATCGCACCCAGCTGGAAGACGGCGGTGGTGGCCCATGCGGTGTGGATCGTGCCGATTGTCACGCTGGTCATCTCGATCCGGCTGTTCGGCTACGACGTGGCGCAGGAAGAGGCGGCGTTCGATCTGGGTGCCTCACGCTGGCAGGTTGCGCGCGAGGTGACGCTGCCAGCGCTGTGGCCCGGCATCTTTTCCGGCGCGTTGTTCGCCTTTCTGCTGTCGTGGTCCAACCTTCCCTTGTCAGTTTACACCAGCGGGGCCGACACGCCGCTGCCGCTGTGGCTGTTTTCGCGCACGGCCACCAATTATTCGCCACTTGTCCCCGCGATTGCAGTGATCGGCACCTTTGTTTCGGGGTTCATCGTGCTGATGCTGATCCTGGCGCGATGGATACTGTCGGGCCGACGGGCAAATAGCCCAAACTGAAACATTTGTGCGTTAATCGCACATATTCACCTGCAGAATGGAGGCTTTGCCGATGGAACACAGCTCTACCGTCCAACAGCTGTTCGACCGTGAGGCGATTGCCGGAGTGATCCGGGCCTATTGCTATCACTTTGACCGCAATGAACCGGACGACGTGGCCGCACTTTTTGCGCCCGAGGCGGTGGTCGATTATGGGCCCGAGGCAGCGGTGCTGACTGGGCAGGAGGAAATCCGCAAAGGCGTGGCCACTGGCCTGAAAACCATCTTTGCGGCGACAAGCCATCATGTTTCGAACATTGATATCCGGTTTGAATCCGCAGGCAGAGCGAGCAGCATAAGCTACCTCTACGCCTGGCACCGCTATCATTCCGGCGCGCCGGATGGTGAGTTGTGGGCGCAGTATCACCATGAATTTGCGCGCAGCGCAGATGGTTGGAAGATCACCCGGCTGGTGCTGAAGGCTGCGGGGACCAAGGATTTTCATCGCGCAACCATGCATCCGATCGGCCGGAACTAAGCCCAGCCTCTCAGATCGCAAAATGTTCTATATGCGAACAAAAGAAACTATTGCGCACAAATTGATTCTGGTGAACTAATTGAGGACCGGCTTCAAAACCCAAGGAAAGCGCCCGTGCACAGCTTCTTGTCTGCCATCGACAAACTGAACGCCGGGGTGACAATCCTTGTCGGCATGTTGTTGATGGTGGTGACCCTTTCTGTCTTCGGGCAAGTCACCGTGCGTTTCGTGCTGACGGCGGGCGGCATCAACATCAGCGCGCCCTGGACCGAGGAATTGGCCCGCTATGCGCTGATCTGGATGGTGTTTCTGGGTGCCGGGGTTGGCGTGCGCCATGCACAGATGATCGCGCTGGAATTCGGGGTGCGCAAGCTGCCCGCCCGGATCGGCATTCCGGTGCGCAATCTGTCGATTGTGCTGTGCGTCGCGTTCTTTGCGATGATGGTCTGGGTGGGCATCTCGTTTGTGGATCTGGGCCGGTCGGAGACCAGCCCGGTGCTGGGGATCACCAAGGACTACGTTTATTGGGCCATGCCGGTGGGGGCGGGGTTGATGATCATCAACTCTGTTGCGCTGGTGATCGACACGGTTTTGTCCGGTCGTGATATCCGCTTCGCCGCCGATGATGCGCCGGAGGTTTAGGGTATGGTGTCGTTGATCCTGATCCTGCTGGGCCTGTTTGCAATCAGCGTGCCTATTGCGCTGGCGCTTGGCATGGCATCGCTGCCCATCCTGATTGACCGGGGCATCCCGCTGATCGCGGTGCCACAGGTGGTGTTCGAATCACTGGACAGCTTCACGCTGATGGCGCTTCCGCTGTATGTGTTGGCAGGACGGCTGATGCAGTTCGGCGGCATTGCCGAGCGGCTGGTGGACCTGGCCAAGGCCTTGCTGGCTTGGGTAAGGGGCGGGCTGGCGGCGGCGGTTGTGCTGACCTCGATGCTGTTTTCAACAATCTCCGGCTCATCGGCGGCCACGGCGGCGGCAGTGGGCTCGATGCTGATCCCCGAGATGGAAAAGCAGAAATACCCCCGCCCGTTCAGCGCCGCGACCACGGCGGCTTCCGGTGAACTGGGGGTGATCATCCCACCTTCGGTCGCCATGATCATCTACGGCGTGACCACTGGCGTTTCGATCACCGACATGTTCCTCGCAGGCTTTTTGCCGGGCCTGATGATCGGGCTGTCGCTGATCGCCACCGTGATCCTGATTTCAATGGTCAAGGGCTATGGCGAGCGCGAGGTCTTTGTCCTTGGTCCCTATGTCCGCCGGGTCTGGGCCGCCACCCTGCGCGCATCGTTGTCGCTGTTCCTGCCGGTGATCATCCTTGGCGGTATCTTCGGCGGTATCTTCACCGCGACAGAAGCCGCGGTGGTGGCGGTGGTCTATGCCATGTTCCTGAGCGTGGTGGTCTACCGCGAGATCAGGCTGCGCGACATGCCCCGCATCTTTGCCGGGGCGGCCGTTACGTCGGCAGTGGTGATGATCATCGTGGCCTTTGCCGCGATGTTCGGCTTTGCCCTGCATCTGATGCGCGCGCCGCAAATGATCGGCGCGATGCTCAGCACGGTGACGGACAACCCGCTGGTGTTCCTGCTGCTGGTCAACGTGTTCCTGATCGGCGTTGGCATGTTCATGGAAACCTTTGCCGCCATCATCATCCTTGGCCCGATCCTTGCACCGATTGCCGCCTCCTACGGCATCCACCCGGTGCATTTCGGCATGATCATGATCGTCAATCTGGCGGTGGGCATGGTGACGCCGCCGGTGGGGGTCAACCTGTTTATCGCCTGCGGGATTGCCAAGATTTCGATGGAACAGCTGATGCGGCCACTGTTCATTTTTCTCGCGGTTCTCGTCGGAAATCTGATGCTCATAACCTACGTCCCCGGCATTTCGCTGGCCCTGCTTCGATAACCAAAAAACCAACCACAGGAGGAACGACACATGAACACGTTCAAGACCCTGATCGCCACCGCCGCCAGCACAGTCTTGCTGGCCGGGGGGGCATCGGCCCAGACTTACGAGATGACGCTGGCCCATGTGCTGAGCGACCAAAGCCCGTATCAGGTGATCCTGAACCACTTTTCCGGGCTGATGGAAGAACGCTCCGGCGGGCGCATCACGGTGGATATCCAGTGCTGTGCGCAGGCCGGGAATGAAACCCGCGCCATCCAGTCGATCCGCACCGGCATTCTGACCGGCGGCTTCATCGGCGGCTCCACGCTGGAAACTGTGGTGCCAGCCTACCGCGTGCTGTCGCTGCCCTATCTGTTCGACAACAAGGCGCAGGCCTATGACATCCTCCAAAGCGACATGGGTCGCGAGATGCTGGACCTGCTGGGCGACTACGACATGTACGGCCTTGGCTTCGGGTCGAGCTATGAGCGCAGCGTAGCGTCCCGCAACCCGGTGCGGATCGAAACGGTGGATGATCTGGCAGGCGTGAAGATCCGCGTGCTGCCGACGCCGGGCTTTGTCGAGGCCTACAATGCGTTTGGCACCCAGCCGACCCCGATGGCCTATGGCGAGCTCTTCATGGCGTTGCAGAACAACGTGGTTGATGCGATCGAAATCTCGCCCGACGCGCTGGTGGCAGACAAGTTTCATGAAACCGTCAACAGCTACACAATGCTGACCGTACACCAGTCGACCACCGTGTTCCTGCTGTCGAAATCGTTCTGGGACGGGCTGCCCGATGATCTGAAGGAAATCGTGCAGACTGCCGCGACTGAGTCGATTGCGGTTGGCATCGCCGCGCATGACGAACTGGCCGCCGCCGGGTTAGAGACCGCCCGCGCCGCAGGGGTAGAGATCATCGAGCCGGAGCTGGGTCCGTTCATGGAAAAGGCCAAGATGTCGTGGGATGTGATCCTGACGAACCAGCCGGAAGCGCAAGACTATCTGACGCGTATCCAGACCGCTCTGGGCCGCTGAGACCGTGGTGGCGCGCAGATTGCGCGCCACCACCCTGACCAGATGCGGAGACATGGCATGGCCACGCCCGGGCATTTTCTGTTCCTCGGCAATCAGGACCTGAACGGCATACTGCGCGGCAGATCGGTGCCCGCAGGCCGGATGGCAGAGGCGATGGCCGATGGGCTGCCATGGGTGCCCGCCAACCTGACCATCGGCGCCCTGAACGGTTTGCCACCCGACAATCCCTTTGGTCCCTTGGGCGAGATCCGCTTTGTCCCGGACCCGGCGGCTTGCGTTACCTTGGGCGGGCATCAGGGTGGCCCTGCGTTTGATCTTGCGCTGTGCGATGCGCGGCAGATGGATGGTACGCCATGGGCCTGCTGCCCGCGCACGGCGTTGAAATCGGCGATTGCCGACCTGGCCGCCACCGGCCTGACGATGAAGGTGGCGCTTGAGCATGAATTCACGGTGCACGGGCTGAACGAGTCGAACCATGTGGCATTTTCGCTGTCTGCCGGGCGCGTGATTGCGCCGCTCGGCCAGAGAGTGTTGGACACGCTGGAGCGGTCCGGCATCGCGCTGGAGCAGTTCCAAGCCGAATACGGAGCTTCGCAGTTCGAGATCAGCTCGGTCCCCACCGACCCGCTGACCGCCGCTGACCGCACGGTGCTGACGCTGGAAACCATCCGCGACACGGCGCATTGCATGGGGCTTCGGGCCAGTTTCCTGCCCAAGCCGTCACTGGATGAGGTGGGCAATGGCGTACACATCCATTTCTCGCTGTGGGATGGTGCGCGCAATGTGACCTGTCATTCCGATTGGCTGACCAACCGTTCGGCGCCCTTTGTGGCCGGGCTGATCGACCATGCGGAAAGCCTTGTGCCGTTGACCGTGCTGTCGGCCAATTCCTATGCACGGCTGCGGCCGCATTCATGGGTCGGGGCCTTTACCTGTGTGGGTCTGCGCAATCGCGAGGCGATGATCCGGCTGGTGCCGCGTGGCCCGGCAGTGGATGGCAGCAGCCCCAAGGCATCGCTGGAATACCGGGTGAGCGATGCGACCGCCAATGTCTATCTGGCGCTGGCGGCAATCATCCGTGCCGGACTTGCGGGCATTGCGGCTGGCAGTCCCGCCCCTCCCGATGTGCAGCACGACCCCGACACATTGCCGCCCGAACAGCGCGCCGCCTGGCGGGTGCGCCCGCTGCCCGCTTCGCTCGACGCAGCATTGACACGGCAAGCTCTGCAGGATGCTACCACTTGGTTCGGCCCCGATCTGGCGCAAGCCTATTATAGCTGCCGCCGCAGTGATGCGGTGCAGGCGGCCGGGTACAGTTTTGACGCCCTCGCCGCAAAGCTGGCGCTCGTTTACTGACGCAGATTTCACCGCTTTGGTGGCACACCGCGTTTTCCGAACTTTTGTTCAAAATTTTTGTTTACAGACCGACGCGCCCTGCCTTAGCCTTCAAAGAACTTTTGTGCGCAGCGAGAACTTTTCCGCTCAATGAGAAAAGCGCGGGGCGCAGGCGTGCCATCCAAAACCATCAACAAGGAGGATATGACGTGAAACGACTTGGCTTTGCCATCGTGGCAACCCTTGCCCTTGCCGGGCCGCAGACCGCCCTTGCCCAAGAAGTGCTGACCATCGGCGTGCGGTCAGAAGCGGCGACGCTTGATCCGCACTGGACCCAGCTTTCTGCCGACCTGCAATTGCAGGAACATATCTTCGAGCATCTGGTCGATCTGGACAGCGCGTCACAGCCATCGCCCGGGCTGGCCTTGTCGTGGGAGCCCATCAATGACACCACCTGGGAATTCAGACTGCGACAGGGCGTAACCTGGCATGATGGCGAGGCGTTCACCGCCGATGACGTTATCTATTCCTTTGACCGGCTCAAAGCCGGGATCGAAGGCGCTACCGCCAGTCCCGCGTTTCAGCTGGCGAAGGGTGGCAAGGTCTGGTCCAAGGTGGACGACCATACCGTTCACATCACCACCGAAGGCCCCTATCCGACCATGGCCGAAGATCTGGCGATGATCCCGATTGTGGCGCAGCATGTGGTGCCGGGCAAAACCCCGTCAGTCGATTTCAACTCGGGCGCTGCAGCCATCGGCACCGGGCCGTTCATTTATAAGGAGTTCAGCCCCGGAAACCGCATCGTTGTCGCCAAAAACCCCAACTGGTGGGGCGGCGACCCGGGTTGGGATGAGGTGGTGTTCCGCCCCGTGGGCGAAGACAGCGCACGGCTGGCGGCCCTGCTGAACGGCGATGTCGACATGATCGACTATCCGCCGACTGTCGACCTGCCGCAGCTCGAAGGCGATGACCGCTTTGCCGTGTCGTCCATCGCGTCAGACCGGCTGATATATATGATGCCATCCTATCGCCATTCTGAACCCTACATCACCGCCAATGATGGCAGCGCAATGCTGAACCCGCTGCGCGACTGGCGCGTGCGCAAGGCGCTGTCGCTGGCGATCAACCGAGATGCGATCCGTGACCGGATCATGGGCGGAGCCAGCCAGCCCACGCGCAACATCGTGCCGCCAGGCTTCTTCGGCTATGTCGAGGATCTGCAACCCGATGCCTATGACCCCGAAGCCGCCCGCGCGCTGCTGGCCGAGGCAGGCTATGGCGACGGGTTCCGCATGACCATCCACGGGCCGAATGACCGCTACATCAACGATGCCCGCATCGTCGAGGCGGTGGCGCAGTTCTGGACCCAGATCGGCATCACGACAGAGGTGGACACGATGCCGCGCGCGGTGTTCTTCTCCGACCTGATCCGCGGAGGCGCTGACGGTTTCCCCGGCTTTGACAGCCCGAAGTTTTCAATGTCTCTGACCGGCTGGGGCACCGTGGCAGGCGAGGCGACCTATTCCGTCTCGGGCATTCTGGAAACCTATAATGCGGCAACCGGCGGTGGAAACGGCAACTTCGGTCGCTATTCCAACCCGTCGATCGACGCGAAATCGGTACTGGCCAAGCAGACCATCGACCGCACCGCGCGGCTCGCCCTGCTGCAGGATGCCACCCGTTTTGCGATGGAAGATCGCGCCCTGATCCCGCTGCATTTTCAGGTGAACAAATGGGCAATGAAGGCCGGTCTGGAACATGCACCACGCACAAATGAACGCACGCTTGCGGTCGAAGTAAAGCGCGTTGACTGACGCATGAACCGGGCGGGGCACAAAGTAAAACCTAGGGCGGATTATGGCTGAATTCATCCTCAGACGCATCTTGCAGGCCATTCTGGTCCTGTTCGCGATGACCGTTCTGGTGTTCTTTGGCATCCATGTCATCGGAAACCCGGTCGATCTTTTTGCCTCGTCCGAATGCACCAAAGCCTGTCTCGACGCGATCATGGTCAACCTTGGCCTCGACCGTCCGGTCTGGCAGCAATACCTGATCTTCCTTGGCAACCTTGCCGAGGGGGATCTGGGCCGGTCCTTCACCCATGGCGTGCCCGCGATGAGCCTGATCTGGGAACGCTTCCCCGCCACGCTGGAACTTGCGGTGGCCGCATTGGTGCTGGCGGTGGGGGTTGGCCTGCCTGCGGGGTTCTATGCGGGGCTGCGGCCTGACAGCTGGATATCGAAGACCATCATGGGCCTGTCGATGATCGGCTTTTCGGTGCCGATCTTCTGGATCGGGCTGATCATGATTTTGACGTTCTCTGTCTATCTGGGCTGGTTGCCTGCGATTGGCCGGGGGGATCTGGTAACGGTGTTCGGCGTCAGGGTCAGCTTTCTGACCCTTGACGGATTGCGCCATCTGGCGATGCCGGCCTTCACCCTGTCGCTTCTCATGATGTCGATGGTAATCCGCCTGACCCGCGCCGGGCTGCGCGAGGTGATGACATCGGATTACATCCGCTTTGCCCGCGCCAACGGCGTGCCGGAATACCGCATACTGGGCTGGCATGCGATGAAAAACCTGCTGATCCCGATTGTCACCGTGCTGGGGATGGAGTTCGGCGGCGTCATCGCCTTTGCCGTAGTGACGGAGTCGATCTTTTCCTGGCCGGGCGTCGGAAAGATGCTGATCGACGCCATCAGCGTATTGGACCGCCCGTTGATCGTTGCCTACCTGATCTTTGTGGTCACCATGTTCGTGTTGCTGAATCTGGTGATCGACATCCTGTATTCTCTGCTTGATCCGCGCGTGCGCCTTGGCGCAGGGGCGGTCTGAGGGATGGCCATGATCTTTACCAAGCGCCCCTCGCGCCTGCACGCCTTTGCCACCGCGTTCTTCGCCTCTCCGACCGCGAGTGTTGCGTTCTGCGTTTTTGTGGCGATGACCCTGGCCGCGATTTTCGCACCACTGATCGCGCCGCAAGATCCCTATGACCTGCGGTCAGTCTCGATCCTCGACAACCTGCTGTCCCCGGGTGAAGCCAGTTTTGCCGGGGTGACCTTTTGGCTGGGCACCGATGGGCAGGGGCGCGACATGCTGTCGGCCATGCTGTATGGTCTGCGGATCTCGCTCATCGTGGGGCTGGCCTCGGGGGTGATTGCGCTGGCCTTTGGCACGCTGGTCGGGCTGGTGGCGGCGTTTAGCGGCGGCTGGGTCGATGCCGTGCTGATGCGGATTGTCGATCTTCAGCTGAGCCTGCCGACGATACTGGTGGCTCTGATCCTGCTGGTTATTCTGGGGCGCGGGATCGACAAGATCATCGTGGCGCTGGTGGTGGTGCAATGGGCGTACTTTGCGCGCACCGTGCGCAGCGTGGCGCTGGTGGAAAACGCGCGCGACTACGTCGATGCCGCGCGAGGCTTACGCCTGCCGTCGCTGCGCATCCTGTTTCACCACATCCTGCCGAACTGCCTGCCCACGCTGCTGGTGGTGGCGACGATCCAGATGGCGCAGGCGATTTCGCTTGAAGCCACGCTGAGCTTTCTGGGTCTGGGCTTGCCGCCCACCCGCCCTTCGCTGGGACTACTGATCGCCAACGGGTTCGATTACCTGCAATCCGGGCGCTGGTGGATTTCGGTGCTGCCGGGCGTGGTGCTGTTGGTGCTGGTCGTGTCGATCAACGTTGTGGGCGACCGCCTGCGCGAAGTCCTCAACCCCCATCTGAGAGGCTGATCCATGGCCCCTGTTCTGACAGTGCGTGGCCTGACCACCGTTTTTGGCACCGGCGCGCATGAGTTGCGCGCGCTGGATGGGGTGGACCTGACCGTGCATGCCGGAGAAATCGTGGCGCTGGTCGGCGAAAGCGGGTCAGGCAAATCGCTGACCGGGTTTTCCATCAACGGGTTGTTGCCGGGCGATGCGCGGGTGACGGCGGGCCGGATCGAGCTGGACGGCACCGATCTGCGCGGCCTGACGCCGGGGCATATGCGGGGCGTCCGTGGGCGGCAGGTCGGCATGATCTTTCAGGACCCGATGATGACCCTGAACCCGGTCTTGCGGGTGGAGACACAGATGCGCGACGCGCTGTGCGCACATGACCCCCTGCCTCGCTCTGCCGTGCGTGCCCGGCTGGTGGCGGCGTTGTCCGAGGTGGGGATCGCAGCACCGGAACAGCGGCTGCGGGCCTGGCCGCATGAGTTATCAGGTGGCATGCGACAGCGGGTGGCAATTGCGACAGCGCTGCTGCACAGCCCGAAGCTGGTGATCGCGGATGAACCGACGACCGCGCTGGATGTGACCATACAGGGCCAGATCCTTGCGCTGGCGCAGGCGCTTTGCCGTGACCGAGGCACGGCGCTGGTCTGGATCACTCATGATCTGGCGGTGGTCGCGGGCATCGCCGACCGGGTGTCGGTTATGTACGCGGGCCGCGTGGTCGAGGAAGGCCCGGTCGATGCCGTGCTCGACACGCCCGCCCACCCCTATACCCGCGGACTGATCGACAGCGTGGCGGCGGGCCAGCCCAAGGGCACCCGCCTGCCGATGATCCCGGGCCGGATGCCGCTGCTGTCCGACCTGCCCCCCGGTTGCGCCTTTGCCGCGCGCTGCGCGCACCGCACGGCGCTGTGCGACACCACCCGGCCCGACCCGCGCCCCACGGGCAGCGGCCAGACCGTCCGCTGTCACCACCCCCTGACCGAATCTGCCGGAGCCATGGCATGACCGCCGATCTACCCATCCTCGAGGCGCGGGGCCTGACCAAGACCTTCCGCACCAATGACAGCGTTCTGTCGCGCTCGCTCGGCCGCATCGGTCTTGGCCCCGGCGCACAGGTGGTGCGCGCGGTGGATGGTGTCGATTTCACCCTGCACCGTGGCGATGTACTGGGCATCGTGGGCGAATCCGGTTGCGGCAAATCCACCCTTGGCCGGATGGCGGCGGGCCTCACGCGCCCCACATCGGGCGAGGTGCTGCAGGAAGGCAAGCGGCGCGATGTGACCGAGGGCCTTGATCGGCAGATGATCTTTCAGGACCCGTTCTCGTCGCTCAACCCGCGCAAACGGGTGACCGAACTGATTGGCGAGGCCCCGCGCGTGCACCGCATCGTCGGCACCGCCGAGCTCGACACATATGTCCGCACCCTGATGGATCGCTGCGGTATCGACCCCGCCTTTCACGATCGTTTCGCGCACCAGTTTTCCGGCGGCCAGCGTCAGCGCATCGGCATTGCCCGGGCGCTGGCGGTGAAGCCCGAGGTGTTGATCTGTGACGAGGCGGTGTCAGCGCTGGATGTGTCGGTACAGGCGCAGATCGTCAACCTCTTCATGGACCTGCGCGAGGAACTGGGGCTGACCTATATCTTCATCAGCCATGATCTTGGCATCGTGCGCCATCTCGCCGACCGGGTGCTTGTAATGTATCTGGGCCGCGTGGTTGAGGAGGGCCCTGCAGAAGCAGTGTTCGACACCCCACAACACCCCTACACCCGCGCATTGGTCGAGGCCGTGCCCCGGTTGAGCCGCCGACGCACCGCGTTTCAACCCGTGGCGGGGGAAATCCCGTCGCCGCTGAACCCGCCCTCGGGCTGCCATTTTCACCCGCGTTGCCCACTGGCGACCGACCGCTGCCGCGTGGAAAGCCCGGCCCTTCGCGCAATTGCGCCGGGCAGGCGCGCGGCCTGCCACCTTATCTGAATCAGAACCACCAAAGGGAGAGACCTGATGGCTACCTACCAAGACCGCATGACCCGTTTCCGAGGGCTTCTGCCCGGCAAGGCTGACCTTGTGTTCATTCCGCTAGGCACTGATCTGGACTACCTGACCGGCATCCACCGTGACATCCCGAACTATGGCCGGAACCTGCACCCCGGCATGTGGCTGGAAGGCGCATGGATCGCGCCTGACCGTGACCCGATCCTGACCCTGCCGCGCATGACGGCGGAGTTCGGTGCCAAGGGCGGGTCTGATGGGCTGGACGTGCGGGTGCTGGGTGATTGGGATGACCCGGTGGTGATGGTGCAGGGCATCCTGAAAGAGCTGGGCATCAAGGATGGCGCGACCATTGCCACATCGGACAATGCCGAAGCCGAAAGCCTGATGGAACTGCAAAGGCTGGTGCCCGCCGCCCGCTTCACCTCCGCCACCCATATCCTGCGCGCCCTACGCGTGATCAAGGACGAAGGCGAGATTGCCACCATGCGCGAGGCGGGCCGCATCACCGAAGCCGCCTTCACCGATGTGCTGGCCCGGCTGAAGATCGGAATGACCGAACTGGATGTGGTGGCCGAGGTTGACTACCAGATGAAGCGCCACGGCTCGCTTGGCCCATCGTTCACCACGTCACTGTACAATACCGGGCCGGACCATCCGATGCGCTTTGGCCGACGGCTGGAAACCTGGCCCCGGGTGCTGACTGCCCCGGTGTCGGTGCTGTTCGACTTTGGCGCGGTGCATGACGGGATGTGCTATGACTTTGGCCGCACGGTCAGCTTTGGCGCGCCGAGCGACGAGCAGGTCAAGGTGCACCGCCTGATCATGGACAGCCAGCGCGCCGGGATCGAGGCGCTGAAGGCTGGGGCGACGACCTGCGAACAAGTAGACAAGATCGCGCGTGATGTGATCGCCGATGCCGGCTACGGCGACAAGTTCCGCCACCGGCTCGGTCATGCCATTGGATGGGACGTGCACGAGCCGCCGTTCCTGACCAAGGGCGACGCCACCCCGGTCGAGGAAGGCATGATCTTCACCATCGAGCCCTCAATCTTCCAGGACGGCACCTTTTCCGCCCGGGTCGAGGATTGCGTCGTCGCCCGCCCCGGTGGCGGCGAGGCACTGACCACCGGCTGGCAGGATCTGATTGTCGTGGAGTAAACCAAAAGGGGGCCAGGCGGCCCCCTTTTTCATGCCGGGGCGTGGGCCGGGTCTATCTCAGGTAGCCCGCCAGCTGTGGCAGGATCAGCGTGAAGAATGGCGCAAAAGTGATCAGCAGCAAAACAGACGTCATCACCAGCCAAGGCTGCCAGATATGGCGCACCACGGCCAGAAACGGACGCCTGGCAATGGTGGCCGCCACGAACACCGCGCCGCCGAGCGGCGGAGTGATCATCCCGATGGCGCAGTTGAACACCATCACCACGCTGAAATGCACCGGGTCGATGCCATAGGAGGCAGCAATCGGCAGCAGGATGGGGCTCAGCAGCAGGATGATCGCAAGACTTTCCATGACCATGCCAAGCGCCATCAGCAGCACGTTGACGATCAGCAGGAACATCCAGAAATTGTTGATATTGTCGCTGAACCAGATCTTGATCATCTCGGGAAAACCGGCCACAGCAATCAGCCAGTTGAAGGTGGTCGCCGCCGCTACCAGGATCAGTATACCGGACGTAAAGGCACTGGCCTGCACCATGGCGTGCAGGAACCGCGCCCATGTCAGCTCTCGGTACACGAAGGCCCCGACAATCAGGGCGTAGACCACGGCAGCCCCTGCAGCTTCGGTGGGGGTGAAGATGCCGCCAATGATACCGCCCATGATGACCACCGCCATGCCAAAGGCAGGCAGCGCCACAACAAAGCTGTGCCACAACCGGCGGCCATTGAACGGTTCTGACGAACGGTATTGCGACCCGCCACGCGACGCATGGCGATGCGCGATGTAGAAAAACCCCGGCAGGACCAGAAGGCCGGGCAGGATGCCCGCCAGAAACAATGCACCGATCGACAGGTTGTTAACGACTCCGATCAGCACCAGCATCAAACTTGGTGGAATGATCTGCGCCAGAGTGCCCGAGGCCGCGATCAGGGCAGCCGCAAAATCGACATTGTAGCGCCGTCTGCGCAACTCGGGTTGCAATACCGCCGAGACCGCTGCGGTATCCGCACTACCAGATCCGGACATGGCGGCGAGCGCCGTGGCTGCGACAATCGCCACCATCAGCAAGCTGCCGGTGACCCAGCCGATCAACGCCATGGCGAAATCGACAATCCGCCGCGACAACCCGCCCGCATCCATCAACATCCCCGCAAGGATGAAGAACGGAATTGCCATCAGGGTAAAGTTGTTCAGCCCGGAATAGAACCGGTGCGCCAGCAGTACCAGCGGCAGATCGGCATACAGCACCGAGATCAGCGCGGTCAGACCCAGCACGAAAAAGATCGGCACGCCGCCCGCAAGCAGCACCAACGCAAGCCCGCCCAGCGGCATCATTCTGCCATCTCCGTCTCGAATACAGGGGCGAACGGGTCTGCCCATCGGTCAACCACACGCAGGATCACCTCCAGCGCCATGAAGGACATGCCAACCGGTACCGCCAAGAACACGATCCACATCGGCATCAAAAGCGTGGGAGATGTTTGCGAGGCCCCCTGCCGGACCAGAAGGATGCCGCCATAGACCAGCACTGCCAGAAACACCAAAGACCCCGCCGCGATCAGCACCGACACGATGCGCGCTGCCCAAAGTGGCAGCGTGGCGGGCAGCGCATCAACCGCAAACACCGCGCCATGGCGCAGCGCCAGACCGGCCCCGATACAGGCCAGCCAGACCTGCGCGAAGGCCGCACTTTCCACGGCATTGCCCAGTTTGATGGGCAACAGATAGCGCCCGATCACCTGCACCGTAACCGCCAGCACCATAAAGCAAAAACAGGTGACGGCAAAGCCGGTGGTCAGGGTTCGCAACAGGATGATCAGGCGCTTGACCGGCATTACTGCGTGATCAGCGCGACAAGGCGCTTTTCTTCATCGGTGGTCAGGAATTCGGTGTAGATCGCCTCCGCCGCCGCGCGGAACGGGGCGGGATCGGGGGTGGTGACCGTGACACCATTTGCGGTCAGCTCGGCCAGCAGCTCATCATCGCTCGCCCGCCAGTCAGCCTGCTGCTCCTGCCCCACCTTGCGGCCTGCTTCGAGCAGGGCCGTTTGCGTGGCCTCGTCAAAGGACTGGAATTTCGCTTCCGAAATTACGATCGGGTTGGTGTAGAACAGCCAGCTGACCTGTGCCCAGTAGGGAGCAACTTCGTAAAACTTGGCCGTAAAGTAATTGGTGTTGGCGGCATCCGCACCATCGACCACGCCGGTTTGCAGCGAGCTGTAAACCTCGGGGTAGGCGATCGCCGTCGCATTGGCACCGAAGGCGTTGAACGTGGCCACATGTACCGGGTTCTGCACAGTCCGGATCTTGCGTCCGGCCAGATCTTCCATTCCGTTCACCGCAGACGTTGTCATGATATGGCGCGGGCCGGATGTCATGAAGCCCAGCAGGCGCAGCCCCTTGGGCGCGGCGGCGGCACTCAGTTCGTCATAGATCGGGCCGTTCAGCACGCTTTGGTAATGGTCCCAGTCGCGAAACACGAACGGCATGTTCAGCACGTTCATTTCCGGCACCCAGTTGGCCAGAACCGCGGCAGAGGGCGGGGCCATATCGATGGTGCCCAAGAGGATGCCTTCGACCACATCTACCTCGCCGCCCAGCTGTGAATTGGGCGAAATAGCGATTGTCACCGAACCCCCGGTGGCGGCGGCAACCATGTCGGCCAGCTCGGTGGCCGCGCGGTGGTTCGGGTCATCCTCGACCGAGAAATGTGCAAAACGCAGGCTGGTCTGTGCCAGTGCCGGAGCTGCGCCCAAGACCGCAAAGCCAAGGGACGCAACCGCGCCCCGCACAAAATCAGATCTGGAAAGGGTAAACATTTCAGTAACTCCTTATGCTGATGGATCGTGTCATTTTGCGTGGGCAAGCCAGTACAGGCGAGCTACAGCCCGCCGATACAGGTGTATTTCAGGTCCAGAAAATCCTCGATCCCCTGGCGACCGCCTTCGCGGCCCATGCCGGATTCCTTGATCCCGCCGAAAGGGGCTTCGGGGGTGACGATCAACACCTCGTTGATGCCCAAAAGGCCATAGCCAAGCTGATCCTGCAGGCGGAACACGCGACGCATGTCCTGGGTATAGGCATAGGCGGCGAGGCCGTATTCGGTGTCATTGGCGAGGCTGATCGCCTGATCCTCAGTCTCGAATTTATAGATCGCAGCGACGGGGCCGAAGATCTCTTCGGAGCTGAAGCGCATGGCAGGGGTGGCATCGCTGATCACTGTGGGCTGGAAGAACAGCCCGCCGCGCGCATGACGCCCGCCGCCGGTAACCAGTTGGCCGCCTTTTTCCAGCGCGTCGGCAAGAAGGTTTTCCATCTTTTCGACCGCCGCTTCGTCGATCATCGGGCCCTGCTCCGCCCCATCCTCATCGCCCGGCGCAACCTTCAACGCGGTGACCCGTTCGGCAAATGCGGCGGTGAAGCGGTCGTAGATGCCCGATTGCACATAAAGCCGGTTGGTGCAGATGCAGGTCTGGCCCGCGTTACGGAACTTTGCGGTGATGGCGCCACTGACCGCACGGTCCAGATCAGCATCGTCAAACACGATGAAAGGCGCATTGCCGCCCAGTTCCATCGACACCCGTTTGACCGTGCCAGCGGCGGCGCGGATCAGATCCTTGCCGATCTCGGTCGAGCCGGTGAAGGTGATCTTGCGCACCTTTGTGTTGGTCATGATCTCGCCGCCGATGGCGCGGGCGCTGCCGGTTAGTACATTGACCACACCTGCCGGAAATCCTGCCTGTTCTGCCAAATGCCCCCAGACAAGGCCGGACAGCGGCGTGGCACTGGCCGGTTTCACCACCACCGTGCAGCCCGCCGCCAGTGCTGGCCCGATCTTGCGCGCCAGCATCGACGACGGGAAATTCCAAGGCGTGATTGCAGCCACCACGCCCACCGGATGCTTGGTCGTCATCAGCCGCCGCCCGGCGACGGGCGACGGAATGATCTCGCCATAGATTCGCCGCGCCTCTTCGGCAAACCACAGGACGTAAGCCGCACTTGATCCGACTTCGGCCCGCGCCTCGGACAAAGGTTTGCCCTGTTCGGCGGTCATCATCCGGGCCAAAGGCTCCTGATGATCCAGGATCGCCTGATGCAGACGGCGCAGCATGGCGACACGCTCGTTCAGCGGCAGGGCGGCATAGGCGGGAAAGGCAGCGTGGGCGGCATCAATGGCGCGGCGCGTCTCGTCAGCACCGGCGTTGGGCACGCGGGCGATGACGGCACCAGTTGCGGGGTTGGTCACGTCGATCATCGTGCCGGAGTCGGCCCCGACCCACGCGCCGCCGATCAGGTTCGCCTCGCGCACCAGATGCGAAAAGTCAGTCATGTTGTCATCCTTGTCATTGCGGCCTGTCTCAGCCCAGAACCTCGGTCACCGCGTCCCTGAGAGCGGCGACCAGACGGTCCGCCTCTGGCACGGACAGGCACAGGGGCGGCGCGAAGCCGACGATGTTGCCTTCAGGCAAAGGCCGCGCGATCACGCCGCGCGTCAGCATGGCAGCCGTGATCTTTGGCACCACGGTCATCGGGGCGAACCATTCGCGCTTGCCCGGATCAGCCATGAATTCGACCGCCAGCATCAGCCCTTCGCCCCGGATTTCGGCCACATTCGGGTGGGTGCCCAGCGCATCTTTCAACGCGTCACGGAAATGGGCCCCCACCCGCCCCGCATTGGCCACCAGCCCCAGACTGTCGACCAACGCCAATGTTGCGACCCCTGCCGCCGCACAGACCGGGTGGGCGGAATAGGTGAAGCCATGCGCCAGCATCCCGTGCTCTTCCGACCCGGTCAGCAGCACATCCATCACGCGGGTAGAGATGATCGAGCCCGACAAGGGCGCATAGGCCGAGGTCAGACCCTTGGCCACGGTGATGAAATCAGGGCGCAGGCCGAAATGGTCCGAACCGAACATAGATCCCGTCCGGCCAAAGCCCGTCACCACCTCGTCCGCGATCAAGAGGATGCCGTGGCGGTCCAGCACCTCTTGCACCCGCGCCCAATAGCCGGGGGGCGGCGGGATGATGCCGCCGGTGCCCATCGCCGGTTCACCCGCAAAGGCGGCGATGGTCTCCGGGCCTTCGGTGACGATCATCTGCTCCAGCTCGGCGATCAGCCAGTTCAGGTAAGCGTCTTGATCCATGTCATCGAGCGGGCGCCGCAGGTGATGAGCGGTGTGGGTGTGCAGGAAACCGGGCAGCGGCAGGCCCATGCGGGCGTGATAGCCGGGCAGGCCGGTCATGGAGCCGGACACGATCCCCGACCCGTGATAGCCCCGCCAGCGCGATATGATCTTGCGCCGCTGCGGCTCACCCTTAAGGATGTGGTAGTGCCAAGCCAGCTTGACGTTGGTCTCATTGGCATCCGAGCCGGACAGGCCGAAGAACACCCGGCTCATGTTCGCGGGGGCACGGTCCATCACCATCTTGGCCAGGCGGATGGCGGGCTCATTCCCATGGCCACCGAAGCTGTGGAAGAAGGCCAGATCGTGCGCTTGTTTCGCCATCGCATCGGCGATTTCCGGGCGACCGTAGCCAGCGTTCACGCAATAGAGCGCGGCAAAGCCATCGAGAAAGCGGTTGCCATCACGGTCGATGATCGTGCATCCCTCGCCCCCGGTGACGATGCGGCCTGACACCATGCCCTTGGCATGGTTGGCGATATGCGTCGTGGGGTGCAGGAAATGCGCGGCATCCCATGCGGCAAGATCATCGTTCAGGCGTGGATCAAGGGTCATATCAGGCTCTCCAGCCGGGTGTTGGCGATCAGTTCGGGCACGCTCGCCTGATTGGGCAGCGACAGGACGAATGCCACCATGCCAGCCACGGTTTCGGGGGTCAGCCGGTCGGCTTTGGGGGTGGCACCTGTGACATTGGCCAGCAGGTCGGTATCAATCGCACCGGGGCAGATCGCGGTGGCGCGCACGCCATCGTCCCAGGCAGTGGCGCGCACGGCTTGCGTCATCGACAGCAGTGCATGTTTGGTCATCGAATAGCCCACGCTGGTGCCCTGACGGTAGCGCTTGGCGTCGGTGGAGGCGATGTTGACCACCCTGCCCTGCCCGGTCTTTCGCAGATGCGGCAGGGCGGCGCGGATCAGGCGGAACGGGGCCTTGACGTTGACCTGCCACATCGCGTCGAGGTCATCCTCGGTGCCTTTGTCGAAATCGACCATCTTCATGATGCCGGCGTTGTTCACCAGCGCGTCGATCTGGCCGAAATGCTCCGCTGCGGCCTCCACCCAAGCGGTGGCTGCTGCGGGGTCGTTGGCGTCAAAGGGAACCGCCTGCACCCGATCCGGCAGCCCGAATTGTTTCGCTTGCGAAACATCGCGCAGGCCGAGCGACAGCGACCAGCCTTCGGCCAGCAAACGGTTGGCAATCGCGGCCCCAAGGCCGCGCCCGCCACCGGACAAAAGCGCCACGCGTGCCATCAGAACAGCCCCTGATAGACGCCGCCATCGTTGACGATGTTCTGCCCTGAGATGAACCCGGCCTGCGCCGAGCACAGGAAGGTGATCAGGTCGCCACATTCCGACGGATCACCCAGACGGCCCGCCGGGCAGGTTTCCAGCCTGTTCTTCAGGATCGCCTCATAGGTGGTGTTGCCGCGTTTGGCGTGGCCGTGCAGGTTGGTGTGCAACGCATCGGTGTCGAACAACCCGGGGCAGACCGTGTTGACGGTCACATTATGCGGCAACAGTTCGCGCGACATCGCCGCCACCGCACCTGACAGCGCCAGACGAGCGGCGTGGGAATGGGCAAAGCCGACCTGCGGGAACTTGATGAAACTGACGCTCATGTTGACGATACGGCCAAAGCGGCGCGCGGTCATCCCGGGGGCGACAGCCTGAATCATCTCTATCGACGACAGGAAATGCACTTCGAGCCAGTGCCGCCAGTCTTCCGACGTGATCTGGTCATAGGGCGTCGGCACCTGCCGCACGCCGGGGTTGTTGACCAGAATATCCACCTCACCCGCCGCCGCCAGAATCTCGGCCCTGCCTTCGGCAGTGTTGAAATCCGTGGCGACAGGAACCGCCTCGACGCCGAATTCCGCGCGGATCGCGCTCGCGGCTTCTTCCAGCGGCCCGGCGGTGCGGGCGTTCATCACGACCGACACGCCTTCACGTGCAAGCGACCGCGCTGCCGCAAACCCCAAACCCCGTGAGGCGGCTGTGACGATTGCCCGCCGCCCATTCAATCCCAGTTCCATCATGCCACCTTTGCGTTCGGCGCCAATAGCGCATCCATTCCGGCCTTCAGACCCTGAAGCGGCGCACCAGACAGCGCCCGCAGCGGCGGACGCGGCTCTCCGCCACCCGGAAGACCCAGGAAATTCATAGCAGCCTTCGTGGCGGGGTACAGCGAGCGGCCGTCAGAGGTGAACAGATCGGTCATCTCGATGCCGGTGCGTTGCAGCGCCCATGCCTCATCCATCCGGCCCGCTTTGGTGGCGTGCCACAGGTCCAGACAGCCCTTGTCCCAGACGTTGGGAAAACAGTCGATCAGCCCGTCAGCACCCGCCAAAGTGGCGGCCACACCGTAGACCGAAGACGGGCCGCAATAGACCCGGATGCGGTCGCGCACCTGCAGCAGAGTGGCGTGGAAGTTCTTCCAGTCGCCCGACGACTCCTTGATCGCGACCACATTGTCCAGATCGGCCAGACGGCTGGCGATGGCAGGTGTGATGGCATTTCCGGCATTGCCGGGGATGTTGTAGAGCACGATGGGCAGAACGCTGGCGGCGTTGATCGCCTCAAAATGGGCGATGACCTCGGCTTCGGTCAGGTGGGCGAAGTAGGGCGGCAGCACCAGCACGCCGTCGCCGCCCGCTTCCTTGATGGCGTGGATCTGGTCGATCACTTCATCCTGACGGATCGCCCCGGTGCCCACGATGGCGGGGCCGCGGCCACGGCAGGCATCGGCCGTCAGCTTGGCCAGCCGCGCGCGTTCGGCAAGGCTCAGCGCCCAGAACTCGCCGGTGCAGCCTGCGGCCACCATGCCGGTAGACCCGGCAGCAAACAGCCGGTCGATATTGGCTGTGAAAGACTCTTCGTCGATCGACAGATCCTTGCGGAACGGCGTGGTGATCGCGGGCATTGGACCCGCCCAGTCGACAGAATGACGATTCAAGACACAACTCCTTTGGAAGCCGCGCGCAAGGGCGTGGCGATATTGAATGTTTCATCGGCATCAGAAACGCCGGAGGGATGGTTGAGGCGAAGCCCATGCGGGCCAGCCGCAAACAGATGCGCCCGCGTGGCATCGAGCGTGACCGGAATGCGGTCGCCGATGCGCATCGTCGGCGTGCCTGGGATGCGGGCAATGACGCGCACGCCGGACGCGATGGCCACGGTGACGATGGTCTCGTGCCCGGTGGCCTCGGTCAGCACCACGTCGCCGGTCAGACCGCCGCTGCCCAGATGCACGTCCTCGGGGCGGATGCCAAAGGCGGCGGGGCCAGCGGCGGCGGTATCGGCCAACCGGGGCACGCGCAGGCGCAGCCCCTGGCTTTCAAATTCCCACGAACCGTCGGTCTGTGACAGGGCACCATCGATCAGCGTCATGCCCGGCGTGCCGATGAAGCCTGCCACAAAGCGGTTGGCGGGTTTGGCATAGACCTCGGCCGGGGGGGCAAACTGTTGCAGGTTGCCGCCTTCCATGATCGCAATCCGGTCGGCCATGGTCATGGCTTCCAGCTGGTCATGCGTGACATAAACCATGGTGCGGCCAAGGCGGCGGTGCAGTTCGATCAGCTCGGCGCGGAGCTGGCTGCGGAGTTTGGCATCAAGGTTCGACAGCGGCTCGTCGAGCAGGAAGACCTTGGGGTCGCGGATAAGTGCACGCCCCAGCGCCACCCGCTGCTGCTGACCGCCGCTAAGCTGTTTGGGCTTACGGTCCAGAAGGGCGGTCAGGTGCAGCATTTCGGCAGTCTTGGCGACCATCGGGCCGCGTTCGGCCTTTGACACTCCGCGTTTCTTCAGCGGATAGGCGATGTTTTCCGCAACCGTCATATGCGGGTAAAGCGCATAGGACTGGAACACCATGGCGATGTCACGCTCCCCTGGGGCAAGGTCATTCACCCGGCGGTCACCGATGATGATGTCGCCGCTGGTGGGAAACTCCAGCCCCGCCAGCATGCGCAGGGTGGTGGTCTTGCCACAACCGGAGGGACCGAGGAGCGCCACAAACTCGCCCGACTTGATCGACAGGTCCAACCCGTGCAGGGCGGTAAAGGTGCCGAAGGATTTTACGACAGTGCGGAAATCGACATTGGCCATGGATCAGCCTTTCACGGCGCCCGCGCCGAAGCCGCGGGTCAGATAGCTTTGCAGGAAGGCGAAGACGATGATCAGGGGCACGCTCATCATCACCGAGGCGGCCATCAGCAGGGACCATTCGATGTTGAAAGACGAGATCAGCATGTTCATCACGCCGGTGGTCAGCGGGCGCGCATTGTCCGAATTCACAAGAACAAGCGCGTAGAGATATTCGTTCCAGCTCAGGATGAAGGTGAACAGTGCTGTCGAGATGATACCGGGAAGCAGCTGCGGCAGGATCACATCGACAAAGGCCCCCATCCGGCTGGCACCATCGACCATGGCGGCATATTCCAGATCATCCGGCACCCCCGCCATGAAGGACCGCATCAGCCAAAGCGCGTAAGGCAGCGCGAAAGTGGTGTAGGCGATCACAAGCGAGAACAGGGTATTGGACAGGCCAAGGCCGACCAGCATCAGGTAGAGCGGAATGATAAGCACCACCGAAGGCAGCAGGTAGGTGAACAGCACCATGAAGGCGAGACTTTCACGCCCCCGGTAGCGGAACCGCACAAGGCTGTAGGCACCCAGCGTGGCCACCGTCACCACCAGCAGGGTGGTCACGGTGGACAGCACCACAGAGTTGCGGAAGTACACCAGGAAGTTGGTCTGTGTCAGCAGGTGCCAGTAATGCTCCATCGTCCAGCTTTCGGGCAGCATGGTTGGCGGGCGGCGGAACAGTTCGGACTGGGGTTTAACTGATGTGACCAGCATCCAGAACAGCGGGAAGGCCACGGCAAGAATGGTGGTCCAGGCAAAGACGTTCAGGACCACGGGGCCAAGGAATTTGCGCATCAATTGGCCCCTTTGTCGCGGGTTTTGCGGATATAGACGATCATGAACACCAGCAGGATTGCCATCATCGAGACCGCCCAGGCGGCGGCCATGCCCATCTGATTCAATGCAAAGGCCTGCCGGTAGACGACAATGGGCAGCGTTTCGGTCGAAGACGACGGACCGCCGCCGGTCAGCAGCCAGATCAGGTCGAATTCCTTGAAGTCCCAGATCGCGCGCAGCATGATGATCACCACCAGCACATCGCGCAATTGCGGCAAGGTCACGTCAAAAAACCGCGCGACGGGGCCTGCGCCGTCGATGCGGGCGGCTTCGTACAGCGGTTCGGGAATGGTCTGCAACCGGGCTAGCACGGCAATCACCACAAAGGGGAAATACTTCCACGCGCCGACAAGGATGACCGAGATCATCGCATTGGGCATGCTGCCCAGATAGTCGATCGGCATGTTGATCAGCCCAATCTGCATCAGCAGATGGTTCAGAATGCCATAAAGATCATTGAACACCCACTTCCACACCAGCACCGCCACCACGGTCGAGATGAAATAGGGAAACAGGATCAGGGACCGTGCCAGTGACCGGAACCAGATGTTCTGGTGCAGCACCAGCGCCATGCCGATGCCCAGCACGATCTGCAGCGTCAGGGTGCCGGCGGTCCAGATCAGGGTGTTGACCAGCGCCCTCCAGAACACACCGCTGGCCAGCAGTTCGCGGTAGTTCGACAGCCCGACCCAGCTGCTTTCCAGCGTGGGGGTGAACACCTTGAACAGCGACAGATACAGCGCCGAGACCAGCGGATAAATGATGACGGCGCAGAAGATCAACACCGTCGGTGCAATCAGCAGCAGGCCAAGGCGCGCATAACGGCGCTCTAACGGGGATTGGATCGGGGCGGTCATGCGGTTTCCTTCAAGATGCGGGCCGCCCGGGTGCCGGGCCGCCCGCCTGTGCCTTAGCCCTGCATGATGGCTTCGATGGTTTTGGAACAATCGCTGAGCGCGGTGTCCACGTCATCGCCGTTCAGCACCACGCGCTGGACCAGATCGGAGATGGCGTTCGAGGCAATCACCTCACCCGCCTTTTCGTTCGAAGCGTGCGCGCTGGTCTCATAGCCAAGGTTGAAGCCACCTGCCGCAGCCCCAGCCATCAGATCGACCTCGGCCGAGTATTTCTGGATGATTTCATTAGCCTGATAAGTTGGATTCTCGCTGATGGATTGCAGCACCGGCAGCACGTGGCCCGGGGCCGCGTGCAACTGGCGGATGTAGCCTTCGGGGTTGAAGAGGAAGGCGGCAAAAGCCTTGGCAGCTTCTTTTTGTTTCGACTGGGCCGGGATGAAGATGCTGGGGAAGTCGTTGAAGGTCCAGGCCGGGATGTCTGCCGACATCGTCGGATAGGTGGTGCAGGTGATCTGATCGGCGATGCCCGGATTCTGGGCGTTCACATTGGCCAGAACGCGGCCTGCATAAATGCCCGTGGCACAGGACCCCGAGACAAACGCCGTCAGGCTTTCTCCCCAGCTGTAGTTGGTGGCACCGGGCGGGCAAAGCTCGCGCATCGATTTGTAGAATTCCAGCGCGTTGCGGGTGGCTTCGGAATCAATCGCGATCTGCAGATCGGGCGTGAACACCGACCCTCCCGCGCGGTGGATGAAGCCGATGAAGATCAGCGAGGTCATCGAGTTCTGACCGTAAGGCAGCGGTGCACCGAAGATGCCGTCCTTCTGCATGGTCTGGCAGGCGGCGCGCAGCTCATCCCAGGTTTTGGGCGCGTCAGCGATTCCCGAGGCTTCCATCAGATCACGGCGCAGCCACAGCATGTCGGATGCGGTGTTGCCGATTCCGGTCGCGCAGTACTTGCCGTCGGCTGCTTTGAAAACGTCGTTCGCGCCGGCATAATAGTCATCAGCACCAACGGCGGCGATCACCTCATCCATCGGTTCGACCAAACCGTTGGCGTAATAGGTCTGCACCGCAAAAGATGGCAGATGGGTCACGATATCGGGCACTTCGCCGCTGGCAAAGGCGGCGGCGAGCTGGGGAGCGTAGCCTTCGTCCGATGTGGTTTCAAACACGACCTTGATGCCGGGATTGAGGGCCTCAAAGGCGGCAATCTGAAATCTGTACGCCTCGGCCTGTGCCGGGGCACCCTGCGGAGACCACCAGCGCAGGGTGACATCCTGAGCATGGGCGCGGCGCGGCAAGGCTGTAAGAGCAGAGCCTGCGGCGAGACCGGCAAGCATGGATCTTCTTGTCAGTCCGTTCGGAAAAGTGAGGGTCTTCTTCATTTTTGCGATCTCCCTGCGGTGTTATTGTTCACATAACGCACTCTTGTGCGATATAACAATGAAACCCGCTCAAAAAGCAAGTCCTAAACAAGCGTATTTCCCGGTATAGGATGTGTTTTGGCTGTGCTAACTAGGATGCCGCAAAGAATTGACCCGGATGCGTAAACGGAGGCGGCCGATGGCCAAGGAAGTGATTGAAAAAGACGAGGCTTTGGTGGATTCGGTGGTGGATGTTCTGCCCCCGCGCAACCCGGCGCGCACAGGTCTGATGACCGCGTCGCCGGACTGGAGCGATGACGAAAACGGCGGATTGAACCCGCGCGATTATGTTTCCAGCCTTGCCCGTGGGCTGGAGGTGCTGCGCGCCTTCAACCGAACGCGCCGCAAGATGACCCTGTCGGAAGTGGCTGCCGAAACCGGCAATACGCGCGCCGGTGCGCGGCGCATTCTGCTGACACTGGTGCACGAAGGCTATGCGGTGGCCGATGGCAAACTCTTTGATCTGACGCCACAAGTGCTGGAGCTGGGCTATTCTGTCCTGTCCTCCAAAGGCGCGTGGGATATTGCGCGGCCCTTTATCGACCATCTGTCGAATGAGCTGCGCGAATCGGTTTCGGCAGCGGTGCTGGACCGGTTTGACGTGGTCTATGTGTCTGGCGCGCAATATCACCGCGTGATCAGCGTGGGCATCAGCGTGGGCGCGCGGTTCCCGGCCCATTGCACCGCGACGGGGCGGGTGTTGCTGGCCGCACAGCCGCCGGAAATGTGGCCGGGCATGTTGCAGCACATTCCGCTGACCCGGATGACCGAACACACCGTGACCGATCCGGTCGAATTCCGCCGGGTACTGGAACAGGTGCGCGAACAGGGCTGGTCGCTGGTCGATCAGGAACTGGAAACCGGGCTGATGTCGATTGCGGTGCCGCTGCACAATTCAGCCGGTGGTCTGGTCGGCGCGATCAACGTCGGCGTGCCGACGGTGCGCATGGGACCTGCGGCGGCGATAGAATATGTGCTGCCGAAGCTGCAGGAAACCGTGCGCAACATCAGCGATTCGCTGAAACGCTAAAGCGCCCTGCCGCATCAGGCGGCAAAGCGCGCCGGTGCAAACCTTCCCATATCAGCCTCTGGTGCTGTACCAAGCGCAACCCCTGCCGCCATCCGCGCGACCAGCGGACCAAGGGTGTAGCCCGCATCGCCGGGAAGGGCCATCACCACCCGCGACGCCTGCGGCAGCCGCCCTATGGTGCTGCCGCCGTCTGCGGTGGTGTTCATGCCGGCCCAGGTCCGGATCACCCGCAAGCCGCCGATCTGCGGCACCAACCGGGCGGCCAGCGCCACATTGCCAAGGAAGGACGCCGCCAGAACCTCGGGCGGCATAATGCGCCCCCGGTCCCGTGCGGGCCAGCCGCCACCGATGACGATCTGCCCCTGCCCCAGTTGCTTCAGGGTGATCGACCGTTCGGCATGCTGGATCAGATGGCCGATGCTGACCGCCGCCGCCTCTGTGATGTTCATGTGCAGCGGTTCTGCGCGAGTGGGGATCGTGACGCCAAGGCCCCGCACCATATCGCCCGCCCCCCAGGCCGAGGCGATAAGGGCCTGATCGGCCTGATAGGTTCCGCTTTGACCCTGCGCCGTAACGCCATCACTGCCCTGCTCGATGCCCAGAATACGGTCGCGGATGGTGACAATGCCCCGCCGCCCCAGCTCGGCCAGCAGGCGCGCGTTGGCGATCAGCGGGTTCAGCTTGCCCTCATCATGGCACAGTTCCGCGCCCACAATCTGCGGACCGAGCCAAGGCGCAATCCGGTCCAGCGCTGGGCGGTCAAGCATCTCGACCGTCAGGCCGCGCGCGGTTTCGCGCTTTGCCTTATCCTCCAGAAAGCGCAGCTGAACGGTCCCTTCGGCCAGCATCAGCCCGCCCTTGCGCACCAGCTCAAACGGGCCATAAAACGCATCCAGCCGCACCCATTCCTCTGCCGCCGCTTTATACAGCGGCAGCGATGCCTCTACCGCCGGCACCTGATCGGGGTACAGGCGCATAAAGCGGCTTTGCATCTGCACATGCAGACTGCCCGCATTGGCCCAGGTGCCGGCGTTTTCGCCCGCGTCCACCAGCGTAACCCGCGCGCCCGCATCCGCCAGATGCAGTGCCGCCATCATCCCTGTGATGCCTGCCCCGACCACCAGCACATCAGAGTGCATCTTTCAGCGCCTCTTCTGCGGCCAGTATAGCAGAAATTGTAACCGGCTTAATCGGTACGCGCGGGGCAAAATAGCTGTGATCTTCCAGCGCCTTGCCGGTGGCGGCGGCCACCAGCCGCGCCGCGACCGGGCCGCAGTAGCGCCCTTGGCAGCGGCCCATACCCACGCGCGTGGCCCGTTTCAGCGTGCCGGCATGGCCGGGCTGTTCGGCCAGCCCACCCCGGATCTGCCCGGCGCTGATCTCTTCGCATCGGCAGATCAACGTGTCATCGGGCACATCCGGAAGGCGCGGGGCCACATCGTGCAATGCCCACAGGTGGCGCTGAAACCGCCGATACCGGCTTAAGGCGCGCTGATCGGCAAACACATCATAACCGTCGCCGAACCCCAGGGCCGCCGCCGCCGCCCGCCCGGCGAGGCGGCCCTCGGCCATCGCGGCGGGCGCGCCACCCAAGCCCGCGCAATCACCCACGGCATACAGGCCGGGCACCGTGGTGGCACCAGTGTCGTCACGTGTGACGCGCAGATGGCCGAAGGCCGGGTCGTAGGTGGAGGCTGCGCCGAGGAGGCGCAGGATTTCATTCTGCGGCTCGAACCCTGCATTCATCAGGACCGCATCGGCAGTTACGGGGGCCGTGCCCCCGGTCAACGTGACTCGCAGGGCGTTATCCACCGCATCAATCCGCTCCAGTTGCGTGCCGTGCCGCACGGGCACACTGCGCTTGCGCAGAGCCGCCAGGGTGCGCAGGCCTGTCAGGGCCAGCGCCGGACCGGCCAGCGCCAACGCTGCCGAGGCCATAGGGCGCATCCATGGGGCTGGCCCGCGTTCGGCGATCATCACCACCTCGGCACCGCCTTGCGCCAGTTCCAGCCCGACCTGCAGGTTCAGCGGGCCGGACCCCACAATCGCGACCCGCCGCCCCGGCAGGGTGCGGTAACTGCGCCACAGGGTCTGCGCAGCCCCCGTGGTCATTACGCCGGGCAGAGTCCAGCCGGGACAGATTTCGGGCCGCTCATAAGCACCGGTAGCGATGACGGCGGCGCGCGGGCGGGCGATCAGGGCGGTCCCTTTATGTTCGGCCAGAAACAGCAGGCCGTCGAAGGCACCCCAGAGTTCCACCTCGGCGATCAGCTCTGCCCCGGCGGCGAGCGCCTGTGCCAGCAGATCGGCCCCGGCAGATTGCTGGGCATCCAGCGGGGCAGAGACGGCGGATTGTTTGAAATACTGGCCGCCGCCCACCTTGCGTTCATCAAGGATGATCACGCTGGCCCCGGCCTGCCGCGCTGCAATGGCGGCTGACAATCCCCCTGCGCCACCGCCTACGATCAGCAGATCAGGGGCGATGATGCGGGCCGGTGTGGGTGGCTGGGCAATGGCGGCTGTTGCCAGATCGGGAAACGGCACTTGGGTGCGGATTTCCTGCCCCGCCACAGCCGGGGTCATGCAGGCGCGGCGATTCGGGACGCCATCGATGGTGACCAGACAGTCCTGACACACGCCCATACCACAAAAGATGCCACGCGATGCCCCTTTGGCGGTCTGGCGAAAGCTGCGCAGACCCGCCTCGGTGAGGGCGGCGGCCAGTGACTGGCCGGGACGCAGGGGGATGCTTTGGCCGTCAAAGGTGAACCGGCCTGCCGTCTGCGCCTCTGTCACGGTCTCTCTCCCATCAGCACATCGCGCGCAGCCACCAGCCGCGCCACGGCGCGGGCGCGCCATGCGGCGCGGGCGGGCAGTTGGTCAGCTGCGATTTCAGCGCGGCGCTGCGCCTCAACAGTGTCAATCAGCCCGGCATGCCAATCCACCGTTTCACCCCGCCAGGCCCCCATCCGGCCATAGGCAGGCCCCATCCGCGCCGCATGGGCGCGGATGCCCCCCGGCGTGTTCAGCTCTGCCGTCTCGAACGGACCCGACAGCGCCCAGCGCGGGCCAAGGCCAAGGCGCATCACGGCCTCAATCCCGGCAACATCGGTCACTCCTTCATCGACAAGCCGATAGGCCTCGCGCAGGACCGCGCCTTGCAGGCGGTTGAGGACGAAGCCCTCGATCTCATGCCCCAGACGCACCGGCGCGAACCCGGCGGCGGCGAAGATCTCTGCCGCCCGGTCGGTTGCTGACGCATCGGTTGCAGGGGCCGGGCATAGTTCGATCATGCGCAGCACGGCGGGCGGGTTGACCGGATGTGCCACCAGACAGCGGCGCTGATCCTGTGGGTCGGGCAGGATCTGCGACATGGGGATGGCAGAGGAGGCGGTGACAAGGATGGCATCCGCCGGACATTGCGCCAGCAGACCGGCAAAGATCGCCTGTTTGACCGATAGATTTTCCGGTCCACATTCGATGACCAGCGTGGTCTGCGGCAGGGTTTCGTCACCATCCGCGGCAAAAGTCACCTGCCCCGGCAAACCGCGCCGCAACCCGGCGAGCGCAATTGCGTCGCGTTGCACGGCCAGCCCCTCGCCCGCCTGTGCCCGGCGGGGTGCGTCCGGGTCACAAACGGTGACCGAAAACCCGGCATCGGCAAACACGGCGGCGAAGGACAGGCCGATCGACCCCGCACCCAGAATTGTCACATCATTCTTGCCCGTCACGACTCTGCCTCGTTTTTTGCGATTGCACTTGCATTCGTTCACATGACGCACAAAAGTGCGTCAGTCAAAGCGAACTGTAGTCTGAACGAAAGCGGCGTGCAATATGAGCGTGACACAGGATCTGACCGGACGAAACGCTGTTATCACCGGGGCCGGTGGCGGTCTGGGCCGGGCGATTGCCGACCGGCTGGCGGCATCCGGCGCGCGGATCGTCGCGCTGGACCTGCAGCAGATGCTGGAGGGCCTGCCTGCGGGGTGGGAGCGGATTGCGCTGGACCTGACCGATCCGGCGGCAGAGGCGCAAATGCGGGCGATTGCCGACCGTTTGGGCAAGGTTTCGGTCGTGGTGGCCAATGCTGGCCTCGTGCCGCCATGGCGCGGCTTGACCGAGCTGGAAGCAGCAGAGTGGCACCGCGTGATGACGGTAAACGTCTGGGGCGTGGCAATCACGCTGGGCAGCTTCGCGGATGCGCTGGCCGCCTCTGGTCACGGGTCGGGCATTGTGATGGCGTCAATCAACGGGTTTCGCGCCCACCCGAAACAGGTGCTGTATACCGCGTCAAAACATGCCGCCATCGGGGTGATGCGGGCAGCGGCGATGGATCTGGGCACGCGCGGCATCAGGGTGAATGCACTGGCCCCCGGTCCAGTTGCGACAGATGCGCTGGTGTCGCGCATTGTGGCCCGACATGCCGCAAGTGGCCCTGTGCCCGAGGTGGCGCTTGGCGCGCTGGCGGCAGAAACCATGCTGGGACGGATGGCGACGATGGCGGATGTGGCCAACCTCGCGCATTTCCTTGCCAGCGACGCCGCGGCCGGGCTGACCGGGCATGTCTACCCGGTCGAGGCGGGGCTGGCCTGACCGCGCGTTGCGGGATCAGGCACCGCGGTGTCAGCCCAGCGGCTTCCAGCCATGCTGTACCAAAATATCCTTGCTGGCCAAAATGTCACCATCGGGATCGGCCCCCGGCAGCAGCGCATCGGTGATGATTTCGAGCACCGTGGCCCCGGTATAGCCAATGTCTTTCAGCGCCACTACCACCGGTGCGGGATCGACGATGCCGGTGCCCAGCCGCTCGTGCTTGAACTCGCCATAGCCCGAGTCCGAGATATGCACGTTCTTGACCAGCGGACCCAGCATGCGGATCGCCTCTGCCGGGTCTTCCTTGATGAAGGCGGCGTTGCAGATGTCATAGTTGATGCCGACCTCTGGCCCGATCAGGGCTGCGGTATCGGCCATGTCCTGCGCGGTGGGCAGGAAGGTGAAGGGCACGTTTTCCAGCAGGATCTCGACCCCGGTACCCTTGGCATAGCGCACCAACTCCTGCACGCCTTCTACGAACCAGTTCAGCATCCACTCGCGCGGCGGGTTGATAAGCGAGCTTGTCGGGCCGGGGATGGCAACGACATAGGGGCAGCTCCATTCCGCCGCCAGATCGATCGCTTCACGGTAGCGGTCCAGCGTATAGGCCCGAATCAAGCGGTCCACCCCGTTGGGGTTGTTGTCCAGCAGCGGATAGCAGAATGAGGTCAGGCGTGCGCCTTCGCCGTTCAACCAGGCCTTGGTCTCGCGGCGCTGCGCCACGCTCAGCTCGCGCGGCCAGCAATGCGGAGGGAAGATCATCATCTCGAAGGCATCAAAGCCGAGGCCCCGCAGATGCTTCAGTGCATCCAGACCATCGCGGGAGTAGAGAAAGGGGAAGGTGCTGGCAGCGACAGAAAGAGCAGTCATGGGGCTGGTCCTTTTTGTTTGCAGGGGCTTCACAGGCAGATCATAATGACGCACATAAGTTCATATATCGCACGAACCATGGGTTCAATCACAAATTAAAGGAACGGACATGGCAAGCACCCTGTTTTCCCCCATCGACATCCGCGGCCTGACGGTCCCCAACCGCATCACCGTGGCACCGATGTGCCAATATCAGGCCCACGACGGTGTGCCGTCAGACTGGCACATGGTGCATCTGGGCCAGTTTGCGCTTGGTGGCGTGGGGCTGATCATTGCCGAAGCCACGGGCGTGGTGCCAGAAGGGCGCATTACCCCCGGCTGCCCCGGCCTGTGGAATGACGCGCAAGAGGCGGCCTTTGCAGGCGTCGTCGATTTCGTACGACGCTACAGCCCGGCCAAGATCGGCATCCAGTTGGCCCATGCGGGGCGCAAGGCGAGCACACTGCCACCGTGGGAGGGCAGTGGCCCGGCCCAGGGCGATGCAGCGTGGGAAACGGTGGGGCCCAGCGCCCTGCCCTATCTGGACACATGGCCCACCCCGCGCGCTATGGATGAAACCGCAATTTCCGATGTGATCACCGCCTTTGCCGACAGCGCCAAAAGAGCGGTGCGCGCCGGGTTTGACCTGATCCAGATTCATGCGGCGCACGGCTATCTGCTGCACCAGTTCCTGTCGCCGCTGTCGAACCAGCGGACCGACCGCTACGGTGGTTCGCTGGAAAACCGCCTGCGCCTGACGCTGGAAGTGTTCCGGGCGGTGCGCGCCGTGGTGCCAGATGATGTCCCGGTGATCCTGCGCCTGTCGGCGACCGACTGGGTGGAGGGCGGCTGGAACCCGGATGAGGCGGTGGCCCTGTCCATCGCACTGCGCGACGCGGGGTGCGACATGATTGACGTGTCATCGGGCGGGTTGGACAACCGGCAGAAGATCGTGACAGGACCGGGGTATCAAGTAGCCTTTTCCGGCAAGATCCGGGCGGAAAGCGGCATCCCGACCATGGCTGTCGGCCAGATCACCGAGGCGGTGCAGGCGGAGACGATCCTGATGGCGGGGCAGGCCGACATGATCTCGATCGCGCGCGGCATGCTGTGGGACCCGCATTGGGCATGGCGTGCAGCACTGGCGCTGGGGGAGCAGATCGTGCTGCCGGCATCTTATGCGCGGTCGAACCCGGCGCTGCGCAATACGCCGTTCATCACAAGGAAGTAGGCGATGATGCTGGAGGGACGCAAGGTTCTGGTTACCGGAGCCTCAAAAGGGATCGGGGCCGCCATCGCCTCGGCTATGCTGGGGGCGGGGGCGCAGGTGATCGCGCATTACGGGCGGGATCGGGAGGGGGCGGAGGCGGCGGTGGCCATGGCCCCCGACCGCGCCCGGCTGATGTCAGCGGATTTCGGTGATCCTGCCAGCCTTTCGGCGTTCTGGGCCGAAGTCTGCGCAGATGGGCTGCCGGATGTGGTGGTGAACAATGCCGCCATCATGCGGCAGGCGGGCGGCATCGCGGATGATGCGGCTCTGTGGGACGAGACATGGGACGAGGCGTGGCGCGTCAATGTGCTGTCGCCGGCGCAGCTGATGCGGCTGGCGGTGCGCGACTGGCTGGCGGCAGGTCAATCCGGGGCCATCATCGGCATCGGGTCATGGGTTACCACACGCGGCACCACCAACCCCGGTGCCATCGCCTATGCCGCGACCAAGGCGGCAATTGCGGCGGCCACCAAGACTGTAGCCCGAACCCATGCGAAAGATGGCATTCTGGCTTACGTCATTGCCCCCGGTGTGGTCGCGACGCAGATGAGTGTGGAAAGCGCCGAGCGTACCGGCGGGGTGGCGGCGGTGACCGCGCAACTGCCGATGGGGGAATGGGTGCCACCGCAGGACATTGCCGAACTGGCGGTGTTCCTCGCCTCGGGCCGCGCGCGGCATCTGACCGGCGCGACCCTTGACGTGAACGGTGCGGCTTACATCCGATGAGCCTATTCCGCGGCCTTCGCGCGCCCCTCGATCCGGTCCACCACCCGGTCCAGTTCCGCCATCAGCGGGACCATCGCCGCCACGCGGTCACGGCCTTCATCGCCAAGGCTGGCAAAGGTGGTGATCGGCGCGCGCACGTCGCCCACGGGATAGCCCGCCGCCGCCGCCAGCGCTTTGGAATAGCACTGGTGCCCGTACAACGGATGCCCCTTGGTGATGATCGTGTCGAACTGCTGGATAATGCGTTGCACCGCCCAGACATCATCCCAACGCCCCTGCTCCGCCCATTCCACGAACTTCACAGTCGCGCGCGGAATGTAGTTGCCATAGGGGTTCACATAGCCGACCGCACCCATCTTGTAGCTTTCCAGCACCTGCTGACCGGCCCAGACATTCATCAACCCGTCGGATTCTACGATGATCGCGTTGATCCGCTCGATCCGCTGGCTGGCTTCCTTGATGTAGCGGATCTGGTCAAAGCTCTTGGTCAGACGTCCCACCAGTTTGGCCGACATGTCGACATTCGTTGTAAAGGGGTTGTTGTAGAGCATGATGGGAAGGCTACAGGCTTCGCAGATCGCCTTGTAATAGTTGAAGATCTCGTCCTCGGTCGGCGTGTAGTAATAGGGCGGGACGATCATCAGCCCGTCGGCCCCGAGATCCTCTGCCTGTTTGGAGTAGCGCACGGCGTTCGGGGTATAGGCGTTCATCGTGCCGACCATGACCGGGATGCGCCCGGCGATGTGCTTGACCGTCGCCTCGACAAAGGCACCGCGCTCGTCATCGGTCAGGGTCAGGAATTCGCCGGTGGTGCCCAGGATGATGATGCCTGGCACACCGCAGGCCAGCTGCCAGTCGAGAAACCGGCGCCATGCGGCGTAGTCGATCTCTGCCCCGCCTTCGGTGAAGGGGGTCACAGTGACAGTGTAACTGCCAGAGAAGGTTTTCATGTCTTTGTCCTTTCTGATGACCGGTTTGAACCGGCACATGGGGTGTGATGCAACGTAAAGCGGATGTTGTGGTAATTGGTGGTGGCATCGCCGGTCTGATGACCGCGATGTACCTGGCCGAAGACGGGGCCGATGTGCTGTTGCTGGAGGCGGGCGAGCTGGGCGCGCAGGCCTCGGGTGCCAATGCGGGGTCGATCCATTTGCAGATCCAGTACCCGGAATTCGTCGCGTATGGTGAGGCTTGGGCCCGCGCCTATGCACCCTGCCTGCGGCTGCTGACGAATTCGCTGACGCTGTGGCAGGGTTTGTCTGACCGCGTGGGAGAGGATCTGCAGGTGAAGCTCGCGGGCGGGCTGGTGGTGGCACGGACGGATGCGCAGATGCAAGCCATTGCCGCCAAGGCGCGGATCGAGGCGGAGGCGGGGGTAGAGACGGTGGTGCTGAACCGGGCCGAGTTGCGCGACATCGCGCCGTATCTGGCCGAAAATGCCGTCGGGGCCGGGTATTGCGCGCGTGAAGGCAAGGCCAACCCACTGCGCGCCACGCCCGCCATTGCGGCGGCGGCAGAGCGGGCAGGTGCGGTGATTCACCGGCATACGCGCGTGACGGCAATCGAGGTGGACGGCAGTGGTTACGCTGTTGTGACCGAAAAGGGTCGGGTGCAGGCGGGTCGCGTGGTCAACGCTGCCGGAGCGGCGGCGGGGCAGATCGCGGGCATGCTGGGGCTGAGGCTGGGCATCGAGGGCTTCCCGTTGCAGGTCACGGTGACCGAGCCGATGGCCGCCACCATCCCGCATCTGGTCTACTCGGCGGCTGGCAAGCTGTCGTTGAAACAGGTCGCCAATGGCGGGCTTGTGATCGGCGGCGGCTGGCCCGCGGCGCGGCGCGGTGAGGGGCTGGTGACCGACCCGCGCAGCCTGACCGGCAACATGGGCATGGCCGCCGGGGTGGTGCCGTCCGTTGCAGGCGTGCGTGCCCTGCGGTCCTGGACCGCATGGGTCAACGGCACGCCGGACTGGCGGCCAATTCTGGGCGAAGCGCCCGGATTTCCGGGGTTCTTCCTTGCGCTGTTCCCTTGGGTAGGGTTCAGCGCCGGACCGATGACCGCACGGATCACGGCCGACCTTGTTCTGGGTCGGCCGCCAACCTTGCCACTCACGGGCATTTCGGTCCTGGCGGACTAGGGTGGTCATAGGGTCAGGCCGCGCCTTTCGCCGCAAGCTGATCACGCTTGCGTTGATAGGCCCGCCAGGTCATCGCCCATTGCGACGGGTCTTCAAACGCATCGCCCTTGACCTGCGCAATCGGTTGGTTGTGCGGGGCAGTGCGCACCAGTTCCGGGTTTTCACGCGCCTCTTGCATGATCCTGGCCAGCACGTCGATCCACAGGTCGATGTCTTCCTTCGACCACAGCTCCCCCGCCTCCGGCGTGAAGGGTTGCGGCACGATCCACGGCTCGTGGCTCATCCACCACGGGTCGATGCCGTAGTCGGCCATGCGGTTGGCAATCTCTACCGTGCCGATCCCGGTTTCCTCGTGCAGCGGGGCAAGCGACCAGCGGGTCATCTCCATCCGCCGCGCGGTCACATCGGGGTTTGATCGCGCGATGCCTGTCAGTTGGGCCAGACGGTGATCCATGTAGTTGTTCGCCACGACAGAGATGTCACTGGCCATCTGTATGCCTTCAGCCCCCATCGCCCGCGCCCAGGCATAGGCCTTCACCACTTGAGGCACGTTGCCCCAGAATTCGCGGATCTTGCCGCAGGATTTCGGGCGATCATCGTCCAGCGCGTAGCGGTCGCCTATCTTCACCACCACCGGAGCGGGCATATAGGGGGCCAGTTCCGCCGTGCAACCAAAGGCCCCGACAGCAGGCCCGCCCCCGGCCTTTGGCGCGCCGAAAGTCTTATGCAGCATGAACATGCAGGCGTCGAACCCCAGCTCGCGCGCCGACAGCTTGCCCATCACGCCGTTGAAATTGGCGTGGTCATAGAAGCACAGCGCGCCCACATCCTTGGCGGCCTGCACCCATTCGCGGATCTCGGGGTTGTAGATCCCCATGTCGTCGGGATTGTTGAGCATGATCAGTGCCGTGCGCTCGCTGAGCGCCGCCTTCAACGCTTCAAGCGAGGGGTAGCCATTTTCCTCCAGCGGCAGGTTGATCACGGTAAATCCCGCCGCCGCCGCGGTGGCAGGGTTGCAAGGGTGGGCCTGAATCGAGGTGACCATCTCAGTGCGCTGCGACAGCTGGCCCTTGTCCGCCCAATAGGCCCGCGCCACTGCTGTCATGGTATAGGCGGCATCGGCCCCGCCACCGGGCTGGAACACGAACTGGTCCATGCCCGACAGCGATTGCAGGATACCGTCGAAATCATGAATGATTTCCAGCACGCCCTGCAGCGTATCGGGATGCTGATAGGGGTGCACCTCGGCGATCTGGGGCCGCCATGTCGCGAACTCCGAGGTCTTGGAATTGTACTTCATGGTGCAGGTGCCAAACAGGCTGACGCCCATCATGCCCAGCGTCATCTGGGATAGATGCAGATAGTGTCGCTGCGCTTCGAATTCGGTGATTTCGGGCAGCACCGGGCGATCCTTGCGCTGCATCGCCTCTGGTAACGGGTTGTCGCCGATGGCTTCCATGACTTCTGGTTCCGGGGCCGGGAAAAGCTGGCCGCGGCCACCGGGGCGGCCCAGTTCCATCACCAAAGGCTCGTCCCATTTGGCGGCATGAAAGTTTGGCAAACGGGTCATTTCAGCACCTCCTTGAGGGTGTTCGCGGCATGGCGGATGTCGGCGGCGCTATGCACTTCGGTCACGCACCACAGGGCGGACTGGCCTAGACCCAGATCTTCGCCCGACAGATCCTTGCCGCCAAAGATCCCGCGCGCGCGCAGGCGATCGTTGATTTCAGTGACGCTCAGCCCGGTGTCATCGAAATTCACCACGAATTCCTTGAAGGTGGTGTCGGGCCAGTGGACCCGCACCCCCGGCACCTGCGACACCTGCTGCGCGGCGTAGCGCGCGCGCGAGATGATCAGCTGGCCCAGTTCCCGAAAACCATCGGGACCAAGCAGGCTCATGTAAACCGCACCGGCGATGGCCCAGAGATAGGTGGAATTGCCGGTCCAGTCATTGCCATGCTCGCGCTGGCCGTAGGAATTCTGGTGTGGACAGGCGAGGCCGAACCCGAATTGTCCCGGCTGCACGGTTTCGGCGATGGAGACCAGAAAGCCGTTGTACTGATGCACATACTCCGGCTCGTCGCGCGAGGCGATGAAGCCGCCCACCCCGCCGCCACAGTTCATGTGCACGCCCAACGGCTGCACCGGGCCGGTGACGATATCGGCACCGTAATCGCCCGGGGCCATCATCACCCCAAGACTGAGCGGATCGACACCGACAATGGTCTCTGCCCCCGCTGCACGGGTCATGCGGGCGATCTGTGCCGCTTCGGCTTCAATCGTACCCAGATAGGCCGGGTTCTCGAAATAGATCGCCGCCACATCGGGGCCGAGTTTGGACTTCAGATCGGCAAGATCCAACCGCCCAGAGCTGACATCAGGCTCGACCAGCACGATTTCAATGGCGCTTTCCATCTCTTGCGGCTGGCAATAGGTGCGGATCACCGACAGGCGTTCGGGGTCTGACAGACGTGCGAGCAGCACCTTTTTACGCCCGGTCTTGCGCGCGGCCATGCGGATGGCGTGGCCGATGGCGCAGCCCCAGGAATAGACTGGCAGCTGCACCACATCGAGGTTCAGCAGGGCACCGAGCTGGGACGAAAACTCGAACCAAGCCTGATTGCGGCCATGGTCGGACTGATAGCTGCCCCAGACGTTGGTGGCAAATTCGGTGCGACCGACGATTTCATCTACAATCGCCGGAACGTGGTGCTGCCAGACCCCTGCGCCCAGAAAACTGAGGTTGTCCTCACAGGTCGCGTTCTTGCGCAGCTTGCCCAGCAGATCGCGCTTCAGCTCCATCTCGGATGACAACTGTGGCGGCAGGTTCAGCGGGGTCTTGCGGAAATGGTCCTGCGGGATTTGCTCGAACACCTCGGCCAGCGAGGCTGCGCCGATCTCGGCCAGCATGGCATCGATCATTCCCGGTGCGGAATTGGCCATCCATGGATGGGCTCGGGTTGGTCCCGTCATTACGCGCTCCTTTACGTCGAATCTACTTCATCGCAATTCTTGCACAAAAGTTCGTCCTGCGCACAAGGTCTTTTATGCGGCTGCGCCAATTCGCATCATTCTGCGCTGACGCAGGCCCGTGTGGACCTGTACGAAACCAGACAAGCGGACATCCAGCGCCGGATCGCCCGTATCGACCCACAGCATGGGTTGTGCCAAAGCATCCAGTTTCTCTGCGGTCGCCAGCACGATCAGACCATCGCGTCCCGCCTGCGCGATCAGGCGATCTGAAATGGTCTGATTGCCGCGCCCCAGCAGGAAGCCTTGCCGCCCGGTAACACCTAAGATGATCTGCACGCGCCGCCCGTGGGCAAGCCGTTCCAGATCTTCCGAACGGGCATCGCGGGCCAGCAGCCCGCCATCAAGCAGGGCATCGGTGCCCAGAAGGGTGGGCCGGTGCCCCGCCGCCTGCGCCACTGCGCCCGCACTGGTGCCGGGACCGATCAGATAGAGCGTGCCCGGCTGCATCCGGCGCGCGATGTCGGCAGCGGCGCCCGTCAGGGCTGCAGCCGCATCCTGACGCGGCCCGCCCTTGGCCGCCTGCATGTGCGACCGCAAGCGCGGCACCCGCGCCAGACCATACAGGCGCGGCACCAGACGGCCCGCGCGCAGGATGTCTTCGTCGATATCCATGATTTCGGCGGTGTTGTCCCAGCGCAGGCCCACCGGATCTGTGACCAGATCCGCCAAAGCCGCCCCCGCCGCTTCCGGCGAAATGGCAAACACGCCCGAATGCATCTTGACCCCGCAGGGAATGCCCAACAGGCCGGCGCGACCCGCCAGAGCGGCAGCCACATCCCGCGCGGTGCCATCGCCCCCGGCAAACACCAGCAGATCGCACCCCTGCAGCGCCATCACGGCATCGCGCGTATCTTGCGCAGTGCCGGTCGGGGTGGGCATCGGTGCAATTGTCACCTGCAGATCCAGCCCGGCCACCCAATCCGCCCCCAGCGGACCCGGCACCACCGTCACCACAGCCCCCGGCACACGCGCGGCCAGCCGCGCAATAGCCCTGCGCGCGCGCAGGCCTGACTGTGCCACAGCCCCACGTCGCAGCGCCTCTGCCACCGTGTCGCAACCATCAGTGCCTTTCAGACCAACGGCACCCCCCAGACCCGCCACAGGATTGACAACCAGACCGATCTTCATGTGCCCCCCTTGCCTTGGCGTTCATTATGCGCACAGTTGTGCGAAAATTACAGGGGGCAATCATGCAAACACCGCCGCAAACCGCATTGGGCACCTTGAAGGTGCGCCGTCTGATCACCGGGCTGTGGCAGATGGCCGATCAGGAACGCGATGGCCGCCCGTTCGATCTGGACGCCGCCGCCGGGGCCTTGCTGACCTATGCCCGCGCCGGGTTTGATACCTTTGACATGGCCGATCACTATGGCAATGCCGAAATCGTCGCCGGAATGGTCCATAAGGCGATGCGAGACGCGGGCGAGACGCCGCCCACGATCCTGACCAAATGGTGCCCCCCGCCCGGCCCGATGGACACAGGCACCGTCCGCGCCGGGGTTGACCGCGCGCTGAACCGGCTGGGCGTAGAGCGCATTGACGTGATGCAGTTCCATTGGTGGCGCTATGAAGATCAGGCCTATCTGGAGGCGCTGACCCACCTTGCCGCCTTGCGGGAAGAAGGGCTGATCGGTGAAATCGGGCTGACCAATTTTGACGCCGCCCATTTGAGCATGCTGCTGCGCCACGGCATTCCGGTGATGTCAAATCAGGTGTGCTTTTCCATGCTGGACCGTCGCGCGCGGGGCGATATGGCGCAGGTGGCGGCGGAACACGGCATCGCCATCCTCGCCTTTGGCAGCATGGCGGGCGGGTTTCTGTCGGCCCGCAGCCTTGGCGCGCCCGAACCCGGCCAGATCGACGACTGGAGCCGGATGAAATACAAGCGCTTCATCGAAAGCGCCGGGGGGTGGGACCGGTTTCAGGCGCTGCTTGCGATGCTGGATCGGGTGGCGCGGCGGCATGATGTGTCGGTCCCGAACATCGTCACCGCATGGACGCTGGCGCAGCCCGGAATTTCAGCCTGCATCGTCGGCACAAGACTGACCGAAGGTGATCACCGGGCAGACAATCTGGGCGCGCTGTCGGTGGCCCTGACTCCCCAGGATCATGTCGAAATCGAGACAGGGCTGGCCATGCTGACCCCCATTCCCGGTGATTGCGGCGATGAATACCGCAAGGCCCCGTTCCTGACCGCCTCGGGCGATCTGAGCCACCATCTGGAGGCGCTGCCGACGCCGTTTCCGGTTGTAACCCGCAATGGCCGTCGCCATGCAGAGTCAGGCAGCATCTGGGAGGAAAAGGCCGGATTTTCCCGTGCCGTGCGCAGTGGCGCGCGCATTCTGGTCAGCGGCACCACCGCAACCGCGCCAGATGGCACGCCGGTCTGCCCGGGTGATGCCTATGGGCAAGCGGTGTTTGCCTTTGACAAGGTCAAGGCGGCCATCCTGTCTTTGGGAGGAAAAGAGGAAGATGTCGTCCGGACCCGCATCTATCTGCGTCATGCCAGCGATTGGGAAGCGGTGTCAGCCGCCCATGCCCGCGCCTTTGGCACGGCGCGGCCTGCCAATACGCTGGTGGGCGGGATCGACCTGATCGGTGACTATCTGATCGAGGTGGAGGCCGAGGCAGACATCAGCCTGGCCTGACGCTGGCTCAGCCCGCGGGAGGCACCGCAATCTCTTCGGCCCTATGGCAGGCCACGCGGGACCCGTCCACATCACGCAGCTCGGGCCGCACTTGCCGGCACAGATCGATGGCAAAGGGGCAGCGCGGGTTGAAGGCACAGCCGGGCGGTGGCGAGATCGGGTCCGGCACCTCGCCGCGCGGCAGGTCGATGTCGCGCGTGCGCCCGTCGATGAGCGGCGCGGCAGCCAGCAGCATCTGGGTGTAGGGGTGGCGGGGAGTGGCAAAAAGCTGATCAGGTGTTGCTTCTTCCATCAGTCGGCCAAGATAGAGCACACCGATGCGGTCGGCCATGTGGCGCACCACGGTCAGATCGTGACTGATGAACATGTAGGTCAGGCCCAGATCATCGCGCAGATCACTCATCAGGTTCAGAACCTGCGCCTGAACCGAAACATCCAGCGCCGAGGTAGGCTCGTCGCAAATGATCAGGCGCGGATTTGCGGCAAGGGCGCGGGCGATGCAGATGCGCTGACGCTGGCCGCCGGAAAACTCATGCGGGAACTTGTCGGCATCTTCCGCCGACAGACCCACCTGTTCGAGCAGGCGTTCAGCCAGCCCTTTGGTCGGCCCGCCGGTCACCACCATCGGCTCGCAGATGATGCGCCGTACCCGCCAACGCGGATTCAGGCTGGCGTAAGGATCCTGAAAGATCATTTGGATCCGCGCCGCCTTGCGCGCGCCGGGGTCGGCATGCAGATCGGCACCGCCCACATGCACCGTGCCCTCGCTGGGTGTCATCAGCCCGGCCAGCATCCGCCCGATCGTCGATTTGCCCGAGCCGCTTTCGCCGACCAGCGCATAGACGGCTCCTTCTTCGATCCGGAACGACACGTCCGACACGGCCACCAGCCTGCGGCGTGGCAGGCGTTCAATCACGCGGTTCAGCCAGGGCTTCGACACATCAAAGTTGCGGCCAAGGCGGGTGACTTCGACAAAGGCGGTCATGCGGGATGCTCCATCGGGAACCAACAGGCGGCGCGGCCCTGCGGATCATCGTCAAGGGTGGGCGGCGGGTCTTTTCGGCACTTTTCAGCCGCACGCGGGCAGCGCGGGCTGAAGGCGCAGCCGGGAGGGATGTTGGACGGGCGGGGCATGGAACCAGGGATCTGCCGCAACCGCCGCTGCCCCACGGCCAGCGAGGGCATCGCGCCCATCAGCCCGTCGGCATAGGGGTGGCGCGGGGCCTTGATGACGGACCGCACCGGCCCAAGCTCTGCCAGCCGCCCGGCATACATCACAGCCACGCGGTCTGCCGCTTCGGCGATGACGCCCATGTCATGGGTGACGAGCATGATTGCGGTGCCACGGTCACGGCACAGGCGTTTCAACAGCGCGATGATCTGCGCCTGCACCGAAACATCCAACGCAGTCGTAGGTTCATCCGCGATGACCAGCGAGGGTTCTGCGCATAGCGCCAACGCGATGACCACCCGCTGCCGCATGCCGCCGGAAAACTCATGCGGATAGCTGTTCAGCCGTTCGGCCGCCGCCGGGATTCCCACTTCTTCCAGGGCGGCCACCGCCCGGTCGCGCGCCTGTGCTGCACTCATCGGCAGGTGTTCGCGGATGGTTTCGATCAGCTGATCCCCAATCCGCAGCAACGGGTTCAACGAGGTCAAAGGGTCCTGAAACACCATGCCGATCTGGCGGCCCCGGATCTGGCGCAGCTCTTCCGGTGGCAGGTTGTCGATGCGACGGCCATTCAGCCAGACCTCGCCTGAGGCGATATGCGCAGGCCGGTCCAGCAGGCCGATGACGGCATTGCCCGCCATCGACTTCCCGGCCCCGCTCTCGCCCACCACGCCAAGGATCTCGCCCGCCGCGATGTCATAGCTGATGTTGTTCACCGGGCGGCTGATGCCGGCACGTGACGGGATCGCAACCACAAGGTTGCGCACGGACAATACGGGGGGTGTCATTTCAGCCTCGGGTTCAGGGCATCGCGCAGCCAGTCGCCCAGCGAGTTTACTGCCAGAGCCAGCGCCAGCAGCGTGGCAGCGGGAAACAGCAGGATCCACCATTCGCCGGAAAACAGGAAGGTCTGGCCGATGCGGATCAGGGTGCCAAGGCTCGGCTGTGTCGGCGGCGCGCCCACGCCCAGAAAGCTGAGCGTGGCTTCGGCAATGATGGCAAGGGCGAGCGAGATGGTGGCGATGACGAGGATCGGGTTCAGCACATTGGGCAGAATATGCAGCGCCATGATGGCTACAGGCTTGCGCCCGATCAGCCGCGCGGCCTGCACATAGTCGCGGTTCTTTTCCACCATGGTCGCGCCGCGCACGACGCGGGCGAACGGCACCCAGTCTGACAGGCCGATGGCGATGATCAGCACCCAGATGGCCATCTGGTCGCGGTATTGCGGGGCTATGATCCCCTTGGCGATGCCAAATATCAGCATGGCCACCAGAATGGCGGGAAAGGTCAACTGGATATCGGCCACCCGCATGATGAACCCATCGACACGCCCGCCGACATAGCCCGCGATCAGCCCCAGGGTCACCCCCAGCACCAGCCCGAACAGCACCGCCAGCACACCGACGAACAGCGACACGCGCAGACCGTAAAGGATGGTGGAAAACACATCGCGCCCCTGATCGTCGGTGCCCAGCAAAAAGACATCGCCGGTAAAGGCGTTGGGGGCCATCGGTGCGGAAAAGCCGTTCATCAGGTTTAGGCTGGAGGACTCAAACGGGTTGTACGGCGCGATCAGCGGGGCCAGCAGCGCTGCACCGATCAGCAGCAGCGTGACCAGCGCCGATAGGATTGCCATCGGCGAATGGCGGAACTTCCAGCCAAAATCTGACTGCCAGAACGCAGTGACGCGGCGGATCATGCTTTGATTCCCTCAACACTCAGACGTGGATCAATGGCAAAATAGAGCAGATCCACCACCAGATTGATGCTGACGAACAGCACCGAAATCATCATGAGATACGCCGCCATCACCGGAATATCGACGAACTGGACGGCGTTGATGAACAACAACCCCATGCCCGGCCATTGAAACACTGTTTCGGTGATGATCGAAAACGCAATGATGCTGCCCATCTGCAGGCCTGTGACCGTGATCACCGGCACCAGCGTGTTTTTCAGCGCATGGCGAAAGTTGATCGCGCGCTCCCGCAATCCGCGTGCGCGGGCAAAGCGGATGTAATCCTGTCGCAGCACTTCGAGCATTTCCGACCGTACGATCCGCATGATCAGGGTCATCTGATACAGACCCAGCGTTATCGCGGGCAGGATCAGCGCGATAATGCCCGATTGAGTCAGAAACCCCGTGGTCCAGCCGCCGACCCTCACCGTTTCGCCGCGACCAAAGCTGGGCAACCATTCCAGCTGGACTGAGAACACATAGATCAGCAAAATCCCGATCAAAAAAGTAGGCAATGACACGCCTACCAGCGACACAGTCATGATCGCGCTTGACCACCAGCTTTTCCGTTTGAGCGCGGTGATCACGCCCAGACCGATGCCGAAAACCAGCGCCATCACACCAGACACCGCCGCCAGCTCCAGCGTGGCGGGCGCGCGTTCGGCAATAATATCGGCCACGGGCCGACCCTGCCGGTAGCTGATCCCAAAATCGCCCTGTACCGCATTGCGCAGGAACACGGCGTATTGCACAACAACCGACCGGTCCAGCCCGAGCCGGTCGCGCAGCTCTGCGATGTCGGCTTGCGTGCGTTCCTGCCCCAGCATGTTGTTCACCGGATCGCCGATAAAGCGGAACATGCCGAAGGACACCGCCCCCACCACCAGCAGAACGACAACCGACTGGATCAGACGGCGAATAAGGAATGCAAGCATTTGCACCATCCTTGATGAGGCTGAAAACCAGTGTAAACGAAAAAGACCCGGTGGTTGCGGCCACCGGACCTTTCAGGATTTTATCAGCTTCAGTTCAGGGCAAAATACTTCACGCGCGCCTGATTGTCGGCATCCACAGTGACCGACAGCGTGTCCTTCATCGCCCAGTTCAGCACCTGATGGTGGATCGGGATGTAGGCCAGATCTTCTTTGGCAGTCGCCCACATGTCGGCGATCATTGCATCGCGTGCGGGCAGATCGACTTCGGCGGCAATCGCCTTGATCTGTACGTCCAGTTCGGCGTTGGAATAGCGTGTGCTGTTCCAGCTGCCATAGGACGCGTCCTGCGTGTGGTAGAGGAAGTTAAAGATATATTCCGAATCGTAGCTCGGAACGCCCCAGCCCAGCATGAAGAAGTCGGTTTCTTTTGCGTTGACCTGCGGGAAGAACAGCGCCTTTGAGGTGGCGTTCAGGCGGGCCTGAATGCCGATCTGACCCAACATGCCGACAGTCGCCTGACAGATCGCCTCGTCATTGATGTAACGGTCATTCGGGCAATCAAGCGTGATGGGGAACCCGTCCGGATAGCCTGCCTCGGCCAAGAGGGCCTTGGCCGCGTCCATGTCGGGTGTGGGATACGCGTTCAGCTCTTCCGTCCAGCCGTTGACAAAGGGCGGCATGATGATGCCGGCGGGAACCGACTGGCCGCGCATCACCACATCGCGGATGGCATCGCGGTTGATTGTCATGTTGATGGCCTGGCGCACCTTTACGTCGGCCAGCGGGTTCTTGCCGTCAATATTGCCGCCGACCAATGTATCGCTGACGTTCAGGCCGAAGAAGATCGAGCGGTTTTCGGGCGAGCTTTCGACCTTGAGGCCAGCCGTCGCCTTGACGCGTTCAATATCCTGAACCGGCACGTCCTGAATGAAATCCAGTTCCCCTGACAGCAAGGCTGCCACGCGGGTCGAAGCGTTCTGGATCGGGGTAAAGATCACCTCGTCAAAGACCAGCGGAAACGCGTCTTTGCCCCAATAGCCATCATAGGCGCGCATCACGGTACGGGAATCCGCCTCACGCGAGACCAGCATATAAGGGCCGGTGCCGTTCACGTTGGTGGACGAAAACGTCACCTCGCCTGCCGCCACGTTTTGCACTGTGATTGCGTTGTTGGCTTCGGTCCAGCCCTTGTCGAGCATCATGATGCTGGTAAGCGATGCGGGTAGGATCGGGTTCGGGCCGTTGGTCACGATCTCGACCTCGTAGGGGCCGGTTGCGCGCACTTCGGCGACCGAAGCGATGATGCCCTTCATCTGACTGGCATCCGATCGGGCGCGGTCCACCGAGAATACCACGTCTTCGCTGTCAAATGTTGCACCGTCATGGAAAGTCACGCCTTCGCGCAGCTTGAACACCCAGACATTCGGATCATCGGCCTTGACCGCCCATTCCGTTGCCAGCGTTGGCTCCAGCTCTCCGCTCGGTGCGCGCGAGACCAAAGGTTCAATCATCTGCGATTGCAGCATGATAGTGACGCCTTCGTTCTGTGCGTGTGGATCAAGCGTCAGAGCATCCCCGGCCAGCGCCCAGCGCAGGGTTTCGGCGTGTGCAGCCGTCCCGCAGGACAGAACCGCAAGTGCAGTTGACAGAAACAGACTTCTCTTCATGGCATTTCCTCTCCAGTGGCGTGATGACAGCGCTGGCATATAGAGTGCGATTAGCGAACATATGTGCGGATTAAGCGATGCTTTGCACAGCCAAATCAAGCACTATTTTTGCGCAGTTGCTGCATTGCGCGACAATCCTGTCAGGCTGAGATAAAAGCCGCCCGCGGAAGGGACGACAGGATCTCTGGCCCATCCTTGCGCAGGATGACAATCTCTTCCAGCCGGATGCCGAACCGCCCGGGGAGGTAGATCCCGGGTTCGATCGAAAACACCATCCCTTCCTGCAGGATCGTCTCTGACGTGGCGGTCAGATAGGGCGGCTCATGCACTTCGAGCCCAAGCCCGTGGCCGGTGCGATGCACAAAGTATTCGCCATAGCTGGCCTGCGTGATCACATCACGCGCAGCCTTGTCCACCGATTTTGCCACCACGCCGGGCCGCGCGGCAGCCATTGCGGCCTGCAACGCACGTTCAACAATACCGTGCACATCATCATAGCCTTCGGGGGCCTGACCAACCAGCGCCATGCGCGTCATGTCGCTGGGAAAACCGCCCGTGGTGCCGCCGATGTCGATGACCACAGCGTCGCCAGTCTGCAACACCCGGTCGCCCGTGGAATGGTGGGGAAAGGCCCCGTTCGGTCCGCTGGCCACCAAACAGAACGCCGAGGGCGTGTCCTTCTTCGCAAAACCCGCGCGGATTGCATCCGCGACCTGCCGTTCAGTCAGCCCCGGGCGCAGGGCAGCAAAGCCTGCCTGCATGGCATGATCCGCCGCCGATGCCGCCGTCTTCAACGCGGCGAATTCTGCGTCATCCTTGTGCATCCGCAAAGCGCCGACGGTTTCCGTCGCGAAACAACGCTCTGCTGCATTCAGCTGATCCAGCAGCAGCAGCGCCGCATCCGCACGCATCGTCTCATCCAGCGAAACCCGGACCGGACCACCCGGCAGAACCGCCACGAGGGCGCTGCGGATTGCGGCTGACGGGCCGTCTTCATCGGTCCAGACATGCAGCGGCACATCAACGCGTGACCCGATATCCTGCGCATTGACGGATGGCACCACCATCGCAGCCACCTGAGGCCCGACCAGCAGATATGTGGGCCGCTCATCCGGGTGAGGATGATAGCCAAGCACCCAATGCATATGCGCGCCAGGGGCAAGTGCTGTCAGCGTGGTTCCGCTGTGCCGCATGATGTCACGCAGGGCGGAAAGCCGGTTCACGTTTGATTGCACGTCGCTTATCCTTTTGTCATGGCACATGCGGTGTGGCGTCATCCGCCAGGGGCGGCACATAGGGCTGTGCCGCAACCCGCCTTGCATGATCTGCACGGGACGCCGCAAGGTGCTTTGGTTCTGTCAGAAGATCAAGAGCGGTAGATGCCAAGGCTTTGGCAACATTGATCATTGCCTTGTGGGCTGCGGGCGACTTTCCCTGCGCAGTGATCTGCCAGGTATGGCCGGGGGTGCCAAGCGCATGGGTTGCCTGCCCAGCCTGCGCAAAAGGAACGACCCAGCTGACATCGCCCAAATCAGTTGAGCCGAGCATCGGCACGCCCCGCGCCTCCAGCGGCACCAGGCCTTCGTGCAGGGGGGCGTTGTCTGGGTCTATGCCCGCACCGGCGAAGGCGGCTTCTATGGCGTCGGGCAATAAGGTCGCCTGCATTCTTTGGGCAAAGGCGCGGTCGCAATCATCAAAATCCGGCGGGCCCAACCGTGCCATGTTGTCGTGCAGCAGGCGGTACAACGGCGGATTGTCCAGCATTTCGGACATGGCCGTCACCACGTTGGACCGGACCTGCGTAGCGGTCATCAGCGCGGCACCTTCGGCAATCCGGCCCACGCGCGCCACCAGATCGCACATGTCTGCAGCGCGCAGGGACCGCACCGAATAGCGCACCGTCGCCTGCGCCTGCACCACATTCGGCGCGCGCCCACCTGCATCCAGATAGGCGTAGTGGATCCGGCTGTCTTGCGGCACATGTTCGCGCAGGTAGTTCACGCCGACACTCATCAACTCTGCCGCATCCAGCGCGGACCGGCCAAGGTGCGGTGCCACAGCGGCATGAGCAGCCCGTCCGGTGAAATGAAAATCCACCATGCTGACCGCAAGGGTCAGCGGCGGAATGACGCCGTTGAACGACATCGGATGCCAGGACAGTGCTGCGTCGACATCATCAAAATGGCCATCGCGCACCAGAAAAGTCTTCGCTGCCCCACCCTCTTCGGCGGGGCAGCCGTAATAGCGCACTCTGCCCGGCAGGCCATGACGCTGCAGATAGTCCTTCACCGCCGTCGCCGCCGCCAGGGCCCCGGCCCCCAGAAGATTATGGCCGCAACCATGACCGTTGCCGTCTTTGACCACAGGCTCGGGCTGGAAAGACCCGGACCGCTGGCTCAGCCCCGGCAGGGCATCATATTCACCAAGAATGGCGATGACCGGGCCGCCCTCCCCCGCTTCGCCCATAACGGCCGTAGCGATCCCGCCCAGTTTTTCCGTGATACGAAAACCTTCGGCACGCAGCGCTTCGGTATGCAGGCGGACGCTTTCATGTTCTTCGTACAGCAGTTCGGGCACATCCCAGACCTGGTCTGCAAGCGCGATGAATCTGTCTTTCTTTGCGTCGGCCAAAGCCCAAATTTCATCTGAATTTCTCAAAGTACTGGCCTTCCGCATGCAGTTTACTGCCAAGGATCTTTGTCCATCTTCAATATATCGCACATTTGTTTATAATGCGAACATTTTATGCATCTGGGCAGGACCAAATCGACTTCGCGTGCAGGGCACCGTTGATGTCCATGTCGTTTGGGCCCGGCAATGATAACTCAGCCCGAATGTCCGCTGCGTGGTGGGCCGTCTGGTGGAGTTTGCTGACGCCGGGCGGTTGGATTGAGCGAGGATGCTGTATCACAGCCCCTCTGATCGCCCCTCTGTCAGATCGTGGCAACCGGCGTGACCGGCGATCCGATCGCCCCGGGCAGCCGCAGGGGCGGCGCGGTCAGGAACACCGCGTTGCGCCCGCGTTGTGCCAGCGCCTCTGCCAGATCGCGCAGATACCACAGTTCCGCCAGCGGCATCCCCAGTTTGAACAGGCAATGGTGGTGCAGCGGCAACCGGAAGCAGCAGTCATCCGGGGTCAGATGCGGGTTTTCCACCGCAAAGTTATCCGCCGCAATTGCGGCAATCCGACTGTCACTGATCCAACGTTTCAGCGCCTCGTCCGTGCCGTCAAGCACCGCGCCAAACCGGTCCAGCGCCTCCGGATCGGGTGCGCTTTGCATGTCCAGCAGCGCCTCGGCATAGCCGGTGCGCAGCATCACGATATCGCCCTGCCGCACCTCAATCCCCTGCGCTGTCATCACCGCCAGCAAATCCGTCAACCCGACGATCCGCCGCTCCGGCCCAAAGACGCGCAGCAGATCAACCAGCACGCCGCGCCCCTGCACCCCGCTTTGCGCCATCCCCGCCACCGAAAGATGCCGCGCGAAAGACCCGTGCAGGCTACCCTCGGTCTGGCCCTCAATATCGGTGCCGGCCCGGAAACCGTTGTAATACACCGGCTCTGCCACCCCGTCGCCATCGGCATCAAACAACGCGCCGACATGGGCCAGCGAATCCCATTGAGTGGAGTACTGGGTCGACAGCAGCACCTGATCATCGCTCAGCACATCCTGCAGACCCTCGGCCACGTTTTCGAGCGGATAGTTGATATAGGGCGTGTCGCCCAGAAACGTCGGCTGTAGGCGCGGCGGTTTGCGGCGCGGGTGGATCGAAACGGTGCCTGGAATATCCAGCGGCAAGGACAGGCAGAACGCCAGCCCCTCGCGGATTTCCGTCGCCGCCGCCAACCGCTGCGCCGCGCCGATATGGTTCAGCGTGCCCAGCTCATCATCCGGGCCAAACCGGCCCCAGTTTGACCCTTCTGGACTGTTCTTCCACCGATTCATTTCATCTCCACCCGTTTTGCCTCAGCGCAGCCCGCGACTCCTCCGCCACGTCAGTCCGTGATGCTGCCTCACAACGCCAAGAACCGCACATCCACACAATTTATGCGTTGACAATATAACTCAGAAACTTTGATAAGCAAACTATATAAGGCTCGGGAAAGCCTTGGGAGGAGAACATATGAACACGATTGCCAATTTCTTCATGCGGATTATGAGCCGCTATATGCCCGACCCGCTGGTCGTGGCCATTATCCTGACCGCACTGACCGTTGTCTTCGCAATGCTCAGCCAGGGCACCGGCTTTATGGAGGTCACCCAATACTGGGGCGACAGTTTCTGGAGCCTGCTGGCCTTTACCATGCAGATGACCATCATCCTGCTGGCGGGTTACATTCTGGCGCGCACCCCGCTGGTCAACTGGCTGATGGACAAGCTTATTGCCCCCGTCACCACCCCACGCGGCGCAATTATCGCCGCCACCATGATTGCCGGGTGCGCGACCTGGCTGAACTGGGGCTTCGGTCTGGTGATCGGCACGCTGATTGCGCAAAAACTTGGACATAAGGTCAAGGGGTTGCACTATCCGCTGGTCATCGCGGCGGGCTATTCCGGCTTTGCCATCTATGGCATTGGCCTGTCCGGATCGGTCCCGTTGCTGATCAACACGCCCGGACACTTCCTTGAAGAAACCATCGGCCTGATCCCGCTGAGTGAGACGATCTTTTCGCCGATCATGCTGATCACCAGCGCGCTGATCGTGCTGACCCTGCCGTTCTTTAACGCGATGCTGTTGCCGAAAGACCCGGCCCAGATCAAAGAGGTTGCCGCCAACGCACAGGCCCGCGTGACCGAGCCCGATACAGCGCGCGAAAGCGTGGCCGAAAAGCTGAACAACAGTTCCATCATCGGCGTCGGCACCGGCCTGTTCGGTGTGCTGTATGCCGGACTTTACCTGTGGAACGGCGGCGCGATCACGCTGAACTTCGTCAACACGCTGTTCCTGTTCCTTGGCATCCTGCTGTTCGTCACCCCGAACCGCTTTCTGGCGGCGCTGACCGACGGGGTGAAAATCCTCGGCGGCGTGATCATCCAATACCCGTTTTACGCCGGTATCCTCGGTATTCTGTCCGGTTCCGGCCTGATTGTCACCTTTGCCAGCTGGTTCGTCGGCATCTCAACGGCTGAGACCCTGCCGATCTGGTCCTTCATCTCTGCCGGCCTGATCAACATCTTCGTACCGTCGGGCGGGGGTCAGTGGGTCATTCAGGGCCCGGTGATGATGGAAGCCGCCCGCCAGCTTGGCGCGCCGATCCCGGCCACCGCCGTTGCCGTGCAGATCGGCGATCAGTGGACCAACATGGTGCAACCGTTCTGGCTTCTGCCCGCGCTGGCCATCTCGGGCCTCAAGCTGCGCGACATCATGGGCTATATGGTGCTGATCCTGCTGTATCTGGGTGTGATCTTCGGCAGTGCCGTGGCGATCTGGGGCCAGATGGGGGCCTGATCAGATGCCATTCATGATTGAAACCTACGACAAACCCGAAGCCGGCGACCTGCGTCTCCGGCTTCGGCCTGCGCATCTGGACTATCTGGAGGCGAACCGCCACCTGCTGCTGGCCTGCGGGGCCAAACTATCAGATGACGGGCAGGCCGCAAGCGGCGGCCTCTACCTTGTCGCTCTGGAAACCCACGCCGAGGCCGAGGCTTTCATCGCCGCCGATCCCTTCCATCGGGGCAATCTGTTTGACCGGGTCTTCATCACCCGCTGGCGGCAGGCCTATCTGGACCGCCGCAACACATTGGAAAAGGGCTGACATGCTGTATCAGGTAGACATGACCGTCCTGCTGCCCCCCGACATGCCCGACGCGCAGGCGGCAGAGATCAAGGCGCGGGAAAAGGCCTATTCGCAGGATCTGCAACGTCAGGGCATCTGGCGCCACCTGTGGCGCGTGGCGGGCAGCTACAGCAACCTGTCGGTGTTTGATTGCCGCGACAACGCCCATCTGCACGATGTGCTGACCGGCCTGCCGCTGTATCAATGGATGGACATCACCGTATCCCCTCTGTGCCACCACCCCTCGTCGATCCATGAGGATGACCGATGACGCCAACCGCCGTCATCACCGGCGGTGCGGGCGGCATCGGTGCGGCCATCACCGCACGGCTGCAGGCTGACGGCTTCCGCACCGTAGTGCTCGATACTGCCAGACCAGAGGGCAGCCCCGACCGCTTCATTCAGGTCGACCTGTCCGATGCCGATGCCACCCGCGCGGTCACCGCAGAGCTTGTCGCCACAGAAAGCGTGGGCTGTCTGGTCAACAACGTGGGCATCGTCGCCCCCGGCCCGCTGGAAAGTGTAGATCTGGACGATTTCGACCGGTTGTTCCATGTGAACCTTCGCGCCTCGCTCATCTGCGCGCAGGTCTTTGTGCCGGGGATGAAGGCAGCGGGTGGCGGGCGTATCGTGATGAACACCAGCCGCGTCACCTTGGGCAAAGAACATCGCACGCTGTACAGCGCCACCAAAGGGGCCGCGCAATCGATGGCAAGGACATGGGCGTTGGAACTGGCCCCCAGTGGCATCACGGTGAACTGCGTGGCCCCCGGGCCCATCGGCACGGCTGCGTTCTGGGCCAACAACCCTCCCGACGCCCCCCTCACACGCCAGATCATCGACAAGGTGCCGCTGCGCCGCATGGGTCAGCCCGAAGATGTCGCCAACGCGGTCGCCTTTTTCTGCGCACCGGCATCAGGTTTCGTGACCGGACAAACCCTGTTCGTCTGCGGCGGGGTCACGGTCGGGTTGGGTGGGGCCTGACGGCCCCCTCCCTTCAGGCCAGATGCTGCTTCAGCAGCGCCACAAACCGCTCGGGCTGCTCGACGCACGGCAGGTGGCCTGCATCGGCGATCTCGATAAACTTTGCCCCGGCAATCTGCGCGGCCATCGCGCGCACCAGCGCCGGCGGGGTCGTCGCGTCGTCGCGCCCCACCATCACCAGCGTTTTTGCCCGGATATGCGCCAGATCAGCGGTATAATCCGCATCGCGGATTGCAGCACAAACATCAGCATAGCCCTGCGCCGGTGTCCGTTCCAGCATCATGCGCCACATCT
>NZ_JAUSNR010000054.1 GCF_030656345.1 Pseudotabrizicola sp. | reverse complement strand
CGTGATCTGGGTCTACGGCCCTGGCGACGACAGCGTCATCGCCTTCACTCCGTTCGGGATTGAAAACCTGCAAGAGCTCATCGAAATGGACCGCGACCGCGCGCGTTGACCTCGCTGTGGCCTACGCCGGATGCTTACGGTATCCGCACGGAACGGGATACTCACAAAAATCGCACCGTCAACTTGTGGGGTAACGTCGATGCCACGATCAGCGAGCATATCAAGCCAGATGTCGGCGATCGCTTCGAACTCTTTCAGGCTTTCCCACTTGCCGTAGCGTTCCCAGAGTACCCTATGGGAATGTTGGAGACGCACGAAGAATGGGGCAAACCAATGTTCCTTGAGGGCGACGGATATCTCTGGTGAGTCTGTTTCGGTATCCTGCTCTAGACCATCGGCAGTGCCCAGCACGTACGAAGCGTATTTTATTAGGCTTCCAATATTGCGCTGAGCTTCGATCAGAAGCGCGTCGTAATCTGCGTCATGGCGACACTTCAGAATGGCTTCCCGCACATTATGTCCGGCCTCTGCAAGAATCTTCAGAAAAACGCCTTGATAGTTTTCTGACGGAGCTGCTCCGAAGCCGGCTGAAATTCGGCAGGCGGCATATTCGTCCCACGATGCCTCTATAACTTCTAAGCGAAGCCCCTCAAACCAGGTCTTGGGCCGGTAGCGGAGGATCTTATTCGGAAACTGACGATCCTTGACGGTATTGATTTCGACATGCGCACACTCATGCGCAATGATGTGAACGGCCTCCTGGCACGCTCTACTCTGGGGTTCGTCGAGAAGTCCTTCCAAGAACGCCGCATTAAACAGGATATGCGATTTCAGAACACCGTCTCGCAGGACGGCTGGCGTCATGGCGACACCGACACCCCAGTCTTTGCTGGCCGTCAGTACAGAACTGGTTTGCACACCACGGTCCAGCTCTTCTAAGGCTTGGGCGTAGTCGTAGGCCAAAGTCACGCCGTCTAGCCTTTCGAGATCCATGTGTTGACCGAAGATTTGGATAAGCCCCAAGACATTAGAACCGATCACACGAGCGTCCTCTTCTCGCGCGTAATTTCTGGCTGACGCCGAGAGGCTCGATGGCGTGGTTGTTTGAGGCTGTTCGGACATACTGCTTTCCTGCCGTTGCTCAAAAAGTTGGTGTCACCTTTTCCTCGATCCGCAAATTTCTCGGAGCTGCCCTGCGGCGACGCAACACCAGAACCGGAGGACGTGATCGAATATCTTACGATAAGAAGTCGAAACTGGCCGCCGGCTGGTTCTGCGCGAGGCCGCGAGCGCGCAAAGAAGCATCGGCGCCTGAGTAACCGGCCCTGAGAAGCAGGCGCCGTTCGTCAGGGGAGAAAGGGTTCAGGCGGGTCCGCAGGGCAGCGGCGGCCGCAGCCTCTTCAGTGCTGAGCGGCAGAGCGTCCGGTACTGCATAGTGGGCCGATGCCGCATCGATACTCCAGTACGCCACCTGGCGTTGCCCCCCATTGGCCATGCCGAACAGGATTCGTCTTCGGGAGTGCTCGGCCTGCTGCTGAATCAGACTGAGGGTACGGAACATCTGGCCGATCCAACGCCCGGTGGGGCGGCCGACTTCCGGGATCGTGCGGCCAGCATTGCTGACGAGGATGGTCCGGCACCGCTTCCAGACTCGTTCAAGGCCGAGATTGTCATAGATGCCGCCGTCGGCAAGAACAGCGTTCATGGTGAACGGCTCCCGGTGAAGGTCGGCTCCGGCCGTGGGCTGGACGGACTCGCCCGACAGGTCGATGTGCACCGGCGATAGGATCGGCGGGAAGGCCGATGAGGCCGCGACAACGCGCGCCAGCGGAATCACCGGCCTGCTGATCATTCCCACGCGGTAATCGGCGGCATAGCTCCTTCCGAAGCGCCAGCCGCTGCCGGTTTGCAGATTCGTAGCCATAAAGGTGAAGCGCGGGCAATCGGTGATGTCCTGCAGGCACGCCCCATGGAAGAGATGCCGGTCATAGGCGCGCACAAGGCTGTCGGCGGCGGTGCAGCCCGGCAGGAGGCCGTAGAGCGCGGCCTTGATGTCGATGCCCTTGCCCGAAAAACGCAGCAAGGGCAAAACGAAGACTTCATCGAAATTGACCGCGCGGTTGTTCTCGTCAAAGTGCAGGTCTGGCCAGCGCAGCGCCAGTAGGCCGGCGGTGATAGAGCCGCCGGAGACGCTGGCAACCTCGCCCAGGCGCGGTAGGAAACCGAGCTCGTTGAGGCGAATGAGTGCGCCCGTGTGATAGATCATCGCGCGGTAGCCACCGCCCGAGAGGCAAAGACCAATTGTGTCATCGAGCTTGCGGGCCTGCAGGAAATCGACTTCGGCGGAATGGGCCGCGAACAGGCTCTGAATGTCCTGCGCTACTGTGAGATCGTTCATACGGCATTTCCATCGGTCGTCAGACGACCTCTGCCCGCAAGCATCACGCTGAGCTGACCGTAGTCACCGGCAATCGCGATCAAGGCGGGAACGCCCTCGCTCTCCAGTTCTTCCGTCAGCCAGCACAATTGTCGGATATCAGTCAAGCTGGGGCGGATCGATGAGCCCCGTGGATGGGAATGCCATTCGCCCACATAGCGGACCTGATGCAGGGAGCGCTCCGTTGCTTCCTTAACGGCGGCGGCAAGGCCGGACACGCCGCGCTCAAAGGCGGTGACGCTACTAGAGCTGTCCCGCGGCGCCGGTAGAGCCGTGACGATGTGAACGGAGCGACGGCTTGTGTCGGTGATACCAAGCAGCACGCCGCCGGTTTCGTGCGGCAGGCGTTCTGTGCGCAGTGCCGCAATCTGCCCGGAAAGGCCCTCGTCATAGGTTACAGTCCAACTGCCGAGCGCGATTTTCTGGACCGGCAGTGCCGACGCTTCCGCCAGGCTGACGCTGTGATCGTCGGCGAGGGTCCAGACGCGTATAACTGCGTCGTCGCCGGAGAGTGCATCCACAATGGCTTGAGACGCAATAGCGCTCATTTGCGCCGCCCTGCTGGCGGGAATGCGGTTGGTTGCGGCGCGGCAGGAGCCGCTGTAGCGCACACCGCTTTCCGCTTGCAGGTGATGCGCCAGCGCGGGGTTAATCTGGATCAGCGAGTGGTATTGCGCTTCGAGATCATGCAAGGTGTGCGCGCAATCGCGCCCTTCCGCCAGAAGGATCACCGCTGTCCCAGCGGGGTTGAAGAAAACCGACAGGCGGCGCGCCCCAGGGCGCGGCAAATCCGCAAGGCAACGTGAAACGGCGACGGAAGCAGAGGCGTCAATAATTACATCCGCCTTGGTTATCGCTTCGTCCAGCTTCGCTGCGAGTTCAATTGGCGGATGGAGAAAGTCTGCTTCCAAAAGGGTGACGGGGTCGCCAAGCAGGGCATGGATGCGATGCGCCAACCCGACGACCTTGGGGCGACCAACATCTATGGGATACAGGGCGTGACGGGCAAGGTTGTGCGGCATCAGGTGATCCTCGTCGACTATCGTCCACTGGAACCGGCCCTCACGTGCCAGGTTGATGGCTAGCTGCGACCCCAGCGACCCTGCGCCGATTAGTACGCAGCGGCGGGTGTCGGGCTGGGTCTGCCCGCTGATCGTCGCGCCTGCCGCCCGATCGAAATCCAGATGGACGTCGGCCGGCTCGATAGAGAGGGTGGGCACGATCGCGCCCGTGTCCATACCGACCATCCGAACATAGCCGCTGCCAGAGCCCACGTTGCTCTCGTTTCGGGCAAGGGCACCGAGGGCGATACCGAGATCTCCGGCGGTATCGTGAGTGATGAATGCGCGCAGGTCATCGGCTTGCCTGCCATCATGACCAGCGACCGGAAAAGCGATAACAAGCGCAATACGTGCCTGAAGACGCCGGACGGCAGTGGAATCCACGCCAGCCCATTCTATCACGCGCTTACGAAGTTCTGCGGCGAGATCAATGCCGCACGCATGCAACTGCTGAGCGAGCACATCGAGTGTCTGCGGCGCGTGTTTCAGTCGCCGCATGCCTTGGGGGGCTGCGCGCATAGGGATAACCACGAACATCGGATCATTCTTGTTGCTGCCGTGCTTTACGATTTCGGTGATAATGATCGTCGCATGCTCGCTACGCATATGTCCGACCAATTCGGCGGGCTCATTGGTCTGCATCAGAGCAGCCGTCGGGAGAATGATCTTTGCGGGGTTGTGGAAGAAGAGGGGCTCCAAAGGTTGCGCTGTGTCGTGAAGTTCGCCGCGGGCAGCTTTCGCGAGCCAAAGCTGAACGCGACGCATAAATTCAGCGGGTGTGAAAGTGAGCTGCGCTTCCGCCCAAGGCCGGTCGTCGACACACAGGGCGCGCGGCATCTCGTCCGGCGTCCAGTTCTGGTGCATGGTTTCGGGGAAGTCAGGGCGTAGTGCCAGAACCGCCGGCTGCATTCCATTCGTCCCGAAGATCAGGGCCACCGATTCCATGCTGCGGACAGGAACAGCTAGGTCCTGTGGCCGCTCCACCTCAATTTCGAAGTGAAGAGCGGACACTGCACCATCATCGGTTTGCCGTGTTCCAACTAGAGTGACGGCCGGCGCACTGCCAGAAAGGACGTACTCAATGACTGCCTGTGCAGCATCGAGCGTCACCGCATCCGGTGCCACTGGCTTCCCGAACGCCGACCACCAAGGATGGAGAACCGCTGTCATTCTTAGCCTGCCCGCGCTGGCGTGGCGATGATGCTGGCCGCGCCGGCCACAGCCGAGACGGTCAGGAGTTGCGCGCCGCGGCTCGTCACCTCAATGCTCAGTGGCCTCGGCCTGGCCGTCGAGGGCGATTCCATCGTAACCTTGAACGAGCCGTCTGCGCGACGCGCGACTGCCTTGTAGTAGTTGCCGGCCTGCCGATGAGGGGGCTGAACATCGGCGTCTTCGGAAGTCCCCTTGAGGGGCATCGGCTTGCTGGTCGACACCATGATATGGCGATCACGCCCCTGCTTCTCGCAAAGCCACTCGACATGTTCTGTGGGCTGGGTTTCGTCCTCGCCCTTGGTCCAGCCGATCGCCGTGTAGGAGCAGTGGTGGGGAACCTTGAAAATGTCCCACAGCAGGCGGTCTTCATGCCCGTGACGCTTTGTGGTCAAGACAATCTGATCGATAGAGTCGGCGTGGATGTCAGACATAAACAGCGCATAGGTCTCTCGACCGCCCTCAAGGAAAGTGACCTGGAAGACGATGCTATCCTGGTTACGGTCAACAATCCCATTCTCATTCTGACGCCAGCCGAAGGGGCTATGAATGAAGAATTCGGCTTGCTCCGACCCGTATTTGGAAAAGCCGGGAACGTATTGGCCGGCATCGGTAATCAGGTGCGTGCGGGACTCAAGGGAAAGCCCCTGCTTCGCCAGCCAGTCGGCCAGCTTTTTCGGGCGGGAAAAGACGCGGATGCCGTAACCCTGCCGCAGCCGATGCCGTGCTTCCTGGCGGACAATTCGGGCGCTGTCGTCACAGCCGTCTTCAAGGATAGCGGCAGCCGGCACCCACAGTTCCTTGATCTTGATGCGGCCCTCGCCTTGGTATTTCGCGGCATGGTCGAGCCAGAAAAAATCTCCTGTCCCGCAGCAGTGATCGTCGTCCAGATGCGTAAAGCAGACGACGTCATAGTTGTCCCGGTCAGCGGCCCGGAGGTCGGCCTTCAGTTCGGTAGGAAGGTCAATCCGTTTGTCGTGGAGGTCGTTTTCGTTCCGCATGTCGGCATAGTCGACCAGCATTTTCTTGCCGTCGGCGAAATCGATCCTGGTGCAGTCGGCATTCCCGAGGGGATGGAAGGTCAGCTTTGCGGTCATATTCATCTCCTGTGGCTTTCAGCGCTCACAGGGTCAATCTCACCAGCATCGTCCAACCGGTAATGTTTTGTTAAAGATTTTTTTGAAGGCTGCCGTCGGGCACTGGACCGCAAGTAAAGAAGGCGGGGCAGAAGGGACATGTGCGGTCGGATCGCACTGGTGTGAAGTTTCCGCCCTCAATAGCTGCCAAGACTTCGGCAAGCTTTTCCATCCTCTTGCCGAGAGCCCTGTGATCGAACTCGACCTTTGTAGTGTGATCGTCGTCGCCGAGGTGGACGGTCTCGACTGTGCTGCCGGGAAGTGAGTTGACGGCCGCCATCTGGAAAGCTGCGTCGGCGAGGGCTTGTCCGGTCTTGGAGGACTGGTGACCCGTCCGAACCATTCGCACGATATGCTGCCCTCTTGGTGTCATAATGACATCGTCTGCATTAGCCGTGACTGTGGTCGTTCCGATGCCTATTCGGAGAGACGGCGATATCGAGCGGCTTGTGCCTGCTCGCATCGCTACGAACCGCTGAACAAGCAAGGCCGCAAGTTCGCGGTGCAGTCGATACTCATCCCCAGCGAGTGGCCCTTCAGTCCATCTCTGCGCCAGCAGCTCTTCCACATCACCAAGTGACATATCGGAGGGATCAGTGGCAGCGATCTCCGTCACTATGGTGCGCACGAGATCGTGCATTGTCGTCATAGTTGTTGCCGTGCGTCGACCTCCGACGCCAAGGACATGAGTGTAAAGGAAACGCCGTGGACAACGATCATACAGATCCAATTGCGCCGTCGTGATCTTGATTGCAGGCCCAAGGGCGATCGGGAGCGGCCCTTCCTCTGGGTCCGGTTCCCGGTCCATGCGCGGCGCCGCCGCGCGGGCAGCCGTCACGCCTAGCCGGGCGATGAAATCCGAGGGATTGCGCCGATTGCCATTCGCCATTCGGGTCGCTGAGTAAAGTTGTAGGCGGTCTCGGGCACGAGAGGCGGCGACATACAAAAGGCATTCTTGCTCGAGAGCGTGATCCGCAGCAGCCAGAGCAATCGTTCCGCCTTCTCCGCCAGCGATCATGCCATCGGGAACTGGACAGGCCGGCTTACGTGCAGTGCTGGGCATGCTCCCTTTATTCAGACCCATGATGTGCACCACGGGGAACTCAAGTCCCTTACTGCCGTGAATGGTCATCAGCCGGACTGCGTTGATGCCCTGAGCTGCCAGCGGAATCTGCCGAAGGTCCCGTTCATCGGCGAGTTGGATAAGCCGCCTGATCGCGTCGAGCGTGCGCTGGATCGGCAGACCTGGCCCTGAACGTTGAGCGCGCAGGAAGCCCATCAGCTGCCAGATCGCCACGCCCATGGCACGACTCGAGATATCCTCCGTCGATGCAATCAGCGCCGCCGTTCGTGTTCGATCCAGCATGACGTGCGCCAGAACGGACCAAGGATGCGCATTGGTATCAAATCCGTCCAGCATGCTAACCAACCGGCATATGGCGTCAGTGTCAGCGGCGTCCAGAGTTGGCCGCGAGGGCGATGCACCAGCCCAGGCTAGCGGTCCAGCTTCCGTTTGTCGAAGGTGCCCGACCACCGATGCCGCACCCGCCAGACTTAGCCCGGTCGACAATCCCTGGAGCGAGGCCTTACGCACCAATCCCATGGCCCGCCTGTCGACGAGCAACGAAAGAACGGATAAAAGATCCTTGACCTCGGGTCGTTCGAAGAGATTGCCGAGGTACAGGACCGGAATCCCTCGTCGCTCCAGTTCGCGACCCATGCGGTTGAGCCTGTCATTGCCAGGGCAGAGCACAGCTTGGTCGCGGAAGTCGAAGTTATGAAGATGGCGCAGAATTTCGTCTGCGAGTGCGTTCGCCTCGTCGTCGTTGTCACCAAAGGTGACGTGCTCCGGTGGGACACCGCTGGGCTGTCGATATGCTTTTAGGGACGCATCGCCGGTACCAGCCTGCATGCCCGCACCGAAATTCGAAAACGCTCCAACGATCTCGGGTGTTGAGCGATAGTTGAGGCGTAGTCGATCTCCGGTGCCACTAGGAAAGTCCTCTGTCTTGAATCGCGACATGTTGAATGAGGACGCACCGCGGAACCTGTAGATGGCCTGCCGCGCGTCACCAACGGCCCAAAGGTTCTTTCCACCATCCGTTAGTCGCTGGAGCAGCCTCACGCTACTGCGGTTTACGTCTTGGTACTCATCAACGAGGACATGGCTATAGGTAGCCCGTAGAATTGATACGGCCTCAGAATCTGAATCGAGGAGCTTTACGGGGAGAGACACTAGATCTCCGAAGTCCACCGCGCATGCCGCGAGCTTCAACTCCTCGTACTTCTTAAAGACAAGAGCGACTTCAGCGCATCGCTCAGCGGCAAGGCGGGCCTCGGGGTCGGCGGCCCTGTCCAGCATCTCTTGCGCCAGCGCGGCGTAGCGGTCAGCGTCCGCAACTTCGTCCTTCGCCCGGGATATCGCGGTGAGCATTTCCTTGAGGGGGCGGTCGGGATTCATGAACTCCCGATGATGGGTGAGGTTGAGAGCAAGGTATTCGCGCTCCATGATCTCGATCGCCTCGCTGCGATCCATCATGCGGGGTTCTCTAGGGAAACCCAGCTGCTTGTGGTATCTGCGCACCAAATCAAGACCGAAGGCGTGGAATGTCCCAACCCACATCGCTGACGCAGCCTTTGGCCTTAGTCCAGCGATGCGTTCAGATAGTTCTCCTGCAGCTTTATTGGAGAAGGTCAGCACAAGAATTGATCGGGGATCGACTCCTTCATCGACGAGGCCAGAAACCCGCCCGACGAGAGTCTGTGTCTTTCCCGTTCCCGGTCCGGCCTCCAAAAGATACGGAGACCCACGATGCATTGCGGCTTTGCACTGATCGGCGTTCAGCGCTTTTGGAGGTCTTACCTCGGTGTCCTCTGCTTCCGGTTCGACCGCTGGAAGCAGCAGCGCGTCAAGAAGCTGCAACGCGACAACGTCAAAGGGTGCACCCAACTTCGTCGCAATTTCTGACGCCGTCATGCCCTCAAGGTGTAGTGCGCGAGCCCATTTGCGCGGCAATAAGAATTCGCGACCGAAGAGGTCCATCTGGACCTCCCGGCGCTGCCGTCGACTGTAGTCAACAACCCGGTCCTCACCAACTGGCGATGCTTCTGGCGATCGAGTGGGATCAACGTCGAGGGCGACATGCTGAACCCGGTCGTCGCCGAGCGTGGCGTGACCGAGTTCGTGGCCTACGAGGAAGGCCTTGAAAAAAATCGTTCCCGAGTCCTCGTGTCTGATGGCACGATTTATGGGATCGAACTGTGCCCGACCGCCTTCCAGAATCGCGCTGCCTGGCTCGACGATCTCTATGTCTAATTCCAGACTGGACGCCGCGGCTTTAACTAGCGCCTCGGGATCCCAAGGGTCAGCGCCCTTTGAGACCACTTCATCGTGAAGTGCTGCTGCACGCTGCCGGGCTAGTTCTACGGCGTCCATGAGTCAATCCCGCGAGGCCAGAAGTTGACGTCGTCGCTCATCCGGAACCTTGCACTGCATAAGGAGATCTTCAAACGTAATCTTTTCTGTCTCAGCAGACGGATTATTGTCAGCTTTGTAGCTGATGCTAGGTGCACGTCGAGGCGGTGCTGCCATGAAGCGACGTAGGTCGTCCGCAGTGGATCGGAGGCCGATCGCAAGAGCGTCAACAAATGATGCAGGTACGCTAGCAACGTCCACAAGCCGAGAGCTAAATCCCTGAATTACACCGCTCGGTACATCAAGTTCACGACGTAGCGCTACCAGTTCCTGCGAAGACAGGTTGGTGAACGGATCTTTCACTTCAGCCGAAGTGTGAACGGGTAATATCGCGTGAAATTCTAAAAGCGATGCTTCAACCCAATCCTCATCGGTTGGCGCTGTCACTTTTTCTGTTGCTCGCTGCAGCCTAAGATCAAGGGAAAGTTCTATAAGCTGATCAGCAAGATGAGGATACTGTCGGAGGAATCGTTCAAGGGTTGCATTGTCTTGCAAATGCTCGACTGAAAACGCGAGAAGGATTTCTTCGACGATGTCGTCATGGCTGTCAGTCATGTCCGTCTCCATTTGACAGAGCCTTGCGTATCATTTGATATGCTTCGTCGCGCCGGTTCCGAACTGTTTTCTCAGATTTAACGCCGATCACCTTTCGAATGGTCATAACGCTATCATCAGACGAATCGATCGGTATTTCTCTCATTATCAACTCGATGACTCTTCGGTTCTTGTCTGGTAAGGCGATAATCGCGGCAGCGATGCGCGACCGGTAAAACGGGTCGTCGGAAAGCAGCTCTTCCCTAAGATCAAGACTGCCGACAGCGCGCTCTACTGCCAGAGAAGGCTCATTCGAGTTCTCTTCGTCTTCGATTGGAAGGGTGCGCCAGGCGTGCTTCTTCGCCCTATGCATAGAAGTCCTGCGGAGAGCTGCGATGGCGCTGGCAAACATTATTTCGAAATAGTCGAGGGCCGACCCAGCATCACTTCGGTCTTCCATGAGCTTGGCGACAAAAAGGTCTCTCACTCGCTCTCGCCCGCCTGCGGCATGAACATTTTCCGATCGGTCTGCTTGTTCACCCGATATGAACGGTAACGCTGAGGCAAGCCGACGCATTAGCTCACGGTAGAGTTCGTTGAAATAGCCAACGTCGTTGTCGTTACGCATGTTTCGTATAAGATACACGATGCACTCAGACTTAATGTAAAGTGGTGACGTTGTGTCACGAACCTTCAGGGCTGCAATGATATCCTTGCGTGGCCGTGTAATCAGTATCGCAAGTGCTTTTTCAACCTCAGGACGACGCGTGTAGGGCGTGCCATCAGATCGACACTTGGTAAGTGGTTTCACTACAGCATTATTCAAAGGTATCCTCTTGATCTATCCGCGCCTCGAGGAATGGTAGCACTTAATTGAATTGCCTTCATAGAGGGTGCAGCCCATCAGCTTCCCAACCGCTTCGCCCTCTCAGCCATCCTGACGACCTGCGCGCTCGCGGTCGCCGCTGCGCTTCGCACTGCAGCAGGCGCTTGCACCGCCCCCCGACCGATCGCCTCACCTGTCGTCAGCGCCCCGATCCGCGCCCTGCCCTGGACACCTGAGGTGTTTACTAAGCCCCGGAGCACCCCAGCAGACCCACTGACGATTGCAGGTGCAGCTGCCACCATCAGGTTTCCCGAGATCCCACGCACGATCAGGGGCGTTGCCGCAACAAAGCCCTTCGCGAGGAACACCATCACGAAGAACGGCACCAGCGAGCCGATGTTGGTGGCCGAGTTCGGATCGCCCAGTTGCGCCAGCAGCGAATTCGCCATGCCGACGACGGTCGAGAACATGGCGGCGATGACGATGGGGTAGAAGGCGTAGCTGATCGTCGTCGAGACCCATCTGTGGAAGAAATCCTTGGTCGCATCGAAGAGCGACAGCGCAATCATGATGGGCGCGAGGCCGAGCATGAGTGTCAGCATCATCTTGGCAAAGATCAGGACGATGCCAGTCATGAAGCCGAGTAGGCTCAACATGACAAGGCCGATCCCGCCCAGGATCGCGCCGGTCATCCAGTTCAGGTTGTTGCCGATCGCGTTCAGGTATTGGCTGAACTCGGTGATCAGCCGGTCGAATTCGCCCGCGAAGTAGGTGGCCCCTGCCCCG
>NZ_JAUSNR010000014.1 GCF_030656345.1 Pseudotabrizicola sp. | reverse complement strand
GTGCAGGAGATGATCGACATCTGCGATTTCGCCGTCGGCCTGTCGCGCCAGCTGTATGGTCTGACGATAGCAACCGAACGTCCCGGCCACCGCATGATGGAAACCTGGCATCCGTTGGGGGTGGTCGGCGTGATCTCGGCGTTCAACTTCCCGGTTGCTGTCTGGTCATGGAACACCGCGCTGGCACTGGTCTGCGGCAACCCGGTGGTGTGGAAACCGTCGGAGAAAACGCCGCTGACCGCGCTCGCCTCGCAGGCGATCCTTGACCGCGCTCTGGCCCGCTTTGGCGATGCGCCCGCGCATCTGTCGCAGGTGATCATCGGCGGGCGTGAGACGGGCGAGGCGCTGGTGGACGATCCGCGCGTGGCGCTGGTGTCGGCGACCGGCTCTACCCGCATGGGGCGGCAGGTCGGCCCGAAGGTCGCGGCGCGCTTTGGCCGCTCGATCCTGGAACTGGGCGGCAACAATGCCGGGATCGTCTGCCCGTCAGCCGATCTGGACATGGCGCTGCGGGCGATTGCCTTTGGCGCGATGGGCACCGCCGGGCAGCGCTGCACCACGATGCGGCGGCTGTTCGTGCATGACAGCGTTTATGATGCGCTGGTGCCCCGGCTGATCAAGGCCTACGGGTCGGTGTCGGTCGGCAACCCGCTGACGACGCAGGCACTGGTGGGGCCGCTGGTCGACAAACCCGCGTTTGACGCGATGCAGTCGGCACTGGTCGCGGCAAAGGCTGCGGGCGGCACCGTTCACGGTGGCGCGCGCGTGGCCGATGCGGGGCCGGAGACGGCATTTTACGTAAAGCCCGCACTCGTCGAGATGCCGTCGCAGACCGGGCCGGTGTTTGAAGAAACCTTTGCGCCGATCCTCTATGTCATGCGCTTCACCGATCTGCCTGCGGTGATCGAGGATCACAATGCCGTCGGCGCGGGCCTGTCCTCATCGATCTTCACCACCGATTTGCGCGAAAGCGAGCTGTTCCTGTCGGCTTCCGGGTCTGATTGCGGCATTGCCAATGTGAACATCGGCACCTCGGGCGCCGAAATCGGCGGGGCCTTCGGCGGCGAAAAGGAAACCGGCGGCGGGCGTGAAAGCGGCTCTGACGCGTGGAAAGGCTACATGCGCCGCGCCACCAACACCATCAACTACTCCCGCGCACTGCCACTGGCGCAGGGCGTGGTCTTTGACATCTGAGAAAGTGGCATGACCAGCACTTTCCAGCCTGCAGGCCGGATTGCAGGTCTCGGCGTGTCCGAGATCCTGGCGATCACCGCCCGCGCCTCCGCGCTGAAGCGCGAGGGGCACCCCGTCATCATCCTTGGCACGGGTGAGCCCGACTTCGATACGCCGGACCACATCAAGGACGCGGCGATTGCCGCGATCCGCCGGGGGGAGACGAAATACACCAACCTTGACGGCTCCCCCGAAATGAAGCGGGCAATCCGTGACAAGTTCGCCCGCGAAAATGGCCTGAGCTTTGCCCAGAACGAGGTGACCGCCGGGGCCGGGGCCAAGCAGATGCTTTACAACGCGATGATGGCCAGCCTGAACGACGGTGATGAAGTGATCATCCCGACGCCCTGCTGGACCAGCTATTTCGACATCGTGCAGATTGCGGGCGGTGTGCCCGTGGCCGTTCCCTGCCCCGGCGAGGCTGGCTTTCGCGTGTCGGCTGCGGCGCTGGAGGCTGCAATCACGCCCCGCACCAAATGGCTTCTGCTCAACTCACCTTCGAACCCGACCGGGGCGGCTTACGGCGAAGAGCATTACCGCCCGCTGCTGGAGGTTTTGCACCGTCATCCGCATGTCTGGCTGATGGTCGATGACATGTATGAGCATATCCTTTACGACGATTTCCGCTTCGTGACCCCGCTGGCGCTGGACCCGTCGCTGAAGAATCGCTGCCTCACGATCAACGGCGTCAGCAAGGCCTATGCGATGACCGGCTGGCGGCTGGGATATGCGGGCGGTCCGGCAGAGCTGATCGCCGGAATGGCCGTGGTGCAAAGCCAGTCCACATCCTGCCCCTGTTCGGTGACACAGGCGGCAGCCATCGCAGCCTTGGATGGCCCGCAGGGGTTTCTGAAGGACCGGCGCGCCAGTTTTTCCCGCCGACGCGATCTGGTGGTCGATGCGCTGAACCGGATCGACGGCCTCACCTGCCGTCGCCCCGAGGGTGCCTTTTATACCTATGCAAGCTGCGAAGGCATGCTCGGCCGTGTCACCCCGCATGGCAAGGTGTTGCAGGATGACCGCGACTTTTGCGCCTGGCTGCTAGAAGCGGCAAATGTCGCGGTGGTGCCGGGGTCAGCCTTTGGCCTGTCGCCCTTTTTCCGCATCTCCTATGCAACATCCGAGGCGGAACTGACCGAAGCGATGGCGCGCATCACGACCGCCTGCGCCCAGCTTCAGGAGCCTGTACATCCACATCTTCCGCTGCACGCCGCTTCTGGTGCAGATCGTGTGGTTCTTCTATGCGCTGCCAATGGTGACCGGATATACCTTGCCGGACTGGTTCGCGGCGGGACTCGGGCTGACGCTGTATATGGCGGCTTTCGCGGCCGAAATCTTCCGCGCTGGCGTGATATCTATCGAAAAGGGGCAGTGGGAGGCGTCCACGGTCCTTGGTTTTGGTTACTTCACCAAGATGCGCTACATCATCCTGCCGCAGGCGACGCGCCGGATGATCCCGCCGATCGTCAGTCAGATGATCCTTCAGCTGAAGAACACTTCGCTTCTGTCGGTCGTAGCGGTGCCAGACATCATGTATGCGGCAGGGGGTCTGACCATGTCCACCTATCGCCCGCTGGAAGTGTATACCTTTGCCGCGCTGCTCTATCTTGCGATCCTGACGCCGGTAACGCTGCTGGCGAACCGCTTTGAAATCAAACACTGACGGGGGTTGCCATGATAAAGATAAAGAACCTGCGCAAGAATTTCGGCACGCTGGAGGTGCTGCGGGGCATTGATCTGGACGTAGCAGCCGGCGATGTAGCCGTGCTCATCGGCCCGTCGGGCTGCGGAAAATCCACCTTGCTGCGCTGCCTGAACCTGCTGGAAGAGCCGACCTTGGGCAGGCTGGAAGTTGCCGGCCGCCACCTTGAATTCGACGGCAGTGCGCGCATCCGAGAGGCTCAGCGGGCGGCGTTTCGGGCAGCGACGGGCATGGTGTTCCAGAGCTTCAATCTGTTTCCACACATGACAGTGCTGGAAAACGTGATGTCCGGGCCGCTGTACAATGGCATCCTCAACAAGAAAGACGCGCGGGATCTCGCCGCCTCGCTGCTGGACCGGGTGGGGCTTGCCCACCGGCTTGACCTGTATCCGCGGCAGATCTCGGGTGGCCAGTCCCAACGCGTGGCCATCGCCCGCGCGCTGGCCCTGGACCCCAAGGTCATGCTGTTCGACGAACCGACATCGGCGCTGGACCCGGAACTTGTCGGCGAGGTGCTGGACGTCATGCAGTCGCTTGCCCGCGACGGCACAACGATGATCGTCGTGACGCATGAGATGAGCTTTGCGCGCAACGTGGCAAATCGTGTCGTGTTCCTGGATGGTGGTGTCGTTGTGGAAAACGGTCCGCCGGATCAGGTTCTGGGGGCACCAAAGTCAGACCGTTTGCGGACCTTTCTGTCGAAGGTAGGTCATGGCTGACCGTGGTCAGGTGCGGACATGACGCGCACCGGGTTTCTGGATTTCGATGAGGCCCGAGCACAGGTGCGGGGGCTCCTGGCGCGTGCACCGTTCGGCTGCATCGATCGTGGCACGAAAGCAGTGGAGTAAACCCCACCTGCCGGGCCACTGGGGGCATCGGACCTAAGCCGCCTTGCGGGCGAATTGGATTTCGAATTCCTCGGGGGATCAGTATCCGCGGCCGGAGTGTGTTCACTTGGCGTTGTAGACCTGCTTGATGTATCGGGGCACGCGGGTGGCCACATCAGCAAAGGTCTCGTATCCGTCTCGACAGACCTCGCAGACTTCTTGGCGGCCCATAACTTCGCCCAATGGCTCAAGACGCTGAACGGCCTCATGCCCTGCGAATACATCAGCAAAATGCGGACATCCGAGCCAGACCGATTCACCCTAAACCCGATTTACCAGATGCCGGGACTGCACACCCAGCGCACCGCACGGGCACACCAGGCGGATCACAAGCGCAATCATGAGCGTTTTCACAGCATGCGCTGATATTCGAATGTCCACTTTGGCAACAACATATGGGCGTCTGGTTCGACCCCTCGAGGGTTGATTTTGAGCTCGGAATACCGGGCAAGAAAGGGATGGCGCGCGGGGGATGGTTCCTCTGGCTCCCCGCGAAATCGCGGGAAGAGGTTGGGATCAATGAGAGGCCCTCACGCATTGTCCGGGGTCAGGCGGCCAGGTCCGCGCCCCCTGCCCTATCGTTGTCCTCACCGCCGACGATTTCGAGCCGCGCGTTGCGACAGCCTTCCCGTGCGATCCAGAGCTGCCGGACGTAGTCACGATAGACCGCCAACCTGCCCCCCGATCAAGCGTGAAGAACGCGTGCACGTCGGCCGGATTAAAGATCAATGGCCGCGCCTCAAATGCCTCCATCGCCATTTCAGGATCAGCGAGCCATGCGTCGATCTCTTCGGGGTGTTTCTCCTCCACCGCGCGATATTCGGTGAGCAGCGCCGCATGGGCCGCAGTTTCCTAATCGGTCATCGGCGCGGCATCACCGGCGAGACGTCGCAGACGTGGCTGTAGCCTCAGGGCATGTCTGTCGCGACCTCGACACACTTCCAGCCTTCGGCGACGAGCGCTCCGGCTTACGCCTGAAGCTTCCCGATGATGAGCTGGGCGAGCAGGGCAGGGACCACCGAGGCAAGCTTCAGGCGTTGCGTGGCCATCAGCAGCGTGACGAAGAAGGCCGCTGCAATCGCTTCCTTGCCCTGACCCTTTTCGCGCAAGGCTGCGAAAACGCGACACTGGTCGAGCGGATGCAGAGCGGCACGCTGCATGTTTTCCGCCATCGAGTCGTCCCCGGCGAGACCTTCCGGTGCCGCAACCCGCGCAACGCAGGGGATCGGCGCGGCCTTCGCCAGTCGCTTTTGCATCACCAGCAGCGACAGCAGGGATTTCGGACATGCTGGTCTGTACGCCATCAGCATCAAGCACAGGCCGGACGTTCAGACGCAGCGGCAGTCCACGCCGCACGTTGGACTGGCTTAGCATGAGCTTATCCAAAGGGCTGGACAGGCACAGGGTGACTTTCTGGGCCGCTTTGACCATCAGATCTTCTCCACGACGGATGCCGGAAGCCACTCGCCATATCTCATTCCACGTCACTCTTCACCCTTCAGCCCTTTCCCTTGGAGATACCGCCCAGCTGTCAAAACTCAACTTAACAGCTGTTAAGTCACTTCAACAGGAAGGGCGGGGACAAACTTAACAGCTGTTAAGCCGCACTTCGCCTGCCGATTAGCGCCATAACCATCGGCCCGCAGGAAAACTCACCCGCAGCAGCTTTTGATGTCAGCGCACGGAGGTACCCGCCGGGCGATCTGATGTCGGCAAAGCGTTCCAGCATCGCCACGATGACGATCGATGCCTGTTCCGGCCCCATGAAACGCTGCGCTTCTTCCCAGGCGGATGCACTGATCCCCATGGCTGGCCGCACATGACATGCCGCGTCAAAAAGATGATGCCAATGTCGGACATCGCCCTGATAGAAGGTTTTGAGCGACGGACACCCCGCGATCACCAGATGGAGCGGGATCTTTGGTATCCCTCTGGTATCAATATCTTCAAGGTCAGCCTCGGCCATATCAGGCTCAGGTGCACCGGCTACCGTCCTGCCTTGTTCTAAGGCCGGTTCAAAATCTATAGAGTCTTTATTTGAATTATGATGATGACGCTCATAACGGGCATCATTGGTGACCATTTCTTCTGTTTCAGGGCCATCAATAACGTTGCGCGCCTGATCGAGAAGAGACACAAGTTCAGTGCTATACGCCGATAGATCCTCAAGCGAAAGCTTGCGCCGAAGCGCCCGGGCAGTGAGAGCGGCCCTGTCACGGAGCTGGTCCCATAAGCCAAGACCGGGCTGTATTTCCTCGCCGAACTCCGCCAGGGCGGCCAAGTCGCGGCGCATCAGGCTCACCACCTCTCTGAGCCGCCGCACACGGTCCTCGGCCTCACGCACGGCCTCTGCGGCCCGTGCAATCTCCTCTGCCCGGCAATAAAGCGGGGAGAGATCGAAGCCGAAGGCCACGCGATCTTCACCACGCTTGCGTACATACCGCTTCCCGTTGGGGCTATCGCGCCGCACGAGCAAGCCGGCCTCTACCAACCGGGCGAGGTGACGGCGCATCGTCGAGCAGGGCATGCCATTCAGCCGTTCGCAGATCGCCTTGTTGGAGGGGAAGACGACCATTTCGGTGTTCCCGCCAAGCGCATCGTCCGGAAAGAAGCTGATAAGACCCTGAAGGACGGTCAGATCGCGTTCAGAGACCGCAAAGGCGGCCTGCGCTTTGGACAGTTCGCGAAGAAGTTGCCACTTGTTGACGGGCTTGCCCGGGACAGATGCATCGGGCCGCTCGATCACACGCAGATGCGCGTGCGATATCGGCCGCATAAACGGCGAAATCGGTGTGTACTCCATGATGTCATTCACGAAGGCAAAATTTCCCTGGTCCGCGAATCGCTTTGCGCTTGCGGGAAAGGGGCCAGATCGCTACATTCAGAGATGCGAAAACTGAAGTTTTGTAGCGGGCTGATCCCATGCGAAACCCAAGAAAGGTCTCGTGAAGCTTGCTTCTCGGGGCCTTTTTCTTTTCTGCCTGTCTCGTGCCTCCTTTTTGGTTGTTGCTCTTCCTCAGTCTTCCGAACGCTTCCAGCGCTCGTGAAGCTCGGCAATCAGCTGTGAGGCGTTGCCCTCCAGCCAGCTGACAAAATCGCTGTCCTCGGCCTTCAACTCGAGTTTGAGTTGCTTGCCACGGCGTCCGGTCGTGACAGTTGCGGCACCGACCCCCGGAATGACCGTGCCCGACCGCGCGGGCGGGCGGGACGACGATATGGAGTGTTCAGGCTTTCCAGCGGCGGAGAGGACGGACAAAAATGCCTGATCGGATTTCTCGTCAATGCCACCTTGGTGGGTGGTCTTGGCCTCACCGGCCAAGGCTGCAAGCTTGTCGCGATCAGCATCCGTAGCCCCAAGCAGCTTTTTGAGTTCTTCCCATCGGGGCCGGCCGATGCCTGGCGCGGCACCGATGGCAAAGACCAAGTTCTCCCCAACGGTACGTACCACGCTCAACAGCTGCGAAACTCCCGCCTCGGTCAGATTGAGAACTTCGGCAACACCCTTGTTCGTGCGCTCGGATGAACTCAGATGATCACCATCGAGCAACGCTGCGGCAACGAGCGCACGCTCGATGAAGCTCAGATCCCGCCGCTCCTGGTTCTCCAAAAGCTGATCGCGCAGCGCCTGATCACCCTCCACCTCTGTGACGATGGCGCGGACTTTGACTCCAAGCTCTCTGCAAGCTTCGAGTCTGCGGCGGCCATAGATCAGGCTGTAGCGATCACCCTCAAGCGGACGGACGAGGATAGGTACCCGCTGTCCATTTTTGGCAATCGACGTCTTGAGGCCCTCGATCTCGATCTGCAGCCGGTCTTCGAGCCGACCTGCAGTTTCGATATGACCGGGGTCAATTTCGAAAACGCCACCGCGAAGCCTCCGCCCTTCAAGAGCGTCAGGAGCATTGCGCAGGGTCTGCAAGGGCAGACCCAGTTTAGGTTTTCTTGCCATTGCGGCCCCCATTCTTGGCCCACGTGTTCTGAATGATCGCAGCGATCTCGTCGTTCACCGCGTTCATGGAATCAATGGCGCGATCAAAGGTCTGGCGCGTGAAGTCTTTCTTTTCGGCTTCGTAGAGGGTCTGCTTTGTGAGTCCCGCATCCGAAATCGCAGTCGATTCGACCATGTGGTTGGTCAGGACAGACCTGCCGAAAAGACCCCGGATGAAGGCAATCACTTCGGTTTGCGGGGCGTCACCCACCTTGTATCGGGTGGGCAGGAAACGCAGCCAGTCGAAGCGAAGGTTTGCGCCGGCGTCCCGGATGACGCCAAGCAGATCAGCGGTCATGCGCAGGAATTGCGACATGGACATCAGATCAAGCATTTGCGGGTGAACGGTTACAAGCACCCCAGAGGATGCTGACAGGGCGGACATGGTCAGGAAGCCAAGCTGCGGCGGGCAGTCGATGACGACGACGTCATAATCCGCTTCGACGCTGTCGAGCGCGTCTCGCACACGGGCAAAGAAGGCGCGTGCGCCACCGCGCTGGATGGCTGCCGGCGTTTCATGCTCGAACTCCATCAGTTCGAGGTTGCCGGGAATCAGGTCAAGTCCGCGGATGTAGGTCTTGCGGATCACGTCCAAAATCGGGACCGGCTCGTCATAGCGCACTGCGTCATAAAGGGTTCCACCCTCCATCAGGTCCAGTTCAGGTTGAATGCCATGCAGCGCGGAAAGGGAGGCCTGAGGGTCGAGATCAATCGCGAGCACCCGGTACCCCTTGAGCGCAAGGCGCTGCGCAAGGTGAGCCGATGTCGTCGTCTTACCCGAACCACCTTTAAAGTTCACGACAGAGATGATGTGAAGCTCGTCACCGGCACGACGGCCCGGCACGTAGGTTCCAGGCTTCTTCGCGTTTGCCTCAAGTGCGTGGCGGATTTCCCAGACATCATCCAGCGTATACCGACGGTGACTTCCCGCCGTCGTCTCGACGTCAGCAATCTTTCCTTCTCGATGAAGCTTGCGAAGGTAGGTATGATCGACACCAAGCAACTCGGCCGCTTCACCGCTGGTCAGGCTGCGCATGACTTTCTTGGCGTCGGGAGGGAAGTGGGCGGCACGTTGCGCGTGAAGGTTGGACGCGAGAAGCTCTGCGTAATGCCCGATGGCAATGTCTAGGTCCTGCTCAGCTTCGCTCATCTCTGCCTCGATCCGTGGGCGCGGTTTTTATGTGACCACGCGGTATTTTTCGAGACTATTGCCTGAGCAACCAGATTCGCGCAAGCCTTTTCCACATTTTGTGTCTTGGCGTGTAGCAAGCACAAGGAAGATGGATGTAGTTGGTCAAGCTAGCTGGCATTAGGGGGAGGTCGTCTTCACAGCGCTGGCGGTCGCGGAAGGTCAGGATCAAAGTCATGAAACGGGGCAACCCCCTGGCGTCCCGCCTGCCGGTAAGGCTCGTCAGGGAGCTTGGTCTGGCGGAAGGTGATAGGACCGACTTGATCCGTAACAATGGTGTTCTGCGGGTTCGGTGCGCGCCGCGCACCCGTGAGGTGCTGGATAGTTTGCAACAGTTCCGCAGCCGATTCCCCGCCAATGAGCGGCCTTGGCCGCGATGATGCCCACAGGCGGCGAGGGCAAGCACGGTCATCCTGACTGCTGGGGACGGGGTGAGTTAACGCCCAGCTCGACACAAACGGGCGCAGCGTCGGGACGGGCCAAGAGCTGACATCAAGCCCTACAGATTGCGCAACTGGCCCACGGCGGCAGGCAGAGGCATCGCGCGCAAACCATCGCCCGTCGGAACCTCCCGGTCATCGGCATAGACTGCCATCTTCTGATGTCCTCGACTGCCAGGTGAAACCACGCGACACCTTGGGTGCAGTGGTGCGCTTGATTCCGATCGCCCAGATCTCACCCCCGGAAAGCCGCAGAACAAGGTCAAGCTTAGCCCCGGTCGCAGTCCGGTAGAAGAACGGCTCGGTCCCCATTGGCGCGGCGGCGATCAGGGTCTCGATTCAGAACCCTTCCCAGCTCCAAGGTCTCGCCGGCCATCGGGTGATGATCCCGATGGGCTTCGTGGCGCTTGGCGGGAAGCTCAGCTGGACCCTTGCGGCCAGTTGCGCATACCTGGCGGCGCACCAGCGGCATGGTAGTGATCGTGCTGGTGGTGGTGCTTTTGCTAAATGTCACCATCTCGATGACGGCCGCTATCCAGACCCTTGCCGACAGGCGCATCGCCGAGCCGCTGGCGCTGGATCTGCTGGCGGCCAATGCTGATCATGATGCCTATGTGATGGCCTGCTTCGAAGATATCGCGCTGGTTCAGGCCCGGCGCTTTCTTCAGGTGCCGGTCGTCGGTGCGGTCCACGCTGTCGCCACAGGCGGCGTTCGGGTCAGAAGGCGGCAGCCTGCAGTAGGGCAGGGCAGGGGGGCAAGAGCGCGGATATCCAGCACACATCTCTCGTCCTCCTTTCCCGCGATCAGAGCGCTCGCGCGGCCCCGAGAGTGATTTAGCTGCGGCAGCCGTCATGGAACTGCGCGTATCTTCTTTAAGTTCGATAATGCAACCTTACCGGACATAAAAAGACCTTTCAAAGCTAGGCGGTTATGGCTATTTTTTCTGCTATAAGCGCCGCACCAGTTCAGACAGTCTGTATGAGTTTTGACCGCGACACCTGCATCAACGATCTGGTGCCAATGCCACGGATGCCCTTCTGGTGACGCGGCGCGAACCGAAACATCGGGAAATGTTGCGCTTTTTGTCACGCGCGGCGCTGGCACACCTGCATATTATGTTGGTGCAGGACTGAGGCCCCCAACCTGTGTTGCGAGAGCAGCTGGCGCTGCGCGCAGCAGGCCCGTGTGGCCCTCTCGGGGCGTTCCTAACGGGCAGGGGAGCTGCGCGACGCGGTGCTGCGTCCCGGCGATCTGCCCGTGGAGAAACCTACGTGGTTTGGCGTCGCGCGGTGGAACGTCCGGTTTCAATCAAGGCCCTCAGCCGGGCACTATCGGAACTTCAGGCCGCGCGGATCACGAGCTGGCGCGATGCAGGGCAGGGCGCACTGGTCACGGGAACTTTCCGGCGGGCAGCGACAGCGGGTTGCGATTGGCCGCGCCATCGTGCGTGATCCGCAGGTGTTCTTGTTTGACGAACCGTTGTCGAACCTGGATGCCGCCCTGCGCGCCGCGACACGGGTCGAAATTGCGCGTCTGAAGAAATCCATGCCCGATACCACGATGATTTATGTCACCCATGATCAGGTGGAGGCCATGACGCTGGCGGATCGTATTGTGGTCCTGCGCGGCGGCAGGATTGAACAGGTTGGCCGCCCCATCGACCTTTACCGCCACCCCGCCAATCTGTTTGTGGCGGGCTTTGTCGGCTCTCCGGCGATGAATGTGCTGCCCGGGCGGATTGAGCAGGCGGGCGAGACTTTGGCCCTGCGTCTGGCAGACGGGGGGCTGCGGCATCTGCCGCTTCGGCTGGCCGCCCACCGGGCCGGAACACGGGTGCATCTTGGCATCCGCCCCGAAGATCTGCATCTGGCTGCGGGGGCAGAAGAACCGCTCCTGCACGGTCGTATCCTGCTGATCGAACATCTGGGAGAGGTGCAGATCGTACATGTGGAATCGCAGGCCGCAGACGAAACACCTTTGCTGGTCAAGGTTCCCGGCACCATGCAGCTGGCCGAAGGTATGACCGTGGCCCTTGCAGCAAGTACAGATGCGATGCGCTTTTTCGACGCTGACGGCATTGCATTGCATGACTGCAGCGCACACGGATGGGCTGCGGCAAATGGCTGATCTGAACTCTGTTGGTGAGCTGGTGTTGGTCACCCCTCAGGCCAACATAACATCCTGAGATTGCTGCGTCCGGTTGCTCGCCCTCCGGCCGCTCAGGGTCGGGTATCTCTGCATCTATGAGAAAGTTGGCAGATCGTCGCGCTTACCCGCGCATTCCGCACGTTCACCACAGTCGCCGCCGTTGCTGACGGGGCGGCGTTGATGTTGTGGTGGGTTGCGATCCCAAGGAAATGCTCGACGAGATCCAGCATCGCCTGGTCGTCATTTGCCGCTACCAATCTCATCACATCTCCAAGGGCGCTGCGCCCAACCGATTCGCACTGTTGTCGCGCGGAATCGAGGTCTCAGTTTGTCGGCGCAGAGAAAGTTGTGCCCTAAATCCAACACACGTGCCTTTTTTAGGTCACATTTTGTTGCGGCACCCTTGCCAAGCTGTTGATTCAACTGGCCTGTCCTGCAAGGGTCGAAGCAGGGTTGAGTGCATCGGCAGAGACTAAGTCCCGTCGATTGTTCCACGCTACAATTAGAGATTGTTTTTTGTTGGCAAGCACATCTGGTAGTTACACCGGACCACGTACGATCAGAGAGATGTGCTTCGTATCCCCGAGTCCTCAGCGATGCTGGCCCGAAGACGGGGTGCCAATCTGGAAACATTGTGAACGGGCCGGTTTCACTGTTTCCGAAAGTCCTTGCAATGAAGGCGTCCAAGATTAACGTATTGTTAACTAATGCGTTCGCCGGAGCGGGCCACCGCCAATCAAACCCTGGAGACTTTCTTGCATGCCGTCACACATCAGTGCTGAGGGATCTGATCCCATGCCGTTTCACGCGGAACCGTCCGAACGACAAACCCTTGTCGACTGGACCACATACGCGACGGCCTATGATTTGTTGTCGCAGCATAACCCTGAATATCAGGCGCTCCTGCATGGTTTCGAGGCGTTTCTCGGTACGATAGAGACGCCACAGTTGATCTATGACATCGGGGGTGGCACCGGGAACTACACCCAGATTGCAGCCCGCGTCTTCCCCGAAAGCGAGATCCGCTTTGTCGAGCCCGACGCCGGCATGATCGGCGCGGCGAAGGCCAAAATGGCAGCCCACGCAAACATCAGTTACGACACCCTCTCGATCGAAGACCTTGATGCCACGGCCAAGGCGGATCTTGTGATCTGCGTGCACGCGCTTTACGCGATGCCCGCGCCAGAGCAGCGGCTCCGCGACCTGCGTCGGTTGCTGCGCCCGGGCGGCTGGCTCTACCTCGTTGATATCGGCCGTCATCTGGACGTTGCCGATTGGCGGACGTACCTGTTTTCTCACCTCAGAAAGCAACACGGACTTGCTGGCGCGCTCCGCATCCTGTGGCAGGGTCGGGAAATCGCCAAACAGAACAAGGCCATCTTCAGGGCGCAGCAAGAGGGCGTCTACTGGACGCACACCGGGGCAGAGCTCGCAGAGGCAGCCAGTGCCGCGGGATTCGAGATTGTAAGTCAGCAGCCCGCCTATCGTGGGTACAGCGACCTGCTCGTATGCCGTGCAAACCCGTAGTCGCGCCGTGGCAGAGAAAACAATGATGAACGACAACGTGTTCGAGGCGCTGAAGCACTCACGCTACAAGGTTTTTACCGACAAGCAGGATCTGGAGGCGATCTATCGCCTGCGCTACAAATGCTATCGCGCCGAAGGATTGGTTGCCGAAAGTGAACGCGCCATCATGACGGACGCCTTCGACCAGAACCCGAACTGCGTTCACGTCGCGATTGAGGTGGATGGAGAGATCCGCGCGGCAATGCGGCTGCATCTGTTGTCCAGGCTTTCGGCTGTTTCGCCGTCGCTGGAGGTTTTTCCCGAGATTGCAGACCATCTCAACCGGGGGAAGACGGTTCTCGATCCGACCCGTTTCGTCATTGATCCTGCTGCCCGGAAAATGCGGGTGCCATTGCACTTTCTTGCCCTGCGCATCCCGTTTCTTGCTGCAATGTTTTACGATATCGATCTGGCACTTGCCTCTGTGCGGACCGAGCATATCGCGTTCTACCGGCGGCACCTCGGCTTTGAGCTGGCGCTGCATGCACGCGACTACCCCGGGCTGAAAAAGCCCCTGCACCTGTTGACCAGCAAATTCCGGGAACAGCGCGACGCGGTTCTGGCACGCACGCCGGTTTTTGGGCCGGTGGACCAGGTTCCGCATGCAAATATTGCGTTTCCGACCCTGTCAGGAATTTATGTTGCCTCCAAGGAGGGCCGGTCCGCAGCGGCCTGAGCGCAGCATCGCGTGGATTTGTCGCCACGATGCAGCGACATCGCGGCCCAATGTCGATTGCGGCACAGGCCGCAATCTTCGGCCGCCTCTTTGCGTTTCGCTTGCGAAAGAGCATGAAAGGGGGAATCCCGCTTTTCACCCAGTTATGGCCGAATTTTGACACATTGCCGCTGTAGGAAACAATTCCACAGTAGTGTCAGAGGCATGAATGAAGTACCTGAACGCGTTTAGGGAGCCTTGGGAGAGCTGGCTCATCTCGACGGGGCGCGAGCAGCAGATCAAAGACTACGTGGTCCTCCTCAACCAGGTGGTCTGGCAGCGTCAGGCGAGCTTTTTCGCCGCAGCTTTGCTGGCGGCGTTCTACTTTGATCCGATCATGACCTTTGCATCTTACTCTGTGGTCGTCCTGACCGAAATGCTTGACCTGATGCTTGGACGCAAGTCCAAGGCGTGGGATGGGCAAGATCCGGTCGTGGGTCAACAGATTCTTAAGCGCATCGCCATTAATACCGTCCTCAGCGCGTGTGCCATCAGCGTCTTTATCGTCAGCATTGCGGTTCAGCAGACATCGGGCGGGCATTTCACGCCGCTGTTTTTCCTGTTCTCCGCAGCGCTTTTTGCTGCGATGTACAATAGCCAGATGATGGGCATCCTGCTGTTGCGTCTGGCGATCTACGGCTGTGCATTTCTCTTTATCGCGTTCCTGGATGTGGTGCGTTACTCGCCGGCGCTGAGTTCCCCGATCTGGCAGGAGTTTTTCACGATCATCTTCGTGCTGTATTTCCTGGCCGACATGTCAGTGAAGTTCTACCGGAACTACCAGGACCGGCTCAGCCAGATGACGTTGATCAAAGAGGAAAATGAGCAGACCAAGGCGGCGCTGGAAATCAAATCGCAGTTCCTGTCCACCGTCAGCCACGAGCTGCGCACACCGCTGACCTCAATCATCGGTGGGCTTGACCTTGTGAACAACGGCGTCTTCGGCGAGGTGCCAGAAACCCTCAAGCCCGTCATCAGCATTGCGGCCAAGAACGGCCATCGGCTCGGCAAACTGATAGATGACCTGCTCGACCTGCAGAAGATCGAAGCTGGCGAGATTGTGTTCCATCTCAAGCAGCTAGATGCGAACGGTCTGGTGAAAGAAGCCGTTGAATCCACCACAGGCTATGCCGACAAACTCGGCATTCAGGTCACGATCCTGCCGTGCCGTGACGATTGCCAGATCCTTGGTGACCGCAGCCGCCTGATTCAGGTGATGAACAATCTGCTGGCGAACGCCCTCAAATTTTCGGGCCCTGGCGGGACGGTCAAGGTTGGCGTAGAGACCTTTGACACCCGCGTCCGCATTTCAGTTCAGGACGAAGGCGTCGGCATTCCGGCCGGTGCAAAGGACCGGGTGTTTGGCAAGTTCAGTCAGGTGGATTCGTCCGATGTGCGCAAGGTCGGCGGGACCGGCCTCGGCCTCAACATCTCAAAGCAAATCGTCGAGCGCCATAGCGGCACCATCGATTACACAAGCGAGCTGGGCGTCGGTTCAACCTTTTGTATCGAATTTGACCGCGTGACAGACAAAGACGGCGCAAGTGTCAGCCCCGAACCGGCCGCAGAGCTGGCCAGCTGGAACAGAGTCGCGCAGGCAACGTAGGCGCGGTTGAGCACGACAGCGCTTACCCACCGTCCGATTGCAAACTCATGTGGCTCTGCCAGAGCGCACGGAGTTGATTGGCAAGGCTCATCGGATCGAACGGCTTTGGTATGACATCCAAAGCCCCATCGCGGAGAAGGGCATTGGAAAAGTCTTCGCTGACCCGCGCGGTCATGAAGACAACCGGCACATCCCTCAGGCCGGGCAGTTCGCGAAGCCGGCGCAGCGTCTCTTTGCCATCCATCTCGGGCATCATGTAGTCTAGCAGGAACATGTCCGGACGAAAGGACTCTGCCTTTTCAAGTGCACTTTTGCCCGAATCGCATTGCAACAGGTCAAACTGACCGATCAGCTTCAGCGCCACGTCGGCTATGAACAAAACGTCTTCGGCATCATCTACATGTAAGATCCGCTGCAGCTCTCTCATGACGTCGTCCTCAGCATGTGTCGGTCTTCATCCCAACTTGAGAGCAGATTGCATGGTATATACATAACTTCCAGCCGATTATCGCATCTGATTGGGCAGCGGCCTTGAAATGGTGTGCAACTGCCTGGCAGAGCGTATTTCGCTGGCAATCGAATTGGCGACGGTCGAGGGCACCTACGCCAGCGAAGTTACGTTGATTCCGACCGTTTGAAGGGGGTCTGTCGGGTGGCCTCACCCCAAGGTGCGAATGCGCTTGGCCTAGCGGGAGAAACCATCGGCGGGACACAGTCAGGATCGCGCAGCACTCAGATCCTGCGGGCCTGTGCCACCAATGACCGGGCCAGCCGGGTGGCCGCCGCGACGCCGTCAATCACGGCCATGGGCGTGCCGTGCGCAAGCTGCGTTACCAACGGTGCCATGCCGGCACAGCCCAGAACCACAGCTGAAATTCCGTCCTCGGCACCGGCCAGCAGGATTTCCTGATCAAGCCGCGCGATGGCGGCGGGGCTTGCCTCATCCACCTCGAGCACCCCCAGACCGCTGGCCCGGACCCGGGCCACCTGATCGGCAAAGCCATAGGCCGCGATGTTGGCGGCGATGACCGGCACCGACACCTGCAACGTCGTGATCACCGACACCCGGTGCCCCAGCAGGGCGGCCACGTGGAACGCGGCCTGACCGATGCCGATCACCGGGCAATGCGCCGTCGCCCGGATCTGTGCCAGCCCGGTGTCGTCGAAACAGCCGATCACAATGGCATCAGCCCCCGCCTCACGCGCCGATGGCAACATGGCCAGAAGGCCAGCCACGGCCGCCGCGCCATCCTCTGGTCCCTGAATCGCGGGGGGGCCGCCGGTGTTGGTCCAGCCGGTGATCTGTGCTTCGGGATCGGTGGCGCGCGCGACCGCGACCATGGCTTGCGTCATGGCGACGGTAGAGTTCGGGTTCAAAAACAGCAGGTTCACAAGGTTATACCGCCCGCCCTGCATCCGACCGACGCCGCGCGCGTCGCCGGTTCATGACTACCGCCGTCACCAGAAACACCCCGATGATGACCAGCGAGAACAGCGTGGTCAGCGTGCCAAGCGCAAAGATCACCGGGGTGGTCACGTTGGTGGTCATCCCGAAAATCTCCAGCGGCAGGGTGTTGTAGCTGCCGGCTGTCAGCAGGGTCCGCGCGAATTCGTCATAAGAAAGGGTAAAGCCAAACAGGCCGACCCCGATCAGCGAAGGCGCGATGATCGGCAGCACCACATGCTGCAGGGTCTGCCACGGGGACGCGCCCTGATCGCGGGCCGCCTCCTCATAGGCGCTGTCAAAGCGGTTGAAGACCGCGAACATGATCAGCAGGCCAAAGGGCAGCGTCCATGTCAGTTGCGCGCCAAAGCCCGACCCGGACCAATGCACCGGCAACCCTGCCTGACTGAACATCAGCCCCACCCCCAAGGAGATCAGGATCGACGGGATCACCAGACTGGCGATCACCAGCTGGAACAGCAGCGCCGACCCGCGAAACCGCTTGCGGAAGGCAAGCCCGCCCATCACCGACACCACCAGCGTCGTGACCATGACCATCAGCCCCAGCACCAGCGACCTCCGGAACGATCCCCAGATGTCGCCGACCTGCTGCTGTTCAAACAATTGCCGGAACCAGTGCAGCGAGGTGCCGCGCATCGGAAAGGTCAGCCCGCCCGATGGCCCCTGAAACGACAGGATGCCGATGGTGATGGTCGGGCCATACAGAAAAATCAGGAACAGGCCGAAGACCAGCGACAGCCAGTAAAACGAACGCGGGCGGCGGTCCATCACAGCTCCTTCCGGATGTCGACAAGGCGCAGCAGCGCGGTGATCACCAGCAACACGGTGACCAGCAGCACAATGGCCGTGGCCGCGGCCGAGGGGTATTGCAGCAGGGCGATATCATTCGAAATCAGCCGCCCGACATTCGCCGATTGCGAGCCGGACATGAAGCGCACGGTGATGAAGTCGCCCATCACCAGCGTCACCACAAAGATGGTGCCGATCATGATGCCGGGCTTGGTCAGCGGAATGATGACGTTCACCAGCGTCTGAAACCCGGTGGCCCCGGCATCATTCGCCGCCTCCAGCAGGCTGCGGTCAATGCGCATCATGGTGTTGAAGATCGGCACCACCATGAACAGCGTGTATAGATGCACAAAGGCAAGGATCACCGCGAAGTCGGAAAACAGCAGCCATTCCAGCGGCGCGTCGATCAGCCCCCAGTCCATCAGTGTCGAATTCGCAATGCCGTTGCGGCCCAGAAACGGGATCCAGCTGATCATGCGGATGATGTTCGAGGTCAGGAACGGGATGGTGCACAGCAGGAACAGCAGGGTTTGCCAGGTCTGGCTGCGTATGTGGAAGGCAAGGTAGTAGGCAATGGTGAAGCCCAGCGTCAGCGTGATGGCCCAGGTGATCGCGGCATATTTGAAGGTGTTGAGGAACACCCGGTAAGTCACTGAAGATCCGAACAGAAATTCATAATTCTCAAATGAAAACGCCGGGACGATGGCGAATTCGGTCGCCGTCCAGAAGCTGATGATCAGGATCATCACGATCGGCAGGATCAGGAACACCGCCAGCACCAGCGCCACCGGGCTGGCCAGCAGCCAGCCTGTCACATGCGGGGATTTCAGAAGACGCTGCATGGCGGATGCTCCGAAGGTGGGGAAAGGCAGGGGCCGAACGGGCCCCTGCCGGGTCAGCGCCTCAGGCGGCGATGAATTCGTTCCACTTGCGGACCATGTACTGGTTCTCGTCCATGACCGAGTTCCAGCAGGCCACGCGGCCCATCCGTTCGTCAAAGGCACCGCCGTCGCGCACATCGCCGGTGCTGGCCAGCACGTCGCCCGTGGGCGAGGTGATGTCACCTTCCGCCGGTTTGCCTTCGAACCAGTAGCCCCATTCGTCGGCGCTCATGAACTCTTTCGAGGTTTCGGGCACGGCCGAATAATAGCCCTGACGCATCAGATAGCCGCCGACCCAGCCCGAGAGATACCAGTTGATATATTCATAGGCCGCATCCAGCTCCAGCCCTGACAGGTTCGACGACAGGCCGATGCCGCCGCCCCAGCTGCGATAGCCTTCCTTCAGCGGCTGGTAGACGCAAGGAATACCGCGCGACTTCACCGCAGTGATCGCGGGTGACCACATCGACTGGATCACCACCTCGCCCGATGCCATCAGGTTGACGCTTTCATCGAAGGATTTCCAGAACGCGCGGAACTGGCCGGCGCGCTTGGCTTCGGTAAAGATCGCCATGGTCTTGTCGATCTCTTCCTTGGTCATGTTGCCCTTGTCGCCATAGGCGATCTCGCCCATCGCTTCGCAGACCATTGCCATGTCCATGATGCCGATGGACGAGATGTCCAGCAGGCTGGCCTTGCCCTTGAACTCGGGGTTCAACAGCTCGGCCCAGCTGTCGATGGGGCGGCCGATCAGGTCGGGGCGGATGCCGAGGGTATCGGCGTTGTAGATGGTCGGGATCAGAGTCATCCAGCCGGACTCGTTGTCCGCGAAATCAGTGCCGCCCGGCCCGGAGGTGAAGCCGACGGTGTGGGGCGCGGTACCTTGGGCGACCACCGACTCTGGCGTCAGCTTGCCATTGCGGAAAATGCCGACGATCTTGTCGTAGTTCACGATTTTTGAAGTATCCATCGCCTGAAGGTTGCCGGTAGGCCAGACCTTCTTGCAGATCCAGTATTCGATATCGGCGATGTCAAAGCTGCCCGGCTGGGTGGCGGCGCGCTGGGTGACGGCGTCACTGTCCAGCGCGGTCATTTCCAGCGTGAAGCCCAGATCTTCCTTCACCTTCATCGCCACGTCATTCAGGTTCGACACCCCGGTGCCGAACTGACGAAGGGTGATATTCTTGATGTCCTGCGCCCAGATCATTGGCGCGGGAAAGGCACTGGCTGCCACGGCGGCCCCGCCGGTCTTGAGGATGGCACGGCGGCTGTATCGCATCTTGCTCATGTCTTGGTCCCTTCGTGGTTGTGTTGTGATGTCAGGCGGTCAGCGGGTGCAGGTCACTGTCCTGCCAGCCAAGGCGGACAGTCTCGCCCGGTGATCTGGGGGCGGCGAAGAATTCTGCTTCGGGGATGACGGCCAGAATGTCCTGATCTCCGGCCGAACGGGCGGTGACCGCGACATGCGTGCCCTGATATTCGACCGCCTGCACCACGGCTTCGGTCCCCATGTCAGACAGGCGCACAGCATCGGCGCGCAGGGCGAACTGGCCCTGCGGCAGGCTGATCACATTGTGCCCGCCCATGAAGCGCGCGACAAAGGCGGTGCGCGGAGCGTTGAACACCTCGCGCGCGGGGCCGGCCTGTTCGATTTTTGCCTTGTTCATCACCACCACCTCGTCGGACAGCGCCAGCGCCTCGTCCTGACCGTGGGTGACGTGAATGAAGGTGATGCCCAGTTCGCGCTGAATCCGCTTCAGCTCTGCCCGCATCCGGATGCGCAGGAACGGGTCCAGCGCGGAAAGCGGTTCATCCAGCAACAGAACCTGCGGATTGGTGATCAGTGCGCGCGCCAGCGCCACGCGCTGCTGCTGTCCGCCCGACAGTTGCGCAGGCAGCCGGTCGCCAAAGGCGGACATATCCACCAGTTCCAGCATCTGGCCCGCCCGGGCCCGGCGCCTGGCCGCGTCCTCGCCCTTCATCTTCAGGCTGAAGGCGACGTTGTCGGTGACGGTCAGGTGGGGGAACAGCGCATAGGACTGGAACATCATTGCCGTACCGCGTTTCGCCGGCGGCAGGGCTGACACGTCTCGCCCGCCCAGAACTATGGCACCGTCCGTCACGCTTTCATGTCCCGCGATCATCCGCAGGGTCGAGGATTTGCCGCAGCCGGAGGGACCAAGCAGGCAGATATAAGTGTTGCCCCGAAAAAGATGCGTCACCGCATCCACCGCCACTGCACCGCCCGCGTAGCGTTTGGATACGTTCACCAGTTCGATATCGTCGCCACTGCGCATCACGGTTCCTTTCGGCTTTGTCTCATGATGAATAAATTCTGCGATGCAGCGTCATGAATCTGCCGTCCGCAGCGCGGGCATCAGTAAATTGATGAAAATTGACGCAGTTGCGCAAGCTGGCGATGCAGATCTGATACAAGATTGTATACGATAGCGGCGACGATCCCCCACACCGGGTGACCCTTGTCTGTGCGCGCAGAAGGGCACAGACTCAAGGCAACGACGACAGGCAGGCTGATGACCGAGGCAAGACACCAAACGCACCCCCCGCAAGAGCCATCCAATGGCGGCAGTGCCCATGTCGCCGAGAAACTGGCGCTGGCAATCCATGAACACCGGATTCTGCCCGGCACCAAACTGTCCGAGGATGAGGTGGGTGAGGTGTTCGGTGTCAGCCGCACGGTCGTGCGCGCCGCTCTGCAGCAGCTGTCGCATGACCAGCTGATCACGTTGAAACGCAACCGTGGTGCCTTTGTCGCCCAGCCCAGCATTCATGAAGCACGCGAGGTGTTCGAGGCCCGCGCCCTGCTTGAGCCGCGCACGGCACGGTCGGCGGCCGAGCGGACCACCGCAGCCGACATCGCGCGGTTGCAGACCCATATCGACGCCGAACATGCCGCACTTGCAGCGGGGGATGTCGGTCGTGCGGTCTATCTGTCAGGCCAGTTCCATATCGAAATCGCGCGCATCGCCCAACAGGACACGATCCGCGAGTTCATCACCCAACTGGTCGCCCGGTCTTCACTGATCATCGCACTGTATTGGCAGCGGCGCAGCGCGCTGTGCGAAAGTCATGCCCACAGCGCCCTGATGCGGGCGCTGGCCGCACAGAATGGATCGCTTGCGGAAGAGGTGATGCAGGGCCACCTGCTGGACCTTGTGTCCTCGCTCGACCTGCAGAACCGGGCCGCGCCGCCGCGATCCCTGCATGAGGTGTTTGGCGACCGATGATGTTACGGCAGATGACGCTTGGCGATCTGGAAACGGTGCTAGACTGGGCCGCTGCCGAGGGCTGGAACCCGGGGCAGGGGGACGCGGCGGCATTCCGGGCCGCCGATCCGCAGGGGTTTTTCATGGCTGAACAGGATGGCCGGCTTGCGGCTGCGATCTCTGTGGTCAACCACGACGCGGATAACGCCTTTCTGGGCCTTTACATCTGCCACCCGGACTTTCGCGGGCAGGGGATCGGTCTTGCGCTGTGGACCCACGCCCTGCGCCACGCCGGGAAGCGCAGCGTCGGGCTCGACGGCGTGCCCGCGCAGCAGACCAAATATGCGAGAGCGGGGTTTCTCTTCACGGGCAGCACGGTGCGGATGGAGGGCACGATGCATGTTCAGACCGGAGGTCAAAATCCCTCGCTGCGCCTGGCAGACCCGGGCGATGCTGGCGCGCTACTCGCACTGGACCGGGCAGCGGTGGGGTACGCCCGTTCCGCCTTCCTGTCCGGTTGGGTCTTGCAGACACCGGGACGCCGTACGGTCGTGGCCGACGGACCGGCGGGTCCCATCGGCTTTGCAACCGCCCGTCTGTGCCGGTCCGGTGGCAAGATCGGCCCTGTCATTGCGCCGGACACGGCAACCGCGCTGGCGCTGATCGCCGCTGCAGCCCGGACGCTGGATCTGAATCGCGTCGCACTTGATGTGCCGCAGCAGAACGCCGCATTGGTGAACGCGCTCCGCGAGGTGGGCTTTGCTGAAACGTTCCGCACCGCCCGCATGGTCCGCGGCGCGCCGCCAGGACAGACCGCCAGTCTGCAGGCAGTTGCCACGCTGGAGCTGGGATAGGAACGGGTTCAGGCCCGCATGATATGGCCCGGGGTGAGTGTCCAGACTGTTGACGCCGACACCAGCCATGCCGGGCAGGGTATCCATGTGCGTTGATGGGGTTGCAGCAGCGCATGCACGGTCTTTACGTGCCCTTTGTCCCGCTCGCAGGAACTGGCCCGACCTCTGCAATTTGCGTACCGACCTTCAGAGGATACGAAAACCCCTGACGAGTCCGTTCTGTCCGGTGGGGTGCTAAAGCGATATACCTTTGCGGAAACTAAGGGGGGCGCATGGTCCGGGCAGTGATGATCCAGGGGGCAGGCTCGAATGTCGGCAAGTCGATGCTGGTGGCCGGACTGGCCCGCCTTTTTGCGCGTCAGGGGCTGCGGGTGCGGCCCTTCAAGCCGCAGAACATGTCCAATAACGCCGCCGTCGCCGATGGTGGCGAAATCGGGCGGGCGCAGGCCTTGCAGGCACGGGCCTGCGGGGTGCGGCCTTCGGTGCACATGAACCCGGTCCTGCTGAAACCCGAGTCGGAAACCGGATCGCAGGTGATCGTGCAGGGCAAACTCTGGACCACGGCGCGGGCGCGTGACTATGCGGCGCTGAAACCGCGCCTGATGGCCCCGGTGCTGGACAGCTTTGCGCAAATGTCGGCAGAGGCCGATCTGGTGCTGATCGAAGGCGCGGGCAGTCCGGCCGAGGTGAACCTGCGGGTGGGTGACATTGCCAATATGGGTTTTGCGCGCGCCGCCGGGGTGCCGGTGGTTCTGGTCGGCGACATCGACCGGGGCGGTGTGATTGCGCAACTGGTCGGCACGCAGGCGGTGATCGACCCCGCTGATGCCGCCATGATCCGGGGGTTTCTGATCAACAAGTTCCGCGGTGACCCCCGCCTGTTCGACGACGGCTATGCCTTTGTCGCAGAGCGCACCGGCTGGCCGGGGTTCGGTGTGGTGCCGTGGTTTGCCGACGCGCATCGTCTGCCCGCCGAAGATGCGCTGGACTTGCACGGCACGCGCGGCACCGGGCCGTTCCTGATCGCCGTGCCGCACCTGTCGCGGATCGCCAATTTCGACGATCTTGATCCTCTGGCCCAGGAACCCGGCGTGCGGCTGGTCATGGTCGCGCCCGGCCAGCCGATCCCGGTTGAGGCCGGTCTGATCATCTTGCCCGGCAGCAAGGCCACCATCGCCGATCTCGCCTTTCTGCGGGCGCAAGGCTGGGACATCGACATCGCTGCAGCCCTCCGGCGCGGGGCACGGGTGCTGGGTCTGTGTGGCGGTTACCAGATGCTGGGCCGTACAGTTTCCGACCCCGGCGGTATTGAGGGGCCGCCAGCATCGGTGGCGGGTCTGGGCCTGCTGGAGGTGGACACCGTGATGACAGATGACAAGCGGGTGACTGAAACGGCGGCGCTGCACCTTGGCAGCGGTCTGGCGGTGCACGGCTATGAAATCCACATCGGGCGCACCAAAGGCCCTGATGCGGCCCGTCCGATGTTCACAACAGAGGGCCAGCCCGAAGGGGCCACAAGCGCAGATGGCCGCGTGATGGGCAGCTACCTGCACGGCATGTTTTCCGCAGACCCGTTTCGCCGCGCGTTCCTGACCGGGCTGGGAGCCACAGCGGGGACGGCCAGCTATGAAGCGGGCGTCGATGCGACACTGGACCTGCTGGCCGACCATCTGGAGGTGCATGTCGATTGCGCCGGGCTGCTGGCGCTGGCGGGGCAGGGTGTTTAGAACTCCACCCCCGGCTGCGCCTTGATACCGGACCGGAACGGATGCTTGATCAGGGTCATCTCGGTCACCAGATCGGCTGCGGCGATCAACCCTTCCTTTGCGTTCCGTCCGGTCAGTACGACATGGGTCAGGGGCGGCTTTTCATCCGCCAGAAAGGTCAGCACCTCTTCGAGGTCCAGATAGTCATAGCGCAGTGCAATGTTGATTTCATCCAGCAGAACCAACCGGATCTGCGGATCGCGGATCAGCTCTTTCGCCTTTTCCCAGCCGGCGCGGGCGGCCGCGATGTCGCGCGCCTTGTCCTGCGTTTCCCAGGTAAAGCCTTCGCCCATCGCATGAAACTGGCAGATGTCGGCGAAATGCCCGGTGATCAGCCGACGTTCACCCGTGTCCCATGCGCCCTTGATGAACTGTACCACCGCACAGGGCATGCCATGCGCGATGCAGCGCAGGATCATCCCAAAACCCGAAGAGGATTTGCCTTTTCCCGCCCCGGTATGGACGATGATCAACCCTTTTTCGCCGGTCTTGCCCGCCATATTCCGGTCACGTGCGGCCTTGATGCGGGCCATCTTGCTGGCGTGGCGGGCGAGGTCGGCAGAGTCCTCCGCCGACGATATGGGGTCGGTCATCATCATTCCTGTTCTTGACAAGAGGGGGGCTTAGGTTTTTGGTGGCCCCGTGTTGGTTCCTGTTTATGACAGGCGAAGAGGGAATGCGACAAGGGTTCCAAAGACCCCCAAGCGCAGCCGCCCCCGCGACCGTGACCGGAAAGGGTGCCCGATCCACTGGCTGAAAAGCTGGGAAGGGGGGCATCCGTTGGGAGAAATCCCTGACTCCGCAAGCCGGGAGACCTGCCAGCACAGAATTTGAACGGGCGGACGGGGTGTTCCGCGACCGGTGCAATGGTGCGGCCGGCTTTGTGCTGCCCCCTGCTCTGGCGTGTCCCCATCTGTCAAGGAAAGGGGACTGCCGATGTCGGCCACTTTACATGTCTGCACGACCTGTCGCGCCGGAGAACCCGTCGTCGATGGCCAACCCGTGCCCGGTGCGCGGCTGCACGCGGCGCTGCTAGCGCAGGGCAAGGCGGCGGGGGTGCGCATCGTTTCAGTCGAATGTCTGTCGGCCTGCAGTGCGGGCTGCGCGGTGTCGCTCAGCGCACCGGGGGCGTGGTCCTATGTCTATGGCCGCCTGACCGAAGCGGATGCACCGACCATCCTTGACGGGGCCGCGCGCTACGGTGCCACAGCAGACGGCATCGTGCCCTGGCGGGACCGCCCCGAGATTTTCCGCAAGCAAAGCCTTGCCCGTATCCCCCCGCTGGAGGCCGCCGAATGACCACGCTGACGCAAGATCTGTCGAAAATCCCCGTGACCATTATCACCGGCTTTCTGGGTTCCGGAAAGACCACGCTGATCCGCCACCTGATGGCCAATCCGCAGGGCAGGAGGCTTGCCATTCTGGTCAATGAATTCGGCACGATGGGGGTGGATGGTGATATTCTGAAATCCTGCGCCGATGAAAGCTGCCCGGCCGAGAATATCGTGGAACTGGCCAACGGCTGCATCTGCTGCACTGTGGCCGATGATTTCATCCCCACGATTGAGACGCTGATGGCGCTGCCCGTGCGTCCCGACCATATCCTGATCGAAACCTCGGGTCTTGCCCTGCCCAAGCCCCTGCTAAAAGCGTTCGACTGGCCGGCGATCCGGTCGCGCATCACGGTCGATGGTGTGATTGCATTGGCCGATGCCGAGGCAGTGGCGGCAGGCCGGTTTGCGCCGGATCTGGCGGCGGTCGATGCCCAACGCGTCGCCGATCCGTCGATCGACCACGAAACCCCGCTGTCCGAGGTGTTCGAAGACCAGATCCTGTGCGCCGATCTGATCCTGCTGTCCAAGGCCGATCTGGCTGGCGCGGCGGGGCTTGCAGCCGCCCGCGCCACCATTGTGGCCGAGATGACCCGCAGCGTGCCGATGCTGCCGATGACCGATGGCGTGATCGATCCACGCGTGGTTCTGGGCCTGAAGGCCGCCGCTGAAGATGACCTTGCCGCCCGCGCCTCGCATCACGATGGCGAAGAGGATCACGAGCATGATGACTTCACCTCGGCAATCATCGACCTGCCCGAGGTGACCGATCCCGACGCCCTGAGCGCCGCCATCGCCCGTCTGGCCGCCGAACAGCGCATCCTGCGGGTCAAGGGCTATGTCGCGGTGGCGGGCAAGCCATTGCGGCTGCTGGTTCAGGCCGTGGGCGGGCGGGTGCGTCTGCAATACGACCGGCCCTGGGGCGACACCCCGCGTGCCTCGCATCTGGTGGTGATCGCGGAACAGGCCGACATTGACCTTGCTGCCATCCGCGCGGTGCTGGTTCCCCAAGCTCCGGGGGCCTGAGCCGCAATGCATGTCATCTTCCGCGAGCAGCATGGGCTGGAGGAGACGGAAACACCGTTCGACCCGGGGCAGGACCCGGCCGATCTGGTGGTGCTGTCGTTTTCCGACAGTGACCTCGGCGCGTTTGCGGCGGGCTGGCAGCGCGGGCGCGGCAGTCTGCCGTCGCTGCGGCTGGCCAATCTGGTGGCGCTTAAACATCCGCTGTCGGTGGATACCTATGCAGAACAGACGCTTGCCGGGGCACGGGCCATTCTGGTGCGGGTGATCGGTGGTGAGGGGTATTGGCCCTATGGTCTGGCGACACTGCAGGACCTTGCCCGCAGGCGGGGCATTGCGCTTGCGGTTCTGCCCGCTGACGGACGGTCCGATGCGCGGCTGGATGCGCTGTCCACCTTGCCGGTCTCCACCCTGCGGCGGCTGAGCGTGCTGTGCGACGCGGGGGGCGCAGTAGCGGCACAGGCGGCGCTGGCGCAACTGGCACTGGCCGCCGGGCTTTACGCGGGGCCGGTCGCGGGGGCCAAATCGGTGCCTCAAATGGGGTTCTACGACCCCGACCGTGGCGTGATCGACGCGCCCTTGGCGGCGGCACGGCCGGTTCTGGTCACCTTTTACCGGTCCTACCTTACCTCTGCTGACACGGGCCCGGTGGACGTGCTGATCCGCCAGCTGCGGGCGGCGGGGCTGGATGCCATCGGCGCTTTTGCCCCCAGCCTCAAGGCCCCGGGCGTGGCCGACTGGCTGGCCAGCCACCTGACCGCCCATCCGCCCGTTGCCATCCTCAACGCCACCGCCTTTTCGGCACAGGGTCCGGGCGGTGCCACCCCGTTTGACGCAGCGCACTGTCCGGTGTTTCAGGTGGCGCTGTCCACCGCCCGCCGCCGCGACTGGGCGGCATCCGACCGGGGCCTGTCGCCCGCCGATCTTGCGATGCATGTGGCCCTGCCCGAGGTGGACGGGCGGCTTTTTGCCGGTGTCGTCAGCTTCAAATCCCCCGGAAAGCGCGACCCCGATCTCCAGTTCAGCCGGTTCGCCCACCGTGCCGACGCAGAGCGTATTGCGGCTGTGGTGGCGCGGGTCGCGGCCTGGGTCCGGCTCGCCGAAACGCCTGCTGCGGGGCGCGATCTGGTGGTGATCCTGTCCACTTATCCCGGCCGCAGCCACCAGATGGCCCATGCGGTCGGCCTTGATGCGCTCGCCTCGACCGAGGCGATGCTGAGCGACCTTGCAGCACGGGGCTATGACGTGTCCCCCGGTGCCGCTTTGAGTGTGGCACTGACGCAAGAGGCCGTCAGCTGGCCATTGGCCGATTATCTGACAGCCCTTGCAACCCTGCCAGCCCCGCTGCGTGAAGCCCTCGCCCCGTGGGGACGGCCCGAGGATGACCCCGCCTGTCGCGACGGGGCGTTTCACTTTGCTGCAACCCGCCGCGGCCGCAGCCTGATCGCGCTGCAACCCGAACGCGGCACCCCAAGCCAGCGTGACAGCGAATATCATGACATGACCCGCACACCCCGCCATGGCTATGTGGCATTCTACCTGTGGCTGCGCGGCCTTGCACCGCATGCGATTGTGCATATGGGTGCACATGGCACGCTGGAATGGCTGCCCGGCAAATCGGTGGCGCTGTCCGGCACTTGCTGGCCCGAAGCGCTGATCGGGGCCACGCCGCTGATCTACCCCTTCATCGTCAACGACCCGGGTGAGGCGGCGCAGGCCAAACGGCGCGTCGGGGCGGTCACCCTTGGCCACATGCCGCCGCCACTGGTCAGCGCGTCCCTGCCCGAAGGTCTTGCAACGCTGGAGCGGCTGCTGGATGACTATTCGACGGCTGACGGGCTGGACCCGGCGCGCCGCACCCGGCTGATCGCCGCGATCCGCGATCAGGCGCAGGCAACCGGACTTTATGCCGACCTTGACCTGCCGCCCAATGCTCCCCCGGCCGAGGTCATCCCCCGGATCGACCGCTTTGTCTGCGACATCAAGGAAAGCCGCTTTGGCGACGGGCTGCATGTGCTGGGTCAGGCCCCCGGCGAATCCGAGGGGCTGCGGGCCGCACTTGCGGGGCTGCGCGTGGTGCCCGGTCCTGCCGGGTCGCCCTATCGCGGCCGCAGCGATGTGTTGCCCACCGGGCGCAACCTGTTCGCGGTCGATCCGCGCGCCGTGCCCAGCCCCGAGGCCCATGCACAGGGCGTGAAACTCGCCGCCGAACTGGTGCGGCGCCATCTGCAGGACCACGGCGACTATCCGCGCGGGCTGGTGGTTGACCTGTGGGGATCGGCAACGATGCGCACGGCGGGCGAGGAATTTGCCATGGCGCTGCATCTGGCGGGGCTTGCGCCGTGCTGGGAAACCGGATCGGGCCGGGTGACGGGGTTCGAGGTGATCCCGCTGGCGGCTCTGGGCCGCCCGCGCATCGACGTGACCCTGCGCGTATCGGGCCTGTTCCGCGACATTTTCCCCGGACTGGCGCAGATGTTCGGGGCGGGGGTCGCAGCGCTTGCCAACCGGGACGAATGCGCCGACGACAATCCCTATAGCCAGCGCGGCCCGCATGTGTTTGGCCCCGAACCGGGGCAGTACGGGCTGGGCATGGGCATTGCCGCCGACACCTTCACCGCCGCAGCCCGGCATGAGGCAGGCGAGGCGTGGCTGGCCGCGTCAAGCTGGGCAATCGGCACCGACGGCATCTCGCGCCCCGACCGGGCCGGGCTTGAGGCAAAGCTGCGCGTGGCCGACAGCTTTGTGCATGTGCAGGACCTGCCGGAAACCGATGTGTTGCTGGCCGCCGATTATGCCGCACATGAGGCAGGCTTTGCCGCCGCCGTGGCGCGTCTGGGCGGACAGGCCCCGGCGCTCTATCATCTCGATGCCACCAGCCCCGGCACGCCCAGCGCCCGCAGCCTGACCGAGGAAATCGCCCGCGTTGTCCGCGCGCGGGCCGCCAACCCCCTCTGGGCTGACGGCATGATGCGCCACGGCTATCGCGGGGCTGCGGAAATTGCGGCGACGCTGGATCACATGGCGGCGTTTGCACATCTGGCAGGCGTGGTGCCGTCGCATCTTTTTGACCTTTATCACGATGCGACCCTGGGCCGGGACGACCTGCGCAGCTTTCTGGCCCGCGAAAACCCCGCAGCGCTGGCGGCGATAGAAAGCCTGTTTCAGCGGCTTCACGAGGCCGGCCTGTGGGCGACCCGCCGCAATTCCATCGCCGCCAGTCTGAGGAGCAGCGCATGAGCGCGATGCCGGACAGCCCGGCAAACCGGCGGCCCGTGGTCAAAGGCTGGTGCCCCGGCGCCCTGCGTCCGATGGCATCGGGCGACGGCTTGGTGGTGCGGGTGCGCCCGCCGCTGGCCCTGCTGACACCCGAACAGGCGTCGGGTCTGGCCGATCTGGCGCAGGCGCAGGGCAGCGGCATCCTGCAGCTGACCAATCGCGCGAACCTGCAGATCCGGGGCGTGACCGAGGCGCAGCTTAGTGCCTTGCAGGACGGACTTGTGGCACTGGGCCTGCTTGATCCGTCGCTTGATCCGCTGGCGGAGGCGCGGCTGAACATTCTGGTAGCACCGGGCTGGTCAGGTCAGGGCACTCCTGCGCTATGGACCGCACTGCGCCAAGCGCTGGCCGCCAAAGATGCGCCCCGGCTTCCCGGCAAGTTCGGTTTTGCACTGGATGTGTCAGGCCAGCCCTGCCTGCAGACGGAAAGCGCTGATATCAGGATTGAAAGCGCGCAAGGTCGCGTGGTGGTGCGTGCCGACGGATCTGCGCTTGGCCGCAGCACGACGCCCGGACAGGCGGTCGATCTGGTGCTGAAGATGGCGCGCTGGTTCGCCTTTTCCGGCGGAATCGGCCCGGATGGCCGGGGGCGGATGCGCGACCATCTGGCGCGCGGGGCGGTGCTGCCGCCCGCATTGGCGGGGGATACCGCGCCTGATGAGGCAGGCGCACGACCGGCCACGACCGGCTTTGACTTCGGCCTGATCGAGGCACCTGCCTTGCGCCATCTGGCCCGGAACGCGGGCGGCAACCTGCACCTGACGCCGTGGCGCGGGGTGCATCTGCCCGGCGCGCCCGATCTTGCCGCCCTGCAGGGCGACCCCGCCTTCCTGCTAAACCCCGCCGCCCCGCGCCATCGGCGCTTCGCCTGCACCGGAGTGCCGGGGTGCCCGCAGGCCATCGGCCCCACGCGCGACCTTGGCCTGCTGCCCCCGCCGGGCAAGACCCTGCACATTTCAGGCTGCGCCAAAGGCTGCGCGCATCCCGGCCCCGCCGATCTGACCCTGACCTGGACCGCAAGCGGCATTGCCGTCATCCCCGGTGGCCGCGCCTGCGACCCGGCCGCGTGCATCGTGCCACCCGCTGCTCTGGCCGCCACCCTGAAGGAATGGACCCATGCCGCATCTGTATGAAACCGACGGTGCAGCGATCTACCGGCAAAGCTTTGCGATGATCCGCGCCGAGGCTGACCTTGCCCGGTTCGCCGCAGACGAAGAAATCGTCGCGGTGCGCATGATCCATGCCGCGGGCATGGTCGACCTGGCCTCCGCGATCCGCTTTTCGCCCGGCATGGCCACCGCCGCGCGCGCCGCGTTGGAAGCGGGTGCGCCGATCCTGTGCGACGCGCGCATGGTCAGCGAAGGGATCACCCGCAACCGTCTGCCTGCAGGCAACCCGGTGATCTGCACCTTGCACGACCCATCGGTGCCGGGCCTTGCCGCCGCAATGGGGAACACCCGGTCGGCGGCAGCGCTGGACCTGTGGCGGCCGCATCTGGCGGGCGCAGTTGTTGCCATCGGCAATGCGCCCACTGCGCTGTTCCACCTGCTGAACATGCTCGAAGACCCCGCTTGCCCGCGCCCGGCCGCCATCATCGGCTGCCCGGTGGGCTTTGTGGGTGCCGCCGAAAGCAAGGCCGCGCTGATCGCCGCCCCCCCGGTGCCTGCGCTGGTGGTTGAAGGGCGGTTGGGCGGATCGGCCGTCACCGTCGCCGCCATCAACGCCCTTGCGAGCCGCAGCGAATGACCCCGGGCCGCATCATCTGCGCGGGCCTCGGCCCCGGCGACCCCGATCTGATCTCGGTCCGGGCCGATCGTGTGATCCGGGGCGCGACCCATATCGCCTATTTCCGTAAGCCGGGCCGGCAGGGTCAGGCGCGGCAGATCGTGACAGGTCTTCTGGCGGCGGATGTGACTGAATATCCGATGGAATATCCTGTTACCACCGAACTGCCCTTTGACAGCCCTGATTACATCCGCCTGCTGGCCGCGTTCTATGACGATTGGGCGTCGCGGCTGGCTGACCTGGCCAGAACCACCGAGGTTGTGGTGCTGTGTGAAGGCGACCCGTTCTTTTACGGCTCGTTCATGCATCTGCACAGCCGTCTGCAGGGCCGGGCGCAGGTCGAGGTGATTGCGGGCATCCCCGGCATGGTCGGGTGCTGGGGGGCTGTGGACCAGCCGATCACCTGGGGCGACGATGTGCTGACCGTGCTGACCGGCACCATGGCCGAGGATGTTCTGGCAGGCCACATGCAGGCCGCCGACGCTTTGGTGGTGATGAAGACCGGGCGCAACCTGCCGCGCGTGCGCCGCGCTCTGGCACGGGCCGGTCGGCTGGACGATGCCTGGCTGGTGGAACGCGGCACCATGCCCGGCCAGCGGATCATCCGGCTGGCCGAGGTCGAGGGCACCGACTGCCCCTATTTCGCGATTGTGCTGGTGCATGGCAAAGGCCGCAGGCCCGAGGCCCTGGAATGACCGGATCTGTCATCATCGCGGGTCTGGGCCCCGGCGATCCCCGCTTGGTCACGCCCGAAGTGACGGCGGCTCTGGCGCAGGCGACTGATATTCTTGGCTATATTCCCTACGTCGCCCGCATCGCCCCCCGCCCGGGCCTGACCCTGCACCCGTCTGACAACCGTGAGGAACTGGCCCGCGCCCGCGCCGCGCTGACGCTGGCGGCTGCGGGGCGTCACGCGGTCATTGTGTCGTCCGGCGATCCCGGCGTGTTCGCAATGGCCTCTGCCGTGTTCGAGGCGCTGGAGGATCGGCCCGACTGGCAAGCACTTGATATCCGCGTGCTGCCCGGAATCACGGCGATGCTTGCCGCCGCTGCGGCCGCCGGGGCACCGCTGGGCCACGATTTCTGCGCGATCAACCTGTCGGACAACCTGAAACCCTTTGCCCTGATCGAGGCGCGGGTGCGCGCAGCGGCGGGTGCCGATTTCGCCATGGCCTTTTACAACCCGCGCTCGGCCAGCCGCCCCGAAGGCTTTGGCCGGGTTCTGGCCATCCTGCGCGACACCTGCACGCCGGACCGGCTGATCACATTTGCCCGCGCGGTTTCAACTCCCGATCAGACGATCACCACCGTCACCCTGAACGACGCCAGACCAGAGATGGCCGATATGCGCACGGTTGTTCTGGTCGGCAACGCAACGACGCGCCGGGTCGGCCGCTTTGTCTATACCCCAAGGTCGGCAGAATGACCCAGCCAGCGCATCACCTCTGCAACCGACCCCGCAACCTGCCGCTGCGGCAGCGCAGGCCGATCGATCAGAATAACCGGCAGACCCAGCAGTCGCGCAGCGTCCAGCTTGGCGCGTGCCCCGGTGCCGCCGGCATTCTTGGCCACAATATGGGTAATTGCCTGCGCCCGCAGCAGCGCAAGGTCGGCTTCGGTGGTGAAGGGTCCGCGCGCGACCACAACCTGAGCCTGCGGCAACGGCAGGCTTTCCGGGCAGTCCACCAGCCGCAGCAGGTAGCTGTGCTGGGGTCTGGCGGCAAAGGCGGCCAGATGCTGCCGCCCGATCGCCAGAAAGACCCGCGCCGCGCGGTCGGGCAGGGCCGCAACAGCGGCGGCGATGTCGGGCACCGCCCGCCAGTCATCGCCCGGCCCCGCGACCCAGCCGCTGCGCTCATACCCGATCAGCGGCAGCCCCAAAGCGGCGCAGGCTGCCACCGCGTTCCGGCTCATCTGTGCGGCAAAGGGATGGGTTGCATCGACCACATGGCTGATCCGCTGGTCGCGCAGATACGCCTGCAACCCCGCCACCCCACCAAAGCCGCCCACCCTGACCGGGACCGGCTGCGCGACCGGCGCTGCGGTACGCCCGGCGTAGGAATAGACCGTGCGCAGCCCCGCATCGGCCAAAGCGCGGGCCAGAAGTCCCGCTTCGGTCGTGCCGCCGAGCAAAAGGATATGCGTCATGGCTGAGCCCTGGCTTGCAATCATCGGTCTGGGCGAAGATGGCCTTGCCGGGCTGTCCGATGCAAGCCGCGATGCGCTGGCGCGGGCAGATGTGGTGTTCGGCGGGCCGCGCCACCTTGATCTGGCGCAGGCCGGCGCACGCGGCCAGTCTTGGCCCGTTCCGTTCAGCGCGGCCCCCGTTCTGGCGCTGCGCGGGCAGCGGGTGGCGGTGCTGGCCTCAGGCGATCCGTTCTGGTTCGGCGCAGGCGGCAGTCTGGCCGCAGATCTGGCGCCGGATGACTGGGTGGCCTACCCCGCGCCGTCGACCTTTGCGCTTGCCGCCGCAAGGCTGGGCTGGCGGCTGGAAGAGGTGACCTGCCTTGGCCTGCACGCCCAGCCCCTGCCGCGCGCAAGGCGGTTCCTGACCCAAGGTGCCCGGCTGATCTGCCTGATGCGCGACGGTGCCGCGGTGGCACAGATGGCCGGGTACCTGTGCGCGCTTGGTCTTGGCCCGTCGGCGCTGACCGTGCTTGAACGTCTCGGCGGTCCGCGCGCGCGCGTGCGGCAGACCACGGCTGCCTGCAGCCCATTGGCCGACATTGCCACGCCGGTGGCTGTTGCAATCACTGTGGCGGGCGGCAGCGGCCTGCCGCGTGGCTTTGGCCTGCCTGACGATCTGTTCATCCATGACGGCCAGATCACCCGAAGCGCCGTGCGGTCGATCACACTGTCGGCGCTGGCCCCTCGGCCCGGTGCGCGGCTGTGGGACATCGGGGCCGGGTCAGGGTCGGTGTCGGTGGAATGGTGCCTTGCGGGCGGCCATGCCCACGCGGCAGAGCCCCGCACCGACCGGCTGGCCAACATCGCAGCCAATGCCGCCGCCTTTGGGGTCGATCACCGCCTGACCGTCGTGCAGGGCGCGGCCCCCGACATCTTCGGCACGCTGCCATCCCCCGATGCGGTCTTTCTGGGCGGCGGCAGTAGCGCGCCGGTGATGCAGGCGCTCTGGCAGGCCATTCCCCCCGGCACCCGTCTGGTTGCCAATGCGGTGACACTGGAGGCCGAAGCCCTGCTTGGCCAGTGGCATGCAGACAAAGGCGGCACCCTGCTGCGGATCGAGCTGGCCGCGGCGCAACCGCTGGGCCGCAAACGGGGCTGGTCCCCGGCCCGTCCCATCGTGCAATGGAGCGTCACCCGATGAAAGTCGCAGGATTCGGCTTCCGGGGTGCCGCCACGCCAGACGCGCTGCAAGACGCCCTGATCGCGGCGGGGGGAGCTGCAGGGCTGACAGCCCTTGCCACTGCCGCCGACAAGGCGACCGCCCCCGTCTTTGCGGCCCTGTCGCGCACCCTGAATCTGCCGGTGCTGGCCGTCGGATTGCCCGCGCTGCGCGCCACCCCCGCCACCCCCAGTGGCCATGCCCCTGCCCGCTATGGCCGGCACAGTCTGGCCGAAGCCGCAGCCCTTGCCGCCGCTGGCCCCGGCGCGCGGCTGACCGGCCCGCGCGCGGTGTCGGCCTGCGGCACCGCCACCTGCGCCATTGCTGAAAGGAGCACACCATGACCGTCCACTTCATCGGCGCAGGCCCCGGCGCGCCCGATCTTCTGACCCTGCGCGGGCGCGACCTGATCGCGGCCAGCCCGGTGTGCCTTTATGCCGGATCGCTGGTACCGCAAGCGGTGCTGGCCCATTGTCCGCCCGGCGCGCGGATCATCAACACCGCCTCACTCAGCCTGAATGACATCATCGCCGAGATTGCCGACGCCCATGATGCGGGGCAGGATGTGGCGCGGCTGCATTCCGGCGACCTGTCGGTCTGGTCAGCGATGGGGGAACAATTGCGGCGGCTGCGCGCCCTGCAGATTCCCTACACTGTCACCCCCGGTGTGCCGGCCTTTGCCGCTGCTGCCGCGACGCTGGGGGCAGAGCTGACCCTGCCCGGCCTTGCGCAATCGGTGGTGCTGACCCGCACCTCGGGCCGCGCCTCGGCGATGCCTGCGGGGGAAACCCTGGCCGCCTTTGCCGCCACCGGTGCCGTTCTGGCGATTCATCTGTCGGTGCATGTGCTGGACCGCGTGCTGGCCGAGTTGACGCCGCATTACGGCAGCGATTGCCCGGTCGCCGTGGTCTGGCGGGCCAGCTGGCCGGATGAGCGGGTGGCGCGCGCGACGCTTGGCACGCTGGACGCGGCCATCGCCGGGCAGATGGAGCGCACAGCGATCATTCTTGTCGGCCGGACTTTGGGCACCGAAACCTTTGAGACCTCGCGCCTTTATGCCGCCGATTACGACCGGCGGTTCCGTCCTACCGGCACCTCCCCGCGTTTTCCGGAGGGTGTATGACCCCGCAGCAATTTCCGCCCGGCCTGATGATCGCCGCCCCCGCCTCGGGTGCGGGCAAAACCACCGTGACACTGGGACTGGCGCGTGCGCTATGCGACCGGGGCCTGAGCGTGCACTGTTTCAAATCCGGGCCAGACTACATCGACCCCGGCTTTCACAGCGCGGCGACAGGGCGCGACTCGTTCAATCTGGACAGCTGGGCGATGCCGCAAGCGCTGATCAATGCCACCGCAACGACGGCAGCGGGCGCCGATCTGGTGCTGGCCGAAGGCTCGATGGGCCTGTTCGACGGCGTGGCAGCGGCGGGGGCCTGGGGCACCGGGGCCAGCTCCGAGGTTGCTGCACATTTCCGCTGGCCCGTGGTGCTGGTCATCAATCCGGCGGGACAGGCGCAGACCGCCGCCGCCGTGGCGCAGGGGCTGGCGCGGTTTCGTCCTGGGCTGGCGGTGGCGGGAGTGATCCTGAACCGCACCGCCTCACCCCGGCACGAGGCGCTGGTGCGCGCCGGGATAGAGGCCGTGGGCCTGCGCGTCTTTGGCGCGCTGCCCAGAGCGACCGACATCGCGATGCCCGAACGCCATCTGGGTCTGGTGCAGGCCGAAGAGCAGACGGGGCTGCAAGCCCTGATCCGCAACGCAGCGGCGCTTGTGGCGCAACACATCGACCTTGACGCCCTGATCGCGGCTGCCTCGGGGCAAGTGCCACACGGGCCGCCTGCCGCCCCGCTTGCCCCGCCGGGCCAGCGGATCGCGCTGGCCCGCGACGCCGCGTTTTCCTTCGTCTATCCCCACATGGTCGCAGGCTGGCGTGCGGCGGGGGCGACGATCCTGCCGTTCTCGCCCTTGCAGGACGAAGGGCCGGACCCGACGGCAGATGTCTGCTGGCTGCCCGGTGGATATCCGGAACTGCACGCCGGACGGCTGTCTGCTGCCGCCGGTTTCCGCACGCGCCTGCAGACATTTGCACAGACCCGTCCGGTGCATGGCGAATGCGGCGGCTATATGGCAATGGGCGCGGGGCTGGAGGATGCGGCGGGCCAACGGCACCGGATGGCGGGGCTTCTGGGTCTGGAAACCAGCTATGCCCGGCGGCGGATGCATCTGGGCTACCGCCAGGCCACCTTGCGGAGCCCGATGCCGGGGCTGGCGCAGGGCCATATCCTGCGCGGGCATGAATTCCACTACGCCCGCATCCTGTCGCAACCCGATGCGCCGCTGGCCGATGTTGTGGACGCCACCGGCACGCCGGTTGCTGAAACCGGGTCCTGTCGCGGGCGGGCCAGTGGCAGCTTCTTTCACCTGATCGCAGGGGCATGACATGACCGGCTTTGTCTCGTTCGTCTCGTCCGGGCCGGGAGATCCGGAGCTGCTGACGCTGAAGGCAGTGGCGCGGCTGAAAGCTGCCGATGCGGTGCTGTTCGATGACCTGTCCGCCGGGCCGATCCTGCACCATGCCCGCGACGGGGCCGATCTGGTGGCGGTGGGCAAACGGGCCGGTCGCGCCTCACCCAGACAGGACCACGTCAGCCGCCTGCTGGTGGACTATGCCCTGACCGGCGCACGGGTGGTGCGGCTGAAATCCGGCGATGCCGGTCTGTTCGGGCGGCTGGAGGAAGAGCTGACGGCGCTGAATGCCGCCGGCATCGGCTATGAGATCATTCCCGGCGTGCCGTCGGCCTGTGCCGCGGCCGCAGCGGCGGGGCTGCCGCTGACCCGGCGCCTGAACGCGCGGCGCGTGCAGTTCGTCACCGGGGCCGATGTCACAGGTGGCCTGCCAGATGAGCTGAACCTTGCCGCTCTTGCCGATCCGCTGGCGATGACGGTCGTCTATATGGGTCGCCGCACCTTTCCCGCGCTTGTTCTGCGGCTGGTCGCCGCCGGACTGTCGCCCGACACCCCGGCGCTGCTGGCCGAGGCGGTGGGCCATCCTGAACAACACCTGCTGCGCAGCACGATCACGCAACTGGCCGACCGCCTGGCCGCCGACCCCGGCAGCCACCCCGCCGTGATCCTTTACGGCCCGCTGGCGGAAGGTTTGCCATGACCGCCGCGAAGCCATCCTGACCAGACCACTGCAACCCAGACCACATAAGGAGCCTTTCCATGCATATCGAAGAACACGTCGTCTCTGGCACCAAGATCATCCTGTCCTATGCCACCGCCGCCGGGGCTGGGCTATATTCCCTGAAACTCGCCGCCGAGGCGCTGCGCGAGGCGGGGATCGGCGGGCTGGCCGCCCGGTCGGCAGCGGCAACCGCGCTGGTCTTTTGCTTTTTCGAGGTTCTGCCGCATTATCCGGTCGGCGTGTCCGAGGTTCACCTGATCCTTGGCAGCACTCTGTTCCTGCTGTTCGGCGCGGGGCCTGCGGCAATCGGCCTTGCGCTTGGCCTGCTGGTGCAGGGGCTGTTCTTCGCGCCCTTCGATCTGCCGCAATATGGGATGAATGTGACCACACTTCTGCTGCCGCTGTTCGCCATCCAGACACTGGCCAAGCGGATCATCCCGGCGCAAACGGCCTATGTTGATCTGAAATACGGGCAGGTGCTGGCGCTGTCGGTCGCGTTTCAGGGCGGCGTGGTGGCCTGGGTGGCTTTCTGGGCGATCTATGGTCAGGGCTTCGAGGCCGCCAACCTGACCGCCGTGGCCAGCTTTGGCGCGGCCTATATGCTGGTGGTGGTGCTGGAGCCGCTGGTGGATCTGGCGGTTCTGGCCGGGGCCAAGGCGCTGCGCGGTCTGTCGGGCACCGGCCTTGTGACCCGCCGCCTGCACAGCGCAGCCCCGTGATCTGAACCGCTGCGGCCCCGCGTGCCGGGGCCGCAGTCTTTGAGGACAAGCGATGATCACCCTTCACCTGATCGGCATCGGCACCGGCAACCCCGACCACCTGACCCGGGCAGCGGTGCGCGCGCTGAACGCAGCTGACCTGATCCTGTTGCCCTGCAAAGGTCCGGACAAGGCAGATCTTGCCGACCTGCGCCGTGCCATACTGGCCGAGGTGATAACCGCCCCGGTACCCGTGGCGGAATTCGACATGCCCCGCCGCGCTGCGGGGGCGGAGTATCGGCTGGCGGTGGACGACTGGCACGAGGCCATCGCGAAGGTCTGGACCGACACCATCGCCCGCCATCTGCCGCAGGGCGGTGATGTGGCGCTGATGGTCTGGGGTGACCCGTCGCTATACGACAGCAGCCTGCGCATTGCCGGTCGGCTGGGTGCAGGCGGCGGCGCGCTGAGCGTGAAGGTGCTGCCGGGCATCACCAGCCTGCAGGCGCTGACCGCCGCCCATGCCATCCCGCTGAATACTCTGGCGTCTCCCGTCACCATCACCACCGGGCGCCTGCTGCGCGCCGGAGGTTGGCCAGAGGGGGCGGTATCGGTGGCAGTGATGCTGGATGCGGGTATGGCGTATGAGGTGCTGGACCCGTGCGGCCTGCACATCTGGTGGGGTGCCTATCTGGGGCTTGCGCAGGAGAGCCTGTTTCAGGGTCCGCTTGCAGCCACGGCACCGCACATCACCGCCGAACGGGCCCGGCTGCGCGCCCTGCATGGCTGGATCATGGACATTTATCTGCTGCGACGGGAGATGCCCGATGACTGACGCACTGCGGGCGCTGTTGCCGCTATACGGTTTGCCGCCCGACGCGCCGTTGCGGCTGCTGAACCGATCGGAAAACGAAACCTGGCTGGCGGGCGAGGGCGACAGGCTGATCGTCCTGCGCCATCACCGCGCGGGCTATCACAGTCGCGCCGAGATTGCCGCCGAACTTGCATGGCTGACCGCGCTTGACGGTCAGACCGGGCTGCGCTGCGTGCGCCCGCTGGCCGACGCCGCGGGCGGGATGATCCAGATTGCAGGCGGGCGGCATGTGGTGGCATTTGCCCATATTGCGGGACGCGAACCCAAGGCCGACGACGACCTCGCCCCATGGTTCGAGACTTTGGGCGCGGCGACCGCACGGCTGCACCTCCATGCCCGGCACTGGCCCCGACCGCCCGGCTTTGCCCGTAAACGCTGGGACACCGACACCATCCTCGGCCCCCGGCCGCATTGGGGCGACTGGCGGGCAGCACCCGGGATGGACCACGCCGCGCATCCGGTGCTGATCCGGCTGGCCGCCGAGCTGACTCGCCTGCTTGCGGCCTACGGGCAAGGTGCCGACCGTTTTGGCCTGATCCACGCCGATCTGCGGCTGGCCAACCTGCTGATCGACGTGGAGGGGCTGTGGGTGATCGACTTTGACGATTGCGGCTTTGGCTGGGCGATGTATGACTTTGCCTCTGCCGTGTCTTTCATCGAAACCGATCCCCGCCTGCCGGAGCTTGCCCGGCACTGGTGTGCGGGCTATGCGCGTGTGGCCGCGCTGACAGCTGAAGACCGAGCGGTCCTGCCGGTTCTGGTGATGCTGCGCCGGGTGTTGCTGACGGCCTGGCTGGGCACCCGCGCCGACAGCGAAACCGCGCGCGAGATCGGGGCGGCACACTATACCGCCCAGACTGTGCAGCTTGCCGAGCGGTTTCTTTCTGCCGGTCCCGCGCGGTTTCTGGAAGGTTAGGCGGGCGTATCATCCGGAAAGTCTGAGGCGACGCTGCTATTTTGCACGCTGCGGCTTCAGGGGCACGGCCGCATCATGATAGCCCTGCCACGGGTCCGCCGACAGCATTGCCAGCCGGTTGCTCAGGTTGCGCACTGTGAAATGGTCCGGCCCTATGTCGGGGCCAAGCTCTTGCCAGCTCAGCGGGGCAGAGACCGCAGCCCCCGGCCTGGCACGTGTGGAATAGGCCGCCACGGCCGTCGCGCCGCGCTGGTTGCGCAGATAGTCGATCAGGATTTTGCCGCGCCGTTTTGCTTTGGCGATGGTGGCAACATAGCGATCCGGCGCATCTGCTGCCATCGCGGTTGCCACTGCTTTGGTAAAGGCCTTGACCTCGGGCCAGCGCGCATGCGGCTTCAGCGGCGCCACCACATGCAGGCCCTTGCCGCCGGATGTTTTGACAAAAGCACTCAGGCCAGCGTCTGACAGGCGTTCGCGCACCTCAAGTGCCGCGTCGATCACCTGTGACCAGCCGACCCCCTCGCCGGGGTCAAGATCCATCACAATGGTGTCGGGCCGTTCCCAATCGTCCAGCGTCACCCCCCAGGGATGGATTTCCAGCACCGCCGACTGGACCAGGGCAATCAAGCCATCCAGCGAGCTGATGCTGATCAGCGCGCCTGACCCGGGCTTGGGGTCTTTGACCTGATCAATCTTGGCGCTGATCCCCCGCCAGGCGTGTTTTTGAAAGAAGGTCTGCCCGTTGATGCCTTCGGGACAGCGCAGCAGGGCAAGCGGGCGGTTCACAACGTAAGGTGCCATTCTGGACCAGACTTCGGTGTAGTAATCGGCCAGCCCTTCCTTGGTGACACCGGTTTCAGGCCAGTACACCCTATCGGGATGAGTCAGCTTGACCGTCGGGCGCGGCAAAGCGGATTTGCCCGGCGGTTTCGTCGCAGGCTGTTCGCGCGTAATCTCGGCGGCGGGCTTGTCCTCACGCAGCCCGCGAAACGAGGCGTGGCGCAGATGGCCGTCCGCCGTCCACGCCCGGAACTCGACCTCGGCCACCAGTTCAGGGTGCACATAGCGCAACCCGCTGGCCTGCTGCCGCGTCAGCGTGTCGGCAAACGGGCTGTCAGGGGCGGCTATCGCCTCCAGCCGCGCAAACAGATCCTCGGCCACCTTTGCGGTGAACCCGGTTCCGACCCGCCCGACGTGCTGCAACGCATCGCCCTCATACACCCCCAGCACCAGCGACCCGATCGCCTGCCGCGACGTGCTTGACGGGGTATAGCCGCCGATCACGAATTCCTGCCGGGCCGAGCATTTGGATTTGATCCAGCTTTTCGCCCGCCCGCTGCGATAGGGGGCATCGGCCAGTTTCGACACGATGCCTTCCAGACTCAAGCGGCAGGCATGGCGCAGCACCAGCGCCCCGCCCTCATCGAAATGCGTGCTGTAGTGCAGAGTCTGGCCCGCCTCTGTCAGAGCCTGTTCCAACAGGGCTTTCCGGCGGACCAGCGGCACGGCGCGCAGATCAAATCCGTCCAGATAGATCAGATCGAAGGCGTAGAACCGGAACCGGTCGGCGCGGCCTTCGCTCAGATCCGCCTGCAGCGCCGAAAAGTCCGACGCGCCGGTGCCGGTTTCCACAACCAGCTCGCCGTCGATGATCGCGTTTTTCAATGGCAGAGATTTCAGGTCCTTGAGCAGCGGGCCGTCGAACCTGTCCGTCCAGTCCAGCCCGCTGCGGGTCAGCAGCCTGACACCCCCGGCTTCGATCCTTGCCTGCAGGCGATAGCCATCAAATTTGATCTCATGCAGCCAGCGCGCGCCGGTGGGGGCTGCGGGGGCGAGCGTTGCCAGCATCGGCTCGACAAACTCCGGCATCGCGGCCTTTTTTGCGCCCTTCACCTGTGCGGGGTCAGGGGTCTCACCGGGTTCATCAGCCGTTGCCGGGTCGGGTTTCGGCGCGGTCTTCCTGCGCTTTGGGTCTGGCTCTGGCGGCTGCGGTTCTGCCCCAGCCGCCACCGCATCAATCCCGCGTCCAGTCTTCACCGAGTCTGGCCGGTCGGTCAGAATATCCGGCGCGTCATCGGGTTGGGCAAAGCTGTCATCTGCCTTGATCAGCAGCCAGTTTTCGCGTTTCTCACCGCGCTTTCCCTGCATGCGCACCAGATGCCAGCGACCGCCCAGCTTTTCGCCGGTAAGCTCAAACTCCAGATGCCCTTTGGCGTACCCCTTCGCCGCATCGCCGACCGGGGCCCAGGTGCCGCGATCCCAGACGATGACCGTGCCGGCACCATAGGAGCCTTTGGGGATCGTGCCCTCAAAATCTCCGTAGTCCAGCGGGTGATCTTCGACATGCACGGCCAGCCGCTTTTCGCCCGCCACCAGACTTGGCCCCCGCGTCACGGCCCAGCTGCGCAGCACGCCGTCCATTTCCAGCCGCAGATCGTAGTGCAGCCGCCGCGCCGCGTGTTTCTGGATGACAAAGCTGTCACCGCGTTTGCGCGCCCGCTTGCCCTTCGGCTCTGAGGTTGCCGAGAAGTCGCGCTTTTGCTGATATTCCTGCAGCGCCATTGCCTAGCCCGCCTTGCGCTTTGGCGCTTCGGGCTTTTTGCTGCTGCGCGGTGCTTTCGCCTTGCCGCTTTTCTGCGCGCTCAGGCGCAGTGCCTCGCGCAGGTCGACAACGGTGTCGCGCTTGGGTTCGGGGCGCGGGGCAATCTTGCGCCCCTCAGACTTGGCCTTGACCAGATCTGCAAGCGCAGCCTCGTATCTGTCATCAAACGCTGCGGGGTCAAACTTACCGGATTTGGTTTCAATGATGTGGCGCGCCAGATCCAGCATCTCGCCGTCCATCTTGATCTTGGCGATGGATTTGAAAGCATCTTCTGCCGACCGGACCTCGTAGTCAAAATTCAGCGTCGTGGCGATCAGACCGTTCCCGTGGGCGCGGATCATCACGGTGCGCATCCGGCGGAACAGCACGGTGCGCGCGATGGCCGCCGTTTTCGTCGCCACCAGCCCATCACGGATCAGCGCAAAGGCTTCGGCAGCGGCGGCACCGGTGGGGGCAAGGTAATAGGGTTTGTCGAAATAGGTGTCATCCACTTCACCACAGGGCAGAAACGCCTCTACCGCCAGCACCTTGTCGCTGCCGGGGATCGCGGCTGCGATTTCTTCAGGTTGCAGGATGATGTGCTCCCCTTCCGACAGCTCATAACCTTTGACCTGATCATCCTTTTCCACCGGCTTGCCGGTTTCGGAATCCACGAACTCCCGATGGACCCGGTTGCCCGTGGCGCGGTTGATCGTGTGAAAGGATATCCGGTCAGACGTCGACGCCGCCGTGTAAAGGGCGACCGGGCACGCGACCTCGGCGATTTTCAGCGTGCCCTTCCAGTTTGCGCGCGGTGCCATCGGTTTTCCATGCCTGCCGTTGCCCATCCGACTTCAACCGCATGGAACGGCAAAGGTTCCCGGGGCAGCGCGCAGGCCATCTGCGGGAACAAATGCGGCGCAGCGCCGTTGCCGCTGGACAGCCAGGAAAGGACTTCGCCATGACCCCAGCAGACCGCACCCCGGAGGAAAAGGGCGTTGCGCCCGACACGCTGCGCGAAAAGGCAAAGGCGCAGGACAGCGACAAACCTGCGATCCCCGGCGGGCGCAACCCGGACTCGGCAATGTGCGAAGACAAGGTTCATCCGGGCCGGATCGACAAAAGCAACGACTGCTGAGGGCGCGCAATGGCCCCGCGCCCGTTCTGGAAAGGATACCTGAAACTATCGTTGGTGACCTGTCCCGTCACCATGACACCCGCCATCACGGCATCGGAAAAGGTAAGCTTTCACACGATGAATGCCAGAACCGGCAACCGGGTCGTCAGCCGCTATGTCGATGCGGTCAGCGGCAAGCCGGTGCGCGATGGTGACGAGGCAAAGGGCTATCCGCGCGGTGAAGACGACTATGTCGTGCTGGAAGATGACGAGCTGGACAGCGTGGCGCTGGAAAGCACCCGCACGATCGACATTGAAACCTTTGTGCCAGCGGACTCGATCGGCTGGATCTGGTACGATCGCCCGCATTTCCTGTCGCCCGCCGACCGGGTGGGCGAAGAGGCATTTTCCGTCATCCGTGAGGCGATGGCAGCCACCGGCACCGTGGGCATCGCCCGGCTTGTCCTCTACCGGCGCGAGCGCGCGGTGATGCTGAAACCGCGGGGGCAGGGCCTTATCGTCTGGACCCTGCGCTATGGCGATGAAGTGCGGGACGAGGCGGATTATTTTGGCACCGCAACTTCCGAAAAACCCGCGCCTGCGCTGATGAAACTGGTGAAGCGGCTGATCACCGAACGCAAGGCCGACTGGTCACCAGAGATGACCAAAGATCCGGTACAGGACCGGCTGCTCGAAATTCTGGCGGCCAAGAAGAAGGGCCGGAAAAAGCCCGCCAAAGCGAAGGCGAAGGCCGGGACTGCCGACAATGTCGTGAGCATCCTCGACGCCCTGAAACGCAGCTTGGCGACAGAAAAGCCGGGAGGGTGATGTGTGACCTGCGATCTCTCTGCGATGCGGGAACAATAGGCTCGCCTTGCCGGTTTCAACCAAAGTCAGTCAGAGGAGATGATGTGATGACAGAACGCGAACATCTGATCCGGGAGCGTGCCTTTCAGCTGTGGGAAGATGATGGCCGCCCCGAGGGAAAAGCGATGCAGCATTGGGAACGTGCCGAGGCGGAAGATCTGGTGCAACGTGCGACCGAAGTGCGCCCGGCCGGTGAGACCAGCATGAAAGATCCGCCGGAAGGCTGGAGCATTGTGGACGAACAATCGGATGAATCCTTTCCGGCAAGCGACCCGCCCGGAAACTACTGAACCGCCCGGCGATCTGCACCGGCTCTTCAGTCCGGATGCAGATCGCCGGACTGGCCTGCCGGCTTTTCACGAATAAACTCTGACTATTCCTGCTCCACATCAGCGGCCAGCAGGTTCGTGCTGTCATTGTCGCTGATTTCCGCATCGACGATGTGATGGATCGCATCGGTCTGCGCCATCCCTCCCATATCGCCGTCCACCTTGCCCGCGACCCCGTCGGTCTCATACAGCTTTTGCTGTCGGGCGACCTGGGCCCCGGCGGCCTCGGCGGCTGCAACCACACGCCTCAGGGCATTGCTGCGGGCACCCTCAAAGCTGACTCCGGCAGTTGTGACCCAGCCGACGCATTGAAACCGCACGCCTGTCTCGCCGATGCTGGTGGCCAGAATCGATGGCCCCGGCTCGCGCAGCACAAATTCCGCCTGCTGCAGCGCCGCAAGCATGATGGTGTCCAGCCCGCCGAGGGCGCCAGTCGAAGTGATGTCGAGGTCAAAGCGGAACCGGCGGCGGGGGTGGCGGGTGTAGTTGATGATGCGGGATTTGAACACCGTGGCGTTGGGAATGCTGATGTGGTTTCCATCCGGCGAGATCAGGATGGTCGCCCGCGACGTCAGCCTCACGACATTGCCGATATCGCCACCGATCTCGATCAGATCCCGGGGCCGGAAGGGGCTGCGCAGGCTGAGCATGATCGAGGCGATGAAGTTTTCAACGGAGTCGCGCACCGCGAAACCGACGGCAAGCCCGAAGATGCCCGCAGCCCCCAGCACAGTGCCCAAAAGTGCTGATGCGCCCAGTATATCCAGCGCGACCACTGCACCGGCAAGCACTGCCGCAACCCGCACCACCTGGCGGAACACCTCGGCCACAAATTCGTTCGGGGCCAAGCGGTTCCAGGGCTGTCTGAACTGCGCGAAACGAAAACCAACCCAGATCACCAAAGCTCCGGCCGCCACGGCGATCAGCAGAACCGGGATGATGGCGATCCATGCATTCACCCGACGCATCAGCCGGTCGAGCACGGGTGTGACGCGTTCACGGACATCGGTGGTGACTTCCACCGAATTCTGAACCGCGACGATGCCTTCGACACGGTCGGCAATCTGGTCCAGTGCCTGCAACTCTTCGTAGCTGAGCACCCGGCCAGTGAGGACGACCACGCCGCCGCGGACAGTGATGGCAACGTTCTGATACCCCTCCAGATTCAGCAGCACTTCCTGCAGGCGCTGACGGATGCGCGCGTCATCTGCCGCCGTCAGTTGGGTCGAGATCGGGGCGTCGGTCAGTTGCGGCGCGGCATCGGTCTGGGACGAGGCCGGCACGCCAAGGCCGAGCGGCAGAAGCAAGGAAAGGACAATCAGGACCTGACGCGCGAAGCCGCGCGGCCAGACTGCCGGAAGCCAAGGCCGATGATCTGTGAATGCCCGCATATCTTTTCCTTTCAAATACCCTCACCGCCCTGCGACGACAGAAAGGCCAACAGCCTTGTTTCGTTCCGACGCAGGTCGGCACGGTTTGTCGCATCGAGAGCCTCAAGCAGATTTACCCGCTTTATGGCGGGCAGGTCTGCCAAAGACAAAACCTTGGGGTGAATATAGGATTTTCGGCTGATCGCGGGCGTGTTCTGAAGCCGCTCTCCCGCAGCCTCTGCCATGAGCCGGATCGACAGCGGCTGCGTCGGCTCCAGCGCGAGGGCGGTCTCGAACGCGGCAAGGGTGCCACCCCATGTCCGGAACGTCTTGGCGGTCAGTCCTTCCCCCGCAGCATCTGCCAGATAGGCATTCACATCCGACGAGTCGACCGGGCAGGGCTTGCCTGCCGCGTCGATATAGGTGAACAGATTGCGCCCCGGCAGGCCTTCGATCTGTTGCATGATACGGTGAAGACGCTTGTTGCGCAGGGTTTGCTGAACGCGTTTGCCGCCCTTGGACCGGAAGCGCAGATGCACGGCATCGTCGCTGAGGCTCAGGTGGCGGCGCAGCAGGGTGGTGGCGCCGAATGACCTGTTCTGCGCCGCATAGGCCGCATTGCCAACCCGGAGATAGCCGCGATCAAGAAGCAGCAGCAATGCTGCAATCGTGAAGCGCTTGTCCCCCAGATCCCCGCGCAGATCGCGCAGGATCTGCCGACGTAGCCCCGGCAGCGCCTCGCCGAAACGGGGAAGCTGATCGAACTTTGTCTCGGCCTGAGCATGCGACCACAGCGCGTGATAAAGATACTGCTTGCGGCCGCGCGCATCCCTTCCCGTGGCCTGAAGATGGCCGTCCGGATGCGGACAGATCCATACATCGACATAAGCTGGCGGAATGCCCAGAGCGCTGACCCGCGCCCGCTCGGCCCCGGTCAGGACTTTTCCATCCGGTCCGATATACGCATACCCTTTGCCCGCCCGTCGGCGCAGAATTCCGGGACTGTCGTCTGTTACATGCACAAGGTTTGCCTTCCCGGAAGGTTCAGGTTGCGCGGCCTTTCCTCTGCCCACTGGTAAAACTCCCTGCGCCTTGCCCTGTGGCAGCGCCCCATTGCCAACAATGCACCGGCGGGTCAGTTCCCTGCACATCCGGTTTCTTGTCAGCTTGCCTTGCGGTCATCTCTTCCGGGTGAGGAACCCAATGGCCCGCCGTTGGTTCTACACAGACAACAGAGGACAGCGCGAGCCTGCCTAAGGGTCAGACACGCCATCGCCTCTGACTCCTCTTTGCGGCCCAGGCGGGCCAGCGATTAATCTGAAAAGGAAGCAAGCCATGACAGATATTTCCAAAGCACGGATCGCTATTCTGGCGACCGATGGCTTCGAGCAATCTGAACTGCTGGAGCCCCTGAACCAGCTGCGCGCGGCCGGTGCAGAGGTCAAAATCGTGTCGCTGGAAAGCGGCAGCATCAAGGGTTGGAACGAGAAAGACTGGGGCCAGTCCGTTGATGTTGATTTGACCGTGTCTGACGCGCGGGTCGAGGATTTCGACGCGCTGGTCCTGCCCGGCGGCCAGATCAACCCGGACATCCTGCGCGCCGATGAAACAGCGGTCGGGTTTGTGCGTGACTTTTTCAACTCGGGCAAGATCGTGGCCGCGATCTGCCATGCGCCGTGGCTGCTGATCGAAGCCGGCGTCATCAAGGGGCGCAAAGTTACTTCCTATGCGTCGATCCGGACCGATGTGCAGAACGCCGGCGGGGTCTGGGAAGACAGCGCGGTGGTGACCGATCAGGGGCTGATCACCTCGCGTCAGCCGTCGGACCTCGACGCCTTTTGCGCCAAAATCATCGAAGAGGTGAAAGAGGGCCGCCACAACCACCGCAGTGCGGCCTGAGGACCCTGTGCGCCGACAGCGGTTTCGCTGTCGGCGTGCCGGACTTAAGGCGCGGGCGTTTCGAGGGTGGGTCCCGCGCAATGCGACGGGACCCACCAGTTGTTTACATAGCGCTGTCCGAATTGCGCATTCCTTTTGACGCCAGCGGCATCCGCTTGCTGGCTTTGCCCTGCTGCGCATCGCCGTTCTGCGCGTTGCCCTGGGGCTGTATGGAATCGTCCGACATGGCCAGGTCCGTCATCGCATCCTGATCGCCGGAACCGGCAGAGCCCGCCGATGCGGCGGAGAATTCGTCACAGGCCTGTTGCCAGTGCTTTTGATCGCAACCGTCAGGATAACCTTCGGCCACCCAGATGGCATAGGCGCGTTGTCTGATCCGTTCTTCATCGTGGTCCATTGCAGTCTTCCTCAACCGGGTTACATGCGGCACTTCCGTGCCGGAACTTGGAAACCTGCAGTCACGATATTTGTTCCGGGAGGCCTTGGCCGTCGTGGCTTCGAAATCAAGCCGTCACTCGTCCCTTTTCCGGTTGCGCTGCCAGGGCCATCGGCCCTCGATCTCGACCTCCAGTGTAAAGCTCAGGAAGGTGCGGATCAGAACGATCATTGCCAGCTTGCCAAGGCTTTCCGGTGTGGGGTCTATGGTGACCGTGCCAACGATATCCGACGCGATCAGGAATTCGACGCCGATCAGGATGCTCTTGGCCAGATGGGTCCGGAACTGGTCAAAGATCTGCTTCCCATCGCGGCGCTGCAACATGCTGCGCAACGCCGACCACACCGCAAACAGCGCACCTGCCACAATTGCAAGGACTGCCGCCGCCTCCAGAAACTGGGCGAGGGCATCAAGGTATACCTGGCGCAGCTCAAGGGCCATCGGTGCGGGCCTTTCTGCGCCGGGGCGGATCATGCACCGCCCCGGCGTCAACTTCGGTTACCGGGTCAAAGGCCGGTGACAAGCCCGCACAGCTGACTCAGGTTGGCCGAAGCCTGCTCGGTGGTCAGGGTACCAGTGGCACCGGCATCACCGGCCTGCGCCGCCGCAGCCGCTTCGGCTGAACCGATGGTGCTGAGCGCGCCGTCTGCGCCTGGCTCTGGCGTCGCGGATGCCGCGTCATCCGTCCCAGCGGGGTCCGCGTTCACGATCTGGCAATGCTGACGCACGCGGTCTTGCTGTTCGGGAGTCAGATTGGCCCAGTTAGCAGAGATCTCGGCGTCACTGCGCAGCGTGCCGCTGCTGATGTCGTCAAAAAACGCCTCATTGATCGGGTCGTCCCAATCCAGCGGCGTGCCGGTGGCGGTGATGCCGGTGTCGGCCCCGCTCGCCGCGTCCTGAGCAAAAACAGCGGTGCTGGTGCCAAGCGCGACAACAAGCGGAAGCGCCAGTCCAAGGGTGATATTGCGGGTCATGTCATCTCCTTTTTAGGGAATTGGTCTGTTCCGTGAGTGCGGATTGCGACAGGTCTTGTCGGGGGTGAGGGAGTCGCAACAGCAAGCGGCGACGTTTCGCCACCTCCCGCAGGCGTATTTCAGATCTGCGACCCTGCGCCGCCCGTGCTGTCGGTGCCGCTCCGCTTCACCCGCAGATTGTTCTGCACATGACTCACGCCCGACACGGCATCCGCGCAATCTTCGGCATAGCGTTTGGCATAGCGGGAGGCGACTTCGCCCGACAGCGTGACTTCGCCCCCTTCTACCGTCAGCTCGATATCACTTGCATCAAGGCGCGGGTCGTCGCTGAGCCGGTCGCTGACATCCTCGCGGATACGCTCATCTGACCGCTGATAGCCGCGCGGGCCTTTGCCACGGTGGTCCTGATCACGCCGGCGGGCGGCGTCTTCGTCGCCGAACCACGAGGCGATTTCATCCCCTGCGCGAGCCATCACCCCGCGTTCATTGCCGCGGGCATAACCGCCGCGGGACGCGTCAGCGCGGTATTCATTCTCGCGCCAGCCCTCGGTGCCTGACACGCCTGCACCATAGCCCAGCCCGCCCGACGCCATACCGCCGCCATAGCCAAAACCGGCAACGAAAGAATCTTCTGGTTGACGCGCGCGTTGCGGGTCCATGCCAGCCGCGCGTTCATCATAGCCGCGCTGTTCTTCATACCCGCGCCGCTCAGGATTGCCGCTCCAGTCGCCTTGTTGCTGAGGACCGCGACCCTCGCCTTGCCAGTTCCGCGCATCTTCGTCGCGACTGCCGCCGCGCTGGCTGCGGTCGGATCTGCGGTCGTCGTATCGTGAATTCGCCATGTCCATTTTCCTCCTGAATGGCATCTGTTCTCATCCGCGAGCGGCGCGGAAGTCGCACAAAAGAAACCAGCGGGGGCGGCAAATGTTCCGCTTTGCGCGACGGCAACGGCGGGGCGGCGATGTGTCAGACCTCCATGTCGGCAATGATCTTGTCAGGCGTCGCAGGCAGATTGCGCACCCGGACACCGCAGGCATTGTGAATGGCGTTGAGGATCGCCGCCCCGGCTCCGCAGATGCCCAGCTCGCCCAGACCCTTGGCATGCAGCGGGCCGACAAAGGTGTCGCTTTCAGCCAGAAAATGAACCTCCAGCGGCGGAACATCGGCGTGGCAGGGGATGTGATATTCGGCCAGATCGCGTGTGACCATATGGCCATCGCGCGGGTCATGCTCGATCACTTCGGTCAGCGCCATGCCAAGGCCAAAGCTCATGCCGCCCAGACATTGCGAGCGGGCGGTCTTTTCATTGAGCACCCGGCCGCAGGCAAACACACCCAGCATCCGGCGGACCCGGACCTCGCCGGTCCAGCGGTTCACCGCGACTTCGGCCCAATGGCTGCCCCATGTGGCCTGCCGCACGGTATCTTCGGTCTTGCCGGGTTCAAGATGACCATCGCCTTGCAGGTCATCCTGCAGCAACGCGTCCAGCTGGTGTGCGACATTGCCGGCGCGGGCCTCACCGTTGTGCAGGGTGAGATCGGCCTCGTCACACCCCATCAGCGCCGCAATCTGGCTGCGGATTTCTGCGCAGGCCAGATAGACTGAGGTGCCGCTGGACGCCGCCCCAAATGACCCGCCAGACCCGGATGAGGCGGGAAGCTCGGAATCGCCCAGCCTGACCGCCACCCGGTCCACCGGCACCCCCAGCGTCTCGGCGGCAATCTGGCCAAGGATGGTATAGCTGCCGGTGCCGATATCGGTCATATCGGTTTCCACCACGGCGTGACCGTCGGCACGCAGGGTGACACGGGCGCGGGACTCGATCAGCGAATTCACCCGCACTGCAGACGCAACGCCCATGCCGATGTACCATTCCCCCTCAAGACGCTGCCGCGTCGGGCGTCGGTCGGACCAGCCAAAGCGGCTCGCACCTTCGCGCAATGCCTCGGCCAGTTTGTGGCTGGAAAACGGGCGGTTGGTGCCGGGTTCGGTTTCGGGAATGTTGAGCAGGCGCAGCTCTACCGGGTCGATTCCTGCCACTTCGGCAAGCTCGTCCATCGCGCATTCGAACACCGTCGCCCCAACCGCCTCACCGGGGGCGCGGACCGACCCGGCGCAGCTGCGGTGAATGCGGGCGATGGCATGGCCGATCTGCCGGTGTGCGGCCTGATAGGTAAAGGGCGTGGCCTGCGTGACCGGCTCGGAAAAGCTGACGCCGGGCAGATTGGACACCAGCGCATCATGCCCGATGCCGGTCAGTTTCCCTTTGGCGTCGCAAGCCAGCCGGATGCGCTGGCGGGTTTCCGACCGGCGGTGCGCCAGATCGAACACTTGCTGGCGTGACATGACGACCTGAACCGGCCGCCCCAGCTGCTGCGCGGCAATTGCTGCGGCAACAGAGTCGGCGTTGATCCCCAGTTTCGACCCGAAGCCGCCGCCGACATAGGGGGCCAGCACCCGCACCTGACCGGGTTCGATCCCCAGCGCATCGGCCAGTTGCTCGCGGCTGGACGCCAGCATCTGATACCCCGCCCGCACGGTCAGATGATCACCCGACCATTCGGCGATGGCGGCATGGGGTTCCATCGCGGCAGAGGTATGCGACGGGGTATGCCAGACCTGATCGATGCAATGCGCCGCATCGCGCATCGCGCGGTCCAGATCGCCGGTGGCGGATTGCTTTTCCTTTGGCCGCTCCGGTTCGACCGCTTCGGGGTCAACCGGCACATCGCTGGGCTCATAGGTGATGTCCAGCGCCTGTGCTGCCGCCCGCGCGGCCTCAAAACTTTCGGCCACCACGACGGCGATGGCTTGTCCCATGTATTCCACCTGATCCGGCCCCGCCGTGGGGCCTTCGCTGGCCATACCCTGCGCGGCATAGCGGATCAGGCGCGGATCGTGGATCACCGCCAGCCCGCCGGGGGCCTCGCCGATACTGATCACCTTACCCGCCGGGATCGCGGCCTGCACCAGCACGCCGTACAGCATCCCTTCCGGCCGCGCCTCGGCGGCATAGGTGGCGCGCCCGGTGACTTTCAGCGGCCCCTCCAGCCGGTTGACGGGTTTGCCCAGCACACCCTGCGCCATATGGTCGAGCGGGCTGTCGGGGATCGGGGCATCTACCTTCAGGTGGCGGGTCATGTTGCGGCCTCCAGGCCGGTGGCGTCGCGCAGGGTGGCAATCAGGGTGCGGCGCAGCAGCGGGATCTTGAAATCATTGCCGCCATGGCCTTCGGCCTGTTGCAGGATCAGATCGGCAGCTTGTCCGAACAGTGCGTCTGACGGTTGCTTGCCGGTCAACAAAGCCTCGGCCCCCGCATCGCGCCACGGCTTTGCGGCGACGCCGCCAAAGGCCAGTGCGGCGCTGGCAATATGCGTGTCTTCCATGGTGACAATCGCCGCCACCGACACCAGCGCAAAGGCATATGACGCGCGGTCGCGCACCTTGCGGTAGCGTTGCTGCCCTCCGGTTGGCGCGGGCAGAATAACGGCGGTGATAATCTCGTCCTCGGCCAGAACCGTTTCCACATCCGGCGTGTCGCCGGGCAGCAGGTGGAAGTCTGCGAGCGGCACCCGGCGGGGATTTGGGCCGTCAATCTCGACCGCCGCATCCAGCGCGCGCAGGGCAACAGCCATGTCGCCGGGATAGGTGGCGATGCAGGCAGACGAGGCACCCAGAATGGCATGATTGCGGTTGATCCCGCCAATGGCGGCGCAGCCCGTGCCGGGGTTGCGCTTGTTGCAGGGCATACGGCGGTCGTAGAAATACGGGCAGCGGGTGCGTTGCATCAGATTGCCGCCTGTGGTCGCCATATTACGCAACTGTCCGCTCGCCCCGGCCAGGATGGCGCGTGACAGCAGCGGATAATCGCGGCGGACCCCCGGATCGGCGGCCAGATCGCTGTTTCTCACCAAAGCCCCGATGCGCAGCCCATCGCCTTCTGGCTCAATCTTGTCCAGACCCGTCGCGGTGATGTCGACCAGCGCCTCTGGCATCATGACCTCGTGCTTCATCAGGTCCAGCAGATTGGTCCCCCCGGCGATGATCGTGGCACCGGCAGGCCGGTCTGCCAGCCACTGCGCACGGTGGTAGGTAAAGGGTTTCATGCCGCGTCCCCCTGCTGTTCCGCAGCTTGGCGAATGGCGTCGACGATGTTGGCGTACGCAGCGCAGCGGCACAGATTGCCGCTCATCCGTTCGGCAATTTCGGCATGGGTCAGCATCATCGGGCCGGTCAGATCCTTACTGGCATGGCTGGGCCAACCTGCGTCGATTTCCTTCAGCATGGCGGTGGCCGAACAGATCTGGCCCGGCGTGCAATAACCGCATTGAAAGCCGTCATGGTCCAGAAACTGCTGTTGCAGCGGCGACAGCGCCTCGGGCGTGCCCAGATCTTCAATGGTGGTGACCGGCTGATCCTGCACCATGCAGGCCAGCGTCAGGCATGAATTGATCCGGCGGCCATCGACCAGCACCGTACAGGCCCCGCACTGGCCATGATCGCAGCCCTTTTTGGTGCCGGTCAGCCCCAGATGGTGCCTGAGCGCATCCAGAAGAGTGGTGCGCGGATCAAGCGTCAGCTGGTGCGAGGTGCCGTTGACGAGGAGAGAGATCTGCATGGGGCCTCATGGGTCTGGCTACGGGCTGGACAGGCGTTGGCGGGCGATTGGGGCCGCGTCGGCTGGGCGCTGAAAGGAAGGCTTCGAAACGTCAGTCTTGCGGGATCGGGGCTGGTTCTTCAGGCGGGGTTTCTGTGCCGGGCGCGGCGGTATCGTCGGGGATCGGATCGTCTTCGGTGGCCTCTGCGGGCGCGCCCGTGTCTGGTTCTGCCGTGGGCGGCACAGCTGCACCCGCCGCCTGAACCCGGTCGCTGTCGACGGGGGCGTCAGTGATGCTTCCGTCCGCCGCTGCGACCCGCCAGACGGTGTTGCCGGCATCATCGGCGATCAGCAGCGCGCCGGTGCCGTCGATGCCAAGGCCCACCGGGCGGCCACGGGCCTGATCATCCTGCAAAAACCCGGTCACCACATCCTGCGCCATGCCATTGGGCACGCCATTGGCAAAGGGCACGTAAGACACTTTGTAGCCGTTGAAGGTATCACGGTTCCAGCTGCCGCGCTGACCGACAAAGGCACCGTTGGCATAGGCTTCCGGCATCGCCGCGCCGTTGGTGAACACAAGACCCAGCGCCGCCACATGGCTGGACAGAGCGTAGTCGGGCGCAATTGCCGTTTCCACCAGATCGGGCCGGGCGGGGCGCACACGCGCGTCGACATGGTTGCCGAAATAGCTGTAGGGCCAGCCGTAGAATGCACCGTCCTGCACCGAGGTCATGTAATCGGGGACCAGATCGGGGCCAAGCTCATCACGTTCATTGATCACCGCCCACAACATCCCGGAGTCGGGGTTGAAGGTCAGCCCGTTGGGGTTGCGCAGGCCCGAGGCGTAGATCCGCGCGGCACCAGTGGCGCGGTCAATCTCCCAGATCGCGGCGCGGCCCTTTTCAGCCTCCATCCCGTTTTCGGCGGCATTCGAGTTTGATCCGACCGACGCATACAGCATCGTGCCATCCGGGCTGAGTGCCAGATCCTTGGTCCAGTGATGGTTCAGCGGACCGCCGGGCAGGGGGGTCAGGACAGTTGGCGCAGCGGTGATGGTGTTCTCGCCAAGCGCATAGGGATAGCTTTCCACGCCATCCGCCGCCGCGACATAAAGCGTATCGTCAATCCAGGCGAGGCCGAAGGGCGAATGCAGCCCGGTCAGCAGATCATGGCGTTCATCGACCACGCCGTCACGATCCGTGTCGCGCAGCAAGGTGATCAGATTGGTGTCACGATCCGGCCCGCCACCGCCAGCGGCAAATCCCATCACCCAATCGCGGATATAGTCTTTCGGACGAAAGCGCGGCTTGTCTTCCGGTGCGCGCGACTGAACCACCAGCACATCGCCATTGGGCAGGGTGTGAACCGTGCGCGGATTGACAAGATCGGTGGCATAGGCGGCAATGGTCAGGCCTTCGGGCACAGTCGGAGTCTGACCTTCGGCCCAACCGACCACTTCGGCCACCTTCACGGTGGCGAGCAGATTGACGTATTGCGGTTCCGGCAGATACGGGTCGGGACCGATCTGGCGGGTGATGTCGAATTCGCCATCTGACGTCTGGGCAAAGCCCGCAAGCGGCAGGGTGAACACAAGCAGTGCCGCTTTGCCGCATAGTTTCAGCGTCTGATACGGGACATGGGCCGTTGGTGTCATCAGGTGTCGTCCTTGTTCGGCGCGGAGAAAGGGGCGTGGTCAGATATACGGGCGATGCAGGATGGCACGGCGTCGCAGGACAGCCGAGCCAAGCATCAACAGACAGGTCAGTGCCGAAAGGCCGACACCCCAAGGCACAATTGCCGTCCAGCCATCACCAGCGTGCAGCAGGCTGTTGACCACGGCACAGACCAGAACGGCAAGGTTCAGAAACACGATGGCGCCCATCGGCCGATGCCGGTGAACGGCAAGATCGATCAGCCAAAGCACACAGGCGATGCCGCCCGCGATCAGCCCGAAAAACAAAAGCCAGGACGAAAAATCTTTCCACATCAGGACAGTCGTCTGAATATAGGCAATATCCGTAAGCAGCGTCAGCGCGAAAAACGCCGCCGCAAAATAGCTGAGTGCATTCAGCCCCGGCAGCGGAAGATAGACAACGCCGCTTTGGCGGGCGTAGATCGGGGTCATGTTTGGGTCCTTTCGCAGGCGCTGTCGAAAACAAACACCGTTTGCGCCGTTTTGTTCCCTTGCACGGCTTTGTGCAGGCGCGGCAGCGCCATCAATCCGCCCCAAAAAGGGTCAGCCGTTCACAGAGAGGGCAAATCCAAGCGCGAGCGCAAAGGCAAAGGCGATCACGCAGGCGGCAAGCAGGCGGGCGTAGGTCTGACGCATGAGGTTACACCATATCAAAGACTTCGAGGTCGATCTGTCGCGCGGAAACGCCCATCTTGCGCAATGCCTTGATCACCGCTCCGGTCATCGGTGCCGGACCGCAAAGCATATGCGGCCAGCTGCGGGACCGATCCGGCAGATGGCGTTCCAACACAGCCTCGTCGATCCGGCCGGTCTCGCCGGTCCACCCATCGGGTACCTCTTCAAGGACATGCACGATGGTCAGGTCGATATCCTGCGCAATCCTGTCCAGCTCGTCGCGAAAGGCCACCACGTCCAGCGTTGCATTGGCATAGATCAGGATAACCGGGCGCGGGTCCTTGCGCGATTGCAAGGCGTGCAGATTGGCAATTACCGGGGTGATTCCGACCCCGCCGGCGACCATGACAAACCCTTCGGCTGCGGCTTCGCGGTCTATCGAGAACGTGCCGAACGGGCCGTCAACATAGGCAACCGCGCCGGGCTGGGTTTTGATCAGCCGCCCGGAATCGTCTCCAAGCGCCTTGATCGAGACTGAAATCTGGGGTCCCCGGTCCGGCGCGGTGGAAATGGTGAACGGATGTTCCTTCATCGACCACGGCGAATGCCCGATCGACAGCCAGGCAAACTGCCCCGGTCGCCAGGCCGTCAGCGGTCGGCCTTCGGGCCGCAGTGTCAGTGTGTGGACGCCGCCGCCCTCGTCTTCGTTCGAGACCACCCGCCAGGGATTGAAGGTCTGCACCAAGGGCCGCACCAGCCGCGACCACAGGATGAAACCAACCCAGACAACCGTGACGCCGATCCACAGGCTGCGCGTATCCTCCATCGCGCTGTATTTGCCCACTCCCAGCACATGCGCCACCGCCGCCGCAAAACCGATCACGGCAAGCGAGACGTGAATGACCCGCCACCAGTGATAGTCCAGTTTGACCCGTTTCCTCAGCTCCGAGGTGACAATCAGCGCCGCGAAGCACAGCAGCGCCAGTCGCCCCAGGGTCAGCTCCCAGCGGGCCTTCAGCGGGTTGAGCACGCCAAGCGCGGGTTCGTACCAAAAATAGAGCACGCCAAAATGCGCAAACATCAACGCAACCGCGCCCCAGCTGAGAAACCTGTGAAAAACATAGACGATATCGGCCCCGAACGGGCTTGTCAGCACCCTGATCCGTCCGGTCAAGGCGAACTGGATCGCGGTCAGTGACAGCGCCGCAAAGCCGCATCCCATCGAGAAATCCCACAGCACACCTATCGGGGGCGGGCGGAAATCGCCGGTCAGCAGCACAAAGAACGGCAGGGCGATCACCGCGAAACCTGCCGTCAGCCAGAACCCGGCATGCAACAGCACCACGGCCGGATGGTCAGCCGTGCGGATGAATTTTTCCGGCTTCTGGTGCAGTTGGGGCGCTTTGCTCATCTCCAACCAACGGTGATGAAGGCTGTGTCGTTCCATCGGGTCGGCATAAAATGCCCTGCGGGTCTGCGGCCCCCGGTCATGGCCGCCATTCCTCGGCCTGCATCGCAGGCGTCTGGCGCAAAGAACCGCAGGCAGGGCATCTGCCGGGATCGTCGCGCAGCAACCCGCAGCCGCAACAGCAGTTCGGCCCGTCACCGGGCGGCGGCGTGCCCAGTTCCGGCGGTGGCACAATCGCAAGGCCCAATCCCGGCGATCTTGCCGGAAAGGCTGACAGCTGGCCCGAAGGCTCGATATAGGCGTGGCTGACCGACGCCAGATTCATGACGCCCTTGAGGCGCAACATCTCCAGCAACTCGTACCCGCTGATCTTGTTGACGCTCAGACCATCGCCCCGGATATGGCCGTCACGCAGCACCTCGTTCGGCACGCCGTCGATCACCGCCTTGGCCTTGGTCCAACGCCGGATGACCACGTCAACTAACTTGTCGAGGCAGACAATCCCAAGCACTACCAGCATGGCGTGAATCAGCGGTACATCCGGATAGAACAGCGAATCCCCGACCGCTGAACCCAGCGCAATCACCAGCAGGAATTCGGTCAGCGACAGCTGCGCCACACTGCGCCCGCCGATCCAGCGCAAAAGCACCAGGGTCCACAGCCAGATGACGGCGATGCGGAATACGATTTCCAGAAGAAACAGCGGCGGCTCGTCGCCCATGAACATGCGCATCCAGTCAAACGCAACCACAGGCTGATCCATCGTCATCTCTTCTGCAGGAGGGGTTCAGACTGCGACTGGTGCGCTGTCCAGTCTTTGTTCGGCCTTATGCCGGGGCATCTGGCTGCGATATGGCAGATCTGCATCCAGCGCCAAACGTCAGCATTTTGCCATCATTGACCGCGCACGTGCGGCGGCAAGCACGGTTTCGCGGATTTCACTGGCAATCGTGCCCTGAATCAGATCCGCACTGTCCGGCACCGCCCCCGGATCTTCCTGCTGATCTTGCATCACGGACAGCGAATCCAGAACCTCTTCCAGATCGCGGCCACCCTCTTGCTGCAGCATATGGGCAAGGATCTGCGCCAGCACCTTGCGCTGCGCCAGCAGACGGCCCTCGACGGCTTCCATCGACAGCACATTGGTGTCGCCCATCGGCATTTCCGCTTTGGTCGTGTCTTCAGTGTGATCAGCCATACTGGTCTCCGTTTCTGCTCCGGGATTTTCCCCAATCACAGGTCAAACCGCGCGATGTGGGTGGTTCCGCTGTGCGCGAAACCACCCGCTATCGAAAGCCAAGGGACAGGGAGCATATTGGCTTTCGATAGCTCAGGCTGTCGCATGGACTGCCTGATTGATGGCACCGCCCGCAAGACCGGACAGCGCGTCGTTGGGTGCCGGTTCGTCTCTCATCTCTTGCCTTTCGGCATGCTGCGATCAGATTTCAGTTTCGCCATTCTGCCGGATCAACAAAGAGAAGATGGATTGGTTCCACTGCCTGAGAAACCGCGCGCGTCGCGGCCAGCACAGCCTTGTCATATTCAACGCCAAGTTCAGTGCTTCCTGCCGGACCGCGGGAGCAAAGGCTTTGGAGGTAAGCGTGGCTCCGCCGCCTTCCGTCAGCACGCTGGCGGTCAGGGCCTTCGCACTGTAGATTCAGGCTCAGGTTGCAACCCGGGTTCCAGATGCAGGACGTGACGGACCGCATTTACGAGGCCGCCTTCCAGCCCGAATGCTGGCCGGCGACGCTGAACGACCTTGCCGCAGCGTCAGGATCGCTGGGCGGGGTGCTGCAGGTCGTGCGCCGGGGCGATGCGCCGCGCTGGACTGCCTCGGCTGAGGTGCAGGGTGCCTTTGCAGCCTACGCGCAGGCAGCAGATTTCACCGCAACGCATGAGCGTGCTGCACGCTGGGTCGCCCGGGGGCAGAGTTTCCTGCGCGATATCGATGTCTTCGACCCGGCCGACCTTGTCGCCGATCCGTCGCGCAAACTGCTGGCCAGTCTGGGGCTGGGCCATCAGATCGGTGCCATCCTGCCGCTGCCGACCGGCGATACCGCCTGCTTTACCTTTGAGCGTCGTCTGGCTGACGGGCCGCATTCAACCCGCGCACAGAACATCCTGAACAGCCATCTGTCCCACCTCGCACGGGCCGGGATGATGGCGGCGCGGCTTGGGCTGGAACTGGCCCGCGCGCGGGTCGAGGCGATGACCCAGATCGGCCTGCCGGCCGCGGTGCTGCGGGCGGACGGTCAGATCGTGGCAATGAACGCTGCCCTGCGCGCCATGGATGACCTGATCCTTGCAACTCCGCAGGGCAAGGTGACGCTGGTCGCGCCGCGCCAGAGCCATCGGCTTTCCGTTGCCCTCAACGCGGTACAGGCCGAGGCTGCCGCCGCCTCTATCCCCTTGCGCAACGGCAGCAATCTGCGGCCTGTGGTGCTGCATCTGCTGCCCCTGCGCCGCACGGCGCGTGCGCTGTTTCCAGGGGGCGACATCATGCTGGTGGTGACGCCGCTGGCAGTGACGCGGATGGTCCCTTCGGTCGAGGCGCTGTGCGGCTTGTTTGACCTGAGCCTGAGTGAGGCGCGGCTTGCCGCTGCCCTTTCTTCCGGACGCACCCTCGCAGAGGCGGCCGCCGAGGCGGGAATCACGGTCAAGACCGCCCGCACCTATCTGGAGCGGGTGTTCCAGAAAACCGTCACCCATCAGCAAAGCGAGCTGGTCGCGCTGTTGAAAAGCGCGCCATGGCTGCCATCGCCCGATACCGGACCGACGATCCCCGGCATATGACGACTGACCCCCCGGCAAGCCCGTGCGACGGTCGCACTTTGTTTGCTCCGGATTGTGTTCATGTCATTGATTGCGTTTGCACTGGCCTATGCGTTGATCACCATCACGCCGGGGCCGAATTTCCTGACTGTGCTGCACTGTGCCACCACCGGCACGCGGGGCGATGCGTTGCGGGCGGCGCTGGGGGTCGGCGCAGGGGCGGCCAGCCTTGCCGCGCTTGTTCTCGCTGTAGGGCAGCACCTGCCGCTGAATGACAGCACCCAACCCTATCTGCGCCTGTTGTTTGCCGCCCTGCTGATCCGTGGCGGACTGATCTGCTTTGCGTTTCAGGGCATTCCCGGACAGGTGTCACCGCTTGTGGGGGATATAAGGCGCGGCGGCGACCCGTTTCTGCGCGGGATGACCGTCGCCATCTGCAACCCGTTTACCGGCATTTTCGTCCTGTCCGCCTCTGCCACCCTGATCAATGCGGGGGCACCAGCCACGGTACTGACCGTCGCCCTGTCCATCTTTGTGATCGCAGGGGGATGGCTGGCCGTCATCGCCGTTGCCGCAACCTCTGGCATGGCTGCGCGCGCGATCGGCGCACGATCAGAGCTGATATCCGCCTGTGTCGGCTTTGCGCTGATCGGGATGGCGGTACATGTGGTCTCGGGCCTGTGGATCAACTGAGCCAGCGCGGTTTCAGACCCTCTTGCCAGTCAGGCACGTTCCCTCTACCTTCCCCTTAACCGTTGGGGTGCCCTGTCATGGGGCTGAGAGGCGAAAGCCAACCCATCGAACCTGATCCGGGTCATGCCGGCGTAGGGAACGGTGTAGAAGGGGCGCATGTGCCCCCATTCCGTCTCCTTGCGATATTTGTGATGCAAGGAGATGACGTTGGTTCCCATCGCGTTGACAATAGCAGGCTCTGACTCCGGTGGCGGGGCCGGTATTCAGGCCGATCTGAAAACCTTTTCCGCGCTGGGGGTTTACGGTGCCAGCGTCATCACCGCCCTGACCGCGCAGAACACGCGCACCGTGAGCCTGATCGAGGCTGCAAGCCCGGCGATGATCGTGGCGCAAATGGCCGCCGTGTTTGACGATCTGGATGTGCGCGCCATCAAACTGGGCATGCTGGGCGGGGCGAAAGCGATTGCGACCGTTGCCGGGGGCCTCGCGGGTCGCGCAACGCCGCTGGTGCTCGATCCGGTCATGGTCGCAAAATCCGGTGACAGGTTGTTGCCGCAAGAGGCGCTGGCGGCGATGCGCAATCTGGTCCTGCCCCTTGCCACAGTGCTGACGCCGAACCTGCCCGAAGCCGCCGATCTGCTGGGCTGTGCCCCGGCCAGTTCAGAGCCAGAGATGGCCCGGCAGGGCCAGGCGCTGCGCGCGCTGGGGCCGCAGGCGGTGCTGATGAAGGGCGGGCATGGCACGGGGGAAACCTGTGTCGACCTGCTGATCACCGCTGACGGCATCCTCCGGCTGACCGCTCCCCGCCTTGCGACCCGCAACACCCATGGCACCGGCTGCACCCTGTCGGCCGCGATTGCGGCCGGACTGGCGCAGGGCAGGGCATTGTCAGATGCCGTGACCCGGGCGCACCGCTATCTGCAAGGCGCGATTGCCGCTGCCGAGAGCTTGGGCGTGGGCGCGGGCCATGGGCCGGTGCATCATTTTCATGCGGTCTGGTCCGATGGCTGATGTCACTGTCATCGGCGCGGGCGTTGCGGGGCTATGGGCGGCCTATGCGCTGTGTCAGGCCGGTCTGACCCCGCAACTGATCGACCGCAGCGGGGCGCCCGGTCCGCATGGGTGTTCGTGGTGGGCAGGCGGCATGCTGGCCCCCCTGTGCGAAGGCGCGGTGGCAGAGCCGGTGATCACCCGCCACGGCGCGCAGGCCGCGCAGCATTGGGCCGGGGTGACACGGGTGACGCAGCGCGGCACGCTGGTGGTGGCGATGCAGCGCGACAAGGCAGAGCTTATGCGCTTTGCCCGCCGGACCACGGGGCACCGGGCAGTGATGGATATGGCAGAGCTGGAACCGGATCTGGGCAGTGCAGGGCAGGGGCTGTTTTTTGAAGCCGAAGCGCATCTGGACCCGCGCGCAGCACTGGCGGATCTGGTGGCCGCACTGGCGGCACACGGAGTCCGCATCACTCAAGCCGAGGCTGCGCCCGAAACCATCGCGGGCCCGGTCATTGATGCACGCGGACTGGCGGCGGCACTGCCCGGATTGCGCGGCGTGCGCGGCGAGATGCTGGTGCTGCGCGCGCCCGAAATCCGTCTGTCGCGCCCGGTCCGGCTGCTGCATCCGCGCCACCCGCTGTACGTCGTGCCGCGCGCAGATGGCGTGTACATGCTTGGGGCCACCCAGATTGAAAGCGCCGACAGGCGCGGGGTATCGGCGCGGTCTGTGCTGGAACTGCTCAGCGCGGCCTATGCGCTGGACCCGCGCTTTGCCGATGCCGAAGTGCTGGAAACAGGTGCCGATCTGCGGCCGGCCTTTGCCGACAACGTGCCGCGTGTGGTGGTCCGGGGGCGCGTGCTGCACCTGAACGGGCTGTTCCGGCACGGCTATCTGATGGCCCCTGCACTGGCGATACAGGCGGTCCGTTTCCTGAACACGGGCACAAAGGGGGATCTGGTGCATGAAGATTGACGTGAATGGCGCGCCACAAGAGGTGCACAGCGCGACCCTGTCCGCGGTGCTGGCAGAGCTGGGCTGGGGTGAAGCACGGGTCGCGACCGCGCTGAACGGGGCGTTTGTGCCCAAAGCCGCGCGCGACACCACACCCGTCACCGCAGGCGACCGGCTGGAAGTGCTGGCCCCGATGCAGGGAGGTTGAAGGATGCGCGATTTTTACGGGGTCACGCTTGACACACCCCTGATGCTGGGCACGGCGCAGTACCCGTCTCCGGCCATACTGGAGGCGGCGTTTCGCAGCTCGCGCGCCTCGGTGGCCACGGTGTCGTTGCGGCGCGAGGGCGGGCAAGGGCAGGCGTTCTGGCAGATCATCCGGGGTTTTGGCGTGCATGTGCTGCCCAACACCGCAGGCTGCTACAGCGCCCAGGAGGCGATCACCACCGCCAGAATGGCGCGTGAGCTGTTCGAGACCAACTGGATCAAGCTGGAAGTCATCGGCCATGCCGACACCTTGCAGCCAGACCCGTTCGGCCTGCTGCAAGCCACGGAAACGCTGGCCGCTGACGGGTTCGAAGTGTTCCCCTATACCACCGAAGATCAGGTGCTGGCGGGGCGGCTGCTGGACGCCGGGGCGCGGGTGCTGATGCCCTGGGGTGCCCCCATCGGCTCGGGGCTGGGGCTGAACAACCGCTATGGACTGAAAATGCTGCGCGCGGCGTTTCCTGATGTGCCGATGGTGATTGATGCAGGCCTTGGCCTGCCAAGCCATGCGGCAGACGCAATGGAGCTGGGGTTTGACGCGGTGCTGCTGAACACCGCCGTGGCGATGGCGGGCGATCCGGTGGCAATGGCCCGCGCCTTTGCACTGGCGGTACAGGCGGGCGCGCTGGCGCATGCCGCCGATCCGATGGACCCGCGCGAGATGGCGGTGCCCTCCACCCCGGTTCTGGGAAAGGCATGGCTATGACACTGCCGCGTTTCTATCCGATTTTCGACTCCATCGACTGGCTGGAACGGGCGCTGCCGCTTGGCATCCGGCTGGTGCAGTTGCGGATCAAGGACCGTGCGCCCGATGATCTGCGCACGCAAATCCGGGCCGGTGTGGCACTGGCACGGGCGCATGGGGCGATGCTGGTCATCAATGACCACTGGCAGCTGGCCGTTGAGGAAGGCGCAGACTGGCTGCATCTGGGACAGGAAGATCTGGACAGCGCCGACCTGCCCGCCATCCGCCGGGCAGGGCTGCGGCTGGGCATCTCGACCCATGACCATGCCGAGCTGGACCGTGCGCTGACGCTGGTGCCGGACTACATCGCATTGGGCCCGGTTTACCCAACGATCCTGAAGCAGATGAAATGGCATCAGCAGGGGCTGGACCGGGTGACCGAATGGAAACGGCTGGTGGGTGACACGCCACTGTGCGCCATCGGTGGCATGTCGGTGGACCGGGCGGCGGGGGCGTTCGCCGCGGGGGCGGATATGGTCTCGGCGGTGACCGACATCACGCTGAACCCGGACCCGGAGCGCCGGATGCGTGACTGGCTGAGGGTGTGCCAATGACCCGCTATGCGCGTCAGACGGTGCTGCCGCAGATCGGTACGGCGGGGCAGACCCGGCTGGAGCATGCGCATGTGCTGGTGGTCGGGGCCGGGGGGCTGGGGGTGCCGGTGTTGCAGTATCTGGCCGGGGCCGGGGTCGGGCAGATCACGCTGGTCGATGGCGATGGGGTGGCGGAACACAACCTGCACCGCCAGCCGCTGTACCGGATGGACCAGATCGGCCAGCCCAAAGCGCGCGCTGCCGCCCACGCTTTGGCTGCACTGAACCCAGAGGTGCAGGTCACCCCGCTGACAGCGTTTCTGGACCCCGCCAACGCGCCGCCTCTGGTCTCGGCGGCGGATGTTGTGCTGGATTGTGCAGATAGCTTTGCCGCCAGCCTGACGCTTTCGGATGCCTGCCGCGACAGCGGCACGCCGCTGATCACAGCCTCGGCGCTGGCACTGTCGGGGTATGTGGCGGGGTGCTGCGGCCCCGCGCCCAGCCTGCGCGCGATCTTTCCCGACCTGCCCGAGCGTGGCGCGACCTGTGCGACCGCAGGGGTGATGGGCCCGGTGGTGGGGGCCGTCGGCGCGCTGCAGGCGCAGATGGCGCTGTCGGTGCTGCTGGGGCTCGACCCGTCGCCGCTGGGTCGGCTGGTCAGTCTGGATGCGATGGGCTGGCGGATGGGCGGATTTCGCTTTGACAGCGCAGACGAGCCTGAAAATCCGCTGCCGTTTATCGGGCGCAGCCAGATCCGCGCCACGGATCTGCTGATCGACCTGCGGGCCGAGGCGGCTCCGTTCAGCCCGCAGGCCCGCCATATTCCGCCCGAGGCGATGCCCGCGATGACCCCGCCAGCAGGCCGCCGTGTGGTGCTGGCCTGTGCGACCGGGCTGCGCGCGCATAACGCCGGGCAAAAGCTGCAGATCCGCTGGCCGGGCGAGATTGCCCTGCTTGCCGTTCATGACTGAAAGGACAATCCATGCGACCCCTTATTGCCGCGCTTGCGGTCACCGTCTCGCTCGCTGTGCCAGCCGCAGCACAGGACCGGATCAGCCTGATGCTGGACTGGTTCGTGAATCCCGATCACGGGCCCATCATTCTGGCGCAGGAGCTGGGATATTTCGCCGAAGCCGGTCTGGAAGTAGAGATCGTTACCCCGTCAGACCCGAATGACCCGCCGCGCATGGCGGCGGCGGGGCGCGTTGATCTGGCGGTCACCTATCAGCCCCAGCTGCATCTGAGCCGCCACAATGACCTGCCGCTGCGCCGGGTCGGCACGCTGATTGCGACGCCGCTGACCTGTCTGGTGGTGCTGGCCGATGGTCCGGTGCAGGCAATCACGGATCTGCGCGGCGGCAAGGTGGGCTTTGCCGTCGCCGGGGTGCAGGAGGGCATTCTGAACGCGATGCTGGCGCATCACGGCATGGTGCCTGCGGATGTGGAACAGATCAACATCGGCTTTTCGATCTCGCCCGCGCTGATGTCTGGACAGGTGGATGCGGTGATCGGGGCCTACCGCAATTTTGAGCTGCACCAGTTGCAGATCGAAGGGATGGAGGGCCGTTGCTTTTATCCCGAACAGGAAGGCGTGCCAGCCTATGACGAGCTGATCTATGTCGCCAATCCCGACACGATGGACAGTGCTGTGGTTGCGCGGTTTCTGGAGGCGACCGAACGGGCGACCGGGTTCATCCTGAACCAGCCGGAAAGGGCGTGGGAGTTGTTTGCGGCCACCGCCCCCGAACTGCAGACCGAGCTGAACCGGCGCGCCTGGGCCGATACCTGGCCGCGCTTTGCCAGCCGGCCCGCCGCGATGGATGCCGGGCGCTACCGGCGGTTCGAGGCGTTTCTGGCCGCGCAAGGGGCAACGCCGGGCGGGCTGCCGGTCGCAGAGCTGGCAATCGACGTCTCCGCGTCAGGCACGCCATGACCGGCCCCGGTTATGGCCGCGCCTTTGCCCTGTGGCGCAACGAAGCGCCGCAGTGGCAAAGCTACACCCACCACGCTTTTGTCGAAGGCTTGCGCCGGGGCGACCTGCCGCGCGCGACCTTCCTGCATTACCTGCGGCAGGACTATGTGTTTCTGATCCACTTCGCGCGGGCATGGGCGCTGGCGGCGGCGAAGGCTGACACGCTGGCCGAGATGCAGGCAGCCTCGGCCACGGTTCATGCGCTGGTCCATGTCGAGATGCCGCTGCATGTGCAGATCTGTGCGCAAGCCGGGATTGATGCAGCAGAGCTGGAGGCAACCGAAGAAGCGCCCGCCAATCTGGCCTATACCCGCTATGTGCTGGAGGCGGGGTATTCGGGGGATTTCCTCGACCTGATGGCGGCGCTTGCGCCCTGTGTTCTGGGTTACGGCGAAATCGGGGCGCGGCTGGCGGGCAGCGGCGGGGCCTATGCCGGTTGGATCGAGACGTATGGCGGGGCGGAATATCAGGCGCTGTGCCATGACGTCGGCACTCTGATCGACGGCGCGCTTTTGCAGCGGTTGGGGCCGGATTGGGCCGGTCTGCCCCGCTTTGCCCGGTTGACGCAGCGCTTTGCGACCGCAACCCGGCTGGAGGTCGGGTTCTGGCAGATGGGGCTGGAGGGCGCATGACCGCTGTGCACCTGCAGGGCGAGGTGTGGATGGGGTCTGCCCCGCTGATCCGCAATCTGTCGCTGCACTTTCCTGCGGGCCGGTGGTCCTGTCTGCTGGGGCCGTCGGGGGTGGGCAAATCAACCGTAGCCCGGCTGATCGCGGGCTTGCCCGGCCCCTATCGGATGAACGGGGTCGTGGCGGCAGAGGACAGTCTGCCGTTGCACGGGCGGGTGGCGATGCTGGCACAGCTGGCCCAGTTGCTGCCTTGGGCAGATCTGGTGCAGAATGTCACCATCGGCGCACGGTTGCGCGGGGCGCGGCCGGATGTGGCGCGCGCCCTTGCCTTGCTGGAAAACGTCGGGCTGGCCGGGGTGGAACGCCGCCGCCCCGACGCGCTGTCGGGTGGGCAGCGCCAGCGTGTCGCGCTGGCCCGCGTGCTGATCGAGGATTGCCCGGTTGTGGTGCTGGATGAACCGTTTTCGGCGCTGGATACGGTCACGCGGCTGGCGATGCAGGATCTGGCGGCGCGGCTGCTGCGGGGGCGCACGGTGATCCTGATCACCCATGACCCGCTGGAAGCAATCCGCCTGTCGGATGTGGCCTGGCTGCTGGACCCGGACGGGACAGAGGCGCTGACCCTGCCCGCAGCCCCCACCCCGCGCGATTTTAGCGCGCCGGAAACCCTTGCTGCGCAAGCCCGGTTGCTGGCGCTGCTTCATGCCCGGACTTTGTCACCTGACCCAAAGGATCTTTGCGATGCGCCCCACTGATCACCTGAAATCGCTGTGTGCAGCGGATTGGACCGCCGCTACCCGCCATGCCTTTACCGATGCGCTGGCGCAGGGCACGCTGCCCGCCGCACAAATGCTGGGCTATCTGCGGCAGGACTATCTGTTTGTCGAAGATTTCACCCGACTGCTGGGCGCGATGATTGCTCATGCGCCAAGTTTGGCCGATGCGGTGCCGGCGGGCCAGTTCATGGGGCTGATCTGCGGGCCCGAGAACACCTATTTCCAGCGCGCCATCGCGGCACTGGGTGGCGACCCCGCCCATCCTGCGCCGCCGCATCCGGTGACAACCGGGTTTCAGACCCTGATGCGTGAGGCGGCGCGGTCAGGGCGCTATGAGCAGATGCTGGCGGTGCTGGTGGTGGCAGAGTGGAGCTATCTGGACTGGGCCAGCCCGCACGCCGCAAAGGCCCCCACTCTGCCATTCTGGTTCGGCGACTGGATCGACCTGCATGCCGGGCCGGGGTTTGAGGGGTTTGTCGCCTATCTGCGGGCACAGCTGGATACAGTCTGGCCAAAGCTGACCGCCGCACAACAGCGCGCCGTGGAAGAGCGGTTCATCGAAGCCGCGCGGTTGGAGCGCGGCTTTTTCGATGCTGCCCTCGCCGGGTTCGAAAGCAGGTGAAACGGGTCTGCGCAGCCTTGGCCGCAGCGGCGTTGGCGATTGCGCTTTGGCAGGCGCTGGTCGTGCTGACGGGGCTGCCGCCGTTCATCCTGCCCGGACCCGGGCGGGTGGCGGCAAGCCTGTGGGCCAATGCGCCCTTGTTGACAGAGCACGCGCGGTTTACGGCGGTCAACCTGCTGAGCGGGCTTGCAGCGGGGGTATTGCTTGGGGTGGTGACGGCGCTGCATCTTGCGCTGTCGCTAGGGGCCCGGCTGCTGCTGCGCCCGATGCTGATCTTTGCGCAGGCGGTGCCGGTGTTTGCGCTGGCCCCGGTGCTGACGCTCTGGCTGGGCTATGGCGCGGCGTCCAAGGTGGTGATCGTCATGCTGGTGATTTACTTTCCCGTAACCTCCGCCTTCTTTGACGGGCTGATGCGGCTGCCGCCGCCGCTGGCGGATCTGGCGCAGCTGATGTGGGCCACGCCGCTGCGGCGGCTGTTCCTGCTGCAGGTGCCGAATGCGCTGCCTGCCTTGGGGACAGGACTGCGGCTTGCGGTGGTCTATGCACCCTTTGCCGTTATCATCGGCGAATGGGTGGGGTCGTCGCGGGGGCTTGGCTATCTGATGCTGATGGCGAATGGCAGGGGGCAGACCGACCTTATGTTTGCGGCTTTGCTGGTGCTTGCTGCACAAAGCCTTGTGCTGTTTGCAATGCTTGAGGCTTGCTGGCCGCGCAGAGACTGAACGGCCCGGATCAAGCCAGATCGGAAAACCTGCTGCGCCCGACGGCCATTTGCGCTATGATAAAGAAAAACGGCGAGCAGGATACACAGATGACCCGAACCCGAACCGCCTTGCACCTTGCCGGTGCGGGGGTCGCGCTGGCGCTGCTGGCAGGCTGCGGCGCGCGGCATTCCGAGCTCGAATGCATGGAGCGGGCAATGTATTTCGAATCCAACAGATCAAGCTACGATGGCATGGTCGCGGTGGGCAGTGTGGTGATGAACCGCGTGGAATCCGGCCAGTATCCGCGCAGCGTGTGCGGTGTGGTCGGCCAGCGCAACCAGTTTGCGCCGGGGGTTATGTCGCAGCGGATGAACACGCGGACGGCACCCATGCTGCGTCAGGCAGCGCAGTCGGTGCTGCGCGGACAACGCCATCCGATGATTGGTGACGCGCAGTTTTTCCATACGGCAAGCTATCGCGCGTCATACAACAACATGCATTATGTGCTGACCACCGGGGGCAATGCCTTTTACGAACGGCGCAACCCGGCTCTGGTCACCCAACCAGTGCCATTGCCGCCGGTTGAGGGCATACTCCGGCAATGAAGGCGGCGGGCCGGAACTCGGCCCCGCCCCTGCATAGGCACCTCAGGTGGCGATCAACACTTCGATGCCGCGGGCTTCAAACTCCTTGGCATCCCGGTCCGAGATGCCATCATCGGTGATGAAGGAATGGATCACCTCCAGCGCGCCAAGACGGGTGAACGAGCTTTTGTTGATCTTGGTCGAATCCGCCACCAGAAATACATGCGATGCAGCGCGGATCATGGCTTCCTTCAATTGCAGATCCGCAAAGCTTGGGTAGGTCAGCCCTGCATCGAGCCCCACCCCTGCGGTTGCCAGAAACAGCTTGCCGGCAAAGATGTTGCGGAAGTAGTCCACTGACTTGTCGCCCGACAGTGACAGGGTGGGCGCTTTGAACTGACCGCCGGGCATATGCACCTGAAACCCGGGCACGGCCCCCAATGTGATGGCGATGTTGAGCGCATTGGTAATGACCGTCAGGTTCTTGCGGTTGACCAGCCGCAGCGCCACCTCGGTCGTGGTGGTGCCGGCGTCGAGGATCAGGGTTTCCCCATCGGTAACCAGACTTGCCGCCAAAGCCCCGATGCGGCGCTTTTTGTCCATGTTTTCCTGATGGTGCAGCACAAGGCTTTGCACCTGTACCGGCATGGAATTCAGAAAGGCCCCACCATGTTCGCGGGTGACGTGCCCTTCCTGATCCAGCTTTTCCAGATCCTGCCGGATCGTCGCCTCTGACACCTGAAAAGCGGCGGCCAGATCGCGGACGCGGGCGGCCCCTTCCTCCTGAATCCATTCAAGGATGCGACGGCGGCGAGGTTCAGACAGCAGCCCGACCATCGAGTCGTCGCGCGCGATGGCAGGCTTTTGCTGCACGTGGGTCAGGCTCCTACACAGGAAAACAAGTCGTTGGGTCAGATCGGCTTTCTACGCCATTGCGACCCGTTGGCAAAGGGGCGTCACGTGGCGCGACTGGCTGCCGCCTCTTGCTGAAGCGCCACACGGGCCTGCAGCTTGCTTTGCGCCTGATCAATCACCACGGCGGCAATGATGACAAGCCCCTTGATCACCGTTTGCCAAAAGGAAGAAACCCCCATCATGATCAGCCCGTCTGACAGGATGCCGATGACAAAGGCACCGACAATGGTGCCACCAATCCGCCCGCGCCCGCCCGCCATCGACGTGCCGCCCAGAACGGCGGCGGCGATGGCATTCAGCTCGAAGGTCTCACCCGTGGCCGGATGCGCGGCCTGCAACTGGCTGGCGATGATGATGCCGACCAAAGCGGCACAAAACCCCGAGAAGACGTAGACGAAGATCTTGACCTGATTGACCTTGACCCCAGACAGGGCGGCCCCGCGTTCATTGCCGCCGACGGCATAGATGTGACGGCCCAACGGTGTGCGGTTGGCAAGATAGGCGGCCATCAGCGCAACACCGATCAGCAGCCAGACCATGAAAGGCAAGCCAAAAATCGTTCCCGATCCGATCAGGGGAAAGCTGTCGGACCCGTATTCCGCATTGCCTTGCAGGTTCGGAAACGTCCGCCCGCCGGATGACAGCAGCGCAGCACCGCGCGCCACATACAGCGTGCCCAAAGTTGCAATAAAGGGTGCGACGTTCAGCCGGGTGATCAGCAATCCGTTGATCAGGCCCACGAACATGCCGACAATTACCGTCAGCACTGCGACTTCAAGACTGTTGAACTGGATTGAATAGCCGATCCCCAGCATACCCAGATCAATCCCGTTCAGAATCAGCCATCCCGCCACCATGCCGCACAGCCCGACAATGGAGCCGACAGACAGGTCGATGCCGCCGGTGATGATCACAAAGGTCATGCCAATGGCCAGAAAGGCATTCAGCGAAACGTGCTTTGAGATGATGACCGCATTGGCAAGGCTGAGGAAATTCGGGGCCATCACCGCGAAATAGGTAAACACCAGAATCAGCGCGACAAAAGTGCGGGCGCGCAAAAGGAACAACAGGGCCGACGTGCCGGGGCTGATGGTGGAGGCAGAGACGGTGGCGGCGCTCATGCGGCGGGCTCCTTCTGGGGGGGCTGGGCAGGGATGGTGTTCGGGGCGGTTGCGGCAATGACCCGCGCGGCATCGGTGCCCGCCGGAAATTCGCCGGTGATCCGGCCATTGGCCATGACGATGATCCGGTCGGACAGGGCCAGAACCTCATCCAGATCTGATGTGACAAACAGGATGCCCAACCCCTGCCCCGCCAGTTTGCGCATCAGGCGGAACACCTCGGCCTTGGCCCCAATGTCGATCCCGCGTGACGGTTCATCCATCAGCAGAATCTTCGGGTTGGTCATCAGCGCCTTGCCGATCACCACCTTTTGCTGGTTGCCGCCCGACAGGCTGGACACCGGGTTTTCCGGGCTGGCGATCTTGATGGTCAGATCCTTGATAAACTGCCGGGCAGTTTCCGCCTCGGCCTTCAGGTCCAGATGAAAGAACCGGGCAAAGCGCTGCAGCGCCGACAGGGTGATGTTTTCGCGGATCGCCATGATCTGCACCAACCCGTCACGCTTGCGGTCTTCGGGGATCAGCGCGATGCCGCGTCTGATGCGGCCGGTCACATCCTTTTCGGTCAGCGCTTTGCCTTCGACAAAGAACCGGCCCCCGGAATGCGGGTGCTGGGCCATGATGCATTCGACAAATTCAGTGCGACCCGCCCCCATCAGGCCATACAGCCCGACGATTTCCCCGGCGCGGATCGACAGCGACAGATGGTCGACCGCATAGCCGCCGCCCTTGCGGGGAAGGGTGATGTTTTCGGCACGAAAAATTTCCGCTCCGAACGCCGAGTCTTCGGTGCGGCCAAACTCCTTTGAACTGCCGCCGATCATCGCCTGCACGATCCACGGGATATCCACGCCCGCCATCGCCCGCGCGCCGGTGATCTCACCGTCGCGCAGCACGGTGATATAATCGCCGACGCGGATCAGCTCTTCGAGCCGGTGGCTGATATAGACGATGCCGACGCCCTGCGTCTTCAGATCATCAATGATGCGGAACAACACTTCACATTCGGCAGCAGACAGGGCCGAGGTCGGTTCATCAAGGATCAGGATTTTCGCATCTTGTGCCAAGGCCTTGGCAATCTCGACAATCTGCTGCTGGCCGATGCGCAGGTTGCCCAGCGGGGTGTCGGGGTCGATCGGCTGTTCCAGCCGTTGCATCAGCGCGGTGGTTTCGCGGCGCTGATGGTTGCGGTCAATGTCGATGCCCGCACGGGTGGGTTCGCGGCCGATGAAGATGTTTTCGGCCACCGTCAGGTTGGGAAACAGGTTCAGCTCCTGAAACACGATGCCGATGCCCGCCGCCACCGCCTCGGCTTTTGAGCGGAACCGCACTGGCTGGCCATTCAGAAAAACCTCGCCCCCGGTCAGATCTTCGACCCCGGCGATCACCTTCATCAGGGTGGATTTGCCCGCGCCGTTTTCACCCACCAGCACATTGACGGCACCCATGCGCAGGTCGAAATCCACGTCTTTGAGGGCGCGGGTGCCGGGGTAAACCTTAACGCCGCCGCGAATGGTCAGGCCAACAGGATGGGCCTCGGTCATGGCATCACCTCGACCGAGATCGGCGTCACCAGCCAGGCTTCGGTCGGGGATTTCAGGGCGAGAACGCCGGTAAAGGCAACAGTCTTGCCGGTCGGGTCACCGTCAGGCACGGTCAGTCGCGCAACTGCGGCGTCGTTCAGGGCGCGACCCAGTTTGGCAAACTCGATCTGGTCGCGGAAGCTGGAGAAATCGTAGAACGGGGAAAAGTCGCGCAAGGCACTGCCTTTGACCACCGGACCCAGTTGCAGGGTCAGGTCTGCGGTGCCGTTCCCATCGGTATCCACTTCCAGCACCCGCGCGCGGGTGTCGAGTTTTGCCGCCGTCACCCTGCCCTCTCCGCTGACGGCAAAGTTCCATGCCGCTCCGGCCCCCGACCCGGCCTTGCCATGCGCCGTGCCCGCCGCCGCGAGCCCGTCTGCCATGGCAGTACGCAAGGCCGCAGGCGTCAGGGCGCGTTCGGTGATTGCGGGGATCAGCTTTGGCTCCCATGTCCCGGCCATCAGCGCGCCGATGCGGGCATCGTCGCCGCTGGCATCGGCTGCGGGGGCCTTGTCGGCATCACCGCCGGTCTTGACGATCTTGCAGGCGGACAGCGAAAGCGCCGCCAGCAGGCAGGCTGCGGTAAGGGCAATCTGTTTCATGAGGTTCCGTCACTGTGAAAGCTCCGGCGCACGCAACATGGCGCGCGCCGGGATCGGTCCTCACTCGGCCAGAGCAAAGGTTTCCAGTTGTGCGGCATTCTCTGCCGTGATCAGCACGCAATCCATCAGCTGCTTTTCATCCAGCCCGGTCGTGCCGGTCTTCAGAAACTGATCGGCCTGTTCAACAGCCATCTGCGCCTGGGCAAAGGCTGGCTGCAGCACGGTGGCCTTGATGCCGCCCTTGGCGATGCTGTCGCGCACATCGTTGGACCCGTCAAAGCCGACCACGATCACATCGGTCCGGCCCGCAGCTTCCAGCGCGGCCCAGGCACCCATCGCCATGGTGTCATTGCCCGAGATTACGCCCTTGATGCCGGGATTGGCCTGCAGCATCGATTCCATCACAGTATAGGCTTCGGTCTGCGACCAGTTGGCGGTCTGCTGTGCAACCATGGTCATGTCCGGATACTGGTCGATCACATCGTGATAGCCTTGGCTGCGGATGCCGGCGTTGGTGTCGGATTCCCGGCCCAGCAGTTCAGCATATTCGCCACCCTCACCCATCAGGCGCACGAATTCCTCGGCCCCCAGCTGTGCGCCTTGGTAGTTGTTCGACACGATCTGGCTGACGGCCACACCAGTCGCCGTGATCTCACGGTCGATCAGGAAAGACGGAATGCCCGCATCCTTGGCCTTTTGCACAGCAGCGACCGAGGCATCTGCACCCGCGTTGTCAAGGATGATCGCTTTGACGCCCGCGGCGATGGCGCTGTCAAACAGCTGGCTTTGCTTGTTCGCATCATCATCATGCACAAGGACCATGGCCTCATAGCCCAGCTCTGCCGCCTTGGCGGCGGCACCGTCGGCTTCGGCTTTGAAGAACGGGTTGTCATGGCTGGGCGTGATGATCGCAATGGTGCCTTCGGCTGCGGCAAAGGATGGCAGCGCCCCGGCAAAGGCAAGCGCGACAGTCGACACCAGAAGGCGGCGTTTCAGGTTCATTGGTATTCCTCCCTTGAGCCCCCGGAACTGGGGGCGACTCCTCCGTCGCATTTCTACGACTCATTTGCGTTTACCGTCAAGTGTTTTCGTTTAGAGCGTAGTAATTTCACTTACCGAGCAGTTTGGGCGGCGGTTATTCTGCAGATGCAGCAGGCAATGCTGCATCTGCAGAAGGAAAATCAGCAGGTTGCGATTCGAAAGGCAGCTTTCCGTCTTAACCGACCGCATAGCTTTCGCTTGCATCAAGAGGACGACTCGGACTAAAAACACATCAATCGAAAGTAAACGAAACTTTCGCGCGGTGGCATGAGGGGTGCGCCGCTATCCGGAGGAGCGACATGACACTTACCATCCGCCGCAAGGTCAGCCTTGGCGTGGTCATCGGCAGCCGGGCGTTCTTCAGCCCTGCCCCGTGCAAGGCCGCGCGTGATGAGGTTCTGGCCCAGCTGGAGCGCCTTGGCGTAAACGCGGTCATCCTGCCGTTTGAGGCCACGGCGAATGGCGCCGTGCAGTCGATTGCAGATGCCCAGATTTATGCCGAGCATTTCAAGAAGCACCGCGACGCCATTGACGGTCTGGTGATCTGCCTGCCGAACTTCGGCGACGAGATTGCAGTGGCAGAACTGGTCAACCGCGCCAGGCTGAACGTGCCGATCCTGCTGCAGGCCTCGAATGACGAAGTGGATAAGGTCTCGGTCGCGGAACGCCGCGATGCCTTTTGCGGCAAACTGTCGGTGTCGAACAACTTCTGGCAATACGGCATCCCCTTCACCGAAACCACCAACCACACCTGTGACACCTGGGGCGAGGAATTCGGCCACGACCTTGACCGTTTTGCCCGGGTCTGCCGCACGGTGCGTGGCTTGACGAACGCCCGCATAGGTGCCATCGGCGCGCGGACAGGGGCGTTCCAGACCATGCGCTATTCGGAAAAGCTGCTGCAGGCCTCTGGGTTGACGGTGGTGACCGTTGATCTGTCCGAGATGATGCAAAGTGCGGGCGCGATTGCCGACACCGACCCGGCGATGATCGAAAAGATGGAGCGGATCAAAGCCTACGGCACGATCCCCGCCCATATCCAGCCTGAACAGATTATCCGGCAGGCCAAGTGGACCCTCGCTGTCAACCGATGGATCGAGGAAAACGAATGCGACGCCAGCGCCATCCAGTGCTGGCGGTCGTTGCAGGACAATTTCGGCTGCGCCACCTGTGTGACCATGAGCATGATGGGCGAAGAACTGATGCCATCGGCCTGTGAAGTCGACGTGATCGGCGCGGTGTCGATGTATGCGCTGGCCTTGGCGTCCGGCGCGCCCCCGGCGCTGCTGGACTGGAACAACAATTACGGCCATGAGCCCGATCTGTGCGTCTGCACCCATTGCGGCAACTACCCGAAATCCTTCATCGGCGACACGCCCGAGATCAGCGAGCTGGATGTGCTGGGTGCCACCATCGGCAAGTCGAAATGCTTTGGCGCGGTCAAGGGCAAGGTCAGGCCCGGCCCGATGACCTATTTCCGTCTGTCGACCGATGACCGTCTGGGCATGATGAAATGCTATCTGGGTGAGGGCGAATTCACCGATCACCCCTTCCCCATGGATGGCGGCATCGCAGTGACCCGGGTGCCTGATCTGCGCCGTCTGCTGCGCTTTGTCAGCCAGAACGGGTTTGAACATCACGTCGCCATGGTGCGCGGCAATCATGCCGACGTGGTGAATGAGGCCGTCACCCGCTATCTGCGCTGGCCGATCTATCACCACGGTGCCGAACCCGAGCCGCAGCTTTTCCATCCGAACCGCTTCTAAGGCAGCAAGACACATGACCCTGGCAAATGACCCGACCGATCTGATCCGCGAAAAAGCGCTGTGGATGCGCCGCCGTGCGTTCCGGATGGTGTATGAAGCACGGCTCGGCCATCCCGGCGGCGACTTTTCCGCCATCGACATCATGGCCACACTGTACTTCGGGATTCTGCGCTATGATGCGACACGCCCCGAGTGGGCCGCGCGAGATCGGTTCATCATGTCAAAGGGCCATGCGACCGGGGCGCTTTACACCGTGCTTTGCGCTGCCGGATACTTCCCCGAAGACTGGCTGCCGACCTATATGCAGCCAAGGTCCATGCTGAACGGCCACCCGAACCGCAATTATCTGCCGGGGGTTGAGACCAACACCGGGCCGCTGGGGCATGGCTTTCCGGTGGCTTTGGGCATCGCGATTGCCGGGCAGATGTCAGGGCTCGAGTTCCGCACCTTTGTGCTGACCGGGGATGGCGAACAGCAGGAAGGCTCGAACTGGGAGGCGGCGCTGAATGCCGGGCACCGCAAGCTGGAAAACCTGACGCTGATCATCGACCGCAACCGCCTGCAACAGGGGGCGGGAACGGAAGACACCATCGGGCTGGACCCGCTGGACGACAAGTATCGCGCCTTTGGCTGGCATGTCGAAATGGTCGATGGCCATGATGTGGCCGCCCTGCACCGCTTGCTGTCAGCCCCGCCCAAGGGCCGGGGCAAGCCGCTGTGCGTGATCGCCAATACGGTGAAGGGCAAGGGTGTGACTTTCATGGAAAACAAGGCAAACTGGCACCATGGCGTGCCCAATGCCGCACAATTCGCCCAAGCGATGGAGGAACTGGTCTGATGGCTGCGCCGACACAAACCGCCGCCGGACTGTCCGATTGCCGCAACGCCTGGGCAAAAACACTTGCAGATCTGGCGCGCACAGATGACCGTATCGTCGCTGTGGTCAACGATTCCGTCGGGTCCTCCAAGCTGGATGCCTTTGCCGCCGAGTTTCCCGACCGGCTGATCAATGTGGGCATTGCCGAACAGGTGATGGTGGGCGTCAGCGCCGGGCTGGCCAATGGCGGCAAAGTTCCGTTCGTGTCGGCTGCATCGTGCTTTCTGACGGGCCGCGCGCTGGAACAGGTGAAGGCAGACATCGCCTATGCCAATTTCAACGTGAAACTGGTCGGCCAATCCTCGGGTGTTGCTTATGGCGAGCTGGGGGCGACGCACCATTCAATCGAGGATTTCGCCTGGTTGCGCCCCCTGACCAACCTGATCGTGATCGCCCCCGCCGACGCCTGGGAAACCGCCGAGGCAGTGAAATGGGCCGCCACCCACGATGGGCCGGTCTATCTGCGCCTGTCGCGCATGCCGGTGCCGGATCTGGTGGTCGAAAACCGAGTCTTCCGCCCGGGCAAGGCAGAACTGCTGCAGCAGGGTCACAATGTCACACTGATAGGCTCGGGCACCACCAGCCATATCGCCCTTGCGGCGGCGCGGGTGCTGGGGGCACAGGGTGTGTCCGCCCGCGTGCTGAACATGTCTACGATCAATCCGCTGGACGACGCGGCGGTGCTGGCGGCGGCGGAAGAAACGCGCGCTATTGTCACGGTCGAGGAAGCATCTGTGCGGGGTGGTCTGGGCGGCGCGGTGGCGGAACTGATCACCGCCAACCGCCCGGTTCCGTTAGAGCGTGTGGGCTTTCCCGGCTTTGTCGTCACCGGATCGGCGGACTGGCTGTTTGCCGAATACGGGCTGACAGCCGCCAACATCGCCGCCCGCGCCATCGCCGCGCTGGAGCGCGCAAAACGGTGAGCGATCTTGTCCTTGCCATTGATCAGGGCACGACCAACACCAAGGCGGTTCTGGTCGATGCGGCGGGCGTGATCCACGCCCGCGCCACGTCCGCGCTGACCACCGATTATCCGCAACCCGGCTGGGCCGAACAGTCTGCCGATGCGATCTGGCAGTCGGTAAAGACGGTCATTGCGGCACTGGTCCCGCAAGGCGCAGGCCGCATCGCGGCGCTTGCCATCGCCAACCAGCGCGAAACGCTGGTGCTGTGGGATGCCCGCAGCGGACGGCCAGTCGCGCCCGCGATTCTGTGGCAGTGCCGCCGCTCGGCTGCGGCCTGCGCGGACCTGCTGACAGCGGGCCATGATGCCCGCGTGGTCGGGCTGACCGGCCTGGGCATCAACCCGCTGTTTCCGGCCTCAAAATTTGGCTGGTCGATGGACCATGTTCCGGGTGTCGCTGACCTGGCGCGCGCGGGGCAACTGCGCGCGGGGACGGTGGATGCCTGGCTGCTGTGGAACCTGACAGCGGGTGCCAGCTTTGCCACCGACGCCTCAAACGCCTCGCGCACGCAGTTGTTTGACACCCAACGGCTGGAGTGGAGTGCCGGGCTGTGCGCCCTGTTCGGTGCGCCCATCGGGGCACTGCCGAAGGTCATGGCCTCGGATGCCGACTTTGGCCTGACAGCAGACACAACCGCCCTGCCCGCAGGTATCCCGATCCGCGCGATGATGGGCGACAGCCATGCGGCGCTTTACGGCCATGGCGTGCGCACGCCCGGGGCGGTCAAGGCGACCTTCGGCACCGGGTCATCCTTGATGACCCTGACACCCGCACGGGTCGCCTCGGGCCACGGGCTGTCGGGCACGATTGCCTGGCGCGACCGCACAGGCATTGCCTATGCGCTTGAAGGAAATATCACGGTGTCGGCGCAGGCCGCGGCATTCATGGCGGGCTTGCTGGGGCTTGGGGGTGCCACGGCCCTGTCCGATCTGGCGCAAACCGTGCCAGACTCCGGCGGCGTGGCCTTTGTGCCCGCGCTCGCGGGCCTTGGTGCCCCACATTGGGATGACCGTGCGACCGGGCTTGTCACCGGAATGACCCACGCCACCCTGCCAGCCCATCTGGCCCGCGCCACGCTGGAGGCGATTGCCCATCAGATTGCCGATGTCTTCGCCGCAATGGAGGCAGATACCGGCCATCCGCTGGCCGATCTGCGCGCCGATGGGGGGGCGACGGGCAACGCATTTCTGATGCAGATGCAGGCCGATCTGCTGGGCCGGCCGGTCCTGCGCGCCGAAGTGGAAGAGGTGGGTGCCCTTGGCGTCGCCGCTATGGCCTTTGCAGCGATTGGCATGGGATCTTGCGTGCAGCAAGAACGGGTGACCGTTTTTGCGCCCGATCTCTCCGCCGCCTCACGCGATGCTGCGCGCCAGTCATGGGCAGGCGCCGTTGCACGGGCGCGCAGCTAGCGCGGGCCTGAAACAGTTTCCTTTAATCAGGCCTGAACGGGTTGCAGTTTACTTTTCGCCAGCGCGCAGCCATTCGGCAAGCCGGTGCAGTGTGGATTGCTGCAGCAGCCGCTGCGCCTCATCCCGTGTGAGTCCGGCGTCTTCAATCCAATGGTCATCCGGCTTTTGCACGATATCGCGCAGCGCGCGGCGTTCGGCGGCATCGCGGTGCAGAAAGGCGCACAAGGCAGTCATCCGGCGGGGCAATTCCCCCAGTCGGCGCAGAATTTGCATAGCCATGATCCCGGCCCCACAAGGTTGAACAAGGCCCATTTGAGGTTGATTTATCCATCAGACAATCGAATAGTCGTTATGACAGACATGAAGATTTCTGATGATGGGCCAGCATGATCAACCCGCCGAGCAGTGAATTGCTGCGCGCCTTCCTGACCGTCGCCACCAGCCGCAATCTGACCCGCGCGGCCGATCTGCTTGGCCGGACGCAATCCGCCGTCAGCATGCAGATAAAGCGTCTTGAATCCGACCTGGACACCACCTTGTTCGACCGTGGGCCACGTGGCGTGCGTCTGACGGCACGCGGAGAGCAGCTTCTTCCCTTTGCCCGGCGCATCACCGGGCTGCTTGACGAGGCCACGGCCGCGATGACCAAGGGCGCTGGACGGGCCGGTGCGGATCGGCATCCCCGAGGAGTACAGCCAGTCGGTGTTGCCGCAGGTTCTGGCAGCGTTTTCAGAACGGCATCCGGCGGTCGAGGTGACGATCAAATGCGGCTATTCTGCCCAGCAGATCGCAGCACTTGACCGCAATGAGCTGGACCTTGCGGTGGTGTTCGACTGGCATCAGGAAACAACCGGCGAGGTTTTGTGCATTGATCCGACGGTCTGGGTGACATCCGGGCTGCACAATCTGCACCTGCGCAACCCGGTTCCGATTGCGGTTTACGATCCGTCGATCTGGTGCACCGAATTCGCAATCCGGTCGCTGGAGCAGCATGGGATACGCTACCGGGTGGCGTTTTCATGCGAAACCAGCAGCGGCCTGAAGATGGCCGTCTCGTCAGGTCTTGCGATCGCGGCCCTGTCCCGCAGCAACATCCCCCCGGAGTGCCGGGCGCTGACCGAAGCGGATGGTTTTCCGCTGGTCGATTCCTCCCGCGTGGTTCTGCGTCGCCGGGCTCTGCGGTCAAGCGAAGCCATAGATGAACTCGTTGACATGATCCGCACGGGTTTCATGCCGCTCAGGCACAGATCAGCAGACCTGTGACGTGGGCCAAGGGCAACTGGCCGCCTCGCCAAAGCTGCACAGACAGAGGACGGTGACCGCCACCGTCCCCCGCTGCCTCACAAAGTGCCCTTCGCCATCTCGCTGGCGATGTGGTCCGCCTGGCGGATGGCCAAAGCAACAATCGTCAGCGTCGGGTTCTCTGCGGCCCCGGTTGTGAACTGGCTGCCGTCTGACACAAACAGGTTTGCGACGTCATGCGTCTGGCCCCACTTGTTCACCACACCGTCGCGCGGATTTTCAGACATGCGATTCGTGCCGAGGTTGTGGGTCGAGGGATAGGGCGGCGTCGGGAAAACCCGGGTTGCCCCCACCGCCTTGTAAATGGCGATACCCTGATCATAGGCATGCTTGCGCATCGCGACATCATTTGGATGGTCGTTGAAATGCACGTTGGGCGACGGCAGGCCGAACTGATCCGGCTGATCCCGGTTGACGGTGACCCGGTTGGTTTCCTGCGGCATATCTTCGCCCACGATCCACATTCCGGCCATGTTCTCATAGGAATCGAGCGCCGTTGTGAACTCCCGCCCCCAGCCGCCCGGATCAAGAAAGGCCGCCATGAAGGGCAGACCCAGCGCGAGCGTCTCCAGCTCATAGCCGCCGACAAATCCGCGATCAGGATTGTGCCCGGCCTCGTCCTGAATAATCCCGGCCATCGTGGTGCCACGCCACATCCGCACCGGTTTGTCGAATACGCCATAAACCGAGCCTGTCACATGTCGCATGTAGTTGCGGCCAACCTGACCGGATGAATTGGCAAGCCCGTCGGGGAACATCTCGGAGGCCGAATTCAGCAGCAGGCGCGGGCTTTCGATGGTGTTGCCCGCAACGCAGACGATGCGCGCCATCTGGGTCTGTTCATTGCCGTCAGCGTCGAAATAGACCACGCCTGTCACCTTGCCGGCATCATCATGCAGAATACGGGCAACATGGGCGCGTTCGCGGACTTCCAGATTGCCGGTCGCCTCGCCCTGCGGAATCTCGGTATAGGCGGTTGACCATTTTGCGCCCCATTTGCAGCCCTGAAAGCAAAAGCCGGTCTGCTGGCAGGGCGGGCGGTCGCCGTCGTCGCGGGTCTGGATCGCCATGCGGCCGGTGTGAACTTCCTTGTAGCCGACAGAAAGTGCACCCTTTTCGAACACCTTGTAATTGTTGTTGCCGGGCAGGCCCGGACGGTCGCCGGTGCGGGTCACGCCCATCTTGGTTTCGGCCAGATCGTACCAAGGTGCCATTTCCGCACCGTCAATCGGCCAGTCGAGCAGGTTGGCCCCGTCAACCCGGCCATAATTGGTCAGCGCTTTCCATTCATGGTCCTGAAACCGCAGCGACGCCCCTGCCCAATGGGTGGTCGTGCCACCGACGGCCTTTACGATCCATGCCGGAAGGCCGCTGAAGTCGCGGGCGACGCGCCAGTCACCGCTGGTTGTGCGCTTGTCGAGCCAGGCCAGCTGACCAAAAGACTCCCATTCGTCGTTTACATAGTCTTCGGGCAGATAGCGCCCGCCGGCCTCAAGCGCGACAACCTTGACGCCCTTCTGTGCCAGCTCGTTTGCCAGTGTGCCGCCCCCCGCGCCGGTACCGATGATGACAACGACCGAAGCATCCGTCAGTTCAAACTTTGCAACCATGGTCCTGTCCTCCCTTACAACCAGTTGATGTCGTCAAAGCCACGGTCGACATAGCCGCCCTGGCTGAACGACTCGCCCTCATAGCCAAACAGCGGCCAGACGGCTTTCTGGTTATAAAGACCGGTCACCAGACCCCCCCGGATGCGCTGAAAGAATGCGCTTTGCTCCATCGCGCGCAGCACATCGACACGGTCGCGTTCCCATCCGATGGCAAGGTAACTGTCGTGGCCCTTGCCTTGGGCCACCCCGTTCAACGCCGCGATGCCTGCTTCGATATCGGCGGCGGTTTCGGCGGTGTCATAGCCCTTTACAGCGATCACGTAGAATTCGGTCGGCACATGGTCATGCGGATAGATGTCGCGTGCCATCTGCACGAGGGTCGCCATGGTTTCGGGTTTCAGCTCCGTCACCTCGGTTGCCCATGCGGCATCCGGCGTTGTGACAAATCCCGCTCCGACCATGAATGTCGCCCCCGCCGCGATGGCGCGCGACAGAAGCTGGCGACGGCTCAGGTGCCGCTTTTCCTGTTGTGTCATAACTTCCCCTCCCTGGGTTTAGCCTTGGGTAACCGCCCCCTCCCAGAAGCGGTGTTGCAGTCACATGTAGCGACCGCCACGCTGCAGAACCTCGATCTGATATCCGTCGGGGTCGGCAATGAAGAAAAACCGCGCGATGACCGCGCCCGCCGGGGCAAAATCGACGAGCTTGCGCGGGGCAAGTCCGGCGCTAGTCAGCCGGGCATGCTCGGCGTCTGCGTCGTCGACGGAAAACGCAAGATGACCATAGCCATCCCCGATATCATAGGCCTCGGTCCGCCCTTTGTTGACCGTCAGTTCCAGCTCGAAACCGGCCTCAGAGTTTGACATGTAGATCAGGGTGAAGCTGTCAAAATCCAGCCTGTCCGCCACCCGCAGGCCGAAGGCGGTTTCATAAAATTTGACAGAGCGCGCCTCTTCCAGCACGCGGATCATCGAATGTATCGCTTTGGCCATCAGCCCTCCCAAACTTTCCGGTCTGAAAGGAAGTTTGCGACGGTTCCGGTTTGTTTGGGTAGTAACCGATTACTACGGACGAAAATTGTCCGCCGTTGGTTACTCGGCAGCGATGGAAACAGGGGCCAGACGTTCGGTGTAGATCAGGCAGGTGCAGCGCAACACAGATGAGAAATTTGCCGACTCGCCATGCAGTTCCAAAACCTCAGAATGCAGTTTGGAGGTGAAGGCCGGCGTCGTCATGCCTTCACTTGCAGCGATTTCATCCAGAATCTGCCAGAAAGAGTTTTCCAGCCGGATCGACGTGCTCTGCCCGTTCAGCCGCAGGCGGCGGGTGGTCAGAGCATAGCGGAGCGGCTGCTGTTCAGCATAGATACGACACATATCTTTCCTCCCCCCTCGGGTCTGCACATTGCAGGAAATCAGGGTGTAGGCCGGGACAGTGCGCGTCAAGTCATAATGCTGTGCGCGCAAGCAGTGGTTCCGGCAGCGGACCGTGTGCTGAGCGAACGGAGCACCGCGCCATTGGCCATCGGCACGCCAGAATGCGCCAAGGCGCGCGGCGTCGTGTTGCGGTTGGTCAACCGTTGTGCTTTTCACGCGTGTTCACCGGCTTGCCCGATGTCTTCCACTCAGCGAAGCCACCGCGCAGAGATCGCGACTCCAGCCCCATCTCCTGCGCAAGACGCGCTGCCAGCAGCGACCGCCAGCCAGAGGCACAATAGAAGACAAAGGTCTTCGGCTCTGCAAAACGGAGTTTGTGATAAGGGCTTTCGGGGTCAATCCAGAATTCGAGCATGCCGCGCGGCGCATGAAAGGCACCCGGGATCATGCCTTCGCGTTCGAGTTCCCGCGGGTCGCGGATGTCGACAAAGACGATGCTGTCATCGTCCAGCCGGTCTGCCATGGGGCCGCACTCTACCGATTGCACCACAGCATCTGCTTCGGCCAGCATCTGCTTGTATCCCTTGGCCATGATCAGCGCTCCAATGCTTAAAATTCGTCATCCGGCCGCACATTGGTACCATTTGCCAGCCGTTTTGAAATGCCGCAATGGCGGCGATGTCCCAGATTCATCCTCGGTAAAGCCGTGGGGAAATTCGTCACGCAAATGCCGGGCTGAGCGCCGCAGGAGTCGTGCCCGGGCCAACGGTCAGCTGTCTTCCTCGATCACGTGTTCGGCCAGATCCATGATCATGTGGCTGATGTGGTGATCCGAAATGTGATAGAAAATGTGCCGTGACTGACGCTCGGCACGCAGCAGGCGCGCCGTTCGCAGCAGGCGCAGATGATGACTGACCAGCGTCTGCGACAGCTCCAGAGCGCCGGCAATGTCGCCAACCGATTTCGGGCCGTTCAGGCAGTGCATCACGATCCGCAACCGTGTCGGATCGCCCAAAAGTTTGAATGCCTCCGCGACAAGCGCCAGCTGGGTCGGGGTCAGGGGCGGGACGGTGACGGTCAATGCGCATGTCCTGTGTGGGGGTGCCCGTGGTGGTGAACAGCCAAGGCGGGGTTCAGGCTGCAACGATCCCTGATGCCATCATTCCAGTCAATCGCAACGGTTGAATGGTCGATCCCGAACTCTGATTTCAGAAAATCCGCAACCTTGCGCGACACAGATTTTGCCTTGCTATCGTCAGCCGGGCGCACGGTCAGCGTGGCCATCGCCCGGTCAGAGGTAATCTGCCACAGGTGGATATGACCAACAGCCGCCAGATCCGGCACCGCCGCAAGCAGCGCCTGTTCGATCTCGTCCGGGGCTGCATGGTCCGGAGCCCCTTCCAGCAGGATGTGAACCGACTCTGCCATCAGCGGCCAGGCCGCGCGCAGGATCAGCGCCGCCACGACAACCGACAGGATCGGGTCGATCGGCGTCCAGCCCGTGATGGAAATGCTGATCGCAGCGACAATTGCGCCGACAGATCCCAGCAGATCGCCCATCACATGCAGGATGGCGCCCCTGATGTTCACATCCCTCGTCTCGCCCCGCGTCATGATCCAGAGAACAAGGATGTTGATCAGCAGCCCTGCGACTGCAACCATCATCATCGGGCCCGCAAGAACCTCGCCCGGCTGGCGAAGCCGCTGAACAGCCTCATAAAAAATCCAGCCCACAATGCCGAACAAGGTCAGCGCATTGACAAAGGCCGCAATCACCCCAAGCCGCAGATAGCCAAAGGTGCGCCTGCTGTCCGCGACGCGCCGACCGGCACGAAAGGCGGCATAGGCCAGCGCAAGCGCCGCAGAATCTGTCAGCATATGCCCCGCATCCGCCAGCAGGGCGAGCGAGCCGGACAGGAGACCCCCCACCACCTCTACCACCATGAAGCCGGAGATCAGGAAGAAGGACAGCAGCACTTTGCGTTCATTGGCATTGGTGACTGTAGGTGTGTGGGAATGATCGTGGCCATTATGAGCGTGCGGCATGCGCTTTCCTTTAAACCAATATATCAATACTTATTTATATATGGGTAATCCAAACGCGCAAGAGGCATTGCAGCCGATATCGGGGCTTCAGCGGCAGATCCTTGCGTCACCGCCTCCAAGCAATATTGGCCGGGTGGCAGTGACCGGGGATCAATGGCTGTCTGCCAGGCTGGGTGCATGGCAGTGAGACGTCACACACCTCAGCAGTCTGTGGCGCAATACACACGATATAGCGTTTCAAGCACGGCCCGCACCTCGGCGCTGGCCAGATTGTAATTGATCATCTGTCCATCACGGCGCGTGGCGACAAGCCGCAGCGCCCGCATTTTGCCAAGATGCTGTGACAAAGCGGCGGGAGTCAGCTGAACGATCTCTGCCAGTTCCCCCGCCGACTTTTCGCCTGCCAACAGCGAACACAGCACCAACAATCGCTTGGGGTTTGCCATTGCGGCCAGAATTTCCGCCACCTCTTCGGCTTTGGCTTCAAGGGTGCTTATCGCCGCATCTGATACATTCATATTCATGATTGACAATTTAGTACTTTCGAAAGTATTAGGCAATATAGCTTTTCTGTAAATGAGGCGAAATATGACAAACGTTGGATCTCTTGATCGGTTGCTGCGCTTGATTCTGGGTACGGTTCTGCTGGCAGCGCCATTCCTGCCGGGGCTCGCCGGGGTGTCTGCGGCCTGGGGGGCTTGGAAGTTTGTCTTGGCCGCCGTGGGTGCCGTGATGATCGGAACTGCCCTGTTCCGCTTCTGCCCTGCCTATACCTTGCTTGGCATCAATACCTGCCAGATCCCGAAGAAATAATCAGAAGGCCGAGGTTGAGCGGCGGCCTGCCTGCAATGATCTCAGGTCCCCTGCCCCGCTGCTCTGTGCGGATGTGATCTTTGCAGCGCCTTTTGAAAGGCGCTGCAAGACGGGTGTCGCCAGTCAGATCCGCGCCCGCAATCGCCGAGTGACATGAAGGCCAGGCCGTTGAAACGCATCACTTCCTTATTGCCGATTCTGGGCTGGGCCCCCGCCTATACAAAAACCGATGCGCAAAGCGATCTGGTTGCGGCGGTGATCGTGACCATCATGTTGGTGCCACAAAGTCTGGCCTATGCCATGCTTGCGGGACTGCCGCCGCAGGTCGGGCTTTACGCCTCCATTTTGCCGCTGATCGCCTATGCGGTTTTTGGCACCAGCCGGGCGCTGGCGGTCGGACCGGTGGCGGTGGTGTCGCTGATGACGGCGGCGGCGGTGGGGCAAGTGGCGGCCCCGGGCAGCGCAGAGTACATCACAGCGGCGATCACGCTGGCGTTTCTGTCCGGCATCGTGCTTGTCGTGATGTCGGTTCTGCGCTTGGGCTTTCTGGCCAATTTCCTGTCGCATCCGGTGATCTCGGGTTTCATCACCGCATCGGGCATCCTGATTGCAACCAGCCAGCTGAAGCATATTCTGGGGATCAGCGCCGACGGCGACACGCTGCCGCACCTTCTGGGCGGGATCTATGCCGGTATTGGCGGGCTGAACCCGTTTACCCTCGCCATCGGCGTTGCCGCGACCGCCTTCCTGTTCTGGACGCGCAAGCACCTCAAACCGCTGTTGCTGGCGTGGGGTCTGCCTGCACGAATGGCGGATCTGATCGCCAAGGCCGGCCCGGTTGCCGCCATCGTAGTGTCGATCCTCGCCGTGATTGGCTTTGGGCTGGTGGATAAGGGCGTCAGGATCGTGGGCGAAATTTCCGCCGGTCTGCCACCCTTTGCGCTGCCGTCATTCGATCCGGGCCTGTGGCAGCAACTGCTTTTGCCAGCGGTGCTGATCAGCCTTGTCGGCTTTGTGGAATCCGTGTCGGTGGCGCAGACGCTGGCCGCCAAACGGCGCCAACGCATCGTCCCCAATCAGGAGCTGACCGCCCTTGGTGCATCCAACATCGCATCCGCCCTGTCAGGCGGCTATCCGGTGACCGGCGGCTTTGCGCGGTCGGTGGTCAACTTTGACGCCGGAGCGGAAACGCCGTTGGCGGGCGTCTTTACCGCCATGGGCATCCTTGCCGCAACCCTGTGCCTGACCCCCCTGTTCCGGTTCCTGCCGCAGGCTGTGCTGGCAGCAACGATCATCGTGGCGGTCCTGTCGCTGGTGGATTTCGCCGCCATCCGGCGCACATGGGCCTATTCCAAGGCTGACTTCGCGGCGATGGCCGTGACCATTCTGACGGTGCTGCTGGTGGGGGTCGAAGCGGGGATCACGGCCGGAGTCTCGCTGTCGCTGGCGCTGTTTTTGTGGCGCACATCGCGCCCGCATATGGCGATCGTGGGTCAGGTTCCGGGCACCGAGCATTTCCGCAACATCGACCGCCATGACGTGATCACCGACCCGCGCATCCTGTCGATCCGGGTGGATGAAAGCCTGTACTTCGCCAATGCCCGCGCGCTTGAAGACGCGATCTATGACCGCATCGCCGACCAGCCAGAGCTTCGGCATGTGGTCCTGATGTGCCCGGCCGTCAACACCATCGACGCCAGTGCGCTGGAAAGCCTTGAGGCCATCGCGCACCGCCTTGCCTCTGCCGGGATCGGCTTTCATCTGTCCGAGGTGAAGGGTCCGGTGACGGACGCCCTGAAACGGTCCGATTTCATGGAGCATTTCAAGGGGCGGATCTTCCTGTCGCAGTTTGAGGCGGTCACGACCCTGACCGGCATGCAACACCAGGATGACGCTGCGACGGGCTGAACGCCCATTGCAGGCAGCCATCAGCACCGGAGGCCAACCCGTCGCACCAGCCAATGCGCGTTCCGGGCAAGCGGCCACTGCTACCGCAAGAGATTGCGTGAGTGAGATCATCACCAGTCATGCATCTGTGATGTTTCAGATATCACAAACACCTTTTAACCATTAATTCTACATGCTAAGGAAAGATAAACGGCGGGAGTATGCACCATGATCACAGGACCTCAGATGCGGGCGGCGCGGGCCCTTCTGGGCATGGACCAGAAAGGTCTGGCCGAACTTTCCGGCGTATCCGTGCCGACGATTCAGCGCATGGAAACCAGCAAAGGCAACGTCAGGGGTGTGGTGGAAAGTCTGACGCGCATCATGGACGCCCTTGACCGTGCCGGAGTCGAGCTGATTGCTGAAAATGCCGCCAGCAGCTCAACCGGACGCGGCGTGCGGCTCAAGGCACCCTTGCCGCCCGGAACATCTTAGGCCTGCGCGCACACCACTCCCCGGCTTTCGCCCCGGTGCTTTCCAGCGGCACCGCAGCATTCCGAGCTGTGATCTTCTTCTTCGCCCAACGCACAGCTGCCCCCCGCTTTTCTGACTGGACACCGCAGAATGGATACCTTGGACATGTCACCCAGATCCGTTGCAGCCTGTATTCTTTTTACAGTGATGCTGGGTGTTTACCTGAATGCCCTTGGCGACCTGCCCGAACCGTTGGTCGCGCCGAGCTACAATATCGGGCAGCTTGGCCCATGATATCAGCAGATATCCGGGGCGATCAGGGCCATAGGTTCAGCCGGGAGGTGCACCTTTGACATCCCGCCGCCGGTTTCTGCGCCCTTTGCAGTCTGCGCGTGCCCTTGTGGCGCATCGGCGGTCGACGGCAAGTGATCTGTTGCTTGCAACGCTGCTTGCTGCCATCGCGGGTGCCGCCAACGCGGGCGGCTTTTTTGCGCTTGGCCAGTACACCTCGCATATGACCGGCTATCTGTCGCAACTGGCTGATACCCTCGTGATCGCACAGTTCAGGATCGCCTTCGTCAGCGTGCTGGCGATGTCAGCCTTCATTGCGGGTGCGGGCTTCAGCACGGTGCTTATCAACTGGGCGCGACAGACCGCGATGCACCGGCAATATGCCTTGCCGATGGCGGTTCAGGGCGCGTTCATGCTGTGCTTTTCCTGGGGCGGCATCTTCACCACGGAACCCGGGCGGCTGTTTTCGCTGACCTGCCTGTGCTTCATCATGGGCATGCAGAACGCCACAATCACCAAGATCTCCAGCGCCAGGATCAGAACAACGCATGCGACCGGCATGATCACCGATATCGGGATCGAGCTTGGCCGGATCTTCTTTGCCACCCTCCGCCCGCAAAGCGGCGTGCGACCTGATTTTGCCAAGTTGGGTATCCTGTTGCAGCTGGTGTTTTCCTTTCTGATCGGTGGGATCATCGGGGCGGTGGGATACAGTCACATCGGCTTTTTCTTCTCTATGCCACTGGCGCTGATCCTTCTGGGGCTCAGCATCCCGACCCTGCTGACCGCCAGACCAAGCTAAGAGCGGTCGCCTGTCAGCCGGGCAAGGCGGCGCGCAGCGGTGCCGGCAATTTCTCCACTGCCGCCGCCAGACGCTCGCGCCACTTTGGCCCCTGCGCCAGCGCCTCACGATAGGCCAGAGCCAGATCATCGGGCCGGTCCTGGGCCAAGGCTTCGATCAGCAGGGCAGCCTGTGCCCGGTCTTTCTGCGCCTTGATCCGGTCGCGCCCGGCGCGGCGTTCTGCCACGATCAGCTTGTGAATAGCAAAGCGCTCGGGGCGGGGGATCTGCACCAGAACACCGGAACGGTAGACCAGTGCCGCATGAACCGGCTCGGCGATCAGATAGTTCAGATGATGCAGCGCCTGCGCCGTCACCCCCAGCGCGGCCAAGGGGCGGATGCCTTCATCGCCAAAGGCCGGGGTCAGGAATTCGACCAGCGCCTGACCGCGCGTCTGCCGCCAGCGCCAGGCGGGGGCGTTGTCCAAAGCGGGCACCGGGTCAAAGGCAAAATCGCGCAGGACCTGTTGCAGCGGCGGTTCCGTCCGGTCATCCAGTGCCAGCGACAGCCTTTCAAAGCTGGCGATATCCAGGTCGCCGGTCTGCGCTGCGGCATCCAGCGCATAGGCCAGGCCCAGCTCGCCCTCGTACAGCCGGAAGGCATGGGTGCCGACGATGGTGCCGCCCAGCCGGAACACCCCCGCCTGTGCAAAGGCTGCGATCAGGCTGGCGGTGGTGGGGTCCAGACTCATGAACCGTTCCGCCCGAAGAATCCGCACCAGCCGCGCCCGTTCGGTGGCGCGGGCTTGCGCTTCGGCGCGCAGCTGCTGATGCCGATCGATCCGGGCGCGCAGCGCCTCGCTGTCTTCACCAATATAGGTTTTGCGCACCTCGCTGCCGACGCGGTAGCTGTCATACCAATAGGCCCGCGCCCCGCGCTCTACCCGGCCGGGCGTGCCGCGCAGATCCGACACACGGTCATCCAGCAACAGCCGCAACAGGTCGTGATAGGCGGCATGGGCAAGGGCGGAATGGCGGTTCATGAGTTCTGCTCAACAAAGGGTTGGTTTGTTGAACATAACGGCATGTTCAACAACTGGCAACTCCGTTGAACATCACCCGCAAGCCCGCCCGTCGCGTTTCAGTCTGGCGGGCTGGCGGGTGTCACGCAGTTTGTGATCCACGTCAGAAACGCGCTGCAGGACGGGTCCGAGGCGCGGTCATTCGGCAGCACGACGTAATAGGCGGCGTCGGTCTGCAGCGGGGCATCGCGGACGATCTGCAACGAGGCTTCGCGCAGCTCGCGCTCCACCAGATAGGTCGGCACCAAAGCCACCCCCAGCCCGGCCATCGCCGCCTCGATCAGCAGGGTGAACTGATCAAACCTGTGCCCGCGCAGCCCGTCGGCCTTGGTCTCTCCGTTTGCGGCCAGCCATTCGACCCAGAGCATTGGGCGCGAGTCCATATGCAGCAAGGGCGCGGCCAGCAGCGAGTCTGCATACTGCCGGGCCAGCCGCGGTGCTGCCACCGGCACCACGGTTTCACCACACAGATAGGCGCAGCTGGCACCGGGCCAGACCGGCTGGCCGTAATGGATGGCGACGTTCACCCCTGCCTCGTTCAGATCAAACGGCTTGGCGCGGCAGGTGACTGTGACCTGCAAGCCGGGGTGTTGCGCCAGAAAATCCGTCAGACGCGGCACCAGCCAGCGGCTGCCAAAGGTCGGCAGGGTGGCGATGGCGATATGCCCGGTCACGTCGCGCGACCCTGCCGCGCGCAGAGCCAGCATCTCGACCTGAGACAGCACCCGCATCGCATCGGGCAGCAGCCGGGCACCCGCATGGGACAGCACAACGCGCTGGCGCACCCGTTCAAACAGCGCGACGCCCAGCTGCGCCTCCAGATCCTTGATCTGACGGCTGACCGCACTTTGTGTCAGGCTCAGCTCTTCGGCGGCACGGGTAAAGCTGCCGTGACGCGCCGCTGCCGCAAAAGATTGCAGGGCCAGCAGATCGGGGACACGGCTACGGCTCAACTTCATTCCGGATCCATATCAAGTCAGTCCAAATCAGCACGTTTCATTGGGTACCCGATACGCTAAACAGATGACTACAGCAATCCACACGCGTGCAGGTATCATGTCCCCCATCTCCTCCCCGCTTTCTCCGGATCAGATCCGCGCCCGGTTTTCTTCGGCCATGTCGGCGATGTACCGTGATGAGGTTCCGGCCTATGGCACCCTGCTCACGCTGGTGGCCGAGGTGAACCGCGAGGTGCTGGCGCGTGAACCCGCGCTGGCCGCGACGCTGGCTGCCACCGATCAGCTGCAGCGCATTTCCGAAGAACGCCACGGCGCAATCCGGCTGGGCACGGCTGATGAGCTGGCCACGATGCGCCGGCTGTTTGCGGTGATGGGGATGTTCCCGGTCGGCTATTATGATCTGAGCGAAGCCGGCGTGCCGGTGCATTCCACCGCCTTCCGCCCGGTGGGCGAAGCAGCACTGCGCCACAATCCGTTCCGCGTCTTCACCTCGCTTCTGCGTCTGGACCTGATTGCCGATGCGCAACTGCGGGCTGAGGCTGCAGACTGTCTGGCACGACGGAAGATTTTCACGCCTGACTGCCTTGCGCTGATCGCGCAGGCCGAAGCCGACGGCGGCCTGTCCGAACCCGATGCCGGTCGTTTTGTGGCCGAGGCGATCACCACCTTCCGCTGGCACCCGGATGCGCTGGTGTCGATGGAGCTGTATCACCGGCTGCATGATGCGCACCGGCTGATCGCGGATGTGGTGTCGTTCAAGGGACCGCATATCAACCATCTGACCCCCCGCACGCTCGACATCGACGCGGTGCAGGAACGGATGCCGCTGGTCGGCATCACGCCCAAGGCAGTGATTGAAGGTCCGCCCCGCCGCAACTGCCCGATCCTGCTGCGCCAGACCTCGTTCAAGGCGCTGGAAGAAGCGGTGACCTTCCCCGGCGACACGGCGGTCAGCGGCTCGCACACGGCGCGCTTTGGCGAGATCGAGGCGCGGGGCATCGCCCTGACGCCAAAGGGCCGCGCCCTGTATGACAGCCTGCTGACAGAGGTGCGGGCGCGCATCGTCCCGGCGGCAGATGGATCAAACGCAGCCGCCTATGTGGCCGTGCTGGCAGAGGTGTTCACCGCCTTTCCCGACACCTGGGAAGATATCCGCAAGCAAGGCCTTGGCTATTTCGAATGGTCGGTCACCGGCACCCCGCCGGTTGAGGGCGATGCCGAGGCGCAGCTGAAAGCCGGGGCGCTGCGCTGCGACCCGATTGTGTACGAAGATTTCCTGCCGGTTTCGGCGGCGGGCATCTTTCAGTCCAACCTGGGCGATTCCGGGGTGCAGGACTTTGCGGCCAGCCCGAACCAGCAAAAATTCGAGGCTGATCTGGGCACGGCGGTGCTGGACGAATTCGCCCACTACGCCGAAATCGAGGCTACCTCGCTGACCAACAGCCTGCGAGCACTTGGGCGCGCATGACCAGGCTGAAAGACATCAGGGCGGCAAACAGCCGCCAAGCCCGTACATTCCACGAATTCAACAGCGACCCTGCCCTGCGCACGCTGTCGCACGCCATACTAGAAACCCTCGGGGGGGCCCGTCTGGGTGCCGCCCGTTTCGACTGAGGACATCACATGACCGATACCATCGCGACCGACTGCGCCGCCATCCTGACCCGTCTCGGGGTCGATCCGAAGCTCCATACCGGCGGCACGCTGGACAGTTTTTCGCCGGTGACGGGCGCGTGCATAGCGCAACTGCCGGAACAGGATGCCGCGGCGGTGCGTACTGCCGTCGACCGCGCGGCGGTGGCCTTCCGGGCCTGGCGCGACATACCGGCCCCGCGCCGGGGCGAGCTGGTGCGGTTGCTGGGCGAAGAGCTGCGCGCCGCCAAGGGTGATCTGGGCCGTCTTGTTTCGATCGAGGCCGGCAAAAGCCCGTCCGAAGGCGCAGGCGAGGTGCAGGAGATGATCGACATCTGCGATTTCGCCGTCGGCCTGTCGCGCCAGCTGTATGGTCTGACGATAGCAACCGAACGTCCCGGCCACCGCATGATGGAAACCTGGCATCCGTTGGGGGTGGTCGGCGTGATCTCGGCG
>NZ_JAUSNR010000050.1 GCF_030656345.1 Pseudotabrizicola sp. | reverse complement strand
CAATGCGGGTCCGATGCGCACGCAGATGGAAGAGGCACTCGCCAGTGCGGGCTTCGACGAGGACACGCTCAACGAAATCGCAACGAGCGGGAATCCAGGCGCCGAAGGCGTGGCGACCCGTGCAACGACAGGCGCTGTCCTATCGGCTGCGGCCCAGAACAGCCACGCCGAGGCAGCACTTTCGCTTGAGCGCGTCGAGCGACTGGTCTCCATGATCCCAGAAATGGAAGACCTGAAGGCGTCGATGGACCACAACACCCGCGTCACGGCGGAACTCGCCATCGCCATGACGCGGATGTGGGAACTCGAAGCCATCCAGACCCTTGGCGCGGGCAATGCCGGTGTGGTGGATGCGGCGACTGTCGCCGAAGAGCGTCGCTACATGGACTTCACCCTGCCGAGCCTCGAACCGTGAGTGGGGCACCAGACATGACTTTGAGACTGACTGGGGGCATGAGCGCGCGCGAACTGGTCGAGGAGGAACTGATCCATGGCGCGTTGCGCCGGGAGCAGCTCTGGCGGATGATCGGCCTCGGCGGGGCAGGTTTCGGCGTTTTTGGCTGCCTTGCAGCCGCAGCCGTCGCCCTGATGGTCGAGACGCCCCCGCCCGTCGTCGTGCCCTATGATCCCGCGACCGGTCTCGCTCTGCCGAACGCCACGGTGGAAACGGTCTCGCTGGCGGAGCGTCCCGCCATTATCGAGGCGCAGATCTACCGCTATATCCTCGACCGCGAGGTCTACAACCAGCTCGACAACGACCTGCGCGTGCGCCGGGTGCTGGCGCAATCCACCGGGGCGGCCGAGGCCAGCATGCGCGCCATGTGGACCTCGGGGCAGGAAAGCTATCCGCCGACGCGATATGGCCCCGCAGCAGAGATGGCCGTCGAGATCGCGTCGATCACGCTCATAGGGGACAACCGCGCGCAGGTGCGCCTCAGAAAGCGCCTGACCAGCCGGCAAGGGGCGCAGGACGGATCGTTCACCGCAACATTGATGTTTGCTTTTCAACCCGAACGGACCCGCTCGATCGACGACGTCTGGCAAAACCCCTTCGGCTTCACCGTTACCCAATATGCCATCCGATCGGACCGTTCCGAATGACCTCTGTTCCAGTTCTCACATCCGTTCACGCCCTTCTGGTCGCCGGCGCGCTGGCGCTCATGGCCCCTGCAGCCATCGCCGAGACCACGCCGCGCCCCGGTCCCCATGACAACCGCGTCCGGGTTGCCACCTGGACCGAAGGGCAGGTCTACCGCGTCGTCACCACGCTGACCCGGGTCACCACCGTCGAATTCGGGATCGGCGAAACCATCCGCTCGATCATCGCGGGCGACACGGTCGGCTTTCAGTTCGATGGTGTCCCCGGGGGACGCGCCTTTGCGATCAAACCCGCGGCCTCAGGTGTTGCCACCAACATCACGGTCTACACAAACCGCCGCTCTTACTATTTCCACGTCGTCGAGGCGCGTGAGACGCCGCATTATGTGGTCCAGTTCCGCTATCCCGAGAGCCGCGCACAACCGGCTCGCGCAGTCGCAGCCGATGCGCCGAACGCGAACTACGCCGTCAGCGCCCGGGAAGAGTTCACACCGACGGCCGTCTGGGATGACGGCACCTTCACGTACTTCCGCTTCGCGCGGAACGCGCCGCTCCCGGCGATCTTCCGCTATGCGAAGGGCGGCGAGCGGGCGGTGAACAGCACGGCTCTCGAGGATGGAGTCATCCGCGTCTCAGGCGTCAATCGCCAATGGGTTCTGCGCCTCGGCGAAGACGAGGTCTGTGTTCAGGATATGGGTGGGCCCACATCATGAGCCAGGACACCGAAGACCTCGCCGCCCGCCTCGCGGCGCTTGGAGCGACGGGCGACAAGAAGCGCGGTGCAGCACGGCCCTCTCCGCTGACGGCCATCCTTGGCGTGGCCGGGATTGTCGCCGTGGGCGGCCTGGCCTGGGCCGCCCTGCAGCCATCGCCGGAAACGCCCCTGCCGACCGCAGCCCCCGAAGAGTTCCAGACTACGGGATCGGGCTTCGGCGACCTCGCACCCATGCCCGTCGCCGAGCCTGCACCGTCGCCACCGGACGATACCGGCCCGTCCGCGTCGGAACTGGCACTGATGGAAAGCCTCGCGACGCTACGCGCGGAACTCGAAGACCTGCGCGCGCGGCCCGTCGAGGCATCGGATATCGGGGCAGAACAGGCCATCGCTGACCTGACAGCCCAAATCGCGGCACTGCAGACCGCCTCGACCGAGGCGCAGCGCGCGATCGAGCGACAGCTGACCGAACGCGACCGTGAGCTTGACCAGCTGCGCATGGACCTCGAGGTCGCGCGGCTGACCCCGCCTGCGCCCACGGACCTCGGCCCGAACGAGGAGGAGCTGCGGCTCGCGGAACTTGAACGCCGCAGGATCGCCGAGGCGGAAGCGCGGGCCGAACGCATCGCCTCGCCCATGATTGCGTTTTCCGGGATGGGGGCGGGGACTGACCGAGAGAACAACGTTGAGGCCGCGCGCCTGAATGAAGACGAAGCCTTCGTGCGCGCGGGCGCCAGACCCGCCGCGGTGACGCGCGCCGAGGTGATCGTGAACCCGGGCAACACCGTCGTGCAAGGCACGATGATCCAGGCCGTGACCGAGACGGCCCTCGACAGCACGCTACCCGGCGCGATCCGCGCCATCGTGTCTGAGGACGTCCATTCCTTCGATGGCACACGGGTCCTCATCCCGCGTGGGGCGCGCCTCATCGGGCGCTATCGCTCCGACGTGGCGCTGGCGCAATCGCGGGTCATGGTGGCCTGGGACCGGATTATCCTGCCCGATAACCAGACCGTAGAGATCAGCGCCTTCGGCGGGGACGAGCTCGGACGGACCGGCACAACCGGTTCTGTCGACACCCGCTTTGCGCAACGCTTCGGCTCGGCCGCGCTTATTTCGCTGATCGGGGCTCTGCCCGCCGCAGCCGCAGGCCAGATAGAAGACGAGGCGGTGGCCGATGTTGCAAGCGATGTCGGAGCCGATCTTGGCGACAGCACCCAAAGCGTGATGCAGGACTATCTCGCGATCCGCCCCGTGATCCATGTGGATCAGGGCGCGCGGATCACGGTCATGGTCGACCGCGACCTGGAGATTTTCTGACATGGCGGCGAGCTATCTCGAAGCCTCGCTCGACCGGCTGGGCGCGCCCGTGCAACGGGACGACACGATCGAGATCTGCATCAACCCCAATGGCCAGGTCTGGGGCGAGTTCCAGGGCGATCATTTCATGCGGGGTCTCGGCACCCCGCTGACCCAGACCGAGATCAAGGACCTCGGCAACCAGATCGCCTCGGCTGCCTCGACCACGCTCAGCACCAAGAAACCCATCGTCTCGGTCTCGATACTTTACCGTGCCCGTCCGATCCGCGCGCAGGTGATCCAACCGCCAGTCGTCGAGGGTGGGTTCTCCATCTCACTGCGGTTCTTTTCCTCCCTGCCGCTGGAGGCCATCAAGCTAGGCTTCCTCTATGGCAAGGAACGCAGTCTCGAAGGTCTCCGCCGCGAACGGAATGCCGCGTTGCGCGATGTGGTGCCCTCCGGCGACATCGATGCCGCCCTGCGCTTCTGCGTCGAGAACAAGCTCAACATGATCGTCTCGGGGGGCACATCGACCGGCAAGACGGTCGCAGCGCGCAAGATCCTCTCGCTTATCCCGCCAGAGGAGCGGATCATCACCATCGAGGAGGCAGCTGAACTGCGCCCTGAGCAGCCAAATGCCGTGACCCTGATCGCCGACCGCGACACCGAGGCCCGCAGCGCCGATGTCCTTCTGGCCTCGACCCTGCGGATGCGGCCTGATCGGATCGTGCTGGGCGAAGTTCGCGGCCGCGAGGCGATGACCTTCCTCGAGGCGATCAACACCGGCCATGGCGGCTCGCTCACCACCCTGCACGCCGAGACCCCGCAGCTTGCCGTCCGCCGCCTCGCCATTGCCGCGCTGAAGACCGATGTGCCGATGACCTATACCGACATGGTCGACTACATCGAGGGCTCCATCGACGTGATCATCCAGGCTGGCCGCCATGACGGCGCCCGCGGCATCACCGAGTTCTTCCTGCCGGGGCAGACAACACATCCAAATCAGAACACTGCCGGAACCGAGGGCACTAAGCGCCCTTCGGTTGCCGCCGAATGACCCGAAAGGAAATCCCCATGCGCCAGACCACCCTCGCCGCAGCTGTCACCCTGCTGGCCGCGCCGCTCGCGGCCCAGACCTCGCCTCAGGTCACGAATGATCTCACCGTAACCATGTCGCCCCAGCAATACCGGATCTGCAACGACCGGCCCGCACGGCCGACCTGGATGGATGAGGTCCACCCGCGTGAGGCCTACAAGGCGCTGACGTTAATGCGGCTCTACGAGCTGCGGTCTTGGGAAGCGATCAAGGCATCGGGCGATTGCGGCTGTGATGCGCGGTTTCCGTCATGGGATGCCGCTTCGGCCGAGTACGAGGAACGGTTCGCGACCAACCCCCAAGCAGAGCACACTCAGACCCAGTTGGCCCTCCGCAACGAACAGAACCAGATCGCCCGCGACGTCCAGGATATCTGCGAAGCGCAAGGCAATTGGTAATGAGCATCGTCAGCTGGATGGTCGGAACCGCCGACGGCTTCCTTGCCGACGCGGCCGAGTCCCAGTTCGGGGCAGTGGCCAGCAATACCGGCACGATCGTCCTGCTGATGGTCACGCTTTCGCTGATCGGCGTCTGCATCAACATGGCCTTCCAGTTCCGCAGCATGGATGGGGCCAGCTTCTTCTGGTACCTGATCAAGCTGACGCTGATCGGCCTCTTTGCCTTCAACTGGGCCAACTTCAACGCGGTGGCCAATGCCGTCATCGGCGGGCTAGACTATGTCGCCGGGGCCCTGATTTCCTCGGTTGGCGGCGGCGGGGCAGGGGCCACGTACTTTGCGGCCGAGTTCGATGATCTCATCACGGAGTTCAGCCAATACCTGAACGCGATCGGCAACAACCTGAACTGGATGACCGGCGCGATCCTCGGCGGCATCGGCCTCGTGCTCCTGAGCCTCCTTGGCTTCATGACCGGCATTGTCCTCATCTTCGCCAAGATGATGCTGACCCTGATGCTCGGCCTCGCGCCGATCATGATTGCGCTGTCTCTCTTCGATGCGACCAAGGATTTCTTCCACAGATGGGTCTCGACGACGATCAGTTATGCCTTCTACCCCATCGTCATCGCCGCCATGTTCTCGACCGTGGTCGGCATGGCGAATTCGCTCTTAGCCCAGCTCGGTGATCCGAACTCAGCCACCAACATCGGCTCACTGGTGCCATTCTTCGTCATGGTGTTCCTGGCCAAAGGCTTCGTCGCGGCAACGCCCCTGATCGTGCGAGGCATATCGGGGAACCTGATGGTGGCCGCAGCACCGGCGATCGTCAGTGGGTCAGCAGGGGTCTTGCGGGGGCTGGTGAACACTTCAGGCGTGCAGGGCAGGGCAAGGATCGGGGCGCTTACGACGGGTGAAGCGATCGGTCGGGGGGCGGTGCAGGCGCCCGCCGCCGTGCGTGGCGCTGCGGCGACGGCCAGCGCGCAGGTGGTCAGGATGGCGGAGAGGGCGAAGCGGTTAGGGCAATAAGATTGAACGCCAAAGTGTGCTCTCACTTTGCATTCTATGCTGCTAAAATAGTTTTCTCTCCTCGAAGGTGACTTGGATCAATTTCGTTCTCTTCGACGGTTCTAGTACTGTTAAACTCGTAAAGGCTTACAATCCGACTTCCATCCCACGTGTATCGAAAGTGTTCACCTTGGATAGCTTTACGGAGGACCTCACCCGTAAGAACAGCGATCCGTTCGCCAATCGGCCGCTCTAAAGATTTGAACAGCACGCCGTCGAAATAAACGCTTTCCCTCATCTTAAGAATAGAGCGCCCTAAGCTTCTTCGGGCATCCTGATGGAGGTCTCCTGGAAAACCCCGGGCGTCCAGAAATCGGCCACTTACTTCTCTGCTCAGCATTCGCATGTCCAGCCCGACCGGTGGCTCACCAGTTCTATCGAGAAACAACTCACGCTTAGCGACAGAGACCGCAAGCGCGGTTTGCTTGTCGCCTGACATTTCGAGGCATCTGGTGAACTGATCGAAAAACCAGCTCCCTTCAGGATTTGGATATGTGAAGGGAGCGAGGTTCCAGTTCTGAAGGCGTGGTGAGGCCACGTCGACTGATGCGGTCACGCCACCAGTAAGGAGCTGCATTTCTTTCACACGAGGATTGTGCGTGTCGGCGAGAGCTGAAACCTCGTCGTCACGACCGCCAGCTATCCTCTTGTAAAGGGGAACAGGCGGAAAGCGGGACGGTATCAGAAGAAACCATGTCTTGCTGAATTCCACAACAGGAAGCTCATCCACCGCGTTGAGCATCAAGATATTCTCTTACTTTGTAGATGTCTATCACTTGCCCGCCCATCATTGTTTCTAACGCACTGCGGCCCCCAAAATAGCTGTTTGATCGTTTTATCCACCCATCGGCTGCCTCTGGGTTGGGCAGGAGTATTTGCAGTGATTTGTAGATACCGAGCAAATGGGAAATGCGTTCCAGCGTGTCGTTCGGCAGGTTGCCACCTTCCTTCTTCCACTTGAAAAATGTTGACCGGCCCGGTGATCCGAGCAGTGTGATCTGCTCATCTGTGTTGAGGCCCCAATCTTCTGCAAGGTTTGAGAATGCCTCCATGGCCGCAGGAATCCCTGCGTGTCCCGCGTCGCGACCGAGCGCGGGCCTAGAGAGTGACATACATCGGCTCCTCCCAATTTTAGTCCAACTTTGGACTTGATTTTCGAAAAAGTCCCGATATATACAGTACACATCAGGACTTCATGGCCACTATAGTCCAGTTCTGAAGGGTTACAAGAGAAACCTGCCGGTCATCCGGCAACGAGCAAGAGGCTACTGCCATGGCTGATACACAGCACGGAACGATTTACGCGATCAAAGTCGATGGTCGCACACTGACGACCGAAGATCCGAAGTTGACCGGACGCCAGGTCCGCAGCCTCGCGGGGGCGGCGCCCGCGAGCGATTTCATCCTGATTATGATTGCGGATGGCGCTGCGCAGTCCGTTGGTCTCGACCGTTCGGTTCATCTTGACGAGATCGCTTCGCCGGTTGTCTTTCGTCTTTTCCGGAGCGACCGAACGTTTTCATTTACGGTGAACGAGCGCGGCTTTGAGTGGGGCGAAGCCATTATCGACGCTGACGAGATAAGGCAGGTTGCGAGAGTTCCAGACGATCATGACCTGATCCTGGACTCCGATGGAGATCGGATTATTGGCGACGATGATGCCGTTCGACTCAAGGGAGATGGAGTAGAGCGTATTGTCTCCCGCCCGATGGCAAACCAAACCATCACGATCATTGTCAACACTCGGCCGAAGACAATTTCTGCGCGGCGGCTGACGTTCACTGACCTAGTCGCGTTGGCATTCGAAACACCACCATCGGGTGAAAATGTCTGTTTCACAGTGTCGTACCGCAAAGGGCCGAAACGTCGTTCGGAGGGGTCGCTCCTCGAAGGTGACAGCATCAGGATCAAAGAAGGGATGGTATTCAATGTATCTGCAACCGACAAATCCTAGTGCCGATATCCAACGTCTCATCGAAGACGGATATGAGGTAGAGATCAGGAACGGCCATCTGGTTCTTCATGCAGTCCCGTATGTCACTGCAACGAAAATCGTTCGGCGTGGGATGTTGGTCTCCACACTTCATCTTGTCGGTGACCGGACATGCGTCCCCGATACACACGTTATCATGTTCGCTGGTGAGTTTCCCTGTGATCGCCACGGCAGCCCACTGTCCAAGATCGAAAACTGCAACGGCACACAGGACCTGGGCGACGGGCTGGTAATCCACCATCATTTTTCGAGTAAACCATTGTCGGGCCAGTACGCCGATTACTATGAGAAAATGACAACCTACGCCGCAATACTCTCAAATGAGGCTGTGGCGATTGAGCCCGACGCTTCGGCACGGACTTTTCGTGTCATGGAGACGGCAAGCGACAGCGGTCCATTTCGTTTTACCGATACTGCCTCGAGCCGCGCGGGGATCAGCGCCCTCGCGCACAAGCTCGCGCATGAAATAGTTGGCATAGTCGGGCTGGGCGGTACGGGATCCTACGTCGCAGATCTGGTGGTCAAAACGCACGTCCCCGAGGTCCATTTTTTCGATGGCGATGTGTTCGGTCAGCACAATGCATTTCGAGCACCGGGCGCGCCAACTCTGGACGTCTTGAAGACCCGGCCCCTTAAGGTCGAGTACTTCAAGGACCTATACGATTCGATGCGGCGCGGTATCCATGCCCACGGTATCTACCTCGACCAGTCCAACATCGAGATTCTTCGCAACCTGACCTTTGTCTTCTTGTGTATGGATGCGGGTCCGGCCAAGCAATATATTATCGAGGCATTGGAAGGGTTTGGTATACCGTACATCGATGCAGGCATGGGTCTTGACCTTGTTGACGGTCGGCTCACGGGTTCGTTGCGGACAACGCTCAGCCAGCCGGAACGCAGGGAGGCTGCCCGCGCTCGCATTCCGGTCTCGGGGGCTGGCCACAATGACCTCTACAGCCGCAATATTCAGGTCGCAGAACTGAACTCGCTCCTTGCTGACCTCGCCGTCATCAAGTGGAAGAAGTACCGCGATTTCTATGCCGATCTTGAAGATGAATTGACGTCAGTATTCAACATCGACGGCAATCAGCTTCTCAACGAGGACGCGGCATGACGGCGGTTCGTAAGTTGGATCATCGCTTTGTTGAAGTCGTGCCCCCTGAACTGGTATCCGGCATTCTTTACGTCTCGCTCGAGTATGGGACGATGATACATCTTTGCTGCTGCGGATGTGGAAACGAGGTTGTGACACCACTTAGCCCGAACGACTGGAAACTGACCTTTGATGGACAGACGGTGTCGATCCATCCTTCAGTCGGCAGCTGGAGCCTACCATGCCGGTCGCACTACGTCATCACGCGCGGTCGGGTGAACTGGGCCGATGATTGGACCGAGGAGCAAGTCGCCAAAGGACGCGCACGGGATCAGGCAATCAAAGCGTCAGCAAAGCAACTGGAGGAAGTACGTCTAGAACCAGTACAGATGCTACCCGAAGATCGTAAGTCCTGGCGGACCAGAATTGGCCGACTGTTTCGCTTGTAAGCGTACTGATGGCCTAGACGAACTGATCAAGAGCGTTGCTGACAGAAAATGACCTGTCAGCTATGCTGAAAACTGCAGGTCGGGGCCCTAGACACAAAGTTCCAGCACGCACCAATTAAGTGTACTCAGCAATGATCGCCCTCGTTGTCTGAACAGCCGCCGCCAGTTCGGTCCTACCCGCCTCATTGATCCCTAAACCCGCGAGTTCGATTGACAACTTTTTTGAGTCACTAACTCCCGCCGCAGCGCGTGCCGCTCGGCCCCGCGCGCGATTTGACACGGCTAGACTCGGAACCTTTGTGTCCGTCGTCGGTGCCTCAACTGCCTTGGATGAGCCTTCTGCTCCAGAATCCCTAGCTCCCGCAGCCGCCCGCACCTCCTGCAGTTCCTGCTTCAGCTTTTCCACGGTCTCCCGAGTCTCGGTCATCTGTCGATCTCGCCGCAGCCCGTCTTCATCAGGGTACGGGAAACTCCCCGCCTGACCTGCGTGCAGCACCCGCAGCGCTGGATCCTCGAAATACTTGATTCGCCGCGCCCGGATCGGCATCTGTGCGTCGATCACAAGGATCACCTCGTCGAGGTCCATCCTCCGGGCCTGATCCTCGGTCAGGAGCGGCGTGTCCTCGGTACGCTCAGAAACGCTGCGCCCCTCAAAGGGATTGCGACCAACGGCGCGGGACCGAGTTACCACGCGCTTGGTGGTCTTGCCCACGGCCTGGCTTAACTCTTCGATGGTCTTCTGCTCGGACGGGGTGAGGTAGAGCTTCACGCCCGCGCCGCCCTGCAGGGAACGGCGCGTGTTCTCGCCATAGATCTCGTCCAGCGCCGGGATGGTCTGAGTGACGATGGCAAGGTTCCCGCCGAAGGAGCGCAGCGTCTTGATGCTCTCGGCGACGATCGGCATCTTCCCGAGCCTGTCGAACTCATCGAGCATGATCATCACGGGCCAAGGCTCGTCGTCGCCCGGCTCCTGCGCCTGAAGCGAGGCGATCAAGTCCGAGAAGAACAGCCGGATCAGCGGGGCAAGGGGGCGGATCATCTCGGACTCCACCACGAGATAGATTGCGTGCGGCCGCCGCCGAATGTCCCGGAAGGAGAAATCTGAGGTCGCGGTTGCCGCGTCGATCGCCCGGTTGTCCCAGGTATCGAGACCCGAGGTCATCAAGAGCGAGAGGTAGGAGGTCAGGGTGTCGTTGTTGGTTGAAGCCATGCGCTCGAAGATCAGCTTGGCCGAGGTGTTCTTCACCTCATGCGCTCGCTTCAGGTATTCCTTCTGCTTGTCGCCACCCGAGGCGGTAATCCGGTAGATCTCGCCGATGGTCGGTACGCCGCGCTCGAAGGCCAGAAGGCCAGCCGCGACGAACAGGTCGATGCCGCCTGCCAGAAGACCGCTCAACTTTTCGTTGTCGGTCTGCAGGAAGAGCTTGGCCGTAAGCTTCAGTTCCATCTGTTGCCGGTCGGGGTTGGTCATCGCCGCGATGCGCGCCAGCGGGTTGTAGCGATGTGTCGGGCGGTCCCAGTCGGTGGGCGCGAACCGGTACACCTTGTCGCCCATGCTGGCGCGGAAGCGCGAGGTCTCGCGGAAGTTTTCGCCCTTAACGTCGAGTACGACGGCCGAGCCTTTGTAGGTGAGCAGGTTCGGGATCACGAAGCCCACGCCCTTGCCCCGGCCGGTGGGCGCCACGATCAGCGCATGTGGGAAGGTCTTGGACACCAGGAACGGGCGCTTCGATTTCGGGGGGCCGAGCTTGCCGAGAAGGAAGCCGCCGCCCGGTTTGGCGAAGAAGCCGTTGCGCTTCATCTCGCCCCGGGTCTGCCAATGCGTCGTGCCGAAGCGTGTGAGAGCATCACCGAGAAGCGTAACGCTCAGCATCAGTGCTGCGACGCCGAAGCCCGCGAGGATCAGGTTCACCCAGAGGAAGTCGCGCGGGGCGGTGGCCCCAAGCGCGCGGTATTCCCGTGCGAGCAAGGTGATGTCGAAGGCCTGCGTCGACAGGCCGTAACGGATGGTCAGGTAGCCCGTGGCCACGACATAGCCGATTGCGAGACCGACCAGCGTCAGGCTCAGGATCCCGCCTGCGATCTTCCCCTTATCCATGGGTGATGCCCTTCTCGCCATGCGCCGCGGCGTGACGCGCGCGTTGCGACTCGATCTGCTCTTCGGCCAAGGCGTCGAGCACCTGCTCCATGGCAGGGCCGTGGGCGGTCACTTCGCTGCTCTCGAGATAGGCCTTGGCAAGTTCCAGCTGCCGCAGCGGGTCCTGGCTGAACTTGTCCAGAACCTCGGCATTTCCCGCGCGCAACCCCGCAACCGCGTCCGGCGTCAAACTCCTGTCGATCTGCGCGACGAAGCGCTGCTGCTCCGCCTCTGACATTGGCGCCGGATCGCCGGCCTCCGCCCGGCGCAGATAATCGGCGACAGCAGGCGTCATCGCGGCGAGATAGCGACGCTCGGCATAGTCTTGCCGCGCCTGGTCCTCGATCTCGTGGTCTTGTCGCGGTTTGGTGCCGCTCCTTTGATAGCGTAATGTGCAGCAAAGGAGATGAACCATGGGCACAGTCAGGACGGAAGAATTTCGCAAGGATGCGGTGCGGATCGCGCTGACCAGTGGGCTTTCACGCAAACAGATCGCTGATGATCTTGGTGTCGGGATGTCGACGCTGAACAAATGGATCACGGCGCACCGGGACACAGATGTGGTCTCGTCTGAGGATCGTGAACTAGCCCTTGAGAACGAACGGCTTCGGCGCGAAAACCGCATATTGCGCGAGGAGAGGGACATCCTAAAAAAGGCCACCCAGTTCTTCGCGAGCCAAAAGCCGTGAGGTTTAGGTTCGTCGAGGAACATCGTGGCAGCTTTGCAACGGATCGGTTGTGTCTGGTCATGAACGTCAGCCCACGCGGTTTGCGGGCCTTTCGCAGCCGCCCTGCCAGCCGCAGGCAGCACACCGACATGGTCGTTCTGGCCCATATCAAGGAACAGTCGCGCCTGAGCCTGGGCAGCTATGGCAGGCCCAGGATGACGGAGGAGTTGAAAGAGGTCGGGTTAGATGTGGGGCACCGGCGTGTCGGGCGGCTGATGCGCGAGAACGGGATCGTCGTTGAAAGGCCACGCAAATTCAAGGCGACCACCGACAGCGATCATACGTTCAACATCGCACCGAACCTGCTGGATCGTGACTTCGCGGCGGCTGGGCCGAACCAGAAATGGGCGGGTGACATCAGCTACATCTGGACCCGCGAGGGGTGGCTGTATCTGGCTGTGATCCTGGACCTGCATTCGCGGCGCGTCATCGGTTGGGCCGTCAGCAACCGCATGAAGCGCGATCTGGCGATCCGGGCACTGAAAATGGCCATCGCCCTGCGATCACCGCCCAAGGGCTGCATCTTCCACAGCGACCGCGGCAGCCAATACTGCTCCCACGACTATCAGAAGGTCCTGCGCGAGCATGGCCTCAGAGCGTCGATGAGCGGAAAAGGCAACTGCTATGACAACGCCGCCGTCGAGACCTTCTTTAAGACCATCAAGGCCGAGCTGATCTGGCGACGCGCATGGCAGACCCGACGCCAGGCCGAAACCGCCATCTTCCAATACATCAACGGCTTCTATAACCCGCGCCGTCGGCACTCAGCATTGGGAGGCAAAAGCCCCTTGGCCTTCGAACGTCAAGTGGCCTAAACGAGGACTGGGAGCGGCACAAATACGTGACAAGACCAACAGCAGGCGTCATCGCGGCGAGATAGCGACGCTCGGCATAGTCTTGCCGCGCCTGGTCCTCGATCTCGAGGCTACGCTCACTGATATAGGCGCGCGACGCCCCCATGGCGCGCAGCCGGTTGACCTCCTCCTGAACTGCCGTACCAAACTCCTCTTCGGGCATTTCCGTGCGGTAGAGCGCGAGGATACGTATGTCCTCGGTGATCGGGCCCAAGCGGTCGTAGGGTTCCCGCAAAGCAAGATCCATGTCGCCAGCATGAAGCGTCCGATCTTTCTCCTCCACGGCGTATTCCTGCGGCTTGCGGCTATCGGTGATCTTGTCCCAAGCCATCGAGGCTAGTTCGGCATGATCGGACGACCGCTGCGCGAAGGCGTTGAAGGCGGCGCGCGCTTCTTCGACCTCGACGGCACCGGCTCGGCGCACGGACGGATCGTCCGAGAAGGGATGGTCGAAATCCGTCCGACGGAATTGGGCGACGAGCTCCTGGAAATCCCTGCGCTCGGACGGGGCAAAGATGTCGGGTTCGCCTGTCGCGCGCTCGCGCTCCGGCAGCGTCACACGTTCGGCCAGGGCAACTCGGTCATCTTTGGTGTCATCCACCTCATCGACAGCCCGAAGGATACGCGCATCGGTCAGGGTGTCGCCCAGACGGACATGAACTGCTTCCAGCCGGTCCAGTGCTTCCTTGCGGTCACCGCCCTTCTCCAGATCGAGATCGCCCGCCTTGGCGATGGCGCGCAGATCCTGCGCAAGCCATTGCCGTTCGAGCGCGGCATTGCCGGCCCCTTCGCGCATGCGGGCTGCTACAGCTTCCGGATCAATGCCCGTGCCTTGCAGCGCCTCGCTGAGGCGCGCCTTCACCGCGTCGTCGTCGAGACGCCCCATCTGGCCCTCGCGCATGTTGGCCCGCGCATAGACCCCATCCCGGGATGGTGCGTCGAGAAGTGCAGCCGAACGATCACCGAGCGGGTTCAGATGCGCGACGGAGGCCAGCACATCGGTGAGCTTGCGCTCGATCTCCGGTCTCTCGGCCGCGGGCGCCCGGTCGATCGCGGCTTCGATCTGACGGATGTTCTGAGAAAACTCGGTGATCAGCGTGTCGAAGGCTGTTTCGTCTTGGGACATGTAGATGGCTCCGTCAGATTGGATCTGACCGCCCCTGGCAAGGATGGTGCTGGCCCGCTCAAGCGCCTCGGCCACGTCATCGAAGTTCGACCGGGACGCCTCGGCAGCCAGACCCCGATAGGTCAGCGCGTTGCGCGCCACCGTCTCCAAGGCAGCGGCGAGATCAGCGCCTGTGCGCTGGCGCTCGACGGGCGGTCGGCCTTCGTCACGGGCCTTGTAGACCTCGTCTATCTCAGCACGGTAGGTCGTGACCCCCCGGTCAAGACGCCGTGTGGCCTCGAGCCGGATCCCGTGGACCTGCGCCGCCTCAACCATCGCCACCCGGAAGGCGTCGTAGTTGAAGTGGTGATCCTTCCCGAGAAAGAACATTTCGCCATCCTTGCTGCGGCGGTTCAGAACGATATGCGCATGTGGATGCACGCGATCTTGGTGTATTGCAGCAATATAGTCGAATTGCGACCCCGCATCTTGAAAGAACTTCTCGCAGACGGATTCCGTGATTGCGCGCACCTCTTCGCCGCTGGTGCCGACGGGAAAGGCCATCAGAAGATGCGAGGTATGGCCGAGCTTCGGGCTGTGCCGCTCGCCCCACTGGTTCTCGAAGCGCCGCACGACCCGATCAATTTCGGCCTCGGTCAGGGTCTTTTTGCCGTCATGTGTGCCGCGGCTGTCGAGGATATGGCTCGACTTGGTGGTGAGGTAGGTCAGCTGGGCCTTCAGCTGCGCGCCGGTGTGGCACCCACCCTTGGAGATGGGCTTGAAGATGGCAGGGGAATAGCCCCGCGCGGCCCGGACCATCTGAGCGTTCTTCGCCAGCCCCTGCCAGCTGCCCGAGACCCGGCTCCAGTTACGATCGAAGAGGGCGGGCCCCACACCGCGTGCCTCACTCCGCGCCATGCTCGGCCACCTGCTCCGCTTCCCGCCGCGCCAGGCCGGCGAGGGCCTTGGTCACTTCGAGGTCCAGTTCGCGGCGACGCGCGCGGAACATCTCCTGGATCTGATCGGCCATGTCGAAGACAAGCACCGCGAGATCGCGGATCTCGGCATGGCTGGCAGAGGTGTAGGGCAGACGCTCCCCTTTGAACTTTGCCTCGTTCAGGCGGCGCGCGATCTGGTTCACGTTGTTACCGACCCGGTTCAGCGCCGCGCTCAACCCTCTTAGCTCATCCGTCATGCCTTCATCGGGGCGCAGGAGATCGTCGGCGGCCAGCATCAAGCAGCGCATGGCATCTGACCGATGGGCAATGCCGCGCCGCGCGAGAACTGCATCGAAGCCGCGAAGGTCGCGGTCGGTGACGCGCATGGTCAACACACGGGTGCGGCTGTCGTTGGCGGAGACAGCGGAACGGCCCCGGCCGATGACGTTGTAGACGGTCTTGGGCGAAACCTTCAGCGCCGCGCTGATCGCACCAACCGAGACGCCTTTCGCCCGTTCCCGGACGATCTGACGGCGCTCCTGATCGGTCAGTCTCCGACTGCTGCCCATGTGAAGTATACGTTCCTATTTCTTGCCAACTTCGTACAAGCCCGCCTTCTCCCAGCACAAGCGGAGAAGGCACCAAGGGCTTGTACTCAATGTAGAAAATCGGCCTCACGGGCCGATTTGACGTCCTTTGGCAAATGCAGCGCGCAAGGCGCTCAAGGCAACGCGTCCCGCGTTGCCGGCATCGCGCATCGCGTCCTTTGGACTGCGTTTTGCGCGCCATGCAGCACGGCTTCTGGAAAGTGGCAGATGGCCCGTGCTGCCCGCATCGCGCGTGGTGCCCGATGGTCCACGTCCCGTGCGGTATGCGTCACGCTTCCTGCGTCGCGCACTATGGCCGATGTCGCATGTCGCGCGTCATCTGGGCACCGCATCGCGCGGACGGGAGAACGTCAGGCGTCGAGAGCGTGGTGCTTTTCGCTCCCTGCGCGATGCACCATGGACCCCGGCATTCCGCCTGAGGCAGCCCGCACCCCGTCTTCTGCTTGACGCCGTCGCGCGCGGAGGTTAGCGACGATGAAACATCTTTGCTGCGTTTAACCATTCTTGTGAGAGGTGCGGCCCCATGCCGAACGACAATCTCGTGGTGATCGCCGCGATGGCCCGGAAAGGGGGGAGTGGCAAGACCACGCTCTCGCGCGCCCTGATCAGTGCTGCCGTTGCCGCCGGGCGTCGCGTCCTTCTGATCGATACCGACAGCACCGGCGTGCTTGGCACCTGGCACAAGCGGGCTGAAGCCGCGGGGCTGGGATCACCGCTCCTGCGATCTGCGACCGTCGAAAGCGTAGGGGCCGTGGATCATCGGATCGAGCAGGTCTATGCGGCGGACTCGGCGGATTTCATCTTCATCGATACAGCAGGCGTCGGGGCCGAATGGTCGGACGGGATCGCCGTTCTGGCCGATCACATTGTGACACCGGTCATGCTCTCGACTTCGGATCTCGATGTCGGCGCGCAGACCGCCGTCTGGTTCGAAAAGCTCCGCGCTCGCGTCGATGACCCCGAAAGCCTTCCGCGCCACCATGTCGTTCTGAATATGGTTGACCCCAAGACCACGCGCGCCGATGCCGCTCTCATCGAGGCGGCGATCGCACGGTTCCCGGTGGTCGAGACCGTGATGATGCGCCGGAATGTCTATAAGGAAATGGACGAGAAGGGCCTCCTGCACGCTGTAGCGTTGCAAAAGCAGGCCGATCCGAACCCCCTCATGCGCCCCCATGTGCGCCATGTGGTCGAGGCCCTCGAAGAGGCGACCGACATCCTCAACAACATCCTGGCCACGTGAGGGCGGGGCGGTGAGGAAGAAGATCGCGACGATCACACGGCCTGACCCGGTCTATGCCGCATCCCTGCGTCCGGAGGTGGAAGAAGATCCGGGAAGAGAGAAAGTACAGCGGGCTGGGACAACTCCAGAGCCCGCAAGCGTGCAGCCCATAGTTGTGGACGATCACGTTGCCGCACCGCCAAGGACGCCGCCTGCGCCCACACCACAACCCAGTCAGGAGACGGCCAGACGCGCAGCGCCACCGGAAATGGCATCGCCCGCTCGCACTCGACGCAATCCGGCGACGCGCAAAATCGACATCCGGGTGAATGCGCTCGAACGGCAGGAGGAAGCCCTGATCAACTGCGGCGTCGATCCCGCCCATGTCATCCGAGCTGCCCTGCGCCGTGCGGTGAAGAACTGGCAGCTCAAGCACGACTTTGTCCCACCGTCAGAAGAGCAGCGCACGCGGATCACCGAATGGCGCGCGCGTACGTCATTGGCGGTCGATGCCGGCGCTGTGACCGCCCTCCTGCGCGCCTACGATCCCCTCGACGTCCTGAGCAAGTGGACCCTGATCCGCGGCCAACTGGAACCCCGCGTCTGGGACGAGATCGACACTATTCTTTCAGATTTGGGTCAAGAGGCGACGCTGCCAAGTACAATGAGCGCATGAAAATGCTACAGAACCTTGGCTGCGTTCCTGAAACTCTCATCGCAAAAGATTGCGCCAGTCCAGTTACACATGACGCATTTTTCCAGTGACGCTCATTGGTTATCAGCGGTTCAAAAACCTTAAAGCGCTCATCCCAGTATAGATGATAAAGGGCGGCAAGGTCAGCGAGTAATGACCGCAGTTCAGCCGTTTGACATCAGGCGATGCGCCAGCGCCTTGTAGCCGCTTTACAAATCTGTCGGATAAAGTCGGCAAGACGACCTTATCCCTGCTGGCGAGCACAATCTGCAAATCAAGTGCAGGCCGTGCCAGTTTGGCCGCATAACTTTCCAGGCTTAAAGGAGCCCAGGCGCGCTTCAGCTCAGCAAGCTCGATCTGGCCTTCGAAGCTTGTCCGAATGTGTCGCGTTGCTCCGCCGGTCCACACCATGTCTGCAAGATGACCACCGGTCAGCAAAAGGCTGGCCTTCTCCACCACCGGATCATGTGCAGCAACAAGTCCTGCTACCCATGAGCCCAAGCTTATCCCAACAACGGAAATCTTCCGGTACCCAGCGTGCTGTGCGATCCTGATGAGCTGCCGCCCGTCGATGACCGCCTGCCGGACGGACTGGATGGTCATGCCAAGGTTTGGACTGAGCATAAGATCGGCATGCAATGAGCCGGGCCGTGTCCGTTCGAGATGATAGGGCATTGCCATCTCAAACACGGTAATGCCGCGTCCGGCGAAAAGCCGGGCAAGTTGCGCGTTTCTGGCAGAGGCGTTCCAGTGATGGAAGACCAGGACCGCATGGTCTGACGACCTTGCCTTCGTTACCTTGGCATGCACCATGTCGTTTTTGATCATCCCCGTCGAAAGGTCTGAACGGAAGCTGAGCATTCCGTCTTGCCAGCCCACTTCGGGAAGGTCGTCAGATGGGGCGAAGAATACATCCGAACTGCGTATAACCTCCTCGGCATATGCGCAAAACCCTTCAAGATCGGTCACGTCTTTGGCCGTGGGAAAGGCACGTTCCGCGTCAAGCACTGGCTCTGTCGGTATCTTGACATCGTCGCGGCGCCGAGTTCTGCGCTCATCCCAACGGTCGAGCCATTCATGGAACATAGCTTTGGTCCCTTTGTAGTTGCCGCCGAAACTGGAAATCAGGGTCGAAGAGGCCGTGAAGTGCAACAATCAATCCGCCAGCAAGGATCAAGGAGAAACCGGGAATGACGCCGGCGACCAGGTAGACGGCGATCAGCAATACAATGGCCAGGTTGGCACGGATCCTCGGTTTGCCGGATGTTCCGATGCGGATGCTTCCGTAGAGATAAATGGCCGACACAAGAAAAGCCACAAGCAGGCTGGTATAATGAGTCGGGCTCGGTGACCTGTCCCATTGGACAGGCTCAACTGGCGTTAACAGGACCGACTGCGCATCGGAAAGCATCCAGTTCCAGATGTCGGGGTAGGGCGTCAGACGATAGAAGCTCTCGAGCTTCATGCAGATGGCAACAAGCAGGCCAGCAATGGTGCAGCGCACAATCCCGCTTATGATCTCGTATCCGCTGGCGTCGGCTTCTCGTAAGTCGTCGTTTCCCTGACAATCTACCAACGCAGCTCTGATGTTCACAAAATCGTCCACCAGATTGGAGAGCAGGATCAGGCCCGCAATCAGCAGGTAGAAGCAGAAGCACATATAGAGATAAGCGATTCCCGTGAATGCGATCTGCTCAACAACCCCGATCTGATCGGGCTGTACAAGCGCAACGGATCCCCAATCGACCGCGTAGTCTCCGACCCCGTTTAACAAGGGAAGCAGGCGCACACTGATCCACTGGAACACACCGGCGAAGCCGATACATGTCAGGAAGACCGCCCAATAGGTATGAGACGACGCCTCGACCCTGGCCATCCAAGTCCCCGATTGGTCGTTGTCACCCAAGGCAGACAATAGCTTTGCGCGGCTTATGCTTTTCCATCTGACGACCTGGTCGACCACAACTGCAAGGAACAGCGGCAGGAACACGACGAACAGGACGGTCCAGTTGAGAGTCCAGAGGAAGCCCACCTGCTTGGTCACCCCGTCTTCGCGAAGATATGTGACACTGTGGATGGATAGGAAATAGGACACGAATTGAAGTGCGACGGCCCCTGCAAAGACAGCAGCCGGAAGGTTCAGAACTGACCCTCGGGAGAAAAGCACCTCGGTCGCATGCGCTAAGTCGAAGCGTCGCGCAGCCCTAATGGGTTCCGGCCGTCCCGATTCAGCTAGTTCGGGAGAAGCAAGTTCTGGCTCAGCCATTTCGCTGAGTTCTTTACGCCGCCGCGCTCGGCGCTTAGCCATCAGACGGGACTGCGCGGCGCTCAACTCGGCCTGCCAGGCGCTGGCGGCTTCGGGATCGTTGCAGCCAAGCACCCGCGCAAGCCAACCGATATTGGTGGCGCTTATGCCCTTGTCGTTATCCTCGAACCAGAGCTGAACGGTTCGTAATTCGATGCCGGCTCGGTTTGTTTCGATTTCTGAGATTGCCGCCGCCAGCAGGTCGGGTGTCCATGGACCTTGTGGACAGCCATCCTGGTCGACGGGTCGCCCTACCCCAGCTGCGGCCACACGCGCAAACAGCGCCTTGAAGTCGTCCTCGCTTCGTTCAGGCAGGAGAAAAAATTTACCATTCTTTATCAATAACATACGCAAAAACTTTTCGATGTATTTCAGATGACTTCGTAATGGGACGTGATCCTCTGATCGGGCGACTTCATTTAGCGCCTGCAACCGAGGGTAGCAACCATACGCCCGCCAAAATCTTCTACCGCAGAGTGCTGAGCGGGGAATGACGACAATTGGCCGCCGGACAAGCGCAGCCCCCCAACACACATTGCGTTCAGGAGATGATCGATGACTCAGACGAAGACACAGCGGGAAATGGGAAGTGGTATCACGGCCCCCGAACCCCGCCTTACCGCCGAACCGATCATGCGCATCCTCTGCATGAAGACCGACACGTTGGTTGGCTACCTCTACCAATGGAACAATGGAGAGCTGCAGTCTGCCTGGCTGAAGGGTGCCTTTGCCGAGGTACGCTACGAGCCCATGGTAGAGGCCGCCTGATGGTACATTTGCAGCACCATGAGCCATAGAGAATGACTCTATTACCAATGCGCTGGAACGGGCGGCAACCTGAATGGTTTGCTTTCCGCTGGAGTGTCGGTCCGTTTGAGCCTCTCGCGCGGCTGTTCCCGTTATGATCCGGAGAGACTTCGGGCGCCTGCTGGCCTGCAGCCCTTTGGCTCGAATTGGCGCTGAAAGGGAGCATCAGCGATCCGAATCAAACGCGCCGTCGTGATTCAGAAACCTGATTGGACTTCTGGCAGCTGAGAGCGCAGTCTGGGGCAGGAGGTTCAGCATGTTGGCACCCCAATATCTGCAAAAGTTCGACCCGGTCCGCAATATGGCGCGGTTCTACCGAGTCGATGTGGCCCCCACGCTGTTTGGCGAGTCCAGCGTTGTCCGAACCTGGGGAAGGATCGGCACACTCGGCAGAACTGCCCTCGAAACCTTTCCGACGCTTGACGCGGCTGAGGCAGCCGGATTGCAGACCGTTCGTACGAAACTGAGGCGGGGATACGTCGTCGCTTCAGGGTCTGGCGGACGAGCGTTTGTTGATCGACAAGAGCAGGCAAAAGAAAGGCTTGCATCTCGCACGCCCAATTGAAACAAACCACGAAACCCTTTATGGTGCTCCAACAGACTACCGCCAGGGAGATCGTAATGGGCGTCCACAAGCAGAGTGTCAGCTTTACCGACACGGCCTTTGCCTTCGCGCGCGAGTTGGTCGAGAGCGGTGAGTATCCCAACATCAGTGCTGCGGTTTCCGGAGAGATGGCGCGCGCGCGCGCAGCAAGGGAACGGGAACGGGTGCTGTTCGAAGTCGAGGTCCAGCGCCGCCTTGCCTTGCCGCTGGATGACTGGGAGGCTGTCGGTGCGATCGAGAGCCTCACCACCGGCGCGAGGGCCCACTTGTCTCGGCGCGCGCAGATGGGGAACGGCGACTCCAACTGATGCGCCTCATCCGTCATCCGCTGGTTCAGCACGATCTGCTGGCATTGGTCGACCATATTGTCGAGACGACACAAGGCGACTTCGCCGCCGCGGCCCGACGGCTTGATGAGATCGACGCGCTGCTTGCAGCCATCGCGGGGAACCCGCTTTCTGGTATGAGGCTTTCTCCGCCGCTTGAAGGCTGGCTGGTCCGCCATGGCGGTCGAGGACACCGCATCACCATCGTGTTCAAGCCCAGTCCCGATCACAGCGCGCTCTATGTTGCTCTGGTCGCCTTCGGAGCGCAGGACTGGATTGCCGAGGGGAGTGCGCGAAGATCGTTTATCGAAGCCGTTTAACCTATTATTTTAAATCATTATTTAAATTTCCCATAATGAAGATTATGTAATACTTCGATATGATTAACTTGCACTCTCTCTAAAACTACTCTTCTGGAACTTCCTCTGGCATCCAAAGAAATCCACTGGGTCCCCAATGACTGGCATCATACTGGCTACCAAAGCGCAACCGCATTTCTCCACTAAAGGCAATTGATGCTTCAAGGCCAAGACACCGGTGACTGACAATCGTGTCAACCTGATCGTACACCCTGCCGACTAAGTCCTCAAACCCCGTGCTAACTCGCACAGCAAGCGCCAACTCATGCGGTCGCAACGAGCGCCAAATCGCGGCCCGAAGGCGCGCCTCATTAAACTTGTCATCACTTACTACTGTGGCAGCATCTACGGTTGCACGCCTTACGCTCGACCTAACCGTTCTATTGCGCCAATTCTGAATTGAATTCGCAACCACGCAGCAAAGATCAGCCTCTGACAAAAGCGAATCATCCACCAAGGCCATCAATGCCCTCGATCTCTCGAGCCCATCGATGCTCTCAAGCTCACCCTTCTGCACTTCCTGTCCGATCATCGCGTCAACAAAAAGTGATCCGCCATAGAAAGGTAGTCGGCTTCCCTCAGAAACTGGAAAGAAGACCTCATTTCCAACCAGACCACAGACAAGAGATCCCTGAAGTCTATCTCTTCTTGCCTCGAAGATATCTCGAGAGACAGCGTCCAAGTCGCTCCTACCAAGGGCAGCATCCAGAGTGTCCTGCTCCCGGCACCACGGGCACTCCCTTCTTCCAAAATTCGGAAGGATCACACTTTCGACAACTGATAACTCACCAGTACCAGAATATTTTGCACCCAACTCCAAATAATTCCGCATCACTACTTGGTCCGACGGGCGCAAGAGACCAATCAAGACGTGAATATTGGGCATAGTATCCAATGCTGTTTCGCGCAGATGACGCTTCAGATCGCCTATAGTTTGACCGCTTAGGACCGCGGGCAACAAAAAAATCGATCTCGCGCCGTTCTGGTTCAGAGCCTGCAAGCAATCTGGACGTTCCGAAATCTCACGCCAATCCGGAACTGTAAAAATCTTAGCGTTCTCAAGGAGTTTGGGAGCGGCCATACCCAAGCTCGCGTGAAGCACCAAGCTTGCTGGTGAGCCATCGAGGAATAAATTCGAGAATGAGGCTATGCCTTTGATCCTACTCGTCAAACTCTTCAAAAACTCGCCGTCGGCAAAGAATGCTTCAAGATTGACGTGATATGCATGATGCCGACTATGGCCATGCCGCATGTCAGAATTTGTCGATCCATCTCTGTGCACAGCAAAGAGTTGCTTGCCGCAGTATCGCTCCCAGAAATTCGAGTGTTCTTTGATATCACGCCCGATGAACGGGGTTGCCGCCGCGGTTCTGTAGTCAGGAAAATAGCTGGTCGAACTGACTGAAAGAACCTCAATGCCGCTAGAGGGCTCCGCCTTCTTCCCACGAAGACCTTTGTTTTCTAGGAACGCTCCCAATGAGCAAAGCATCAGTTCTGAATATTGACAAGTGTCGAGGACGGAGTAGATCGCTATCAGGATGCTTGAGTCTCTGGCATCGTACTCCGCCAGCTGATCGGCTATCGCCAACTCAAGGCCACCAGAAGAGTAGAAGCTGGACAGGAAAAGAGCCTTTCCGCCAGATACCTGAGCGGCGTGAACGGCGTCGAAAATCAACTTCTCCTTAACAGGACTCGATGGAATATAGCTCGGCGAGAAGGACCAAGTGACGCGCGGGACACTTTCGAATGCAGAGCCATTATAGATCATTAAGTAGTCCGCGACGACGGCCGCTGATGTTGAAACACTCCATGTGTCGCACATAATGTGCCGCACATCCCTCAGGTATTCAATCATCCAGAAGAATATCGCGGAGAAGAAACCGGCTCTCGATTGCAGGTTCCCTATTCTCACAAAGTAGTCCGAAAGCTGACCTGACGGTAATTCGAAAAGCGCCGCACCGGCATGTTCAAAAAGAACATCTTCGTTCGAAAGAAAATTAAGCATCTCCGTTTGACGCACTGCCGCAAGCAGTTCGCAAACTTGTGCGGGGCCTTCGATAGAGCTTTGCCAATGCATTTTACCTCTCGGAATGCACACTGGTGCAATATTTGGTGCAAAATCGCTGGTCCAGATAGCGAATTGTACATTAGTGCCAATTGCTGAAGACGCACTTCGTAAGCCGTCAATCATCGCCGTTAAGCTAATTGGATATTTGGACCAGTTGATCGCGACAGGGAGGCGATAAATGAAGATCGAATCCTCATTCTCTCTGCCAGTACGAATGAGCCCCCTGCTTAGCTGCACAGCTTCCATCGTCTTCAATTTGCCGAAAACACTCAACTGCGTGTCCTCTTGGTCACGCTCAAATTGATCCAACTGAATGTCTATGACCCTGTACTGCAATCGCTAGATCTCTAAGATGACTGAAAAAGTCGTCCCGCGTGAAAGGCGTGATGTTCTATCAGTCTCCTCGACGCCATTGTGGTTGTCGCTGAAGTACGTCCCGTCCGGTGTTTCGACAACTATCTTTGCAGAAATTTCGCTAGCGAGCTCTCGGACGTCATTGAGGCCCTGTCCGGCGCCCGCGCTCTCTCGTCCTGCAATTCGGCCATCCATTATCTGCTTTAGGCTTAACGTGTCCGACAAATTGGCACGGCTCGGGCTGAAATTACGAACGTGCCGCTCAATTCCAGGTCCGGTGTCACAATAAGAAAAAATGAGAAGCCTTCGCTTCTGTCGTATCAACCGCTCGTATGTACCGAGCATCAAGTTCTTGAGCTTAGGGTAGAAGGATTGAAGCTGTTGGTTAAAATTTGAGTCACCCATCGCTTTCGGGTCCAAGAGAGTAACATCAAGGAATGTCAAGACGCCAAAAAGGAAGTCTTCGCCCTCATTGGAGAAATGTTCTCGGTAGAATTTGGTGTAGTTTCCATTGAATGTTGCATCCGCGTGCGCATGCGTCAGAGCATTCTGTGCGAGTTGCATGTGCATAAATTCGACAAAGCTCTTTCGAAGCATTGCGCTCGCGTCAAGGGAGTTGGGTGAAACCAATATAGAATGTTTTCGCCACACGTTCTCGATCACTCGGGATATCCGCGGAAGAAATACTTCTTTCCCACAGGCATCAAACATGTCTCTTTGAAAAGTCGATGGCCCCAGCGATGCTCTTATTCGATGAATGTGGAGATCAAGTCGAAATGTAAGTGTATCTTCGTGCGTAGCGTCAATGCCCTGATCACCTAGGTAACCTTCGGGGTTTGAAGCAGTCTTAAACTTTGCGTATTCATCCTTTAGGTTTGGATCATCGTTAAGACTACCTAGCCAAGATAGGTGACCTGATAAGAGCTCGTACTCCGCGCGAGCCTGAGGAGTTTTTGAACGCCCTGCGCGGCTAGTATATTTTCGGAAGAGGGAGCCGATAGTTTCGAGCGTTGGTTTAGGGCGGTCCAGGTAGTGAACAGCCGCATTAAGTCGATGCACTTTCCGCCCGTGGATCGAGTTCTCTGGCTCTAGGCCCGCGTAAATTTCCGAAATCGGTATCAATGCCAAGGTGGGTGTCTCCTTGAATTCAAGGTCGCTCAGTTCGGGCGTGCTTGCAAGTGCTTGACGCTCTTAGAGAGGGCGGCTTTTGTAACCTGCCAAAGGCAGCGCTTACGCGCTGCCCCTAGCCATGCGGTAGACCGGGATGCCCATCTTGCGGGCTTTGTCGGCCAGGTTGTCCTGGATGCCAGTGCCCGGGAAGACCACGACGCCGATCGGCATGCAGTCCAGCATCTGGTCGTTACGCTTGAAGGGTGCGGCTTTGGCATGTTTGGTCCAGTCCGGCTTGAAGGCAACCTGCGGCACCTTGCGATTCGAGGCCCAAGTGGCCGCGATCCGCTCGGCACCCTTGGGTGATCCGCCATGCAAAAGCACCATGTCGGGGTGCTTGGCGTGGATCTGATCAAGACGGTCCCAGATCAGCCGGTGATCGGTGGTGTCCCCGCCAGAAAAGGCAACTTTCGGTCCTGGGGGCACCAGGCTCTCGGTCTCTGCGCG
>NZ_JAUSNR010000012.1 GCF_030656345.1 Pseudotabrizicola sp. | reverse complement strand
TGCTGGTGTTCGGCAATTCGCTGGGCACCGATCTGCGGGTCTGGGACCGGGTTTGCGCGCGCTTGCCCGTAGGTTGGGGTATCCTGCGGCATGACAAGCGCGGCCATGGGTTAAGCGTTGCGCGGCCGGGGCTGAGCATTGAAACGCTGGCCGATGATGTGGAAATGCTGCTGGACCATCTGGGCATCACCCGCTTTACCGGCGTTGGCCTGTCGGTCGGCGGGCTGATCATGCAGCGGCTGGCGCTGCGGCGGGCAGGGGTGATGCCGCATCTGGTGCTGGCCGATACGGCGGCAAAGATCGGATCGCCCGAGATCTGGAACCCAAGGATCGCGGCGGTGCTGGACAGTGGCATCGCGTCGATTTCCGATGCGATCCTGTCGCGCTGGTTTGCCCCCGGCTTTGCAGCCACGTCAGAGTTTCAGATGTGGCGCATGATGCTGGAACGGACACCGGCGCAGGGCTATGCTGATGTTTGTGCTGCAATCCGCGATGCGGATTATACCGCTGATCTGGCGCATATCCGGGCAAAAACGCTGGTGATGGTGGGGCGCGACGACGCGTCGACCCCGCCGGCGCTGGTGCGCGCGATGGCCGCGCAGATTGCCGGGGCAAAGTTTATCGAGATCGCCGATGCAGGCCACCTGCCGTGCGTCGAGCAGCCCGAGCGGTTTGTGGCGCTGCTGAAGCAGCATCTGGCCTGAGGCGTGACCCACACTCCGATCACGCGGTGCATCAGAAAAACTCGACCTCTGATGCGGTGGCTTCGGGTTCGGGCAGGGTGATGCCGGTGACGGCGCCATGCACCTCACGCTCGCGCGCCATTGTGTAAATTGGGATGAATTCTGAAAGCTGATCCGGGTCTGGCGTCTGATGGCCGACCGAAGAAATCGACTCGCGCAGCACGCGGAGCGAGGCCAGAACGCAGGCCATTGCGGCCTGACTGTCCGTGGCGGCCCGGTCCAGCGCGGCAACGGCGACGCCGATATCACTCAAAAGCGCTGCAATTTTGCGCTGGCTGTCATCCGCCGCGTCGATCCGGGAGGATGAGGTCTGGACCGAGGCATCAAACCCGGCCAGTCCCTCCTCCAGCGCGGTGATGATGGCGGCGTCGAACCCGTCTGACAGTCCCTCTATCGACAGGCTGGCAGCGGCGGTCTTGTCACGGAAAGCGGCCGAACTTTCCTGCACCGCCTTGGCCAGAACGCCAAGCGGCAGCCGCGCCTCTCCGGTGCGGCCGGGCAGCAAAAGTGCGTTGGTTGCCGCGATGCTGACGCTGGCCGCGCTGGCCCGCAGGGCGTCAAATTCGCGCTGCGCCCCGGCGATGGCGGCAGAGATCTGCCGGGCTGCCCCGGCTGCCGCAGACAGCGACGCCGCCGTTTCCTGATTGCAGCGCTGCACGCAGGTCAGCGCGGCGCGGCGGGTCTGCAACAACCGGCCCAACGGGCTTTCCGACAGCGCGGCGCCATCCACCAGGGCAGAGCGCCGCGCCAGTTTCACCAGCCGGTCAAGACTGGTGACGGCAGCGGAGCAGACCGACCCCGCATCGGCGACCAGTGCCGTTTCCAGCGCGGCGGCGAGCGGGGCGGTATGGTCAGAACTGACATGAGATTCGAGGATTGTTTCAATGTGTTCAAGCCTTTGGGCGAACTGATCTGCGAATTGCACCATCGAGATCAGGGCCGAAATCTCTGTCCGGCCGCCGTGCGACAGACGGTCAATCCGCCGCGTCAGATCGGCGCGGAACACCCGGTCTTCATTGGCCAGCCCGGCGCTGGCCGCGCGGGCCTGCCCCAGATCATCCAGCATCCGCTGCAGCCCGGCGGTGGCCAGACGCTGCGCGGCGACGGCAGGTCCGCGTTCCTGATCAATCACTTCCACGCAATCGGTCAGCGATTGCGCATTTTCCTGCACGGTTTCAGCAATTTGCTGCACCTCGGCGACATAGGCCTGCAGCACATCGACCCGCAACGACGCGGCGGTAAGCCGGGTCAAAGCGGCATAGGCCTTGAGCGACCGTGCCTCTTGCGCGACTTCGTGCAGGGCGGCGCGGGTTTCGCCAAGCGCCCGGCTGTAGGTGTCGCCGGAAATTACCGGCAGCACGCCCACCAGCGTCCGGGCGGCAAGATCAGCCTCGGCCACCGGGTCGGGGCCCGCACCCTCGGCGGCCAGATGGTCTGCGAGGGCGGCGAAAAGATCGAGCAGCGCCAGGACGGCGGCCTGAACATCGACAAGATGCAAGGCAAGATCGGCAAAGGATTCCCGGCAGGCGACGCCCGCCTGTGACAGGGCAGAGTCGGGCGCGTCGGGGGCGATGGCGGCAAGAGAACCCATGCTGTTTCTTCGTGCTCCTCAGCTTCTTCTTTGCTGTCGATAGCAGTCGGTCCTTACGGGGGAATGAACAGATGCCCGGTCAAAACGAAGGTTTTTCTTAAGTTTTGCGGCCCATGGTCCGGCCTGAGGCAACAAAAAGGGCGAGTCGCAGCATGGTCGGCACTATCGGATCCGGCACCGGCACGGTGCATCTCATCGAACACGCGCTTGCCGTGGCAGACAGCCGGGCAGCCCTGACGGACCTGACAAATGCTGTCGGTGCCGCCACTGCCTCTGCGCCGCTTGGCCTTGAGCTGACCGGCGACAGGGTCACCGCGCCGGCGCTGCAGCTTCTGCTGGCCGCAGCGCAGCAGCTGGAAGCGGCAGGGGGCTTTTCCGGCTTTGGCCCCTGCGCCACGGGCACGCTTGCCGCGCTTTCCCTTCACAGTCCAGAGCGGAGCTGAGGTAGCGAGTATGGCCCATACAATTCTGGCGGTCGACGACAGCAAGTCGATCCGCGACATGATCAAGCTGACGCTGGTGCCGCTGGGGTACCGGGTGGTGGAAGGCGACAACGGTCAGAGCGGGATCGAGGTGTTCAAGACCGAACAGGTATCGCTGGTGATCACCGATCTGAACATGCCGGTGATGAACGGGTTCGAATTCATCCGTGCCCTGCGCAGCATGCCAAAGGGTGCCGGTGTGCCGATCATCATGCTGACCACCGAATCCAAGCCCGAAGCCAAGGCAGAAGGCAAGGCCGCTGGCGCCACCGGCTGGATCACCAAGCCGTTCACCCCGGAAAACCTGATCAGCGTAGCAAAAAGATTGGCGGGCTGAATGAAAACCGATCTGAGCGCCGCAGTTGAAACATTTGTGCAGGAAGCCCGCGAACAGCTTGAAGGGCTGGAAGGGATGCTGCTGGACCTTGAAACGGGCACCGACCGTGACCGTGTCGACGCCATTTTCCGGGTGCTGCACACGGTCAAGGGGTCGGGGTCCATGTTCGGGTTCGGGGCGTTGGCGCGCTTTACCCACCATTTCGAAGACGCCTTCGACGGCGTCCGCGAAGGTCGGATGGAGGTTGACGCGCGCCTGATCGACGTGTCGCTGCGCGCCCGCGATCACATGACGGCGCTGCTCGATTGCGGCGGTGACAGCCCGGAAGCCTTAAGGCTGGAAGCCTCGGAAGAGGCTGCAAGCCTTCTGACAACACTGGCCGCCATCATGGGCAAAGACCCGGATCATCCTGTGACCGGCAGTGCCCCCGCAGTTGCGGCCTTGCCGCAGCGTGCGGTGGTCCTTCGCCGCTGGTCGATCCGCTTTCACCCGGATGCGGCCGCGCTGCGCAACGGCATGCGCCCCGATCTGCTGATGGCCGAACTCGCCGCGCTGGGGGAGGTTGATATCCGGCTTGATGCCTCGGATCTGCCCGCCTTGTCTGAGCTTGAACCGGAACGGTCCTACCTTGCGTGGGAGGTCATGCTGACCACGTCGCAGCCCCGCGATGCCATTGAGGCGATTTTTCTGTTTGCTGATGATGCCGCGCTGGAGGTGACAGAGATGGTTGACGAAACGGGTCCTGTGGTGGTGCCGGTTGCGGCCCAACCGGCCATGGCCGCCGAAACCGCCGCGCCCAGCCCTCAGGCCCCGCCCCCGCCAGAGGCCGCGGCCCCGCGCAGCCCCCCTGCAAACACCGGGTCCAGCGAAAGCATCCGGGTTCCGGCCGGCAAGCTTGACGACATCATGGATCAGCTGGGGGAGCTTGTCATCGCACAGGCGCGGCTGCACCAGATTGCGGCGGCAACCAAGAATGCCGACTTCGAGTCGATTGTCGAAGAGGTGGAACGTCTGGTCACCGGCCTGCGCGACGCCACACTTTCGGTGCGGATGCTGCCGATTGAATCGGTGTTCGGCAAGTTTCGCCGGGTGGTGCGTGATCTGTCGGTCGAACTGGGCAAGGATGTCATGCTTGCGGTTGAGGGCGGTGAAACCGAACTCGACAAGACCGTGATTGACCGGTTGTCCGAACCGCTGGTCCACATGATCCGCAACAGCATGGACCACGGGCTGGAAGACGCGGCCCGGCGCCAGGCATCCGGCAAGCCCGCCCGCGGCAAGGTCACCCTGTCGGCGCGGCAGGAGGGGGGGGAGGTGCTGATCTCGATCGAAGATGACGGTGCCGGTCTGAACACCGAAGCTATCCGCAAACGCGCGATTGAACGCGGGCTGATGGCCGCCGATGCCCCGCCCAACCCGGCGGAAATTCACCAGATGATCTTTGCACCGGGGTTTTCGACCGCCTCGTCGCTGTCCAGCGTCTCGGGGCGCGGGGTCGGCATGGACGCCGTGCGCAGCGCGGTCGAAGCGTTGCGCGGTCAGACCGAAATTGTCACCGTTGCGGGACGCGGCACCCGGGTGACCCTGCGGCTGCCGGTGACGCTTGCGATCATCGACGGGTTTCTGGTCCGGCTTGGCCAGTCCGTGTTCGTGATCCCGCTGTCCGCTGTTGAGGAATGCGTCGAATTTGAAGAGGCCGAACGCAGACGCGAAAGTGGCCGGTCGATGTTGCAGCTGCGCGAACATCTGGTGCCCTTCCTTGACCTTGATGACGTCTTCGCCCGCCCCCCGAGTACCGAGACCCGCCGCCGGGTCGTGATCGTCAAGGCCGACGGCCAACGCCTTGGCCTGGTGGTGGATGATATTCTTGGTCAGAATCAGACCGTTATCAAAACGCTCAGCGTTTACCACCGCAATATTGCGGGCCTTGCCGGGGCTACGATCCTGGGCGACGGCGCGGTGGCTCTGATCATTGATGTTGCAACCCTCGCCCGCCGTGCGCGCATCGCGCACCGGCTCATCGCCTGAGGAGACCGGGTATGGAGCACATGGAACTGACGACAGAAAAGCCCGGCCGGCCTGCTGGGGCCGGAACAGAGATGATGCTGATCTTCCGCTTGTCGGGCGATGTCTTTGCCCTGCCGGTCGGCGAGGTTCACGAAATTCTCGACCCGATGCCGGTTACCCCGGTGCCCGGTGCGCCTGCCTTTGCCCCGGCGCTGATCAACGTCCGGGGCGCAATCGCACCCCTGATTGATATCCGTCAGCGCCTGCGTATGCCTGCGGTGCCACCGGACGACAATGCCCGGATCATCGTGCTTGAACTGCCACTCAACGGGGCACCGACGCGCCTTGCGATCATGGCTGACGCGGTGGAGGAGGTCATCGAAACCGATCGTGCCGCGCTTAAACCTGTGCCGGAGCTCGGCGCGCGATGGCCCGAACAATATGTTACCGGCGTCGCCCGTCACGGCGAAGCCCTCGTCATCCTTCTAGACACCGAGACTCTCTTCCGCCCGGACGCCGGGCCATCCCTTCAAGCATGAGCAAGGACCAGATATGCGAGTGACCATAAAAGCCAAACTGATCGCGGTGTTTGCCGTCCTGATCATCCTCCTCGGCGTTTCCAGTTTCATGGCGCTGAAAAAGACTTCCGATATGAAGGACGAGATTGACGTGATTGTTGATCGCTTTGCGCGCCAGCTTGAACTGGCGCTGACCAAGCAGACTGCGGCGCTTCGCGCCATGACTCTCATTCAGGACTATCTGGAGGCACCCTCTCGTGCAGATGCCGATGAGGCGGCCCGTGCTGCGGATGAGTATATGACCACCGTTGAAGAGCTGCACGCCACTTTGGGCGGCGTTATCGTCTCGGAGGAAGCTAGGGCCCTGTACGCGGTTTTCGATGTCAAATGGGCCGCGTTTCGCTCGATTGAGGCAGAGTTGCGCTTGGTCGGCGTCGCCAAGAGCGCTGAAGGGGCACTTGGGATTTATAATGACGAAGGCATTCCTTCATACAACGTTCTTTACAATGCTGCCGAGACACTGATCGCCAGCGTGAGGGAGCGGATTGCCGATTCAGAGGTCCGCGATCCGCGGTTGGTCTCGCTCGAACGATCACTTGACGGGGCAATAGATTCGATGCGCGCGTTGAGGGAAATCGAGCGTGACATGTTGATGTCTGAAGTCGAATCCGAGCTTGTCGATCTGATGGCGCGCCGTGAACCGCTGGAAAATGCGCTAACCCAAGATCTTTTGCAGGCGCGAGGCTTTGCGGGCGTCACTGACAACCGTGCTGTTGAAACCATTATCGCGGGGTGGGAAACTTGGCGGGACGCGCTGATGCGCGGTACAGCCATGTCGGCGGAAAATAGCAATGCTCGCGCGGCTACAATCCTGCACGAACGGCTCTATCCCGCATTTGAAGAACTTCTTGCCGCGACACGCACGGTGGCGACATACGCCAGAGGCCGTGTTGCGCATGGCAAAGAAAACGCGGTTGAGGTCTATGAAACATCCAAGGCCGTGCTGATTACTCTGGGGCTTGTGGCTGCCAGTATCGGTGTGGCGGCGGCGTTCTGGCTGTCGATCTCGATCTCACGCGGCCTGAACCGCGCCGTCACGGTGGCCCGCGCTGTTGAAAAGGGCGACCTTTCGGTTGATGCGACGTCAAGCAGCCGCGATGAAATCGGCGATCTGCTGTCCGCGATGCACGGCATGTCGGGATCCCTCCGTGAGATCACGACCGTCGCGGAAAAGATCAGCCAGGGCAATCTGGGTATTGTCACGAAGCGCAGGTCCGAAGTTGACGGGCTGGGCATCGCGCTGGAAAACATGCTGGAAAAGCTGCGCGAGGTGATTTCCAACGCCAACCACAGCGCCGCCGGGGTGGCCGAAGGCGCGCAGGCGATGTCGGCAACGGCAGAACAGCTGAGCCAGGGGGCGACCGAACAGGCTGCGGCGGCAGAGGAGGCCTCGTCCTCGATGGAGGAAATGTCGGCCAATATCCGGCAATCGGCCGATAACGCCGCGCAGACCGAAAAGATTGCGACCAAGTCGGCGCAAGAGGCGGAAGAAAGTGGCAAAGCCGTCGATGAGGCTGTGCGCGCCATGAAAACCATTGCCGAGAAGATCAACATCATTCAGGAAATCGCCCGGCAGACCGATCTTCTCGCGTTGAATGCGGCGGTTGAAGCGGCGCGCGCCGGTCAGCACGGCAAGGGGTTTGCCGTGGTCGCCTCGGAGGTGCGCAAACTTGCTGAACGTAGCCAGCAGGCGGCGGGCGAGATCAGCCAGCTTTCGGGCAAAACGGTTGAGGTCAGCCAGCGCGCCGGTGAAATGCTGCAGTCGCTTGTGCCGTCGATCAAACGCACCGCCGATCTGGTGCAAGAGATCAGCGCCGCGACGCGGGAACAGAATGTCGGCGCAGAGCAGATCAATGAAGCGATCCGCCAGCTCGACTCGGTCATCCAGCAGAATGCGTCTTCGTCGACCGAGGCGGCCAGCGTCTCTGAACAGCTGGCGACCCAGTCGCAACAGCTGCGCGGGGTGATCGGCTTCTTCCGTCTGGGCGATGACCGCCCGGCTGTCAGGCCGGCCAACGCGGACCATCCACGCGAGGCATCCTCCTCCCGGCCGACCTTTACCACCCAGCGCCCGCGCGGCATCAACACGGCTCCGCCGGCTGCAAAGGCAAAGACAAACGGTGCGGCCCATGCCTTCCAGAACGGAGTCATGATCGATCTGGCCGGAGATACAGCTGCCGGTGGTGACGATGATTTCCAGCGGTATTGAGCGACGCAGCGTGTTGAGCAGATGCCTTGCCCCGACCCATATTGCAGGTGATTTCAGATGACGGCAGCCAGTCTGGCCGAAGAGGCCTGGAGCCAGGAAGACAGCGGGACCACAGACGATCCCCGGACCTATGTGACTTTTGTTCTTGCCGGGCAGACGCTGGCCGTTGATGTTTCCATGGTTCGCGAGATCCTTGACATGCAGGCCATCACCCGATTGCCGAATGCACCGGGCGATCTGCTGGGCATGATTGATATCCGCGGCGAAAACGTGGCGCTGGTTGATCTGCCGGGGCGGCTTGGCCTGCACGGCAGCCAGACAGAGGGCGGCGGGAGGATCATTGTTCTGGAATTCGGGGCCAACCCTGCAACCCCGATCGGTGTCATCGCCGATCGCGTTCTGGGGGTGGCCGAAATTCCGGATGATGAAATCGGCGCGGCACCCAATGCGATGACAAGCTGGGATTCGTCCGTGCTGCGCGGTGTTGCGCGTGTCGGCGGGCTGCTGGTCCAGATCCTCGCGCTTGAGACGGTGTTCCAGACCAACCTTCCCGGCGCGTTCGACTTCGAATGATGGGGGGGACAATTCAACAGGTACGGATCACTCCGGATCAGGCTCAGATCCTTGTCGAGGCGGTGTTTCGGTTGAGCGGCATTTCCGTTGCCGCAACCAAGACCGATTTTCTGGAACACCGGATCAACCGTCTGCTGCGGGAGTCCGGCGTCGGGACGGTGAATGAATATGTCGAGCATCTGCGCACGGCCCCGGCCGGGCCGGCCGCCCTGCGGCTGGTAGAGGCGCTGACAACGCATACCACCTCTTTCTTCCGCGAGAAGGCCCATTTCGACTGGTTGGCTGCCAGCGGCCTGCCGTCGGTGCTGGCCGAAGGCGCGGGGCGCGACCGGCCGCTGACAATCTGGAGCGCGGCCTGTTCCACCGGGGCCGAGCTGTGGACGGCAGGCATGGTGCTTGACACATTCGCGCGCAACCGCAGTTTGCGCTGGGATCTGGTCGGCACCGATGTATCGCAGAAAATCCTGAGCAAGGCCGCAGCCGCGACCTTTGATGAGGATGATATCCTGCCAATCCCGGATGAGATGCGCCGCCGCTACCTGTTGCGCTCGCGCAGCCCGGTCGGCGGCAAGCCCCGCTACCGGATTGCGCCGGAACTGCGCAGCCGGGCCCGTCTTGCCTGGGCCAACCTGCTGGACCTGCCGTCAAACATGACGCTGACCGCGGATATCGCCTTTTTGCGCAATGTTCTGATCTATTTCGAACCTGACGATCAGCTGCGCGCCGCCGCACAGGTGGCGCGCCGGATTCGGCCCGGCGGGTATTTGCTGACCGGGCATTCCGAGGGTCTTGCCAGCCCTCCGCCCGGCATGACGCTGGTTTCCCCATCCATTTATCGAAAGGAGTAGGCCTGCAGTGACACTTTTGCCCAACGGCCGGAAGTACCGGGTTCTTGTGGTCGATGACAGTGCCGTTGTGCGCCAGGTCATGGCCGAGCTTATCTCGTCCGACCCCGAGCTTGAGGTGATGGGCACGGCGGGTGATCCGTTTGCGGCGGCGGCGCTGATCCGCCAGCAGCGACCCGATGTCATCACCCTGGATGTCGAGATGCCCCGCATGGATGGGGTGACCTTCCTGCGCAAGATCATGTCCCAGCATCCGATTCCTGTGGTGATGTGTTCGTCGCTGGTCGGGGCCAATACCGAAACCCTGGCGCGGGTGCTGGATGCCGGTGCCGTGGATATCATCTGCAAACCGCAGGTCGGTATCCGGGATTTTCTGGAGGACAGCCGTATTCGTATCTGTGATGCGATCAAGGGTGCGGCGCAGGCCCGTCTGGGCCGGGTGCGCGAACATCCGCCCGCCGCCAAATTGACGGCGGATGCGATGATGCCCGCGCCACCCAGCCGGGCGATGGCGAAAACGACCGAAAAGATCATCGCCGTCGGGGCATCGACCGGCGGGACCGAGGCGGTTCAGGTGTTTTTGCAGGCGATGCCCGTCGATTGCCCACCGATCATCATCGTGCAGCATATGCCCGAAGGTTTTACCGCCGCCTTTGCGCGCAGGCTTGACACGATCTGTGGCGTTTCGGTGAAAGAGGCCGCGCAGGGCGACCGGCTGTTGCGCGGGCACGCGCTGATTGCACCGGGCAACCGCCATACCCTGCTGAACCGCAGCGGCGCGACCTATACGGTGGATGTGCGCGATGGGCCGTTGGTGCTGCGCCATCGGCCATCGGTCGATGTGCTGTTCCGCTCAGTGGCGCGCTATGCCGGGCCGAATGCGATTGGCGTTATCATGACTGGCATGGGTGATGACGGCGCGCGCGGTATGAAAGAAATGCGCGATGCCGGCGCGCGAACGATCGGGCAGGATGAGGCCAGTTCGGTGGTTTACGGCATGCCAAAGGAGGCGATGCGCCATGGCGGGGTAGAGGAACAGATGCCGCTGGGGCGGCTGGCGCAGGCGGCGCTGCGTCTTGGCCGGGGCTGAAACCTGTTGCGGCCCCGGTGGTCCCGCTCAGATTCGTGCCGAAGTCAGATGTCAATCGGGCCGGTGGCGACCGGGGGCAGATCATCAGTCAGCGGCACGGTCTGCCGCTCGATCAACCGGTGCACCCTGAGCGGGCCTTGGGTGCCGCGATGCAGGGCGTTCAGCTGATTCAGATTGTCGGCATCTGCCGTGGTGCGGCGTTGATTGTGCCGCACGTAATCGACCCAGGTCGGCACATGATATTTTTCGATCCAGGTCTCGGGCCGTTCGATATCGCGCATCAGGGTCCAGTGCCGTGCCCCGTCGCGCAAACGGATGCGGCGCCGTTCCCGCATCAGCGCCAGAAAGTGCGGGGTGTCGGCAAGGCCGATATCATAGTCGATCATCACCATGATCGGGCCAGAGCGCGGCTTTATGTCGATCATCGGAGTCGGGGTGCGGAACCGGCCCAGCGGGTCCAGATCGCCCTCGGGGAAGGCCGAAAGCGGCAGCCACAGGCCGAGCAGGCCGCCCGCTGCCAGCAAAACCGCCGCCAGCACAAAGGCCCCGGACAGGCCGTGCGCCTCGGCAATGCTGCCCCAGAGCCAGGCCCCCAGCGCCATGCCACCGAAGGTCGCGGTCTGGTAAAAGGAGATTGCCCGGCCCACCACCCAGCGTGGCGTGGACAGCTGCACCGTCACGTTGAACAAGGCCAGCGCCATCACCCAGCAGGCCCCGGCAACCAGCAGCGCCAGACTGGCCAACACCATCGCATCGGTCCAGCCCAGAATCAGCAAGGCCAGCGCATAGCCTGCACAGGCCAGGCGAATCACCGCCTCATTCGACATGTGCCGCTTCAGCCAGCTGTTGGCGACCCCGCCGCCGATCGCCCCCAGCCCGAAAGTGCCCAGCAGGATGCCATAGGTCAGCGCGGTGCCCTGCATGGTCTGGCGCGCGACGAGCGGCAGCAAGGCAAGGGTCGCCACAGCCGCCGTGCCAAAGATCGCGCCGCGCAGCAGTACTTTCAGCAGTGCCGGCGACATCAGCATATAGCGCAGACCGGCCCCGATGGCGGGGCCAATATCCTCGGGCGGCAGGTCGGATCGTGGGTAATCGGGCTGCCAGCGGACCAGTTCGCGAATCAGCGGAAGGGTCAGCACCATATTGATCACAAAGGCAGAGGCGGGCCCCGCGACCGCCACGATCAGCCCGCCCGCCGCCGGGCCGACGCTGCGCATCATGTTGAAGCTGAGGCTGTTGAGGCTGACCGCCGCATGCAGATCGCTCCGCGGCACGACATCGCCCATCGAGGCCTGCCATGACGGATTGTACAGTGCCGAACCGCAGCCGATCAGAAAGGTGAACCCCAACAGCAACCAAGGCGTCAGCCCGCCGGTCCACGCAGCAATGGCCAGCCCGGCAGAGGCCAGAACCATCGCCATCTGCGCCAGAATGAGGATGCGTCGCCGGTTGTGGGTATCGGCCAGCGCCCCGGCAATCAGCGAAAATGCCATGATCGGCAGGGTGTTTGACGCCTGAACCAGCGACACCATGGTTTGTGAAGGGGTCAGCGAGGTCATCAGCCAGGCCGCGCCGACCGCCTGAATCAAGGTGCCAAGGCTGGACATGGTTGTGGCAGCCCAAAGCCGCCGATAGGTCCGGTGTTTCAGCGGGTCCAGAAAAGCGGGCAGTGCCAAGGATACCTCACACGCGCACCCCGCAGCGGCCGAAGTCATGGCAGGGGAGGGGATTTCCGACAGATGCAGCGATCACCGGCTTTGTAGGGTAATCCTCTGCAGGGGACAACTGCCCGCACGGGCAAGGGGTTCCCTTTGCTGCGTTCCCGATGGGCCGCAAATGAAAGCGGGGGCGGCTTGCGCCACCCCCGTTTCAGATCGTGTCAACCGAACCGAGGTTCAGGCGAGTGCGAGGTTCGTCGCGGATTCACGGCCATTGCGGTCGCTTTCCAGATCGAAGGTCACGGCCTGACCGTCATCCAGCTGGCGGATGCCAGCACGTTCCAGCGCGCTCACATGGACGAACACGTCCTTGGAGCCTTGTGCCGGAGCGATAAAGCCGAAGCCTTTTGTTGCGTTGAACCATTTCACGGTGCCATTGGCCATCGTGTGTCTCCTAGATTATTACCATCCACATAATGCGATGGTCCGGCCCAGTGTCGTCAGAATCGCAACTGAAGCCGTAAGGAAACAGGAGGTCGAAAGAAGAAGCTTTGCCTAACCTTTCTATCAGACCACGCCCCGCTTTGCAAGGGCAGTGCGAACATTCGGGTTTCGCCTGGGCGATCGGGTCGGATCACTGCGGCGACTGCGTTTGACAAACCGGCGCTGCCGGGTTATCTATCTAGCCAGATGGCTAGCTAGGAAAATCCGAAATGTGGACGGTTCAGGACGCGAAAAACAAGTTCAGCGCTTTGGTCGAGGCCGCGCTTGCCGGCACACCGCAGGAAGTGACGCGTCGGGGCCGCCCCGCCGTGGTTGTTCTGTCGTCGGAAGAATATCACCGGCTTCTGGCAGGGGCGGTCAGCGCCCGGGAAAGTTTCTCCGAGCACCTGCTGGCGTTTCCGGGCGGTGAGATCGAGCGCGCCGGGGCCAGACCGCGGGACGTATCCTTTTGATCTACCTGCTTGATACCAATGTCCTGTCCGCGGTCCGCCGCATCGACCGCGCCCCGCAAGTTGCGGCGTGGTTGCGCGGCAAGCCGGAACAGAGCCTTTTCCTGAGCGTCATCACGATTGGGGAGATAGAGCGCGGCATCCGCCAGCAGGAAGCGCGCAACCCCGATTTCGCGCGCGAACTTCGCCTGTGGCTCGACCGCACCGTCCTGCTGTTTTCAGACCGGTTGCTGCCGTTCGAGGCCGAAGACGCCCGCATCTGGGGCCGGTTGTCGGCCGAAATTGGCCATAGCGGCGCAGATCTGATGATTGCCGCCTCTGCGCTCCGGCATGCAGCGACCGTGGTCACCGGCAATGTGAGCGATTTTGCGCCCACCGGCGTGACACTCGAAAATCCTTTCTGACCCCGCGACTTGAACGCCCCGGTGGGGTGGAAGCAGTCTCTTTCGGCGACAATGACCGTTCTGCGCGACATGCCTGTGATTTTGTTCCGTCTTTGCTCCCAGCACCGTTGACCGTTTGCGCTATTAGTTTATTAAAACGCTCAGTTATTAAACCGGGCCGTCGGATCACCTGGACCATACCGCCGCTGATCCGTCATGTCTGGCCACAGGGAGACTTTCAGGTGCAGCTTTCTGATCTGTCTGCTTCGGGTACAATCCGCATGGGTGCCGGGGCCGCTGTGGCCACGATCCGCGCGCGGGCGCTGGAATGGGATCTGCCGGTGGTTGAGGCCGGGGGTGAGATCATGGTTCACCTCTGGCAGGGCCAGCTGATCCTGCGGCAGGGCCAGTCGGACATGCGGCTGAGCGTGACCGCGCCCGACCGTCGCTTGCTTCAGGTGATCCGTGACAGCGTGACCGAGCTGATGGAGGCGGAAGGCATCCCGGTTGTCTGGGACAAGGTGGACGCCGGGGCATTGGCACCGGGGCTTATGGTGCTGGAAAAGACTGCGGTGTGGCCGCTTTCGCCCAATTTTCTGCGCGTGCGCCTGACGGGGGATGTGGCACCGCTGGCGACAGGGCGCGGCATTCATTTCCGGCTTTTGCTGCCCCCCAGGAACCGCCCGCCGGTCTGGCCGATGATTGGCGTGACCGGGCGGACGGTCTGGCCGGCGGGTGACGATGCCTTGCACCGCGCGGTTTATACGGTGTCGGGGCTCGGCTCTGAATGGGTGGAGTTCGATTTATTCGTGCATGGCGACAGCCCGGCCTGTGACTGGGCAACCGCCTCGGCCTTGGGCAGCAGTGTCGGGCTGATGGGTCCCGGTGGCGGCACCTGCCCGGAGGCCGATGATCTTTGGCTGTTCGGCGATCAGACGGCCTTGCCCGCGATCCGGCGGATGCTGTCAGAAGCCACTGGGCAGGTGCGGGCCTTTGTGTTTGCAGACCCTGACGACCTTGGCCTGCTGACCCAGGATGCCCGCGTTACCCTGTCGACTGATCTGCTGCATGACCTGCACAAGGCCGACCTGCCGCAGGATGCGTTTGTCTGGTTCGCCGGGCGCGAAGATCAGGCGCGCGCCGCCCGCAAGCATCTTGAATCGCAAGGCCGGGGCAAGGGCAGCTTTGCCTGCGCGGCGTATTGGTCAGCCTGACAAACGGTCAGGCCGCCAGCCGCGCATAGGCCCCGCCGCGTTGCACCAGATCATCGTGCTGCCCGGTTTCGACGATACGTCCGCTTTCCATCACGACGATCCGGTCGGCGGTGCGGACCGTTCCCAGACGGTGCGCGATCACCAGCGTGGTGCGGCCCGCCGACAAGGCCTCCAATGCCAGTTGAATCTCACGCTCGGTCTGGCTGTCGAGGGCTGAAGTTGCCTCATCCAGAATCAGGATCGGCGGGTTCATCAGGAAGGTGCGGGCGATGGCGACGCGTTGTTTCTGCCCGCCCGACAGCATCACGCCGCGTTCGCCCACCATCGTATCAAGGCCGGCTGGCAGGGTCGCGATCAGCGCACCAAGCTGGGCGGAGTCTGCGGCGGCCATGATCTGGTCGTCGGTGGCCCCCAGACGGCCATAGGCGATATTTTCGCGTAAGGTGGTGCCGAACAGGAACACGTCCTGACTGACGATCCCGATCTGGCGGCGCAGGGAATCCAGTGTCATGGCCGACAGATCCAGCCCATCCACCGTGATCCGGCCCGAGACGGGTTCGTAAAACCGGGGCAACAGCGCCAGCAGCGTGGATTTCCCCGCCCCGGACGCGCCGACAAAGGCCACGGTCTCGCCCGCGTTCACGGTGAAAGAGACATTATGCAGCACCGGACGCGCGTCATCATAGGCAAACGACACATCATCAAACACGATCTGCCCGGCAAGCGGCGGGGCAGCAATCGCCCCCGGCGCATCGGCGATTTCAGGCTCGGTGGCCAGCAGCTCCTGATAGCGGCGGAACCCGGCAATGCCGCGTGGATAGGTCTCGATCACGGTCGCGATCTTTTCCAGCGGGCGGAAGAACACGCCGACCAGCAGCAGAAAGCCGACGAAACCGCCGGTGGTCAGGTCGCCGTCAAGCACCAGCCCCGCGCCCAGAACCATCACCACCACCTGCACAAGCCGCAGACCCATGTAATGGAGGGCGGTCGATTTTGCCATGATGCGGTAGGCGTCGAGCTTGGTGGCGCGGTAGGCGCGGTTGTCACGCTCGAACAGGCGCGCCTCATGCGCCTCATTGGCGAAGGCCTGCACCACGCGGATGCCGCCGACCGCTTCTTCCAGCCGCACGTTGAAGCCGCCGACGCGGGCGTAGATCTCTTGCCAGGTGCGGGTCATCCGTCCGCCATAGACCACCACCAGCCAGATCGTGACCGGCACAATGGTGGCCGTGGCATAGGCCAGAACCGGGTGCAGCCACAGCATCAGCAGGAACGCCCCGATAAAGGTCATGATGGCGATGAACAGATCTTCCGGACCGTGGTGGGCCACCTCGCCGATCTCTTCCAGATCGCGCGTCACGCGAGCCACCAGTTTGCCGGTTTTCGCTGTGTCGAACCAACGCCATGACAACCGGGTCAGATGCGCAAAGGCGGTGCGGCGCATTTCGGTTTCGATCTCGATCCCCAGCATATGGCCCCAGTAGATCACCACGATCATCAGCCCGGTGTTCAGCGCGTAAATCACCAGCAGCGCGGCAGCGGCGGCAAGGGTCAGCGACCAGTCGCCCATCGGCAGCAGGTGGTCGATAAAGGCGGTGATCGCGAGCGGAAAAGAAAGCTCCAGCAGGCCAGACAGCACCGCCGAGCCAAAATCCAGCCAGAACAGGCGCATATGCGGGCGGTAATAGGCAAAGAACTGGCGGAGCATAGGGGTTATCCTGCGGTTTGGCCGGGGAAGGGGCGGGGGTTACTCGGGAAGGGCAAAACTGTGCCCGCCCTGTTCGGAAACCCGCATCGGCAGGCCATAGACACGGTGCAAAGCCGCCGCCGACATTAGGGTCGACACCGGACCATTCAGCACCAGACGCCCGGTTTCAAGGGCAACCACATGATCGCAATAGCGGGCGGCCATGTTGACATCATGCAGCACAATCACCGCAGACAGACCGGAGTCGCGGCACATGCGCTGGACAAGGCCCAGCACCTCGACCTGATGCGCCACATCCAGCGCCGAGGTGGGTTCGTCAAGCAAAAGCGTGCGCGCGCCCTGTGCCAGCATCATCGCAATCCAGCCCCGTTGCCGTTCGCCGCCCGACAGCGTATCGACCAGACGGTCGGACAGCGGTTGCAGCCCGCAGCGCGCCATGGCCTGCGCCACGGCGGCGTGATCTTCGGGGCGGAACCGGCCCAGAGCGCCGCGCCACGGATAGCGGCCAAGCGCGACCAGTTCACCCAGCCGCATGCCTTCGGCGGGCGGGGTGACCTGCGGCAGATAAGCGATGCTGCGCGCCAGAGCGCGTGGCGCAAGACCGGCGATATCCTGACCCGAATGGGTGATCCGGCCCGAGGCGGGGCGCAACTGCCCCGCAATCAGCCGCATAAGGGTTGATTTGCCCGACCCGTTGCGCCCCAGCAGCGCCGTGACCCTGCCCGCCGCAACATTAAGGCTGAGCCCGTCGACAAGACGTCGCCCGGGCACGTCATAGGTTACATCGGACAGCGAGAACAAAGTCATGCGCGGGTCTTTCTGAGCAGGACAAGCAAAAGCCATGGCGCGCCGATCAGGCTGGCCACCAGCCCCAGCGGCAGGTCATAGGGAAAGGCAACGGTCCGGGCACCAAAGGCGGCCAGCACCATCAGCAAGGCGCCAAGCAGCCAACTGCCTGCCGCAAACGGGGCGGCGCGGGCAAGGCCAAGGCTGCGCGCCAGATGCGGGGCCATCAGGCCGACGAAGCTGACCGGCCCCACCAGCATCGTTGCGGCCCCGGTTGCAAACCCAGCCAGCAGGATCATCCCGATCCGCAGTCGCAGGAGCGGCAGGCCAAGGGCCTGCGCCACCTCTGGCCCCAGCGGCAGAATATCGAGCCACCGTCCGCTGAGCAGCATCAGCGCAAGAAGGAGCATGGCAAGAAGCGCCAGTGCCAGTGCCAGCACCGGCGTCACCTGATGCGTGCCCCCGGCCAGCCAGCCAAGGATCAGCCAGGCCCGGCGGTCATCAGACACCATGATCGCCCCCAGCACCGCCGAAGACAGCGCGCCGATGGCCAGACCGGCCAGCAGAACGCGGGCCGGGGCAAGGCCGGACCGCGCGGCATGGGCCGACAGCGCGGCCAGCGCCAGTGCCGCCCCGGCAGAGGTTCCCAAGGCAAGGGCAAGCGGCCCCGGCGCGGGCAGCGCGAACAGCGTGGCCGCATAGCCGAGTGCCGCACCGCCGGTTACGCCCAGCACCTCGGGCGCGGCCATCGGGTTTGCGGTCAGCCGTTGCAAAATCGCTCCTGACCCGGCAAGCAAGGCACCCGAGGCCAGCGCGGCCAGAATGGCCGTCGCCCGCAGCGGCAGGAATGTGGCCGCCAGATCAGCCGGAATAATCTCCCAACCAGCGCCACTTCGCCCGCCGAGCAAGGTAAGACCCGACAGAACCAGCACTGCGACGGCAAGACCCGTCAGGATCAGGCCGGGACGTGCCGCCCGTCTGGCAAACCTGTCGCCGTCCTCAACAGGCTGCGGAATACGCGTTGCCATCTTTGGCAGCAGCCACAGCAGAAGCGGCCCGCCGATGAGCCCGGTCAGGGCACCAGCAGGCAAGGTCGGGCCGCCCAGCGTCGCGATGGTCAGCAACACGCCGTCAACCAGCGACAGGATCAGCGCCCCGGCCAGCGGCGAGAGCAGCAGCCGCGTCTTCACCGTCCGCGCGCCAAGACTGGTGGCGATGGCAGGTGCGGCCAGCCCGATAAAGCCGACCAGCCCCACCTCGGCCGACACCAGCGCCGACAGGGTGACTGCAATCAGGATGGTTCCCAGACGCAGGCGCGACAGCGACAGGCCCAGCCCCCGCGCGCCTTCGGTGCCAAGGGACAGCACCACCAGCGGGCGCGCCAACAATACGGCGAGGCCAAGCGCAACGGCAAAGGCCAGCGCCAGCCGCGCAGCACCGCTCCAGTCCTGCTGGGTCAGCGCGCCGCCGTTCCAGATCACCAGCGACAGCAGGTAGTGGCCTTGCGACAGGGTCAGCGCGGTCGCAACCGCCGAGCAGAGCATTCCCGCCAGCATACCGGCAATGGTCACTGTCACCGGCGCAAACCCGCGCCGTGCGCCCAGTGCCAGAACCGGCAGCGTCACCAGCGCGGCCCCGGCCAGCGACACCGGAATCGCGCCTGCCACCAGCAGACCGGGGGCCAGAATGGTCGCCGCCACCAGTGCCAGTTGCGCGCCGGATGCGGTGCCAAGGGTGGTCGGGTCGGCCAGCGGATTGCGCAGCACCGCCTGCATTAACGCGCCTGCAAGGCCCAGACTGGCCCCTGCCAGCAGGGCCACCGCGGCCCGCGGCAATACGCCATAGGCCAGTAGGATCTGATCGATGGACAGGCTGTCCACGCGCCATGGAAAGGCCGGCCAACCTGCCAGAGGCAGGGTGCTGAGCGCCGCAAATGTCCAGAGACCCAGCGCGAGGCACAGGAATAGCGGAAGGGCCAGTTTCATCCTGTGGCCTCAAGGACCGACAGCAGGTGGCGCACGAAATGCAGGGCCGACGGCAGCCCGCCAAAGGCGTTCATTTCGGGCAGTTGCCCAACCCGCCCACCGCGCAACGGCCCCAGACTGTTCCACAGCGCACCATGTTTCAGACCGCGCGCCGCCTGCGGCGGCACAGCGCCCACAAGGATAAACCGCGCCTCTTTGAATTCGGCCAGATGCTCGACCGGCACCGGGGCGTGGAAGGAAAAGCGGGTGCCGCCCTGCCAGGCGTTGGTCAGGCCGATGGCGTTCAGAACGCCACCGAACAGGCTGTCATCGCCAAAAACCCGGACATGACGGGCATCGCCGATGTTCATCAGGACAAGTGGCCTGTCGCTAAATCGTGCCGCCCGGTGCTGCAGGCCCGCCCACTCTGCCTGCACCGCCGCAAGGGTTGCTGCGCCCCGGCCAGGCTGGTTGATGACCTGCGCCAGTTCGGTCACGAGGGCCGTCACCTTGGGCAGTGGCGGAGAGCCCGCAACATAAAGGGCACGCGAAAACACCGGGGCGATCCGGGTCAGCTGCGGTTCGGCAAAGCTGTAATAGCTGGAGGACAGGATCAGATCGGGCGCGGCCAGACTCAGCGCTTCCATGTTCGGCGCACCGCGCAGGCCAAGGTCGGTCATGCCGACCGGCAAAGGCACGGGCGTCTCGGACCGGAAGGCGATCAGTTCCGCCATCGCAACCGGCGGACAGCCGAGGGCCATGGCGGTTTCTGCCATGGCCCAGTCGATTGCCGCAAGCCTTAGCGGCGCAGCGGCCCATCCCCGATGTGCGCGGCCAAGGGCGGCGGCAGCAACCGCCGCGCCAAGGAACGTCCGTCTGCTTACCATTTCCAGGACAGATTGGCCTGCAGGTTGCGCCCGTCGCCGATGTAGCTGGAGCTGAAGCCAACTGCGCTGACATAGGCCTCATCCGTCACGTTGTTCAGATTCACCTGCAGGTTCATGCCGTTATCCCAGCTGTAGGATGCGCCCAGATCGACCAGTGTCACCGCTTTCAGCCGGGTGGTGTTGTCGTCCGAGCTCCAGCGGGTGCCGATGTGGCGCAGACCGCCGCTGAACGTCAGCCCGGCAAAGCGGCCGGTCTGCATCTGGTGTGATATCCAGACACTGCCGGCATGACGCGGTGTGTTTGCCAGTTCGTTGCCATCATTGGTGCCGGTGATGTTGGTCGACGCGTAGGTATAGGCGGTTTTGCCGGTCCAGCCATTGCCAAGATCGGCCACCCCTTCAAGCTCCAGCCCCTGAATGGCAGCTTTGCCGATCTGACGGGTGCCGGTGATGGTGCCGCCGCCGACGGTTTCGGTGACAGTCGTGTTGCGGTCAGTTTCTTCAAGTTTGAACAGCGATGCGGTGAGCAACCCGTCAAAGGCGGTGGGTTCATACTTCACCCCCAGCTCCAGCTGGCGGCCCTTGGTGGGGTTCAGCGCATTGCCATCAATATCCATCCCCGGCTGGGGCAGGAAGGATGTTGCATAGTCTAGATAGGCGTTGACGCCGTTTTCAAACGAATAGCCAAGCGAGACATGCCCTGTCGTGTCGTTGTTCCTGCGCGCGTAATCGGTGTTGCCAAAGTTTGTGATGCTTGCGCCGGTCTGCTCGGTCCAGTCGTGGCGCAGCCCGACGGTCGCCCGCCAGTTGCCCCAGGACATTTCATCCAGCGCATAAAGCCCGTATTGCTGGGCATCGACGGTCTTGTCCGCCACATACCACGGCGCGCTGATGGTCAGCCCGCCATAGGCCGGGGCGGTAAAGTCGATGGAGTCGGTTGTGGAAAAGCCGGTATAGGCCCTTTCCTTGAACTTCTGCGCATCCAGACCAAAGGTCAGGCTGTGGTCAATGGCCCCGGTCGAGACGATGCCTGCCAGACGCAGATCGAAACCAAGGCTGTCAAAATCCTCGCCCTGATCAATAACGCCCCGGTCTGCGGCCGAGCCGGTGCTGCCGCTGACATAGACGTTGCGATAAACCCAGTCGAAATCGGTGTAGCGGAAGGTTCCGTTCAGCTTCCAGCCATTGCCGAAATCATGGGTTGCGCCGAAAGACAATGTGCTCATCTTCCGGTCGCTGGTGTTTACAGAGGTGTCGCCAAAGTTGAAGTCGCGCATATCTTTCAGGCCGTAGACGCCGACAAAGCCGTTCGGAACGCCGGTCGGCGACATTGGCGCATCGTCATGATGGCTGACCATGAATTCGAGTTCAGTGCTGTCGTTCAGCGCATAGCTGGCCGAAATGCCAAGATAGGCGCGTTCGTTGTCGATCTTTTTGACATCGGTCCGGCTGTTGCCGACCTTGGTGGTGATCCGGTAGGCAAAGCGGTCGTCCACCACGCGGTTCGCGTCACCATAAACCGAAACGGACCCGTTCGAGTCGGCCGTCACCCCCAGTTCGGTGAAATCCCCCGAGGCCTGCGCGCGTTTCTGCACCATGTTGACCAGACCAGCGGGGGTGCCTGCGCCATAAAGAACCGACGCCGGTCCGCGCAGCACCTCGGCCCGTTCAATGCCGTAAAGCTCGAAAGTCGGTGCGCTGGTCGGATATTGGGTGGACCGCATCAGCCGCAACCCGTCGAGGAACTTGTCATTCTCAAGGTTGAAGCCGCGCAGGTAAAGGCTGTCAAACCGGGGGTCGCCGCCGTAGTTTTCCGTGATCACACCGGCGGAATAGCTCAGCGCTTCGGCCAGATTGGTCGCGCCCTGCTCCCGCATCTGGGCGTTCGGGATCACGGAAATCGACGCCGGGGCCTTGGTGATCGGGGTGGCGGTTTTTGTTGTGGCGGCGGTGCGGGCTACCGGGCCGCTGAGCGGGGCCGTCGGGTTTTCGTTGCCATCCACGACAATCACCCCAAGGAAGGTGGTGCGCGCGCCATCATCCGCCTCTTGTGCCAGCACACCAGAGGACAGAAGCGCAAAGAGACTGGCACCAAGCAAAAGCGGGTGGGGGCGGATCAGATGTGTCATGTGGCATTTCCTGAGGAAAGATTCCTGAGCGTTTAACTCTAGAATTATGGGCAGGTCTTGAACCGGCCTGTCGTGATTTGTTCAGCCATGCGGAAATCTGTTCCGCCGCCAGATCGAAGGCGGCTGGCCATGATGCATCCGGAAGGTTCGCGACAGGTGCGCCTGATCGGAAAACCCGGTCGCATGTGCAATTTCTGCCAGCGACAACCGCTGATCGGCCATCATCTCTTCGGCCACGTCCAGTCGCAGCTGTGCCTGCCAGCGCTGCGGCGTGTGCCCGGTCTGCTGCCGGAAACAGTGCGAGAACCAGCTTTCCGACAATCTGGCGGCATCTGACAGCTCGGCCACCCCGACGTGGCGACTCATGTTATCGCGGACCAGCCGTTCGACAGCCGCCATCTGCCAGGGCGCAAGACCACCTGACGCCTGCGCCGGCTGTGGCTCATTGACCGCAAAGATCTCACCCAATGCGGCGGTCAGCAGACCATCGAGCAGCATCTGTCCCCGGCGCGGGTTTCGCACTTCATCCGCGGCAAGGCGACCAAGGCTGAGCAGTTCGCGGCTTTCCGGGAACATCCGGATCTGTGTCAGATCTGCGCGCACCCCACCCGAGGCAAGGCGCCGATGCAGGCTTGACTGATCGAGATGAAAGTCCAGATGTGTCATGTGGGTCTGATGCTGTAGTCGGCTCCAGAGCGGCGCGTCGGCCGGAATGTAGAACGCCTGAACGCCGCTACGCTCGCTTTTCCCAACCCCGGATCGCAGGGCCAGAGGCGGCGGCGTATCGTCCAGAAAAATCACGATTCTGGGATCAGGGGCAGTGTAGAACCCGCCGCCCCCTTTGTCCCCCTGGACAGACCAGACATCCGCAACAGCACCCTGAACCCGACGATAGGCCAAGGGTGCCAGGGTCCGCAGACCGCGCGTCTGCGCTTCCATCCGCGGGCGGAAATCAGCTGATGCCGTCATGGCCGGGTGTCCTGTTTTCCAGATAGGGTCTGTCAATCTGAGCGCAGATCACGGACACCGAATCGTCAGGTTCTATTTCTGACAAATATTATCGGAAATTACAACGTCCCAGCCCGACAGGGTGGTTTGCGCAAAGGGACCCGCGCCCCGCCCAATCCCCGCGGGGACACTAGCCAAGTCAGATTGACCGCACGAATATCCGGCACCATCCTTTGCGTCAGAGCCTTGTTGCGGCCTGCAGCACGACTGCCTTGCATTGCGTGGGCCGCCTCTCCCACTCAAGCCTCTGCGGTGTCCAGTATCCGGCGGACGGCTTCGACGGCGCTGCGGTAGCCTTGTGGTCCAAGGCCGGCGATGACGGCTGTTGCCACCTTGGAGACCAGCGACTGATGATACACCGCCTCGCGCCGGTGGATGTTCGAGATGTGAAGTTCGATCACCACGCCCGGGAACATCTTCAGCGCGTCCATGATCGGCACCGAGGTAAAGGTCAGCCCGGCCGGGTTGATGACGATGGCGCCCGCACCTGCATCGATTGCCTCATGAATCCAGTCGATGATCTGGTGTTCAGCATTCGACTGCAGGAACACCAGTGGATGCGGGCCTGCAGCCCCTTCACAGATCGCCTTCACCCCGGCAAGCGTTGTGTGGCCGTAAATCTCGGGCTCTCGCGTGCCAAGACGATTGAGGTTTGGGCCGTTCAGAACATGGATCGCGGCAGGCATGGGGGCCCCTTCTTTGATGGTCAGCCCTGATATCCGAACTGCCGGGGCAGCCAGAGCACAAGGTCAGGAAATACGGTGATGATCACCAGCGCCACCAGAAGCGCGATGATGAACGGGATCAGATCCCGGATCAGGTGGCGCAACGGCGCGCCGGTAATGCTCTGCATGATAAAGATCAGCAGACCATAGGGCGGTGTGATCAGGCCGATCATGATGTTGACCACAGCGACCACGCCGAAATGTACCGGGTCAATACCCAGTGCCGTTGCCGTCGGAATGAAGACAGGCACAATGATCAGCAGGATCGCGGTGCCTTCCAGCAAGGCCCCGACCAGCAGCAGGACAATGTTCACCAGCAGCAGGAACTGCAGCGGCGTCAGGTCCCATCCGGTCAGGTAAACACTCAGGGACTGGGGGATGTTTTCGGCGGTAACGACATAGTTGAACACCAGCGCGCCCGCGATCAGCATCCCGATGGAGGCCGAAGACCGCGCGCCCGATGTCAGCGCCCGGTACAGCTGACCCAGCGAGATCGAGCGGTACAGCACCGCCGACACCACAAGCGCATAGGCGGCGGCGACGGCGGCGGCCTCGGTCGGGGTCATCGCACCGGAATAGATGCCGCCCAGCAGAACGACCGGCATCAGCAGCGCCGGAAACGCGCTGAGCGTGATGCCCGGCAGGTCGCGGACCGGAACCGGCGGCTCTACCGGGAAATTCTGACGGCGGGACTGGATCACCACAAGGATCATCAGCATCAGCGCCATCATAAGCCCCGGCAGAATGCCCGCAAGGAACAGAAACCCGATCGAGGCGTTCGAGACCAGCGCGTACAACACCATCGGAATCGATGGTGGGATGATCGGGCCGATCACCGCTGAGCTGGCGGTCAGCGCCGCCGCAAAGCTGCGGGTGTAGCGGCCGTCGCGCGTCATCATGTTGGCGATGATCCGCCCCGTCCCCGCCGCATCGGCAAAGGCAGAGCCGGACATGCCGGAAAAGATCACCGACTGCACAATGTTCACTTGCGCCAGACCGCCCCGGAACCTGCCGACAAAGGCATTGCAGAACCGCAGCAGCCGGTCGGTCATCGACCCGCTGTTCATCAGCTCTGCCGCCAGAATGAACAGTGGCACCGCAAGGATGACGTAGCCGGTGAACATGGAATTCAGAAGCCGTTCGGCCACCAGCCCCATATCCTGCCCGCGTATCCACAGATACAGGATTGATCCGGTCAGCATGGAAAGCCCGATCGGCAGGCCCAGAAGGGCCAGAAAGCAGATCAGCAAAAGGCCAGCGGTGAAGGGGTCCAACTCAGTCGTCCTTTCCGGGCAAGACCGGCGGCAAGGGATCATCACCGCAGATGGCGCGCAGGGCGAGCCAGGAATAGCGCAGGATCACAGCCCCTGCGAACAGCACATAGACCGAGAACAGCCAGTCAAAGCGTATCCGCAGATAGGCGGTGCGCTGCACCTTCATAAAGGTGACATAGTCCCAGACTGCAGGCAGCGACAACACGAACAACCCGATGACAATGCTGGCGATGATCACCATGAACAGCCGCCGCACCGCCGGCGAAACCGCGCTGTACAGAATGTCGAACCGGATTTCTTCGCGTTCGCGCAGGACAAAACCAGCGCCGAACAGCACCAGCCACAGCCACATCACGGAACTGACTTCGGCCGCACTGCCCGATGGCCGGTTCAGGACATAGCGGAACAGGATTGTCAGCAGGAAAGAGCAGAACATGATGGCAAGCATCAGCGCCGCCAGGCCTTCGGCCACGCGCGACATAAGGCTCGCCGCCTTTTTCAGCTTGTCCATCATCGTCCCCCCCCTTTTGCGCCGGGCGACCATTTTGCGGCCGCCCGTAGACCGGATCACATCGCGTTGATACGTTCCAGCATGCCATCCGGCCAGTCGGCTGAAATCGGAGAGGCCAGGTACTTGGCCTGCGCGGCCTGACGGAAGGCGTCGACATCGGGGGCATAGATATCAAGCCCCTGTTCCTTGAAGAACTCGGTCAGCTCAACCTCGCGCTTCAGGTGTTCTGCCGCGCTCCACGCCATGGCCTCATCTGCGGCGGCCTGAAACGCCGCCTGCTGCTCGGCCGACATCGCCGACCACGCGGCGGTCGAGATGGTCAGAAGATCGAACGCCACCAGATGGCTGGTCAGGGCGATCTGGCTCATCACCTCGTAGAACTTCATGTTCTGCACATTGGGCAGCGGATTGTCCTGACCATCAATCGCGCCGGTCTGCAGGCCGGTGTAAACCTCTGCATAGGCCATCGCGGTCGGGTTCGCGCCAATCGCCTCACCCAGGAACTGCCACGACTCTCCGGGGGGCATCCGCAACCGGATACCGGCCATGTCTTCGGGTGTGTTGATCTTCTTGTCCGATTTCAGCCCGACATGACGGGTGCCGAAAAACGTGGGCCCAAGGATGTGAATGCCCAGTTGGTCTTCGGCCAGCTGCTTCATTTCCGCGCCTGCGTCCGAGGCGAAGAACGCCATCAGGTGATCAGGGTCGCGGAACAGATAGGCCGAGGTCAGCAAGGACCACGCCGGGATCTGGTTGGAAATATCCTGCGGCGCGATATTGCCCATTTCAAGGTTGCCGCGCTGCAGCGCCACAAGCTCGGTGCCCTGAGTGAACAGCGTGCCACCGTAATGCAGTTCCAGCGATGCAATGTCGGCCACTGCCGCGCCAAGCTGTTGCACCATCTGGGCGCGGATATCCTGATCCGAAAACACTGCCGAGAACCGCAGCACCGGCTTGTCCTGCGCCAGTGCCGCCCCGGCAGAAAGCAACCCTGCCGTCAAAGCCATTGCCGTGGCCCCGCCAAACAGGGCCCTGCGTGTAAATCCAGCCATTCTTCATCCTCCCTTGAACACAGATCTTGCCGATCTTCGGGGCCCCATCCCGGCCCGTGAAACCTTACCCTACATCGGAGGTTTCATTTTTCAACCGCTTTTTACTATTTCATCCTGCATAATCGTTTTTATATGATAAAAGAATTCCTGTTGCCGAAGGGGCTTCGGGCATGACAAGTTTTCCGCCATGAAAGACGAACGCCAGATCCTCCTGGATACAACCGGGGAAAGCACATATCGCGCCGTGCGCGCAGACATCATTGCCGGGCGCCAGCCGCCGCGGGCACGGCTGCGGCTGGACGGCCTGCGGCAACGCTATGGGGCGTCGGTTGCGACCTTGCGGGAATGCCTGAACCGTCTGGCGGGTGAAGGGCTGGTGCTGGCCGAGGGGCACAGGGGCTTTGCCGTGGCCCCGGTCACGCAGGATGAATTCTGCGAACTTGCCATCCTGCGCGACGTGCTGGAAGGCCACGCGCTGCGCAAGTCTTTTGCACGGGGCGATCTGGATTGGGAAGGCCGTGTCGTCGGCGCGCACCACAAGCTTGAGGCGATTGAACGCGAGATGCTGGCCGGCAACCGCAGCCGGTCCGAGCTTTGGAAACGCTATGACAAGGAATTCCACCACACATTGATTTCCGCCTGTGACTCGCCAGAACTCCTGGCGGCGCATTGCGGTGTCTTTGACAGATACCTGCGCTATCAGATCGTTGCCGTGATTTTCCGGGGGGAGGCCGCGGCCACTGAACACCGGGCGCTGCTTCAGGCGGCGCTGAACCGCGATGCGGACGCTGGGGCCGCCATTCTGACCCGGCATATCACTGCCTGTGTCGAACATACGATGGCGGCCGGCACACTGGACCCCGGCCCTGCGGTGATGGGGGTCGCGCAGCAGGACGATACGGTCGGCTCGACCGTCTTCCGGCAGATCCGCGATGATATCCTGTCGGGCCGCCTTGCTCCGGGACTGAAGCTGCGGCTGGAGTCCCTGCGCACGACGTGTGGCGCGTCAGTCAGCACCTTGCGCGAAGTGCTGAACCGGCTGGCAACCGAACGGTTGGTGACCGCCGAAGGTCAGCGCGGATTTGAGGTGGCGCCGGTGTCTGCGGTTAATCTGCAGGATCTGGCGCATCTGCGCCACCTTCTGGAAAGCCGCGCAATGGAGGATTCCTTCCGCAACGGCGATGTGGAATGGGAAAGCCAGATTCTGGCCGCCTGGCATAAGCTGGCGGCCATCGAGGCCCGGATCGAAACCGGCGACCGCAGCCAGATTGACACGTGGAAACGCTATGATCTGGAGTTTCATCAGGCGCTGATTTCAGCCTGCGGATCTTTGTCTTTGCGCTGGCTGCACGACAGCGTTCTTAACAGATATCTGCGGTATCAGATGGTTGCGCTGTCGTTCCGCAACGCCGTATCGGCCAGTGAACACCGGGCGCTTCTGGATGCCGCATTGGCGCGGGATGCCACAGCAGCATCGGAGATTTTGTCAGCACACCTGAGCGGCGGCGTTCAGCACGCACTGGACAGCGGCACACTCGATGCAGCCGCCGGGCGTTCAGGCCACTTTGTACCGGGCCGGTAAGCTGTGCCCGTCAGGTCAGGCTGATCCCGCCGCTGGGTGCCCGGTTTTGCGGACATTCAGTAGCTTCGCCCCGGCGTTGCGGTTTCCTTGTCGCGTTCAGCCGCTGCGGCGCGTGCGCCCGCGATCAGCAAGGAAATGTCGTTCGGCCCGACAACAAAGCGATAGTCCAGCCGCCAAAGGTCATCCCAGCTTCGCCCGGCACCGCAAATGGTGGCCAAGGGCGTGCCGGCCTGCTGCGCTGTGCTTTCAATCTTTGCCAGCAAAGCCTGCGGTTCAGGCTCCAGCATCTGCTCCAGCCGGCCAACAGATCCCGCAAGATCATTCGGGCCGATGAAAATCATGTCGACCCCGTCCACTGCCAGAATTTCCGCCAGATTGCCGACCGCTTCAACATGTTCACATTGCAGCATCAGCAGCACCTCCTCCGATGCCTCGCTCCGGGCGTAATCGGGGCGTGCGCCCCAGCCTGAGGCGCGCACGATGGGGGCCGCATAGCCGCGCTGCCCCCGGGTCGGATAGTGGCATGCGGCCACAATGGCCCGCGCCTGTTCCGCAGTGTTGACCATCGGCACCACAAGCGATCGAAAGCCACGGTCCAGCACCTTCTTCAACGTTACGTCCGACCCGTCGGGTACGCGCAGGACGACATCGGCACCGGCGGCCTCTGCCGCGCGCGCGACGGCAACCCAATCTTCCAGACCGCCCACGCCGTGCTCGCCGTCGATCAGCAGCGTGGTCCAGCCATGCGCCACCATGATCTCGGCAATATCGGCATTGCCCAGTTCGATCCAGGCGGCGGCCACCCGCTCCCCCGCTGCAAGACGCTGTTTCAGACGGTTCATGCCGGTGTCTCCATGTCGAATATCTTGCCGGGGTTCAGGATGTTCAGCGGGTCCAGCGCCGCCTTGATCCGACGCATCAGGGCCAGTTCCTCGGGGGTGCGGCTGTAGCTCAGATAGGGTTTTTTCAGCAGGCCGATCCCATGTTCAGCCGAAACGCTGCCACCAAAGTCGCGCACGGTAGCATAGACAATTCCGGCGATTTCCGCCATCGGTTGCACGGTCGTCGCACGCGACAGGGCGATCAGATGCAGATTGCTGTCACCGATATGTCCGTAATAGACTGACAACGCATCGGGGATGCCCGCGTTCAGCGCGTCACGGCAGGCGCGCACAAAATCATCCATCCGCGCGACCGGCAGGCCGATGTCAAACGCCACATGTGGCCCCAGCAGGCTGCCGAATTCGGAACAGGCATCGCGTGTCGCCCAGAATGCGGCGATATCGCCCAGGGACTGCGAGATTGCGGCATCCTCGACCCGCCCTGCCTCAAACTGGCCCTCGATCCAGGTCTGAAAGCGGGGGCCATCAACCGCTTCTGACAGGCCCTGTGCCTCGATCAGCACATAAAATGCGTGCTGGCCGGACAGGGGCGAGCGCACGCCGACTGTCTGCGTCGCCTCGTGCCAGTAGTCGGGCCACATCACTTCGAACGCCGAAAGCATCGGGCCAAGCCCTTTGCGCGCGGCCCCCAGCAGGGCGACCACATCGGCATAGCTGCCCAGCCCGCACAGCGCGGCATTGACACAGCCCGGCTTGGGCTGCAGACGCAGAACCGCGCGGGTGATGATGCCCAGCGTGCCCTCGGACCCGATGAACAGCTGTTTCAGATCATAGCCCGCGTTGTTCTTGATCATCTTGTTCAGACTGGTGACCAGTGTGCCATCGGGCAGTGCATATTCCAGCCCCAGCACCGACTCCCGCGCCATGCCATAGCGGATCACCCGGTTGCCGCCTGCATTGGTTCCCAGGTTCCCGCCGATCTGGCACGACCCCCGCGCGCCCAGATCGAGCGGATAGAAAAACCCTGCCGCATCTGCCGCGCGCTGAATCACCTCCAGCGGGGTTCCGGCCCGCACGGTCATGGTGCAGGCGGCGTCATCAATCTCTTCGATCCCCGACAGCCGCTCCAGCGAGATCATCACCGCCCCTGCAATCGGATGCCCGCCGCCAGCCAGCCCGGTCAATCCGCCCTGCGGTACCACCGCCACGCCGTGCGCGCCGCAGATCCGCAGCGCCTGCGCCACGCCTTCCGGCGTCGCGGGGCGCAGCACCGCCAGCGGGCGTACCTGTGGCAGATAGCTGGTGTCATGCAGGTTGCGCGCAGGCACATCCGCGCCAGCCAGCAAGGTGGCTTTGTCAAACACAGCAGACAGCGCCGACAGGCAGCCGGCAGGATCAGGGGGTCGAGGCATCGTATATCCTTGCATCAGGGGACCGGCGCAGCACGGGAGTGGCACTGCGCCGGTCAAAGCCGCGCGGTCAGTTGCCGCGCAGCTTGTTCAGTTCGGCCATCATCAGGTCAAAGTTTTCTTCGCCCACCGAAGGCAGCGCGGTTTCATATACCGGCGCGACAAGCTCACGCAGCTTGTCCAGTTCCTCGGCCGAAAGCTCCGAGACTTCCATGCCACCGGCTTTCAGCTCTTCGGTTGCCTCATCCACCGCTGCCCGTGACCGGGCAATCTGCTGTTCACGTCCGATGCCGGCGCATTCGGTCATCAGCGCCTGTTCTTCGCCGTTCAGACTGTCCCACTTTGCCTTGTTGATCAGAACAGGTGTCGGGGAATAGGCGTGGCGGGTCAGGGTCAGATACTTCTGCACCTCATGGAACCGGCTCGCCAGAATAAGCGGCAATGGGTTTTCCTGACCGTCCACTGCTTTGGTTTCCAGCGCGGTGAACACTTCCGAGAACGCCATCGGCACAGGATTGGCCCCCAGACGGCGGAAGGTATCGAGGAAAATCGGGTTCTGCATCACGCGGAAATTCAGCCCGCTGAAATCCTCGACCCTGGTGATCGGCAGTTTGGAATTGGTTGCGTTGCGAAAGCCGTTTTCCCAGATCGACAGCATCACAAGACCATGCTCGGGCATCTTTGCCGCGACATGGTCAAAGTAAGGCCCGGTCATGATCGCATCGACTTCCTCGTTCGAGGCGAACAGGAACGGCAGCTCGAACGTGTTCATCGCCGGTTCGATCCCGCCGATGGCGGCGGCCCCGGTCACAACCATCTCGATCGAGCCCGACCGCACCGATTGCGTGGCTTCGGCATCATTGCCAAGCTCGCCGTTGTAGAACCCGCGCAGCTTCATCTTGCCGCCCGACTTTTCCTCAAGACAGGCCGACATGCCCTTGACCCCCGCCGAAACCGGATGATCCTCTGCCGCCCCATTCGACACCTTGAGGGTATGCGCGCGGATCTCGGCACTGACCGGACCGGCAAGGGCGGTCGCCAGAACGGCAGTGCCCAGCAGGGCAGCGATTGCAGAATGTTTCATATGTGTTTCCTCCCACGGAATGTTGAAACAGGTGAACTCACCGCAGCCACTCCATTGGCCACAGCACGATTTCGGGCACCATCACCAGCAGCAAAAGCACGGTGACCTGCGCGATCAGAAACGGCAGCGCGCCCATTGCCACGCGGTGCATCGGCACACCGGACACGCCCGAAGCAACCGACAGCACGATCCCCACCGGCGGTGTGACCAGCCCGATGGCGCAGTTGATGACGAAGAGCACGCCGAAATAGATCGGGTCGATTCCTGCGGCCTTGACCACCGGCAGCAGCACCGGCGCAAGGATCAGGATGGTCGGCCCCATATCCAGCGCCATCCCCACCATCAGCACCAGAAGCATGATGGTTAAAAGCAGCAGCTTGGGGCTGTCGATCAGCGGATCGACAATTTCCAGAATGATCCCCGAAAGATCGGCGACAGAGATGAACCACGCGGTTGCCAGTGCCGCAGCCGCCAGCAGCATCACCACCGCTGTCGTGGTGGCGGCAGAGCGGAACAACTCGAACAACTGCGCCAGTTTCAGCTCGCGGTAGACGAACAGACCGACGAACAGCGCGTAGACAACGGCGACCACCGCGGCTTCGGTCGGCGTCACCACACCGAAACGGATGCCCCCCAGAATGATGACCGGCAGACCCAGCGCCCAGATCGCCTCTTTTGTGGCCTTCGCCCGCGCGCGCCAGCTTGCGCGTGGCAGCGCGGGAACATCGTCAAAGCGTGACACGATCATCCATGCCGTCAGCGCCCCCACACCCATCAGGATGCCCGGCACGATCCCCGCCATGAACAGCTGCGAGATCGACAGGTTGGTGGCCACGCCAAAGATGATATAGGCAATCGAGGGCGGAATGATCGGCGCGATGATCCCGCCCGAGGCCATAAGCCCGACCGACCGCGCCTCGTCATGCCCGGCAGCCCGCATCATCGGCAACAGCATGGTGATCAGCGCGGCCGTATCCGCCGCAGCCGAACCCGACAGCGAGGCAAGGATGATCGCGGCAAAGATTGCCACCACCCCAAGCCCGCCCCGCAGATGCCCGACCAGCGAGACGGCAAAGGCCACGATCCGCCGCGACATGCCGCCCGCATTCATCAATTCCCCTGCCAGCAGAAAGAACGGGATCGCCAGCAACGAAAAGCTGTTCGCCCCCACGATCAGCCGCTGTGCGATGATCTGCGCGTCGAACATGTCCAGCGTCAGTCCCATTGCCACCGCGCACAGGATCAGCGCAAAGGCAACCGGCACCCCGGTGACCAGCGCAGTGGCCAGCACCCCCAGAAAGATAACCAGCGTCATTGGTGCAGATCTCCGGACTGGCCCGGCGCATGGGTCAGCCGCCCGGTCGCATAGGCAAACATGCGCCAGGCCGCCATCGCACCGATGCCAAGGCAGGCGGGAACGGCGATGCCGAACAGCCAGCTCATCGGCAGGTTGGTGACTGGCGCGCGGTTGGTCGCGTTGATCTGCCATTGCTGCACTGTGCCGGTCAGGATCAGCACACAGCAGAACAGGATCAGCCCGTTCGCAATCGTCAGCATCACCCGCCGCGCCCTTGGCCTCGCAAGGATGACCACAACATCAAACCCCATGTGCAGATTGCGCCGCATCGCCGAGATCGAGCCGAGAAAGATCAGCCAGACAAAGGCAAAGCGCGACATTTCTTCCGAAAGGTCGATGCCCGAGCCAAAGCCGTAGCGCAGCACCACATTGCCAAAGACCATCGCCGTCATGGCCACAAGCAGCAGCACAAGCAGCGCGTCGATCACCGCAAAGAGTGCATCAACAACCGTTTTCATTTCCGTCCCCCCCCGACGCGGATGGTCTCTCCGCTCACATATGGCGCGCCGAACAGCAGCCACATCGCGGCCTCCGCCACCTCCTCCGCCGTGCCGATGCGCGCCAGCGGGATCGCGGTTGATTGCGCCTGCAAGGCATTGCGGTCGGCAAAGATTTCATCCTGCATGCCGGTATCAATGATGCCGGGGGCCAGAGCGTTCACGCGCAGCGCTGGGGCCAGATCGCGCGCCATGGCCGAGGTCAGCGCAATGATCGCGCCCTTGGTTGCCCCGTAAACCGCCAGCCCCGGCGCTCCGCCATTCAGCCCGGCGATCGACGCCATGTTGACAATACCCGCCGCCGGATGCGTGGCCTTGGCGCGCAGAAAGGCGGCGGTGACCAGCAAGGTGCCAGTGATGTTTACAGCAAGCACACGCTCGATATCGCGCGCGGCCATCGCGTCAAACCGCATCGCGCGGCCGACCATGCCCGCGTTGTTGACCAGATGGGTCGGCGGCAAATGCACCAGCGCCGCTTCCGCCGCCGCCACGCCATCTTCATCGGCAATATCGACCACCACGGCCCGCGCAGCCTCGCCAAGCGTGGCAGCGGCGGCGAACACCTCCGGGTCACGGTCCCACATCCACACCTGCGCGCCCTGAGTCACGCAGACCCGCGCAACCGCCAGCCCGATGCCAGAGGCTGCACCGGTGATCAGAACAACGGTGCCGTTCATTCTTCGTATCCGTGTGAGAACGCCTGATGCCCCGGCAGATCCACCAGCGCAGAGAACCGGGCGTAGTCAAACCCTGCCGGATCAGCCCGCACTGCACCTGTCTGCGACAGATGGGCAAGTGCTGCCGCCTGTGCCGTCAGCCCGGCCAGAAGTGTGGTCAGGGCGTAAAGGCAGATCGAAAATCCCATATCGCTGATCTGATCCAGCCTCAGCAGGGCGGCATCCGTGCCATCGACAAGGCTTACCACCTTTGGCCCCGGCAGATGCTGTGCCACCGCCTCTAGCTGCGCGCGGGTCTTGATACCGTCAACAAACACCAGATCGACACCGGCATCCTGATACGCCCGCGCGCGGTCCAGCGCGGCCTCCATCCCCTCGACCCCCAGTGCATCTGTCCGGCCGATCACCAGCATTCCCGACCCGCTGGCATCGCGCGCTGCCACCGCTGCCTGCAGACGCCTGGCCGCCTCGGATACCGGAACCAGCTTGGCCCCGGACAATTGCCCGCAGCGTTTGGGGATCTGCTGATCCTCGATATGAAAGGCTGCGACACCGGCGGCGGCATAATCCTCGACCACACGGCGCAGGTTGAGCGGGCCGCCATAGCCGGTATCGGCATCGGCAATCACCGGAACCGCGCAGGCGCGTACCATTGCGCGGGCCTGATCGGCCATTTCAACCTGGGACAGCAGCCCCAGATCCGGCGCGCCCAGACGTGTGGCCGTTGCCCCCAGCCCGGTCATGTAGACCGCGGGGAACCCAGCCTGCGCCACCAGCCGCGCCGTCAGCGCATCTGCGGCACCGGGGGCCGCCACCGCCCCGGCCAGTGCCAGCCTGTCACGCAGTTGCCGTGCCATCGGGCTCATTGGCCTGCCCTCTTGCCCTGCCGCATGATCGCCTGTGGCAACCGTCCCGACCAATCGGCATGCAGCTTCAGCATTCCGGCAAAGCCGTCGCGGTTTCCGGCCAGCAACTGCGCCGCCATATCGCGATGCTGTTGCAGGCCCGAGGCGCGCCGCTCGTCAAAAGGTGCCGTCAGCATTGTCCGCAGTGTCGCGATGCGGGCCTCGGCCAGCCGATGCGCGGCCCGGATCAGCTCATTGCCGCACAGATCGAAAAAGCAGGTATGAAACGCCGTGTCGGCATGGCCATAGGCGCGGCGGTCATCCGCCTCTTCCGCGCCGGCCATCGCGCTGATCGCGCTTTCCAGCCGGATCGCAAGCTCTTCCGGGGCCGCCCGAACTGCCATCATCGCGGCCTCATTTTCCAGAATGAAGCGGTACTCGCACAGCTCGCGCACCTCATCCTCGGTTGGAAAGAACACGAAACTGCCGCGTTTCGACCGCACCTCGACCAGCCCGGTGAACTGCAACGCGTTCAGGGCATCCCGGACAGGCGACCGGCTTACGCCAAAGGCGGTGGCCAGCTTGTCTTCAGAAATCGCCTCGCCGAGCGCGAATTCGCCATCAATGATCGCAACCCGAAGCCGTTCTGCCACCATTTCTGACAGCGATTGCGGGTGTTGAAGAAGAAGTGAATCGCCCATCCCGGCACCTCATATTTGCATGTTACGTGTTACATGTAAGAGGATGATGGTCAACGGGCCAAAGCTTCTCGTTTTTTGCCAACGTGCATTTTTCATCCGGCCATCTCCGCTCAGCACCAGAGTGTCAAATGGCTGAGCTGCGGGACGTTTTGTCGTATCGACGAGCATGGTGGCTGTTGTGACCGATAATGCAAGATTATTGGATACGTCATTGATGCAAAAGCTGCGGCGCTTGTGCCGTTCCAGTGTGATAAAAAGAGCCGCTTCATAGTGAAAAAACGGGCATCTCCGCAGAAAGAAATCGTCCGGCCGAAGTGTCGCTGGCTGATGTCTGCTGGCCTTATACGAAGCAAAAGACGCTCAGCCACTATGCATATCGGCGCAACTGGATCGCCGACCTGGAAGCCCTGAGCGCATACTGCGCATGTGGCTCGGAGGGGTGGAGAGCCGGTGACGCAGGGGGCACCCGGAACAGAGAATCCATGCCTTTGTCGTGACGCGACGTAAAATCCCTGACTGTTTTCTTGGAAAAATTTAATTTATAAAACTCAACTTGAGAACGAAAATGAACTGATCTTTCGATATTCTCACTTTAAATATCTGTGAGAGGGGAAGGGCCATGGCAATAACGATCACCGAGGCCGGCACCTACACCGTAATTCCTGGAGAAACCTACACGATATCCCCCGGCCTTAGCGGCACGGTAAACTTCAACGCTCCGACTGGCACGGATGGGCCGGCAGATTTCACGGTCAATGTAGATCAAAGCATTGGCAAGAACGTGCAGATTAACTTTAATGCCTCAACCAATGGGGCCACGCTGAACCCTTCGGTCAACATTGCGCAAGGCGTTGATGCGATTAAACTCAACTTTAACGTCAACGACAATCAGAATTTTGGCCATCTGAGCTACACTCTTGCCGATGATGCCAAGATAGGTGGGCTTGAAGGTGTCAATGGATCAGATCCCGGCGTTACCAAGACCACAATTTCCGGGGGCAATAATGTAACGATTAAAGAAATTAACGGCGGCAGTGCGGGAACTGATGTCGCTCTGGGTGACAATGCTACGATCAGCAACAATGTCAATTCAAACTCTGGCGGGATGGCGTTCGAAGCCGGGGATAACCTGAAGGCTGTCGATTTCAACATGCCGACCTCGGGTCCGAACTACTCGGTGGAGGTGGGAAACAATGCCAACATCCAGCACATCCTTATGGGCGGTGGTTATGGCGACAAGTCTGTTGTTCTGGGCGAGGGCGCGCGGACGGGTGACATTTCCATTGGCGGAAGCGGCACTTCCGACGATCACATGGACATCAAAATTGAAATAGGTGATGGATCTGTCATTGGTGCAAACGGTGCTGGCAACATCAGTCTCGGCGGCAGCAACGTCGATCGGAAGATCAATATCGGTGACAATGTTCACGTCGAGGGCCGGCTCGCCATGGGCGGTTCCGACGGCATCAACAACGTCACCATCGGCGATAACTATACACAGGACGGTTATTTTACGGGCAGCACAAGCGGCAGCCACGACACCATCGTGATCGGAAATGACTGGCAATTCAACAGCACGTTCACCCTTCAGTCTGGCGACGACAGTCTGACACTTGGCAGCACCACCCGCGATACCTCCGGCACAATTGCAGGCGGCGATGGAGCGGACACTCTTCGTATAACTGTGCCCGCTGACGAGCAGGACGCATTTGACGAAGCTGCGCAAGCGGCTGGCTGGACCAAAACCGGTGATGGCTACAACACCAACGGCAAATCGCTGACCTGGAAGGGGATCACGTACTCCCAATGGGAATCGGCAACCTCGGTTCCTTGCTTTGTTGCCGGCACCCTGATCACCACGGATCGCGGTGAGGTTGCGGTTGAGCATCTTTCGGTTGGTGATCTGGTGGCAACGGCGGATCATGGCTATCGGCCGATCCGCTGGATCGGATCGCACAAGCTGGATGCCATCGATCTGCGGATGAAACCGAACCTGAAGCCCATTCGCATTCGTGCTGGGGTTTTGGGCGCGGGCCCGCCCGAACAGGAGCTGATGGTTTCTCCCCAGCACCGTGTCCTTGTCCGTTCTGAAATCGCCGGAACTATGTTCGGAAGCTGCGAGGGTCTCGTGGGTGCCAAACAGCTGCTGATAGTCGAAGGAATCGACGTCGCAGAGGATGTTTCTGAGGTCGAGTACTGGCACTTCATGCTCGATAAGCACGAGATTATCTTCTCGAACGGTGCACAGACGGAATCGCTCTATACAGGCGCTGAAGCGCTTAAATCCGTCGGCCATCTGGCACGCAAGGAAATCTTCGCCCTTTTCCCCGATCTGCGCACCCGCGATCCGGATGTGCACCCGGAAGGTGCCAGGCCTTTCCTTTCAGGACGTCAGGGCCGAAAACTGGCCCAACGCCATGCCCAGAAACATCGTGAGCTTGTGGAGAAACCCGGCATCTGAGACCATCGCCCGGGGAATTGCTGCCCGGGCATTGCCGGAACGTGTTACATTGCGAACCCTGCTTCGACGCGCGGCAGCGCCCGGGTTTGGGGTACCGCCGTTTGTCCGGTCCACGGGTTGTGAACTGCGCCCTCTGATGCTAGAGGTCAGCGGTGGCGTCCTGCCCCGAAGTCAGGGTCAGGATGATCGCGACACATTGCCAAAGGTCCGCACGCAGGACCGCGTAACATCGGCAATGAAGATTTGCGTCTGATTATTTTCATTGGTCACGCATCAAGTCCGGGCATTTACCGGCAGGAAACGAACACGAGAGGTTGCGCCTGCGGGTGCTTCAAACGGACAGGCGTCTGCACTGTCTTTGCATGACGGTTGGACCGCATCGTTTCTGAAATGGCAGCGCGCGCCACTGTTTGCGGTGCGCCTGCACGAAAGAGGGAACGACACATGACAAGAACGACCCTGCTCATGGCGAGTGCCGCCGTGACTGCGATGACGGCTGCCGGTGCCAGCGCCGACTCGCGCGATCCTATCGTGATTCCAACCCACAACTGGTCCAGCCAGATCGTGATGAGCAATATCGTCGGACAGATTTTCGAGTCGGTCGGCACCAGCGTCGAGTATGTATCGACCGACAGCCAGGCGGTTTATGAATCGATCCGGCTGGGGGATGTTGCCCTCGGGGTAGAGGTCTGGGAAGGCGCTTACGGCGCGTCATTTGACGCTGCTGTCGAAAAGGGCGGAATTCACGCGGTTGGCGAACACAGCGCCGTGACGCGGGAAGACTGGTGGTACCCGATGTGGACCAAGGACGCCTGTCCCGGCCTTCCGGACTGGGAGGCGCTGAATGCCTGCGCCGCCGTGTTTGCCACCCCGGAAACGGGAGACAAGGGTCGCTTTCTGGGCGGGCCGGTAGACTGGCTGAAGCATGATCAGGAACGCGTCGACGCTCTGGGCATGGATTTTGTCGTCATCAATGCCGGATCTGCGGCAGCCCTGTGGGCGTCGCTCGCCGCGGCGGAACGCACGCGGGAGCCCATCGTCATTTTCAACTGGACCCCGAACTTCGCGGAAGCGGTCTGGCCCGGTGAATTCGTGGAGTTCCCGGCCTGGGAAACCGGCTGCGACACCGATCCGGCACTGGGGCCGAACCCGGACGCCACCCATGACTGTGGAAACCCTGCTGACGGCTATCTCAAGAAGGCCGCCTGGGACGGCATGCAGGACAAATGGCCGACAGCCTATGCTGTCCTGAACAATGTCAGCTTCACCAATCCGCAGATCGCCGAAATGGCGCGGCTTGTCGATATCGACGGGATGGAACCGGAAGATGCCGCCACCCACTGGCTGGATCAGAATGCGCCGCTCTGGAACAGCTGGACCGACTGACACCGACGGACTGCCAGCAAGGACTGCCTCTGCCCGGACCTGCCGGGCAGAGGCCCTTCATGTGACTCAAGGACCCTTCATGACCGCGCAACACCCTGTCATCTCGTGCCAGAATGTCTGGAAGCTGTTTGGCTCCGCACCGGCGGATTACCTGTCGGCATTGCCAGAGGCACCCGATCCCGAAACGCTGCAAGCGGCCGGTTACGTGGCCGCAGTGCGGGACGTGACGTTGGATGTTCATCAGGGCGAGATTCTCGTCGTCATGGGGTTGTCGGGATCGGGTAAATCCACGCTGCTGCGATGCATGTCGCGGCTTCTTGATATTTCCGGCGGGACGATCAGGGTCGACGGGCAGGATATCGGCGCGCTGTCCGAACGGGGGCTGATCGAGCTGCGGCGCAGCAAGATGGGCATGGTGTTCCAGAATTTTGGTCTGCTGCCGCACCGCACGGTGCTGGGCAACGTTGCCTTCCCGCTTGAGATGCGCGGTCAGGACCGGCACGACCGCCGCGACCGCGCGATGGAGGTGATCGAGCTTGTCGGGCTGACGGGCCGCGAGGATCATTTTCCCCATGAACTGTCGGGTGGCCAGCAACAGCGTGTCGGGATCGCCCGCAGTCTTGCCATCGAGCCGGACATCTGGTTCCTTGACGAGCCGTTCTCGTCCCTCGACCCGTTGATCCGGCGTGAGATGCAGGAAGAGTTTCTGCGTCTGCAGAGCGGCCTGGGCAAGACCATTGTCTTCATCACCCATGATTTCGATGAGGCGCTGCGCCTGGCCGACCGGATCGCCATCATGAAGGATGGGGTCGTGGTCCAGTGCGACACACCGGAAAAGGTCGTGCTTGAGCCTGCGACGCCCTATGTCTCCCAGTTCACCGAAAATATCGACAAGGCCCGTGTTGTGCGGGCGGGCGGAATGATGGTGCGGGGGGTGACCGGAACCGCAGCGGAGGGCGATGCCGTATCTGCGCAGAGCACGCTGCACGAACTGGCGCGGACGCTGGTGGATGACGACCGCGACAGCCTGCCCGTCGAGGGGGCGGACGGCAGGATCATCGGCATGCTGGACCGGCAGGACGCCCTTGATCTGGTGGTGGGAACCCGCACATGAGCAGTGTCGCGGCCCCTGTCTTTAGGCCTGACCTGCGCATCCGGCGCCTGAGCGGTGTCGTCGTTCTGCTGGCCGCGGCCATCACAATGGCGCTGGGACGCGACATGCTGCCTGACGGGCTGATCCGCCCGCCGGGCTGGATGATCCTGCCGCTGGCGGACTGGATCAACGCGGTCTTCGACTTTCTACGCGATGATCTGGGTCTGCTGTCGGTCACGCGCAACGTGGCGACGGGTGTCGAGTGGCTTCTCGATGTCACGGCGAACCTGCTTTACGGCAAGAACAGATGGCCCTGGCTGGGCCCGGTCCCGTGGTCGGTTGTCGCAATGACGGCTGCCGTCATCGGCTATGGTCTGGGCGGCACACGGCTTGCCGTGCTGGCCGGCGGAACCTTCCTTTGGATCGCGCTGATGGGGCAATGGCAATGGGCGATGGAGACGCTTTCGGTGATCTTCGTGGCCGCCCCGGTTTCGGTTTTGCTCGGATTGCTGACGGGCATTGCGGCATGGCGCTGGCGCGGGCTGGCGGCGGTGCTGAACCCGGTTCTCAACATCGCGCAATCGCTTCCGCATTTTGCCTATATGATTCCGGTCGTGGTCTTCATCGGGGTGGGGCCCAAGGCCGGGGCGATCGTGACGATCATCTTCTCGGTCCCTCCGATGATCCGCATGACGCTGCTCGGTCTGCAAAAGGTGCCGGAGGCGGTCATCGAAAGCGGCAAGATGTGTGGCGCGACGGGTTGGCAGCTTTTGCTGCGGACCCGCCTGCCGACAGCGCGCACCGATCTCCTGATCGGGGTCAATCAGGTGATCATGCAATGTCTGGCGATGGTGGTTCTTGCCAGCTTCATCGGGATGCCCGGGCTGGGGCAGAAGCTGCTTCAGCTGTTGCAGGCGCTCCGCATCGGTCAGTCGGTCGAGATCGGCCTGACGATCGTGTTGCTGGCCATCACCCTTGATCGCTTCACACGCGCCTGGGCGCTGAGCCAGCCGGTCCATGTCCCGCGCGGGACGCTCTGGCATCAGCGCCATCGACTGCCGCTGATCTGGCTGGTGCTGGCGGCCCTTGTCGGGGGCCTGTCGCAGATGCTCCCCCTTCTTGCCGAGATCGGGCGCGGGCAGGGCTTTTCGGCAGGCGCGGCGATAGATGTGGTGATGGACCGGGTGATCGTCGCGATCTTCCCGGTGACGGATTGGCTGCGCTGGTTCCTGATCGTCTGGGTGTTCATTCCGGTCCGCGATGCCTTTTTGTGGATGCCCTTTGCGGCGGTTCTGGCGCTTTTGGGGGCCCTTGGCTACGCGGTCGGGGGGCGGCGCTCTGCGGTGATCTGCCTGGCGTTTTTTGGCTACATCGCCGTTTCGGGATGGTGGGACCGCACGATGATCACGGTGTATACGGTCGTTGTTTCTGTCTCGATTGCGGCCCTTCTTGCATTTCCGGCGGCGATATGGGCGACAGGCAGTGCCGTCAGGTCCCGGCGGGTTCTGGTAATCTGCGACACGATGCAGACCTTTCCCAGTTTTATCTACCTGATCCCGATGATCATGCTTTTCGGTGTGAACGACGTGGCGGTGGTCGGCGCTGTGGTGCTGTTCGCGGCTGTCCCTCTGGTCCGCTATACGGTCGAGGGATTGCGCGGCGTCCCTGTGGCGCTGGTGGAAGCTGCCGGAATGGCCGGTGCGACACGCCGGCAGATCCGGCGCCATGTGCTGTGGCCGGTGGCGCTGCCGACCATCATGGTCGGGGTCAATCAGGCGGTGATGTTCTCGCTGTTCATGGTCATCATCGCGGCCTTCATCGGCACGCAGGATCTTGGTCAGGAAATGCAGCGCGCCTTGTCGTCGGCCGATGTGGGCAAGGGACTGGTGCTTGGCCTTGCGGTGGCCACCATCGGACTGATGGTCGATCACCTGATCATGACATGGGCCCGCTCTGTCAGACCGGCCAGCTGACAGACTGTGCCAGACAGCACTGCCTGCACCCAGCTGGCCAAGGCCGGTTGGCGCCTTTCGTCTTAAGCCCTGCGCACCGCGCCTGACCGCTTGTGCCAGGCGCTGCACGACATGCGGACGCGGCAACATCTGCAGGAAACTGTCCGTTCGGCAAGGACCAGATCGGGGGCCTGCATCAACCGTGGCGCGCGCAAGGGCCACCCTTGCACGCGTTGATGTCAGATGGGTTGGTATCCCAGCGCGGCCCGAAAGCGGTTCTTGATATAGACGCCATCGCGCGGGGGCAGGGCGCGCGGCAGGTTTTCCGGTTTGATCTTGATCGTCGCCAGCGTCAGCCCGATGCGTGCGACGGCGCTTTCGCGCAGGGCGGCGACGTTTTCCATCGTGGTGATACGGGCCGTTCTGGGGAAACCGCAGGCTGCCGCCACGGCGTCCAGCTCGATCCCGCGGCCGGCGTGGCTTATCTGCATGCCGGTTTCGCCGAAATGACCGTTGTCCAGCACGGCAATCGTCAGGTTCGGCGGGCACCGCAGAGCGATGGTTGCCAGTGCGCCAAAGCCCATCAGCGATTCACCGTCGCCGGTGATCACCAGAACCGAATGATCCGGTCTGGCGCTGGCCAGCCCCAGCCCTACGGTCATCGCCGAGCCCATTGCCGCCCAGAGATAATAGTTGTTGTCGTGATCCCCCGCCGCCATCACGTCATAGGACGCGGACCCAAGGCCGCTGACCACCAGCAGATCCTTGCGCCCCTGCAGCAGGGATGCGACCACGGCCCGGCGGTCCAGAGTGCCGCCAACGGTTACTTCACCCATTTTTTCTCTCCGATCAGACGTTGTCCCAGCAGGACGGCCGTTGCAGCATCGCCGTTGAACGCCATTGATGCCGCGCCATGCAGCAGCGGTTCTACATCCTCGGGACGGTCGGCGCGCCAGGTCATCACGCCCATGCTGCGCAGCGTTGCCTCGGTCGCCTGACCCATCGGGTTTTGCCAGGCGTTGAACTCGGCCCAGTCACCCCGCATCGTGACGACCATCAACAACGGAAACCGCGCCATGGCCTGCAAGGCCAACGTGTTTATGCAGTTGCCGACGCCCGAGCTTTGCATCAGCAGCGCCCCGCGTTCGCCGCCAAGCCACGCCCCGGCCAGATAGCCGATGCCCTCTTCCTCGGTGGTCAGGACCACGGCGGTGATGTCCGGGTCCGCCTCGGACAACCGGATCGCTGCCGAGTGCCCGGCATCGGGGACATAGACCACATGTTTGATGTCATGGGCCTTGAGGACGCGGAAAACATCCTCTTGCCAGATAATGTGCGGCCCGTCGGGCGCGTCGTTTTGCATGGTCTTCTCCCTCGAAGGTCGTTGACGATGACTATCAATCGGCCCGGGCGAAGGAAAATGCCGGATTTGGGTGGCGAATATGCTGAAATTTAATAGCCGGATGCAGGGCTGGCCAAAAAGTACCCCCGGTCCCGCACAGACCGGAGGGGACAGGGCAGAACGGGCCGGCTGCGGGCAGATCAGCGCAGGATGAAGGGGTTGGCCGTGGACAGTTCTGTCGCGATCCAGACCGATTTGGTCTGCAGGAATTCATGAATGGCGTCTTGCCCGCTCTCGCGCCCCAGGCCGCTGCGTTTGTAGCCGCCAAAGGGTGAGGTGAAACTGACGGCGCGGTAGGTGTTTACCCAGACGGTCCCGGCCTGAAGCCGTTTCGACAGGCGCAGCGCGCGGCCCATGTCGCGGGTCCAGACCCCTGCGGCAAGGCCAAAATCGCTGTCATTGGCGATGGTAATGGCCTCTTCCTCGTCCTCGAAGGTCAGGACGGCCAGCACCGGGCCAAAAACCTCTTCGCGCGCGATGCGCATCTGCGGGGTGACGTTGGTAAAAATCGCCGGTTCAACGAATTGATTGGCATGCCCGCCTTCGACCTGCACCCGATTGCCACCCCAGGCGCGGGTCGCCCCTTCGGCCTCGGCGATGGCGATATAGGACAGCACCTTTTCAAACTGTGGCAGGGTGGTCACCGGGCCGACATGGGTGCCTGCATCCATCGGGTCGCCGATCCTGGCGCTTTTGGCGACCTCGATCAGGCGGGCAGTGAAGTCTGCAGCGATGTCCTTGTGCACCAGCAGCCGGGACCCTGCGATGCAGGTCTGGCCGGTTGCCGCGAAAATACCGGATACGACGCCCATCACCGCTGCATCCAGATCGGCATCGGCAAAAACGATGTTCGGAGATTTCCCGCCCAGTTCCAGCGACACCGGCTTGATGGAGCGGGCCGCGGATTCGTAGATTTTCTGCCCGGCGATGTCAGATCCGGTAAAGGCCACCTTGGCCACATCCGGATGGGCCACCAGCGGTGCCCCGGCCTCGGCACCAAAGCCGGTGATGACGTTCATCACACCCGGCGGGAAGCCGACGCTGTCAAACAGCCGTCCGAATTCAAGGGTTGAGGCGGAGGTGAATTCGGACGGCTTCACGACGACAGTATTGCCAGCGGCAAGGGCAGGCGCAAGCTTCCACGCCAAAAGCAGCAAGGGCGAATTCCACGGGGTGATCATGGCGATGACACCCAAGGGTTCATGCAGGGTGAAGTTGAAGATCCCGGCCTTGTCTGACGGGATTACAGCGCCTTCCACCTTGTCGGCCAGCCCGCCGAAATAGCGATACCATTCGGCCATATAGCGGGTCTGCCCGCTCATCTCGGCCAGCAGTTTGCCGTTGTCGCGGACCTCGACCTCGCCCAGAAATTCTGCCTTCGCCTCGATTGCTTCGGCCAGTCTGACAAGCAGTTTGCCGCGCTCGGTCGGGCGCATGGCAGACCAGACCGGAAAGGCTGACTTTGCCGCCGCCACCGCCGCATCGACATCGGCGGCGTCGCTGCGGGCGATGTCTGCCCAGGTTTCGCCGGTAAACGGGTCCTGGGTCGGGAAGGTCGTGCCCGACAGTGCCGGCTGGTCAGTGCCGCCAATCAGATTGCGGTAGATCCGTCCGGTGTGGCGGGCACGGCGTTCAGCCGCGGAAATTGGTGCGGTCATGGAAAACCTCTGAGGGGTTGGCGGGCAAGCCGGGGCAGGGAGGCGCGCGGCCAGCGGCGCCGCGCGTCTGCCTGTCAGGTCCGGTGACGCGAGCCTTGCGGCAGGCGCGGGGGTTCCAGCCCGACGGCATCGCAGTTGGCGTCGAGCATGGCGGAAAAGTCCTTGCCGCCGAATTTTCGGGCGCGGGCCTGGCTGAAGGCTTCACGCGCGGCGGCGGCCATCGGCATTGGCACCTTGGCTGCGTTGGCGGATTCCATCACCAGGGTCAGATCCTTGTGGGCAAGGTCGATGGTAAAGCCGGCGCTGGTATCGCCGACCAGAACCTTTTGCAGCCAGTTGATCTTGAGCTGGCCATTGGTTGCGGTGGTGCCATACAGCACATCCAGCGTGTTTTCGATGTCCAGCCCCAGCCCGGTCGCCAGGGTGAGGGCTTCAGCGTTCAGCTGGCACAAGGACACGGCCAGAAAGTTGTTGACGATCTTTGACCGGGTGCCCGCACCACAGGGGCCGCAGTGATAGATCGTCGATCCCATGGCTTCGAGCATGGATTTCACACGTTCGAAATCGGCCTCTTCGCCACCGACCATGAACAGCGATTGTCCGATATCGGCATGGGTCGCCAGACGGCCCACCGGGGCATCGACAAACCCGATGCCATGCGCCTTGCAATCGGCGGCGATGGCGTCGGTGGTGTTCGGGTCGATGGTGCTCATGTCCATTACAAGCGCGCCTTTGCGGGCGGCCGACAGAACGCCGTCTGCGCCAGAGATCACCTGTGCCACGATGGCGGAATTGGGCAGCATGGTGATGATGACATCCGACCGCGCCGCGACATCGGCAACCGAGGTACCGGCATCGGCACCAAGGTTCACCAAAGCATCCACCGCTTCGGCATTCACGTCATGAACGATAAGCTCAAAGCCCTTTTTGATAAGGTTTGACGCCATAGGACGACCCATGCGCCCCAACCCGATGAAACCGATCTTTTCCATTAGTCCTCCCTTTCAAACCTTGCGCGCACTTTGGCCGGATCAGACCGGCATCGCGTAGGATGTTTTGACGATCGTGTAGAATTCCGCAGCATAGCGACCCTGTTCGCGCGGGCCATAGCTGGACCCTTTGCGCCCGCCGAACGGGACGTGATAATCCAGACCGGCGGTCGGCAGGTTGACCATTGTCAGACCGGATTCGCTGTTGGCCTGAAAATGCTGCGACAGCTTCTGCGAGCGGGTCACAATCCCTGAGGACAAACCAAAGACCGTGTCATTCGCGGTGGCCAGGGCTTCCTCGTAATCCTTCACGCGGATCACGGCAGCGACCGGGCCGAACACCTCTTCACGGTTGATCCGCATGTCATTGGTGGATTCGGTGAACAGCGTCGGCGACAGGTAGAAGCCGGGCGTTTCACGGTTAAGCCGCTGGCCGCGTACCAGCGCATGTGCCCCGTCCTTTTCGCCGATGTCGACATAGGACAGATCCTGTTCCAGCTGCTTGGCATCGACCACCGGCCCGACCTGCGTTCCGGCTTTCAGCGCGTGGCCGGTGACGATCTTTTCCAGACGCTCGGCCACACCGGCGACAAAGCGATCATGGATCGCCTCGTGGACAATCAGGCGGCTCGAGGCTGTGCAGCGCTGCCCGGTCTGGAAGAACGATCCGTCCACCGCGCAGCTGATCGCAAGATCCAGATCGGCGTCATCCATTACCACAAGGGGGTTCTTGCCGCCCATTTCGCATTGCACGCGGATCATGCGGCTGGCGGCGGTCTGCACGATGCCGGTGCCGGTCGCGACCGATCCGGTAAAGCTGACGGCATCCGTCGTTTCCACGATGGCTTGACCGACCACTGTGCCGCGCCCCATGACAAGGTTGAAAACCCCCGCCGGAACCCCTGCCCGGTGCAGGATATCGGCCAAGGCCCAGGCGCTGGCCGGAGTCAGGTCGGCCGGTTTGAGCACGACCGCGTTGCCATAGGCCAGAGCAGGTGCGATTTTCCACGCGGCGATGGCGATGGGGAAGTTCCAGGGCGTGATCAGCCCGACCACACCCACCGGCTCACGCCGGATCGACACGTCGATGCCGGGACGGACCGAAGGCAGGAATTCGCCGCCAAAGCGCACGACCTCGCCCGCGAAGAACCGAAAGATCTGTGATGCGCGGGTGACTTCGCCAATGCCTTCGGCGCGGGTCTTGCCTTCTTCGCGCGCCAGCTGTTCGCCCAGCTCTTCGCGGCGGGCAAACATTTCTTCGCCGACCCGAAACAGGATATCAGCGCGCTGCTGTTCGGTATGGCGGGCCCAGCCTTTCATCGCCTGACGGGCTGCTGCGACAGCATCTTCGACGTCACGCCGGCTGCCGACGGCATATTCGCCGATCACGTCGTTGGTATCGGACGGATTGATGTTGGCCCGCGCATCCGCGCCAACGCGCCATTCACCCGCGATCAGATTTCCAAAAACAGCCATGATCTGTCCTCCCTTGCAACGGCATCTTTGGCAGTGTTCTAGCAGTGCAAGCGCGCAGGCGTCGGAAGAAATCCGGCATATGACGCATAGAGAATGGATATACCCCGGGCGCAGGCCGCCGCGTCAGAAGGTGGCGCGGGCCGTCTAGACCGGAATTGTACGCCATTCACCGCTTTCGACCATGCGCAGAATTTCTTCCTGCACAAGGGCGCGCACGGCGGATGTGGCCTTGGTGTCGATCCGGCTGGCGGGCAGCGCCATGACCAGATGGCGTGAAATCCGGGGTTTGTTCAACCGGGTGATGCGGTACAGGCCGTCTTCCTGTTCACGGTAAAACGCCGAGAGCGGCAAGATGGTATGGCCCAGCCCGGCGGCCACGATTTCCTTGAGCACCCGGTACGAATCCGCCTCGTATTTGACGTTGATCCCGATGCCGGCCTTGGCCGCCGCTGCCTCGACCACAAGGCGCAGGCCATGCGGGCGGCTGGGCAGGACAAGGTTCAGCTCGGTCAGCGCCGATACAGGCAATTCATCGGCATCGGGGGATTGGTCTGCCGGGCTGACCAGCACCAATTCTTCGAACATGACATCCGACATCCGCAGATGCAGATCTGATGCCGGGCCGTACAGGACTGCCACATCGACCTCGCCGCGGTGCAACCAGTCGATCAGATGGCCCGCATAGCCTTCGACGATGCGCAGCGACACCAAGGGCAGTTCGCGGGCGACGCGAATGGCGATGCGCCCTGCGACCACGTGGCTGGCGGTCGGGATGCAGCCCAGCACCACATGCCCGGTGGTTTCGGTTGCAAGCGAGCGCACATCCTCGACCGAGTTGTCAAGCTGCTGGACCAGCCCGGTGACGCGGCCCAGCAAAGCCTCGCCATGTTCCGTCAGTTGCATGCCCCGGCCCGACCGCACGAACAGTTCGAACCCGATTTCATCCTCCAGCAGCTTGATCTGGCGCGACAATGCCGGTTGCGCCAACCGCAGCCTGTCCGACGCACGGCTCAGCGATCCGCTTTCCGCGACCATGATGAACGTGCGTAGTTGTTTCAGTTCCATGCTATCGAACTTTGCGATTGGCTGTATCCCCGTTTTATAATTCCTTTATAGCCCCCACAACCGCAAACTCCCCCCGAAGGCGCATATCGCGCCCATCAGAACGGGAGCGAGGCGCAGGATGACATTGAAGCCGGAAACGGACAGGGATGGGGGGGCCATCACCGACGGGGGGTGGCCGGACCAGATTCATGCGGTGTTGAAATCCTACGGGGTCGTGCAGGTGCCCTATGTGCCCGATGGCGGCCATGCCAGGCTGATCGAACAGATAAGTGCCGACCCCGACATGCGTGCCATCAGCCTGACCACCGAAGAAGAAGGCATTGCCGTGGCCTGCGGTGCCTGGCTGGGCGGGCAACGGTCGGCCATGCTGATGCAGTCGAGCGGGGTCGGCAATTGCATCAACATGCTGTCACTTGTGACCTCATGCCGGTTGCCGTTTCTGACGCTGGTGACGATGCGCGGCGAATGGGGAGAGTTCAATCCGTGGCAATTTGCGATGGGCAGCAAGGTTCAGCAGGTTTTTGAAATGATGGACATTCACTGTCTGCGCGTCACACGCGCCGACGAGGTGGCCGAGACCGTCAGCGCCGCCGCGCGCATGGCCTATGAGGGCGGCACGCCGGTTGCCGTCCTGCTGTCGCAGCGCCTGATCGGTGCCAAGGTATTTGTGAAATGAGGACCCCGGACATGACCCGATCTGCTGATTCTGACGCGTCGCTTGACCGTCGTGCTGTCGTGGCCCGCCTGTTGCAGGACCGGGGGGATCTTGTGGCGATATCGTCGCTCGGGTCTGCCACATATGATCTGGCCTCCGCCGGGGATGTTCCGCGCAACTTCTATCTGTGGGGGGCGATGGGAGGGGCGGCCGATGTGGGGCTTGGGCTTGCACTGGCCCAACCCGATGTGCCGGTCATGGTATTGGTCGGCGATGGCGAGGCGTTGATGGGCATGGGGGCCTTTGCCACCATCGCGCAGCAGGCCCCTGCGAACCTGTCGATCATCATCCTGGACAACGGGCTGTATGGCGAAACCGGATCGCAGACCAGCCACACTGCAGCGGGGACCGATCTGGCTGCCGTTGCCCGTGGCTGTGGCATCCCTCAGGCGGATACGATCACCGATATGGACGGGGTAGGCGCGGTGGCCGGGCGGATTGCCCGCGTGGGGGCAGGTCCCTATGTGGCGGTGATCCGCATCGACGGCGCGGAAAAGTCGCGGATTTTGCCTACGCGGGATGGGGTGCTGTTGAAAACACGGGTGCGTGAAGCGCTTGGGTTTGCGTCCATGTAACCCGCCCCGGTCACCGCATGTTCTGGCCCCGCGTTCGCGCGGGGCTTTTTCATCTGGCAGAACAGGAAAAAACCGGACACGCATCGCAGCGCGCCCGGCTTTTTTTGAATATGACAGCCTGTGATCAGCGCGTCTTGCGGGCCTCGATATAGGCCAGCAGTTCCCCCACAATGCCACGACGAAACAGCAGCACGCACAGCATGAACACCGACCCCACGATCACCGTCACCGGGATCGCCAGCGCCACCAGATAGTTCTGCAACGTCACGACCAGCCCGGCCCCGACCAGTGGCCCCGCCTGGGTGCCAAGCCCGCCCAGCAACGCCATCAGCACCACTTCGCCCGAGGTATGCCAGGACACATCGGTCAGCGACGCCAGCTTGAACACCAGGGTTTTCATCGACCCGGCCAGCCCCGCCAGCGCCGCTGACATGACAAAGGCCGTGAGCTTGTAGCGCATCACCGAATAGCCAAGCGAGGTGGACCGCGCCTCGTTTTCCCGGATGGATTTCAGAATCATGCCAAAGGGCGAATGCACGATGCGCCAGATCATCAGCAACGCCAGCACGAAAACCGTGGCCACAAAGAAATACATCGTCATGTCGTTTTCAAGGTTGAACAGCCCGAACAACATGCCGCGCGGCACCGCCTGTATGCCGTCTTCGCCGCGGGTAAAGGGAGCCTGATAGCAGAAGAAATAGAACATCTGTGCCATGGCCAGCGTGACCATGGCAAAATAGATGCCCTGCCGCCGGATCGCCAGAAAGCCGATCACCAGCCCCAAAAGCGCTGCCCCGGCCACACCCAGCAAGATGCCCAGTTCAGGCGGCAGCCCCCAGACCTTGACGGCATGGGCGGTGAAATAGGCCGCCCCGCCAAAGAAGGCCGCATGCCCGAAGGACAAAAGGCCAGTATAGCCCAGCAACAGATTGAAGGCCGCAGCAAACAGCGCGAAGCACATCACCTTCATCAGGAACAGCGGATAGACAAAGAACGGCGCGAGCGCGAGCGTGCCAAGACAGACAAGCACAAGTGCGATCCGCAAAGAGGTGTTCCGGCCCGGCCGGGTGGTCATGTCGGACTGCATGTCAGATGTCCTTTCCGAACAGGCCGGCAGGGCGGAACAGCAGCACCACTGCCATGATGACGAAAATCACGATATTGGCGGCCTCGGGGTAGATGATCTTGGTCAGACCTTCGCACAGGCCCAGAAGATAGCCGGCCACGATGGCCCCGCCGATGGACCCCATCCCCCCCACGACCACAACCGCAAACACGATGACAATCAGGTTCTGTCCCATCAGCGGACTGACCTGCAGGATCGGTGCGGCCAGCACGCCCGCCAGCCCTGCCAGCCCGGCCCCGAACGCATAGGTCAGGGTCAGCAACAGCGGCACATTGACCCCGAACACGCCGACAAGGGTCGGGTTTTCGGTCGCGGCGCGCAGGTAAGAGCCCAGCTTGGTCTTCTCGATCAGGGCCCAGGCCCCGACGCAGATCACCAGCGAAATCACGACGATAAAACCGCGATAGTTCGGCAGTTTCATGAAGCCGAGATCGGTGGCCCCTTGCAAGGCTGCGGGCACCGGATAGGGCTGACCGGAGGCACCGAAATAGTGGCGGAACGTGCCTTCTACCACCAGCGCCAGCCCAAAGGTGAACAAAAGCCCGTAAAGGTGGTCAAGATTGTACAGCCGCGACAGGGCCAGACGTTCGACAACCGCGCCGAACAGGCCGACAATGACCGGGGCCACGATCAGCGCGGTCCAGAACCCTATTCCCAGCCATGTCAGCATCAGATAGCCGACGAAGGCCCCCATCATGTACATCGCCCCGTGGGCAAAGTTGATGATGCGCAGCAGGCCGAAGATGATCGCCAGCCCTAGGCTGAGCATGGCATAGAACGACCCGTTGATCAGCCCGATCAAAAGCTGGCCCAACACGGCCTGCAACGGAATACCGAAGATCATTGTCATGGTCTCAGACCCCCAGAAGTTCATTCAGCCGCGCGCGATGCGCCGGCAATTCGGATGTGGCAAAGCCTTCGACAATCTGGCCGTGATCCATCACGTAGAACCTGTCAGCCACCTTTGCCGCGAAGCGAAAATTCTGCTCGACCAGAAGCACGGTCAGGCCACGCTTTTTCAGGTCCAGTAAGATCTCGCCGATGCGTTGCACGATCACCGGGGCCAGACCCTCGGTCGGTTCGTCCATCAGGATCATTCGCGCCCCGGTACGCAGCACGCGGGCAATGGCCAGCATCTGCTGCTCGCCGCCTGACAGTTTGGTGCCTTGCGAGGTGCGGCGTTCTTCCAGATTGGGAAACAGCGCGTAGATTTCGCTGATCGGCATCCCGCCTTCGGCCACCACGGGGGGCAGCATCAGGTTCTCTTCGACCGTAAGGGTGGCAAAGATGCCGCGTTCCTCTGGTACATAGCCAAAACCGCAGGCGGCGACGCGGTGGCGCGGAACCTTCATCATGTCGCGGCCATTCAGGGTGATTTGCCCTTTGCGGGCCGACGTGATGCCCAAAAGCGCGCGCAAGGTGGTCGTCTTGCCCACGCCGTTGCGGCCCAGAAAGGACACCGTCTCACCGGGGTAAATGTCGAAATCAACGCCGTGCAGCGCCTGGCTTTCGCCGTACCAGGCCTCCAGCCCGCGGACCCGCAACAGCGGTTGCCCGTTCTGATCACTCATCATCAGTCCCCATATAGGCTTCGCGCACGCGCGCGTCGGCGGAAACGGTGGCGTAGTCGCCTGAAACCAGCACCTCGCCGCGTTGCAGCACGGTTACGCGGTGGCAAAGATCTGCGACCACTTTCAGGTTGTGTTCGACCATCAGCACCGCGCAATCCCGGGCGATGCTGCGCACGATATCGGCCACGCGGGCCACATCCTCCTGGCCCATGCCAGCCATGGGTTCGTCCAGCAAAAGCACCTTTGGATCCAGCGCCAGCGTTGTCGCAATTTCCAGAACGCGCTTGCGGCCATAGGACAGGCTGCCCGCCTGGGCGTCGCGCGCATCCGACAGGCCGACACGGTCGATCAGCGCGATCGCGCGGGCATCGAGCACGTCCAGCGCCGACAACGGCCGCCAGAACTGATGCGCAAGACCCGCTGGCCGCTGCAGGGCGATGCGCAGGTTTTCCAGCACCGTCAGGTTGGGGTATATCGCCGAGATCTGGAAAGACCGCACCATGCCAAGCTGCGCCAGCTTGGCCGGGGCAAAGGATGTCACATCGCGCCCCATCAGCAGGATGGTGCCGGACGTCGGTTGCATAAATTTGGTCAGCAGGTTGAAAACGGTGGTTTTTCCTGCGCCGTTTGGGCCGATCAGGGCGTGCACTTCGCCGTGACAGATATCAAGATCCACGTCTTTGACCGCATGAAATCCAGCAAAGTGTTTGCTGATGCCACGGGCGGACAGCACGGGTACCGTATCATCACGTGACGATGCCGGCCGCCCGGACAGGGGGGCGGCCCCCTGGGCCTGCGGGGCTTTGCTCATATGAAACTCCGTTCATGACCGGCGGACGGACCACCGCACAGCGGCGGCCCCCAGCTGCAGATGTGGCTGGGGGCCAGTGATGACGCGCGATCAGACGATGCTGCAACCGGTTTCTTCAACCGGGCGAACGGTTTCAACCGCCGGCATGGTCGAGATGACCTTGCACAGATCCCAGGGCGCTGTGCTTTCCTCGGGCGCTTTGGCCTGCAACAGATAGGCAGGCAGTTCGGCGCGGCCATTGGCCAGAATGCGGCCCGCCCCGAAGGCGTCGTCCTGGGTCGGCATTGCCTTCATCGCGGCCACAACGGCGGCACCGTCAGCACGTGCAGCGTCCACACCCAGGGACGCCAGGGCCTTGAGGTAATGCGCCGTCACGGCATAGCAGCCCGCATGGACCATGCCCGGATACGAGCCGCCCAGCTTTGGCAGCACGCGGTCTGTCCAGGCGCGGGTGGTGTCGTTCAGATCCCAGTAGAAGCTGTTTGTGAACAACAGGTTGCGCATGGTGTCCAGACCGGCGGCATGCAGGTCGTTCAGGAAAACGACAAAGGCCGCCGTTTTCATCGTGTCGGTGACGCCAAACTCCGTCGCCTGCTTCAGGCAGGCGAGAAGGTCGGTACCGCCAAGCGCCAGACCCAGCGTATCCGCGCCCGAGGACTGTGCCGCAAGCAGGAAGCTGGCGAAATCGGTCATGCCGATCGGGTAGGCCGAGTGGCCGACGACTTCGCCGCCGGCCGCCTCAATAAAGGCGGTTGCCTCGGCCTGAAGCGAGTGGCCAAAGGCGTTGTCGGTGGTGATGAAATACCACTTCTTGCCACCGGCGCGGACGGTTTCGGTCGCCACTGCCTTGGACAGCATATAGCCGTCATAGGTCCAGTTGATGGTGTTCGGGTTGCATTGCGTGCCGGTAAAGTCGGTCGCGGTGACGGCGACGCCCAGACAGGGTTTGTTTTTTTCAAAGGCAATCGCACTGGCGGCCAGACCCACGGCAGAGTTCGGGCCCGCGATCAGCATGTCAACGCCATCGGTGTCGAACCAGCGACGGGCAATACCCGCCCCGATGTCGGCCTTGTTCTGGTGATCGCCAAACACCACTTCGACCGGGAATCCGGGGGCGATATCCGCAATCGCCTGTTCCACACAGACAACGCCGTTCGGGCCCATCAGATCGGTGTAGATCCCGCTGAAGTCGGCCAGAACGCCGATCTTGACGGGCCTGCTTTGTGCAAAGGCCGGAAGCGCCGAAACCCCTGCGGCAGCCGCAACAGTTCCCATGAACATACGACGTGAAAATTGAGTCATCTGATCCTCCCCGATCATTAATCATACTGGCTTCGGTGCAGGCCCGCCCGCCGAAGTCGGCTTTGGTGACGATGCGCATCATGGTCGTGTCGCGCCTGGCTGCGGGGCGTTTCTCCTCCGAAACTCCGCCCATGCCTTTCTGAATACAGAACGCAGAGACCATCCGACATTCCAGATTAACAAAGGCTGGTATGTGAATTCGTTATGGGCGTCCCCGGCATCAGTGCAATCTGTATGGCACAAGCGGGGATCTTTCCCGCATTAGTTAACGTTAGCAACTGAAATGGAAGCAATATTCTGAGCGCCTTGCAGGTCGTGCCGCAGTCCGGGCAGCGGGGACGGTCGATAGAACTTGGCTATGGCAGGGCTAAGATTTTGGCATTGGGCAACACCCGGCAGTCCCGTCATTCTGGCATGATCCACTGACCCAAGCCCGAGAGACATATGACACTGACAGCCCGCCTTGCAGATTTCGCGGTCGGCACATCCTGCGCCGATATCCCCGCAACCGTCACGGACCGCGCGAATATTCTGGCGATTGACCTGATAGGCTCGGCCATCCGCGCGGCGCAGGAGGCAGATTCCACGCCTGCGGTGCTGGCCATGGTGGAACGGCTTGGCTTTGCCGGGGATGGACCCTGTACGGTGTTCGGGCTGAACCGGCGTTACGGCGCGGCAACGGCGGCGTTGCTGAACGGCACCTTCGGACATTCGCTGGATTTCGACGACACCCATGCTGACAGCTCTTTGCACCCCAGCGCGCCGGTGGTTCCTGCGGCCTTGGCGGCGGCAGAACTGACCGGGGCGTCCGGGGCCGAATTTCTGACGGCGGTTGTCATCGGGTTTGAAACCTGCTGCAGGCTTGGCATGGCACTGGACCCCACCGCCCATTACGCGCGCGGATTTCATCCGACAGCCACCGCTGGAACATTCGGGGCTGCGGCGGCTGCGGGGCGCCTGCTGGGACTTGATGCGGCCGGGATGGAGTCGGCGTTCGGCATTGCGGCAAGTCAGGCGTCCGGGTCGCTTCAGTTTCTGGAAAACGGGGCGTGGAACAAGCGATATCAGGTCGGAGAGGCGGCGATGAAGGGGCTGATGGCCGCCACCCTTGCCGCCGGAGGGTTCAAAGGTGCGTCACAGGCCATCGAGGGAAAGCACGGCTTCCTGCAAGGTTACAGCGACGCCCCGCAGCCCGATAAGCTGCTGGACGGTCTGGGGCAGGTCTGGGAAACGCTGCGGATCGGGGTCAAACCTTACCCCGCCTGCCGCTATACCCATGCTGCGGTGGACGGCATTCTGGCCTTGCGCGCGCAGCATGGCTGGTCCGCACAGGACATTGACGCCATCACAGTGGGCCTGCACCGCAACGGGGTTGCGCTGGTCGGGGCCCCGATCGAGGCCAAACGCAAGGCGCGCTCGATCGTCGATGGTCAGTTTTCCATGCCTTTCGCGGCGGCTGTTGCCCTGTTGCGCGGGCGTTTTGGCTGGGACGACTATGACCTGTTGGGCACTGCTGATGCCGACGCAGTAGCCGCGCGGGTCGATGTCCGGCAAGACGCCTCGCTGGAAGGGCTGCGCCATCCGTTCGGGGCCGTGCTGTCGGTCACGGTCCGGGGGCAAACCCACGTCTTGCGCATCCAAGATCCGTCGGGCGAGCCTGAAACCTTTCCCGATACCGCCGCGCTGGATCTGAAGTTCCGCACGCTGGCGGGGCCGGTGTTGAACACCGCCTGCGATGGCTGGCTGGCCCGGCTGCACGGTCTGGGCCGTGCGGTGTCTGTGGTGCAGCATTTGCAATAACCAACCGCCCGAAGCTGCGGGCCTATAACCGTTCGGCATGGATCATAGACCGGGGCAATCGGTTGACGTGTGGACCTGTCGGCGAAACGTGGTGCCTGACCCCGCCCCGGGTGGGCTGCGACACTGAACCAGAGGTTTGCGATGATCAAGACAAAACCCGATGCCTACCAGGACATCCGCGATGCGGTGCGCGCGCTGTGCGCCACTTTTCCCGACGAATACCACCGCAAGATCGACGAGGCGCGCGGCTATCCGGAAGATTTTGTCGAGGCGCTGACCCGGTCGGGCTGGATGGCGGCACTTATCCCCGAGGAATACGGCGGGTCGGGCTTGGGTCTGACCGAAGCCTCTGTCATCATGGAGGAAATCAACCGGTCAGGCGGAAATTCGGGCGCCTGCCACGGGCAGATGTACAACATGAACACCCTGGTGCGGCACGGGTCCGAAGCGCAGCGCCAGTTCTATCTGCCCAAGATTGCCAGTGGCGAATTGCGGCTGCAATCCATGGGCGTGACCGAGCCGACGACCGGCACCGACACCACCAAGATCAAGACCACCGCCGTCAAGAAAGGCGACAGATACGTCATCAACGGCCAAAAGGTCTGGATCAGCCGGGTGCAGCATTCGGATCTGATGATCCTGCTTGCCCGCACCACGCCGCTGGCAGATGTCGCCCGGAAATCCGAAGGTCTGTCGATCTTTATCGTCGATATCAAAGCGGCGATGAAAACCGGCATGCAGGTGCGCCCGATTCTGAACATGGTGAACCACGAAACGAATGAGCTGTTCTTTGACAACCTTGAAATCCCGGAAGAAAACCTGATCGGCGAAGAGGGCAAAGGGTTCAAGTACATCATGACCGGCCTGAACGCTGAACGCGCTCTGATTGCGGCGGAATGCATCGGGGATGGCTACTGGTTCACCGAACGGGTCAGCAAGTATGTCACTGAGCGCAACGTGTTTGGCCGCCCCATCGGCCAGAACCAGGGCGTGCAGTTCCCCATCGCCGAGGCCTATATAGAAATCGAGGCCGCCAATCTGATGCGCTATGAGGCCTGTCGTCTGTTTGATGCCAATCAGGAATGCGGCGCGCAGGCGAATATGGCGAAATATCTGGCCGCCAAGGCCAGTTGGGAAGCCGCGAACGCCTGTCTGCAATTTCACGGTGGTTTCGGCTTTGCCTGCGAATATGACATCGAGCGCAAGTTCCGCGAAACCCGGCTGTATCAGGTCGCCCCGATTTCAACCAACCTGATCCTGTCCTACATTGCCGAGCATGTTCTTGGCCTGCCAAGGAGCTTTTGATGGCGTTGCCGCTTGCAGGTCTGACCGTCATTGCCATCGAACAGGCGGTGGCTGCCCCCTTTGCGACCTCGCGTCTGGCGGATGCGGGCGCGCGGGTGATCAAGATCGAACGGCCCGAGGGCGATTTCGCCCGGGGCTATGATGACGTGGCGCTTGGGCAATCCAGCTATTTTGTCTGGCTGAACCGGGGCAAGGAAACAGTGGTGGCCGATCTGACCAGACCCGCTGACAAAGCCATGCTGGCTGAGTTGCTGGCGGGGGCCGATGTGCTGGTGCAGAACCTGAAGCCCGGTGCGCTGGCGCGGCTGGGGTTTGGCGCGGACCGTCTTGCGAGCGATTACCCCCGGCTGATCTCTTGCGCGATATCAGGCTATGGCGAAACCGGGCCGATGGCTGACCGCAAGGCCTATGATCTGTTGATTCAGGCGGAATCGGGTCTGTGTTCGATTACCGGCGGGCCCGATCAGGCGGCGCGGGTTGGCATTTCCATCGTGGATATCGCAACCGGGGCCACCGCGCATGCTGCCATTCTGGAGGCCCTGATCCAGCGCGGGATTACGGGGCGGGGGGCCGATATCTCGATCTCGATGTTTGATGTGATGGCCGACTGGCTGACCGTGCCGCTGCTGAACCACGAGGGTGGCAAGACCCCCCGCCGGGTTGGTCTGGCGCACCCGTCCATTGCGCCTTATGGCGTGTTTTCGTGCAAGGACGGGGCGCAGGTGCTGATCGCCATCCAGAATGACCGCGAATGGCAGGGTTTCGCCACCCATTTCCTTGAGGCCCCGGACATGGCCACCGATCCGCGCTTTGCCAGCAATGTTGCGCGCGTGGCCAACCGCAGTGAAACCGATGCGCTGGTGGCGACGGCATTCTTGCGCCGTGATCTGGGTCAGGCGACCGGGGCGATCTTGCGGGCCGGAGTGGCCTTTGCATCGGTCAATGACATGGCAGGGCTGTCGCAGCATCCGCATTTGCGCCGCGTCACCGTGGAGACACCGAACGGGCCGGTCAGCATTCCCGAGCCGGCCGCAATCTTTGCGGGCCAGCCCCGCACCTATGGGCCGGTTCCCGCATTGCAGGGGAAAACCGCATGACAGCTCTGGACATTGATCACCTGCGCCAGTGGATCGGGCGCACGGAACAGGCGGCAGAAGTGGTCACCGTGGCGCTGGTCCAGCGCTACAACGCGACATTTGACCGGACAGGGGCTGTTGTGCCCGGAGCCGTTGCGCCGCCGATGCTGCACCTGTGCCTTGCGCAACCCAGCCTGCCCACCGCATCCTTAGGCCCAGATGGACATCCCGCACGGGGCGGCTTTTTGCCGCCTGTGCCCCTGCCGCGCCGCATGTGGGCGGGTGGAGCGCTGGAATTCACCGATGATATCCGGGTTGGCGAGGTGCTGCGCAGGGTTTCCAACATCCGGGATGTGACGCTGAAAGAAGGCCGCAGCGGGGCGCTGTGCTTTGTGACCGTCGATCATGCGATCTACAGCGGTGCGCGCGCCGTGATCCGCGAGAGACAAGACATCGTCTACCGCGCGGCGGACCCGCCCGGCGCTGCCAGCGTGCCCGGCCCGGCAGCCACCCCGATGGGTGCCTTTCACCGCAGCGTCACCCCGTCTGCGCCTTTGCTGTTCCGCTATTCCGCGCTGACATTCAACGGGCACCGCATCCACTATGATCTGGCCTATGCGCGGGATGTGGAAGGCTATCCCGGTCTGGTGGTCCACGGGCCGATGCAGGCCACGATGCTCGTGCTCTACGCTCAGGAGTTGCGTGGCAAGCGCCCGGCCCGCTTCAGCTTTCGCAATCTGTCGCCCGTGTTCGATACCGATGATTTCACGCTGAACGCCGACGAAGATTCAGGGGCATTACGGCTCTGGGTCCGGCGCGCGGACGGGGCCATCGCGATGGAGGCCCGGGCGGAATGGTAGACATCGGCGCAATCCGCTGTCCGCTGTTTGTGCCGGCCAACCGGCCCGAGCGGTTTGCCAAAGCCGCCCTGTCCGGGGCAGATGCTGTGATCCTTGATCTGGAAGATGCGATCGCTGCCAAAGACAAAGACAGCGCGCGGGGCGCCCTGCGCTGTGATTTCACCAGCTTGCCGGTGATCGTGCGCGTCAATGCAATTGGTACGACGTGGCATATGCATGATCTGGCGGCGGTGGCCGGGTTGCCGCTGGCGGCTGTCATGTTGCCAAAAGCCGAAGACCCCGCCGCCTGCGCCGCCGTCGCCCGTCTTACGGGCAAGCCGGTGATCGCGCTGGTCGAGACGGCGCTGGGGTTGGCGCAGGCGCGCGCCATTGCGGCGGCTCCGGGTGTGGTGCGGCTGGCGTTTGGCAGCATCGACTTCTGCGCCGATCTGGGCTGTGCGCATACCCATGACATCCTGCTTCCGGTGCGGCTGGAACTGGTGCTGGCCTCGCGGCTTGCGCGTATCGACGCTCCCATTGACGGGGTGACGGTGGTGCTGGACGATCCCGCTATCAGCCAGGCCGACGCCGGGCACGCCCGCACCTTGGGGATGACGGGCAAGCTGTGCATCCACCCGCGCCAGATCGCGGCGATCCGCGCCGCGCTTGGGCCTTCGCCCGCGGAAACTGACTGGGCGCACCGCGTGCTGGCGTCGGGCGATGGCGCGGTGACACTGGATGGCGAGATGGTGGATGAACCGGTCCGGGTCCGCGCCCGCGCGATACTGGCCGCAAGCAGCTGACCGCACGGCAAAACCGGCCCTAAACCGAGCTTTTGCCACGCCTATGGGTGTTCGGTGACAGTGTTACCCACCATGGTATGAGCCCGGCCGTTTTCGCATGACCAGACACTCAACCCGTCTGTGGCCGTGCATACCGGCTTGGTCTTTCTAAACCGACATAGCAAAGCTGTGGCTTTGACGGGCGGTTGCATCGACAGATGCAGTCAGCTGGTGAACAGATCCGCATAATCCTGCCGCAGAAGGTTCTTCTGCACCTTGCCCATCGTGTTGCGCGGCAGGTCGGGCAAAACAAGGATCTGCTTGGGCTGCTTGAACCGTGCAAGCGACTGGCCGAGCGCCGCCGCAATGGCCGTCGTGTCGATCGTGGCTCCTTTTGCTGCCACCAGCACCGCCACCACCGCCTCGCCGAAATCGGGATGCGGCACACCGATCACCGCGCTTTCCAGCACGCCGGGCTGGTCATCAAGGAGCAGCTCGATTTCCTTGGGATAAACGTTGTAGCCGCCGGTGATGATCAGATCCTTCTGCCGGCCGACAATGCTGACATAGCCGTCTGCGTCGATCTGGCCGATATCGCCGGTGATGAAGAATCCGTCGTCGCGCAACTCTTCGCGAGTTTTTTCCGGCATCTGCCAGTAACCCTTGAAGACATTGGCCCCCCGCACCTCGATCATGCCCGGCTCACCCTGCGGCAGGGTGGTGCCGGTGACAGGGTCGGTGATCTTCAGCTCAACGCCCGGCAGCGGAAGGCCGACAGTTCCCGCACGACGCGCACCCTCGTAGGGGTTGGAGGTGTTCATGTTGGTTTCGGTCATGCCATAGCGCTCAAGGATGCGGTGGCCGGTACGCTGCTCAAACTGGATATGCGTATCTGCAAGCAACGGTGCAGAGCCAGAGGTGAACAGCCGCATATGGGCCACAAGCGAACGGTCGAAGCGCGCATCGTCCAGCAAACGAATGTAGAAGGTGGGAACCCCCATCATGGTTGTGGCCTTGGGCAGCAGGCTGATCACCTGATCGGCCTTGAAGCCCGGCAGGAAGATCATCGACCCGCCCGACAGCATCACCACGTTGCACGCGACGAACAGCCCGTGCGTGTGGAAAATCGGCAGCGCATGCAGCAGCACGTCATCGGGCGTAAAGTGCCATTCCGTCGCCAGAACCCTGGCGTTTGACAGCAGGTTCTGCTGGCTCAGCATCGCTCCCTTCGACCGGCCGGTGGTGCCCGAGGTATACAGGATCGCGGCCAGATCATCCGGTCCGCGCGGCACGGGGGAAAACCCTTCCGGGCCTGAACCGGCAATGTCTGTCAGGCTGCCCTGTCCCGCATCGTCCATTGTGTGGAACTGCGCGCCGTAACGGGCGGCAACGCCGCCAAGCGCCTCCGCCCGGGCCGGGCTTCCGACCAGCAGCGCGGCACCTGCATTGCCGACAAAATACGCCACCTCATCCGCCGTGTAGGCGGTGTTCAGCGGCAGGAAGACCACGCCAGAGGCCAGCGCGGCAGCATAGAGCGCCAGCGCCTGCGGGGTCTTGTCAATCTGCACTGCCATCCGGTCGCCCGGCCGCAGCCCCAGCCCTGTCAGCGCCGCCGCATAGCGCAGCGCAAGGGCGTGGAAGGCGGCACCGCTCATCTCTGTCCCGGCCGCATCGGTCAGGAATGCAGTTTTACGCGCCGCAAGCGGCGCGACCAGAGTGTCAAACAGCGGGTTGGTCATGATTTTCTTCCTGTAGAATTGCCTTGCGCCAGCAGAGCCTGCACCGGCTTAGCGGCCGCGACTGTCTTGCCGGCGACGAAGTTTTCGTTGTTCCGTTCGACCTTTGCCAGATCGTAAAGGTAGTTCACCATCGCCGAGCAGGACTGGCGCAGCCCGTTCGCCGACGTATCAGCCAGCACATGCACATCATGGAGCAGCGCGCCATTGCCCAGATGGAACCGCGCCACCGGATCGGCAGGCATCCCGTCACGCCTTTTGGCGGACAGCAGATACTCTGCCGTCAGAACCTTGAGCGCTGCCAGATGCGGACCCAGCGCCTCGGCATCGCCCTTCGCCGCCGCCTCCAGCAGCGCCGCCGCCTCTGGCCGGTCTTTGGCAATGGCTTTCAGATGCCGCGACAGGCCCGGGACGGGTGACAGGGTGACAAAGGTCTTTACCTGCGGCAGGTCGCGACGCAGCTCGTCCACCACCTGCTTGATCAGAGAGTTGCCGAAGGAGATACCGCGCAGCCCTTCCTGACAATTCGAGATGGAATAGAAGACTGCCGTATCGATCTCCGCGTCCGGCACCGGCTCCCGCCCCTCGGCCAGCAGGCGCTGAACCGATCCGGGGATGCCTGCACAGAGCGCGACTTCGACAAAAATCAGCGGCTCTTCAGGCATTGCCGGGTGAAAGAACGCAAAACAACGCCGGTCCGACGGGCGCAGGCGGCGTTGCAGGTCGTCCCAGTCATTGATGGCATGCACCGCCTCATAGGCAATGATTTTCTCAAGAATATTGGCAGGTGTGCGCCAGTCGATGTGACGCAGAACCAGAAAGCCACGGTTGAACCAGCTGCCGAAGAGATGCGCGAAATCAAGGTCGATCCGCTCTAGGGCCGCGGATCGCTCCATCTGCAGCAGGTCCAGCCGCATCTGCACCAGCTCCTCGGTCGCGCCGGGAGTCTGGTTCAGCCGGCGCAGCAGCTCTTGCCGGCGCGGCTCAGCCTCGCGGCTCAGCTCTCCGTAGGCAGCCGCAGTACGGTCAGTGGCATAGCGTCCGGCCGCCGCGATGACCTTGGCAGTGTCAACGTCGAGCGCTTCGGCCAGATGCTCGAAAAAGCCACGCTTCTCATCAGTGCTCATCGCGCGGTAGCGTTGCAGGATGTCGCGCGCCAGCCGCATCCCCGATACCTCTCCCTGCGCCGACAGCAACGCGTCGCACATGGCCGCCATCGGTGCCCGGCTGGGGGTGTCAGCCTTGCCGGGCCGCCGCTCGAACAGTGTGGCCATGATATCGGCAAAAAATGCGATCCTGCTCATGTATCATGCTCCTTTATCGGGACGGGCCCATGACCAGATCGGGCAGCCAGGTTGCAATTTCAGGGACGAAGCACAGAATCACGATGGCAAGTATCATACAGCCGACAAAGGGCGCCGATCCCAGCAGAATGGTCCGCAGCGAGATGTTGGGGGCAATGGAATTGATGACGAACAGGTTGAGCCCGACCGGCGGCGTGATCAGGCCGATTTCCATGTTGATCGTCAGGATCACCGCGAACCAGTAGGGATCGAACTGCGCGGCATCCAGGATCGGCAACAGGATCGGCGCTGTCATCAGGATCACGGCGACCGGCGGCAGGAAGAAGCCCGCGACCAGCAGGAACAGGTTGATGATCCCCATAAGAACCCAACGGTTCACATCCAGTGCCGCAATCCATTGCGCGATCGACTGGGTGATGAACAGCGAAGACATCATGTACGCAAACACCCCGGCGGCGGCCATGATGAACAGGATCATCACGCTTTCCCGTGTGCTGTCCCGCAGCACGGCCCAGATCGCCAGCGGGCTCCACATCTTGTAGATCACGATGGCCATGCCAAGGCACAGAACCGCCCCCACCGCTGCCGTTTCCGACGTGGTGGCGACCCCGCCATACATCGCATAAAGCACACCCAGAATCACGACCAGGAAGGGCACGATCCGCGGCAGAATCTCCAGCTTTTCGCGCAGTGAATAGTGGCGCGGTGACAGCACGGCGATGTTGCCCGACCGCCACGTGGCGAAAATGGCCCAGCCCATGAACAGCCCCATCAGCATAAGCCCGGGCATCACCCCTGCCAGAAACAGCCGCCCGATCGAGGTTTCCGTGGCGATGCCGTAGACGATCATGGTGACCGAGGGCGGGATCAGAATGCCCAATGTGCCGCCCGCAGCAATCGCCCCGGCGGCGACGCCATCGGGATAGCCGCGCTTTTGCATCTCGGGGATGCCCATCTTGCCGATGGCGGCACAGGTGGCGGGGCTGGACCCCGACATCGCGGCAAACAGGGCGCAGGCCCCAAGGTTCGACACCACCAGCCCGCCGGGCACGCGTGTCAGCCATCGTTCCAGCGCCTCAAACAGATCGGCACCGGCACGGGTCGAGGCGATGGCCGCGCCCATGATGATGAACATCGGAATAGACAGGATGGTAAAGCTGTTGAGATCGGCAAAAAAGATCTCGGGCATCATTTCCAGAGACCGCGCGCCGTCAAAGATCAGCAAGAATGCCGCAGACACCACAAGCAGCCCAACGGCAACCGACACCCCGGAAAACAGCACGACAATCGTAGAAACGGCGACAAGGGCACCCAGAACCAGCGGATCCATCACGCCTCCCTTACGCCAAAGGGCGCGTCAATGCCGGTGGCCAGTGCGACCAGATCGGACAACAATTGCAGAACGAACAGGCCGAACCCAAGCGGCAGTGCCAGATAGGGCACCCAAAGCCGCGGGGCCCAGACGGTCGAGGATTTCCAGTTCCGCTCGTAAGCCTCCAGCCAGATATGCACCGAATGCCAGGCCAGCAGCGCAATCACCACCAGGGTCATACTCAAAGTGACATAGGCAAGCACCCGGCGCGCCTGAAACGGCAGCGCAAGCGGGATCAGGTCGACGTTCACGTGACCGCGCAGCTTCTGCACATAGGGCAAGCCGATGACCGTGGCCGCGATCATCAGGTAGATGACCGCCTCGGTCTGCCAGATCGTCGACTGGCCCAGGACCGCGCGCACGAAGATCATCTGACAGGTGACAAATAGGGCGATGATGGTGAAGGCGGCTGCGAACCAGCCGCAGACCGTAGATACGGCACGAACCGCACGGACAAAGCCTTCCCCTCTGCGTGCAGCAGGGGCGGCGGGTGGTGAACCAGACATGGGGCGTCTCCGAAAGGGGCGTCTTGGGCCGGGCGCGGACTATCCCGCGCCCGGCGGCGGATCACTCTACCGCAAAGGCCAGATCGAGCAGACGCTGCCCATCCGGCACTTCGGCCACGAACTGCTTGTATGACGACTCTTCCGCCAGCGCCTTCCAGGCATCGAAATCTTCCTGCGTCATCTCGGCAATCTCGACGCCCGCCGCGCGGAACACTTCGACCGACTGCGCATCTTCTTTCTTGGCCTCTTCAAGATAATAAGTCTCGGCCTTGGCCGCGCCGGCCAGCAGTGCGGCCTGTTGTTCGGGGGTCAGACCGTCAAATGTGCTCTTGTTGATCAACAGTGGCTGATACATGAACCACAGCGCCACATCAGAAGCCGGGGTATAGCATTTGGCAAGTTCCTGAAGGCGGAACGACACGAAGGACGAGGACGACGTGTTCAGCGCGGTCAACACGTTCTGCTGCATTGCATTGTAGGTTTCGGAAGACGGCATCGACGCGATAGAGGCCCCTGCGGCCTGAAGCATCTCTTCAAACCCCTTGCCCGCAGCCCGCACGGTCATGCCCTTCACGTCTTCGGGGCTGGTGATGCATTCGCCCATGCTGGCAAAACCGCCAGCCAGATAGCCGGGTACCAGCGTCATCACGTCATCTTCGTTCAGGATCGCCTCGATCTCGTCCATGAAAGGCGAGTCGTTCAGCCTTGCGGCATGGTCGTGGTTCTTCACCAGCCCGGGCATCAGGGTCAGGTTGTATTCGGGGCGCTGGCCGCCCGCGTAGGACAACGGCAGCACCGTCATGTCCAGCTGGCCACGGCTGATTGGCAAATACTGCTCGGTCGCCTTGAACAGCGACCCCGAGGGGAAAATCCGGATGGTCAGATCAACATCTGCCGCTGCGACCTCTTCGGCCACAATCTCGGCAATACGGTGGCGCAGGTCCCCCGGCGCGAACTGATGCGACAGCCGAAGCTCCTCAGCGCTGGCCGACGTGGCGAGCACGGCCAATGCCGTTGCGGCGCAGCCTGCGATTTTTGTACATTTCATGAAAACCTCCTCCCAAAGGTAGTATTGTCTGCATAAGCAGTCATCAGATTGTCGTTGCAGATATGCGATGTCAATCATATTGTATGCAAGAAATGAGATCGGGTATTTCAGCCATGACGGACATTCCCCTCGACCGGCGCACTGACCAGATCCGCGAGGCGCTGGAAGAAATGATCGTCGAGGGGCATTTCCCCGACGGCACCCGGCTGGATGAGGTCAGCCTTGCCGAGCAGTTCCACGTCTCCCGGACTCCTTTGCGTGAGGCGTTTCAATCGCTTGCGGCGTCTGGGCTGGTGGAGCTGCGGTTGCGGCGCGGGGCTTTTGTCAGGTTTCCGGCACTGGAAGACGTGATCGAGATGTTTGATGTGATGGCCGAGATAGAGGCGATGTGCGGCCGCTATGCCGCCCGCCGGATGACGGCCGAGGCGGAGGCAGAGATCGCCGCCGCTTTGGTTGGCTGCGAAAAAGCCTTCGCCGCCGATGATTTTGACGGCTATTACCATGCAAATCACGAATTTCACGCGCTCATCTACCGCGCATCGGGCAACCGCTTTCTGGCGGGCGAAGCAGACCGCCTGCACCGCCGGCTCAAACCCTTCCGCCGTCTGCAACTGCGTCTTCGGGGCCGGATGCGCGAGTCGCTGAAGGAACACCGCCTGATCTTCGAAGCGCTGGTCGCGGGCGACGAAGTCAAGGTTACCGCCCTGATGCGCGACCATGTCGCCGTGCAAGGAGACCGCTTCAACGATCTTGCGGCCCAGTACCGGCGATCCATCGGCGCAGCAGGAGGACGGCAAAAGGAACGGGCGTAGCTTTGACGCGGGCATCGGCCAGGAAGGCCTGCGGCCCGTCCCGATGGCGATGGCTATAGGTCAGCTTTTCGCCCTCCCGGAATGTGGCAGAGATCTTGCGACGCGTCCTGCGCCTGTTCAACTACCAAAACCACGCCGCCGGAAAGCTTTCGCCCGCAGGCCCCGGCCCGGGGTCTGCACCGTGCTGCGGGCATGATGCGGGCTGATTTTTGCGTGAATTCACCTGTTTGAAGCGACGTGGCCACTGTGCCTGGCTGTGGCCCCAGACAAAATATTGTCTGTCAGTAAAAAAATTGTTGCAATGGTTAAGTCTTTCGGATGAACTCTGTCGACAGAGGGACTCACGGGCCAAGGAAGTTTATGGCGAAGAAACCTGCAGGCGCGGCTTTTGCTTTGGGACGTCGAATCCGCAGCCGCAGGCAGATGATGTCCATGACCTTGCAGGAACTCAGCAACGCATGTGGGGTCTCGGTGAGCTATATCAGCCAGGTTGAACGCGACAATGCGGTGCCGACCCTTGGCACATTGGCCGAGATTGCGGCGGCGCTGGATGTGAGCATCGACTTTTTCATCGCATCGCCACGGCAGTCTGACAGCGTGACCCGCGCCGGTGCCCGGCACAGGTTTTCTGTCGCGGGACATTCGGTCTTGTATGAAACCATTGGCGCAGAGTTTCCGGGCCATGAGCTGACCTCTTTCGTGCTGAATGTGCCGCCCGGCTACCATTCTGAAACCGTTCAGCATTTCGGCGAAGAGATCATCTTTGTGCTGGAGGGTACGGTCCTTCAGGTGGTGGATGGGCAGGAGGTTTTGCTGCAGGCGGGCGACAGCATGCACTATCTGGGCCAGCACCCGCATTCCTATTCCAATCCGGGCGAGCAGATGGCGCGGGTTTTGTGGACCGGCAAGATGCTGCACGGCGCAACCCCGTCTGATTATGCGCCGCGCAAATCCACCGCCGCGCCAGCCCCGGCCGGCGCGCCGCAACCCGTGCGCGATGACGCACCCGAAGACGTAACCGTCACACCCGCCAACTGATCCGGCGTTTTTATCCAGAACAGGGAAACCAGAAAAATGAAAAACCTTATGCTATTTGCGTCGGTGCTTGCCTTGAGCGCCGCATCGGCACAGGCAAAGACCTTTGTCTATTGCTCGGAAGCCTCGCCCGAGGGCTTTGACCCCGCACCATTCACCGCAGGCGGCACCTTCGACGCCTCGGCACACCCGATCTTCAACCGTCTGACGGAGTTCAAGAAGGGCACCACCGAGGTCGAGCCGGGTCTTGCCGAAAGCTGGGACGTGTCCGAAGACGGCACCGAATACACGTTCAAGCTGCGTCAGGGCGTGAAGTGGCAGTCGAACGCCGCCTTTACACCGACCCGCGATTTCAACGCCGACGACGTGATCTTTTCCTATGACCGTCAGGGCAATGCCGAAAACCCGTGGCACCAGTATATTCCGGGCATCACCTATGAATATTACACCTCGATGGACATGCAGAACCTGATCACATCCGTCGAAAAGATCGACGATTACACGGTCAAATTCACGCTGAGCCAGCCCGAGGCGCCGTTCCTGGCCAACATCGCCATGCCTTTCGCGTCGATCGTGTCGAAAGAATATGCCGACGCGCTGGACGCTGCAGGCACCCGCGAAGAGATGAACAACACGCCGATCGGCACCGGGCCGTTCATGTTCGTGGCCTACCAGAAAGACGCGGTGATCCGCTACACCAAGAACCCGGACTACTGGGGCACGGCACCGATCATTGATGATCTGATCTTCGCTATCACCCCTGATGCGGCTGTGCGTCTGCAAAAGCTGAAGGCCGGTGAATGCCATCTGATGCCATACCCGGCCCCGGCTGACATCGACACCATCAAGGCCGATCCGAACCTGACGCTGGACGAACAGGCCGGTCTGAACGTCGGCTATCTGGCCTATAACACCACCCAGGCCCCGTTCGATAACCCGAACGTCCGCAAGGCCCTGAACATGGCGATCAACAAGGACGCCATTGTCGAGGCGGTGTTCCAGGGGGCGGCACTGCCAGCCAAGAACCCGATCCCGCCGACCATGTGGTCGTATAATGAGGCAATTCAGGACGACCCCTACGATCCGGAAGCTTCCAAGGCGATGCTGGAAGCCGAAGGCGTGTCTGGTCTGTCGATGAAGATCTGGGCGATGCCGGTGCAGCGTCCCTATATGCCGAACGCCCGCCGCACGGCCGAGCTGATGCAGGAAGACCTGTCCAAGGTTGGCGTGACGGTCGAGATCGTGTCCTATGAATGGGGCGAGTATCTGGCCAAGTCGATGGAAGCCGGACGTGATGGCGCTGTGATGCTGGGCTGGACCGGCGACAATGGCGACCCGGACAACTTCCTGTCGGTTCTGCTGTCCTGCGCTTCGGCAGGTGAGGGTGGGGCAAACCGGGCGTTCTGGTGCAACGACGAATTCTCGGCGCTGCTGAACGATGCCAAGGTGACCGCCGATCCGGCAGAGCGCACGGCGCTGTATGAACAGGCGCAGGTGATCTTCAAAGAACAGGCGCCTTGGTTCACCATTGCACACTCCACCCAGTATGTGCCGATGTCGAACAAGGTATCCGGCTTTGTGATGAGCCCGCTTGGCGACTTCACTTTCGACACCGTGGATATCGCTGAATAAGCGGGCGACACTCTTCACTGAAACCAGGCGCGCGGGGGGGTATGGCCCCCCCGCGTGTTTTACAAGGACAATGACGCATGGTCCGCTTCATCCTTTCTAAACTTCTCTATCTGGTGCCGACCTTTATCGGAATCACCATCATCGCCTTCAGCTTCGTGCGCATCCTGCCCGGTGACCCGGTGCTGTTGATGGCGGGCGAGCGTGGCGTATCGCCGGAGCGGCATGCAGAGCTGACCGCGATGCTTGGCTATGACAAGCACGTCGTGCTGCAATACTTTGATTTCATGGGGCGTTTGCTGCAGGGCGATCTTGGCAACTCGCTGGTGACCAAGCGCCCGGTGCTGACCGAATTCATGGCGCTGTTTCCGGCCACGGTCGAGCTGGGTCTGTGCGCCATCATCATCGCCACGCTGATCGGGGTGCCGGTGGGGGTTCTGGCGGCGATCAAGCGGGGCAGCTGGTTTGACCAGATCTCGATGACGGCGGCGCTTGTGGGCTTTTCGATGCCGATTTTCTGGTGGGGGCTGCTGCTGATCATCTTTTTCTCAGGCATTCTGGGCTGGACCCCGGTGTCGGGTCGGATCAGTCTGATGTATTATTTCCCCACCGGCACCGGGTTCATGCTGATCGACAGCCTGATGTCGGGGCAGTCGGGCGCGTTCACCTCGGCCGTGCGGCACCTGATCCTGCCGTCGGTGGTGCTGGCCACGATTCCGCTGGCGGTGATCGCGCGGCAGACCCGGTCGGCGATGCTGGAAGTGCTGGGCGAAGATTACGTGCGCACGGCGCGGGCCAAGGGCATGCCGCAGTACAGGGTGATCGGCATTCATGCGCTGCGCAACGCGATGATCCCGGTTGTGACGACAATAGGCTTGCAGATCGGCGTGCTGATGGCCGGGGCAATCCTGACCGAGACGATTTTCTCATGGCCCGGCATCGGCAAATGGATGATCGATTCCATTTCGCGCCGGGATTATCCGGTGGTGCAATCCGGGCTGTTGCTGATTGCGGCGCTGGTGATGGTGGTGAACCTGCTGGTTGACCTGACCTACGGCCTTATCAATCCGAGGATCCGCATCAAATGAATGAGCAACTGAATGTAACGGCCCCGGTGCGGTTGACGGATGCGCAGATCCGCCGCCAGATGATCGACGAGTTCTGGTTTTACTTCCGGCAGAACCGTGGCGCGGTGATCGGGCTGGTGGTGTTCGTGCTGCTGGTGCTGATCGCGTTTCTGGCGCCGGTGCTGGCCCCGCACAGCCCGACGCAGCAATACCGCGATGCCCTGCTGGTGCCGCCGATCTGGCAGGATGGCGGGCGCAGCGGCTTTCTGCTGGGCACCGATGCGGTGGGGCGCGATATGCTGTCGCGGCTGATTTACGGCTCGCAGTATTCGCTGTTCATCGGGGTGGTGGTGGTGTCGATCGCGCTGGTGGGCGGCATCATCATCGGGCTGCTGGCCGGGTTCTTCGGCGGCTGGGTCGATGCTGTGATCATGCGGGTGATGGATGTGATTCTGGCGTTTCCGTCGCTGCTGCTGGCCTTGGTGCTGGTGGCGGTCTTGGGGCCGGGGCTGACCAATGCGATGATTGCGATTGCCATCGTGTATCAGCCGCATTTCGCGCGGTTGACCCGCGCTGCCGTGATGTCGGAAATGAAGCGCGACTATGTGACCGCCGCGCGGGTGGCGGGGGCGGGGCGGTTGCGGCTGATGTTCCGCACCATCCTGCCGAACTGTGTGGCCCCGCTGATCGTGCAGGCCACTTTGTCATTCTCATCTGCCGTGCTCGACTCGGCTGCCCTTGGCTTTCTGGGCATGGGTGCGCAGCCGCCGACGCCGGAATGGGGGACGATGCTGGCCGAAGCGCGTGAATTCATTCTGCGCGCGTGGTGGGTTGTGACCTTCCCCGGCCTTGCGATCCTGATTTCGGTTCTGGCGATCAACCTGACCGGCGACGGTCTGCGCGATGCGTTGGACCCCAAGCTGAAGCGGAGCTGAGCGCATGGCCCTTTTGAACATCAGGAACCTGAGCGTCAAATTCGCCACCGCAACCGGCAGCTTTACCGCCGTGGACGGCATCGACGTGCATGTCGACAAGGGTGAGGTGCTGGCCATTGTGGGCGAGTCAGGCTCGGGCAAATCGGTGTCGATGCTGGCGGTGATGGGGCTTTTGCCCGACACCGCCACCATCACCGCCGATGAGATGACCTATGACGGGCAGGATATCTCCAACCTGTCCGCTTCCGAGCGGCGGCGGCTGATCGGGCGCGAGATCACGATGATCTTTCAGGAGCCTGTCGCCTCGCTGAACCCGGCCTTCACCGTGGGTTTCCAGATCGAAGAAGTCCTGCGACTGAACCTAGGCCTGTCAAACCGCGAGGCGCGGGCCAAGGCGCTGGACCTGTTCCGCGCGGTGGGCATCCCCGAGCCAGAGGACAAGATCACCGCCTATCCGCACCAGATGTCGGGCGGGCAGTGCCAGCGGGTGATGATCGCCATTGCCATTGCGTCAAACCCGCGCCTGCTGATCGCGGATGAGCCCACGACGGCGCTGGATGTGACGATTCAAAAACAGATCCTCGATCTGTTGATGGCGTTGCAGGAAGATTATGGCATGGCGCTTATTCTGATCACGCATGACATGGGGGTGGTGGCCGAAACCGCAGACCGGGTGGTGGTGCAGTACAAGGGCCGCAAGATGGAAGAGGCCGATGTGCTGTCTTTGTTTGAAAATCCGCAGCACGCCTATACCCGCGCGCTTTTGTCCGCGTTGCCGGAACATGCGACCGGCGACCGGCTGCCCACAGTCTCAGACTTCTTCGTGCCGGAGGTGACGCCATGACAGAAGCCAAAACCACTGCGGTCGTCGAGGGCCGCGCCATTGTGCAAGACTACTATGTGCCGGGCAGCATGTTCGTGGGCGGGCGCGAGGTGCGCGCGTTGCGCGGCATTGATTTCAGCGTGCAAAAGGGCAAAACCCTTGCCATCGTCGGCGAAAGCGGCTCGGGTAAATCGACGCTGGCCCGGATCATCGCGCTGATCGACGCGCCGACCAGCGGCACACTGCTGATTGATGGTGAGGCTGTGGACATCAGCCGCAAGCGCCCAACTCCGGCGCTGCGGTCCAAGGTGCAGATGGTGTTCCAGAACCCCTATGGCAGCCTGAACCCGCGCCAGAAGGTCGGCAATGTGCTGATGGAGCCTTTGGTCATCAACACCGATTATCCCGCCACCGAACGGCGCGACCGGGCCGAGGCGATGCTGAAAAAGGTCGGGCTACAGCCGGAACATTTCAACCGATATCCGCATATGTTTTCGGGTGGTCAGCGCCAGCGTATCGCGATTGCCCGGGCCCTGATGCTGAATCCGCAGCTTCTGGTGCTGGACGAGCCGGTGTCGGCGCTGGACCTGTCGGTGCAGGCGCAGGTGCTGAACCTGCTGGCCGATCTGCAGGATGAATTTGGCCTCACTTACGTGTTCGTCAGCCACGACCTGTCGGTGGTGCGCTACATTGCCGATGATGTGATGGTGATCTCCAAAGGGGTCGCGGTGGAACAGGGCACGCGCGAGGCGCTGTTTGCCGACCCGCAGCACGCCTATACAAGGTCGCTGTTCGCGGCGACGCCGGTCACCGATGTCGATGCAATCCGCGCGCGGGTGGAACGGCGCAAGGCCGCGCGACTGGCCGCGCCGGTCTGAATACCCAAACGACAGGAGCGGCGCAGATGACCGATTACGACACGGCTTTGGCGGGCTTCCGCCCAGTGGATGTGCCCGCGATCAGCGCGGCCGAGTTCTCCGCGCGGGTGGCGGGGCTGGCGCAGGCAATGCGGTCGCAGGGGATTGCTGCGGTGTGGCTGGATACGACGGCATCGCTGACCTATTACACCGGGCTTACGCTGCACGCGTCAGAACGGCTGCACGGGGCGCTGGTGCTGGCGGATGGCACCCTGACCTATGTGACACCGAACTTTGAACGGCCAAAGCTGGAAACCCTGCTGCAACTGCCCGGTGAGATTGCGGTGTGGGAAGAAGATGAAGACCCGTTCGCGCTCATCGCAGCGCGCGCAACAGGCCGCATCGCGCTGGACCCCGGCATGCGCTTCGGCTTTGCCCATCGCGTGATGGCGCTGCCCGATCTGGCGGTGCGTTCGGCGCAGGATCTGATCGCGGCACAACGTTGCCGGAAATCCCCCGCAGAGCTAGCGATCTTGCAGGCGGCGATGGAGGCAAGCTACCGCGTGCACAAGGCGGTGCATGCCGGATTGCGGCCCGGTATTTCCACGCGTGAGGTGGCGGATTTTGTCAACGCAGCACACCGCGCGCTGGGTCTGACCCCGGTGTTCGTCGCCGTGCAGTTCGGCGAGGCGACGGCCTATCCGCACGGCGTGCCCTATGCGCAAAGCCTGACCCCCGGCGATATGGTGCTGGTCGATCTGGGCGGCAGCCTGCATGGCTATCAATCCGATATCACCCGGACCTATGTCTTCGGCACGCCGACCGCCCGGCAAAGCCATCTGTGGGACTGTGAGCACCGGGCTCAGATGGCCGGGTTCGCGGCGGCAATGCTGCCGGGGGCGACCTGCGCCTCGGTCGATGCGGCGGCGCGCGGATCGCTGATCGCCGACGGTTTCGGCCCCGGCTATCAGGTTCCGGGCCTGCCGCACCGCACCGGGCACGGGCTTGGGCTGGAACTGCACGAAGAGCCATGGATCGTGGCGGGCAACGACACGGTTCTGGAGCCGGGCATGTGCTTTTCCATCGAGCCGATGCTGTGTGTTTACGGCGAATGTGGTGTGCGGCTGGAAGACATTGTGTTCATGTCGAATGACGGCCCGGTCTGGTTCTGCGCCCCGTCATCCTCAGCCGAAATGCCTTTCGGCTAGGCAACTGGCTGCCGGATCAGCGGCGCAGCACGATCAGCCCTGACACCACAATCAGCACCGCGCCGACCAGCATCGCCGGCGCAGGCACATCACCAAAGACCAGAAAGCCGAATACCACACCCCAGACCAGCAGCGAATATTGCAGCGGGGCCACGACAGAGGCATCCGCCAGTTTCAGCGCGCGGGTCACCAGCATATGTGCCGCAGTCGCCACCACCCCCAGCAGAAACAGCAGCGCCAGATCAACCCCGGACTGCACCGGCTGCCAGTCAAACGGCGCGAAGGCCAGCCCGGCAAGTCCCGCCGCCGCAAGCTGGAACAGCACCAGATCACGATCTGCCGTTTCGCGAAGCGACCGTCCCAGAACCATGATCGCGGCAAAGGTGGCCGTGCCCAGCAGGGCATAGACCGCCCCCCACCCGGAAATCTGCAGCGAGGGGGCAAGCAGGACCAGCACGCCGACAAAACCAACGGCAACCGCCATCCAGGTGCGTTTGCCAACGCGTTCGCCCAACAGGAAAGGCGAGATTGCCACGACATAGATCGGCGCCGCCATCCAGAACGCCATGACATCGGCCAAAGGCATGTAAGACACCGCCGCGTAAAAGCAGAACACTTCAGCCGTCGCGCACATCGCGCGCAGCGCCTGCAAGCCGGGGCGTGGGGCCGACCGGATGCGGTCCATCACCCGGCCACCGCGCAGGATCAGCGGTGCCATGATCAGCAACGCCGCCAGCGACCGCAGCAAAATCACCTGCGCCACGCCGTAATCGGCCACCAGCCATTTGCCGATGGCATCATTTCCGGCAAAGGCCGCCATGCCCAGAAGCATCAGCAGCGCACCGGCCATGTTGCCGGTCAGTCTCGTCTTCATTTCACGGCCCCGCAGTCATTCAGGCGCCCGGAGGCCGATATCGGCCCCCGGGCGCCCGGTCAGTGAAAACCACTCACGCTTGCTCAGGTTACTGGGCTGCGCGCAACTCGGTCAGAATCTGCTGAACCTGATCGACAACATCCTCACCGATGGCAGCCTTGTGCTTTTCGTAAACGACCTGCGACTTTTCCAGCATTGCAGCCTGATCTTCAGCCGAGATGGTGTTGAACTTCAGCCCGGCCTCTTCCATCTTGGCCAGCGATTTCAGGTTCAGCTCCTGAATTGCCGCCCGTTCGACATCGCGCCCGACAATGGTGCAATCGCGCAAAGCCTGCTGCTCTTCTGGCGAATAGGTGTTGAAGATTGCCTTCGAGAACAGGAACAGGAACGGCGTATAGGCGTGCCGGGTTTCGCTGATGTAGGACTGCACCTCGTAGAATTTCGAGGTGTCGATGGTCACATAGGGGTTTTCCTGTGCGTCAATCGCCTTGGTTTCCAGCGCCGAGAACACTTCGCCAAAGGACATCGGCGTGGCGTTGGCCCCGAAGTTCGAGAAGGTATCAAGGAAGATGTTGTTCTGCATCACCCGCACCTTCATGCCCTCGAAATCTTCCCATGTCTCGATGGGCCGCTGCGAGTTGGACATATTGCGGAAGCCGTTTTCCCAGTAGCCCAGGTTGACCAGTCCGACCGCATCCAGCTTTTCGTTCAGGTTTTCGCCAAATGGGCCGTCCATGACGGCATAGGCTTCTTCCGGGGTGCGGAACAGGAACGGCAGGTCAAACACGCCAAGCGCCGGTTCCATGCCGACCAGCGGCGAGGATGAGGTGACAACCGCCTCTTGCAGACCGCTGCGCACGGCTTGCGTCGCCTGCAGGTCACCGCCAAGTGCGCCGCCCCAGAAGCCCTGCATCTTCATCATGCCGCCGGTCTTTTCGTCCAGACAGACCTGCATGGCCTGCATGCCGACAGCAACCGGATGATCCTCGTTGATCCCGTTCGAGACGCGGAATGTCCGCTCGGTGAACTGGGCGAAGGCCGGGCTGGCCGCCGCAATGACCGTTGTCAGGAAAAGCGCTGTTTTCAGTGTAGAATGTTTCATAGTTTCCTCCCTAGGATTGTCGTCAATAGAACCATCTTGCCGGAATGATCACGATGCTGGGGAACGCCACCAGCAACAGGATCACCAGAATCTGGGCGATCAGGAATGGCCATACGCCCCGGATAACCTTGCCAAGCGGCACCCGGCCAACGCCGCTCACCACGTTCAGCACCACGCCCACCGGCGGCGTCAGCAAGCCGATGCAGCAGTTCATGATGAACATGACCCCGAAATAGACCGGGTCGATCCCGGCCTTGGCGACGATCGGCATCAGCACCGGCGTCAGGATCAGAATGGTCGGCGTCAGATCAAGTGCGGTGCCAACCACAAGGATCAGCAGCATCAGAACCAGCATCAACACTCTGGGGCTTTCAATCAGCGGCTCGATATAGCCGATGATTTCATTCGGAATGTTGGCCGCCGTGATCAGCCATGCGGACACCAATGCCGCGCAGACCAGAAACATGATCGCCGCCGTGGTGCGCCCGGCTGCGATCAGCACGCCAAGCAGGTCGGAAATCTTAAGCTCGCGGTAGATGACCATGCCGACGAACAGCGCATAAAAGGCGGCGATCACCGCAGCTTCGGTCGGCGTCACGACACCCATCTTGATGCCGCCCAGAATGATGACCGGCATGCCGAGCGCCCAGATCGCCCTGCCAGACGCGCGCCCTCGTTCGGCCCATCCGACCCTTGGCAATGTTTCGACATTGTCGTTGCGCGCCACGATCAGCCAGGTCACCACAAGCGAAATGCCCATCAGCATGCCCGGCACGATGCCCGCCATGAACAGCTGTGAGATGGAAACGTTGGCGGCAACGCCAAAGATGATGAAGGCCATCGACGGCGGGATCACCGGCGCAATCACCCCGCCCGCCGCGATCAGCCCTGCTGAACGCGGCACGTTATAGCCCGCCTTCGCCATCATCGGAATCAGGATCGCGGCCAGCGCGGCCGTATCCGCCGCAGCCGACCCGGAAATAGAGGCCATGATGAGCGCCGCGATAATCGCAACCAGACCAAGCCCGCCCCGGATGTGGCCAACGCAGGTAATCGCAAATTCGATGATGCGTTTGGACAACCCGCCTGCATTCATCAGCTCTCCCGCAAGGATGAAGAAGGGGATGGCCAGCAGGGTAAACGTATCGGCACCGATCAGCATGTTCTGGGCGATGATCTGGGTATTGAACATGCCCATGAAGGTCATGAGCATCACGCCGCAGAAGATCAGCGCAAAGGCCACCGGCACGCCAATGGTCATCGCCCCCAGAAGCGATACGATGAAGACCAGAAGGGTCATTCGCCGCGCTCCCCCGCCTTGACCTTGCCACTGGTGCCGTAAAGATCCTCCATCTCGCCACCGAATCCGCGGATTTCAGCTTGGGTCATGCGCCCGGAGGTCAGGCGGAAAAGCCGTTCCAGTGTGATCAGCACAATTCCGGTGCCAGTAAACAGCCCGATCCCGTAGACCCAGGCCATCGACAGGCCAGAGACCGGCGCGCTCATCGACGCGTTGATCGGCAGCTGTTTCCAGGTGCCATGCGTCAGCACAACCGCACAGCCGAGGATCATCAGGTCTGACATCCCCATCAGCACCAGCCGGCCACGGTGACCGAATTGCGCCACCACAGTTTCCATCCCCATGTGCTGACGATGGTGATAGACCACGACCGCGCCGATAAACGTCAGCCAGACAAAGGCAAAGCGTGACAGCTCGTCCGAAAGCGGGAAGCCCGAATTCATCGTGTAGCGCATGACAACGTTGACAAAGACCATCAGCGCCATGCCCGCCAGCAACAGGGCAAGCAGGATATCCAGGAACCGGAAGAAGAGCCACGACGCCCGTGTCATCTTACAGCCTTTCGCCCAGACCGCGTGCCATCAGGTTCTGCATCAGGGCGAGGGTGCCAAAGGTCCATTCCGGGCAGCGGTCGGTCCGGTCCACCCAATTGACCAGCCGCCCAAGGCGGGGCGAGGCGATTTCGACCCGGTCGCCGACCTCATGCGTAAAGCCTTGGCCCACACCGCGCCGGTCCTTCACGGGCGCAAACATTGTGCCCAGAAACAGCACCGCCCCGTCAGGGTACTGATGCGAGCGGTTCAGCAGCTGGCCCACCAGATCCACCGGGGTGCGGCTGATGGCCTGCAACGGGCTTTCGCCGGTCATGACAAACCCGTCCTGCCCTTCAACCCGCAGCAATACCGTTGTGCGGTCCAGATCATCTTGCGTGAACCCGGCATCGAACAAGCGGATGAACGGCCCGATGGCGCAGGATGCGTTGTTGTCCTTGGCCTTGCCCAGCAACAGCGCCGACCGCCCTTCGACATCACGCAAGTTCACGTCATTGCCCAGCGTTGCGCCCAGAACGGTACCGTCCGAACGGATGACCAGCACCACCTCTGGTTCCGGGTTGTTCCATTCCGACATCGGGTGAATGCCGACCAGATCGCCGCAGCCCATAGACGACATCGGCTGCGCCTTGGTGAAAATCTCGGCGTCCGGGCCGATGCCCACTTCCAGATATTGCGACCACAGGCCCATATCCTGCAGCAGCGCCTTGACCTGCCCAGCCTTTTCGGACCCTGCCTTTACGCCGCGCAGGCTGTCACCGATCACCGGGGCAAGCCGCGCCCGCACGTCTGCCGCGCGGGCAGAATCGCCACGGGCCTGCTCTTCGATGACGCGTTCCAGCATGCTGTCGGCAAAGGTAACCCCGGCCGCCTTGATCGCCTGCAGGTCGACCGGGGCCAGCAGATGCCCCGCACTGCCATCCAGAAACCCATCGAGCGGGCCAAGGTCGGTCAGCCCGTCGGTGCCAAGAACGGCGTGCAGGTCATCGCGCTCCAGCAGACCCGACATGGTGGCCGAAACGCCGGTCAGATCGAACACAGTCCCATCCCGAAGCACAACCGGGCACGGCCCGCCTTGCCGGTCCGACCAGACCCGGCCAACCAGGGTTGCGCTTGCGGCATCATCGGGCAGCAGCGCGGCAGCGCCCAGAGCGTGCAGTGAAATCAATTCAGTCTCTCCCATTCGTACCGGCGCCTCCAGCACCGGATGGCCTGACGATGTCAGACAACATGATGACTAAACCCTACTTGAGACGACTCCGGCCTGTCTACCGAATCTTTTCGGCAAACGGCGGTCAGCGGTCACAGATAGAATTCCAGCCGTAGCGCAATGCGCTCGGTCGATCCGACCATATGGGCCCGCATCGCGGCGCGCGCCCGCACCGGGTCGCGGGCGGCAATGGCATTGCGCAGTTCCGTATGCTCTCGGTTCACGATGGCCACGATTTCCGTCAGCCGGATCCGTTCGCGCGATTCGACGATGGTCTGCAGGATGCGGTCCGACACCGCGCCCAGAAACTGCACGAAGTAATCGTTTCCGGTCGCCGCCGCGATGGTGCGGTGAAAATCAAGATCCGCAACAATACCGTCGCCAGCCCCGTCATCCGTCACATTCATCCGCTGCAATGCCGCATCCAGCAGCCGCAGGTGTTCCGCGTTGTGATAGGTTGCGGCCAACCCCGCAGCCTCTATTTCCAAAGGAACGCGCAGCTGGAACAGGTCGCGAAATCCGTGCGGGTCCATCCGGCGGCGGTCATCAAGCCGGATATGACGGGTCGGGCGATCAATCACGAACGCACCAACGCCCTGACGCGTTTCGATCATGCCTTCGTTGCGCAGTTGCGCGATGGCCTCACGAATGACCGTGCGACTGACGCCTAAGGTCTTCGACATCTCATTTTCGGTGGGAAGTTTGTCGCCCGGTTTCAGGTCCCCTTCCTGAATCTGCCGCGCAAACTGGGCCGCAATCCGGGCGGGCAGATGTTCGGTGCGGCTGATCTGGTTCAGCGCCCCGCTCATCTCGGTGCTCTTCTGGTCAGCTGTCGTGGCTGGGCCTCACTCTTTGCGCGGATCATCATCAGATTTCTCTTCCCTTGATGTTTTCAGGTTATCAGACAATCATACGAACTCAAGAGGGTGGATATCTGCATAAGACCCCACGGAGGACAGACGATGCATATTCTGATCACTGGTGCCGCTGGCATGCTGGGCCGCAAGGTCACTTCGCGGCTCGTGCGCGACGGTCTGGCGGGGCGCGACGTCTCTGCGCTGACACTGGTTGATGTCATCGTGCCGGAAGCGCCCGCCGGGTTCGCCGGCAATGTTGACGCGCTGAGCGCCGATCTGTCGGCACCCGGCACCGCCCAGCGGTTGGTCGACGCACGGCCGGACATCATCTTTCATCTGGCGGCCATCGTTTCGGGCGAGGCCGAGGCCGATTTCGAAAAGGGCTACCGCATCAATCTGGACAGCACGCGCGATCTGTTTGACGCCATCCGGCGCGCGCATCTGGCCGAGGGCTACTTCCCCCGCGTGGTCTTTGCGTCGTCCATCGCGGTGATGGGTGCGCCGCTGCCGTTCCCGATTCCGGATGCGTTTCACACCACCCCGCTGACCAGTTACGGCACCCAAAAGGCGATTTGTGAGCTGTTGCTGTCCGACTATTCCCGCCACGGGTTCTTCGACGGCATCGGCATCCGCCTGCCCACGATCTGCATTCGCCCCGGCACCCCGAACAAGGCGGCGTCGGGCTTTTTCTCGAACATCCTGCGCGAACCCCTGGTGGGCAAACCCGCCATCCTGCCGGTGCCGGACAGCATCCGGCACTGGCACACCTCGCCGCGCTCTGCCGTGGGGTTCATGATCCATGCGGCGACGATGGATCTGGCAGCGGTGGGGCCGCGACGCAACCTGTCGATGCCGGGCCTGAGCGCGACGGTGGGCGAACAGATCGACGCGTTGCACCGCGTCGCGGGGGAAAGTGCCGTGGCCCTGATCCGCCGCGAACCCGATGCCACCATCACCCGCATGTGCGAAGGCTGGGCCCCCGGGTTCGAGGCCACACGCGCCCGCGCCTTGGGCTTTACCGCCGAGGACAGCTTTGACCAGATCATCCGCGCCCATATCGAGGATGAGCTGGAGGGGCAGACGTAAGGGCCAGCGCCCCCTGACTGCCACCCGCAATGAACCGACCCTGTTTAAGATCAAGGACATATCATGACCGACCCGTCGCCCCGCCGTCTTCGCTCACAGGACTGGTTCGACAATCCCGATCATGCCGATATGACCGCGTTGTATCTGGAGCGGTTCATGAATTATGGCACAACGCCCGAAGAACTTCGCTCTGGCCGGCCGATCATCGGCATCGCGCAGTCGGGCAGCGACCTGAACCCGTGCAACCGCCACCATCTGGATCTGGCCAAGCGGGTGCGCGACGGCATCCGCGACGCGGGCGGCATTGCCATCGAATTTCCCTCGCATCCGCTGTTTGAGAACTGCAAACGCCCCACCGCTGCGCTGGACCGCAATCTGGCCTATCTGGGGCTGGTTGAACTGCTCTACGGCTATCCGTTCGACGGGGTTGTGCTGACCACCGGCTGCGACAAGACCACGCCTTCGGCCATCATGGCGGCCGCAACGGTGGATATTCCGGCCATCGTTCTGTCTGGCGGGCCGATGCTGGATGGTTGGCACGAAGGGCGGCTGGTCGGGTCCGGCACGGTGATCTGGCAGTCCCGCCGGAAGTTTGCGGCGGGCGAGATCACGCGGGAGGAGTTTTTGCAGACCGCCCTCGATTCCGCCCCATCGATCGGGCATTGCAACACGATGGGCACGGCTTCAACCATGAACGCCATTGCCGAGGCGCTTGGCATGTCGCTGACCGGCTGCGCTGCCATTCCGGCGGCCTACCGCGAACGCGGGCAGGTGGCGTATCGCACCGGATTGCGGGCGGTGGAACTGGTGCGCGAAGACCTGCGCCCATCGAAGATCCTGACACGGGCGGCGTTCCTGAATGCGATCCGGGTGAACTCTGCCATTGGTGGTTCGACCAATGCGCAACCGCATCTGATGGCCATGGCGCGGCATGCAGGCGCAGAACTGCACCCCGAGGACTGGCAGACCCACGGCTATGACGTGCCGCTGCTGGCCAATGTGCAACCAGCCGGGGCCTATCTGGGCGAGCGCTTTCACCGCGCGGGGGGTGTGCCTGCGGTGATGTGGGAGTTGCTGCAGGCCGGGCTGCTGGATGGCACCTGCCCCACCGTGACAGGCACCAGCATGGCCACCAATCTGGACGGGCGCGAAGCGACCGACCGCGAGGTGATCCGCCCCTTTGACGCACCGATGATGCAGCGGGCGGGCTTTCTGGTGCTGCGCGGCAACCTGTTCGATTTTGCGATCATGAAGACCAGCGTCATTTCAGAAGAGTTCCGCGCCCGCTACCTGTCCGAACCGGGGCGCGAAGGCGTGTTCGAGGGCACCGCCTTTGTCTTTGACGGATCAACCGATTACCACGCCCGCATCAACGACCCCGCGCTGGAGATTGATGAGCGCTCCATTCTGGTGATCCGGGGTGCCGGGCCGCTTGGCTGGCCCGGCTCTGCCGAGGTGGTGAACATGCAGCCGCCGGATCGCCTGATCCAGCGCGGCATCACCAGCCTGCCCACCATCGGCGACGGACGGCAATCGGGCACGGCGGACAGCCCGTCGATCCTGAACGCCTCACCCGAAAGCGCGGCGGGCGGCGGGTTGGCCTGGCTGCGCACCGGCGACCGCATCCGGATCGACCTGAATGCAGGGCGCTGTGATATGCTGGTAGAGCCTGACGAGATTGCCAGCCGGATGAAAGAAGGGATTCCCGCCGTTCCCGCCTCGGCCACACCATGGCAGGAAATTTACCGGGCCACGGTCACCCAGCTTGTCGAGGGGGCAACCATTGAAGGGGCCGAAAAGTTTGTGCGCATCAGTGGGACTTTGCCCCGGCACAACCACTGAAGTCTGTCGCAGACAGTCGCGGATCACGCGCTGGAGACGCGAGACAAAACGGCAGGGCCCGTTGTTCAGGCCCTGCCAAATGGTATCAGCCGATGATGCCGACGAAGGTGGCCGAAGGGCGCATAACGGCGGCGACCTTCTGCTCATCGGCGTGGTAATATCCGCCCAAATCTGCCGGCGCGCCCTGTGCGGCAGCAAGTTCTGAAACGATTACCGCCTCATTTTCGGTCAGCGCCTGAGCGATTGGCGCGAAATGCGCGGCAAGCTCTGCGTCCGCAGTCTGTTCGGCCAAAGCGCGGGCCCAGTACAGCGCAAAGTAAAAGTGGCTGTCGCGGTTGTCTTTCTGGCCCACCTTGTACTGCGGCGAATGGTTGTGATCCAGCACGCCCTGAGTGGCCACATCCACCGCATCGCCCAGCACGCGCGCCTTGGCGTTGCCTTTGGCATCCGCCAGAAACTTCAGGCTTTCCCCCAGTGCGCAGAATTCGCCAAGGCTGTCCCAGCGCAGGTGATTTTCCTCAACCAGCTGCTGCACATGCTTGGGGGCCGACCCGCCGGCACCGGTTTCGAACATGCCGCCCCCGTTCATCAGCTTGACGATCGACAGCATCTTGGCGCTGGTTCCCAGTTCCAGAATCGGGAACAGGTCGGTCAGATAGTCGCGCAGCACGTTGCCGGTGACCGCGATCGAGGTTTCGCCCTTGCGGATGGTTTCCAGCGACAGGCGCGTCGCTTCGCGCGGGGCAAGGATCTGGAACCTGTCTGCCGCACCCGCCGCTGCCAGCAGGGGTTTGACATAGGCGATAAGCTGGGCGTCATGTGCCCGCGTCTCATCCAGCCAGAAGATCGCCTGACAGTTTTCGGCCTTCTGGCGTGCAATGGCCAGGGTGACCCAATCTTCAATCGGGGCTTTGCGGGTGGAAGCGGCCCGCCAGATATCGCCGGCCTCAACGCTATGCTGGTGGATGATATCGCCGTTTTCCAGCACCATCCGGACCGTGCCGTCCGAAGGGATCAGGAAGGTGGTCGGGTGTGATCCGTATTCTTCGGCCTTCTGCGCCATCAGACCGACGTTCTGCACCGTTCCCGCCGTTGACGGATCAAGCGCACCGGTTTCCTTGAAGTACCGGATCGTCTCGTCATAAACCGGGGCATAACTGCTGTCGGGTATCACGCAATTGGTGTCGGCAGCCTTGCCATCAGGGCCGTAGCCCTTGCCGCCCGCCCGGATCAGCGCCGGGATCGACGCATCGATGATCACGTCCGACGGCACGTGCAGGTTGCTGATGCCCCGGTCGGAGTTGACCATATACATCGGCGCGCGCTCGGCGATCACCGCATGGATCTGGTCGGCGATGGCCTTGCCGTCCGGCATCTCGGCCACGCGTTCAAGCATCGCGCCAAGGCCGGAATTGGCATCAACCCCGGCGGCGGCAAGGGCCGGGCCATGCGCGTCGAATACGGGTTTCAGGAACTGACGGACCGCGTGGCCGAAAATGATCGGGTCAGAGACCTTCATCATGGTGGCCTTCAGGTGGATGGAAAACAGCACCCCCATCTGCTTTGACGCGTCGATCTGTTCGGCCAGAAACGCATCAAGGGCCTTGGCCGACATGAACGTCGCATCCACCACAGTCCCGGCGGGGTAGGACAGTTTGTCTTTGAGCACGGTCACCGTGCCATCTGCGGCCACATGCTCAATCCGGGCCGCTCCGGCCTGCGCCTCGGTCAGGGTGACCGAGGTTTCATTCGACCGGAAATCGCCCGAGGTCATGGTGGAGACGCAGGTCTTGCTGTCTGCCGACCATTTGCCCATCGAATGCGGATTGGCTTTTGCGTAGTTCTTGACCGCAACCGCTGCGCGGCGGTCAGAGTTGCCTTCGCGCAGGACCGGGTTCACGGCAGAGCCTTTGATCGCATCAAACCGGGCGCGTGCGGCTTTTTCCTCGGCGGTCTGCGGATCTTCGGGATAGTCGGGAATGTCGTAGCCCTGCGACTGCAATTCCTTGACCGCGGCGATCAGTTGCGGGGCAGAGGCCGAGACATTGGGCAGTTTGATGACATTGGCATCCGGCGTTTTTACCAGCTCTCCCAGTTCTGCCAGATCATCGGGCTGCTTTTGCGCCGCTGTCAGCCGGTCCGAAAACGCGGCAATGATCCGGCCTGCAAGCGAGATGTCCTTGACCCCCACGGAAACGCCCGCTGCAGACGCAAAGGCCCGGATGATCGGCAAGAGCGAGGCCGAAGCAAGCTGCGGCGCTTCGTCAACCTTGGTGTAGATGATGTCGGGAGTGGAATTGGCCATGGCGTGAACCTGTCTTGTTGTGGTGCGGATATTGTGACCTTGGGTTAGCAGCATGCGGCGGGCACGTCACGCCCGGCCTTTGCTGCACGGCCAATTTTAGGCGCATCCTGGCAATCGCCTCAACAGAGCCCTGAAGCGCCGCCGTGCGCGGGCGCCTGCGCCGGAATGAACCTGATTGATTTGCAGGCCGCAATCTGTGACCAAGAAGCCGCCGAACAACAAAGTGTCGCCATGTCAGACTATGCTTTCAATCCACCGCCCCTCGTGACCCTTCCAGTTGAGGGGTCTGACGCGCTGTTCCCCGTTCGGCGGGTCTATTGCATCGGTCGCAACTATGCCGCCCATGCGATCGAAATGGGCCACGATCCCAACCGCGAACCGCCGTTCTTCTTTCAGAAAAACCCCGACAATCTGACCACAGGCAACACTTTCCCCTATCCCGATCAGACCAACGACGTGCATCATGAGATCGAGATGATTGTCGCGCTGAAATCGGGCGGCAAGACTATTGCGCCGGATAAAGCTCTGAATCACGTTTTTGGCTACGGGGTCGGGCTGGACATGACGCGGCGCGATCTTCAGGGCGTGGCCAAGGAAATGGGCCGCCCGTGGGAAATTGGCAAAGCCTTTGAAGGCTCGGCCCCGGTCAGCGCTTTGCGTCCGGTGTCAGATGTGGGCCATCCCGCTGCGGGATTGGTCCAGCTTAAAGTCAATGGCGCGGTAAAACAGACCGGGGATCTGAACCAGATGATCTGGAAAGTGCCGGAAATGATCTCGTATCTGTCGGATTTCTTTGAACTGGCAGCGGGTGATGTGATCATGACCGGCACGCCGTCCGGGGTTGGTCCTGTCGTGCGCGGCGACGTGATGGAGTGTCATGTCGCGGGCGTCGGTGACCTGAAAATCACTGTTGTCTGAAGGCAGACTGGCAGCCTGAAAAGGCTGACAGCGCCTCTGTCATCCCGCCGGATCGGGCAATATCATCAGCTCGATACAGCTTACCTGCCCCTCCCCCAGATACAGACTGTTCACAGCGATGCGCGTCCGGCGTGAGGTGCCTTCCGGCTCGCCTGTGTTCGGGTTGATGTCGTATTTTGGAAAATTCGACGATGAAATATCCAGCCGGAGCCGATGCCCCCTGGCAAAGCGGTTGGCCGTGGCAAAGGGGGTAATGGTGATGTCGAACGCCCCCTCATCCACCGCAACCGGCGCTGGCGCGTCAAACCCCTTGCGATAGCGCACCCGGAAAATCCCGTCGGTGATGTTCAGCGCATAGCCGCGCGGATAGTCGGCACAGGGCGGGTAGACATCCACCAGCTTGGCGGTGAAATCCGTGTCAGGCGCATCGGTCGAAACCCGCAGGCGCACGGTCACCGGGCCAACGATCACCATGTCCTTTTCCAAAGGTGCCGTCTCAAAGCTCAGTACATCCGGCCTTGCGGTCAGCGGCATCCCCGGCATGGTACAGCCAAAGATGCCCTCTGCCTCTACCTGATCGAAGCCGCCGCCGGCAAAGATCGGTTCGCCCGATGTCAGCGATCCGCCGATGGTCGGCACCGGGTTGCGTGGGTCGTAATCATAGGACAGCACCGCTTGCGTGCCCGGAACGTCACCAAGACTCATGTCCGCCCGCATATGCAGGGTCATCGGCATTGCGTCCGGCACCGGCCAGTCGGTCGTTTCAATCCAGCGGCCGCCATGGTCAAGATGCCCGGCGGGGGTTTTGCCGCCCGATCCGCCGCCCATCACGAACAGATGCACCCGTCCGTCAAGCACGCGTTCCGGTTCATCCTTGAGCCATCGGGCGAAGAATTTCAGCCGGTAGGCCAGCCAGTCGCTATCGACCTGCCCGTCAAAAACGGCGGCTGCGCCGAAATCGACGTCACCAAAAACGCGCTCTGACCTGTCGCCATGGGTCCATGGCCCCATGATCAGCGACAAGGGCCGCTCGGCGTCCCCTTTCAGCCCGGTATAATTCTCCAGCGTGGTCTGCACATAGGCGTCATACCAGCTCGACATGAAAATGATCGGCACCTTGGGGAAGCTGGCATAGTGTCCCGCCGCCCATAGCCCGGTCTTTTTCCAGAAGTCGTCAAAGGTGCCGTGCAGCCACTGGTCCAGCAGATAGGCTTCGTAATCCGGGTCCCATTTCACCGGCGAGCGGCCCTTGGTCCAGGGTGTCCGGGTCATCCAGCCGGCCAGATCCTCGGCCTCGATCGCGCGCAGGATGGCGGGATCGGCGGCGGCAAGCGGGCTTTCCATCGCGCGGTTATAGGCCCATGTCACCTGCTTCATCTCCAGCGCGCCACCCTGACGGATGCCGCAGGTGAAGGCATTGGAAAAGCCGCCGGAATCCACCGCCATGCAGGCAAGTCCGGGCGGGTTCAGGCAGGCCAGTGCAATCTGCACATGCGCGTCATAGCTAAGTCCCATGGTGCCGATGCGCGAGTTGGTCCAGGGCTGGGCGTCGATCCAGACCATGGAGTCATAGCCATCTTCGGCTTCGTTCACATATTTCGTGAACGTGCCTTCCGACCCATAGCGGCCACGGCAATCCTGCCAGATGACGACATAGCCCTCCCGCACCAGCAATCGGGCCAGTTCCGGCCGACTATAGGCCGTGGGGCGCGCCACGGACAATTCTGTCCGCGGCGTGCCTGATTTGTCATATGGCGTGCGTTCGAAGATCACCGGCAGCGGTGTTTCGACCGGGTGGCCACCCTTCGCCGGGCGATAAATGTCGGTGGCAAGATGCACACCATCGCGCATCGGGATCATCACATTGCGATGGACGACGATGCCGTCTTCCACCAGCTCTGCGGGCGAGAGGGCGACCTGCAGGTTCATTCCGCGCTCCGCACTTCCTGTGGCAGGGTGTCTTCGGAAAGGCCGGCCGAGATTTCCAGCCCGTCTTTCATGCCCCAGTGAATGACCTGCCAGTACAATGGAACCACCGGAGTTTCGGCAAAGACAAGGCGGGTGGCGTCTTCCAGCAGGGTGATGCGCGTGGCTTCGTCGAATTCCTGATTGGCGGCGTTGATGGCCGCATCAAATTCCGCGTTCGAGAAGCGGGCGCGGTTGAAAGCCCCAACCCCGGCCTCTGCGTCATATGTGTGCAGCAGGGCCTGAAGGCTTGGTCCCGATGTCGGGGTTGATGACCCCAGCGAAAAGACGAAGGCGCCATAATCGCCCGCCGTCGCCGCCTTGGAATAGACGTTGTAAGGGAAGACCTGCACCCCGTTCACCTTGAGTCCGCCACGCGTCAGCATCTGGCCAAGCGCCTGCGCCAGATCGGCATCGCCCGGAAAGCGGTCGTTCGACGAATAGATCGTGATGCCAAACCCTTCCGGATACCCGGCTTCTGCCAACAGGGCGCGGGCCTGATCCGGATCTGGCTGGTCCGGCGTGACATCAGCGGCATGGCCGCCAAGTACGTCAGGCACAAGCTGCCCCGCAGCGACCCCCGAACCGCCGAGAATGCGGTCAACGATCAGCTGCCGGTCGATCATCAGCGACACCGCCTTGCGGACCCGCGCGTCCTTGAACGGGTTTTCAGCCAATGGCTGTCCGTTCAGATCAGTTACCCCCGGCGCGGTATCGCCCCGCATCGACAGGCCCAGATAGATGATGCGGCCCGATTGCGCGGAGTAAACCTTGAACCCGGTGCTGTTTTCAATCGTGGCAACGTCGGTCGGCGGCACTGCGTCAATCACATCCACAGCGCCGGACAGCAGGGCCGCAACCCGTGCGGCATCGTTCGAGATAAAGCGGACCTGCACATCCTTGAATTCCGGCGCATCGCCGTAAAATCCGTCATAGGCCTGCAGTTCCAGCGTCTCACCCGGGGTCCACGACAGGAACTTGTAGGGCCCGGTGCCGACGGCCACGTCTGCGGTCATGAAATCTTCGCTCGCCCGGCCTTCGGCTGCAGCTTTCGAAATGATGAACACCCGGCCAATGTCTTCCAGCAAGGTGGGGGCCGGGGCGTTGGTGGTGATGCGGAGGGTCAGGTCATCCACCTTTTCCATGCTGGCCACCGCAGAGACCTGATCGGTATAAGGCGCGGGTGAATTCGGGACTTCATCGGCGCGGTCCAGCGAGAAGATCACATCATCGGCGGTGAAGGGCGATCCGTCGTGAAAGGTCACGCCTGACCGCAGCTTGATCTCCCACGTGGTGGGGTCGATGTTTTCCCAGCTTTCCGCAAGTCCGGGGCTTACCTGCAGGTTCGAGTCGAACTCGACCAGCCGCCCGAAAATCATGGTCGAGGTCATCTGGTTGTTGCCCGTGCGCGAAAACTGGGGATCAATCGACGATTGCTCGCTGGAACGGCCAATCGTCAGATCCTGCGCATAGGCCGGCAAGGCCGTTCCACTCAGCAACGCCACAAGGGCGGCGGATTTCATGAAGGTCATAGGTCTTCTCCCTGCTTTTCGGTTTGTGTCTGGATCTGGATGTCAGTCGGAAGCCGCCCCTGTCCGTCATTCAGGTGGCAGGCGGTACGATGGTTGGCCGCAACCTCCACCAGCGGCGGGCGAGTGGTGCTGCAGATCTCCATCGCGAACGGGCAGCGCGGATGGAAATGGCAGCCCGAGGGCGGGTTCACGGGCGAAGGGATTTCGCCCTTCACCGGCGAAAAGCTGCGGGCCCGCCGGTCGAGTCGCGGTATTTCGTGCAGCAGTGCCTCGGTATAGGGGTGTCGCGGCGTGTCAAAGATTGCATCGGTCGGCGCTTCCTCCACCACCCGGCCCAGATACATGATGACCACGCGGTCCGAGATGTGGCGCACGACTGACAGATCATGGCTGATGAACAGCAGCGTCAGCCCCAGTTCGGCCCGCAACTGCATGAACAGGTTGATCACCTGCGCCTGAATCGACACGTCAAGTGCTGCGATGCTTTCATCGCAGATCAGGAAATCGGGGTTCACCGCCAGCGCCCGGGCAATGCCGATGCGTTGCCGCTGCCCGCCGGAAAACTGGTGCGGGTAGCGATCCGCCATCGCCGGATCAAGCCCGACCCGTGCCAGCAGATCCTCGACCAGTGCGCGCGTATTGGCGCGGGACACGAGGCCGTGGACACGGGGTGCTTCACCGATAATCTCGCGCACCCGTTTGCGCGGGTTCAGCGATGACATCGGGTCCTGAAAGATGATCTGCGTCGCAAGGCGCATATCCCGCGCCGCCTGTCCCCGAAGCTGCGAGATGTCCTTGCCATCATGTTCGACCCGGCCCGCAGTGGGCGGCAGCATTCCGGCGATCACGCGGCCAAGCGTAGACTTGCCGCAGCCGGATTCGCCGACCAGCCCCACCACCTCGCCCTTGCGCACCTCCAGATCCACGGCATCAAGGGCATGAACGGCGGGTGGCGGTGACGCTATGCCAAGCCGGATGGCCAGCCGGTCGGCAAAATCGGTCTTGCGTTGAAACTGTTTGGTAACCGCAACAGCGCGCGCCACGGGTGCAGGTGTATCCGTCATATGCGCCCCCCGGCCTGATCCTGCAGCGGATGGAAACAGCGCCAGCCATGGCCACCGGCAAGGGTTTCCTGCGGTTCGGTCTTGCAGATTTCGGTCGCATGGGCGCAGCGCGGGCGGAACGGGCAGCCTTCGGGGCGGCCAAGCGGCGGTGGGGCCGACCCCGGAATCTGCCGCAACGGCTGGCCACGCACATTGGCCATCGGCGTCGAGCCGATCAGCCCGGCGGTATAGGGGTGGCGGGGGGTATCGAGCACCTCGTCAATGGTGCCACGTTCGACAATCCGGCCCGCATACATCACCGCCACCCGCTGCGCGAGCGCGGCCACGACGCCAAGATCATGGCTGATCCAGATCAGCCCCATCCCCATTTCCGCCGCCAGCTTCTGCACCTCGGCCAGAATCTGGCTTTGAATGGTGACATCCAGCGCCGTTGTGGGTTCATCCGCGATGATCAGGTCAGGTTCGTGCAGAAGCGCGATGGCAATCGCCACGCGCTGCCGCATCCCGCCGGAAAATTCATGCGGATAGGCGTCGATCCGCTCTGCCGGGCGCGGAATACCCACTTTGCCAAGCGCCTCGACAGCGCGGGCCCGCGCTTCGGCATGGCTGACGTTGCGATGCGCGCGCACGGTCTCGATCATCTGCGTGGCAATGCGCAGAACCGGGTTCAGCGTCATCATCGGGTCCTGAAAGATCATCGCGATCCGGTCGCCGCGCAATGACCGCAGCCGTGCCGGGGACGCCGTGCGCAGGTCTTCGCCGTTGAACTCGATCCGCCCCTCGACCACGCGGCCGGGTGGGTCCACCAGCCCGATCAGCGAAAAGCCGGTCACGGATTTCCCCGATCCGCTTTCGCCGACCAGCCCCAGAATCTCGCCCCGGCGCAGGTCCAGATCGACACCGTCAACAGATTTAACCATGCCCTTGGGTGTGTCGAACCAGGTCTTCAGCCCTTCGACCTTCAGCAACGGTGCGGTCATGTTTCCAGCCTCGGGTTCAGCACTTCGCGCAGCCGGTCACCGACGATGTTGACCGAGAACACGATGGCAAGCAGCAGCAGCCCCGGATAGACGCTCATCCAGTACAACCCGGCCAGCATCACCTGATAACCATTGGCGATCAGTAGCCCGAGTGAAGGTTCAGTGATCGGCAGCCCGATCCCGAGGAATGACAGCGTGGCTTCGGCGGCAATAGCATTCGCCACCTGAATGGTGCCGATCACGATCAGCGGCGGCAAACAGTTGGGCAGGATATGCGCCGCCAGAATACGCGCGGGCGACAGCCCAAGGCAGCGCGCGGCCTCGACATAATCTTTGCCGGTCTCAACCAACGCGGCCCCCCGGACGGCGCGGGCGAAATAGGCCCATTGCACGAAAACCAGCGCAAGGATCACCTTCCACGTGCCCTGCCCAAAGACCACAAGGATCATCAGCGCGACAAGGATGGTGGGAAAGCCCAGCATCAGATCGACGAACCGCATGATAAAGGCATCCAGACGCCCACCGGCGTAGGCCGCGATCAGCCCAAGCGTCGTGCCGACCAGCAGCGCCAGAAGCCCGGATGTCAGGCCGACCGCAAGGCTGGTGCGCAGCCCGTACAACATCGCAGACAGCATATCGCGGCCTTGCGTATCGGTCCCCAGCCAGAAGGTCATTCCCGACAGGCTTTCACTGCCCGGCGGCAGGCGACCGTCGAAGAAATCAATGGCCGCAAGGTCATAGGGGTTCTGCGGCGCGATCAGCGGTGCCAGCAGCGCCGCCGCGATCAAGGTCACGCAGACAAGCGCCGCCGCGGTGGCCTTCGGGCTGGCAACAATGCCGCGCAGGATACGCGCAAACATGGTGTCGCCTGAAAACAACGCCACGCTCATGCCCGGCCCCGGATGCGCGGGTCGAGCAGGGAATACAGCACATCGACAAGGAAGTTGATGGCGATGAACATCGCAACGATGACCAGAATATAGGCCACCACCACTGGCCGGTCGAGCGCGTTGATGGAATCGATGATCAGCTTGCCGACGCCGGGCCATGCAAAGATCGTCTCTGTCACCACAGCAAAGGCAATCAGCGATCCGAACTCAACCCCGATGACCGTGACAATGGGGATCAGAATGGTCTTGAACACGTGCACGAACAGGATACGCCGTTCGCTTAAGCCCCGCGCGCGGGCGAATTTGATGAAATCCAGCGGCATGGTTTCCTGCACGCCGGTCCGCGTCAGCCGGATCACCAGCGCAATTTGGGCCAGCGCAAGATTTGTGGCCGGCAGGATCAGATGGGTAAACCCGTCCCATGTGGCAAAACTTGTGCGGATGCCAAAGATCGTGCCGGTCTGGCCCCGCCCTGTCGATGGCAGCCAGCCCAGCCAGACCGAGAAAATCATCACCAGCATCATGCCTTGCCAGAAATTCGGCAGCGAAAAGCCAAGGATGGACCCGGTCATCACGCTTTCATCCACCACCGTCCCCGGTCGGGTGCCCGCCCAGAGCCCGAGCGGCAGGCCGATCGCCAGCGACAGCACAAGTGCGGTAATCGTCAGCTCCAGCGTTGCGGGCAGACGTTCAAAGATAACGGTCAACGCAGGACGGTTGAAGACAAACGAATTGCCGAAATCGCCGGTCAGCGCCGAGCCGAGAAAGGTGAAGTACTGCACCGGCAACGGCGCATCGAGGTTGAGCGATGCCGCCACCTGTGCCCGTTCTGCCGCTGTGGCATCCCCCGGCAACAAGATCTCCAGCGGGTCACCGATGGCATAGACGCCCAGAAACACGATCAGCGAGGTGACCAGCAGCACCATCACTGCCTGAATCAGCCGCCGGAAGATAAAGACGGTCATGTCCTGACCATCCGTTGACGCGCCTGCGCCGACGTCAGAGTGGATGCCATTTTGGGTGTTACCTTCCCGTTGCAATCCGACATTGCAGAACGATTCGCGACTATGCAAGACTATGAAGATTGCCGGTTACCCTATGATGGATTCGCATAGATGCACCTGAGCCTTCTGGAGACATTCCGTGCCGTGGTTGAAAAGGGCACCACTCAGGCCGCCGCGCAGGCGCTTGGCCTGTCGCAATCTGCCGTCAGCCGCCGCATCGCGCAGCTGGAAGAGGATCTGGGCCTGCAGCTTTTTGTGCGGGACCGGGGTCGTCTGATTGCCACGCGCGAAAACCAGCTGTTGCAGGCGCAAATCGCCGGGCTTGTCGACCACGGTGCGCGGCTGACCCAGCGCGCGGCGGAGCTGAAGGTCGGCAATTATGCGACCGAGATGCTGCGCGTGGCGTTTCCGGCCAGCCTGACCATATCGATCGTGCCGGCCATTCTGGCAGAATTTCTTGAACGCAATGAACGGGTTCAGGTTGAGCTGCACACCGGGGCCTATGACACGATAGAGCGGATGGTGCTGGATGAACGGGCAGAAGTCGGATTTCTGCGGATGCCGACACAGCGCTCGGGGCTGGATACAACGCCCGTGATCGAAGTACCAACCGTTTGCGTGATGCCGCGGGGTCACCCCCTTGCCGACCGCAAGGAGGTCTCGATCAGTGATCTTCACGCCGTGCCGCTGATCCTTCTGGGCCGCATGCGCCTGCCCCGGCGTGATATCGACGAAGCGTTCTGGGAAGTCGGAATGCGCCCGCTGGTGCGGGTCGAGGCGCATTCCGTGCAGTCGGCCTGCGCGCTGGCCGCGCGCGGGCTTGGCGTGACGCTGGTCAACGAGTTGATGGCGCGCGACTTCGCCCATTTGCCCATCGAAATCCGGCCACTGCGCGAACGGCTTTTGCATCGTTTCGCCTTCGCCGTGACCGATGGCATTCCGCCGACAGAAATCGCGCGGCAGTTCATTGAAACCAGCATCGCGCGGTTCCGCAGCCTGTTGGCAGAAGACCAGACGTCCCGTTGAGGCAGCTGGAATGCCACCCTTCACCATAGGGCGTCACTGTGTGACGCAAAGACCGGCGACCGGATTCACTCTGGCGCGTCGTAACGGGTGCAACAGCCGGTTTTCGCTATGATCCCGAGATCATAGCCGCCAGATCACCGCCCAGACGGCTGGTTGGATCGGCAAGCGCCAGCAGGATGCTCAGGTGGTTCAGGCCGGGTTCTTCGTGCAGGGTGCAGGGCTGACCATTGTGGTCGAGCAGGCTGGCGAAGGCGCGGGCCTGATCGTGAAACGGCGCGGTTTCCTGTGCGCCACGGGTGATGGTTCTGGAAGGTCCGGGCCGTTGTGCAGCGGTCAGCGGCGACCAGTCTTTGGCCTCCTGTGCGGTCATACCGGCCTCGTCTTTCAGAAAGCTGGAGGGGATGTCCGACAGGTCATAGATTCCGCTGACCATCAGAATCGCGCGGACCGCTGGAAACTCGGGCGCAGGAGGATCTTTTGGGCCATGGGCGGCAAGGTAGCTGGCCAGATGCGCACCAGCGGAATGACCGCTGACGGTAAATCGCGCGGGATCGGCCCCAAGCGTGGGGGCAATCGCCAGCACATGCTGGGCCGCACGGCGGATCTGGGCCACGACAGGCCCCAGCCGGGTGGCGGGCAGCAGGCCATAGCCCACGATCACGGCGACCCCCCCAACCGCATGAACGGGCACCGCGACAAGGTGATGGTCGGCCTTGTTTCCCGACCGCCAATAGCCGCCGTGGATGAACATATGCACCGGCGCGCCGTTCCGCAGAGTCGGGGGCAACAGAATATCCATCCGCGCCCGTGGTTCCCGGCCATAGGCCACATCGGCCTGCACGGTCACCCCTGCGGCAAATTCATGGGACCGTGCCGCAATTTCAGCCATCAGCGCATCGAAATCCGGAATGAAATCGCGGTTCCGGTACAGATCCTGTGCCATGCGCCCCCTCAGAAATTGACCGCGAAGTACTTCGGTTCCAGAAATTCCAGGATCCCGGTGACGCCGCCCTCCCGCCCCAACCCGCTTTGCTTGGCACCGCCAAACGGGGCGGCCGGGTCTGACATCAGGCCCCGGTTGATGCCGACCATGCCGGTTTCAATCCCCTTGCCGACCCGCAACGCCCGTGAAAGGTCGCGCGAATAGACATAGGCTGCAAGCCCGTATTCAGTGGCATTGGCAAGGTTGATGGCCTGCGCCTCGGTGTCAAAGCGGTACACCGGGGCGACAGGGCCGAAAATTTCTTCATGGGCGATTTCGGCATCTTCGGGCACGTTTTCCAGAACGGTGGGCGGGTAGTAGTAGCCCGAACCGGGCAGCGGCGCGCCGCCCGTGGTGACACTGGCCCCACCCGCCACCGCCTGACGCACAAGCCGGTCGATCTTGGTGACCGCTTTTGTCGTGATCATCGGGCCGACCTGTGTGGCGGGGTCGGTTCCCGGCCCCACTTTCAGCGCCGCCATGCGCTGCGTCAGGCCCGCGACGAAAGCATCGTGAATCCCCGACTGCACATAAAAGCGGTTGGCGGCGGTGCAGGCCTCACCCGCGTTGCGCATTTTGGCGATCATCGCACCATCGAGGGCGGCGTCCAGATTGGCGTCGTCAAACACCAGAAACGGCGCGTTGCCGCCCAGTTCCATCGAGCACGACACCACGGTCTTTGCAGCCTCGGCCAGCAGGGTGCGGCCCACGCCGGTCGATCCGGTAAACGACAGCTTGCGCACGCGCGGATCGGCCAGCATGGCGTTCACCACCGGCCCGGGCTGGCTTGTGGTGATGACATTGACCACACCCGCAGGCACACCGGCCATCGCCCCCAGACGCGCCATGGCAAAGGCAGTCAGCGGGGTTTCGGATGCCGGTTTCAGGATCACGGTGCAACCCGCCGCAAGCGCGGGGCCGATCTTGCGGGTCGCCATGGCAGCGGGAAAGTTCCACGGGGTGATCAGGACGGCAATGCCGATGGGATCGTGATCGACCAGAATGTGGTGCGCACCCGACGGGGCCTGACGGAATTCACCCGCGATACGGACCGCTTCTTCGGCATACCAGCGAAAGAATTCCGCGGCATAGGCGACCTCGCCACGCGCATCGGTCAGTGCCTTGCCGTTTTCCAGCGAGATCAGGCGGGCCAGATCCTCGGCATGGTCGGTCATCAGTGTGAACCAGCGGCGCAAGATTTCCGCGCGTTGGCGGGGTGGTGTGGCACGCCAGCCGGCGGCAGCGGCTTCGGCCGCATCAACAGCGCGCAAGGCGTCGGCGGCGGTGGCGTCCGCCACCTCGGCCAAAAGGTCTGCGCTTGACGGGTTCATGACCGGAATGCCGCCACCGGGCAGCCAGTCGCCGCCGATGAAAAGACCCTGCGCATGCAGGTTAGGGTCTGAAAACGCGGACAGGGTCGGAGATTCGAGGGGCATGGTGTGTCCTTGCAAGGATGGGTCAGGCGGTGGCCATCAGAGTGCGGTCGCCCGCAAAGGCAGAGTTCAGCAGGCGCAGCATGTCGGCCCGGGCGAGGGGCCGGGCGTTGTTCTGGATGAGCCGTTCGATGCCGCAGGCCTGTTCGGCCACCCATGCAAGCCGGTCCTGCGCAAGACCGAGCGCTGACAGGGTTGGCGGAATGCCAATGCGCCGGAACAGGGCAGAGATCGCGGGGATCACATCTTCGCCACTCGCCAGCCCCATGGCCGTGGCCATCTGCGCCAGTTCGCGGCTGATCACGGGCCGGTTCCAGTCCATCACCCATGGCATCAGACAGGCAACCCCCTGCCCATGCGCGGTATGGGTCAGGGCCCCGACCGGATACTGAATCGCATGGGCCGCGCCAGTGCCTGCAACGCCAAAGGCCAGACCGGCAAAGGTCGCGCCCTGCATCACCTGCGCGCGCGCGGTCAGGTCCGTGCCGACGGTGCAGGCCGCTTCCAGCCCTTGCCACAGCAACGCAATCGCCCGCAGTGCGAACTGGTCGGAAATGGCATTCTTGCCGATGAACACACGCTCTTGCGTCAACCCGTCCGTCACCGAGCGCCGGGTCGCGGTGAACGCCTCTATCGCATGGGTCAACGCATCTGCCCCGGCAATCGCGGTCAGGCTGGCCGGGCAGGTCAGGGTCAGGTCAGGGTCACAGATGGCGACGGCGGGGATCAGATGCGGACTGGAGATCCCCACTTTCAGGCTGCGCTCGGCATCGGACAGCACCGCCACCGGCGTCACCTCTGACCCGGTTCCGGCGGTGGTCGGAATGGCGATCAGCGGCAGAACCGGGCCGGGCACCTTCAACTCGCCATAGTAATCCTGCGGCTTGCCGCCATGCGACAGCAGCAGGGCGACGCATTTGGCCATATCAAGGCAAGAGCCGCCGCCGATGGCGATCACCAGATCGGGGTTGAAGCCGCGTGCCGCCTCGGCCGCGGCAATGGCGGACCCGACGGGCACATCCGGCAGGGTGCCGGCTTCCACGCGCACCACACTCCCCAAGCCTTCAAGATCGGCAATCATGGCGTGGAAATCTGCATCCGCCGCAAGCCGCGCATCAGTGACCACCAAAGCGCGTTTTCCCAGCCGTTGCGCAATGGTGCCAAGTGCACGGCGTTGCCCGAAGCCAAACAGAATTTCGCGCGGAGCCCTGATCGTGCCGAAGTATTCCATCTTGTCCAATTCCTCCCGTATGGGTCAGGCGTTCAGCAGTGCGCGCCGGTCTGTAGTACGGAAAAAGCCAGCTATTCCGAGCTTAACCGATCCGCGCATCAAATCCTATATCAGATCGTATATGATATTGTGTTTGACATTTGATACCATATTTGCGACTCATTGCCACGTGTCAAGTCGAAGATGCAAAGGGTGGACAGATGGCAATCGCAGCGGACCGGACGACAGACAGGGCAGCATCCGTGCGCCCGGCAAGCGTGGTCGATGGTGTTTATGACAACATCTACGAACGGCTGATGTCGCTTGAAATCGCGCCGCGCGCCCGCATCCCGATTGATGTCATTGCCCGCGATCTGAATGTCTCGCAGACCCCGGTGCGTGAAGCCCTGTCGCGGCTGGAGCGTGAGGGTCTGGTGCGCAAGGAACACCTGATCGGCTATTCCGCCGCCCCCCAGCTAACGCGCAAGCAATTTGACGACCTGTACACCTTTCGCCTGCTGCTCGAACCCGAAGGCGCGCGGCTGGCGGCGCTGAACATGACGCCCGACGCGCTGAAACTGCTGGAAGAAGCGGCGGCCGATATGGGCCATGGCGAGGCCCCGGTTGACCGCACCAGCCGTTATTCCCGCTTTGCCCGCGCGGATGCCTATTTCCACGATGCCATCCTGAAGATTGCCGGCAATGATGTGATCCGCTTCACCTTGTTCAACCAGCATGTGCACCTGCACATCTTCCGCCTGATGTTTCACACCCGCGTCACGCAAGAGGCCCTGGAAGAGCACGAAAGCCTGCTGACTGCCTTCCGCGCCGATGATGCCCCTGCCGCCGAGGCCGCCATGCGGGAACACATCCTGCGGTCGCGTGACCGTCTGCTGTCTGCCTTTGAATGATGATGACCCAGGCTTTGCCCATATCCGGCCCCTTTGCCAGCAGGACTGCTGATCCTGCCACGGCCATGCGCGCCGAAGGCCTGGGTAAGGCCTATGGCCCGATCACGGTGCTGTCGGATGTGGCCTTGGATATCCGGCCGGGCGAGGTTCACGCGGTCATCGGTGAAAACGGTGCCGGAAAATCGACCCTGATGAAGCTGCTGGCGGGTCATGTCCAGCCGTCAACCGGGCATCTGGAAATGGCAGGCCACCGGGTCAGCTTTGCCGATGCTGCCGCAGCCGAAGCGGCGGGCGTGGTGCTGGTGCATCAGGAAATTTTGCTGGCGGGTGACCTGTCGGTTGCCGAAAACCTGTTCCTTGGCCGCGAACTGACCCGGGGCCTGATGGTCAACGACCGCGAGATGAACCGGCGGGCCGCCACAATCCTTTCGGCCATTGGCGCGCGCTGTCATCCCTCTGACCGGGTGGGCAGCCTGCCCCTTGCGCAGCGGCAGCTGGTGCAGATCGCCCGCGCGCTGCTGGAGCCGCGCAAGGTGGTGATCTTTGATGAGCCCACTGCGGTTCTCGCCAATGACGAGGTGGCCGCCCTTCTGGCGGTGGTGCGGGGACTGCGCGAAAAAGGTGCGGCGGTGCTGTATATCTCACACCGGCTGGATGAGGTTGAAACGCTGGCCGACCGCATCACCGTGCTGCGCGATGGCCGGATGATCGGCACATGGCCCGCCGCCGGGCTGACACAGCGCGACATGGCCGAGCTGATGGTCGGTCGCAAACTGGATATGCTGTATCCGCCCAAACGCCCAGCCCCGACGAATGATCCGCTGCTGACAGTCAGCGATCTTGTCGTCGATCACGGCGCGGTGTTGGGCAGTTTTGCCGTGCATCCCGGCGAGGTGCTGGGCATCGGCGGCATGATCGGATCTGGCCGCACCGAACTGTTCGAGGGGTTGATGGGCCTGCGCCCGGCGCAGGGCCGCTGCACGCTGAACGGCACTGACGTTGCGCATCGGTCGGTCAGCGGCTGGCAGGCGGCGGGTCTGGTCTACCTGACCGAGGACCGCAAGGGCAAAGGCCTGCTGCTGGATGAACCGCTGGCCCCGAACCTGACACTGCAGGCGCTGGACGTTGTGCATGGTCGCCTGACGCTGGGCCGCCGCAAGGAAATGGCCGGGCTGGAACGGGCGGTGGCAGACTATGATATCCGCGTGCGGTCAGTGCATCTGGATGCGGGGCAGTTGTCGGGCGGTAATCAGCAAAAGCTGCTGCTGGCCAAGGTGATGATGACCGACCCTTCGGTGGTGATCATCGATGAACCCACGCGCGGCATCGACATCGGCAACAAAAGCCAGATCTACGATTTCATCGACAAGCTGGTGCGGGCGGGCAAGGCCTGCATCGTGATTTCATCCGAACTGCCTGAACTGGTCGGCCTGTCCGACCGGGTGCTGGTGATGCGCGCAGGGCGCATTGTGGCGCAGCTTACGGGTGGTCAGGTCACCGAACAGAACGTGGTCTATGCCGCCACCAGCGGATCGGCGCAGGCCGGAGGGAAAACAGCATGACTGCATCCGTATTGACCGAAGGCACAGCCGCGCCGCGCCGTTTTCGCTGGGCCGACATGGGGCCGTTCATTGCGCTGGCCATTGTGGTGCTGGTGGGCGTGATGCTGAACTCCAGCTTTCTGAGCGGCACGAACATCGCCAATGTGGTGACACGGTCTGCCTTTATCGCCATCATCGCGGTGGGGGCGACCTTTGTCATATCGTCCGGCGGGCTGGATCTGTCCGTGGGGTCGATGATGGCCTTTGTCACCGGCATCATGATCCTGACCATGAACCGGCTGGAACCATCAATGGGGGCAAACGCCATTCTGGCCGGGGCGGGTGTCGGGCTGGTAGTGGGCGCGCTGTGCGGCTTGCTGAACGGGCTGATCGTGACGGTGGGCAAGATCGAGCCGTTCATCGCCACCCTTGGCACCATGGGGATTTTCCGCGCGCTGATCACCTGGATGTCGGATGGCGGGTCCATTCCGATTGATCGCGCGCTGCGTGAACCTTACCGCCCGGTTTACTTTGGCAATGTGCTGGGCATCCCCTTTCCGGTGATCCTGACGCTGATCGTTGTGCTGATCGGGGCGTTCATCCTGTACCGCACGAAATACGGCCGCCGCTGCATGGCCGCCGGATCGAACGCCGAGGTCGCGCGGTTTTCCGGCGTGTCGGTAGCACGGGTCCGCACCATGGCCTTTGTCATTCAGGGCATTTGCGTGGCCATCGCGGCGATCTGCTACATCCCCCGTCTGGGCGCGGCCACGCCGACCACGGGGCAACTTTGGGAATTGCAGGTCATCACCGCAGTGGTGATCGGCGGCACCGCCTTGCGCGGTGGAAAGGCGCGGGTCTGGGGCACAGTCGCCGGGGCACTCATCCTTGAGGTGATCGCCAACCTGATGGTGCTGTCAAACATGGTGTCCGAGTATCTGGTCGCGGCGGTTCAGGGGGTGATCATCATCCTCGCCATGCTGGCACACCGCTTTATCAAATAGCCGCCCGGGAGGGGCGGAGTCTTTCAAAGGGAGGAATACGACAATGACGTTCATCAACAGACGGGCGCTTGGCCTGATTGCGGCGGGCAGCTTCGCGGCGCTTATGGCAAGCACGGCCATGGCGCAGGAAAAAAGGGTTATCGCGGTGTCGATCCCGGCGGCAACCCATGGCTGGACCGGCGGCGTGGTCTATCACGCTGAACAGGCCGAAAAGGAAATCGAGGCGGCGTTCCCGAACATCGACGTGATCGTTAAAACCTCGCCTTCCGCCACCGCGCAGGTGTCGGCACTGGAAGATCTGGCGGCCGCGCAAACGCTGGATGCGCTGGTCATCCTGCCGTTCACCTCGGAAGAGCTGACCGGCCCGGTCGAACAGATCAAGGCCAACGGCACCTTTATCGCCGTGGTGGACCGTGGCCTGACCGATCCGTCGATTCAGGACCTGTATGTCGCGGGTGACAACATCGCCGTGGGTGCCAATACCGCCAAATGGATGGCGGACAAGCTGGGCAACGAAGGCAAGGTTGTCGTGCTGCGCGGCATTCCGACCGTCATCGATGACGAGCGTATTCAGGGCTTCACCGATGTGATGAAGGATACCAACGTCGAAATTCTGGACATCCAGTATGCCAACTGGAATCAGGATGAAGCCTTTACCCTGATGCAGGATTACCTTGCCAAATACCCGCAGATTGATGCGGTCTGGGCCAATGATGACGATATGCTGCTGGGTGTGCTCGAAGCCGTCAAGCAGTCCGGGCGGACCGATATCAAATATGCGCTTGGCGGCAATGGCATGAAAGACGTGATCGAAATGGTCATGGCCAACGATCCGATGACGCCGATTTCGACCCCGTACCCGCCGTCGATGATCAAGACCGCGATCTATATGGTTGCGGGCCAGTTCACTGGTCAGGCCCCGATGCGCGGCAGCTTCAAACTGGATGCGCCGCTGATCACGCCTGAAAATGCCGATCAGTTCTACTTCCCCGATTCCCCGTTCTGATCCTGCCGGGGCGCTCTTTGCGGGGCGCCCCGGATTATCCGCGAAAAGGAGATACCGACGATGCCCGGCAAGAAAATCCTCATGCTCTGTGGTGAGTTCACCGAAGAATATGAAATCTTTGTCTTTCAACAAGGGATGGAGGCCGTAGGCCATACCGTCCATGTCATCTGCCCCGACAAGAAAAAGGGTGAGATGATCCAGACCTCGCTGCATGATTTCGAAGGTCACCAGACCTATATCGAACGCTTCGGCCACCTTGCCGAAATCAACAAGACCTTCTCCGAAGTCGTGCTGGATGAGTATGACGCCGTTTACTGCGCGGGCGGACGCGGCCCGGAATACATCCGCACCGACAAGCGGATTCAGGCCATGGTGCGGCATTTCCATGAGACCAAGAAGCCGATCTTCACCATCTGTCACGGCGTTCAGATCCTGATCGCGGTGGATGGTGTGGTGCGCGGCAAAAAGGTCGCCGCTCTTGGCGCCTGTGAACCCGAGGTCACATTGGCAGGAGGCACCTATATCGACGTCAAACCGCATGAAGCCTATGTCGATGGCACCATGGTTTCGGCCAAAGGCTGGACCGGGCTGGCGGCGTTCATGCGTGAATGCCTGAAGGTGCTGGGCACCCGGATCACGCACAGCTGAACCGCGAAACGCCGTGTGGCCATCCACCCTGTCCGGGGACTGGCCGCACGGCTCTGCGTTGCAGCCTTCGGGTGTTCATCAGCAGCTGATGTGAACTGATGGCTTTTGAAGTTGTGATGATGGTCTTGCTCTTCCTATCCTCCCGACCAGTAGCGTGCGGCTCTGCCAGACCTCTGGCGAGGCAAATGGAGGAAGGGACAATATTTGGCCGAACTTTACGGCAGGACGTTCGATGCCGCGACCCTAGCGGCCCGCACCGGCAGCCTGTCGCAGGTTGGCGGTGTGCGTCTGGTGACACTGGCCGACGGGGTCGAACGTGGGGTCCGCATGCTGGAGTTCCGCACCGGAAGTGGGCTGTGCTTTTCTGTCCTGCTGGACCGGGCAATGGATATTGCGGATCTGTCCCACAATGGCCGGGCCATCGGATGGCATTCGGCCACCGGCTTCCGCCACCCCGGCCTGCATGACGCCGAGGCCGAAGGCGGGCTTGGCTGGTTGCGCTCTTTCTCGGGGTTTCTGAACACCTGCGGGCTGGACCATATCCTTGGGCCGGAAACCGTGCCTGCCGATGACTATAACTATCCCCGCCGGGCTATAGCCGGGCATGGGCTGCATGGCCGGATCGGGTCTGTTCCGGCGCGGTTGACTGGTTACGGCGAACGCTGGGAGGGGAATCGCTGCATTCTCTGGGCCGAAAGCGTGATGGTGCAGGCCGCCGTCTTTGGCGAGGTGCTGCATCTGCACCGCCGGATAGAGGCTGATCTGGGCGGAAACGATGTGCGCCTGTCTGACCGGGTGGTCAACGCAGGCTTTGTCCGCACGCCGCATATGTTCTTTTACCACATCAACATCGGCTATCCGGTGATCGACGAAGGCACCCGCCTTCTGGCCCCAATACAAGAGGTGGTCTGGGCCTCGCATGATGCCACCGGCCCGGCGCAGGCAAGCTATCGCCGCTGCCCTGCCCCCCTGCCCGGCGGCGCTGCTGAACAGGTCTGGCAGCACGAAATGGCGTGTGACGCACAGGGCCTTGTCCCCGTTGCCGTCGTAAACGACCGGATCGGGCTGGGTCTTCAGGTCGAAACCCGCAAAGACCAGTTACCCTGCACCTATCAATGGCAGAACTTTCAGTCAGGCCAGTATGTGATGGCGGTCGAGCCGTCGACGCACCACGTCAAAGGCAACCTGTTCGCCCGCAGCAGGGGCGAGATGATCTGGCTGGGAGCGCAGGAGAGCCGCAGCTACGACACCCGTTTCAGCGTGCTGGACGGGGCGGACGCGATTGCAGCGGCTGAGGCCCGGATCACCGGCATCGCACCCCAACCCGACACGGACCATCCCGTGCCGACCGGGCGCTTTGCATCGCTGCACAACGCCACTGACCAGACCGGGGTGCCAGCATGACAGCCACCATTTCCCCCACCGCCCCGCGTGATTACAGCCTGACCGGGCCAGAGGCGCGCCGCGCCGTTGATGCCGGTCTGGCCTCTGCCGGATGGTATCATTCGGACGTGCCACGCAAGGTGATGAAGCAGCTGATGCAGCGCCGCGATGGCCCTGCCCTGCGCGACACTGCGCTGTGGCTGGGGTTGTTGCTGCTGACAGGCCTGGGCGGCGCGCTGACCTGGGACACATGGTGGGCGGTGCCGTTCTTTGCCGTCTACGGCGTGCTTTACGGATCGGCCTGCGACAGCCGCTGGCATGAATGCGGCCACGGAACGGCCTTCCGCACCGGCTGGATGAACGATGTGGTCTACCATATCGCCAGCTTCATGGTGATGCGCAACCCGGTCAGCTGGCGATGGAGCCATGCGCGCCATCACACCGATACCATCATCGTCGGGCGCGACCCTGAAATCGCGCATTTCCGCCCGCCACAAATGCTGATGACAGCACTCCATTTCATCGGGATACCCGATATCTGGCTGCATTTCCGGGTGATTGCCCGCAACGCCCTTGGCATCATCAGCGCCGAAGAGGCGGAATACCTGCCCGACACCGAACGCGCCAAGGCGGTGTTCTGGGCGCGGGTGCATATGGCGGTCTATGCCGCTGCTGTCGCGCTTGCACTGGCAACATGGTCGGTCCTGCCGCTGATGCTGATCGGCGGGCCGCGCATCTATGGCGCATGGCACATGGTGATGACCGGGCTTTTGCAGCATGGCGGGCTGGCCGAAGATGTGCTGGACCATCGGCTGAACAGCCGCACCGTGTACATGAACCCCATAAGCCGCTGGATTTACTGGAACATGAACTACCATATCGAGCACCACATGTTCCCGATGGTGCCCTACCACGCCCTGCCGCAGCTTCATGCGCTGATCAAGGACGATCTGCCGCCGCCCGATCCGTCAATTCCCCACGCCTATGCCACGATGCTGCGCGCGCTTTGGCGGCAAAGGACCGATCCGGGCTACACCATCATCCGCACCCTGCCCGCCACGGCGCGACCCTATCGCGCCGACCTGCACGCGGTTGAAATCGGGCGTGTCCGCAATCAACAAACGACGGGTGCGGCATGAGCGACTGGGTAGCCGTCTGCGCCGAAGATGATATCGACCCCGAAGACGTGATCCGCTTTGACCACGCCGGTCAGACCTATGCGGTCTACCGGTCAGCGGCGGGGGAAGTGTTTGCGACCGACGGGCTTTGCACCCATGAAAAGGTGCATCTGGCTGATGGTCTGGTGATCGACGACACCATCGAATGCCCCAAGCACAACGGGCGCTTCAACTACAAGACCGGGGCACCGTTGCGGTCGCCGGTCTGCGTGGCGCTGGCGACCTATCCGGCGCGGGTGGTGAACGGTCAGATCGAAATCGCCGTCGGCGAGGCAAGGTGATGCCCGGGATGGGCGCATGAAAATGGAACTGGCAGACAAGGTGATCATCGTCACCGGGGCCGCAAGTGGCATCGGTGCCGCCATCGCCCGCCGCGCGGCTGCCGAAGGCGTGGGGGCCCTTGTGCTGACGGACAGGCACGCCGATGGCTGCGGGCGGCTGGCAGATGAGCTTGTCGGCGCAACCGAGATGTGCTGCGTGCCCGCCGATCTTGCCGAAGACACCGCCCCGCAGCGGATTGCGCAGGCCGCCGTTGCCCGGTTTGGCCGGATCGACGGTCTGGTGAATGCAGCGGGGCTGACCACGCGCGGATCGGTCCTCACCGGCACAGCCGCGATCTGGGATCAACTGTTTGCGGTAAACGCCCGGGCCGGATTCTTCCTGATGCAGGCCGCAATCGCCGATATGCTGGCGCGCGACGCGGCAGGATCGGTGGTCAATATCCTGTCGCTTCACGCACATTGCGGCCACCCTGACCTTGCAATCTATGCCGGGTCAAAGGCCGCGATGGCCACGCTGACCCGCAATGCCGCCCATGCCCATATGGCCGACCGCATCCGGGTGAACGCGATCAATCTGGGCTGGGTCGCGACCGAAGCTGAACACCGGATGCAGGCCGAGATCCTTGGCAAGGGGCCTGACTGGCAAGCACAGGCTGCGGCCGCGATGCCGCTGGGGCGGCTGGTGACAGCAGAGGAAACCGCGAAACTGGCGGTGTTTTTGCTGGGCGGTGCGTCCGCGCCGATGAGCGGGGCGGTGATTGATTTTGAACAGCGTGTGGCAGGGGCGATCTGAACCATGTCAGCCGGAAAACCCCTGTGTCCCCAACCAGTCCATCCCCCCGAAGGACCATCATGATGCCCATGCACTTCGACTTTTCCGGCGCTTCGGTGCTGGTTGTGGGGGCCAGCCGGGCCGGAATCGGTGCCGCCATCGCCCGCGCGTTCCAGACCGCCGGGGCCAGCGTCGCCATCACGGGTGCCGAACCGGAACCCGCCCCCGAAGACCGGGGCCGCTTTGCCTATACCCGGCTGGATGTGACCGACGCAGGTGCCGTCCGGGCGCTGGCAGAGGCGACGGACCGGCTCGACATCCTTGTCAACTGCGCCGCCATCACCGCGCGGGGCGAAGAAATGGCCCCCGCGTTTTTTGAGCATGTGGTGAATGTGAACCTGCACGGCACGTTTCGGATGGCCGAAGCGTTTCACCCGCATCTCAAGGCGCGCTCCGGTGTCCTGATCAACATCGCCTCGATGTATGCGATGTTCGGCAGCCCGCGAAACCCGGCTTACGGTGCCAGCAAGGCCGCCGTGGTTCAGCTGACCAAATCGCTGGCCATTGCCTGGGCCGCCGATGGCATCCGCGTCAATGCAGTTGCGCCGGGCTTCGTTGTGACGGAACAATCAGCACGCAGCCGGACCGACCCCGCGCATGTGGCGGCGGTCAATCTGCGCACACCGATGGGCCGCTGGGGTCAGGCAGAAGATATCGCGGGGCCGGTGCTGTTTCTGGCCTCGCCCGCTGCCGGGTTCATGACAGGGGCCTGTCTGCCGATTGATGGAGGATACTCGATTGCATGATGTGGCACGAACAGGGGCGGCGGTGGTCGGCACCGGCTTTATCGGAACCGTACACATTGGCGCACTACGCAGGCTTGGGGTGCCGGTCATTGGCGTTCTGGGGTCAAGCCCCGAACGCGGTGCCGAACGGGCAGCGGCGCTTGGCGTGGCGCAAGCATACCGCTCGCTGGATGAGCTGCTGGCCGATCCGCTCGTGCAGGTGGTGCATGTCACCTCGCCCAATGTCGCGCATTTCGATCAGGTGACGCAGATCCTGTCCGCCGGAAAGCATGTGATCTGCGAAAAGCCGCTGGCAATGACCTCTGCCCAATCGGCGCAGATGGTGACGCTGGCGCATAACAGCGGCAAGATTGCCGCCGTCTGCTACAACACCCGCTTTTACCCGCTGAACCAGCAGGCGCGCGGCATGGTGGCAGCGGGAGAGCTGGGGCAGATCCGCCTGATCAGTGGCCAGTTTCATCAGGACTGGCTGGCAAAGGACACCGACTGGAACTGGCGGCTGGAGGCGGATGAGGGCGGCCCGCTGCGCTCGGTCAGCGATATCGGCACGCATTGGATCGATCTGACCAGCTTTATCTCGGGTCAGCGGGCCAGCGCGGTGTTTGCCGAACTGGCCACCTTTATGCCGGTCCGGCAAAAGCCGACCGGTCCGGTCGAAACCTTCTCTGCCGCAAAGGGCGGGACTGAACCGCGCCGGATCAACACCGATGACGCGGCAATGATCCTGCTGCGCTATCCGGATGGCGCGCGCGGCGTGATGTCCACCAGCCAGATCAGCCGGGGGCACAGGGGCACGCTGTGGTGGGATATGTCGGGCACCGACGCCTCGGCCGCGTGGCACGCCGACCGGCCGGAACAGCTGTGGATCGGGCACCGCGATGCACCCAACCAGATCATGCTGCGCGACCCGTCGATGATGAACCCCATGGGCATAGCCGCCTCGACCCTGCCCGGCGGTCATTCAGAGGGGTTTGCCGATACGTTCCACGCATTCTTCCGGCAGGTTTATGCCGATGTAGAACGTGGGGCACGCGGGGCTGCGTCAAGCTATGCCAGTTTCGATGACGGGCATTACGAGATGCTGTTCTGCGATGCCGTGCTGAAAAGCGCGCAGGACGGGCGGTGGGTGGATATTCCGGATGCATAGAAAGAGCGCCGCATGAAACTTGGCATACTGACCGCACCTTTCGCCGATCAGACCTTGGCCCAGGTGGCCGATTGGGCTGCCGCCGAGGGGTTTGAGGCCCTTGAAATCGCCAGCTGGCCCACGGCGGGTGGAGAAAAGCGGCGCTATGCAGGGACAGCCCATCTGCCGGTGGAAGACATGACCCCGGCACGCGGCACAGAGATTGTGGCCATGCTGGCTGACAAGGGGCTGACAGTTTCGGGTCTGGGCTACTATCCCAACCCCCTGCACGCCGATGCGGCACACCGCGACGCGGTGATCGCCCATCTGGGACGGGTTATCGTTGCCGCGTCGATGATGCAGGTGCCGGTGGTCAACACCTTTCTTGGCGGGGACCGCGCGCTGACCGTTGATCAGAACTGGACCCGCGCGATCGGGATTTTCGCGCCGATCATCGCGCAGGCCCGCGATGCGGGTGTAACGCTGGCCTTTGAAAACTGCCCGATGATCTTTTCACACGACGAATGGCCGGGCGGCCATAACATCGCCTATGCGCCGAAAATCTGGCGGCGCATTTTCGAGACCTGGGGCGATGCGGTCGGCATGAACTACGATCCCAGCCATCTGGTCTGGCAGATGATTGATCAGCCAAGGTTCATCCGTGAATTTGGCGCACATATGGTGCATGTTCATGCCAAGGATCTGATGATTGATCGTGACGGATTGTATGAAAACGGTATCCTGTCAGCGGGGATGGGCTGGCAGGTGCCACGGATGCCGGGGTTGGGGGAAGTGAACTGGGCGGAATTCTTTGCCGGGCTTTACCATGCCGGTTACGACGGCTCCGTCATCATCGAACACGAAGACCGCAACTTTGAGGGATCAGACGCCGCAATCAAACGCGGCTTCCGACTGGCAGGAAATGTGCTTCGCCCCTTTGTGACCTGAGGCACAGTGAAGACGACAGAACTGAACGATCTGGGAGGATCACCGATGAAAAAGCTGCTACTGGGAACCGCCTCTGTGGCCATGGCCCTTGGCCTTGGTGGAATGGCGCAGGCCGACGGATACAAGATCGGCATTTCAAACACCGTTCAGGGCAACGGCTGGCGCGAAGAGATGGTCTGCGCGATGAAGGCAGAGGCGTTGTCTTCGGGCAAGGTCGCCTCGCTGAACATCGCGCACCGCAACACTGATGCGGCAGGTCAGCAGGAAGACATCCGCAACCTGATTCAGGCCGGGGTAAATGCCATCGTGGTCAACCCCGCGAATGCCGATGGCATCAACGCTGCGATCAAAGAGGCGACGGATGCCGGGATTGTGGTGGTGGCCGTCGATCAGGCGGTGACAGAGCCTTCGGCCTATATCCTGTCAAACAATCAGGAAGAATACGCCTATATCGGTGCAAAATGGCTGTTCGAGACGATGGGCGGAACCGGGGCCGTGGTCTATATGCGCGGTGCCGCCGGGGCCGGGGCCGACAATGACCGCGACAAGGGCTTCAAACGGGCGATGGCGGAATTCCCCGACATCACCATCGCGCAGGAAGTGTTCACCGGCTGGCAGCAGGATCAGGGCAAGCAGCAGATCAACGATCTGATCGCAGCGGGCCTGCCGTTTCAGGGCGTCTGGACCTCGGGCATCGACAATGTGATCGTCGATGCCTTTGTCGAATCCGGTGCCGAGCTGGTGCCGATTGTCGGGGCCGACAACGCAGGCTTTGTGAACCAGCTGGTCAGCGTCGAAGGGCTGCAAGGGGCCGCTGTCACCAACCCCGGCTCGGTCGGTGGGGCGGGCGTCGCACTGGCGTTGCAGATCCTCGATGGTCAGGTTCCGGCAGAAAAGACTGTGCTGGTCGATCCGGTCCTGTGGGACAATGTCAGCGAAGAGGGCAAGGCCCTGATCGCAGGCGGCCAGAACCCGGACCTGTCACCGGAATGGCCGGTTTCGGTCTCTATCCCCGGCTGGACCACCTATACCATCGAGCAGATCATCGCCTGCAAAGGCCCGGGTGAATGAGCTTTCACGCCTGAACCTATCCGGCCCCCGGCGCTGTCCGGGGGCCATGTCTTCCCTGATCAGGTGACAGATTTCATGACCGACCCGACAGGGCCTGTGCCCGTTCTTGATGCCCGCGGCATTGCCCGGCGCTTTGGCGCGGTGGTTGCCCTGCGCGATGCGTCATTGCTGGTGAACCGTGGGCAGATCGTGGCGCTGATGGGGGCCAACGGGGCAGGCAAATCCACCTTTGTGAAAATCCTGACCGGCGCCCTGAAGCCTGACAGCGGCCATGTCCGCATCAAGGGGCGCGACAGCACCGTCGCCTCGCCTGCCGGCGCGCGCCACTCTGGTCTGGTGCCGGTGTATCAGGAACCGTCGCTGATCCCGGATCTGTCGGTCGCCGACAACCTGCGCCTTGGCGACACCCCGGTGGAGCCTTTTCGTCATTGGGTCGCCGAACTGGGGCTGGCCGGTCTGCGGCTGGATGCGATGATCGGGCGGCTGCCGCTGGCCAGCCTGCGCATCCTTGATCTGGCCCGCGCCCTGGCGGCAGAGCCGGATGTGCTGCTGCTGGATGAGATGACCGCCGCCTTGCCGACCGATCTGGTGGACAGGGTTCTGAAGGTGGTACGGGCGCAGGCAGATGCCGGGCGGGCGGTCATCTACATCTCGCACCGCTTTACCGAGATTGCTGCGATCTGTGACCGCGCGACGGTGCTGCGCGACGGGCTGACCGTGGCCGATCTGCCCATTGAACCCGGGATCGAAGACCGGATTGTCGAACTGATGCTGGGCAATGCCATCGCCACCGCAGCGGCAGACCGTCCTGCCCCATCGTGCGCCGCCGCGCCCGAAACCCCGCGCCTGCGCGTCCGCGCCCTGCAAACCGGGCAGCGGCTGACAGATGTGTCGTTCGATCTGCGACGGGGTGAGGTGCTGGGCGTGATCGCGCTGGAAGGTCAGGGCCAGGATGAGGTGTTCGACATTCTGGCCGGCAACCGCCGTCCCACCGGCGGCACAGTCGAGGTTGACGGCAAGCCGATGGTGTTTTCCCACCCGGCCGATGCCATCGCAGCCGGTCTGACACTGGTGCCCGGCGACCGCGCCCATGCGCTGCTGATGCAACGTTCCGTGCGGGAGAATATAGCGCTGCCGCTGTTTGCCCGCGTCAGCACATGGGGCGCGGTGCCGATGCGGGCCGAGGCGACCCGGGTTGCATCCGCCATAGACAGGTTGCAGATCGACACAAGGGCGCAGGGCGAGGTGCGCCGGCTGTCGGGCGGCAATCAGCAAAAGGTCACGATTGCCCGCTGGATCGCACGGGGGGTGGAAACCCTGCTGCTGTTCGATCCGACCCGCGGCATCGACATCCGCACCAAGCGCCAGATCTACGCGCTGGTGCGCGATCTGGCCGATCAGGGCGCTGCAGTGTTGTTCTACACATCAGAACTGGCCGAGGTGCGGCTGGCCTGTGACCGGGCGGTGGTGATCTTTGGCGGGCGGGTGGTCGATGTGATCGACGCCGCCGATGCCGATGAACCCACCCTGATGCGCGCCGCCTACGGTCTGACCGAACAAAAGGGCGCACCGGCATGACCCGGCTGATCGGAAAACACGGGTGGACGGCCGGGCTTGGCGTGCTGCTGGTGCTGTTGCTGATCTCGACCAAGCTTATCCAGCCCGATTTCGGCATATCCGGCCTCGACAGTCTGGCCCGCGCCGCACTGCCCTTTGCGCTGGCCACGGTCGGCATGGCAGTTGTGGTGATTGCGGGCGGGATTGACCTGTCGATTGCCGCGATGATGGCGGTGGCCAGCGTGACAGCCGCCGTGCTGATGGACGGGGCGACGGGCGGGCAATCGGTGCTGGCGGTTCTGGCCGTGCTGGCGCTGGGGCTGACGATGGGCGCGATCAACGGCGCGCTGATCGTCGTCACCCGGGTGCCTGACATTGTGGTGACGCTGGCCATGCTGTTCATCTGGCAGGGCGTGGCCCTGTTGATCCTGAACGCGCCCGGCGGCGGGGCGGCCCCATGGCTGCGCGCCCTGATTGTGGGCGGGGTTACCCTGCCCGGCGTGCCGCCTGTGCTGACCCAATGGCTGCCCAAGGGGCTGGTGTTTCTGGTCGTCTGCGTAGCGGTGATCTGGGTCCCGGTCCGGCGGTCAAAGCTGGGGCTGATGTTCTATGCCATCGGCTCTGACCCGCTGGCCGCCTTCCGCTCTGGCGTGCCGGTGGGGCTGACACGGGTGGCGGCCTATGCCCTTTGCGGCCTGTTCGCCGCCCTTGGCGGGCTGTCGGTGACGATGGGCACCGGCATTGGAGAGCCGATACCGGGGCCCTATCTGCTGGCCTCGGTCGCGGCGGTTGTTCTGGGCGGCGTTGTGCTGGGTGGCGGTCGCGGTGGCATTCTGGGGCCAATCCTTGCGGTGTTCGTGCTGCGGCTGGTGCGGCTGGATCTGACATTGCTGTCGGTCGATCCGAATGTGTCTGCCATCGTTGAGGGCACGATCATGGTGGTGGTCGTGATGTTCGGCGGCGTTCTGGCGATGCGGGGGGCACGGCATGACCACGGTGGCTGAAACCCCCACACCATTGGCCCGCCTTGGCCGTCTGATGGTCGATTTCCCCCTGATCCCGCTGATCGGGCTGCTGGTCGGGCTGGTCGCAGTTCTGGAGGCCATGCAGCCCGGTATCCTCAACCCGCGCTGGATCAGCAACACGATGAAGTTTGCGATTCCGCTGGCCATGCTGGCGGCCTGCCAGACGCTGACGATGCTGACCGGCGGCATCGACCTGTCGGTGGGCACCGTCGCCACGATCAGCGCCTTTGTCACCGCCACGCTGACACCAATGCTGGGCGCACCCGAGGCGGTTCTGATCGCCCTGGCCTGCGCCCTGACCGCCGGTCTGGTCAACGGCGTCGGCGTCGCCTTCTGCCGGGTGCATCCGCTGATCATGACGCTGGGCACCGGGCTGATCGCGACCGGCTGTCTGCTGGTCTATCAGCGCTATTTCATCTCGACCGGCACCCGGATTCCAGAGGTGTTTGTCTGGCTGGGCACCGGCCGCACATGGGGGCTGCCCAATGCGCTGGTGGTGTTCATCCCCTTTGCCATCCTGCTGATCTGGGGCCAGCGCCGCACCGGATTCGGGCGGTTGCTGTATGCGATCGGCGCGAACGAACAGGCGGCGCGCCTGTCGGGTGTGCGGGTGTGGCAGGTGCATCTGGCGCTTTACGCGCTGTCCGGGTTCATCGCCGGGCTGACCGGGCTGTTGTATCTGGGGATGGTCAGAACCGCATCGCTGTCGCTTGCGCTGCCGCTGGATCTGCCATCGGTGGCGGCGGCGGTGATTGGTGGCACGTCTATTTTCGGCGGGCGGGGCGGCTATGGCGGCACAGTTGTGGGCGCGCTGATCCTGACGGTGCTGGCGACGATGCTGACGCTCTTGCAAATGCCAGAGGGCGGGCGGCGCATTCTGTTCGGGGCGATCATTCTAGCGGTCACGGCCCTGTATATCCGCCTAACCGACCGCAGCTGAAAAGGAAAAGACATGGGACAGACAAAGGTTGTCGGCATCAGTTTCGATCACATGCACATGGGCGATCTGTTGCGGCTGGTGCAGGATGATCCGCAGGCCGAAATCGCCGGGATCTTCGATCCCGACCGGGCCACGATGGACCGGGCGGTGGCGCAGTTCGGCCTGTCCCCGGATCGGGTGTTCACTGATTTTGACGCCTGCATGGGCACGGTGAAACCCGACCTTGCCATCCTGTGCGCCGCCACTGCGGATCATGCGCGCTATACCGAACGGCTGGCGGCATATGGCGTGCATGTGCTGGTGGAAAAGCCCTTTGCAGCCTCGGTCGCCGATGCCCGGGCGATGATCGCCGCGATGGAGCCTGCCGGCAAGCGGCTGGCGGTCAACTGGCCACTGGCTTGGGTGGCAAGCCATGTCACCGCCAAGCGGTTGATTGACGAAGGCCTGATCGGCGATCTGACCGAGATTCACTATTACGGCGGCAACCGTGGCCCGCTGTATCATCTGGCCGACAAGGTCGAAGTGTCGGGCGAAGAGGTGGAGCGGCAAAAGCCCGACTCGTGGTGGTACAAACGGGCGGCGGGCGGTGGCAGCCTGCTGGATTATCTGGGATATGGGGCCACATTGGGCACATGGTACATGAACGGCGAGGCCCCGGTCGAGGTGACATGTGTCGTCGATGAAACGCCGGGCATAGAGGTTGACCAGCACGCCATCACGATCTGCCGCTATCCGCGCGGCCTGTCAAAGATGGAAACCCGCTGGGGCACCTTCACCGACCCGTGGATGATCCAGCCGCAACCCAAATGCGGCTTTGTGCTGGTCGGCACCGATGGCACGATTGCCAGCTGGGATTATACCGATCATGTCATGGTCCAGACCCGCGACCGCCCCGAACCGCACCCGGTTCCGGCAGATCCACTGCCAGCCGGGCAGCGCAACCCGGTGGAGTATATGCTTGGCTGCATTGCAACCGGCGCGCCCGTGACCGGCCCGCTGGACCCGGCGGTCAGCCTGCTGGGCCAACGCATCGTTGACACCGCCGCGCTGTCCGCCCGCGAAAAGCGCACACTGCCGCTGATCGCATGACACAGGATCTGCCCGACGCCGACACGTATGCGCTGCGCACCGCCCGGCTGGCCGACGTGGCCGCCCCCGATTTGCCATGGCAGCCCCCTGCCCCGCGCGCCTATCGCCCGCGGATCGGGATTGTCGGTGCAGGCGGCATCGCTGCGGCGCATCTGGATGCCTATCGCAGCGCCGGGTGGCATGTTGCGGCGATCTGCAACCGCACCCGCGCCCGCGCGCAGGCACGGGCAGATGAATTTGCCCCCCTCGCCCGGGTGACTGATCGCTATCAGGACATTCTGGACGACCGGGCGATTGATGTGGTCGACATCACGCCGCATCCCGCAGACCGCCTGCCGATCATTGAGGCCGCGTTGCGCGCGGGCAAGCATGTGCTGTCGCAAAAGCCCTTCGTGCTCGATCTGGCCGACGGCGCACGTCTGGCAGCACTGGCCCGCGACAATGGTGTGAAACTTGCCATCAACCAGAACGGCCGCTGGTCCCCCCACATGGCCTGGATGCGAGAGGCGGTTCGGGCCGGGCTGATCGGCGATGTGATCAGCCTGCAGTGTACGGTGCACTGGAACCACGGCTGGATCACCGGCACCCCGTTTGACCGGATCGAAGATCTGATCCTGTATGATTTCGGAATTCACTGGTTTGATTTCCTGCACAGCATCGTCGGGGACCGGGCGCAGTCGGTGGTGGCGATGTCGGGCCCTGCCATCGGGCAGGGCGCTGCCGCCCCGCTTCTGGCACAGGTGCTGATCCGGCTGCAGGGTGGTCAGGCTTCGCTGATCTTTGACGGATCAACCGCGCACGGGCCGCGTGACACCACGTTTATCGCTGGCACCCTCGGGTCGCTGACCAGCACCGGCCCCGACCTTGGCCAGCAAACCGTGACCCTGACCACCGCAGCCGGGGTCGCCCGGCCGGTTTTGCAGGGCACGTGGTTCAACGACGGCTTTCGCGGGGCGATGGGGGCGCTGCTGGTGGCGATCGAGAACGATACCAAACCGGCAAACGGGGCGACCGAAAACCTGCACAGTCTGGCGCTTGCCTTTGCCGCCATCCAGTCGCGGCGCAGCGGGGCCGAAGTCGCCATAGGCGCAGCCACCCGGCTTGAGATTTAGAGGCGCGCGGTCACCGCACCGGGATATTCTCGCGCAGGATGATGCGCGGTTCGATGTATTTCAGCGTCAGAAACGGCGCAGTCGAGGCGATGGAACCCAACAGCCGGATCACCGCCTGTTCGCCGGTCAGCCGGGCGTTCTGGTCGATCACCACGTCGATCAGGTCCTCGGCCAGAAAGCGTCGGGTCAGGTTGGTCAGATCATGCAGGATGACAAAGGGGCGGGGGCGGTCGATCTCGGCCACGGCCTGCACGATGCCAGACCGCCCTGCCCCGACACAATAGATCCCCCGCACATCGGCCCGGCTGCGCAGCAACCGTGTGGCGGCGGCGTAAGATGCCGCGTTGTCTTCATCGGTCTGGATCGCGGGCAGCAATTCCATGTGCGGGAACTGTTCGGATATCATGGCCCTAAACCCGTTTTCCCGCTCTTCATGCCCGTGATAGGCGCGGGTGCCGAGGAACAGCGCCAGCGCACCACCGCCCGTGCCCGCCATCTTGCCCATGACCAGCCCAGCCGTGCGCCCCGCAATCCGGTTGTCGACCCCGACATAGGCCGAACGCGGTGTTGAAGGCAGATCGGACGCAATCGTCACAACCCGCAGACCCGCATCGGAAAGCTGGCGGATTGCATTGCGGGTCACCGGATGGTCAACCGTGATCAGCCCCACGCCACTGGTCGGCAAGGCGATATTCTCTGCCGCCCTGACCAGTGCCTGCGGCGACAAGCCGTCCAGACTGTGAATGGTGCAGGACGCCACAAGCGGCAGGTTTTCGGCGAAATCGCGGATCGTGGCGGCCAGATTGTGCATGAACTCGCTGCGGCCAAGGGGAATGAAGAACTCCAGATGCGCGGGCCGCGATGGCAGCGCAACCTTACCGTCGCTGGGCAGATACCCCAACTCTTCAACCGCCATGTTCACCCGCTGACGATTGGCCGCCGACACGCCGGGACGGCCGTTCAGCACCCGGTCCACCGTGGCGGTGGACAGCGCGGCGCGGGCAGCAATGTCGCGAATGGTCACTTTGCGCATGATGGTCCCCGCCGGTGATGTGTGAGGTGAGAAATCAGCCGCAAGATGAGCACAAAGCTGATGCGATTGCATCAGTTCTGCACATGCGTCGCAATGGGGCGCTACAGCGATCCAGTTGTCAGCGTTTCGGATTTCCGCGACGGTCCGAGGGAATGCGGACAAGCATCACAACACCCCTGATGTAATCTGATGTGACTTTGGTTTGCATTCCCTATCCCGCCGCCTCAGCAATTGATGACCAGAAGGCAGGCCCGGCAAACGGCGGCAACTGCACAGACCTCTGCCCATAGCAGAGAACCATCAGAAAGGGCCGGTCGGAACCATGGTTCCGGCAGTGCGGTCCGGGCTTGCTCAGAGGAGGAGACGACCATGATCAGAAGAACATTTCTTGGCCTGACGACAGCCCTTGTCGCGGTTGTTGCCACAGGGTCTGTGGCGCTGGCAGAGGGCAAAACGTTTTACTGGGTGTCGCACGGGTCCCCGGCAGACCCGGTATGGACCTACTTTCTGGACGGGGCCAATCGTTGGGCCGCCGATACCGGCAACAGGGTCAATACGTCCTTTCACTCCGGCGACGTGCCATCGCATCAGGAAGCCATCCGCGCTGCCATAGCGACCGGGGCCGATGGCATCGTGTCATCCAGCCCCGATCCGGGCAGTCTGGTTGAAGTGGTATCCGAGGCTGTCGCCGCCGGCATCCCGATCATCAACATGAACACTCCGGACCCGACCGCCGATTTCGACGCCTATGTCGGGTCTGATCTGGAGGTGGTGGGGGCTGGCTGGGCGCAGTATCTGGTCGACAAAAATCTGGTCAAGGAAGGCGATTTTGTCTGGATGCCGGTCGAAGTTCCGGGCGCGACCTATGGCGTACAGGAAGAGGCGGGAATTTCGTCAGTCTTCACCCCGCTGAACATCACGTGGGAGGTGACAGACACCACGCTGGATCAGGCCGAGATCATCACCCGGATGTCGGACTACCTGACCGCAAACCGCAGCCGCATCAACGCAGTGATCGGTCTGGGCGATCTGGTGACCGGATCGATCCCACGGGTGTTTGATCAGGTCGGCGTTGCAGCGGGCGAGATTCCGGTCGTCGGCTGGGGCAACTCGCTTGATACCAGCCAAGGTGTGCTGAACGGCTATATCAACGCCGCGCAGTGGCAGGACCCGCAGGCCACAAGCTATGTCAGCCTGTCGCTGGCGGCAATGCAGGCGGGCGGCACCCCGGCGGCCTTTGATGTGATCACCGGCGCGCTGTATGAAAAAGCCACAGCGCAGATTTATGACGATATCATGAGCGGCAAGTAAACGGCTTTGCGCCCCGCAGCACCGCAGTTGCGGGGCCTCCGAGCCTTGCGTGACCCCCGCGTCACGCCCCCCGAAGACAGCCGAAAAGGACTTGCCTTGGAACCGCAGAATCTTGCCAAACGGGTGTTTGCAAGGCCAGAAGCCGGCCCTGCCATCCTGCTCGTGCTGCTGATCGTGACCTTTACCTCGATCAATCCGGCGTTTCTTTCCGTCCTCAACATTTCCAACACGCTGGCCTTTACTGTTGAGCTTGGCCTGATCGCGCTTGCAATGACCCTGCTGATGACCGCTGGCGAATTCGATCTGTCGGTGGGCGCGCTGTTTGGCCTGACCCCGGTGTTGATGTGGAGCCTGTTCAATTCCGGTGCCACATCGCTGGAGCTGGCCTTTCTGCTGGCCCTTGGCATTGCCGGCCTGATCGGATCGGTCAGCGGCTGGTTTGTGACGGCGCTGAAGATTCCGTCGTTTCTGGTGACGCTGGGGATGCTGCTGGTGGCACGCGGCACCGCGCTTTACATCACCGACGGCTTTCCACAAAGAACCTGGAATGCCGACGGCGAATGGCTGGCGGCAGTGCTGGTCGGCGATGTCCGCTTTGGCCAGTTGCGGTTGTATATGTCGCTGTTCTGGTTCATCGCCTTTGCCCTGCTGCTGCATTACGTGCTGACCGGAACCCGCGTCGGAAACTGGATTCAGGCCACCGGCGGCAATGCCGGTGCCGCCGCCGCGCGAGGGGTCAATGTGGCGCGCACCAAGGTCGCGCTGTTTGTGCTCAGCGCCACACTTGCGGGTTTTGCCGGGATCATAAGTTCCATCCGCACCTCGGCCGCCAATCCGAATTCGGGCACCGGGTATGAGCTGGAGGTGATCGCCATGGTGGTGATCGGCGGCACCGCCCTGATGGGCGGGCGTGGCACCATCATCGGCACCATCCTTGGCATCTTCATCCTGCGGCTGATGCGCAATGGCATCGTGATGATCGGGGTGCCGGGACTGGCCTATAACATCTTCATCGGCGCGATCATCCTTGGCATGATGGCTTTGCATTCATGGCTTGACCGCCGCAACCAATCGGGCGGCTGACATGACCGACGAACTTATCCGGATGGTGAACATCACGAAGCATTATGGCCGGGTCAAAGCGCTCGACAGTGTCAATCTGACGGTGAACCGGGGCGAGGTTCTGGGCCTGCTGGGCGACAATGGGGCCGGGAAATCCACACTGATCAAGGTGCTGTCCGGGGCCGTGCCCAGCACCAGTGGCGAGATCTACATCCGGGGCAAACGTGTCGAAATGAAAACCACGGCAGACGCCATCGCCAACGGAATCGAGACGATTTATCAGGACTCTGCCCTTGTGGCGCAGCTTTCCATCGCACGGAACCTGTTCCTGGGGCGCGAGCCGCTGCGGGGTGGCAGGTTCTTCAACCGTCTTGACCTGCCGATGATGGAAAGGGTCGCGTCAGAGCTGTTGAAGCAGGTCGGTATTTCCAAGAATATCCCGCCCACTACCCCTATCGCCGCCCTGTCGGGGGGCGAGCGTCAGGCGGTCGCCATCGCACGTGCGATGCATTTTGACAGTGACCTGATTATCCTGGATGAGCCGACCAACAATCTGGGCGTGGCCGAAACCCAAGGTGTGCTGCGGTTTGTGCGCGCCGCGCGGGATACCGGCCATTCCTGCGTGTTCATCGCGCACAACATTCACCACGTGTTCCAAGTGGTTGACCGCATTGCCGTGATGCGGCTTGGCACAGTCGTGGCCGACGATATCGACCCGCGCACCACCAGCGTAGAGGCTGTCGAACGCATCATCACTGGTATGGATCACGAATGAGCGACCGCCGCTGCAGCGTTCCTGCGGAGGGAAGGTGCAGCGGCCAGCGCTTTCCGGTCCGCGCCGTCAGCGCAGACCGAAGAAGGACAGAATGGCGATGACGACGACGACAAGACCGACAATGTAAATGACGCTGTTCATGATAATCCCTCAGACCTATGTGCCTTGTTTCAGGCGGGTTGCATGGCACACTAACGCGTGACTGCCGGAACGGTTCCCGCAGGTGGGGGCCGAGGTTCGGGCGTATGATGGCAGGCCATTTGGTCTGGCGGGCACGCCCTTGCATCAGTTGCGGGCTTGGCGATGCTGCAGGAAGAAGCGCAGCATTTCAGCGCTGGCATCAGGGCCCTTTGGGTCGGTAAAGCTGCCATCGGTGCTGCCCCCCGCCCAGGCATGGCCCGCCCCGTCGATCAGCCACACCTCACCCAGAGCCTTGCCATCCGCCGAGGTCAGAAGGGTGCGGTCATAGGATCGGCCATTTGCCGATGTGGCCTTGGTCATGCTGCGATTGCCGCCCAGCCCGCGTTGCGCCTGTTTCGCCACCGCATGGGCATTTTCAACATGCACCGTCGCATCGGCAGTTCCATGGAACACAATGGTCGGGATGCTGTGTTTGGTCACCGATCCTGCTGCACCACTGCGCATCGCGGCAAATGCCTGCGGCATATCCGTTGCCGCCCCCGCTGCCAGGCCAGAGTGCACACCCACGGCGGCAAACAGATCAGGACAGGCCTGCGCGAGCAGAACCGCCGCTGCCCCGCCAGCAGACAGACCTGCCACATATACCCGGGCCGGATCGGCATTTTGCTGTGACAGCACTTCGCGGGTGATTGCCGCGATGATGGCAAGCTCGCCCGTGTCACGCCGCTGATCCTCCGGGCGGAACCAGTTCCAGCATTTGTTCATATTCGCCCCGGCAGGTTGCGCGGGGTAGATGACGATCACCCCCTCGGTCTGGGCAAGGGCATTCATCCGGGTGCCGTTTGCGAAATCCTGTGGCGATTGGGTGCAGCCGTGCAGCATGACCACGACCGGACAAGGGGCCGCCGGCATCGGATTTGGCAGGAACATCATGTAATCACGCGACCCTGCTGCGCTGCTGTGCTGGTGCAGGGTAAAATTCGGATCGGCTTCGGAAGGCCGGGTGGTGCGAAAGCCGAAATCCGGCATGCCGCCCCGGGATATGTCACGCAAGGTTGCCCCCAGCGGCTTGCGCGGCTTCGGGTCGGCTTTGGGGGCAGTGCTTTGGCCGGACGGTTCCCTGGCGGGTTCGGTCACGACCGTGAATGCACCATCGATGATATCATCCCCCGAAGTTTCCAAGGCCGCGTCCGGCCGGGGATCTTCGGATTGACCCCGCAGCGCGCGTTGCAACATTTCAGTCGCATCGGTCAGCTTGCCAGCGCGGGTCAATGCGGTGGCTTCGGCCATGTCAGACAGGAATTTGCGGTTCATAGCGGTTTTCCAATATAAAGGGTCAGGACATTCGGTCTGCAAGCGCCGCTTTCACAGCCGCGCTGCACTGAAAGGCCCCCAGCACAGACACCGAACGGATGGTGGCGCGGGCAAGCTCGGCGGGGACGTCCGGATCGATGACGGCAAGGCCAAGCACCCGTATCTCCAGCGCTTCGCCGTTTGAAAGCAACGCCTCAAGCTCTGCCCTGCTGAATCGGTGCAGCCCAAGCACGACGCGTCGCCGCGCCATCGCCTGATCAACCGCCAGTGCGTGCTTGTCGATCAGGTTGCGGATCGCGGTCCGGATAAAGTCCGAGCGGTTGGCGTAAAACCCCTCCAGCACCAGCAATTCGATCTGGCCAGCCTCAATATGACCAAGGTTGATCGTGACCTTTTCGCTGTCGTTGGATCGGTGATCAGCTGTTGTTTTTTGCAGCGGCGGCATTTTTGTAATCCAAATATAATCCACTTGGATGGTTATAGATCGATTATGTCGTCGTCAACGCTGACCTTGCGGAAGGGATGTGATGCGTGGAAACGAGCGCTGTGCATCTGCCAGATGCGCAAGCGCGGGCCTGTCCGAACCCTGATGAGGCTCAGAAGCCAAGGTGTTCGGATCACAGTCAGAGCCTTGCCGCACCCCGCTCCGGCAAGGCTGCGCAATGGATCAGCCCGTGCGCACCCGTGCCACAAAGGCCATCGCTTCAACCGGGGCCTGACCAAGGCCACCTGTGGCCAATCGTTCCGCCCAGTCGGTGCCGGGAAACCGCTGGCCCGCAAGCTGTGTCAGCGGCGTCTGCGTCGCCTGCGCCTCCTGGCACAGTTCTTTCACGGCGGCCATCGCGTCGGGGCGGGGCATCTGGCCTGCCAGCGCAAAGCTCAGCGCCTCGGCGTGGATCAGGCCCAGACCATCCTCCAGCAGCCGCGCCATGGCCATGGCGTCGGGCACCAGACTGGCTGCAATCTCATCCGCCAGGGTCAGCATCCGGCTGGTGCTGATGCACAGTTGTGGCAGGCTCAGCCATTCGCTGAACCACGCCGCGCCATCGCGCTGCTGCCGGTGCAGTGCCGCGCCCTGCACCAGACCGGCCAGCCCGATCACCTGTCGCGCCAGGGCAACCAGCGCCGAAGCCGCCACCGGGTTCTGCTTTTGCGGCATGGTCGAAGACGCCCCCGATCCGCCACGAAAGCCCACCTCGCCCAACCCCGATTGCGACAGCGCCAGCACATCTTCGCCCAGTTTGCCAAGGCTGCCCGCCAGACCGGCGGCGAAACCGGCAAGCTGGCCCGGCGCGCTGCGGTCGCTGTGCCAGCTGCGGCCGGGATCAGTCAGGCCCAGTTCGCGGGCGAGATCCGCGCGCACCTGCGGCCCGGCGTCGCCCATGGCCGACAAGGTGCCCGCCGCCCCGGAAAGGGAAACCTTCAGCACATCCCCGCGCAAGGCTGCCATCCGCGCGCGCCAGTCCAGCACCGGCCAGCCCCAGCCTGCCACCACCGCCCCGAAACTGGTGGGAGTGGCAAACTGGCCATAGGTCCGCGCCGCCATCGGCAAATCGGCGCCGCTTTCCGCCAGATCGGCAAGTCGGGCCGTCAGGCCATCCAGCCGCGCCTCCCACAGGGCCAGCATCGGGCGCAGGCGCAGGGCCAGTGCGGTATCCATGATGTCCTGACTGGTCGCCCCCCAATGCAGGTATTGCATCGGATCGGGGGCCATGGCGGCCTTGCGAAATGCGGCCAGAAAGGCCGGAACCGGCACCCCGTTGCGCGCCGTCTCGGCGGCAAGTGCCGACGGGTCGATCTGCACCTCCTGCGCGGCGCGGTCGATGAAGGCAGCGGCCTCGGCAGGGATCAGGCCCAAGGCCCCCTGCACCCGCGCAAGCGCGCCTTCGACCAACAGCATGGCGCGCAGTTCGGCGCTGTCGGAAAACAGCCGGGCGACTTCGGCATCGCCGAACAGGCGGCTATATATGGCGGAATCGGCTACGGCTGCGGGCATCGGGGTCCTTCCACGCGCGGCAAAAAGGTCATCGCTTACACATCCATGAAAACGGTTTCGCCGTCACCCTGCAGGCGGATGTCAAACCGGTACTGCCCCGGCGCGGTCTTGCGCGCCAGCAAGGTCTGGCGACGCTGCACATGTTCGATCAGGTTGATCACCGGATCGGCGCTGTTGTCTTCATCCTCGAAATACATCCGGGTGTGCAGCCCGATGTTGAGGCCACGCGCCACGAGCCACAGGCTGATATGCGGGGCCATCGGGCGGCCGTCGCGGCCCATGACCGACCCGGGCTTGATGGTGTCGAACCCCCAGACCCCGGTGTCAAAATCGGTGATGATCCGGCCCCAGCCGCGAAACCCCGGCGCGCAACCGGCGTGGCGCGGGTCTTCGGGGTGCGGATGGATGCCGGCCGCATCGGCCTGCCATGCCTCCAGCAGCACGTCTTTGACCGGGGCACCGGTGCCGTCAAAGACCACGCCCTCCACCCTTATCCGCTCTCCCGGGGCGTCTGGCCCGGCGATATCCAGCCCCAGTTCCTGCCGGTAGATGTCAAACCCCGCAGCCCCCGGCGCAAGGCCGATGTGAACATAGGGCCCCGCCGTCTGCGACGCGGATTCCTTCAGGTAGCCCAATGGTTGCGCCATGTCAGTTCCCCTCCAGCCGGTTTTCGAACATCGTTGACCGGCGACCGCGCAGCACGATGTCGAACTTGTAGGCCAGACAATCCAGCGGAACCGCAGCATTCATGTCCAGCGGAGCGATCAGCTGATCAATCGCGCGCGGGTCGGGAATGGTGTTGACGATGGGGCATTTCGCAATCAGCGGGTCGCCTTCGAAATACATCTGGGTGATCAGCCGCTGGCAGAACGCCGCGCCAAAGACCGACACATGGATATGCGCGGGGCGCCAGTTGTTCACCCAGTTGCGCCAGGGGTAGGCCCCCGGCTTGATGGTGCGGAAAAAATAGCAGCCGTTTTCATCGGTCAAAGTACGCCCGCACCCACCAAAGTTGGGGTCGATGGGCGCAAGGTAGCTGTCTTTCTTGTGCCGGTAGCGCCCGCCCGCATTGGCCTGCCACACTTCTACCAGCGTGCCCGGCACGCCACGCCCGTTTTCATCCAGCACCCGGCCATGCACGATGATCCGCTCGCCCACCGGATCGCCGCTCTTGGCGTAGTTTTTGATCAGGTCGTTGTCGATCGGGCCAATGTCGCTGTGACCAAAGGTCGGCCCGGTGATTTCCGACATCGAGCCTTGCAGCGACAGCATCGCCAGACGCGGGCTGCGCGCCACGCTTGTCTTGTAGTCGGGGGTCAGGGCGGGCGGCTGGACCAGGCGGTCGCGCTGATAATACTCGGCGGGTTTCATTCTTCCTCCTCTGCCATGGCGGCAAACGTGTCTTTTGCGATCTTGATGGCGTGGTTGGCGCGCGGCACACCGGCATAGATTGCCACATGCAGCAGCGCCTCCAGCACGTCAGCCTCGGTCGCGCCGGTGTTGCGGGTGGCGCGCAGGTGCAACACAAGTTCATGATCGTTGCCCAGACCCGCCAGCAGCGCGATGGTCAGCATCGACCGTTCGCGCAGGCTGATGGTGTCGCGGCTCCAGACATGGCCCCAGGCCGCATCGGTGATCAGCGCCTGAAACGGCGCGTCGAAGCCGGTCTTCACCGCTTCGGCCCGGTTGACATGCACCTCACCCAACACGCGGCGGCGGGTGGTCATGGCTTTGGCGGTCAGGTCAGTCATGGAGATATCCTTTCAGCTGCTGTGCCATCCCGACACCTTACGCACGGGGCATTCCCGAAGGCCGCGTGCTGCGCTTCTGCGCGGCAATGCGGAACGGAGCATTCGGCGCACCATAGCCCTGATAGTTGCCCTGCCGCTGCACGATTTCAAAGAACAGCCCGTCGGACCGCGACGCGGAATAGAGCTGAAAGAACTGCCCGCCTGCGTCTTCGTCATAAAGCACATTCGCCGCATTCATCCGGGCCACAAGGGCGGGATCAAGGCCGAACCGGGCCTGAACATCCTCATAATAATTCGCGCCGATCTGCAGCGCCGGAAAGCCCCGGCTTGCCAGATCCGCCGCCGTCGCAAAGATATCCGCCGTGGCAAAGGCGATATGCTGCACCGATGCGCCAAAGGTTTCCTCGACAAAGCGTCCCGCCAGCGTGCGGCGCGCCTCGGCCCCGTTCAGGGTGACGCGCAGGCCGCCGGACTGCACCGCCTGACTGCGCACCAGACCGTCGGGGTCGGCCACATCCACCATCGGGGCCTTGGTCGCGCCAAAGATTGACGTGTAATACAGTGCCCAGGACAGCATTTCATCATAGGCCATGGTCTGGCCAAGGTGATCAATACCGGTCAGCCCGGCGCCGGGGCCGGTGGCTTTGGTGCGGAAATCCACATCCCAGATTCGGGCAAGGTCAGAACCTGCGTCCAGCAGCCGGATCATGCTGCCGCCCACGCCGCGAATGGCGGGAATGTCCAGCTCACCCGCGCGGGCGGGCTGGTCATGGTCTTGCGCCAGAAGTGCCAAAGCGCGGGCATGGGCGGCGCGCGCATCAGGCACCATCAGCGCCACCTCAGACACCGTGGTGCCATGCGCGACATAGGATGTGCGCGAAAACCCTTCGGCGTCGGTGTTGACCAGAATGTTGACCCCACCCTGCCGCCACAGGGTCACCGGGCGCGACACATGGCGGCCGGTCTGCGTGAACCCGGTGGACGTCAGCAAGGATTCCAACGCCGGGGCATCGGCGGAAGCGGTGGCAAATTCCAGAAACTCGATGCGCTGCACCGGGGCCGATGGCGGAAACGCCGGCAGGTCGACCATCAGCGTGGGTTCCGTGCGGCGGACACTGTCCATCAGCGAGATCAAACTGCGGTGGCCATCGGTGGCCACAAGGCGCGGCACCCCGGCGCGGAACTGATCGTTGAAAATCTCAAGACTGAGCGGGCCAGCATAGCCCGTCGCCGTCACCGCACGCATGAATCCGGTAACATCCAGATCGCCCTCCCCCGGCATGTTGCGAAAGTGGCGCGACCAGTACAGCAGGTCCATCTCGATGGCGGGCGCATCGGCCAGCTGCACGAAAAAGATCTTGTCGCCGGGAATGCGGCGGATGGTGTCAGGGTCAATCTTGCGGCCCAGCGTGTGAAAACTGTCAAGAATCAGCCCCACATGGGCATGATCTGCGCGGCGCACCACTTCCCACGCGTCACGGTGATCGTTGACATGGCGGCCCCATGCCAGCGCTTCGAACCCGACGCGAACGCCATGGCTGGCCGCCAGATCGCCCAGATCGTGAAAATCCTGCGCCATGCGGTCGACGCCCCCCATCGCCGCCGGATGAACCGACGAACAGACCAGTACCAGATCGGTGCCCAGCTGGTTCATCAGATCAAACTTGCGCGCGGCGCGGGCAAAGGCCCGGCTACGCAGCGGTTCGGGCAGGCCCTCAAAATCGCGGAACGGCTGGAACAGCGTGATGGTCAGACCGTGATCGCGCACCATTTCGCCGACCTCGGCGGGGGTGAAATCTGATGCGATGAAATCCTGTTCAAAGATCTCAATGCCGTCAAAGCCCGCGCCCGCGATGGCATTCAGCTTTTCGGCAAACCCGCCCGAGATCGATACGGTGGCGATCGAGGTCTTCATGTCACGTCCTTTCCTTCCGCCAGCTCGCGGCGCATCCGCGCTTCGTCCAGACCCAGCCCGGTGAAGATAGCCCAGGCATCGACGCCCTGACCAAAGAACAGCTCATAGCCTGAAATCACCTGCAGACCTGCAACCCCTGCGTCCTGCAGGAACTGGGTATCAACCGGGGTGTAAACCGCATCAAAAGCCCATTCGGCTCCGGCAAGATAAGCCGCGGGCAACGGCGTGCCGTCATAGCCGACCATGCCCACGGGTGTGCAGTTGATGATCCCGCTGGCTCCGGCCGCGAAGGTTGCAGCATCGGTGCCGGTCTGGATGACAAGCTCCGGGCTTGCAGCAGCCAGAGCGTCGGCCAGTGCCTGCGCCTTGGGCAGATCACGGTCAGCGATCCTTATCTCGGTCAGGCCAAGCGCCACCAGCCCGAAGGCCACGGCCTTGCCCACACCACCCGCGCCGATCATCAGCACCGGGCCGGGGCCCGCGTCTGCGCGCACCCGGCGATAGGCCGCGATAAAGCCCGAATAGTCGGTGTTGAACCCCAGTGGCCCGCCCGCATCGAACACCACGGTGTTCACCGCCCCGATCCCTCGCACCAGCGGATCATCCACCCGTACCTTGGCCGTCACGCGTTCCTTGTAGGGATAGGTGACATTGATCCCCCGATAGCCATTCACGCGCACCCATTCAAACAGATCATCGAACGGCTGGCCGCGCTCTGCCGGGACCAGCTGATCATAAATCACCCGCCGCCCGTTCTGCGCACCGGCCAGACGATGCAGCCGGGGGGACTGCGATTTGGCAATATTGTCGCCGATCAGGCCCAAGTGTATCAGGTCGGTCATACGGTCCTCTTGCGGAAAATCAGGCCCCAAAGTGGGGTTTAGCGATGAAGCTCAGGATAGCGGTAAGGCGTCATGAAACAGCTGACCCCCCCTCCCCCATCGTCGCCTTATGTAATCCCCCGCCCCCATGGCAGCTTTGATGAAGGCACTATCGCTCAAACACCCTGTAACCGCAAATACCGATATTAATAATATCGTAACATGATGTTATCTTCCGGTTGGTGGGTCCCAGTGTCGGCGTGAGGTCGCTTCGGTCAGTTCATGGCGAAAGCGCTGGATCGTAAATTCAGCAAAACTGGACAACTGGCGGCCCCGCTTCTGCACGACATACGCAGTGATTTCCGCCGTTTCCGCCAATGGCCTGCGCACCAGCCCGGGCATGTACACTTCGGCGACAGCGAATTCATCTATCGCCGCAACCCCCAGACCATGCCGCACAAGGCTCACCAGTGTTTGCGCGAAACGCCCGCGGATCGCATGATGCGGCGTCAGACCCGCCTCGCGGAACGGGCGCGACAACGTTTCGCCATAGGGATCATCAGGATCGACGCCAATGAACGGATACTTCATCAGATCATGCACCGATACCGTGTCTTTGGCCGCAAGCTCATGCGCCTCAGGAAGAATGGCCACGATGCGTCCCTTGGCGAGGGCTGTCGACTCCAGCGCCGAGTTTTCAACCGGAGAGGACATGAACACCACCTCGCCACGCTCCAGCAGCAGATAGTCCAGCGTTTCCTCGATCTTGAGGATGTCGAGGTCGATCATCAGATCGGGAAAGCGTGCACGGACCGACCGGATGGCGCGGGCCGCAATGAACTGCGCGATGGATGGAGCAGAGGCGAAGGACAGCGCAAAGTTTTGCCCCTTCTGCACCGACGACACTGCCGCGTTCAGATTTTCAACCTGGTGATAGACCTGGTTCAGCATCGCAAAAATCGCATGGGCTTCGGGTGCGGGCACAAAGACTCCCGCCCGCCGTTCAAACAATCGCAGGCCCAGACCGTCTTCGGTGTGTTTGATCAACCGGCTGATTCCGGGGGCAGAGACATGCAGCAGATTTGCGGCACCCTGAATGGACCCCGCAATCATCACTGCGCGCACCACTTCCATCTGCCTGAGGGTCAGTTCTTTCATGGGCGTGATGATAGCAGAGGCCGTTGGGCCGGAAAGCGAATTGATTGAAAGAGGAACGGGAATGTCATTGCAGACTGGAAATCGTCCACGTTAAACAGCCCCCCTGCCCCGCCCCAGAGCACCAGAATTCAAATGTGAGCTTCGGCTTAATCATCCCAACTGTGCCGCCGTTGTCCGCGGACAATTTTGTGACTTCGCGATCAACCGATCTATCAGATTCCAAGGATCAAAGGTTCCGCTGCGCGCGCCACTGGTAATGGCACGGAAATATCCGCCCAACCTTTGGATCTTGTCCTGCATTTCAAGCAGGCCCCAAATCGTCAAAGCCGCGCCTAACGGGCCATGTTTTGCCTCGGCCGCGTCATAACACCTCTGATCAATGCCAATCATCGGTGCCAGCCGTCTGGCGTGGCTCACAATGTCCAAGGGCGATCTGAGCTTCTCCAGCAAAAACCCTGTCGCCTGCGGGCATGCCAGGGTGAGGGCGTCCAGCGTTACGACAGACTTTGTGGTTTTACGTTCAGTCGTCAGATCTTCTTTATCATTAAGGTCTTTTGTTGAGTTCTGTTGGTGGCGGACATTTTGGCCGCTGCTGCCGGACATATCTATGGTTTCTTCAGCGGTTTTACCCTCGTATTCCTCATTGATCTTTGCTGTTAATGGCAGCTTCTCCAGCCAGCTGTTCAGGTCGTCGTTGGTGAGTTTGCGACGAAGGGCCTTTTGGGCAGCCGTCGCAACATCGCAGTCACAATCGTTGGCAAGGCTAAGGTGAATCGCGACGCGCAGTTTGGTGCGAAGGTAGGCGTTGCGGGCGATTGCGACCGCCTGTTCCTGCGCGATTGTGCGAAGCCGGGCGAAGGCGGCAAACAGGGGTGCCAGATCAAGGCCAAAGCGCAGAACCGTTCCCATCGCCGGGTCGCGTCTTGAATACCGCTTGCCATTGGGGCTGTCGATGCGGGTCAGGAAACCGGCTTCGACAAGCTGGGCCAGATGACGGCGAAGGGTGCGGTCAGAGATTCCGTTGCGGCGCATGACAAGTGTCGCGTTGGAGGCGAACACGATGTCATGGGGGCGTTTGGGCGGAAGGCAAGATAACAGCGCATCGAGCGTCGCGATGACGGGCGGGCCGATGCGCAGCTCTGCTGCGGCGCGGCGGACCGTATCGATCAAGGTGAAGCGATCAGGCTTTGCGTTGTCCGCGGACAACGCTTCATTGGTCTGCGCGCTGACGGGCGCAGAGGCATGTTTGAAACTCATGTGACTTCACGGCAAACCAAGGTGTTTGCCCGGACCAAAGGTCGAACAATTTGCCCGATTTGGGCAAAAGCGATCAATCAACCGAATCGGTTGTCTTGACTGAGGCGGAGAAACTGATAAATCTGTCGATGCTAGGCAACAGATTGGGCTCTCCGGGGGTGACCTTGGGGGGCTCTTTTGTTTCCTGTGGCTGCTTATGTGCTCCCTTGTTGTTGCGGTGATAATGTCTCGTCAGTCAGACGAATTTGCCGACTTCCAATCCTCATAAAGTCGCAGGATTTCGCGCTCGGCATTCTCACGCATCCAGTCGGTAAAGCCGGGACTGTGGTCCCTGGCGACCCGGATGGTCACGACACGCGCCGTTGACTTCACCTCGGCGATCGTCAACCCGCTGGGGGCCGTGACCGACAGGGCAGGGTGCCCGCCTGACTTCGGGGCCTTGGTGACTTGCTTTGTCACAGCTGCCTGCAAGCGGGCGAAGCGGTCATCTGACGGCAATTCGGCCAGCGCAGTGCCCAGAGTGTCGGCCAGCAGCGCAAGATCGACAGCGTGGTCTCTGGCCGCATCTGCCAGCTCTTCCCAGCGCCGCCGACCGACGCCATGCGCTGCACCGACAAAGCGGATCACATCGGCGGGGATCGTTCTGGCGACCTTTGTCATCCGCGAAAGCATCGGCTTGTCTATGGCCAGCGCATCCAGAATGATTGTCGGCTCATATCCGGCGTCAGCCAGCTCACTGACAAAGACCGCTTTTTCGATGAAACTGGGGTCAAGACGCAGGCTGTTTTCCTGCCCCTGCGCAAGAATGGCCTGCTCGTCCGTCAAGGATCGGACCAGCGCTTTGGCTGGCACACCGGCAAGCTTCAGCGCCCGTAGCCGCCGCCTGCCGTAAACGATGCGATAGCGCCCGGGCGCGTCCGGCACCGGGCGCACCATGATCGGCACCTGCTGACCGTGCAACCGGATGCTTTCCGACAGCTCGGCGACATCGGCATCTGAAATAGCAAGCCGGTCGCGGGGCCCGTCATCGTCGATCAGGCCCGGGTCGATTTCCTTTACCGCATTGGAAGACAGGTCGCGCAGGGTCGATTTCACACCAGACATCGCCCCGGTATTCGGGAACCGCGGCCGCGCGTCAGCCTCTTTCTCCGGCGTGGGAGGCGGAGGCGGTTGAAAGATGTTGCGACGTGCCATCAGGTGGTTCTCCGTCCCCAGGCTTGTTGGATGATCTTCTCGAACTCATCCGCCATGCCATTCACGCTTTCCAGAATCCGGTCGAGCGTTTTGCGCACCACCTGGTTCGGGTCCAGTTCGTAGATTGTCTGTTGTGTCATGCCGGCGTCAGAAATCGCGGTCGATTTCAGCATGGGTGTGGTCAGCACCTGATCCAGCAGGATTGACCGCAGAAAGCCCGCCATTTGCGCCTGCGGCACGTCCGTGGGTTCATAACGGGCAATCAGGAACTTGAGGAACTTCCAATCCGTAGGCCCGGTGGATTCCTCCAGCGTACGAACGGTTTCTCCTGCCATTTCAAGGAATTGCGCCATGGACGCCACATCCAGCATGCTGGGCACAACCGTGATCAGCAAGCCGGTAGACGCCAGCAAAGACGACATCGTGGTAAAGCCAAGCTGCGGCGGGCAGTCAATGATAACAAGGTCATAGCGGTCTTCAACCTCATCCAGCGCAATCGCCAGACGTTGGGTGAAGGGCGGTTCAATGCGATGCTGAAGCGCATAGGCGGTTTCGGTTTCATATTCCGAAAGCAGCAGGCCCGCCGGTACCAGATCCAGATTGTGAAAGTAGGTTTTGCGGATCACATCGCTCAGGGGAACGGGGTCTTCATAGCGCAGCGCGTCGTAAATCGTCCCGGCCTCTGCGAATTCGATTTCGGGCCGGTATCCGAACATGGTCGTCAGGCTTGCCTGCGGGTCCATGTCGACCGCCAGCACCCGGTAGCCGCGCAAGGCATAGCGCTGCGCCAGATGAATGGCCGTCGTTGTCTTGCTGGACCCACCTTTGAAATTTACGATAGAGATCACCTGAAGCCCGTCACCCTCACGACGCCCGGGAAGATAGGTCTCGCCGTTGCGGCCCGTCCGGGCCATGACGTGCCGGATCTGGTCGATTTCTTCGGCAGAGTAGAGGCGGCGGCCGCGGCCATCTGTTTCTACCTCCGGAAAATCGCCTTCCTGATGCCGTGTTCTGATGTTCGACATCGAAATGCCGGTCAGTTCCGACACTTCGGCAGGGTGGAACTTGCGCAGGGATTTGCGGCTTTCGGGTTGAAAGCTGTTGCGCATATGGATGTTCAGCGCTTCTGACAACCGCGCCGCATTGGCACTGATCGTGCCCGCCACAGTGCCAGGTGCTGGAAGTCCGGTGCTCGCCATCATACTACCCTCGATGACCTCTTGCCGGGCCACTTTGCGTTTCGTCGCATAAGGGCGTCAGAAACGAAACCTTGCGACAAGTGGAGTGATGCCACGCAACTCGCGCTACGGCAACAAAATTTTTGGCTTTGGGCGCTCAGTACACTGCAGCAGCTTGCTCACGGACCTCGAATGACCGGATAAAGTGTTGAAAAGTCTTTAAAAACACCTTTGGGTCCGCACCGTCCGACATATTGTGGGTCTAAGCATAATTGCCACCAACCGTAGGCAAATCTCTGCAAGATCGTCGCAAATGCCGTCTGATGTCAAAGGTGAGTCGTGTTTAGCACGCATCGCTCTCGGTCCTACAGCCCCGCCGCTTTGGTCAGATTGACCCGGAACCTGTCACGTCGCCGCTGATAGCGGCGGGTCATCTCGGCGCTTGCATGGCCGAGTTGCTTTTGCACATAACGCTCATCGACCTCGGCGCTGCTGGCGAGACCGGCGCGCAGGGAATGGCCGGAATAGAGCATCAGGCGGTCTGCCTTTGACAGTTCGGGCCGCAGACCTGCATCTTCGACACAGCGCTTGATCAGCCGGGCGACATGTTTGTCGGAAAGCCGGTCGGCGTTGGCGCGGCGGCCATCACGCGACACCGCCACAAAGACCGGGCCAAAATCAATGCGGGCAAAGTGCAGCCATTGTGTCAGCGCGTGCACCGGGCAGGTCTGGTCGCTGGACCCACGCCCGATTTCCACCTCACGCCAGCCGGTCTTGCCGCGCAGGGTGATCAGCACGCCATCATCCAGGATCTGTACCCACCCCCCCGAATCCGGCGTGTCATCCTTGCCATGATCCAGACACACAATTTCCGACCGCCGCAGCCCCCCCGCGAAACCGATCAGCAAAAGCGCCCGGTCGCGCAATCCACGCAGATCGTGCGGCAGCGTGGCCAGCATGTCGCGCAGATCTTCGGGCAGAATCGCCTCTTTCTGCACCGGAGGCCGGGCGTGTTTGCGCCGGATACCGGCCAGCACGGTGGCGATGTGGCGGTCCTTGCGGTCGAGCCGCGCCCCGCGCTGCGCAAAACCCCAGCACAGACCCGACAAACGCCGCTCGATCGAGGCAACCGACAGGGCAGGGGCCTTTCCCGCGGGGGCCGCCAGATCGGCGATGTAAAGGCCGATCAGTTCGGGGGATGGCGGCAACGGCTCTGCCCCGCGCATCCGGGCCCAACGCGCAAAATGCGCCCAGTCCTGCGCATAAGCCTTCAGGGTGTTCTCTGAAACTGCCTGACGGGCATAATCCCGCGCCGTCTCAACCAGCCGGTCCAGCGCTCCGGATCCCGCGACATGGGCGGGCAGGGTGGCCGCTTCGGCCTGCACCTGATCAGCGGCGTCCTCTGGTCTGGTCTCGTTTTTCATACGCATCATCCAAGGGGGCCATGGGCCGGGTTGAAGTGACTCTGGCACCTGAACCCGAAGGGCCGGCGACAGTTTGTTCAGGTTTGAATCATACGCATGTCATGAACGGCACCGCAATTACCGGACGCAAAAGAAAACCAGATATCTGCGGCGCTAACCCTGCCTAATGCTTGCCAAAAGCGCCGGTATCATCTAGCGTTCTGCCATGAAGCCAGCCATTGCACACTTTGATCCGGGCCAGCGCGCCACCCCTGTGATGCCAGGGTGGGTTGCTGTCGGTCGGGCCGAAGCCATTGAAGACATGGCGTTTCTGTCAGGGGCAGCTCTGGCCCATCTGCAGATTTCGACCACCTGCGCACAGACTCCGCAGGCGCTGTGGCGCGCCCGGCTGGCCCTTGCGTCAGCCGAAGTCTGTGTCCGGTTCGGCGGGCGGCCAGAGGGGGCGTCGGCGCTGCGCGATACGCTGCATCTGACCCGCCCCGGTGACCATCCCGGTCCGGCGGGAGAGGTGCTTGGCCAATGGGCCCGCGCGGCAGAGCGGCCGGTTTCTGTGGCCGGTCTGCGCCGCGCTTTGCCAAAGGTGCCGGCCGAAAAGATCGCGCTGTTGCTGGACACAGCGCAAGGCACCCCGGTCGCCCGCGCTGCCGCCGTGATCGAGGCGGTGCTGACCGACAGCCCGCGTGCGGAAACGACGGCGCTTATTCTGGGAGATGCGGTTCTGGCGCTGGCTTTGGGATGGTCGCATCTGCTGCCGCTGCTGGCGACGGGTCTGAAACCACGTGATCTGCGCCAGACTGGTGCTGCGCTGCGGCTGCTCTGTCATCGGGCGGTCATCACATCCGCCCGGCCTGCGGTTCAGCTGGCAGCCGATCTGGCCCGCCGTGCCGACAGGTTGCGGGCGGTTGCCCCCAAGCTGCGCGCCAAGGGTGCGGGGCAGGCGGTGGAGATGTTCCTGACCCGCGACGCCGTCGCGCCCTCGGCGCTGGTGCCCATCCTGTCAGACCGGGCCGCGCGGCGGTTGTGTGACCGTCTGGTCGCGCTTGGTGCCGTGCGCGAGCTGACCGGGCGCGACACCTTCCGCCTTTACGGGCTTTAGCCATGGCGCAGGGCGACGCCATAGATCGCGAGCTGGCCGATCTTCCCCCCGATCTGCGCTGGCGCGAATGGATGCGCCGGGTCGAGGCGGTGCTGTTTGCCAGTGCGGCCCCGGTTCCGCGTGAGGATCTGGCGCGGATTGTGGGACAGGGGTCCAGCGTGGATCTGCTGATCGAGGATCTGTGCGCCGATCTGGCGGACCGGCCCTATACCGTGGCGCGGATCGGTTCTGGCTGGGCCTTGCGGACGCGCCCTGCCTATGCCGGGGTGATCCGGACTGCTGCGGATGTGAAGGACAAGGCGCTGAATCTGAGCGAATTTGATACCGCCGTTCTGGCGGCCATTGCCTATCATCAGCCCATCACCCGCGACGGGCTGCGCGAGATTTTCGGTAAAGACATCAGCCGCGACCTGATTGGCCGGTTGTTTGAGCGCGAGCTGATCGCCACCGGCCCCCGGGCCCCGCGACGGGGGGCACCCTATACCTACGTGACCACAGATGCCTTCCTTGACGCCTTCGGTATGCAAAGCCTGGCCGACCTGCCGGATGACGAGCAGCTGGCGGATGCGGTTGGGTGAGGGGGCACAGGGGCCTCCCCTTGCGTTGCAGCTATGGCAACTGTTTGAAATCAACAGCTTGGCTTTTCCGTGTTGACGATCTGTTTACTTTCGCGCGGCCAGCCAAGCCTTCATCTGGGCAATCTCGCGCTCTTGCGCCACAATGACCTCTTCGGCCAGTGCGCGCACTTCGGGGTCGGTGCCGTGGTCGAGCACGATCCGCGCCATCGTCACGGCGGCTTCGTGGTGCGGGATCATGCCAGCCATGAAATCCACGTCCGGATTGCCGGTAAAGGGCACGGCCATATCGGCCATCATCTTGTCCATGGCGGCGGCATAGGCCTTTGTGGCCGGGTCATCGGCGAATTCGGGCGGGATCAGGGTGGAATGGTCCATCGACATCCCATCCATGGTGCCGTGGTCCATGTTGGAATGATCCATGCCGGTCATCTGGGCAAAGGTTAGACTGCCTGCAACAATGACGGCAGCGGCGGAGAGGGCGATTACGGTCTTTTTCATGGTCGTTTCCTTGGGGTCAGACTCGGGGGGCAAACGCGCGGGTCAGATGCGGGCGGCCATCATGCAGGGGCAAAGCCCGCTTCGGTCAGGGCGGCGACAATCTGATCGCGTGCGGCGGTGGTGGTCACCTCTACCCGCCGGGCAGGGGGGTCAGCCACAACAACGGCTGTGGCATCAACGGTCTGAATCGCCTTGGTCACGCCACGCGCGCAGCCGCCGCAGGTCATGGTTTCGATATGGAACTGCATCACATCCCCGGTCAGTTGAATTGCAATTTACCCAAGATGGGGCTTCCCAGCGTTGGAAGGTCAAGAGGTGTTTTTGTACATTATGCCCCTTGACCTTCCCATGATGGGAAGGCCTATCTGATGCTGCAACCCGACATCACCATCAGGATCATCCCCATGAACGCCCCGGTTGCCCCACCCACCCCGATCACCCAAAGCCTGCCGGTGGAGGGGATGACCTGCGCTTCTTGCGTGGGTCGGGTCGAACGGGCGTTGGCGGCGGTGCCGGGGGTGGTGTCGGCCAGCGTCAATCTGGCGACTGAACAGGCCGAGGTGGTATCGGCAGGGCCGGTTGACCGCGCGGCGCTGGTCGCGGCGGTGGACCGGCTGGGCTATAGCGTGCCGGCGCAGACGGTGGATTTCGCCATTGAGGGCATGACCTGTGCGTCCTGCGTGGCGCGGGTGGAGCGGGCGCTGATGGCGGTGCCGGGGGTTACGGTGGCCAGCGTCAATCTGGCGACCGAGCGGGCGACCGTGACCGGAACGGCGGATGCCGCCCGGCTGCAGCGGGCGGTTGAGGCGGTCGGATACGAGGCGCGGCGGCTTAGCGCCTCACCTACAGGGGATGCCGAAGGCGCGGCGCGCAAAGCGGCTGAAGACGCCGTGCTGCGCCGCGATCTTGTCGTCGCGGCGGGGTTGGGCCTGCCGGTGTTCGCGCTGGAAATGGGCGGGCATCTGTTTGCGCCGGTTCATCATCTGATCATGACCACCATCGGAATGCAGGCAAGCTGGGTTTTGCAATTCGTGCTGACCACGCTGGTCCTGCTGGGGCCGGGGCGACGGTTTTACCTGAAGGGCTATCCGGCGCTGTGGCAGCTGGCACCCGATATGAACAGCCTTGTCGCAGTGGGCACCACGGCGGCCTATGCCTATTCGGTGGTGGCGACGTTCCTGCCCGGCCTGCTGCCGCCCGGCACTGTAAATGTGTATTTCGAGGCGGCGGCGGTGATTGTCACCCTGATCCTGCTGGGCCGCACTCTGGAGGCGCGGGCCAAGGGCCGCACGTCGCAGGCGATCAGCCGGTTGGTGGGTCTGCAACCCCGCACGGCCCGGGTGCACCGGGACGGCGCGGTGGTTGAGGTGCCGGTATCCGAGGTGCGGACGGGCGATCTGCTGGAGCTTGCCCCCGGCGCGCGGGTGCCGGTCGATGGCGCGGTGACGACGGGTGACAGCTGGATCGACGAGTCGATGATCACCGGCGAACCCGCGCCGGTGGCGAAAACCGCCGGTGCGCTGCTGACCGGGGGCACGGTCAACCAGACCGGCGCGCTGACCTTTCGCGCGACGGCGGTGGGCGACGCCACGATGCTGGCGCAGATCATCCGCATGGTCGAGGCGGCACAGGGTGGCAAGCTGCCGATTCAGACGGTGGTAGACCGCATCACGCTGTGGTTCGTGCCGGTTGTGATGGCGCTGGCCGCGCTGACCTTTGGGGTGTGGCTGGTGTTCGGGCCAGACCCGGCGCTGACCTTCGGGCTGGTCAATGCGGTGGCGGTGCTGATCATCGCCTGCCCCTGCGCGATGGGGTTGGCGACGCCGACCTCTATCATGGTGGGCACCGGGCGCGGGGCGGAACTGGGTGTGCTGTTCCGCAAGGGTGAGGCGCTGCAGGCGTTGCAGGGCGTGCGGGTTGTGGCGCTGGACAAGACCGGCACGCTGACGGCAGGCAAACCAGCGCTGACCGATCTGCTGCTGTCGCCGGGGTTTGAGCGGGCCGCGGTTCTTGGATTGGTGGCTGCGGTCGAGGCACGGTCGGAACACCCGGTTGCGCGGGCCATCGTTGCCGCTGCCGGGTCCGAGGGGGTACGCCTGCCCGAGGTCTCCGGCTTTGTGTCGGAAACCGGGTTTGGCGTCAGGGCGATGGCCGGGGATGTGCCGGTTCATGTCGGCGCTGACAGGTATATGGCGCAGCTGGGGCTGGATGTGGTGGCCTTTGCGCCAGACGCCGCGCGCCTGGGGACCGAGGGCAAGACGCCGCTCTATGCCGCCATCGGCGGGCGGTTGGCGGCGATGCTGGCGGTGGCCGATCCGATAAAGCCGACCACGCCAGCGGCGATCAGTGCCTTGCAGGATCTGGGGCTGCGGGTTGCCATGATCACCGGCGACAACGCGCGCACGGCGCAGGCCATCGGCCGCCAGCTGGGCATTGATACGGTGGTGGCCGAGGTGCTGCCGGGCGGCAAGGTCGCGGCGATCCGGCAACTGCGCGCGGACCACGGGCCGCTGGCCTTTGTCGGCGACGGCATCAACGACGCCCCGGCGCTGGCCGAGGCCGATGTGGGCCTTGCCATCGGCACCGGCACCGACATTGCGATCGAGGCGGCGGATGTGGTGCTGATGTCGGGCAGGTTGACAGGTGTGCCGGATGCCATCGCGCTGAGCCGGGCGACGATGGGCAATATCCGGCAGAACCTGTTCTGGGCCTTTGTCTACAACGCGGCGCTGATCCCGGTGGCGGCGGGGGTGTTGTATCCGGCCTTCGGCATCCTGCTGTCGCCGGTGTTTGCAGCGGGGGCGATGGCGCTGTCCAGCGTGTTCGTGCTGGGCAATGCCCTGCGGCTGCGGGGGTTTCGGTCAGGGACGGAGGGGGAAGCGGTATGAATATCGGAGAGGCCGCGAAAACCTCGGGCGTTTCGGCGAAAATGATCCGCTATTATGAACAGACCGGGCTGATCCCTGCGGCCGGGCGCACCGAAGCGGGCTATCGCACCTATACCGCGTCTGATGTGCGGATGCTGCGCTTCATTCGCCGGGCGCGCGATCTGGGGTTTCAGGTCGAGGCGATCGGCGAGCTGCTTGCGCTTTGGCGCGACCGCAGCCGCCACAGCGCGGATGTGAAGCAGCTGGCGCAGGCGCAGATCGACGGGTTGCGGCGCAGGATTGCCGAGATGGAAAGCATGGTCGCCACGCTCGACCATCTGGCGCGGGGCTGTTCGGGGGATGACCGGCCGGACTGCCCGATCCTTGCCGATCTGGAGGGTGAGGCATCGGTCGTCGCGCCCGCCTGCCACCGCGGGGCGGGCTTCAACCGTTAGTCACCGTCGCCTGACTTTCCGGTGCCGCCGGAACAGGTTGCATTTTACATGTCTGCGGCTTAGCCGTCCTGAACCTGCTTCGTCGGCATTTGCGACCGAAAGACCCTGAGATGAGCATGACGACCGAGGCATTCAGCGCGCTGGATGGCGTGCATTATGGCTATCGCCCGGCCCAAGAAACTGCCCCGCTGCTGGTGTTCGGCAATTCGCTGGGCACCGATCTGCGGGTCTGGGACCGGGTTTGCGCGCGCTTGCCCGTAGGTTGGGGTATCCTGCGGCATGACAAGCGCGGCCATGGGTTAAGCGTTGCGCGGCCGGGGCTGAGCATTG
>NZ_JAUSNR010000040.1 GCF_030656345.1 Pseudotabrizicola sp. | reverse complement strand
GCAGAGGCCGTTGGACGCGGGCTGGGACAGACAATCCACGGAGATCAAGGCGACCCTGAAGGCCCGTCAGGAAAGACAAGTCAGGCACCACCGGCGATGAAACCACCTCTGCCAGCAGTCTGGCCAGCTTGCGCCTCCCCCGCCCCTGCTGCCTCACCGCTCCAGCAACTCCACCGTGGTCAGGTCTGCTAGGGCGATGGAAGGTAAAGGACGATTTTCGAACGAGGGCAGCGATTGAGCCAAGATGCTAGTCGATCTTGCTGCGACTCCACCACAAACCGCAGAAGTCGATGATGATTTGACGGTGGGGCCCTTACCCCCGTTCCGCGCCCCAATACCTGCCGCTTCAATGATCGCTTGGCAAAGGCGCGGCGAAACCCGGGGCCGTGACAACCGCACCCGCGCTTGAACAAAACACGAACAGGCCCTATGCTGAGTCTACATTTTGTGAACGGAGATGCAGCATGACTCCATATCGTGATTGGGACCAGGATTCTGGCATCAGGGCCTATGAGCTTGGCTCGTCATATATGGATGTCGCCTTCAAGGACGGCGCGATCTATCGCTACACCTCGCTGTCGGCCGGGCAGGCCAATCTGGACCGTATGATCGTATTGGCGCGAGCGGGCGATGGGCTGAACCAGTTCATCAACCGGGCTGTAAGGAATCGCTATTCCCAGCGGCTTGCCTGAAGTCATCACCTCTCCATACCTCCGCATGAAAAAACGGGGCGACCGAAGCCGCCCCGTTGAAAGTCACTCAGCGGCGATCAGGTGCTGGCGCTCCTCTTCGTCGTCGGGCTGGACCTCGTCGTCCTCGGCGAGGAAGGCGGGCAGTTCAACGCTGACGTCCTCAGTCACGGCTTGCGGGCCAACATCGAGATCATCCAGGCGCAGCGGCTCCGGCAGCCAGCCTGAGCCATCGAGGAGGCGTTCCGCTTCGCGCGCCATGTCGTGCTTCTTCAAGTGGGCGATCAACTCGACGGCCTGCGCCCCTGCCCCTTCGCGCACGGCTTCCAGGATGCGGCTCTTGGTGACGCGGCCGAGGTAGTTGGCAACGGTGGGTTTCCAGCCCGCCTCGACCAGATCGAGCCGGGTGGTGCGTGCCAGGCGGTCCGCTTCGCGGAGGCGACGGTCGAGGCCGTGCTGGCTGATCCCCATGCCGCTGTAGGGGTTCGGACGCTCATAGAGCGCGTTCACCCCGAAGCTGAGGCAATGGGCGAGGAGCGCCTGCCGGCTGGCCTCGTCCAGGGCGTGGAGCCAGTCCCAGAGCACGTCATCTCCCTGCCCCAGTGGCATGTCTGCCTTCCACCCAGCGTGGCGCGCGTCGATGTTCTGCGCCGGGAAGCTGTCGGCGAGATCGGCGGACTGCGCCGGCAGATGGATTTCGCGCACGGTCGCTTCGATGGCCGCACCAGAGGCGCGGGAGACGAAGCAGTCAATGACCAGCTTGTGCAGGAGTGCCGTCATCGCAATGCGCGGGTTGTTGGCAACTGCGTCCCGCAGCGCCAGTGTGCGATGTGCCGTCAGCTCGATAACGAGTCGTTCGGGCAGCGGCTTGATTGCGTCGCCTTCGTCTTCTTCGTCCTCGGTCGGTCGGGTCTCACCGCCCATGTTGATCACCGTGGAATGGCTTACGCCGTGATCCGCATCCATTGGCGCGTTTTCATAGCGACCGTCTTCGGACTCGACGCCTGCAGGCACTTCGCGCAGTTCATCCTCGGGCCGGACAAATCCGCGCTCGATCAACAAGGTGCCGTCGCTGTCGATGCTGACGAAGGCCCCTGCTCTGCCGACTTGGTCGGGATCGAAGGCCATCGGGCGGCTGTCGAAGGCGCTAAGGAGCCGCTCGATCTCGCCAAGTCGCGCATCGACTTCTTCGGGCAGATCATCGGCCTCAGCGTATTCAGCCTCCAGACGATCGGATTCATCGCGAAGCGCCTCGCGGGTGGCCCGCTCCTCAGCGGTCAGATCGACCGTGGTGCCCAAAAGCTCACGCAGGCCCATCGTGTGGCCGTAGGGGAAGCCCACGGCGACCTCGAGCCACTTCCAACCCTCGGCGGAGATCGCTTCGGCTTCCGCTTGCAGCTTCTCGCCGACCAGCCGTTCCAACAAGACCGGGTCTTGCAGCCAACCGCCATCATCTTGCTGGAAGAGGTCACGCAGGACGTAGCCACCCGCGGCCTCATAAGCGTTGAGCCCCAGGAAGCGGGCGCGCTTGTCCGACGCGCGCACTGCGGTTTCCGTCAGCATGCGACGGATCTGGTAGGGCTCCTTGGACCAGGAGTTCTTGACGGCTTCCCAGACCTGCGCCTGCCGAGCGTGATCGCCCGAAATCGTGAAGGCCATCAACTGTTCCAGGGTCATGCCATCTTCGGCATAGACCTCCAGCAGCGTGGGCGCGACCGTGACGAGGCGCAAGCGCTGCTTGACCACCTTCACTTCGACAAAGAAGGCCGCCGCGATGGCCTCTTCGGTCATGCCCTTCTCGCGCATGGCCTGGAAGGCACGGAACTGGTCCAGCGGATGCAACGGTGCGCGCTCGATGTTCTCGGCCAGCGAGACCTCGTCGATCAGCACGCCGTCATCGGCTGCGCTGACGATGCAAGGCACCGGTGCGGTCTTGGCAAGGCGCTTCTGCTTCACCAGCAGTTCCAGTGCCCGGAAGCGCCGCCCACCAGCGGGCACTTCGAACTTGCCGGTCTCTGCCCCGTCCTCGCCGATCACCGGGCGCACGTGCAGGCTCTGGATCAGGCCGCGGCGCGCGATGGATTCGGCCAGTTCATCGACCGAGATGCCGGCCTTCACACGCCGCACGTTGGACTGGCTCAGGACCAGATTGTTGAACGGGATATCCCGCGACGAGGCGAGGGTAATTTTCTGCATGTTGGTCATCGGACCAATCTCCGCGACAGGCGCCGAGAGCCTCTCTCTCGACTGCCAACCTGTCGAAAACCCCCTGCCCTCCCCTCCCTCTCTCCCACGGCCAGGCTTCAGAGATGACCTAACCCACGCAGACTGAGCTCCCGGCCCGCGCCGACGATGATGTGGTCGTGCAGGGTCAACCCAAGCACGCCACAAGCCTTTTCCACCTCCTTCGTCATGGCGATGTCCGCCTCCGATGGCTAAGGGTCGCCGGGCGGATGATTGTGGGCGAGGATCAGGGCCGAAGCATTGAGGTCCAGGGCGCGCCGGACAACTTCGCGCGGATAGACCGGCACATGATCGACGGTCCCGACGCCAAGGCGTTCGTCGGAAATGAGCCGGTTCTTGCGGTCCAGGTACAGGACATGAAACCGCTCGACATCGCCACGCACCGACAAGGCGCAATAGTCCATCACGGCCTGCCACGACGAAAGGACAGGGTTGCAGTTGATATGGCGGGCTAGGATTTCACGGGCGGCGAAGATCGTGGCTTGCTCCTGCGCGGTCAGCTCGAAGCTGCCAGTGCGACGGTTTAGGAAGGCAGTTGGGTGTTCTGAAAATCGGGACATGTAGACCTCTTGTGTTGAGTCCGACCAGCATCCGCCCAACGGCCACGCGCTGCGCCAGCGAACTTGGCCGGGAAGGGGTCAGAGGGGACGTTCTGATGACAGGGGGCAGGAGATATCTGAGCCCCCTGCCCCGCTGCTCACCTCAGCTGACGCGATCGAGCAGCTTCTTGGCCCGACTTTCCATGTCGAGACGCGCATCCTGCTGCGTTTTATCGCGTGCAAGTCTCGTAATCCCTTGAATAAAATCAAAAATACTCTCTGGAGGTCGGCCCTCTTCCATCAGCACCTTCTCGATGATCTTGCCGGATTCGGTCTTCGAGAAGCCACGCCTGCGCAGGAAGTCATCCCGATCCTCGTCCGTTCGCGCGACGATCTGTTGCCGCGCCGCCTTGATGCCGTTCACGAAGCCCTGCGGCGAGGAATTGGCAAAGCGCGTCAGCGCCGGGGCCGCCTCGTGGGCGAAGCGGGAGGCCGCGTATTTCGAGTGGCGGATCGTGATCTCCTGGAAATCTTCGACGCCCCAGAGGTTGCGGTTCTGGCACACTGCCCGCAGGTAGAAGCTGGCCATGCCGAGGGTTTTCGCGCCCACCTCGGAGTTCCAGCAATAGAAGCCCCGGAAGTAGATGGGATGGTTGCCGCCCTCCCCAGACGGCATCGCAATGTGCCAAGAATGTGGATGTGAGAGCCACAACAGCGGAGAAGGCGGCAAGATGAAGGATACAATAATCGGGGTAGATTTGGCAAAG
>NZ_JAUSNR010000034.1 GCF_030656345.1 Pseudotabrizicola sp. | reverse complement strand
AGCGCGCCCGCCCCCAGAATGTCGATCAGAACAAGTGTGGAGCCGATGTCAAAGTCCCTCCAGATCATCAATCGCCGCCGAGGCCAGCCGCGCCGCCTCAATCAACATGGGTTTCGGCGTCTCAAACCATTCGTCCGGCGGCAGAGCCCGCATTTTGCGCACATGGGCGATGGCATCGTCGAGGGTGGGGAACTGGTCCGGTTGCGTCTTGCTGAGATACAGCGACGCAAGTGCAACCGAGCGGCTCCGCCCGCCCCGGCAATGCACCAGAACATGCCCACGCGCGCGGTTGGGATAGCTGCTGCGGTCGGGCATCACCTGCTTCAGCGCGCCATCCAGAATGTAGTATCCGGCAAGCATCATGCGGCCGGGGTTGCCGTGGCCGTCGATCAGCCCGATCTTGTAACTGCGGATCGGGGCATGGCCGACCGCGCATTTGCCGGACTGTGCCGGATCTACCGGATCAGAAACATAATTGATATCAAGGTTCACCGCGCAATTGATCACCGTGGTGATGCCAAGCTGCGCCAGCGTGGCCACATCGCGCGCGCCGTCGGAATTGCCGATATAGAGCGACACACCTTCATCGCCCACCCCCGTTGCAATAAGGCTGAGCGGCGTCAGGGTGGCCGCCTTGTGCTTGGGCTTGGGGTCTGAATGCAAAATGGTGTCGGTCATACGGTTCGGTTCCGATCAGGCTGAGAGACTGGCAGGGTCAGCAAGCAGAGCTTGCTGCACTCGACATCCACGCCAGACTTCGGCAAAGCAAACCGGCGCTGCACAAAGATTTGCACACCTGTGCAATGGTGTCAACATCCCACGCGGATATCACGAATATCAGTTTTGTTGAATGTGCGGCCCGGGTTGCTGTATAGAACGAGCCAGGCCCAAACGTCCTTGCAGCTTGGCGCTCAGGCTGCAGCCAAGTCATAGGTGAGCCATGACCAATCCTTGCGAGAGACAATGACCGAAACCGTTGGTGGGAAGCAAAGACAGCGGTCTTTTGTCAGCGCGCAGCAAGTGGCGGAACGGGCGGGAGTTTCGCGCTCAGCGGTGTCGCGCACCTTTACCGACGGGGCCAGCGTTTCGGACAGCACACGGCAGCGGGTAATTGAGGCGGCAGAGGCCCTTGGCTATCACGTGAACCATCTTGCGCGCGGGTTGATCCATGATCAGTCCAACATCGTGTCCTTAGTGGTGACCGACATCAACACGCCTTATCAGGCCCGGATGATCGACGCGCTGACCAGCCGGTTGCAGCGGGCGGAAAAGGTGGCGATGGTCATCAACACCTCGGGCCAGGTGGAAAGCGTGGAAAAAGCGCTGCGCCAGACCTTGCAATACCGGGCGGATGCCACCGTCGTTTTGTCAGGGCAGCCTGCGGGATCGCTGATCCAGACCTGCCTGAACAATGGCCAACATGTCATTATGGTCAACCGCGATGACCCGGTGCCGGGGCCTGACACCATTATCGTCACCAACCGCGCCGCCGCGCGGGAGGCGTTCTTGCAATTGCAGGCAGCGGGGTGCCGCAAGATCGCAGTTGTCGCGTCGGAGGTGGGCACCGCCAGCGTGGTCACCCGCGAAGAGGCCTTTGTTGCCGCCGCCACCCAAGCCGGGGTCGCGGTGCAGGTGGTGCGGCATGGGCCAACGGCCTATGCCTCGGGCAGCGAGATTGCGCGGATGCTGCTGGCAGGCGCAGACCGCCCCGATGGCGCGTTCTGCGTGACCGATCTGTTGGCCTGCGGCTTCATGGATACCGCGCGCAGCGAATTCGGCCTGTCGATCCCGGATGATCTGTGTGTGATCGGCTTTGACGATATCGAACAGGCGGGTTGGTCATCGTTTGATCTGACCACCTTTCGCCAGCCGATCGAGCAGATCGCCGAACGCATCGTCGAGCTGCTTGACGGGCCGCCGCCACCGCGCACGCGGCGCGAGCCGATCCGGTTTCAGGCCGAACTGGTCTGGCGCAAATCGGTGCGCGGCACGCCGCTTTAATTTGGTGCCTCGCGCAGTGTGACGTTGGTGGCGCGGCTCATCAATTCGGCCAGTCCGGGGGCTGTGGCCAGAACCGCGCCGCCCTTGTTCAGCCCGTCAGCTTCCAGAAAGCCGCAGACGCGGCCGCCCGCTTCTTCCACCAGCAGCAGGCCCGCCAGACAGTCCCAGGGGTGCATGTGCAGTTCGGCATAGCCATCCGAGCGCCCGTCGGCCACATAGGCCAGCCCCAGTGCGCCTGTTGCTGCGCGCCGCACATTGGCCCCGGCCTCCAGCATTGCGGTCAGCACGGCAAGGTAGGTGGCGTTCGGCAGGCGGTTCGACCAGCCCAGTTCCAGACAGGCGGCATCGGCCCGCGTGGTCTGCGCCACCCGGATCGGTGTCCCGTTGCGGGTGGCCCCCCTGCCCTGCCGCGCGGCATAAAGCTCGTCATGGCTGGGGTCATAGATCGCGCCCAGCCGGATTTCACCGTCCGCGACATAGGCGATGGAAATGCAGTAGTGCGGGATGCGGCGGGCAAAATTGGCGGTGCCGTCAATCGGATCGACCACCCAGACCGGACCCGTCGCCACGCCGCCGGTTTCCTCGCCCAGAAAGCTGTCGTCGGGAAAGCTGGCCTGAATGCGGCTGCGCACCAGATCTTCAACTGCTGCATCGGTTTCGGTCAGAAAGTCCTGCGGACCTTTCATCCCCACCTGCGGCGTCGAGGTGTCGGCAAAGGCACGGCGGGCCAGTGCCCCAGCCTCGCGGATCAGATCGGCCAGAAAGGTCTCTCGTGCGGTCAGCGCCGCCGGGTCGGGGGTGGCCGGAATTGCGGGAGAGCACGTAAAATTCGGGGATGTGAGGGTCATAGGGATCTCGGCTTTATTCTGGTTCTTGTGAGTTGAGGCAAAGAGTGGGTCATAGCCGTGCTCTTGCCGCATCGCGCTGGTCAGAGATGCCTTGGGCGATGCGGGTAAAGGTCGGATAGTCTGCGCCTTCACCCAGAGCGACGTAGCCGGGGCAAAGGTAATCGCGCGATCCCGCGGCAACCTTGCCAAGTGTCAGGGGGTGATAGCTGCCCCCCGCCTGTTTCAGGATCAGGATGGCGGCGGTAACGTCCCACGGATTCACGCCGAAGCCTGCAGCGGCATCGGCCCAGCCTGCCGCAACATGCGCGATGGACAGTGCCGCACTGCCGGGGCGGCGCAGGGTGGAAAATGTCTCGGTCAGCTGTGCGAAGTTTTCCAGCGCGTCTGCCCGGCCATCCAGCCGCAGATCGCGGGCGACGGGATAGCCGGTGATCAGCACCGCCTCGCGTTCATGCGCCGCCGCGCGGGAGCGCAGCGGCGCATCGCCCAGCCAGGCGCCAGTCAGATCCGCGCTGAACATCGCCCCCGAAACCGGGTCAAGGATGGCACCGGCCACGATGTCACCATCCACCACCGCGCCGATGGAAATGCACCAGAATGCCAGCCCGCGCGCGAAATTGGCCGTGCCGTCAATCGGGTCGACATACCATTGCACCCGGCCTGATCCGGTGGCTCCGCCCTCTTCGCCCAGAATGGCGGAATCCGGCATTTCGCGCAGGATAAAGGCGATCAGGCGTTCTTCGGTGGCCTTGTCGTGAATGGTCACGATGTCATGGAAATCGACCTTGGTGTCGACATCCATGCGCGAGCGGAAGACCTCGGTCAGCGGGGCCTGCACGGCGCGGGCAGCCGCCATCGCCACCTCGCGGCACTGCCGGGACAAGGCGAGCACCGCCGGGGTATGTTCAGACGGGGCCGCTTGGCCGGGGCTGGAAAGAAGCGTCATGCGAACTCCGTTCGGTTGGAAGATTGGGAACAGGCACGCCCTGCCTGCCCCCGGTCTGGCGGGCTTAACGGGAGTAATTGAGCCGCCAATGATCCTGCCAGTCCTGCCGGCGGTCGAAGTCATCCACGGCCGTTGCCATGTCAAAGCGCATCATCCGGTCCAGATGTGCGCCCACGCCGGACGCTTCTTTCGCGTGCACCGGCACCAGGGCGTTGGTAGAGATCTTGCCGTCGACAGTCTGGTTTGCGATGCCTTCCTCGGTCAGCAGGAAATGGATGAACAGGCGGGCCGCATTCGGGCTGCCGGTGCCTGCGGCGATCATCCCCGGACCGGGGTAAAGCCAGCCGCCAAAGGGCTGCATGTCGCTGCACAGGCCAAGCTTGTAGCCCGCGCTTTCGTTGGCCCGGAACTTCGCAGTGGAAGTGATGCCAAAGAACGGCTCGGCCTGCCCCGGCGCGCCGATGGCCGAAGACACGGTGTCAGAATCCCCCAGCAGCGGCTGGTTCCTGGCGAAGGCCGCCACCCATGCGGCGGTTGCCGTGCCGGTCGAGGGGTCGAACGCGTGGCCGAAATGCGAAGCATAGGCGGTGGCCATCGCTTCATCGTGGTGCATTTCCAGCTGGTTGAACCAATCGGCATAATTGGGCTTTACCAGCGGGTCCAGCATGGCCACTTTGCGCGCGTGCTGTGGTTCGGTCAGTTCCCAGATGTTGCTGACCGGGCATTCGGCATGCACTTCGGTGTTGTAGCTCCAGACATGTGGATCGTTGACCAGAACCAGCGGATCGCGCATCGCGGGGTCGAAGTGTTCGGCCAGATCGCCCGGCACCCAGCTTTCGACAATCCCTGCCGACAACAGCTGGGCGGCAATCGCGGCCACATCGGCGGCGACCGACACATCGCCCTGCACATTGCCCGCCTGATGTTCGCGGATCAACAGTTCGACCTGATCCGCCTCGTTCACCTTGCGGCCTTCGGCCTGCACACCATAGGCGGCGGTGAAGGCGGCGGCAGTGTCGACGATCTTGCCGGTCACGGCGTAGACCGTGATCGGCGGCTCGGCTTTGGCGGCGGCGATCAGGGCGTTGAGATCAAGGCTGTCCTGCGCCCAGACCCCTGCCGGACTGGCGACCCCGAGGGCCAGCGCAAGCGCTATGGCGGTCTTTTCCCGTCTCTTGTTCATTTTGGTTCCCTTTTGGTGAGGTGGTGCCATGGCGGCGTGTCAGACGGCGCGCGGGACACGGCTTGCCCGCGCCCTGCCTCAGCGGCTGTAATGAATGCGCCAGAAATCCTGCCAGTCCTGACGGGCTTCCCAGTCCTCCAGCGCGGTGGCGGCGTTGTAGTCAAAGATGCGATCCGCCACCGCCATCAGGCCCGACGGTTCATCGGCGGGCATCGAAATCGTGGTGTTGGTCGGGATCTTGCCGTCAACCATCTGGGGCATGATGCCGTCTTCGGTCATCGTGAAATGCACGAACAGACGCGCCAGATTGGGGCTTTTGGTGCCGGTGGCGATCAAAGCCAGCTTGGTGTAATTCCAGCCGACCCAAGGCGACAGGTCGGTGCACAGACCCAGTTTGTAGCCCTGATCGGTGTTGTCGCGGAACTTGGCCGAGCTGAGCAACCCGACAAACGGCGCGGCCTGACCGGGTGCGCCGATGGCGGCGGATGCGGCGTCGTCGCCATCGGTCAGCAGGGGCGCGTTGGCTGCCAGAGCCTTGACCCAGGCGGCGGTGGCGCTGGCCTCGTCGGTTTCCAGCGGTTTGCCGTAATGGGCTGCATAGGCGGCGGCCATCTGATCATCGGCGTGGGTCTGCATCTGGTTGAACCAGTCGGGATAGGTGCCCTTGGTCAGCGGATCGACAAAGGCCACCTTGCGGCTCCATTCCGGGTCCGTCAGCTGCCAGATATTGGTGATCGGGCATGTGTCATAAACTTCGGTATTATAGGCAAACACGTTGGCATTGGTGGTGATCGCCAGCGGGTTGTGGAACTGCTCTGGCACCACATCGACCATGTCGGGCGGAATCCAGCTTGTCACAAAACCCGCGGGCAGCAATTGCGCGACCCCGGCAGGAGTGTCGGTGATCAGCGCGACATCGCCCTGGACATTGCCGGCCTGCGCCTCGCGCACGATCATTTCCAGCTGCGCATTGGCCGAAACCTTGATGCCGGTGACCTGCATTCCGTATTTCGCGGTAAATGCCTCGGCCATGTCGACAATTTTGCCGGTGCTGTCATAGACGTTGATCGGGGCTTCGGCGCGGGCGGCGGTGATCAGCGCCTCCAGATCAAAGGGCGCAGCCGTCTGGGCCTGCGCCGGACCGGCCAGTGCGAGCGCGGACAAAAGGGCGAAGGATGGTGCAAGGGTCTTGAAAGACGTCATCATGTCGAACCTCTCCGGGGGCAAGGATGCCCGATGGGATCAAGGGGGTGGCCGGGGCGGCATGCCGCGGCCACCGGGATGCGGCTCAGCGGGTGTAGTTCACCCGCCAGAAATCCTGCCAATCCTGGCGCAGGTCGAAATCCGACAGCGCCGATGCAGAGCTGTAGGGCATCATCTCATCGAGGATGCTGCCAACGCCCGAGGGCTCGTCGGCATGAATCGGCACCTCAGTGTTGGACGAGATCTTGCCATCGAGGGTTTGCGGGCCGATGCCCTCTTCGGTCATCAAAAAGCGCAGGAACAGGCGGGCGGCATTGGGGCTTTTCGATTTGGTCGACACCACGCCAAAGCCCGGATACATCCAGCCCGAAAACGGCTCCATCCCCGCGCACAGGCCCAGTTGCAACCCGTCGGGCGCGTTGTCGCGGAACTTGGCGGTCGAGACGAGGCCCAGAAACGGCTCGGCCTGACCTTTCGCCCCCACCGCCTCACCCGCCGCAGAATCCGAGTCCGTCAGCAGGGGGGCGTTCAGGGCCATCGCCTTGATCCAGGCCTTGGTCGCGGTGGGTTCGTCGGTTTCCAGCGGCTTGCCGTAATGCGCTTCATACGCGGCGGCGACTTCCGCATCAAAATGCGTCTCCATCTGGTTGAACCAGTCTGGTCTTGTCGCGGTTTGGTGCCGCTCCTTTGATAGCGTAATGTGCAGCAAAGGAGATGAACCATGGGCACAGTCAGGACGGAAGAATTTCGCAAGGATGCGGTGCGGATCGCGCTGACCAGTGGGCTTTCACGCAAACA
>NZ_JAUSNR010000024.1 GCF_030656345.1 Pseudotabrizicola sp. | reverse complement strand
GAGTTCGTGCAGTTTCACCCCACCGGCATTTACGGCTCGGGTTGCCTGATCACCGAAGGCGCACGCGGCGAGGGCGGGTATCTGACCAACTCGGAGGGCGAGCGGTTCATGGAGCGCTATGCGCCGACCTACAAGGATCTGGCGTCGCGCGATGTGGTGTCACGCTGCATGACCATCGAGATCCGTGAGGGCCGCGGTGTCGGGCCGAACAAGGACCACATTCACCTGCACCTGAACCACCTTCCGCGCGAAACACTTGAACTGCGTCTGCCGGGCATTTCGGAATCGGCCAAGATCTTTGCCGGTGTCGATCTGCACAAGGAACCGATCCCGGTTTTGCCGACCGTGCACTACAACATGGGGGGCATTCCGACCAACTATCTGGGCGAGGTTCTGAACCCGCAGCCGGGCAACCCCGACGCCATCTTCCCCGGCCTGATGGCCGTGGGCGAAGCAGGCTGTGCCTCTGTGCATGGCGCGAACCGTCTGGGCTCGAACAGCTTGATCGACCTTGTGGTGTTCGGTCGGGCCGCCGCCATTCGTGCCGGTGAAATCGTCGATCCGAAGGCGCGCAATGCCCCGGTGAACAAACCAGCCGTCGATGTGATCCTGGGCCGGTTTGATGCCTATCGTCACGCCAAAGGCAGCACCCCGACTGCAGAACTGCGGATGGAAATGCAAAAGACCATGCAGTCTGATGCCGCCGTGTTCCGCACCGACAAGACACTGGCCGAAGGTGTGGCAAAGATGGACAGCGTTGCGCGCAAGATGGACGATCTGCACGTCACCGATCGCAGCCTTGTGTGGAACTCGGACCTGATGGAAACGCTGGAGTTGGCCAACCTGATGCCGAACGCGCTGGCCACCATTGTCGCCGCAGAGGCGCGCAAGGAATCCCGTGGTGCCCATGCCCACGAGGACTATCCGAACCGCGACGACGTGAACTGGCGTGTGCACTCGATCGCCCATGTTGATGGCCCAAAGGTTACGCTCTCGACCCGTCCGGTGCATCTGGAGCCGTTGACCAAGTATGAAAACGGCGGGATCGACCTGAAAAAGATCGCGCCAAAAGCGCGGGTCTATTAAGATCCGCCCGATGGAAAAGCGATACACCCTGGGCCATCGCGTTGTGACTGTGGCAGCTTGTGGTCTGGCGCTTGCGCTGGCCGCCTGCTCGCCGCAGGATATGGCCGACAAGGTGGCCCGGACGGCAGCCCGCAGTGTCGTGGTGCCGGTGGTGCAGCAATACATGCCCGGCCCCGCAGCCGAAGGCGTGGCGACCTGCATCATCGACAACGCCAATGCCGCCGAGATCTCGTCGCTTGCGCGGGACGTCGGCACGCGTGCGGGCACGTCGACTGTGCAGACGGTCATGACCGTGGCGCAGCGTCCGGCCACCCTGCAATGTCTTGCCACCAGCGGCTTGCCGCGGCTTGCAGGGTGATGTGATGCGGATCGCGATGGTCTTTGGTCTTGTGCTGACGGCTTGTGGTCCTGTTCCGGTCGCGCAGGCGGAACGCGACTGTCGTGACGAGGCTCGTCTTGCCCAGCAACCGCGCGGCGAGGCTAAGTTGGGGATTGATTCCGATGGCCGCCTGATCCGGCGGTTGGAGGTTGATATTTCCAGCGACTACGTGCTTGGCCGCGACCCGCAAAAGGTCTGGCAATCTTGCGTGCTGAATCGGTCCGGCCAGTTGCCGACCCGCCCCTATTCCTCCCTCTGACTGAAAGGGAACCCCGATGGTCCAGTTCAACCTTCCAAAGAATTCCACGATCCGTACAGGCAAGACGTGGCCAAAGCCGAACGGCAAGAACATCCGCAAATTCCAGATCTACCGCTGGAACCAGGATGACGGCAAGAATCCGCAGGTCGATACCTATTTCGTTGATATGGATACCTGCGGGCCGATGGTTCTGGACGCGCTGATCAAGATCAAATCGGAAATTGATCCGACGCTGACCTTTCGGCGGTCCTGCCGCGAAGGCATCTGCGGATCCTGCGCGATGAACATCGATGGCATCAACACGCTGGCCTGCATCTATGGCATGGATGAGATCAAGGGTGACGTGAAAATCTATCCGTTGCCGCATATGCCAGTGATCAAGGACCTGATCCCGGACCTGACCCATTTCTATGCTCAGCACGCCAGCATCATGCCGTGGTTGGAGACCAAGACCAACCGTCCCGCCAAGGAATGGCGCCAGTCGATCGAAGACCGGTCCAAACTGGACGGGCTTTACGAATGCGTCATGTGTGCCTGCTGTTCGACGTCCTGCCCGTCCTATTGGTGGAACGGCGACAAATACCTTGGGCCAGCCGCCTTGCTGCATGCTTACCGTTGGATCATCGACAGCCGCGACGAGGCAACGCCCGAACGTCTCGACATGCTGGAGGATCCCTTCAAGCTCTACCGTTGCCACACCATCATGAACTGCGCCAAGACATGCCCCAAGGGCCTGAACCCGGCCAAGGCCATTGCCGAGATCAAGAAGATGATGGTTGAGCGGGTGGTCTGAGCCGCGCTGATCGGAAAACGGCCCCGGTTGATCCGGGGCCGTTTTGCATTGGGTCAACAGGCCGGAGGATGCGGGATTTGGCGCATCGGCCAGCAGCCGTGGGGGATCAGCGCAGGAGAACACGCGGGCCAGCAACACTCTGAACAGGGACAAATCCGGCGACATTCGCTGGAGGAGGGGCCAAGGCCGCGCTGCCAGAGCGCGCGCCGTTTCGCTTCAGGCCACAGGGGGTGCCGTCATCGCGCGCAAACCCCCGGCCCATACCCCGGCCCGCTATACGCGCAGGAGGTGATCTGCCCTGGCGGGCTTTGCCTCGGCGTCGGTCTGGTAGTGGCGGACAAGTTCGGTTGCGACAACGCGGGGGAGCGTGGCATCCGACATCTGGGGCGGGGTCAGGTGCACCACATGCCTGGCCCCAAGCACCAGCAGGGCGTTGGCTTGCCCGGTGTCAAGACCGGAAGCCGGCGTGATCGCCGACCGGCCCCCCACGTCGCCCGGCGGCAAGGGCGTGGTGCGGGTGGCAAGCGCCTGTGCCGTGCGGGCGTAGTGCAAAAGCTTTTCCAAGCCTTTTGCGGCGCGGGACTCTTCGACCACGACAGTCTGGCTGTCGGGCGTGCCCTTGGCCGCTGCGGCCTGCGTCTGCAACAGCATGACGGCCGTGCGCATGGCGATGGTGGGAGGGGGCAATGAAATCTTTGGCAGCATGGTCCTTTCCTCTCGGTGCAAGGGTGCGACCAAGATATGAAGGATCGGTAAACGGCAGCGGGCAGGGGCACCTTCGCGCTGGCTCTTGAGCGGTGCATTCGGTAGCATTTGGACAAAGATACAAGGAATCCCCCATGCCGCTTTTGCAACTTGTCTATGCCTCGCGGCCCTTTGGCTTTGATCAGGTGACGCTGACCGCGATTCTGTTCGATGCCCGGCGCTGCAACACGCGCGATGACATCACTGGCGCGCTGATCTGCCGGGATGATCTGTTTTTGCAACTGCTGGAGGGGCCGGTGGCGGCGGTCGAGGCCGCCTATGCCCGCATCCGCGCCGATGACCGGCATGTCGAGGTGCGCGAATTGCTGTGCCGGGTGATCGCGGATGATCAGCGCATGTTCGCAGGCTGGGCGATGAAGGATGATCCGGCGACCAGCCTGATCTGGTCGCGCGAAGAGGTGGCAGAGGGCGTGCCGGAGCGCGCGGGTGAGGCTGCGGTGCTGGCGGTGTTTGCGCGGCTGGCGGGTTGATCCATGCCGCTGCTGCTACTGGTCCTGCTGCTGTCGGTGCTGGCCTATATGTGGATCACCCGGCGCAACTCGACCCTGACCCGCGTCTGCATGTGGCGGCAGGAACGTTCTGCCGGGCAGTGGCGTTGTGTTGCCTGTGGGGCAGTGGTGCCGGGCGCGCAAGAGCCGAAGGATTGCCTGCGCCCAGAGGCATAACTTGCCGGTTTGTGCGGGGTTCCGTGCATTGGCGCAGGGTGCCTGTCAGGCTGAAGCGTGGTCATGCCGCATCAAGGCGGTTAGCCTTTGCCCGAGCAGAAAAAGGGGAGTGGAATGGGACAGTTGGTTGACGGCGTCTGGCACGACGAATGGTATGACACAGACTCCACCGGCGGGGCGTTTGAACGCAAAGAATCAAGCTTTCGCAACTGGGTAACGGCGGACGGGACGGCCGGGCCGTCGGGTGAGGGTGGCTTCAAGGCGGAAAGCGGGCGCTATCACCTGTATGTCTCGCTCGCCTGTCCCTGGGCGCATCGCACGCTGATCTTTCGGGCGCTGAAGGGGTTGGCGGAGCATATCCCGGTATCGGTCGTGCATCCCGACATGCTGTCAGATGGCTGGACCTTTGCCACAGATTTTCCCGGCACCACGGGCGACCGGCAGTTCGGCCTGCCCTTCCTGCGCGATGTCTATCTGCGCGATACGCCCGATATGTCGGGCCGGGTGACGGTGCCGGTGCTGTGGGACACGCAGACCGGGCGGATTGTCAGCAACGAGTCTGCCGAGATCATCCGCATGTTCAATTCGGCCTTTGACGGGCTGACCGGCAATACCGACGACTACTGGCCCGAAGCCTTGCACGACGGGATCGAGGCGATCAACACGCGGGTTTATGACATGGTGAACAACGGGGTCTACAAGGCGGGGTTTGCCACCAGCCAAGACGCCTATGACACTGCGGTGCATGCGCTTTTTGACTCGCTGGACTGGCTCGAGGACCATCTGGGCACCAACCGCTATCTGATGGGCGACCGGCTGACCGAGGCTGACTGGCGGCTTTTCCCGACGTTGATCCGGTTTGATCCGGTGTATCACCTGCATTTCAAATGCAACCGCCGCCGGATCATTGATTACCCGAACCTGTGGGGTTTCACGCGTGAGCTGTATCAGGTGCCGGGCGTGGCCGAGACGGTCGTGTTCGATCATTTCGTGCGGCATTATCATTACAGCCATGACACCATCAACCCGAACCGGATCATCCCGATCAATCCGGTGCTGGACTATGACGCACCGCACGGGCGCGGTTGAGGCTTTTTCAAGGGAGTTATCGTGTGAAACCTGACGTTCCAGCCCATGCTCCCCCAGATGATGCCGCCGCGCGCCGCGCGGTGGAGCCGGTGATCTGTTATCCGGTGGCGGGCTTGCCCGCGCCCGATCTGGCCCCCTGGCACGCGGCGCGTGACGGGTGGGAACAGGTGGCCGAAGTGCTGGTGCCCGCGCGCGAGGCGCGGTGTTTTGACGTGCCTGCCGGGCATTTCTTCCGCATCACCAGCGTGGAAGGGCCGCAGGTCGGCGATCTGAACCTGTGGAACGCCCATGACCTGCAGGAGCGGTTTTACAGCGGTAAAACAAGGGCTTTGCACGGCACGCATCTGAGCGCGGGGGACAGGATGTGGTCCAACCTGCCGTTCCTGCGCGAGATGGCGCTGATCACTGAGGATACGCTGGACTGGTACGGCTTTGATGCCTTTGGCGGCGGGGTGCATGATGTGATCGGTACCCGCTGCGACCCCTATACGCATAACCTGCTGGTGGGCGGGCAGTATCACCACTGCTGCCATTCCAACCTGACGCGGGCATTGGCGGACCGGATGGGGCTGCCCTTGGCCGAGGCTGAGGTGCATGTGCATGATGTGCTCAACGTGTTCATGTGCACCGGGTTTACCCGCGATACCGGGCAGTATTTCATGAAGGCCAGCCCGGTGCGGCCCGGTGATTTCATTGAGTTTTTTGCCGGGATGGATCTGCTGGGCGGGTTGTCGGCCTGTCCGGGCGGGGATTGTTCCACTGTGCATTCGTCAGACAGGGCGGCGTGTTTTCCGTTGCTGGTGCAGGTGTTCAAGCCGCAAACGGCGATGCTTGGCTGGCAGGTGAGTGCAGCGAATGGCTATGACCGGAGCCACGGGGTGTAACCGTTGAGGGGGGCTGTCTGCCCCCCGCGCTTCGCGCCCCCCCGAGGATATTTTTGAACAGATGATGGGTCAGCTGTAGCGCTCGACCGAGGCGGCCATGGCGTCATTGTAGCGGTCGCCGTAGGCCCAGCCGGGGGGCAGGGTGGAGTCTATCTGCGCAAGGTCGGCGGGGGTGAGGGTGATATCGGGTGCCTGCGCCCATGCCGCAAGGTGCGCCGCCGTGCGGGTGCCGGGGATCGGGATCAGATGCTCGCCCCTGTGCAGGCACCACGCGAGGGCCAGTGCGGGCGGCGTATGGCCCATGTCGGCGGCAAGCTGCTGAAACGCAAGCAGTTTTGGCTTGTTCAGTGGCCAGTATTCCGGGGTAAAGCGTGGGATCTGGCTGCGGAACGGGCCTGCATCCTGCTGGTCGGGGTCGAACATCGGGCTGCCGAACGCCCCGCGCGCCAGTGGCGAGAATGGGATGAAAGCGACGCCCAGGTCTGCACAGGTCTGGATCATCCCCAGTTCTGGCTGGCGGGTCCAGAGCGAGTATTCGTTCTGCACCGCCATGACCGGCTGCACCGCATGGGCGCGGCGCAGGGTGTAGGGGGCTACTTCGGACAGGCCGTAGCCGCCGATCTTGCCCTCTGCCATCAGCGTGGCCATGGTCTGCGCCACCTCTTCGATCGGCGTGGCGGGGTCGTGGCGGTGGAGGTAGAACAGATCGACATGATCCACCCCCAGCCGCGTGAGCGAGCCTTCGAGTTCGGCGCGCAGATAGGCGGGGTCGTTGTTGATGCCACGGCTTGCGCCCGGCACGATGCCGGCTTTGGTCGCGATCACCGGGCGGTGTCTGCGAGTGCTAAGCCATTGGCCGATCGCGCTTTCCGATGCGCCGCTGCCGTAGACATTGGCGACATCGAGGAAGGTGATGCCATGGTCCCATGCGGCGTCGAGGCAGGCGAGGGAGTCCTCGGTCGAGGTGTCGCCGAAGATCCCGCCGAAGGACAGGCAACCGAGGCCGAGGGCAGAGACTTTGGGGCCGTTGGCCCCGAGCTGGCGGTGTTTCATAAGCGGGTCCGGGGTTGGGTCAGGGCGTTCAGGCGGCAAAGGCGGTGTGCAGGGCGGTGTCGATCATGGCGGCGAAGCTGGTTTCGCGCTCGGCACTGGGCAGCGCCGCGCCGGTCAGGATGTGGTCAGACACCGTCAGGATGGCCAGCGCGCGGCACTGGTAGCGGGCGGCGAGGGTGTAGAGTTCGGCCGTTTCCATCTCTACCGCAAGGCAGCCGTGGCGCTGCAGCTGATCGTTCAGGTCAGAGCGTTCGTCGTAGAAGGTGTCGGATGTGAAAATGCCGCCGACATGTACCGGGCCGGTGGCAGCCCCGGTCGCGGCGGCATAAGCCTTTGACAGCAGGTCAAAATCTGCGACCGGCGCAAAGCGCATTTCGCGGAAGATGCTGGAAGAGGGCGAGCCGATGGTCGATGCGGCCTGCGCCAGAACCAGATCGCGCAAGCCGATATGCGGCTGCAAGGCCCCGCAGGAGCCGACGCGGATCAGGGTTTTCACGCCATAGTCGCGGATCAGCTCATTGGCGTAGATCGAGATCGAGGGCATGCCCATGCCGGTGCCGTGGATGGTGACCGGGTTGCCCCGCCAGGTGCCGGTATAGGCCAGCATGCCCCGGGTTTCCGACACCAGCCGGGGCTGATCCAGAAAGCGTTCGGCGGCCCAGCGGGCGCGGTAGGGGTCGCCGGGCAGCAGGCAAGTCTCGGCAATCTCGCCCGGCTGTGCGCCGATGTGAAAGGTCATGGGGGCCTCGCTGGGGTTTGGTCTGGGAGAGTTGTGCGTGGTTCCGGCGGAGAGGGCAAGCGTGATTGGTGCGGGCCGCGCAGCAGCCGGTGCCCCCCTTGCCACGAGGGGGAGGGGGGGCTTTTTCGGGGAGGTGGGGGTGGGGTAGTATGAGGGGGCGTAACGGACTGAAATGCCGGGAAATTCCAGGTATGATTTGCGTCTGATCCACGTCTGGTTTGCGTATGGTTTACGTCATGACGTGTGTGCGGTGCGGGGACCGGTCTATTCGGCAGCGATCGGGGCGGCGTCGACCAGACCGACGATGTCGAGCATGATGCGGTTCAGCTCAAAATCCTTGGGCGTGTAGACGGCGGCGACGCCCAGCGCGCGCAGCTGGGTGGCGTCGGCTTCGGGGATGATGCCGCCGACGACCAGCGGGATGTGCGACAAGCCCGCCGCCTGCATCAGGGCCAGGGTTTCGGTGATCAGGGGCAGGTGGCTGCCGGACAGGATCGACAGGCCGATGACATGGGCGTCCTGATCGACCGCGGCGGCGACGATTTCCGACGGAGTCAGGCGGATGCCTTCGTAATGGATGTCCATGCCGCAATCACGGGCGCGGGCGGCGATCTGTTCGGCGCCGTTGGAATGGCCGTCAAGGCCCGGTTTGCCGACGAGGAATTTCAGCGGGCGGCCGAGTTTCGACGACAGGGTGGCCACCGCCTCGCGGATCGGTTCCAGCCCTTCGGTGCGGTTGGAGGGCGCGCGGCTGACGCCGGTGGGGGCGCGGTATTCGCCAAAGGCCCGGCGCACCACAGCGCCCCATTCGCCGGTGGTCACACCAGCGCGGGCGCAGAGAATCGAGGCGGGCATGACGTTGGTGCCATCGGTGCAGGCTTGGGCGAGGGCTTTGAGCGCAGCGGTGACGGCGGCGGCGTCGCGGGCTTCGCGCCATGTGTGCAGGCGGGCGATCTGGTCGGCCTCGGCCTCGGGGTCGGCTGCCATGATGCTGCCATCGCCGGTGGTCAGCGGTGAGGGTTCGGTGGTGGTGAAGCGGTTGACGCCGACGACGGTGGTCTCAGAGGATTCGATGCGGGCGATGCGGTCGGCATTGGCCTCGACCAGACGGGATTTCATATACTCGATGGCGGCGACCGCGCCGCCCATGGCGTCGATCTGCGCCAGTTCGGCGCGCGCACCTTCCTTGAGCTGGGTGACCTTGCGGTCAATCGCCGGGTTGCCGTCGAACAGGTCGTCATATTCCAGAAGGTCGGTTTCATAGGCCAGGATCTGCTGCATCCGCAGCGACCATTGCTGATCCCACGGGCGGGGCAGACCCAGCGCCTCGTTCCACGCCGGCAGTTGCACGGCGCGGGCGCGGGCGTTTTTCGACAGGGTCACCGCCAGCATTTCGATCAGGATGCGGTAGACGTTGTTTTCGGGCTGCGGTTCGGTGAGGCCAAGCGAGTTGACCTGCACGCCATAGCGAAAGCGGCGGTATTTGGGCTCATGGATGCCGTAGCGCGACTCAGTAATTTCATCCCACAGGTCGACAAAGGCGCGCATCTTGCACAGCTCGGTCACGAAGCGGATGCCCGCGTTGACAAAAAACGATATTCTGCCGACCATATTGGGGAATTCGGACGGGGAAACTTTCCCTTTCAGATCATCGAGCACCGCGCAGGCGGTGGCCAGCGCAAAGGCCAGTTCCTGTTCCGGCGTCGCCCCCGCCTCTTGCAGGTGGTAGGAACACACGTTCATCGGGTTCCATTTCGGCAGGTGCTTTTGCGTATAGGCGGCGACATCGGTGATCATCCGCAAGCTGGGCTTGGGCGGGCAGATATAGGTGCCGCGCGACAGGTATTCCTTGATCAGATCGTTCTGCACGGTGCCGTTGAGCGCCGCCACATCCGCGCCCTGTTCTTCCGCCACCGCGATATAAAGCGCCAGCAGCCAGGGTGCCGTGGCGTTGATCGTCATCGAGGTGTTCATCTTTTCCAGTGGGATCGCATCGAACAGCGCGCGCATGTCGCCCAGATGCGCGACCGGCACACCGACCTTTCCCACTTCACCCTTCGCCAGTTCGTGATCGGAGTCGTAGCCGGTCTGGGTGGGCAGGTCGAAGGCGACCGACAGGCCGGTCTGCCCTTTGGACAGGTTGTTGCGGTAGAGCGCGTTGGAGGCGCTGGCGGTGGAGTGCCCGGCATAGGTGCGGAACAGCCAGGGGGCGTCTTTTGCTGGTTGGGTCATGTCCGGCCTCCACCGCGCGACTCAGGGTTCGCGCAATAATGTTTCGCTTTGTGTCAGATAGGGGAAATAATCTGGCGTTGTCAATTCGCCGCAACGCGGCATTGCGGGTCGAACATGCGGAGGGGGCGCTGCCCCCCGCGCGTCGCGCCCCCCCCGGAGTATTTGGAAAAGGTGCAATTCATTTGCGCGGGGGCGTGGTTTGGCTAGGGTTGGCGAATGTTTCAGACCGTGGAAATTCCTGTATGGCTGGTGGTGGTGCTGTTTGCGCTGCCGGGTGTGGCGGCGTTGGACCGGATCATCGGGCCGGGGGTGCGCTGGTTTTTCCGCCGCCGGCTGGAGCGGTTGCTGGCACAGGTGAACGCCCGGCTGGAGCGCAAGATCGAGCCGTTCAAGCTGATGCGGCGGCAGGATATGGTGGTGCGGCTGCTGTATGACCCGGCGGTGCTGGAGGCGGTGGCAGACCATGCGGCGGCACGGGGCGTGCCGGGCGAGGTGGCGCTGGAAGAGGCGCGGACCTATGCGCGCGAGATTGTGCCGGGGTTTTCGGCGCTGTTCTATTTCGGCTTTGCCACACGGGCGGCGCGGGCCTTGTCGGCGGTGTTTTTCCGGGTGCGGGTCGGCGTGGTGGCCGAGGCCGCGCGCCAGATTGATCCGCGCGCCACGGTGATCTTCGTGATGAACCACCGCAGCAACATGGATTATGTGCTGGTGACATGGCTGGTGTCGGGGCGGGCGGCGATTTCCTATGCGGTGGGGGAATGGGCGCGGGTCTGGCCGCTGTCGCGGCTGATCCGGGCGATGGGGGCCTATTTCATCCGGCGGGGGAACCACAATGCGCTCTACCGGCGGGTGCTGTCGCGCTATGTGCAGATGACCACGGCGGAAGGCACCACGCAGGCGGTGTTTCCCGAAGGCCGGCTGAGCCTGACGGGCCGGGTGGGCGCGGCGCGGATGGGGCTATTGTCGTACATCTGGGCCGGGTTTGATCCTGCGGGGCGCGATGTGGTCTTTGTGCCGGTCGGGCTGGCCTACGACCGGGTGCTGGAGGATGCGCTGCTGGTGCGCGCGGCGCGTGAGGGCGGGCGGCGGTTCCGCGCGCCGCTGTTGCGGGTGCTGTGGGAGGCGTTGCGGATTGGGCTGAAGCGCGCGGGCGGGCGGCGGTTCCTGTTCGGCACCGCAGCGGCGGGCTTTGGCGCGCCGGTGTCGCTGCGTGCGTATCAGGCAGAGGGCGGTGATCTGGACGCGCTGGGCGTGCGGCTGATGGGTGATGTCGAACGCGTGGTGCCGGTGCTGGCGGTGCCGCTGGTGGCGGCATCGGTGGCGATGGGGGTGCCGGTAGCGGACCTGGTGGTGCGGCTGGAGGCGGTGGGGGCGGTGATGCGTTTGCCCCCCGCAGGGGCGGTTCAGGCCGAGGCAGAGGGGCGGGCCATGCTGCAGACGCGCGGTGTTCTGGATGCCCGTGGCGCCGTTGTGCCGGAGATGCAGGATTTGCTGGCGTTTTATGCAGCGCCCGTGCGGCAACGGTTGGGGGAAGCGGCGGCGGACTGAATTTTTCTGCAACGCGGCGGACATAAAATTACAAAAACTGCCGCCAGACTATTGCAATGTTGCGTGATGCCTCATAATCCTTGGCTCCAGACCCGCCGATTCTGCGGCGCGGCATTTTGACCCTTTGGATGGAGGCCCCCATGGCTCTGGACACGCAACCCGCCATCGCCGCCTATGAGGCGCCGAAAAAAGACCTGTATGAGATTGGCGAGATGCCGCCCCTGGGTCATGTGCCGCGCCAGATGTATTCCTGGGCCATCCGCCGCGAACGTCATGGCGAGCCGGAAGTCGCGATGCTGCAGGAGGTGGTGGACACCTGGACCATCGACAGCAACGAGGTGCTGGTGCTGGTGATGGCGGCAGGCGTGAATTACAACGGCGTCTGGGCGGGCCTCGGCCAGCCGATCAGCCCGTTCGACAGCCACAAGCAGCCCTTTCACATTGCCGGGTCGGATGCGTCGGGCATTGTCTGGGCGGTGGGAGACAAGGTGAAGCGCTGGAAAGTCGGCGACGAGGTGGTGATCCACTGCAATCAGGATGACGGCGATGACGAGGAATGCAACGGCGGCGACCCGATGTTTTCCCCCAGCCAGCGGATCTGGGGCTATGAGACGCATGACGGGTCTTTCGCGCAGTTCACCCGGGTGCAGGCGCAGCAGCTGATGCCGCGGCCCAAGCACCTGACTTGGGAGGAGTCGGCCTGTTATACGCTGACGCTTGCCACCGCCTACCGGATGCTGTTCGGGCATGAACCGCATGATCTGAAACCGGGGCAGAATGTGCTGGTCTGGGGGGCATCGGGTGGCCTTGGGTCTTATGCGATCCAGCTGATCAACACGGCGGGGGCCAATGCGATTGGCGTCATCAGCGACGAGAGCAAGCGTGAGTTTGTGATGTCGATGGGCGCCAAGGGCGTGATCAACCGCAATGATTTCAAGTGCTGGGGGCAGTTGCCGAAGGTGGGCAGCCCGGAATACGCCGTCTGGTTTGCCGAGGCGCGCAAGTTCGGCAAGGCGATCTGGGACATCACCGGCAAGGGTGTGAACGTGGACATGGTGTTCGAACACCCGGGCGAGGCGACGTTTCCGGTCAGCACGCTGGTGTGCAAGAAGGGCGGCATGGTGGTGATCTGTGCGGGGACATCCGGGTTCAACTGCACCTTTGACGTGCGCTATATGTGGATGCACCAGAAGCGCCTGCAGGGCAGCCACTTCGCGCATCTGAAACAGGCGGCGGCGGCGAACAAGCTGATGGTCGAACGGCGGCTGGACCCCTGCATGTCGGAAGTCTTCCCGTGGGAAGATATCCCGAAGGCCCATACCAAGATGCTGCGCAATCAGCACAAGCCGGGGAATATGGCGGTGCTGGTGCAGGCGCCGGTGACGGGTTTGCGCACGTTTGATGATACGCTGGAGGCGAGCAGGCGGGGGTGATGCGGGCGCATCCTGATGACGCGGGGCGGGGTGAACCCCGCCCTACAGGGTGAGGGTGCCTGGTTGGCAAGCGGTAGGGCGGGGTTCACCCCGCCTTTGGTGGCGCATGGCGGGGTGAACCCCGCCCTACCGCTTGGCGCAGGCGGGCCTGCGTTCTGGTTGGGCCGAGTTTTGCCGTGCTGTGCTCTGGTGCAAGGACGGCCTTGCCCTTATGGTCGCGCGCATGAACACGCTCGCACGCGCCACGGCCGCATTGACCCTTTCCGACGATCAGGCCGAAGCGCATGACCGTGTGGCTGCTGACCTGTTGGCGGCGGGGATTGACCTTGTTCATGGCGGGCTGACGCCGCCGGGGGAGGGGAAATCGACCGTGCTTGCCGTGATGGGCAAGGCGGGGTCGGGCAAGACCATGCTGCTGGCGCAGCTGACGCGGGCGATGATCGAGGCGGGGGTCGAGATCGTCTCGGGCGATTATGAGGGCAAGCGGCGCAAGGAACGGCGGACGCTGGCGGTGCTGGCGCCGACCAACAAGGCGGCGTCGGTGTTGCGGATGCGCGGGGTGCCGGCGACCACCATTCACCGCATTCTGTATACGCCGCTGTATGACCCGCAGTATGAGAAGATTGCCGAATGGCTGACCGGGGTGGGCGACCGCCCGGTGGTCGAGGACCTGCCCGATCTGGCGCTGGACCGGGCCTTTGCGTTTTATCAGCAGGTGGCGTCGATTCCGGGGGCCCTGGCGGCGGCGGGTTTGCGCGGGTCTGATTTTATCAAGGGCTGGAAGCGGCGCGAAGAGCCGCTGGATGTGGGGTTCATCGACGAATCCTCGATGCTGGATGAGCGGCAGTTTGACGACCTGCGCGAGATTTTCCCGACGCTTGTGCTGTTTGGCGACCCCGCACAGCTGGCCCCGGTGGGGCAGTCCGGGTCGATGGTGTTCGACCGGCTGGGGGATGGCAAGAAACTGATGCTCAGCCGGGTGCACCGGCAGGCGCAGGACAACCCGATATTGGATCTGGCCCATGCGCTGGCGGACCCGGATATCGGGTTCGATCAGTTTGAGCGGATGGTGGAAGACGCATCCAAACGCGATGAACGCGTGGTCTGGGCCGAACGGGTGGATGCCGACATGATGGCGCGATCCCCCGCCTTGGTCTGGCGCAATGCGACGCGGATCAGGCTGATCACCGCGTTCCGGGCGGCGCATGGCGCGCCGGATGATGCGCTGCTGCCGGGTGAGCCGCTGATCTGTGACGGGATCGAGCTGCCGCTGAAGCATCGCAAAAAGCGCATCGATCTGGAGGCGCGGGGGCTGATCAAGGGCGCGCAGGTGATCTACCTTGGCCCCGGCAACCGGCCCGGCTTTGCCAAGATCCATGTGGTGGGCGCCGAAGACCCGCAGGTGTCTGCCGCCAGCATCATCAAGATTGAACGGCCCGATGAGGATGAACCCTTCATCGCCAGTGCCGCCACCATGGGGGCTGCGTTTCTGCACGGGGCGGCGGTGACCATTCACAAGGCGCAAGGCAGCCAGTGGGAAAATGTGCAGGTTTTTGCGCCCGATCTGTTTGCCGCAGCGCAGGCAGGCCGGAGTGAGGCCGGGTTGCCGCTGTGGAAGCGGCTGGCCTATGTGGCGATTACGCGGGCCGAAAAGCGGCTGTTCTGGGTGGTGCGCGCCCGGCTGGCGCGGCCTTTGGGGCCGCTGGTGGTCGATGACCTGAAACCGGCATCGGTGCCGCTGACGCTGACCACGGAAACCGACGGCTAGAATATGCGTCAAGGGCTTTTCCGCCCGCGCCCCGCACGCTAGGGTGCAGCACAGGACAGGAGGCCCCATGCGCTGCGTATTCGTTCAGTTCCGCTGCATCCCCGGCAAGACCTATGAGGTGGCCAGTACCATCTGGGACCGCGAAGTGGTGTCAGAGATGTATTCGACCAGCGGCGAATATGACCTGATGGCCAAGGTGTATATCCCCGATGAGGAAGATGTCGGCCAGTTCCTGAACACGGCGCTGTTTGACATTCCGGGCATCAGCCGCACCCTGACCACGATGACCTTCCGCACGTTCTGACAGGACAATCTGACACGCCTGCGTCAGACCCGGTTGCCTCTGGGCACCCGCGCCGCCATATCAGGGGCGACCACAGGAGAGAGATTTGGACCGTATCACCTTGCCCGAACGCCCCGAATGGCGTGCGAAAGCGGCAGAGCTTGGCTTTACCTTTGCCGATATGCATGGCGAGCCCTATTGGGACGAGACCTCGGCCTACAGCTTTACGCTGGAGGAGATCGAGGGCCGGATTGAAGACCCCTGCACCGAGTTGCACGCGATGTGCCGAGAGGCGGTGGGCACCGTGCTGGCCGATGAGGCGCTGATGGAGCGGATGGGCTTGCCGCGTTTGCGGTGGGAGTTCATCCGTGACAGCTGGGAGGCGGGGGAGCCGGAGGTTTATGGCCGGTTCGATCTGGCCTATGATGGCAAGGGGCCGGCCAAGCTGTTGGAATACAACGCAGATACGCCAACATCGCTGTACGAATCCGCAAGCTTTCAGTGGCTGTGGTATGAAGATCAGCTTGCGGCACGGGTGCTGCCCGAGGGGTCGGACCAGTTCAACCGCCTGCATGAGGCGCTGGTCGAGCGGTTTGCCGAGATCTTTCCCGCCGACACCGACCTGCATTTTGCCGCCATGTCCGGCACGCCCGAGGATTATGCCACGGTGGAAACCATGGCCTGGGCGGCGCGAGAGGCCGGGATGGGCGCGCATTACACCGATCTGGAAAAGATCGGCATCAGCGAAGAGGGCCAGTTCACCGATGCCGACGACCGGGTGATCGGGACGCTGTTCAAGCTGTATCCGTGGGAAGATCTGTTCACCGATGAATTTTCCGCGCATCTGGCGTCAGCCCAATGCCGGTTTATCGAACCGCCATGGAAGGCGCTTTTGTCGAACAAGGCGATCCTGCCGGTGTTGTGGCAGATGTATCCGGGCCATCCGAACCTGCTGCCCTCGTTCTTCGCCGATGATACCAAGGGGCTGGCCGATGCCGCGCATCTGATGCTGGCCGGCCATGTGACCAAGCCGATCTTTTCGCGCGAGGGTGCTTCGGTGACGATCACCGCGCAGGGCCGCGTGCTGGAGCGGGCGGTGAACCGCGCATACGACCGGCATCCGATGATTGTGCAGGGCTATCAGCCGCTGCCGGTCATGGGCGGCTTTCGCCCGGTGATCGGGGCCTGGGTGGTGGGGGAAACCTGCGTCGGCATGGGGCTGCGCGAAGACCGCGCCCTGATCACACAAGACCTGTCGCGGTTCAAACCGCATTTCATTGAGGGGTAAGCCATGAAACGATCACGAGCCGTCTCGCTGGGGATTCTGGGGGCCGCCGCTTTTGGTCTGGCGGGATGCCAGTCCGAGGAACAGACCGACGCCGCCGCCTTTTCCGACATTGAAAGCTGTGTCGCCGCTTCGGCGCAAAGCGGTTGGTTCACGCGCGAAGACTGCGCCGAGACCTTTGCCGAGGCGCAGGCGATACATGCCGAAACCGCGCCGCGCTATGAAAGCCGGGAGTTGTGTGAAGAGGAACACGGGCCCGGGGCCTGTGGCGGCGATACGGTGGCCGGGTCGGGCGGCGGTGGCGGCATCTTCATGCCGTTGCTGGCAGGCTATCTGATCGGGCAGGCGCTGGGCGGTGGCCGCGCGATGGCGCAGCCGGTGGTGCCAAAAGCCGGTGGCGGCTTTGCGACGCCGACCGGCGGCACGCAGATGTCACGGCTGAATGCCGCGGGCAAGATGGGCACGGCGGCCTTTGCCAAGGGGCCAACGACCGCAGGCCAGCCACCGATGAGCCGGGCGGCGGTGGCCAGCCGGGGCGGCTTTGGCGGGTCGGCGGCGACGCGCTCTGTGGGGAGCTGAGGACAAGGGGGGCTGCCGCCCCCTTGGACCCCCGCGCGTATTTTCATCAAGATGAAGGGGCGGGCATTTTGCGGCCCGCCCGTTGATCAGATCGACAGGCAGACGTATTTCAGCTCCATATAGTCATCCATGCCGTGATGGCTGCCTTCGCGGCCCAGACCGGATTGCTTGACGCCGCCGAAGGGGGCGACTTCGGTCGAGATGATGCCGGTGTTGACACCGACGATGCCGTATTCCAGCGCCTCTTGTACCCGGGTGATGCGGCCGATCTCGCGGCTGTAGAAATAGCTGGCAAGGCCGAAGATGGTGTCATTGGCTTTGGCCACGACCTCTTCCTCGGTGTCGAATTTGAACAGGGGCGCGAGGGGGCCGAAGGTTTCTTCGGTGGTGACCATCATGTCATCGGTGACGCCGGTGAGGATGGTGGGTTCAAAGAAATTGCCGCCGAGTGCGTGGCGGTTGCCGCCGGTCTCGATTTTCGCACCTTTGGCGGTGGCGTCGGCGATGTGTTCTTCGACCTTTTCAACGGCGGCTTCGTTGATCAGCGGGCCGAATTGCACGTCTTCGGACAACCCGTCGCCGACGCGGGTTTTGGCGACTGCGGCCTGCAGTTTTTGCGCAAAGGCGTCATAGACCCCGGCCTGCACATAGATGCGGTTGGCGCAGACGCAGGTCTGGCCGTTGTTGCGGAATTTCGACATCATGGCACCGGCGACGGCGGCATCCAGATCGGCGTCGTCAACCACGATGAAGGGCGCGTTGCCGCCCAGTTCCATCGAGCATTTCATCACCTGTTCCGCCGCCTGCCGCAGCAGGATGCGGCCCACTTCGGTGGAGCCGGTAAAGGTGAGTTTGCGCACCAGAGGGTTTTCGCAGAACTCTTTGCCGATGTCGGAGGATTTCTTTGAGGTGATCACCGACAGGATGCCCTTTGGCAGCCCGGCGCGTTCGCCAAGCACTGCCATGGCGAGGGCCGACAGCGGGGTTTCAGCCGCGGGGCGGGCGACGAAGCCGCACCCTGCGGCCAGCGCCGGGCCGGCCTTGCGGGCGATCATCGCGTTGGGGAAGTTCCACGGCGTGATCGAGCCGACGACGCCGATGGGTTGTTTGAGCACCGTGATGCGTTTGTCGCGCTGGTGGCCGGGGACGGTTTCGCCGTACACGCGCTTGGCCTCTTCGCCGAACCATTCGATGAAGCTGGCGCCGTAAGCCACCTCGCCCTTGGCTTCGGCGAGGGGTTTGCCCATTTCAGCCGTGAGGATGGTGCCAAGATCGTCCTGATTTTCCATCATCAGATCGAACCATTTGCGCAGCACCTGTGCGCGTTCCTTGCCGGTGCGCGCGGCCCAGTCTTTCATCGCGACATTGGCGGCGGCGATGGCGCGGGCGGTTTCAGCCCGGCCAAGGTTGGGCACGCGGGCGATATCATCGCCACGGGCCGGGTTGACCACGGCGAAGGTCTCGCCGTCATCGGCGTCGATCCAGTCGCCTGCGACATAGGCTTTGGTGGCAAGCAGCGTCGGGTCTTTGAGCAGCGACGCGAGATCGGTCACGGAATCGAGCATGTGGGGTCTCCCATTTCGGTTTTGTCCATGCAAAGCATGGGAGCGGCGGGCTGTCCAGTTCTGTCGGGGGGCGGGGCAGGATAGCGCCGGAATTTTGATCAAATCGGGGCGGACCGGATGGAATTTGCAAGCGAAGCCGACCGGGCCTATGCCAATGGCGCATTCATTGCAGGGGCCGATCAGTTTGTGCCCAGGTGGCGGGCAGCGGCGGCGGCGTTCCGGGCGGGCATGCGGGGCGATCTGGGGCTGGCTTACGGTCCGGGGGTGCGGCAGCGGTTTGATCTGTTCCTGCCGGACGCGGTGCCGAAGGGGGTGCTGATGTTCGTGCATGGCGGCTACTGGATGGATTTCGACCGGGCCGACTGGTCGCATCTGGCGGCGGGCGCGGTGGCGCGGGGCTGGGCCTGTGCGGTGCTGTCCTACACGCTGGCCCCTGAGGCGCGGATAGCGCAGATGACGCGCGAGGTGGCGGCGGCGGTGCGGGCAGTGGTGGCGCGGGTGGCAGGGCCGGTGGTGGTGGCCGGGCATTCGGCAGGCGGGCATCTGGCGGCGCGGATGGCCTGCGTGGATGGGCCGGAGGTGGCGCGGGTGGTGCCGATCTCGCCCTTGGCCGATCTGCGGCCGCTGCTGGCGACGCGGATGGCACCGGTCCTGCGGCTGGATGCGGCAGAGGCGGCGGCGGAGAGCCCGGCGCTGCTGCGCCTGCGCGACGGGGTGGGCTGCCATGTCTGGGTCGGCGCGCAGGAGCGCCCGGCGTTCCTGTGTCAGGCGCGGCTGCTGGCCGAGGTGTGGGACTGCCCGTGGACGGTCGAGCCGGGGCGGCATCATTTTGATGTGATCGACGGGCTGGCCGACCCCGGGTCTGCGCTGATGGCGGCCTGTCTGGACGGGATGTGAGCGGTCAGGAGTTGGCGTGCATCCGTTCGATATAGGCGCGCATTTCTTCGGCTTCGTGCCGGGCGTCGCGCAGGCCGCCCATGGCGGCGCGCAGTTCGGCTTCGGTCTGGGCGATCTGGTTCATCAGCTCGGCTTCGCGCTGTTCCAGATAGATGATCGCCTGATCGCGGGTTTCTTCGGCGTCGTGCAGCATGGTGGACAGCCGGTCCATCTCGCCCATGTCGCCGCCCGGAACGCGGGCAAAGCGGTGCATGATCCAATGCGAGAACCAGCCCAGCGCGAAGGCGGCCATCAGGATGATTGCAGTGACGATGATGAATTCGGTGCGGTTCATTCGGTCTGCTTTGTGAAGGGCGAGGGCCTGAGCTGTGCCTTTGGCCTAGCCGTCACGCGCCGGGCGCGCAAGGGGGCGGCGGGTCTTTTCTGTGGGCGCGACCGAGGGGTCGTCATCGCCTGACGGTTCTGCCGCGGCGTCGACCTGCGCGGGGGCCGGGGTGCCGGATGTGGCCCCGGCGGCGGCGGCTGCGGGCTGATCCAGCAGCACGAATTCAATCCGGCGGTTCGCTTCGCGACCGGCTTCGGTGGCGTTGTCGGCAATCGGGTTGGCCTCGCCATAGCCGGTGGCTTTCAGCGCATCGACGGTGACGCCCCGGCCTTGCAGCGCCAGCAGAACGGCATCGGCGCGGGCCTGACTGAGCGCGAGGTTGCCGCTGTCAGATCCTTGACTGTCGGTGTAGCCCGCGATTTCCATGCGCACGGCGGGGCAGTCTTCCAGCGCCTCGGCCAGCGCGTCCATGATGCCGACGGTCTGGCCGTCGATTTCGGCGGAGCCGGGCGGGAAGGTGATCTTGCGGCGTTCCAGAACCGCCGTCACCCGTGCGGCGCATTCCTGCGGGGTGGGCAGCGCGGCGAGCGGGTCGAGCTTTTCATCATAGCGGACCGAGACCCGGAAGGTCTGGCCCTGACCCAGCTTGTCCGACAGCACCTGCGAGATGCGGCTGCGCGCGATCTGTGATCCGGTGACGCCTTCAACCTCGACCGTGTCGGCGCGCACCAGCAGGCGGCCTTCGGCCAGCTCGCCCAGCGCTTCCAGCCCCGCCAGAACGCGGACCGGCCAGCCGTCGGGCAGGTCATTGTCGAGCCGTGTGGCGGAATAGACCTTGCCGACGCCGAAGCGGGCACGCGCATAGCTGGAAGCGGCATTGCGCAGCAGCTCGTCGGTGACGCGGCCGCGCAGTTCGACCCGGCCTTCGGCGGACAGGGTGGCGGTGAATTCGGCGGGGCCGAGGGCTGCATCAGAGGCACGCTCCAGCGTGGCGGTCAGAGAAAACACCTCTGGCAGGGCCGAGTCGAGTTCACCAACGATGCGGTCGAAATCGGCCTGCGACACAGAATCGGCAGCGACGAGCGAGACATCGGCATCGGAAAAGGTGATGGTCGCCTCGCCGAGCGAGGAGACTGCGTTGATCGCGATGGCGACGGCATCGGCCCAGCTGGGGGTGGGGACGCCAAGGCCGACGATGCAATTGGGCCGTCCCGGCACTCCGGCAGCCCGACCTGCCGCAAGAATGCGGGCGCGGGCGCGGTCGGTATCGGCGGCGCAGGCATCAAACCGCGCGCCTTGTTCGTCCAGTACAAAGCGCATGGTAAAGGGCGTCAGCACCGGACGCGGGGCCGAAATCTCGATGGAAACCTCCAGCCCCTGCGGTCTGGCGGCGTTCAGCTCATTCGTCAGGCGGCGTTGCTCTTCGGCGCTGGTGGCGATGGCGGTGATGCTGACCCGGCCCGCCGTGACCGAGATCTTGGACCGGGGCAGGCGCTTGACCGCCTCCATCCCGAAGGCAAAGGCATCGTCCCAGCCTGCGGGGGCCGGATAGGCTGCGGTTTCCAGCATGTCCGAAATCGCCCCGTCGGTGCGCAGCGATTGCGCCTCGGCCAGCAGGGCATCAGCGGAATCGCTGGTGGGCAGCAGGCCGATCAGCTGGATGCCATCATCATTGCGCAGCATCTCGACCGAGAATTTCGGGGCCTCGATCGCCTTGACCGGGGTGACATCCAGCATGTCGCGCACGCGGGACGCGTCGATGACCGTGCCCGCCAGATTGACGGCGCGGAAACGGGCGGCCTCATTCGGGGCGGTGCCGGCCAGATGCAGTTGCAACCCGTCGGCATGTGGTGTGGCCCAGGTGATGCCGGCGTCCAGCAGGCGCGAGGTGACGGCCTGTTCCGAGCGCCCCTCGATCCACAGGGCCGAGGCCCAGGCGGCGAAGGCGGCCACGACCCCGGCACCGGAGACTGCCGCAAGTGCGATCACCGCATGGGGCAGGTGGCCGCTGTCAAGCTGGGCGCGGGTGGTGGACACCAGAGCTGTGGTGCGGTGAAGCAGGCGCTTGGGCAAGGCGGATTCCTGACTGAGGGTCCTGGCGGGGTGGGGAAGGGGATGGCGCGGCCGGGGGCCGATGATTCCCCTGCCGGTTTAAAAGCCGGAGCCGCCGTGATCAATCAAAGCGCGGCGGCGGCGGCAAGAAACAGCGCAACGATCAGCCCGGCATCGCGGTTTGCAAGGAATTCGCTGCGGCAGGACGCAGGATCATCGGGTTTCAGCCGCGCCATCTGCCGCACCATATGCCAGCCAAAGGCCCAGACCCCGGCCAGCGCCAGCGCCAGCTGAACCGGATCGCGCGCGGGCAGCAATGCCAGAATCACCGCCAGCGCCATCAGCGCGATGGTAGAGAGCAGAAACAGCTTCAGCCACCAGCCGGTGTTGTCGCCAAACAGCCGCGCGGTGGATCTGACGCCGATCAGGGCGTCATCCTCTCGGTCCTGCAAGGCGTAGATCGTGTCGTAATACAGCGTCCATGTGATGCCCGAGGCATAGAGCACCACGGCGGCCAGCGGCACTTCGCCCGCATGGGCGGCCCATGCCAGCACCGCGCCCCAGTTGAAGGCCAGCCCCAGAAACAGCTGCGGCCACCATGTGAAGCGCTTGGCAAAGGGGTAGATCGCGACCAGCGCAAGCGAGGCGATGCCAAGGCCGATGGCCAGCCAGTTGTAGCTGAACAGGATCAGCGCGGCCGACAATGCCTGCGCCACCATCCAGACCAGCGCCTGTCGCACCGTGACCTGACCCGAGGGAATCGGGCGCGACCGCGTGCGGCTGACCGAGGCGTCGATATGGCGGTCGGTGATGTCATTCCATGTGCAGCCCGCGCCGCGCATCAGAAACGCCCCCGCCGCACAGCTGACCACCAGCCACAGATCCCAGAGCCGGGGGGCATCCACCGCCGCCGCAAGCGCGATGCCCCACAGGCAGGGCATCAGCAACAGCCAGGTGCCGATGGGCCGGTCAGCGCGGCTGAGCCGCAGATAGGGGCGCATGGGGGGGGGCGCAAAACGGTCAACCCAGTTGTCCTTTGGCGCGTCGGCGACGGTGCCCGCTGACGCAGTGTGCGCGGCCTCTGGCGTTTCCGGAAATTGGGTCATAGCGTGGCGCCTATGGATGCAAAGGTCAGACTCTATGTAGATCAGCCCTTGGGCGCGGGGCAAGCCGTGGCGGTCGGCCCCGAGCAGGCCACCTATCTGTTTGCGGTGATGCGTCTGCCGGTCGGGGCGGGCGTGCTGCTGTTCAACGGGCGGGACGGCGAATGGCTGGCGCGGGTGGTGGATGCGGGCAAGCGGCGCGGCGCGCTGCTGTGCGAGGCGCAGACCCGGCCGCTGCTGCCGGTGCCCGACCTGTGGCTGCTGTTTTCGCCGGTCCGCAAAGAGCGCACCAATTTCATTGTGGAAAAGGCGGTGGAGCTGGGCGTGGCACGGCTGATGCCGGTGACCACGCGGTTCACCCAATCCGAGCGTTGGCGGCAGGACAAGCAACTGGCCCATGCGATTGAGGCGGCGGAGCAATGCGGGGCCACATCAGTGCCGCAGGTCGGCGAGGTGCAGCCCTTGGAGCGGGCGCTGGCGGGCTGGCCCGAGGGCCGGGTGCTGCTGTGGGCCGATGAGGCACTGGCGGGGCAGGCATCGGCCCTGACGGGCAGTGTCGCTGCGGGGGCACCGGGGGCGGTGCTGGTCGGGCCCGAGGGCGGGTTTTCCGACGATGAAAAGGCGCTGCTGCGCGGCCTGCCCTTTGTGCGCCCGATCAGCCTTGGCCCCCGCATCCTGCGCGCCGAGACGGCGGCGGTGGCCGCATTGGTGTTATGGCAGATGGCGGCGGGAGACTGGCGATGATCCGCCCCGAGGTGCAGGCGGCGCTGTGGCGCTGGCGTGAGGTGGGCGTGGGCGTGGCGGTGCTGGGCTTTGGCCTGTGGCTGATGCGGCTGGGCGGCTATCTGCTGCTGCCGCTGGGGGCTGTGGTGGGCCTTGGCGGCGTCGCGCTGGGCGTGCTCGCCTGGCGGCGGCTGCGCTTTGTGCCGGTGGGCGAGGCACCGGGCGTGGTTCACGTGGATGAGGGGCAGGTCAGCTATATGGGCCCGCAGGTCGGCGGATTTGTCAGCTTGCGCGATCTGGCCGAACTGCGGCTGATCAGCATCCGTGGGCGGCGGCTGTGGCGGCTGAAGCAGACCGACGGGCAGGCGCTGCTGATCCCGGTCGAGGCGGCGGGGGCCGAGGCGCTGTTCGATGCGTTCTCCAGCCTGCCCGGCCTGTCGAGTGCCGATCTGCTGGCAGCACTGGCCCCAACCCCCGGCACCGGCAGCCGTGCGGTGCTGGCGGGCGGCGAAAACCGTGTGGTCTGGCGCACGTCCGGGCGCGGCGTGGTCGCGCAAGGCGGCGCGCGCCCGGCTGACGAATAACGATTTGTGATATGTCGCCGCCGCTGCATCGCGCCGTCTTGACTCGGGCCACGCCGCAAGACACCTGTGAGGCGCAAACAATGACCCCAGCCGGAGCCTGAACCCCATGTCCATTCCACAGTCCGGCGGCGGTCAGATCACATCGTTTCATCAGCTGGCAGAGCTGATGGAGTCGGGCAACAAGCCCAAGGCCGACTGGCGCATCGGCACCGAACATGAAAAGTTCGGCTGGCTGGAGGGCAGCTTTGCCCCCTTGCCCTATGCCGGTGACCGCTCGATCTCGGCCCTGTTCGCGGGGCTAGAGTCGCGCTTTGGCTGGACCCCGGTGCGCGAAGGCGACAACGTGATCGGCCTGCAGCGCAACGGGGCCAATATCAGCCTCGAACCCGGCGGCCAGTTCGAATTGTCGGGCGCGATGATGCCCGACATGCACGAAACAGCGGCAGAGCTGCGCCTGCATCTCGAAGAGGTGGCGGCGATTGCAGACCCGATGGGCGTGCGCTTTATGGGCATTGGGGCCGCCCCCGAATGGAGCCACGCGCAGATGCCGGTGATGCCAAAGGGGCGCTACCGGCTGATGACCGATTACATGGGCCGCGTCGGCACTCATGGCACGCAGATGATGTACCGCACCTCGACCGTGCAGGTGAACCTCGACTACGCCTCCGAGGCGGATATGGTGAAAAAGCTGCGGGTGGCGATTGCGCTGCAGCCGGTGGCCACCGCGCTGTTCGCCTCCAGCCCGTTCTTTGACGGGGGGCCGAACGGCCACCGCAGCTGGCGCAGCCGGATCTGGCGGGGCCTGGATGACAGCCGCACCGGGATGCTGCCCTTCGCCTTTGACGAGGGGTTCGGCTTTCAGCAATACGTCGACTGGGTGCTGGATGTGCCGATGTATTTCGTCTACCGCGACGGCAAGTATATCAATGCGCTGGGCCAGTCGTTCCGCGATTTCCTCAAAGGCCAGCTGCCGGCACTGCCGGGCGCGCTGCCCACCCTGTCCGACTGGGCCGACCACATGACAACGGTGTTCCCCGAGGCACGGGTCAAGAAATACATCGAAATGCGCGGTGCCGATTGCGGCGACGAGGCGCATATCAACGCGCTGCCCGCCTTCTGGCTGGGGTTGATGTATGACCAGAACGCGCTGGATGCCGCCTGGGATCTGGTCAAGGGGTTCGATGCGGCAACCCGCGAAGGCCTGCGCATTGCCGCCTCGGTCGCGGCCCTGAAGGGCGAATCGGGCGGAGTGCAGCTTAATGCGCTGGCGCGCGCGGCAGTAGAGCTGTCGCAGGCAGGGCTGGTGGCACGCGGCCTAGGCGAAGATATCTACCTGGCCCCGCTGCACCGTTCTTTGGCGCAGGGCGAGGTGCAGGCCGATCGCTGGCTCCGCCTGTATGAAACGGAATGGAATCATCAGTTGACCCCGATCTATCAGGCGGCCAGCCTCTGAGGGGGGCCAGCCCCCCGCGCGTGCCGCGCCCCCCTCGGAGTATTTGGGAAAGCTGCAATGCAATGAGCGCAGTCCTTGCGATTGCAGCTTTCCCCAATACTCCCGCCGGAGGCGTATCCGAGGAGACGCGGCGCAGCCCGCGCGACGAGATAAAACCAACGCGGCGCAGCCGCTCAATCGGATCAGGTGTCGAAGGCGGGCGCGGCGGGTGTTATTTTTTGCCGATCCTTGGCTCAATACCCTGACGCAGGCGCGCGATATTCGCGCTGTGGCGGGCGAAGATCAGCGCGCCGAGGATGATGGCGAGCAGGGACATCTGCGGATAGCCCAGCACCGCCAGCCAGACAGGGGTCAGGGCGGCGGCGATCAGGGCCGAGAGTGAGGAAATACGGCTCAGCGCCGCCGCCACCGCCCAGGTGGCGCAGGCGGCAAGGCCGACGGGCCATGCCAGCGCCAGCAGGGTGCCGAGGAAAGTCGCCACCCCCTTGCCGCCTTTGAACCCGAGCCAGACCGGGAACAGGTGGCCCAGAAAGGAAAACAGCGCCGCCACCTGTCCCGCATCCGGCCCCAAAGCCGCGCGGGCGATCAGCACTGCGACGCCGCCTTTGCCCGCGTCCAGCAGCAGCGTGGCCAGTGCCGCGCCCTTGTTGCCGGTGCGCAGCACATTGGTGGCCCCGATATTGCCCGAGCCGATGGCGCGCAGATCGCCCAGTCCCAGCAGGCGGGTGATGACAATGCCAAAGGGCACCGAGCCCAGCAGATAGGCAAGCACGGCGGTCAGGGCCAGCAGCAGGGGCGCAGAGGTGAAATCGGGCATTTCGCTTTAGGCTCCGTAAACCTGATGGCCGGCGACAAAGGTTGCCAGAACCTTACCCTCCATCCGCGTGCCGTCAAACGGCGTGTTCTTTGATTTCGACGCCAGGGTGAAACGGTCAAGCACAAAGGGCGTGTCGGGGTTGAACAGCACCAGATCGGCGGGCGCACCTTCCGCCATGCGGCCTTGGGGCAGGCCAAGGCGGCGCGCGGGGTTCAGGGACAGGGCGCGGAACAGCCGCGGCAGCGTCAGCTGGCCTGCGTGCAGAAGGCGCAGGGCGGCGGGCAGCAGGGTCTGCAGGCCCACCGCCCCGCTGGCGGCATCCTCGAACGGCAGGCGTTTGGATTCCTCATCCGCCGGGGTGTGGAAGCTGCCGATCACGTCGATCAATCCGCTTGCCACCGCCTCTATCATCGCCAGACGGTCATCTTCCGACCGCAAGGGCGGGGTCAGCTTGAAGAAGGTGCGGTAATCGCCCACGTCGAATTCGTTCAGCGTCAGGTGGTGGATCGACACGCCGGCGGTGACATCCAGCCCGTTGGCCTTGGCGCGTTCCAGTGCGGGCAGGCTGCGGGCGGTGGTGATCTGGTCGGCGTGGTAGCGCGCGCCGGTCATCTCGATCAACCCGAGGTCACGGTCCAGCCCGATGCGTTCGGCCATCGGATGCACCGCCGGGATGCCGCGCAGTGATGCGAACTTGCCGCTGGTGGCGGCGGCCCCGTGCGACAGGCCCGGTTCCTGCGGGTGGCCGATCACCAGCGCGCCGAGGCTGCGGGCGTAGGTCAGCGCGCGGGACAGCACCTTTGGGTCGGTGGTGACGCGGGTGGCATCGGTAAAGGCGATGGCACCTGCATCCAGAAGAAAGCCGATCTCGGTCATCTCGCGCCCGTCCCGGCCCTTGGTCAGGGCGGCCATGTGGCGGATGCGCATGGGCGACGCCTCTGCCGCGCGGCGGGTGACGAATTCCAGCACTTCGGGCGTGTCGATGGCGGGGGTGGTGTCGGGGCGGGCGATCATGGTGGTGACACCGCCCGCAGCGGCGGCGAGGCCCGCCGAGCGGAAGGATTCCTTGTGCCGTTCCCCGGGTTCGCCGATTTTCACGCCCCAGTCGATGATGCCGGGGGCAAGGCAGGCCCCGCCGCAGTCGATCACCTGCGCGCCCTTGGGGGCGGAGGCAGCACCGATTGCGGCGATCACCCCTGCGTCGATGATCACATTGCCGGTGGTGATGGTATCGCCTTCAGGGTCAATGATGCGGGCATTTTCCAGAAACAGGGTCATCGGCGGGCCTTTGTGCAGCATGGGGGTCATCGCAGTCTTTCCGTCAGGCGGGCCGCGTCGGCGGCGGGGGCTGCGAGGTATTTGATCAGGTGCCTGTCGCCCGTAAGGGTGGTGATCTGCACCGAGCCAAGGAACGGCCGCGCGGTCTTGATCTGTGCGCGGGGGATGGTCAGGCCGCGCGGGCCGATCAGACGCTGGCTGGTAAGATACCACAGATCCGTCAGCGCCTCTGACGCGACATAAGAGGCGCGGGCAGCGATGGCGAGGGCGGCCCCGATGGGACCCATGACCGGATAGGGGTTGCCCTGCCACAGCAGCCACAGGCCGACCGCCGCGCCAAGGGCGATGGCCATGATCAGATGCGCGCGCCAGTAGGTCAGGCGGTCGGGGGTGAAGGTGGCGACAAGGGTTTCCCCGGTCGCCAGCACGGGAGGGGTCATCCGGCCCCCCAGACGAACAGCGTGACAAAGATCGCCAGCAGGATCAGCACCACCGTGGCCACCCGGCCCGACATCGCGGCGTCTGAGGGACGCTTCGGGGTCTGCACCGGCAGGATGTCGGCTTCGGCGTCATAGGCGGCCATGCCGGTGCGGGCGGGCGAGGGCACCTCGTCATACCGCCCGATCAGGCGCAGGGGCGGGCGGGGCGACAGCTGGCCCTGCCCAAGGGCGGGGCGGAAGACCAGCAGGAGCGGGCCGCGCAGGGCATCGAGGGTGGCCGTGTCGGCGGCGAGGCTTTCCTCGGCGATGCCCTGACCTTCCGTCAGGTAGCGCGAGAGGCCGTATTCGGTGAAGGTGTCGGCATCGATCAGTTCGGTATGGGCGGGGTCAACCGCGTCAACCCCCAGAGCTTCGGCCAGCGGGCCGCGTGCGAGGGCGGTCGCCTGATCGTCGGGCGGGTCAATGGCGAAGACCCAGACGCAGCGCTCGGGGCCGGGGGGGATGGAGAGCGTATCGCTCATGCCATCACCTCCGCCGCCTTGGCCCCACGGTCGGCGCGCAGGTTGCGGGCCAGCAGGTCCATGCAGGCCATGCGCACGGCGACACCCATTTCGACCTGTTCCTGAATGACCGACCGGTTGATGTCATCGGCGAGTTCGCCGTCAATCTCCACCCCCCGGTTCATCGGGCCGGGGTGCATGACGATGGCATCGGGCTTGGCATGAGCCAGCTTTTCAGCATCCAAGCCATAGCGGTGGTAGTATTCCCGTTCCGACGGGATGAAGCCGCCGTCCATGCGTTCGCGTTGCAGGCGCAGCATCATCACCACATCGGCACCTTCCAGCCCCTTGCGCATGTCGTCAAACAGCTCGCACCCGAAATCACCCACACCGGCGGGCATCAGGGTGGGGGGTGCTATCAGGCGGATGCGGTTTTCCATCTTGCCCAGCAGGATCAGGTTTGACCGCGCCACGCGCGAATGCGCAATGTCGCCGCAGATCGCCACGGTCAGGCGCTGGATGCGGCCCTTGGCGCGGCGGATGGTGAGGGCATCAAGCAGGGCCTGTGTGGGGTGTTCATGCCGCCCGTCGCCCGCGTTGAGCACCGCGCAATTCACCTTTGACGCCAGCAGGTTGACCGCGCCGGATGATCCATGCCGCACCACCAGCAAATCTGGGTGCATGGCGTTCAGGGTCATCGCGGTGTCGATCAGGGTTTCCCCCTTTTTCACCGAGGATTGCGAGACCGACATGTTCATCACATCTGCCCCCAGCCGTTTGCCTGCCAGCTCAAAACTGGCCTGGGTGCGGGTGGAGTTCTCGAAGAACATGTTGATCTGAGTCATGCCTGCAAGGGCGTCGGATTGCTTTACCGTGCGGCGGTTCAGATCGACGTAGCGATCCGCCAGATCAAGCACGGCAAGGATTTCCTGCGGTGACAGGTGTTCGATTCCCAGCAGATGGCGTGCGCGGAACATCGGAGTCTCCTTACGGCTGGCTGCGGGTTTGGGGTGCTTATGCCAAAGGGGCGCGCAATGGGCAACGGTGATCCGTCCCTTGCGGGGGCGCGGCGGCCAGCCTACCCTTTGCGGCATGGGAATCGCGACGGACATTCTGACGGACTGGCATGCCTCACAGGCGGCGCTGCTGTGGCAGGTGGATCTGGGTATTGACGAATGGCTGCTGGATGACCCGCTGAACCGGTATGATCTGCCCGAGGCGGTGAAGCCTGCGCCGATGGTGGCCCCGGCGGCTGCGCCTGCGACCCGGGTGGCGGCACCTGTGGCCTTGCCCGAGGTGGCGAAGGTGGATGCGGTGGCCGAAGCGCAGGCGCTTGCGGCAAGGGCGGGCACGCTGGACGCATTGCGCGCGGCAATTGCCGGTTTTGAGCATTGCGATCTGCGGCGCGGCGCGCGCAATCTGGTGTTTGCGGATGGCGTGCCGGGCGCGCGGGTGATGGTGCTGGGGGAGGCGCCGGGGCCGGAGGAGGACCGCGAGGGGCGGCCTTTTGTGGGCCGCGCCGGGGCCTTGCTGGACGAGATGTTTGCGGCCATTGGCCTGTCACGCGACGCGCAGGATGCGCGGGCGGGGCTGTATCTGGCGCATATCCTGCCGTGGCGTTGCCTGGGCAATGGTGCGCCTTTGGCGGAGGATGTGGCAATGATGCTGCCCTTTGTGATGCGTCACATCGACCTGGTGGCCCCGGAGGTGATTGTGGTGATGGGCAATACGCCGCTGTCGGCGCTGACCGGGGTGCAGAGCATCGCGCGGGCGCGGGGGCAGTGGCAGCAGGCCGGGGGGCGGGCAGTCTTGCCGATGATCCACCCCGACAGCCTGCTGCGCACACCCGTTGCCAAGCGCGAGGCGTGGGATGATCTGCTGGCGCTGGAGGCGCGGTTGGCAAAATGAGCCGGATTGATGAGACGATGGCATTTGTCCCGGTGCGCATCGCGGTGCTGACGGTCAGCGACACGCGCACCGCTGGCGATGACAGGTCGGGCGATAGGCTGGTCGAACGGATCGCGGGCGCGGGACATGTGCTGGCGGCGCGCGGGATTGTGACCGATGACCGGGCCCTGATTGCCGGGCAGTTGCGGGACTGGATCGCGGACAAGGATGTCGACGTGATCCTGACCACCGGCGGCACCGGACTGACGGGCCGTGATGTGACGGTCGAGGCGCACCGCGACGTGTATGAGAAAGAGATCGAGGCGTTCGGCACGGTGTTCACCATCGTCTCGATGCAAAAGATCGGCACATCAGCCGTGCAAAGCCGGGCCTGTGGCGGTGTGGCGGGTGGCACCTATCTGTTTGCGCTGCCGGGCAGCCCCGGGGCATGCCGCGATGCCTGGGATGAGATTTTGCGCTGGCAGCTGGATATCCGGCACCGGCCCTGCAACTTTGTCGAGATCATGCCCCGGCTGGATGAACATCTGCGAAGGAAGTAACGACGGAACGGCAGACTTGCGGCGTAACAGTCTTGTGGCTGGACGCAAGGACGGCCTGCATTACTGTCTGGTCTTGTTCTGAAGCGGAGTTTTTATGCGATTTTTGGCGCGTTCCCTGACCGGCCTGTTTCTGGCCGCCCTGACGGTGGGTTTGCTTGCGCTTGGGGCCAGCCTGATTGCGGGCGCGCTGACGCAAAGGCTGTCCACGGAACGGCCGGCGCAGCCCGCCCGCGAACGGGTGTTTTCCGCCAATGTGCAGACGGTAACACCGGGGGTGCTGACACCGCAGACTGTGGCCTTTGGCGAGATCCGGTCGCGCCGCACGCTGGAACTGCGCGCGCCGGGCGGTGGCCGGGTGCTGGAGATTGCAGACGGGGTCGAGGATGGGGCCACGGTGACCGAAGGCCAGGTGCTGGTGCGGCTGGACCCGGTGGATGCCACATCGGCCCGCGATCTGGCACAGGCGGGCCTGCGCGAGGCAGAGGCCGAGGTGCGCGATGGAGACCGTGGCCTGCTGCTGGCGCGCGATGATCTGGCGGCGGCAGAGGCGCAGGCCACGCTGCGCCGTCAGGCCCTGACCCGGCAAGAAGATTTGCAGTCCCGTGGCGTCGGTTCCCCCGCAGCGGTGGAGACAGCGGCTTTGGCACTGTCATCGGCCGAGCAGGCGGTGTTGTCGCGCCGGTCCGCGCTGGCGCAGGCCGAGGCGCGGGTGGATCAGGCGGCAACGGGTCTGGCACGGGCGCGCATTGCGCTGGCCGAGGCAGAGCGCACGCTGGATGATACCGTGATCCGCGCCAGTTTTACGGGTCGGCTGAACGGCGTGACGGTGGTGGCCGGTGGGCTGGTCGGGGCCAATGAGCGACTGGCCGAACTGATTGACCCCGACCGGCTGGAAGTGTCGTTCCGCCTGTCGACCGCGCAGTTTTCGCGGCTGCTGGATGAAGATGGCAGCCTGATCGCCGCGCCGGTGGCGGTGTCGCTGGATGTGCTGGGGGCCGAGATTGCCGCCGTGGGCCGGGTGGAGCGCGTGGGGGCCGCCGTGGGCGAAGGGGCGACGGGGCGGCTGATCTATGCCTCGCTGGACGGCGCGCGCGGCTTTCGCCCCGGCGATTTCGTGACCGTGGGCATCGCCGAGCCAGAGATTGACGGCGTGGCGCTGTTGCCGGCCACGGCGGTGGACAGCACCGGCGGCATTCTGGTGGTCGGGGCCGACGACCGGCTGGAGGTGCAGCTGGTGCCGGTTCTGCGCAGGCAGGGCGATGATGTGATCGTCGATGTGCGCGGCATTGCCGGGCGTGAGGTGGTTGTGGAACGCTCGCCCCTGCTGGGGGCGGGGATCAGGATCAACCCGATCCGCCCCGGCTCTGCCGCCGCTGACGCGTCGCCGGATGCCCGCGCGCAGGCACAGCCCGCCGCCTTGCCCGCCGCGCTGACCGATACCATCGCCCTGACCCCAGAACGGCGGGCCGGGCTGATCGCCTATGTCGAGGGCAATGCCCGGATGCCGGATGAGGCCAAGGTGCGGATGCTGGAACAGCTGGCGCAGGACGAGGTGCCCGCACAGGTGGTGGCCCGGCTTGAAGACCGGATGGGGGGCTGAGCCATGGCAAAGGGTATCCCGGCGGGCGGTGGCGGTCTGATTTCCTATTTCACGCGGCACCGCACATTGGCCAATCTGCTTTTGGTGCTGATGATCGTGGCCGGTCTGGTGTCGGCCTCGCGCATCCGGGCGCAGTACTTTCCTGATGTCATCATCAGCCAGATCGACGTGTCGGTCGCCTGGAGCGGGGCCGGGGCCGAGGATGTGGACCGCGCCATCGTGCAGGTGCTGGAATCGACACTGCTGACGGTGGACGGCGTGGCCGATGTCACATCCCGCGCCAATGAGGGCTCGGCCCGGATCTCGCTGGAGTTCGAACCCGGCAGGGATCTGGCGCAGGCGGTCGAGGATGTGCAGACGGCGGTGAATTCTGTCTCAAACTTGCCGGCAGAGGCTGAAGAGCCGGTGATCCGCCGCAGCCAGTGGCGCGATCAGGTGACCGATGTGGTGATCACCGGGCCGGTGGGTGTCGATCAGCTTGGCCGCTTTGCCGATGAATTCGTCGGGCGGCTGTTTCAGGCGGGGGTGACGCGCACCACAATCCGCGGCATGGCGGACCCGGAAACCGTGGTCGAGGTGCCATCGGTCGCGCTGATCCGCCATGACATCACCATGCGCGAAATCGCCACAGCAATCGGTGCGGCGGTGCGGACCAATCCGGCGGGGAATGTCGGCGACGGGTCGGCGCGGGTGCGGACCGGGTCGGAACGGCGCACAGCGGCGGAAATCGACGGCGTGGTGCTGCGCAGTCTGCCGGATGGCACCAAGCTGACGGTGGGGGATATTGCGACGGTCACCGCCATCGGGGCGGATGCCGGGCGGGCAAGTTTTGTGGGGGTGAACCCGGCGGTGACCGTCCGGGTGGACCGCAATGCCGAGGGCGACGCCATCCGTATGCAGGCCAGTGTCGAGGATGTGGCAGCGCAGATGCAGCTGACGCTGCCGCCGGGTGTGACGGTCGATCTGGTGCGCGCCCGCGCGGAAGAGATCACCGACCGGCTGTATCTGCTGCTGGACAACGCGCTGAGCGGGTTGGCGCTGGTTGTGGTGCTGCTGTTTTTGTTCCTGAACGCGCGCACGGCGCTGTGGGTGGCTGCCGGGATTCCGGTGGCGATGCTGGCGGCGGTGGGGGTGATGTATGCCGCCGGGCTGACGCTGAACATGATGTCGCTGTTCGCGCTGATCATCATGCTGGGGATTGTGGTTGACGATGCCATCGTGGTGGGCGAACACGCCGATTTCCGCGGGCGGACCTTGGGCGAAGATCCGGTGGTGGCGGCTGAGCGGGGCGCTTTGCGCATGGCGCAGCCGGTGATGGCGTCCAGCCTGACCACGGTGATTGCGTTCTTTGGTCTGGTCGCCATCGGCGGCAGGTTTGGCGATCTGATCAGCGATATCCCGTTTACGGTGATTGCGGTTCTGATTGCATCGCTGGTCGAATGTTTTCTGATCCTGCCCAACCACATGGCCCATGCCATCGCCGCGGCGCGGGTTGAAAAATGGTATGACTGGCCGTCGCGGCAGGTCAACCGGGGAATGGTCTGGCTAGGGGCGAATGCGGTCAAACCGCTGATGCGCCTGCTGCTTCTGGCCCGCTATCCGGTGCTGGCGGGGGCGGTCTGTCTGCTGGCGGCGTCGGCGGCGCTGTTCATCCGGGGCGATCTGCCGTTCCGTTTCTTTAACGCGCCGGAACAGGCGTCGGTCACCGGCAACTTCTCGATGCTGCCGGGGGCAGAGCGCAGCGATACGCTGGAGATGATGCGCGAAGTGCAACGCGCGGCGGAAAGCGTGGGCGCACGGTTCGAGGCCGAACATGGCGCGAATCCCATTACCTTTGCCATGGCCGAAATCGGTGGGTCTGGCGGGCGTGGGCTGGCCAGTGCCGAAGGCAAGGATGCCGACCAGTTGGGTAGCATCTCGATCGAGCTGATCGACCCGGATTCGCGACCCTATTCCAGCAATGTCTTTGTGCAGGCCCTGCAGGAAGAGGTGCGCGGCCATCCGTTGATGGAAGAGCTGTCGTTCCGGGGCGGGCGGTTCGGCCCCGGCGGCGATGCGCTGGCGATTGACCTGTTCGGTGCCGAGGCAGGCGAGCTGAAAGCCGCAGCCGAAGCGTTGAAAACCCGGCTGGCGGTGTATCCGGAAGTATCAGCGCTGGAGGATTCGCTGGCCTATGACAAGGAAGAGCTGGTCCTGAACCTGACCCCGCTGGGCCAGTCGCTGGGCTTTGCGATTGACGAGCTGGGCCGCACTTTACGCGACCGGCTGAACGGGATCGAGGCCGCGACCTATCCGCAGGGAACCCGCTCGGTCGCGATCCGGCTGGAACTGCCGCGCCATGAGCTGACGGCTGATTTTCTGGACGCCACGCTGCTGCGCACCGCCAGCGGCAGCTATGTGCCGCTGGCTGATATCGTGACAGTGGAACAGGTCGCCGGCTTCTCGACCATCCGCCGCGAAAACGGGCTGCGCATTGTGTCGGTGTCGGGCGATCTGGCCGAGGATGATCCGGCGCGGGCAGCGGAAATTCAGGCGACCATCCGCGAGACGATCCTGCCCGAGATTGAACAGCAGTTCGGCATTGAAAGCCGTCAGGGCGGGCTGGTCCAGCAGCAAAATGAATTCCTGAGCGATGCCGGGTCTGCTGTCATCCTGTGCCTGCTGGGGATCTACCTGTGCCTTGCCTGGATCTTTGCCAGCTGGACCCGGCCTTTGGTGGTGATGTCGGTGATTCCGTTCGGCCTGATCGGGGCGATGTGGGGGCATGTCCACTGGGGGGTGCCGCTGTCGTTGTTTTCGGTCGTCGGGCTGATTGGCATGTCGGGGATCATCATCAATGATTCCATCGTTCTGGTGTCGACGATTGACGAATATGCCGAAAAGCGTGGACTGTTTCCGGCGATTGTCGATGGCGTGGCCGACCGCTTCCGCGCGGTGCTGCTGACGACGCTGACCACCGTGATCGGGTTGTCGCCGCTGTTGTTCGAGGGCAGCTCGCAGGCCGAGTTTCTGAAGCCGACCGTGATCACGCTGGTCTATGGTCTGGCCTTCGGCATGTTTCTGGTGCTGATCATGGTGCCGGCGCTGATGGCGGTGCAGGCCGACATCGGCCAGATGTTCCGGGCGCTGTCACGGGGCTTGCGCGCGGACAAGGCGCGCGGTGTGTTGCTGGGGGCAGGGGCTGTGCTTGCGGTGCTGTTTGCAATCACGCTGGCCCCGGCGCTGCTGGACGGCTGGTTGGGCGGTGCCCTGCCCGCGATGCCTGTGGGCACGGCGTTTGGCCTGTTTGCGCTGGGGGCGGCGGCGGTGAGTGTGGCGGCGTTCTGGATCGTGCGGCTGGTGCCTGTGCGCCGCTAGCGGCGGGCGGCCCGTCAGTCCGTCAGTCTGCCGGGCAGCCGCGGATTTCTACCGCGCGTCCCTGACCGCCGATCACCGTCACCACCATCGCAGAGCGGTTCAGCGCAAAGGGCTGGCCTGAGGGTGGGACCATTTCGGCCGTGGCCGTCAGGCTGCGCCCGTCACGGCTGACCTGAGATTCGGACACCCAGACATTGGCGATGCCCGGTTCAAACACCACCGCCTCCTGGCTCCCCTGAACCGGCAGGTCCATGCGGGCGGTGACGCGCATGCCGTCGCGGATCGGCTCGATCTTGCAGGTGATGCGGGTCAGCCCCGCCTCGGCTGCGGTGGCGGGGCGGGCGCGCAGGGCGGCGTTGATGGTGCTGTCGGACTGCCCCGGCGACGCCAGCGCGCTGCCCAGCAGCAGAGTGGCCGGAATGCAGATATCCTTGCACACGCCGAGATCGATTGACGCCCGCAGCCGCACCGGCTTGCGCGGGTCTTTCGGAGTGATCTCTATCGGCAGCACCAACTCGTCATGATAGCCCACGGTCTGCATGCCATTGGTGCGGAACACATCGGGTGCGGGCCAGTGAAACCGCACCGACCCAAGGTTTTCCGACCCGGACCAGTCGAACTGCGGCGGAATGCCCGCATCGCCCGGCGCGCGCCAATAGGTCTTCCACCGGGGGGCAAGTTGCAGGTGCAGCGCGGCCATATGGGTGCCGGTCGCTGTCTGCCAGCCAGACCGGAATTCGCCCCGCACCACATCGGATTGCGCTTGCGCAAGACCGGCAGCGGGGGTGAGGGCGAGACAAAGGGCAAGGGCGCGGATCATGCCCGGAAGATAAGCACTGGCCCCGGAATGGAAAGTCACAAAGACGGGAAGCGGTTGTAGCACTTGGACGGAACATCCCCCTTGAGGCACAGTTGCATCAGGACCATGTTAGGAAGTGGGTCAGGTGCGGGAGTGGCAAATGGATCTTGGCGGAAAATTGTTGATTGCGATGCCCGGGATGGGCGATGCGCGGTTTGACCGCAGCGTCATCCTGATCTGCGCCCATTCCGAAGACGGTGCCATGGGGCTGATCGTCAACAAGCCGACCCCGGATCTGAGCTTTGCCGGATTGCTGGATCATCTGGACATCTCGCGCGAGGCCGAGGGGCGCGACATCCGGGTGCATGTCGGCGGTCCGGTGGAACGCGGGCGCGGCTTTGTGCTGCATTCGCCCGATTACCCGCGCGGGCCTGCAACGATGGCGGTGCCGGGCGGGTTTCTGATGACGGCCACCCTGGATATTCTGGAATCGCTCGCGCGCGGTGAAGGGCCGGACGCGGCGCTGCTGGCGCTGGGTTATTCCGGCTGGGGACCGGGCCAGCTGGAGGATGAGATTTCGCGCAACGACTGGCTGCTGGCAGATGCGCCCGCCGATCTGGTGTTTTCTGCTGACGACAGCGCCAAATGGGTCAAGGCATTGAAAACGCTGGGCATCGACCCGCTGACGCTGTCTGCGACAGCGGGGCATGCCTGATCGTTCGGGCTATTCGCCGTAGGGCACCCAGACGGTTTTCACTGCCGTTGCGTGCCGCAGAAAGGCGCGGCCTTCGGCCTCGGGCGCGAACCAGTCGCGGGCGCGGGCGGTGTTGACCCAGGTGCGTTTCAGATTGGTGGCCGATTCCGCCTCTATGGTTTTGGAAAGGTCGGTCGATGAAAAACTCCAGACCGCGTCAATATCCATGTGACCGGCGAGGGGCTTGGCAAGGTCGGCATGCGGCCCGGTGATGATATTGACCACGCCGGCGGGCAGGTCAGAGGTTTCCAGCACCTGATAGAAATCTGTCGCTGACAGCGGGAAGGGCTGCGATGGCACCAGAACGCAGGTGTTGCCCATGGCAATCGCCGGGGCCATGACCGAAATCAGACCCAAGAGCGGGGCCTCATCGGGGCAAAGAGCCCCGATCACGCCGCAGGGTTCGTTCATTGCCAGCGCCACGCCACGGACCGGCACGGATTTCACTGCGCCGTCGAATTTGTCGGCCCATGCGGCATAGGTGAACAGCCGGGCAATCGCAGCCTCGACCTCTGCGGTGCCGGAGCTGCCGGTCTGCGCCTTGAGTCTTGCGGCGAATTCCTCGGCGCGGGCCGACAGGTTTTCGGCGATGTAGAACAGGATCTGCGCGCGGGTGTGGGCTGTGGCGCGGCCCCAGCCCCTGGCGGCCTGCGCTGCCTCGACCGCGTTGCGGATGTCCTTGCGGTTGCCGATCCCGACATGGCCCAGCAGTGCGCCCTTGGGGCTGTAGACGGGGTTGGAATAGCCGCCATCGGGCCGGGCCTGCTTGCCGCCAATGAACAGTTTCGCGGTGCGGTCGAGGCCATCGACTGTGGCCGCTTTCGGCGCGGGCATCGCGGCGAGTGGTTTCAGCGCTGCCGTCTTACCCCTGGGCCGCAGATAGGCGTGCAGACCTTCCCAGCCGCCTTCGCGCCCGAAGCCGCTTTCACGCAGGCCGCCGAACCCGGCGGCGGCGTCGAACATGTTGGTGCCGTTGACCCAGACCACCCCCGCCCGCAGCTTGGGCGCGATGTCGAGCGCGAGGTTCACATTCTCGGTCCAGACCGTTGCCGCCAGCCCGTAGCGGGTGTTGTTGGCCAGTTCTACCGCTTCCGCCGGGGTGCGGAAGGTCATGCTGACCAGCACCGGGCCAAAGATTTCCTCCTGCATCAGGGGGGATGCGGCAGACAGGCCGGTGATGAGGGTGGGCGGGTAGAAACAGCCCTGTGGGACGGGCGTATCGGCGGTGTATTTGTCACCGTCTGACGCATCGACCAGCCGGGTGATGGTGGCCAGCTGTACCGGATCGACCACCGCCCCCACGTCGATGCATTTGTCCAGCGGATCGCCGATCCGCAAGCCATCCATCCGGCGTTTCAGTTTGGCGTGGAACCGCTCGGCCACGCCTTCCTGCACCAGAAGCCGGCTGCCCGCACAGCAGACCTGCCCGCCGTTGAACCAGATCGCATCGACAAGGCCCTCGACCGCCGAGTCGAGATCGGCATCGTCGAAGACGATATAGGGCGATTTGCCCCCCAGCTCCAGCGTCAGCGCTTTGGCGCTGCCTGCGGTGGCGCGGCGGATGGCTTTGCCGACAGAGGTCGATCCGGTAAAGGCGATCTTGTCGACGCCGGGGTGGGCGACCAGTGCCGCGCCCGTTTCACCATCGCCGGTGACGATGTTCAGGACGCCTTTCGGCAGGCCCGCCTCACGGCTGATTTCGGCGAACAGCAGGGCGGTCAGCGGGGTGTATTCGGCGGGTTTGAGCACCACCGTATTGCCCGCCGCCAGCGCCGGGGCCACCTTCCACGCCAGCATCAAGAGCGGAAAGTTCCACGGGATCACCGCGCCGCAAACGCCCAAAGGTTCCATCCCCGGCAGCTCGGTCGGGGCCAGTTGTGCAAGGCCCGCGTGGTAGTAGAAGTGCCGGGCGACGAGGGGCAGGTCGATGTCGCGCGATTCGCGGATCGGTTTGCCGTTGTCCATCGTTTCCAGCACCGCCAGCAGGCGGGCGTGTTTCTGGGTCAGCCGGGCGAGGGCATAGAGATATTGCGCGCGTTTATGCGCGGGCAAACGCGCCCATTTCGGCTGCGCGCGGCGGGCGGCGGCCACAGCCCTGTCGACTGAGGCGGCAGAGCCTTGGCTGACCTGCGCCAGCCCCTTGCCGGTGGCAGGGTTTTTGCTGTCGAACAGCGCTTCGGGCGCGGTGAAACCACCGTCGATGAAATGCCCGAACCGATGGTCGTGCCGCGCCAGCCAGTCCAGCGCCTCGGCGTTGGATTCAGGGGCGGGGCCGTAGGCCATGGTGTCGAAAATCTCACGCACAGAGCTCACGCTTTGGTCCTTTCAGAAATCATCTCACAATGCCCCGGCGGGAACGCCCGGCCTGACCCTGCGCGCGCCGCGCGGGAGTATTTTTGTCAAGATGAATGCGGGGGGATTTCATCTTGATCCAAATACTCGAGTGCAACGGTGCAGCTGGGGCAAGGCTGGCCATGCTCAACCCATCGCATGGCGGTTGGCGGCGGAGTAGTGGCCGGTCAGGTGATGGTCCAGCTGACGCTCGATATCGCCCAGCAGGCTGGAGGCACCAAAGCGGAACAGGTCGGGTTGCAGCCAGGGGTGGCCGAGTTCGTCCTTCATCAGCGCCAGATACAGCAGCGCATCCTTGGCCTTGGATATCCCGCCCGCCGGTTTGTAGCCGACCTTGATACCGGTGCGGCTCTGGTAGTCGCGGATGGCGCGGATCATCGTCAGGCTGACGGGCAGGGTGGCGTTGACGCCTTCCTTGCCGGTGGAGGTCTTGATGAAATCGGCACCCGCCATCATGCAGATCAGCGACGCGCGCGCGACGTTGCGCAGGGTGCCCAGCTCGCCGGTGGCGAGGATGGCTTTGACATGGGCGTCACCGCAGGCGGCGCGCATTTCGCGCATCTCGTCATACAGGGCCTGCCAGTTCTGGGTCAGCACGTGGCGGCGGGAAATCACGATGTCGATCTCTGCCGCGCCTGCGGCCACGCTTTCGCGGATTTCCTGCACCCGCAAATGCCAGGGCGACAGGCCCGCCGGAAAGCCGGTGGAGACGGCTGCGACGGGGATTGCGGTGCCTTCCAGCGCGCGGACGGCGGTTTCGACCATGTCGTGATAGACGCAGACAGCCCCCACGGTCAGCCCGTCCATCCCCAACGCGTGCAGGGTTTCGGCCCGCACCGGCTGGCGCGCCTTGGCGCAGAGGCGCTGCACCCGGCCGGGGGTATCGTCGCCCGACAGCGTAGTCAGGTCGATCAGGCTGACCGCTTTCAAGAGCCACGCCGCCTGATGGTCCTTTTTGACTGAGCGCCTGCCGCCAAGCATCGCCGCGCGCCGTTCGATGGCCGAGGTGTTGGCCTGCACGCCCGCGACCCAATCCAGATCCAGCGCCATGCCGGGGTTTCGGTCATGGGCAAGATGCACAAGCTGGGTGGTTGTGGCGGGCATGTCAGGGGAAGGCGCGGTCACGGCAAGCCCTTTGCTGCAATGGGGTGCGTGCAATGTGGCATGGGCACTGCGGCCGGGCAAGTCTGACGCTGCGCATCTTTGACCTTTTGGTCAGAAATCAGCCGGGATCGCGGTCGTGCAGCAGCGCGGGGTTCACGCTTTCCACTTCCGGGTCATACGTCGCCCATTCGGTGCCGACGCCGGTGGCGGGCAGGTCTTGCTTGTCTATCGCGCGGTGTAACTGCGCCTTGGCAATGAAATTCGCGGTAATCGGGGCGGTGAGGAACAAAAACAGCGTGATCATCAGCTCGTGCCAGCTGATGGTGTTTTCGTAAAACCAGAAATACAGCATCGAGGCGATCAGCGCCGAGCCGACGCCGACGGTCGTGGCCTTGGTGGGCGCGTGCAGACGCTGCATCATGGTCGGCAGTTTCAGCAGGCCGAAGCTGCCGACGATGGCAAAGATGCCACCGATCACCAGCAGCGCCGCAAGGATGTATTCGACAATCAGGTCCATGCCACTCACTCGATGATGTCGCCGCGCAGGACGAATTTGCAATAGGCGACGGTAGAGACAAACCCCGTCATGGCAAACAGCAGCGCCGCTTCGAAATTGACGCCAGAGCTGGTGCGCATGCCGTAAAGCACGATCAGCGCCAGCACATTGATGACCATGGTGTCCAGCGCGAGGATGCGGTCGGTCACGCCGGGCGCGCGGAACACGCGGTACAGGTTCATCGCCAGTCCAAGGCCGAAGCAGAGGAAGGCGAAATCAAGAGCATAGTTCAGGATCATTCGAATATCCTTTTCAGCCGGGCCTCGTAGCGGGTCTTGATGTCACGGATGATGCTGTCCGGATCGGGCGCGTGCAGCGCGTGGATCAGCAGCACCCGGCCACAGGACGACATGTCGGATGTCACGGTGCCCGGGGTCATGGTGATGGTGCCGGCCAGAATGGTGATGGCCTCGGGCGTTTTCAGCTCGATCGGCACGGCGATCCAGCCGGAGCGGATGTTTTCGTTGCGCATGAACAGCACGATCCGCGCCACCTGAATATTGGCTTTGACGATGTCCCACATCACCAGAAGCACATAGGCGGCAAAGCGCGGCACATGTTTGAGGGGCGGGCGGTTGGGCCAGTAGGGCGCGGTCAGCATCGGGATGATGATGGCCAGGATCAGGGCCATCACCATACTGCCGATCTTGAACTGGTTGACCAGCAGCATCCAGGTCACGAACAGCAAAAGCGACATCAGCGGGTGGGGGAAGAGGCGTCGCAGCATGTTACTTCACCTCCTGCAACTGGTTGGCGCCGATATAGGCGCTGGGATCATAAAGGCTGGCGGAAGTTACTTCCATCCAGGCGATGACCGGGCCTGCGAACACGGTCAGCGCGACCAGACCCGCAAGCAAGGTGCCGACGGCGACAAAGGACAGTGCCTCGGTCGGGTGGCCGGGTGCATCGCCTTCGGGGGCAGAGGCATGGGCCTTCCAGAACACAGCCGACCCGGCGCGGGCAAAGCCGACGATGGTGATCAGCGAGGTGACCAGCACCACCGACCACACCAGCGCCGCCTGCTCGCGCAGCGCGTCAAGGATCAGCAGCTTGCCGATGAAGCCCGACAGCGGCGGCATGCCTGCGGTGGCGATGGCCGAGGTCATGAACAGCGCCGAGATCAGCCCGGCCTGCGCAATCGGGGGCAGGGGGCTGTGCAGGTTGTCATGCGCGCGACGGTCCACCACCAGATCAACGATCAGGAACAGCGCCGCCCCGGCAAGGGTGGAATGCACCATGTAATACAGCGCTGCTGCCGTGGACGCCGGGGTAAAGGCCGCAATCGCGATGAACGCAGTGCCCATCGATGCCACGGCAGCAAAGGCCGCCAGCCGCGACAGGGTGGTCGCACCAAGAATGCCCAAGGCCCCGATGATCAGGGTCAGCAGGGCGGCGGGCAGCATCAGATCGGCAATCAGCGTGCCGGTGATCGGATGGGTGGGGGGCAGCACGATCACCCCGAAGCGAATCACCGAATAGGCGCCGATCTTGGTCATCACCGCAAACAGCGCTGCCACCGGGCCGGGAGCGTTGGAATAGGTGCCCGGCAGCCAGAACTGAAGCGGCACCAGCGCGCCCTTGATGGCAAAGACCATCATCAGCATCACGGCGGCCACCCGGAACAGGGCCGCGTCGCCTTCGGGCAGCTCTGCCGCCTTGACCGCCAGATCGGCGATGTTCAGCGTGCCGGTGATCGAATAGATCGCCGCAAGCGCAAACAAGAACAGCGACGAGCCGACAAGGTTGAACGCCACATATTGCACGCCCGCGCGCAGCCGGTCCTTGCCGCCCGAATGGATCATCAACCCGTAGGACGCGATCAGCAGGATCTCGAAGAACACGAACAGGTTGAATGCGTCGCCGGTCAGGAAGGCCCCGCAGATGCCCATCAGCTGAAACTGGAACAGGGCGTGGAAATGCCGCCCGCGCGAATCCCAGCCGGTGCCGATGACATACATCTGCACCGCAAGCGCCAGAACCGCTGTCAGGGTGACCATCATCGCCGACAGCCGGTCCAGCATCAGCACGATGCCAAAGGGCGCGGGCCAGTTGCCAAGGCGGTAGGCCTCGGGCGCCTCGTTGCTGGCGGCAACCAGAAGCGCCACGCTGACGCCAAGCAGAGCCAGCGTTGACACCAGCGAAAACACGCGCTGCAACAACAGGTCGTTGCGCATCAAAAGGACCATGGCCGCACCCATGACGGCGGGCAGCAGGACCGGCACCGAAATCCAGTGGTACATCATTTCTGGCCCCCATCGGTCGGGGTGTCGTCGGTATTCATGTCCACCTTGTCATGGCCTGATTCAAGAAATGCCCCCAACGCCATCATCACGATCACCGCGGTCATCCCGAAGGAAATCACGATGGCGGTCAGCACCAGCGCCTGTGGCAGCGGGTCGGCATAGCCCGGCGCGCCCTCGCCATAGATCGCGGGCATGTTGGTGGCCAGACGGCCAGCGGTGAACAGAAAGACGTTGACCGCATAGGTCAGCAGGGTCAGCCCGACAATCACCGGGAATGTGCGCTGACGCAGCATCAGATAAATTCCGGCAGCCGTCAGAAGCCCGATTGCGGATGCGACAAGAGCCTCCATCAGCGGGCCTCCTTGGTGTTCAGGGTGCGGCCTTCGGACGGGTCGATGTCAAACGGTTGCACGTTTACGGTTTCGCCAGCCCGCAGACCGATCCGCGACAGCGAGGCCAGCGCCAGCATCACCGCGCCGAGCACGGTCAGGAACACGCCAAGGTCGAACAGGGCGGCAGTGGCCAGTTCAAATTCCTCCAGCGGCCAGATCGTCACATAGCCGAAGGCCGAGGTGAGGAATGGCATCCCGGCAAGCCACGATCCGATGCCAGTGGCTGCCGCGATCAGCACACCTGCGGCGATCAGAGCATGATAGTCGACCTTTTGCCGCGCCGCCGTCCAGGCAAAGCCTGACGCCATGTATTGCATGATCAGCGCGATGGCGACGATCAGGCCCGAGATGAAGCCGCCGCCGGGCAGGTTATGGCCGCGCAAAAAGATGAAGACGCCGACCATCACCGCAATGGGCAGCATTACCCGCGTGGCCACCACCAGCATCATCGGGTGGCGGTCGCCCGCGCGCCGCTGATCGGGCCGCCAGGCCAGCAACCTGTCGTTGGCCGGGCCGGCGCGCAGCAGCGCCTCGGTCAGGGCAAAGATCACCAGTGCGGCGATGCCCAGCACGATGATCTCGCCAAAAGTGTCATAGCCCCGGAAATCGACCAGAATGACGTTGACGATATTGGTACCGCCGCCGCCCGGTTTGGAATTGGCGATGTGGAAGTCGGAAATGGACTGGAAGGCCGGGTCGCGGGTCATCAGCGCATAGGCCAGCGCGGCGACGCCAACACCCGCCACAACGGCAATCGCGCCATCCCATGTGCGGCGCAGGGCACCGCTTTCGGCCGGGGTCGCCTTTGGCAGGAAGTTCAGCGCCAGCAGCATCAGGATGATCGTCGCCACCTCGACCGAGATCTGCGTAAGCGCAAGATCGGGGGCCGAGAAATAGGCGAAGGCAAAGGATACCATCAGCCCGATGATGCCGACCAGAACCAGCGTGACCAGCCGGTTGCGGTGATACAGCACGATGGCCACCGTCGCCAGCACCAGCGACAGCCAGGCCAGCGCAGGAACCGCCGTCACCGGCATCAGATCCCGGGTGCCGACGGCATGGGTGCCGGTGTCAAAGGCGTAATAGGCGACCGCTGCAATCGCCAGCGTGCCGATGGCGATATAGCGGGTCAGCGCGCCGTCATGCAGGGTGTTGGCGATGCGGGCGGCGAGGGCGGCAAAGGGTTCGACAATGCCGTCAAAGATCGGCTTCGCCTCGGGCCGGGGGGCGGCAAGCCACATCGCCATCAGGCGTGGGTGCAGGCCCAGCAGCATCAGACCGCCACCGATGGCCGCAAGCGACATCCACAGCGCCGGGGCGTAAAGCCCGTGCCAATGGGTGATATTGACGGCAATGGCTTCGCCGGTCACCGCACTTGCTGCGGCATTCACCAGCCAGGCGGCGGTCAGCATCGGGAACAGACCGATCACGATCACCAGACCGGCCAGCAGCGCCGGGGCCGCCCAGAGACCAAAGCCGGGATCATGCGGTTTGCTGGGGTAATCGGTGCGCACTGGGCCAAGGAAGGTGTGCGCGATGAAGCGAAAGCTGTAGGCGACCGAGAACAGCGCGCCGATGGTGGCCAGCACCCCCAGCAGCCAGGGGTTCGCCATCCATGCCGTATTCGCGGCCTCTTCCAGCATCAGCTCTTTGGACAGAAAGCCGTTCAGCGGCGGAATGCCCGCCATCGACAGCGACGCGATGGTCACGATGGTAAAGGTGATCGGCATCAGCGTGCGCAAGCCGCCAAGGCGTTTCAGATCGCGGGTGTGCGCCTCATGGTCCACAATGCCCGCCGACATGAAGAGGGCGGCCTTGAAGGTGGCGTGGTTGATGATGTGGAACACCGCCACTGTCGCCGCCGCCTTGGTGCCAAAGCCCAGCAGCATGGTGATCAATCCAAGGTGCGATACGGTGGAAAACGCCAGAAGCGCCTTGAGGTCGTCCTTGAACAGCGCGATCTTGGCGGCCATCACCATGGTGATCAGCCCGGTGGTGGCGACAATGTAGAACCATTCCGGCGTGCCCGACAGCACCGGCCACATGCGGGCCAGCAGGAACAGCCCGGCCTTCACCATGGTGGCCGAATGCAGATAGGCCGAAACCGGGGTGGGCGCGGCCATGGCGTGCGGCAGCCAGAAGTGGAACGGGAACTGCGCCGATTTGGTGAAGGCCCCCAGCAGGATCAGGATCAGCGCGGGAAGATACCAGTCGGAAGACTGGATCGCCTCTTTGTTTTCCAGAATGACCGACAGGTCGTAGCTGCCGACGATATTGCCAAGGATCAGCATGCCCGCAATCATCGCCAGCCCGCCGCCGCCGGTGACGGTCAGCGCCATCCGCGCGCCCTGACGCCCTTCGGGCAGGTGTTTCCAATAGCCGATCAGCAGGAAGGAGGACAGCGAGGTCAGCTCCCAGAACACCAGCAAAAGCAGGATGTTGTCAGACAGAACGATGCCCACCATCGCGCCCTGAAACAGCATGAGATAGGTGTAGAACTGCCCCATCGGATCAGACTTCGCGAGGTAGAACCGCGCGTAAAGGATGATCAAGAGGCCGATGCCAAGGATCAGGCCCGCGAACAGCAGCCCCAGACCATCAAGGAAGAAATTGGCGTTCAGACCCAGTGACGGGATCCATTCGATCCGGGTCTGCACCACCTCGCCGCGCAGGACGGCGGGGGCGTTCAGGCCCAGCAGCAAAAGCGCAAGGGCCGTCACCGACCCAGTGACCAAAGCGCAGGCATTCTTGCCTGCGCGGATCATCAGACCGGGAAGAAGCGCTCCGAGAAAAGGCAGCGCGGCAATCAGGGCGAGTGACATAAAGCGGACGTTCCCTCGTCGTGGCGTGGCGTTTTTTGGTCATTATCGTCGCGGCGGGTTGGTGCCGATCAAAGACCTTGCAAACACATTTTCAAGACCTTTAGGGCCCAGAACCACGGACGGAAAGCATTTTCGGCACTCAAATCCCCCGCAACCCCCAAAAACGCGGCTAGGTGTCGCGGCCAGACGCGTATTGGTCGATCAGATAGCGTTGCGACAGCGGAATCGCCGCAGCCCCCAGAACCCGGGCATTGGCCCCGACCGTGCCTTCGCGGATTGCGGGCGGGTCGATGCCGGCCAGATCCAGCGCATGCAGCGCGGCGTGGGTGCGCGTGGTCAGCTCGGCGCGGATGCTGGCGGGCATCCAGCCGTCGATCAGCACCGCCTCCAGCTCGATCAGGGCGGCGGCGGACAGGATGGCATGCGCCAGCCCGCGCGCGGCCCCGTCCAGCCATGTGTCCAGCACGGCGGGGCTGACCCGCCAGCTTTGATGCTGGGCCCACAGATGATCAGACGGCTCGCCCGCCGCCTCCATCGCGTCGGCCAGCACCGACATCGAGGCGACATCCAGCAGCCGCCGGGTCTGACCGTCGGGGCCGGGAACGGGGATCGGCCCCACCCCGGCGGCATTGCCGCTGCGCCCGGTAAAGAGCTGGCCGTTCAGCACCAGCCCGCCGCCGATAAAGGTGCCGAAGTAGAAGTACAGGAAATCCTTTGGCCTCTCGCCGGTGCCGAACACCAGTTCGGCCCCGCAGGCAGCGGTCGCGTCATTCTGCACAAACACCGGCATATCGGTCAGCGCCGCCAGCTCGGCCTGAATGTCGCGGCTGCGCCAGGCGTCCATCTCGGATTGCGGCGCGCCAAGCGACTGCACCCAGTTCCACAGCTGGAACGGCATTGCCACGCCCAGACCGCCGATGCGCCCGCGCAACTCGGCTGGCAGATCTGCGATCATTCGGGGCAGGGTGGCGGCGACGAAATCCACCACCGCGCCGGGTGTGGGGTAGCGGTAGACCTGTCGCTCCAGTCGCTGCATCTGGCCCAGAAAGTTCACCAGAGTCAGATCGGCCGAGCGCCGACCGATCTTGAGACCGAAGAAAAACGCCCCCTCGGGTGCCAGCGACATCGGGATCGACGGTTGCCCGATGCGCCCGCGCTGCGGCGCGCCGCGCATAAGCAGCCCGTCCTGTTCCAGCGCCCGCATGATGACCGACACGGTCTGCGCCGACAGGCCGGTGATGCGGGCAATATCGGATTTCGCCAGCGCCCCGTGCTGACGCACCAGCGTCAGCACCAGCCGCTCATTCTGGGCGCGCATACCCGATTGATTGGTGCCCCGCAGCACCGGATCATCGGGGCCGGTGCGGTCGGCAATGGCTGCTGCGTCACCCGGTGGTATCATCATCGCCCCTGATCACGCCCTTGCGCAGAATGACGTTGGCATAAAGTGCGGTTTCGCTGCTGGCAACGATGGTATGCGCGGCCCGGATGCGCGGATAGAGCGCATCGCCTGCCATCGCCTGCACGGCATAGCCGGGTTTCAGGCGGCCACACAGCGTCTCTATCCGATGGTGGATTGCTGCGGTCTGATCGGGATCGTTGTGCAGGCTGGCGCGCAGAATGGCGAAAGGCGCGTCATCATCCAGCGGCAGCACGGTCAGGATCGCCTGCAGCAGTGCCAGCAACCCGTGGCCATCGGCACGGACCAGCCTGCGCGCATGGTCTTGCGCAGGGTAATTGCCGTCGACGATGGCGATTTCGTCGCCATGGCCCATGGCGCGCAGGGTGGCCAGCAGCTCTGGCCCCAGAATGGATGGTATCCCGATCAGCATGTCTTGATGTCACCCCCGGCGCTGTGCCGGAAGGCTTCCTCCCCGGGTCCACGTTGAGGGCGATTGCGGGGGTCTGTCAATATTAAATCACTCTTATTTATTTATATTGACGCGATGCCCCGAATCGGGTTTTGTAACCCCACCGCAGCAGGAGGAACGGCTGCGAAACACGCTTGCAGCAGGGGCAATCACCCCTGACATCCTTGGGAGGAACCGCATGAAACACTCAATGACAGCCCTTTTGGGCTCGGCCGCGCTTGCGCTGATGGCGACCACCGCCACCGCACAGACCAGCGCCTGTCTGATCACCAAAACCGATACCAACCCGTTCTTCGTGAAGATGAAGGAAGGTGCCGAAGCCAAGGCTGCCGAGCTGGGCGTGACCCTGAAATCCTATGCCGGGCGGATCGACGGTGACCACGAAAGCCAGGTCGCTGCTGTTGAAGCCTGTGTTGCCGATGGGGCCAAGGGCATTCTGATTGCCGCATCCGACACCAAGGCGATTGTCGATTCCGTTCAGGCCGCCCGCAATGCCGGGGTTCTGGTCATCGCGCTTGACACCCCGCTGGACCCGATTGACGCCGCCGACGCCACCTTTGCGACCGACAACTTTCAGGCCGGTCTGCTGATCGGCCAGTGGGCCAACGCCACGCTGGGGGCTGAGGCCGCCAATGCCAAGATCGCGCTGCTGGACCTGTCCATCGCACAACCGTCGGTCGACGTGCTGCGCGACCAGGGCTTCCTGCAGGGCATGGGGATCGATCTGGCCGACCCGAACAAATGGGGCGATGAAACTGACCCGCGCATCGTGGGCAACGAAGTCACCTCGGGCAACGAAGAGGGCGGGCTGAAGGCGATGGAATCGCTGCTGGCCAAAGACCCGGATATCAACCTGGTTTATACCATCAACGAACCTTCGGCTGCCGGCGCGTTCGAGGCGCTGAAGGCGGCAGGCAAGGAAGGCGTGCTGATCGTCTCCGTCGATGGCGGCTGCCCGGGCGTGCGGGATGTCAAGGACGGCGTGATCGGTGCCACCAGCCAGCAATACCCGCTGCAGATGGCGGCGCTGGGTGTGGAAGCCATTGCGCAATTCGCGGCAGATGGCACCAAGCCGGAGCCGACCGAAGGCAAGGCGTTCTTTGATACCGGCGTCGCGCTGATCACCGACAACCCGGTTGACGGCGTCGAATCGCTCGACACCACGCAGGGCATGGAGCTGTGCTGGGGCTGAACCCGGCACCAAAGGGACGTCGCTGTTGATTTGCGGCGCTACCTGACCTCAGACTAACGCAAGGGCGGCCATCGCGCCGCCCTTGTCACAACCAACGCACAGCCGCGCGACCGCTGTGCCGGGGAGGGGAACGACATGGCATCAGATGCAAAAACCGGGTCCAGTTTTGAAGAGGGCCTGAAAGGCGCTTCGGACAAAGTGGCCGAGTTTCATGAAGAGCAGAGCCTGCTGAAAAAGCTGCAGCACTGGCTGCATCAGACTCCTTCGGCGGTGCCGCTGATTGTTCTGGTGGCGGCGCTGATCGTGTTCGGATTGCTGTCCGAGAATTTCTTCAAGGCGGGGACGCTGTCTGTTATTTTGCAGCAGATTGCCATTGTGGGAATCCTGGGCTGCGCGCAAAGCATCGTGATCCTGACCGCAGGGATCGACCTTTCGGTTGGCGCGATTGCGGTCTTCTCATCGGTGCTGATGGGGCAGATCACCTTTCGCTTCGGCATTCCGGCGGAACTGGCAATCCTTATCGGCCTGATCCTTGGCACCGGCATGGGGGCGATGAACGGCTTTCTGATCGCAAGGATGAAGCTGCCGCCCTTTATCGTGACTCTGGGCACATGGCAGGTTCTGCTGGCGTCGAACTTCATCTTTTCGAAAAATGAGACGATACGATCATCCGATATCGCCGCAAACGCCCCTGCCTTGCAGTTATGGGGCGGCTCGATCGAGCCGGGCGGTGTGAAGATTCTGTATGCCGTGTTTCTGATGATCGCACTGGTCGCCATCATGGCGTGGATTCTGCGCAATACCGCCTGGGGCCGCCATGTCTATGCCACCGGCGATGATCCGCAGGCGGCAGAACTGGCCGGGGTGCCGACCAAACGCGTGCTCATTCAGGTCTATGCGCTGGCCGGGTTTTTCTGTGCCGTCGCCGGCTGGGTGATGATCGGGCGTTTCGGGTCCGTCTCGCCCACCGCTTCAACCGGGCAGCTGGGCAATATCCAGTCGATCACGGCTGTGGTGATCGGCGGCATCTCCCTGTTTGGCGGGCGTGGCAGTATCGTCGGCATGTTCTTTGGCGCGCTGATCGTCGGCGTGTTTGAAATGGGCCTGCGGCTGGTGGGCACCGACCCGCAATGGACGTTCTTTCTTATCGGCGTGCTGATCATCTTTGCGGTCGCCGTGGATCAGTGGATCAGAAAGGTGGCAAGCTGATGGAACCGCTTCTGAAAGGCACAAATCTGGTCAAGCGCTATGGCAAGGTCACGGCACTCGACCATTGCGACTTTGACCTCTACCCCGGCGAGATTTTGGCGGTGATTGGCGACAACGGGGCGGGCAAATCCACGCTGATCAAGGCCATCTCCGGCGCTGTCATTCCGGATGAGGGCGAAATCACGCTGGAGGGCAAGCCGATCCGCTTCTCCACCCCGATCGAGGCGCGGGCGGCGGGGATCGAAACCGTGTACCAGACGCTGGCCATGTCGCCCGCGCTGTCGATTGCCGACAACATGTTCATGGGCCGCGAATTGCGCGCCCCCGGGATCATGGGATCGGTGTTCCGCAAGCTGGACCGGCCACGGATGGAAAAGTTCGCCCGCGAAAAGCTGAACGAGCTGGGGCTGATGACGATTCAGAACATCAATCAGGCGGTGGAAACCCTGTCGGGCGGTCAGCGTCAGGGCGTCGCGGTAGCGCGGGCGGCGGCGTTCGGCTCCAAGGTGGTGATCCTGGATGAACCCACCGCCGCGCTGGGCGTCAAGGAAAGCCGCCGGGTGCTGGAACTGATCCGCGATGTGCGGGCGCGCGGCATCCCGATCATCCTGATCAGCCACAACATGCCGCATGTGTTCGAAGTGGCCGACCGCATCCACATTCACCGTTTGGGCAAGCGGCTGTGCGTGATCAAGCCGGGCGAGCATTCGATGTCGGACGCGGTGGCCTATATGACCGGGGCGAAGCTGCCCGAAGGTGTGGCAGAACCGGCATGACACCCGACGCTCTGGCCGATCTGATCCGGTCGCGGGCATCAGGACGGGTGCTGGGGCAGGGGCGGTTCCTGACCGCCCTTGCAGGCCCGCCGGGTGCGGGCAAATCCACCCTTGCCGATGCGGTGGTGACAGCGCTTGGCCCCGGGGCCCGCGTGGTGCCGATGGACGGGTTTCACTATGACGATGCGGTGCTGACCGCGCGTGGCCTGCGCGCCCGCAAAGGTGCCCCCGAAACCTTTGACGTGGCCGGGTTCACCCATCTGATCGGGCGCCTGCGCGATGAGGGCGAAGTCGCGATCCCGGTCTTTGACCGCGATAGGGAGCTGTCCCGCGCCGCCGCTGATGTGGTGCTGGCGCAAGACCGCTTTCTGGTGATTGAGGGCAATTACCTTTTGCTCAACGAACCGCCATGGCAGGCCGTGTCGCGTGCCTTTGACCTGACGGTCTGGATCGACGTACCCGAAGCGGAACTCGACCGCCGCCTGATGCAGCGCTGGCTGCACCATGGCAAAACCGCGCAACAGGCGCGGGCGTGGATCGACAGCAACGATATGCCCAACATCCGCCGCACCATCGCAGCCTCGCGTCCGGCGGATGTAAAGGTCCGCTGGTCCTGACCGGCCCGCGCCCTGCTTTTGTCATTCATCTTGACCAAAATACTCGCAGGGGGTGAATTGGCGCTTGCGCCAAGAGGGGGGCGGCAGCCCCCTTGCGACGACAGCCACCGGCGCGCCGCCCGAAAGCTTAAGACCCCGGTGCCATCGCCTTGCGCTGGCGCGCGCGTTCCAGACCCAGTTTCCGCTCGCGCCAGATGATCAGCACGCCCGCCGTGATCACCAGCGCCGCCCCGGCCAGCATGGTCAGCGTCGGCACCTCGGAAAAGAAGAACCAGCCAAACAGCAGCGCAAACAGCATCGAGGCATAGTCGAAGGGCGCAATCACCGAAGCATCGGCGCTGCGATATGATGAGGTCAGGAAAATCTGCCCCAGGCCCCCGATCAGCCCGGCGGTGACCAGCAGTGCGGCCTCGGTCCGGGTCGGGATCACCCAGCCATAGGGCAGGGTGATCAGCGACAGCAGGGTGGCGGTGACGGAAAACCAGAACACGATACTTGCGGTCTGTTCCGTCTGCACCAGTTTGCGCACAAACACCTGCGCAAGCGCGGAAAACACCGCGCTGCTCAGCACCATCATCGCGCCGAACGCCTCAGCCGGGTTGCCGCCGCCGTTCAGCACGCTCAGCCGCGGCGAGACGATGATCAGCACCCCCGCCATGCCCAATATAACGCAGGTGATGCGAAAGGCGCGGACCTCTTCGCCCAGAAACATCGCGGCAAAGATCACCGTCAGCAATGGCGCAGTGTAACCGATGGCGGTCACCTCGGGCAGCGGCAGATACGCAAGGGCGGCAAAGCCAAGCCCCATCCCCATGGTGCCCATCAGCCCGCGCCAGAAATGCCCGAACGGATTTCTGGTGCGCAATCCGGTCGACAATTCACGCCGCCAGGTCAGCCAGATCAGGATGACAGGGATGGCGAAAAAGGATCGGAAAAACACCGCCTCGCCCGGTGGAATGTGCTCAGAGGTGGCCTTGATCATCGCCGACATCGTGATGAACAACAGGACAGAAATGATTTTAAGGGCAATGCCGCGCAACGGATTCATGATGCGCCATGGTGGCGGGGAAGGCGCGGTGCCGCAAGGGGTGGGATTGTCCCCGGCACAATGCGGCTTGGCCGCCAGTGCATGGCTTGCTTTGCCGGTGGCAAATCCGGGGCAGGTCTGGTTTTCTGTCGCCAAAGGAGTCGTCCCATGCCGCATATCGCCCCCTCTGCCCCGCTCTCTGCCCGGATCGCCCAAGGCCGGGGGCAACAGCCTGCCGATCTGGTGCTGAAGGGCGGGCGGGTGTTCGACCTGATCACCGGCGATCTGGTGCAAACCGATGTGGCGATCTGTGGCGATACCATTGTGGGCGTGTTCGGCGACTATACAGGGCAACGCGAGCTGGATGTCTCGGGCAAGATTCTGGTGCCGGGATTTATCGACACCCATCTGCATATCGAGTCGTCCCTGGTCACGCCGTTCGAGTTTGACCGCTGCGTCACCCCGCGCGGGGTGACGACGGCGATCTGCGATCCGCATGAAATCGCCAATGTCTGCGGCATCACGGGGGTGAACTACTTTCTTGAAGCCTCGCTGCACTGCCTGATGGACATCCGGGTGCAGCTGTCGTCCTGCGTGCCCTCGACCCATATGGAAACCGCCGGGGCGCGGCTGGTGGCGGCGGATCTGCTGCCGCTGCGCGACCATCCGCGCGGGATCGGGCTGGCGGAATTCATGAACTTTCCGGGCGTGCTGATGCAGGACGCGGGCTGCATGGCCAAGCTGGAAGCCTGGCAGGGCCGCCACATCGACGGCCATGCGCCACTGCTGCTGGGCAATGAGCTGAACGGCTATATCAGTGCCGGGATCCGCACCGAGCATGAGGCGACCACGGCAGAAGAGGGTCTGGAAAAGCTGCGCAAGGGGATGCGGGTGCTGATCCGCGAAGGCTCGGTCAGCAAGGACCTGCACGCGCTGGCCCCGCTGCTGACCGAACGGCACGCGCCATATCTGTGCCTGTGCACCGATGACCGCAACCCGCTGGACATCGCCGAGCATGGCCATCTGGATTACATGATCCGCACCCTGATTGCCCTTGGCTGCCCGCCGCTGGCGGTCTACCGCGCGGCCAGCCTGTCGGCGGCAGAGGCTTTCGGGCTGAAGGATCGCGGGCTGATCGCACCCGGAAAGCGTGCCGATATCGCGGTGATCGACACGCTGGAGGGATGCCATGCCAGCATGGTGCTGGCGGGCGGCGTTCTGGCCGATGCAGCAGCTTTTGCCGCACGCGGCGGGGTTGAGCCGGTGGCGCGGCACTCGGTCAAGGCGCCGCGGGTGGTGGCGCAGGATTTCCGCACCGGCGGCAACCGGATTGAGACGCCGGTGATCGGCATTCTGCCGGGCAAGATCATCACCGAACACCTGACGTTTGAGATCGCCCCGGTGGATGGTGACAAGCGCCCGGATATAGCGCGCGATCTGGTCAAGATCGCAGTGATCGAGCGGCATGGGGTGAACGGCAATATGGCCACCGGCTTTGTGCAGGGCTTTGGTCTGAAGCGCGGGGCCATCGCCTCGACCGTCTGCCATGACCATCATAACATTGCGGTGGTGGGCGCGGATTATGGCGACATGGCGCTGGCCGCGAACCGGCTGGGCGAGATCGAGGGCGGGTTTGTGGTGGTTGCAGGCGGCGAGGTGCTGGCCGAACTGGCGCTGCCGGTGGCAGGGCTGATGAGCCTTGAGCCGTTCGAGACGGTGCGGGATGCGTTGATCGCTTTGCGGGCAGCGGCGAAAGGGCTGGGGGTGGAGCTGGAAGAGCCGTTTCTGCAGCTGGCCTTCCTGTGCCTGCCGGTGATCCCGCATCTGAAGATCACCGATATGGGGATGGTGGATGTGGACCGGTTCGAGGTGATGCCGTGACCTGCCACGGGGGCGGCCTCGGGGGGCATCGAGCCCCCGCTCGGCCGCACTGCCGCGGACATGCGACGGGCGTTGCGCGCGGGGCAGGCCGGGGCCTCCGGCGGGAGTATTTGGGAAAGCTGCAAGCCGGGGCGGTTGGCCGTTGATCGACAAGCTGGAGATGTTCATTGCGCTGGCCCGCGCGCGGCATTTCGGGCGTGCGGCAGAGGCGTGCGGGGTGTCGCAGCCCTCGCTTTCGGCGGCGATCAAGCAGCTGGAAGAGCAGCTGGGCGTGCAGCTGGTGTTTCGCGGCGCACGCTATCAGGGGCTGACGCCCGAGGGCCAGCATGTGCTTGAAAGGGCGCAGGGGATTGTGGCCGAGGTGCGGGCACTGCGCGACGAGATGCGCTTTGCCAAGCAGGGGCTGGCGGGTAAGCTGCGGATCGGGGTGATCCCCACCGCCTTGCCGATGGTGGCGCAGCTGACTGTGCCCTTCACACGGCGCCATCCGGCGGTATCGGTGACCATTCTGTCACGCACCAGTGCCGAGATCCTGACCGGGATTGAGCGGCTGGAGCTGGATGCGGGCATCACCTATCTGGACAACGAGCCGCTGGGGCGGGTGCTGAGCCTGCCGCTTTATGCCGAGTTCTACCGGCTGATCTGTGCGCCGGGCACCGTGATGGCGGACCGGGCGCAGCTGCGCTGGGCCGATCTGGCGGGCTTGCCGCTGTGTCTGCTGACCGGCGACATGCAGAACCGGCGCATCGTGGCCCAGCATCTGGCCGAGGCTGGCGTGCGCACAGAGCCCGGGATCGAGAGCAATTCGACGATTGCTCTGATGGCGCATGTGGCCACCGGGCAGTGGGTGTCGGTTCTGCCGAAAGCGCTGGCCGATCTGTTCGCGCAATCGGGCGCGGTGCGGGCGGTGCCGATTGTGGAGCCGGAGGCCGAGCATCTGGTCGGGCTGATTGCGGCGCGACGCGATCCGCCGACGCCGCTGATCGAGGCGCTGATGGAGGCGGCGCGGCGGATGGCTGGGGGGTCAGATTGATAGGATTTGTCTATCATGTGACGGTATATCGATATTGATTTGCCTGTCAGGCTGGCTAGGATGCGGCGCAAAGCAGAGCCACGGGAGCAGCCATGCCTGACGATCACGCCATCCTGACACGCACAGCAGAAATTGTGCAGGCGCATCAGGGTGTTGAAGGTGCGCTTTTGCCGATGCTGCATGCCGTGCAGGCCGAGTTTGGCCATGTGCCGCAGGCCGCGATGCCTGCGCTCGCCGCAGGTGCGGGGGTGACGCGGGCGGAATTGCACGGGGTTGTCAGCTTTTACCACGATTTCCGCGAGGTGCCTGCCGGGGCGACGGTCGTGCGTCTGTGCCGGGCCGAGGCGTGTCAGGCGATGGGCGGCGACCAGCTTGCGGCCCAGGTGCAGGCCCAGCTTGGCTTGGGCTGGCATGACACCAGCGCCGATGGCGCGGTGACGCTGGAGCCGGTGTTTTGTCTGGGGCTGTGCGCCTGTGCACCGGCGGCGCAGGTGGCTGGCCGGCTGATCGGGCGGGCCGATGCGGCGCGGGTTGTGGCGGCTGTGGCCGGGGGGCAGGCATGAAGATCTATGTGCCCCTGGATGCCGCCGCCCGTGCGCTTGGCGCGGATGAGGTGGTGACGGCGTTGCAGGCCGAGGCCGGGCGGCGCGGGATTGACCTGACCGTCGTGCGCAATGGCAGCCGGGGGATGGTCTGGCTGGAGCCGCTGGTCGAGGTGGAGACGCCGAATGGGCGTATCGGCTTTGGCCCGATGGTGCCAAAGGCGGTGGGGCAGGTATTTGATGGCGGTCCTTTGGCGCTTGGGCCGGTTGCAGACCTGCCGTGGATGAAGGCGCAGACCCGGCTGACATTCGCGCGCTGCGGTGTGATTGATCCACTGTCGGCTGACGATTACCGCGCGCATGGCGGGTTTGCCGGGCTGATGCGCGCGCTTTCGATGAGCGGTGAAGAGCGCTTGGCCGAGGTCACAGCCTCGGGCCTGCGCGGGCGGGGCGGGGCGGGCTTTCCCACCGGCATCAAGTGGCGCACGGTGGCGGGGGCGGTGGCTGACCGCAAATACATCGTGTGCAACGCGGATGAGGGCGACAGCGGCACCTTTGCTGACCGCATGATCATCGAAGGCGATCCGCTGTCGCTGATAGAAGGCATGGTGATTGCCGGGATCACGGTGGGCGCGACCAAGGGGTTCGTCTATCTGCGCAGCGAGTATCCCGATGCGATTGCGATGATGAACCGGGGGATTCTGGCGGCGCGGGCGGCGGGGATGCTGGGTGGTTCGGTCATGGGCTCGGGGCTGGCCTTAGATATCGAGGTGCGGGTCGGGGCCGGGGCCTATGTCTGCGGCGAGGAGACCAGCCTGCTGAACAGCCTTGAAGGCAAGCGTGGGGTGGTGCGGGCCAAGCCGCCGCTGCCGGCGCTGGAAGGCTTTATGGGCAAGCCGACCGTGGTGAACAACGTGATTTCACTGGCGACCATCCCGGTGATCTTTGAGCGCGGGGCGGCGGATTATGCCGCGCATGGCATCGGGCGATCACGCGGGACGATTCCGTTGCAGATTGCCGGGAATGTGGCGCAGGGCGGGTTGTTCGAGGCAGCCTTTGGCCTGTCTTTGGGAGAGATTGTGGACGGGTTGGCGGGCGGCACCGCCACTGGCCGTCCGGTCAAGGCGGTGCAGGTCGGCGGGCCGCTGGGGGCCTATTTCCCGCGGGCACTGTTCGATGTGCCGTTTGGCTATGAGGATTATGCCGGGCAGGGCGGGCTGATCGGCCATGCCGGGATTGTGGTGTTTGATGACAGTGCCGACATGCTGGCGCAGGCACGGTTTGCGATGGAGTTTTGTGCGATCGAATCCTGCGGCAAGTGCACGCCGTGCCGGATTGGCGCGGTGCGCGGGGTGGAAACGGTGGACCGGATCGCGCAGGGCGACGCGGCAGCTATCCCGCTGCTGCATGATCTGTGCGACACGATGAAAGCCGGGTCTTTGTGCGCGCTGGGGGGCTTTACGCCCTATCCGGTGCTGTCGGCGCTGACCCATTTTCCGGATGATTTTGCCCGCGCAAGAGAGGCTGCCGAATGAAGGATTTCATCATCCCGGACCGCGATTTCGGCACGCCTGCGGCGAAGTCGAAGGTGATGGTCACGCTGACGATTGACGGCTTTGATGTGACGGTTCCGGAAGGCACCAGCATCATGCGGGCTGCGGCGGAGGCGGGGATTTCGGTGCCAAAGCTGTGCGCGACGGATTCGGTGGATGCCTTCGGGTCCTGCCGGTTGTGCCTGGTCGAGATAGAGGGCCGCAATGGCACGCCGGCCAGCTGCACTACGCCGGTGGCGGCGGGGCTGAAGGTTTCCACCCAGAATGCCCGGCTGAAAAAACTGCGGCGCGGAGTGATGGAGCTGTATATCAGCGACCATCCGCTGGATTGTCTGACCTGTTCGGCCAATGGCGACTGTGAGTTGCAGGATATGGCGGGGGCCGTGGGCCTGCGCGATGTGCGGTATGAGGCTGTGGATACGCATTTCAAGCCGAAAAACACCAGCGGTGAGGCCAATCCGCAGTGGAACCCAAAGGATGATTCCAACCCCTATTTCACCTATGACCCCGCCAAATGCATCGTCTGCAGCCGCTGCGTGCGCGCCTGTGAAGAGGTGCAGGGCACCTTTGCCCTGACCATCGAAGGGCGCGGGTTTGACAGCCGGGTGTCTTTCGGGGCCAAGACTGACACCGCGCTGACCTCTGATTGCGTGTCCTGCGGGGCCTGCGTGCAGGCCTGCCCGACCGCGACCTTGCAGGAAAACTCGATCATCGACATCGGCACGCCGGAACGGTCGGTCATCACCACCTGCGCCTATTGCGGGGTGGGGTGCAGCTTCAAGGCCGAGATGCGCGGGGATGAGCTGGTGCGCATGGTGCCCTATAAACATGGCAAGGCCAACCGGGGTCATTCCTGTGTGAAGGGCCGCTTTGCCTATGGCTATGCCAGCCACAAGGACCGCATCCTGTCACCGATGATCCGCGAGGCAATCACTGACCCTTGGCGGGAAGTGTCGTGGGAAGAGGCGATGGAATTTGCCGCCAACCGGATGAAGGGCCTTCAGGAACAGTATGGGCGGCAATCGGTGGGGGTGATCACCTCCAGCCGCTGCACCAATGAAGAAGCCTATCTGGTGCAGAAGCTGACCCGGGCGGTGTTTCTGAACAACAACACCGACACCTGCGCGCGGGTATGCCATTCCCCCACCGGCTATGGGCTGGGCCAGACCTTTGGAACCAGCGCGGGGACGCAGGATTTCGACTCGGTTGAAGAAACCGATGTGGTGATCGTGATCGGGGCAAATCCGGTGAACGGCCACCCGGTCTTTGCCAGCCGGTTGAAGAAACGCCTGCGCCAAGGCGCGAAGCTGATCGTGATTGACCCGCGCCGGACCGAGATGGTGGAGGGCGCGCATTACAAGGCCGACCACCACCTTGCGCTCAAGCCCGGTACGAATGTCGCCATCGTCTCGGCCATGGCGCATGTGATTGTGACCGAAGGGCTGATGGATGAGGCGTTTATCCGTGACCGCTGCGATTGGGATGCTTTTCAGGACTATGCAGACTTCATTGCGGCCCCGCATCACGCCCCCGAAGCGGTGGAATTGCTGACAGGCGTGTCGGCGGCAGAGGTGCGGGCGGCGGCGCGGCTGTTTGCCAGGGGCGGCAATGGGGCGATTTACTATGGGCTGGGCGTGACGGAGCATTCCCAAGGATCGACCACCGTGATCGCCATTGCCAACCTTGCCATGCTGACCGGCAATATCGGGCGGCCCGGTGTGGGCGTGAACCCGCTGCGCGGCCAGAACAACGTGCAGGGATCGTGCGACATGGGGTCATTCCCGCACGAATTGCCGGGTTATCGCCATGTGAAGCTGGATGACGCCCGCGCGGTGTTTGAACGGGTCTGGGGGGTGCAGATCGACAATGAACCCGGCCTGCGCATTCCCAACATGCTGGATGCAGCGGTCGAGGGCACGTTCAAGGGGCTGTATTGTCAGGGCGAAGACATCCTGCAATCGGACCCCGACACCAAGCACGTCGCGGCGGGGCTGGCGGCGATGGAGTGTGTGATCGTGCACGACCTGTTCCTGAATGAAACCGCGAACTACGCGCATGTGTTCTTTCCCGGATCGTCCTTTCTGGAAAAAGACGGCACCTTCACCAACGCCGAACGCCGCATCAACCGCGTGCGCAAGGTGATGGCCCCAAAGCAGGGTTATGCCGACTGGGAGGTGACGCAGCTGTTCGCAAACGCCATGGGTGCCAGCTGGGGCTACACTCACCCGAGCCAGATCATGGATGAAATCGCCCTGACCACGCCCAGCTTTGCCGGGGTCAGCTATGAGCGGCTGGAAACGCTTGGGTCTGTGCAGTGGCCCTGCAATGGGGCCAACCCCGAAGGCACGCCCTTGATGCATGTCGATGGCTTTGTGCGCGGCAAGGGGCGGTTTATCCGCACCGAATACGTGGCCACGGATGAGAAAACCGGCCCGCGCTTTCCGCTGCTGTTGACCACCGGGCGTATTCTGTCGCAGTACAACGTCGGGGCGCAGACCCGGCGCACGGCGAATGTGGTCTGGCATGCCGAGGATGTGCTGGAAGTGCACCCGCATGACGCCGAGGTGCGCGGCATCCGCGAAGGGGATTGGGTGCGGCTGGCCTCACGCTCGGGTGTCACGACGCTGCGGGCCGAGATCACCGACAAGGTGTCGCCGGGCGTGGTCTATACCACCTTTCACCACCCCGAAACGCAGGCCAATGTCATCACCACCGATTTCAGCGACTGGGCGACCAATTGCCCGGAATACAAGGTAACAGCGGTGCAGGTCAGCCCCTCCAACGGCCCATCGGAATGGCAGGAAGACTATGCCGAGCAGGCAGCACTTGCCCGGCGCATTCTGCCAGCGGCGGAATGATGCAGTCCCATGCACCCTTTGCGCGGCTGTCCTTCCCGGGCGGGGTCGGGCGGCAAAGCCAGCGGGTTTTGCCTGCGGAAGTGGCGGTGGCGCTGTCCTACAACGGGTCGACCCATGCGGTGATGATGGCGACGCCCGCCGACCTGACCGATTTCGCGCGTGGGTTCACGTTGGCCGAAGGCATCGCGACGCTGGAAGAGATTGAGCGGATTGACGCAGTGGAAACCCCGCTGGGGGTTGATCTGCAGATCTGGCTGACCGAAGGGGCAGCCGCGCGTCAGGCGCAGCGGCGGCGCAGCATGGCGGGGCCGGTGGGCTGCGGGTTGTGCGGGCTGGACTCTCTGGAAGAGGCGGTGCGTGATGCACCACAGGTGCAGGGCGCGCTGCGGATGACGCCCGCGCAGGTGATGGCGGCGGTGGCAGACCTGCCGCAGCACCAGCCGCTGCACGACATCACCCGCGCTGCGCATTGCGCGGCGCTGTGGACCGCTGACGGCATCGCGCTGTCGCGCGAGGATGTGGGGCGGCACAATGCGGTCGACAAGCTGGTCGGCGCGATGACGCAGCCCGCCGACCGCGCTGCGCTGATCCTGACCAGCCGCGTGTCAATTGATCTGGTGCAAAAGGCCTGCACGGCGGGCTTTCCGGTGCTGATCGCGGTGTCGGCCCCGACAGCGGCAGCGGTGACGATGGCCGAAGCGGCGGGGCTGACGCTTATTGCAAATGCGCGCCCCGATAGGTTTGACTGTTACACGCACCCCCGCCGTTTGCGCGGGGGTCAGGAGGTGGCTGATGTCGCTTGAAACCACTGCAGCGTTTTCCAACGACGCGCCGCGTGACCACAATCCGCAGGCCAAGTTGATCGTGATGGCCAACCAGATCGCAAAGTTCATGGAAAGCAAGCCCCACGCCGAAGGGCGCGAAGGTCTTGCCAGCCATATCAATGATTTCTGGGAACCCCGTATGCGGCGCCAGCTGTTCGAGATGCTGGATGCGGGCGGCGCGGGTCTGCGGCCCTTGGTCATCGACGCGGCCCCGCTGATCCGCCGCCCGGCTACCTGATCGGGCCAGTTGACCCCTTGCCGCCAGATGTTTCGCGCGCGAAGCATGGGGCAAGCGGAGGAATCACCATGTTTGCCATTGTTACAGCAGGGCCATCGGCCATCGGACGCAGGCTGGTCACGGCGCTTGCCGGGGCCGGGTATGATGTGGCCTTCACCCATCTGGGCGCAGAGGCCGCCGCCGCCGATCTGGTGGGGCAGGTGCAGGGCCTTGGCCGCCGCGCCCGGGCGTGGGAAGCGGATGCCGGCGACGAAGGTGCCGTGCAACGCCTGCATGCCGAGGCCGCCGATTGGGCGGGCGACGCGCCCGATGTGATGGTGAACAACGCGGGCATTCAGACCTGGGCAGGCCTGCTGGACCTGCGGGCCGATCAGTGGGATGCGGTGATGCACACCAATCTGCGCGGCACGTTTCTGAACACTCAAGCCGCGGGCCGCGCCATGGTGGCGGCGGGCAAGGGGGGCAGCATCGTGAACCTTGGGTCTGGTTGCAACAAGCTCGCCTTCCCGAAACTGGTGGATTACACCGCCAGCAAGGGCGGGATCGAACAGTTCACGAAATCGGCGGCGGTGGAGCTGGGGCCGCATGGTATCCGCGTCAACTGCATTGCGCCGGGCGCCATTGCCACCGACCGCACGGCGGCAGAGGCGGGCGATTACGCAGGCACATGGTCAAAGGTCACCCCGCTGCGCCGGGTGGGCACGCCCGAAGATCTGACGGGCCCCTTGCTGTTTTTGTGCTCGGATGCCGCCAGCTTTGTCACCGGCCAGACAATCTGGGTCGATGGCGGGGTGTTTTCGCAGGCGACATGGCCGTATGAGCTGTGACGTCGCGCCCCTGTGACCCCCACCGCGTTAACCCCCTTGTCGCGCCGTATCGCGCCCCTAAATCCAGTATATGACACAAACCGCCCTGATCGTGGCCCATGGCCAACCCTCTGACCCGGAACCTGCCGAGGCGGCGCTTGCCGCGCTGGCCGCTGATGTGGCGGCGCACCTGCCCGGCTGGCAGGTAGAGTCGGCGACACTGGCCGCCGAGGGCAGGCTGACGGCGGCCTTGGCGCGGGCAGGCGGCGACGGCGGACTGGTCTACCCGATGTTCATGGCCGATGGCTGGTTCACCCGCCAGCATCTGCCCGAACGTCTGGCCAAAGCCTGCCGTGCGGCCTTGTTTGAGGCCGGCCCCTGTGACCGGGACGGCTGCGGCGGGGCGGCGGGTTGTGCGCGGTGGCGCTGCCTGCCGCCCTTCGGGCTTGACCTTGACGTGCAGAACCTTGCGCTGCGCGTGCTGCACGAAGCCGGGGTGCCGCCGGGCGGAGAGGTGTTGCTTGCCGCCCATGGCTCGGGCCGCAGTTCGGCCCCGTCGGATGTGGCCAATGCGGTCGCCGGGCGGCTGAAAGAGGGTCTGCTGCTGGCCCGGTGTGATGCCGCCTTTATCGACCAGCACCCCCGACTGGCCGAGGTGAGCGGATTCCCCGCCGACGCGGTCTGCCTGCCGTTCTTTGCCGCAGAAGGGGAACACGTCACCGATGATCTGCCCGCCGCCTTGGCCGAGGCCGGGTTCACCGGCCGGGTGCTGCCCGCGCTGGGGCGCGATGCGCGGGTGCCCGGACTGATTGCCAGCGCTTTGCGCGGTGGGTCAGGCGACCAGTAAGCCACTGCGCGTGGCAAGCGCCTGTCTTGTGTCGGCCCAGAGCGCCGGCAGCGTTGCAATCAGCCGCGCTGCCTCTGCCCGGTTGGCATCATCAATGGCCCGCTCCAATGCCGCCAAGGCATCGCGCAGCGCAATCGCGCCGAAGGTTGTGCAGCCGCCCGCCAGTTGGTGGGCGATCCGGGCGGTTTCGGCATCCGGTGCCGGGTGCGCGCAGATCCGGGCCAGCGTGTCGTCGCCTTCGGCCACCATCCGGTCGATCAGCGAGGCCGCGACGGGCTTTCCCAACGCCTCGGCCAGTTCATCAAGGGCGGTGTTTTCCAACTTGTCGCGGGTCGGTAACGCCGCCGGATCAGCGTCGCCATAAAGCTGCGCCAGCAGCGCCTCACGCGTGACGGGCTTGGTGAGACAGGCATCCAGCCCCGCCTGCCGGAACGCCTCGACATCTTCGGGCAGCGCATGTGCGGTCAGCGCGATGATCCGCGCCTGCATTGACGCACCACCGCCGCGAATGCGCCGCGCCGCGTCGATCCCGTCAAGGCGTGGCATCGAAATATCGGTGATGATCAGATCGAACCGGGTCCGGGCTGCGATGGCGACGCCTTCGATGCCGTCTTCAGCCTCGGTCACCCGGTGGTTCAGGTCACTCAGGGTGCGGCGCAGCAAAAAGCGGTTGATGCTGTTGTCTTCGATCAGAAGAATATCCAGTTCCTGCTTTGCGGGCGCGAGCCGCAGGGCTGGAACCGGCAGGTCTGCCAGTGGTGGTGCCGGGGCGACGGCTGGCAGCGGCAGGCGCAGCCAGAACAGACTGCCTTCGCCGGGGTTGCTTTCAACGCCGATGCTGCCCCCCATCGCCTGTGCCAGCCGTCGCGCGATGCCAAGCCCCAGCCCGGTACCGCCAGCCGCGCGGCCATAGGAGGAATCGACGGTGGCAAAATCGTCGAACACCCGGCCCAGATCGGCGGGGGCGATGCCGATGCCGGTATCGATGACGCGGATTTCCGTCATCTGCGGCCCGGTGCTGTCGGTCCGTCCGGGCAGGCGTTCGGTTTCTATGGTGATGGTGCCATTGCGGGTGAATTTGACCGCATTGCCGATCAGGTTCAGCAAGATCTGCTGCAACCGCCCCGGATCGCCCCGCACGTTTCCCAGAGGGCCCGACAGCGGCACATGTTGCAGGCTGTTGCCCCCCGCGCGGGCCACACCAGCCTGATTGGCAAGACAATCCTCGATCAGCCGGTCGAGCGCAAAGGGCGTGTCGGCCAGCCGGATCTGACCGGCTGCGGTGCGTGACAGGTCCAGCACGGAATCGACATGGCCCAGCAGAATGTCGCCCGAGACACCCATGATCCGCAGCAGTTCACGCTGGCTGTCATCAAGCGTGGTGTCATTCATCAGCTCCATCGACCCGATCAGCCCGTTCAGCGGTGTGCGCATCTCATGGCTCATCACGGCCAGAAAATCGGCCTTGGCCTTTTCTCCGGCACGGGCCCGCGTCAGCGCTTCTTCCAGCGCCAGCCGGTCGGCCTGACGCTGCGAAATGTCGCGCAGAAAAGTGACGATCAGTGCGCCCCGGTTCAGATCGCGGATCGCAAGCGACGCCTCCAGCGGGATCGCCCGTCCATCCGCGCGGCGGCCGGTGATTTCAAAGCGCTGGGGGCCGGACCTGACGGCAGCAGAGATAATGTCGCGCAGCCGTGCCTGATAATCTTCCTGCGTCTGCGGCGAAAACAGAATGGGCACAATCTGCCGGCCCAGAACCTGGTTCCGCGACAGGCCGAACATCGCCTCGGCCACCGGGTTGAACTCTACCACCCAGCCGCCGCGGTTGGTTACCACAATGGCATCGGGCGAGGTGGCGATGATCAGCTGCAGCCGCTCTCCGGCAATCTGATTTTCACGCGCCTGCCGCTGTGTGACCCGGAACAGGCGGCTGGCCATGCCAGCCAGCAAGACCAGCAGCAGGATGGTGGCTGCGATGGCTGTGGCCAGCAGCGTCAGGGTGCGTCTCACACTGGCGCGCGATTCATCCGTATTTACCGAAAACATCAGCAATGAGTCCAGCGACAGATCCCGTGTCAGCCGCTGAACTTCGGCGCTTTGCGCTTCCATGTCCGGCAGGGCGGCGGCAAGGACGGCGTCTGAAGCGTCAATCGCGCTGACCCATCTGTCTGCATAGGCCTGCATCGCTTTCAGCCGGCTCAGGTTTTCGGGCTGCTGGATGAAGCCTGCGTAAAGCGGACTTTGTTCCAGCATGCGCAGGCGGCTGTACATCACATTGAACCAGCGCCGCACTTCATTCGGGCTGGCTTGCCCCGCGCGCGCCCTGACCAGCGTGCTTTGCAGGCGCAACACCTCTACCTCGGTCTGCATCATGACCCATTGGCCGTTGTCACTGTCGGCCAGATCCAGTTCGTCCAGCCGGTTGCGCACATCCAGGGCCAGCGCGCCGATGATGGCCAGAAGCCCCAGCACCATGCCGACAACCGCGAGAGCGCGAATTGATCCGAGCGCCCGCCAGGGGGGAGTGTATGGCAAAATTGTCATCGGAACCCTTGCATCTGCGGACCAAAATCAGGCTAAGGTATATCTTAGTACATTTCATGCCGAAATGACGCTCCCGAAAATGCGAATGTCCCTTGCCGGACAGAGGAAAAGACACGTGCGGATGCTTCTGGCCGACGATCATGACTTGTTCCGTGAATCGGTCTCCGCATTGGTGGCGGTGGATGGCGGCATTGTGGTGGTCTCTGTGGCAGGGTTGCAGCCGGCGCTCGACGCCCTGACGCAGCAACCCTTTGATCTGGTGCTGCTGGATTACCAGATGCCGGGGATGGACGGGCTGGACGGGCTACGCAAGGTCCGCAGTGCCGCGCCCGGGGTGCCTGTGGCGGTGATGTCCGGCACCATCCGCCGCGATTTGGCGCAAGAGGCGCTTGCCAGTGGCGCTGTCGGTTTTGTGCCAAAAACATTGGGGATCAAAGCGCTGATCGCCGCCATCAAGCGGATGGCTGCGGGTGAGATTTTCGCCCCAATGTCGATGCTGGAAGATCCGCCGCCGCCGAACGCGGTGCTGGAAGACCTGACCCGGCGGGAACGCGAAGTGCTGGAAGGCATCTGCGACGGCAAGTCCAACAAGGAAATCGCCCGCGATCTGGCGGTTCAGGAAGTGACGGTCAAACTGCACGTCAAGACCCTTGCCCGCAAACTGGGGGCCAGAAACCGCACCCACGCCGCCATGATCGCCCGCAACGCCGGGCTGATCCGGCCCTGACCGCAGGCCTTAAACCCGGGGGGAGGTGCGGACATCAGGAAAATCTGCCCCGCCCTCCGCACGGCCCCGGTTGACCCTGCCCGCGCGATCCTCTATTTCCAGCCCAGAGCGCGGGCGTTGTGTAATGGTAAGACCTTAGCCTTCCAAGCTAAAGACGCGGGTTCGATTCCCGCCGCCCGCTCCATTGGACCCCTTGTCAGTCCATATTTCTCAATAACTTCCGATACTTGCGTTCCCTTCCGGTGCACATTACAGCACACACGGGGCACACATGGGACTTGTTTTGAAGCACATCGAGCGAACCAAATCGGGCAGTTGGCAGTACCGCCGCAGGGTGCCCAAAGATGTTGCCGAGGTCATCGCCAAGCGGGAGTTCAAACGCAAGCTGGGTGATTCCCAGCGGGCAGCCCTTGCCGCCTATCCCCGGTATCATGCCGAGGTGGAGCGGGAGATTGCCGAGGCCAAGCTGGGTCGGGCGCGAACAAAGGGCGTGGCCAATGCCAAGCTGTCTGAGCGTGAAGCCTATGCAGAAGCCCTCAGAAGGCGCGCTGATCTGGTCGCCGCAGGGGCTTCTCAGGATGATCTGGACATAGTGGCCGATACGCTTGCCGACAAATACCCGCAGGACGAAGACGGGCCACTTGGTGTGCCGCCACTGGACCGCTACACGATCAATCTGCTGAGGGACGCTCCGGGCAAGATCAAGGCCCCCGAACCGACTCTTGGGGATGCCCTGAAGCTGTATCTCAAAGAGCATCTGAACGAGAGCCACCCGGACACGGATAGCCGCGTGGTGGGGCTTGCAAGGCGGGTCATAGAAACCGCCATCAACGCCATGGGGCGTGACCCCGCATTGTCATCGATCGCCCGAGAGGACGCCCGAGCGGTGCGGGATGAAATGCTTGACCGGGTGAAGGTCAGGGGTAGAGGCGTTGGCGGGAAGGTCAGCGCCGCCACGGTGTCGCGGGAACTGACGATCATTACGGCTGTCATCAACTTTGCGAAGGTGGAGTTCGGCTTGGGGGACAACGTTCAGAACCCTTTCAGCCGTCTGCCGGTGGAACGTGTGGCCAAGGGTCAGGGCCGCAAGGCTTCTGAAAAGCGCGACCCGTTGCCGGTTGATGTCCTCAAAGAGACGCGCGACAGGATACTTGCTAATGCCTCCCCGGCGCTGGCGCATATCTGGCGGCTGATCGAAGGGACAGGATGCCGTATTGCCGAGATCACTGGGCTGCGGGTGGAGGATGTGAAGGTGACGGGTGACCTGCCGCACATCCGCATTGAGCCGCACGATCTGCGCAGCCTGAAAACGGAGTCCTCCCGGCGTCAAGTGCCGCTTGTTGGTGACGCCTTGGCTGCCGCTCAGGAGGCCCTTGAGGCGGCTGAGGGTGAACTTATGCTGTTCCCTACCTATGGCCGCAACAGGGGGTCAGACGCTGCCTCTGCATCGCTTATGAAGCACCTGAGGCGGGTGTCGGTAGACGAAAAGCACGTCATCCATTCCCTGCGCCACAATATGAAAGACAGGCTGACGCTGTCCGAGGCGGCATCGCTAGACCAGAACCTGATACTGGGTCACGCGCTGGGCGGTGTCGGTGACCGGGTCTATGGTGGCGAGGTTGCCAAGCTGCGGGCGACAACGCGGGTCATGAAGCGGGCCTTTGGGTTGGAAGCCTAGGTGGCCCGACAACACCAACGGTTTCCGGTCAACCTCCGGTACGTCCATTGTTGTTCAAACGAAGGTCTATTGGATCAATGTGCAGACGATTTTGGCGCGGTGGCGCTCTGGAAGAAAATTGAGAACGGGCGAAGCAGGCCGCAGCTACTCAGGGAGATCAGGACGCGCCACATTGAGCGCAAAAACCTTCCGTCGCGGCACGCCAGTAAGTGTATCATCCTGCAACCGAACTAGTGTCTGCGACACTGGATCGTATTCAATATTTGCAGGAAGCATTGCCTTTGCCACTGGCGGATGTGATTTGGCAACTGTTTGGTAGTTTCTTCTTACCCAGTCAGCCAGAACTTTTGCAAGTGGCCACGAATCCTTGTCCAGAGACCTTTTACGCTGAATGCTTGGGTCGTAAAAGCCCAAGACATTGAGGCAAAAACGAATGTACGCTGCCCCTTTGTAATTTGGAATGTCATCCATCTGAACAATCTCATTCCAAATCATTCTCCGGAGTTTCCTAGATGCCATCATCATTACTTTTGTTTCTCTGGCCGAACGCATCTCAATGGGGTACCAAACTAAATTATGCTGAACATCCCACATCCGGAATTCTTTGGTATTAACCTGCGCAGCAGTGAAAATGGTTTCAAAGCGCAACTCTGCAATTCTAGAAGATAAATCGTGACCGTATCGAAAATCGTCGGTTCTATCAAATCCCACCCAGCCGCCTGATTCATCAAAAATCACCACGAGTTCATTCAGAAATTTATTCGCCTCTCGCGCGTGCCATAAAGGATTTTGGGAGCTAAATGTACTTTCGTACCTTGCCATATCGCCAAGATTTTCGTACGCTTTCTTTGTTGTTTCTAAGATGTAGTGGATGCCGCGAGCATCCCAGTTTGGCCTCCCTTGGAAGACTAATCCTCGAACATACTCACGCGCAAGGCCAAAGTAGACCCGCCACGTTTCAGTGTCCCAAGTGCGAGCGTGCGGATAACTCATATCAAGAGGTGACTCCAAGCCCCGCTCGTAACTCTCAAGGTAGTGCCAGTTTTTAAAAATCGCGCGCGTAATGGGTTTCGCATCACCAATGAACCCCTGCTCCAGCCATTCGTTCTCTACGAACAAGGCGGAGTTCGGTCTTTTCAGCATCGCCAAAACCGTACGTCGCACCATGAGCTGGATACGAACATCATATCGTTTCATATTTATTGCTTCTTCCACCATGTGAGCAGGAAACGATGGAATTTCGCTTGCTAACATTTCACAGAAACGAGTGTCGCCTAGGAGTTCTAAAAGAAAGTGCGCATGTGTTTGCACTGCCGATAGCGTAATTGGTTCTTCATTCTTAAAGTAGTGCTGCTTTGTTTGTGGAGCGTGGCGCATCAACCTTGGTGCTTCACGCATGAGTTCTCTAGCCAAGGCAAGCATCTCATCCTTTCCGCCGTTATTTATGTGAATGTAGGTTTGTTGAAAAAAGCGTCGAGCCGTAAAGCGAGAAAATCGGGGGGGGCGCACAAAGCAAATACACATCCAGTAAAGAATTAGAATGGACAGGACTGCGGATACAAAGTAGTTTATTTTGTTTGGATTAAGGAAGCTAGGAATTTTCAATTCATAAAGAATGAACGCTTCAATTAAGAAAGTTATCATACCAGAAGTTATTAGAGCCACAAAGAAAACTGGTCGCAATGGCACAAGAGCAGTTGCCTGTCTAATTTGAAACTTTGCACTAGTGAGTGTAAACACAGCTACTGAAAAGGCCAAAATGCCTAGAAAGCCGCTTACATCCAGAAACGGAGTGTAATCGTCGCGTGTCACGGTTGTAAGGCTGTTTCGCCACCATCGCTCCAAATCGCCCCACCAGTTTGAAAGTTGTGGTAATAAATCATCAATCATTTCAAGATCAATCGTCCAGTGGGTTGTTTCGCGGAGCCTACACTCAAATTCTCGCTGCATCTAGATGATCAATGCGCATCGCGGCGCGCTTATGGTCGTAATGCATTTCTATGCAGCCAAACCGAAGCCTCCCTCTGCTCAAAGACGGGCAAACTGGATGTCGTATTCTGGTTTGCTAGGGCGTGGCTGATGTCTGTTCTAAGCCAATGGGCTTCCTGTCCACTAGCAGAGGTTAACGCCCTCGACGTGGTAATCACGGACAAAATGCCCCCCACCGGGTGACCGATGGGGGGCGTTGAGTTGTCAGATGCGGGAAACCTTGACCATCCCGTTACGGACAGCCTGCTTATAGGGCAGTGTCATGCCGTCCATTTCGATGATGAAGTCGAAGGTGCTGCGGTCATAGGTGAACTTGATGCCAGCTTCCTGCAAGGCTGTCGCCACAGACTGCGGGTCCAGTCCCCCAAGTTCACTGGCATACCCTTGGGCCAGCTTATCGAACCCCGAGGCGTCCCCTGTGGCGACCATGGTCCGCAGCGCATCGAAGGCTTCAAGGGCGCGCTGAGGATGCCCCTGACAGTAATCCGAGAACAGGTCATGGTCATGGACCCCAAGGCCCTCAAGGCGGCTGTATACGGCTGCCTCCATGCCCGCCTGTGCTGCCTCCAGTTTGCCCCGGATGGCCTCCAGAGGTTGCCCCGAGGCGTTGGCAGCGTCCTGCAGTTCGGTCTCTGAGAAGGTGCCGGTCTTGGCATAATCATCCATCAGGCCATAGGTGACCGGGGCGGGCAGCGTAGAGGCCAGTTCATTGACCACGGCAGAGGTTGCCCTGTCGGCTGCCCAAGGGGCCGTAGGGGTGGCCTCAGGGTTTGTCTGTGGCTGCTGTTGCGGGGAGGTTTCGGGTGCCCCTGCATCACCCTGGACGAAAGGGCCGGGTGCAGCCCCGCCGGGGATGATGAAGCCGCCATCGGGGGTGCGGGTGATTTCGCCCAAGCTGGCGAAAACATCCAGAGAAGCCCGCTGTCCTTTGATTATAATGGTGTCAGACCCTTGCGGCGCACGGCATAGCACAGGGCTGCCTGACTTCGTCTGAATGGTGGTCGCGGGGATTGCCGGGTTGACCTGTTCGGAGAATGAGAACGAGGCCCCGGACGGGCTGTCGCGGTGGGTGGTCATGCCGTCGTGGCCGATGGTGACCTCGCGGCCATAGCCGACTTCCGTGCGGGCTGCGGTGGGCTGCGGGATGCTGCGGGCGTGAAAGGCTGCGGTGCCCTGCTCCATGCCACGGGCAGAGATGTGCCGACCGTCATCGGTCACGAAGCTGTCGGTTGCTGCGTTGTATTCCATGTTCAAAGAGTCCTTCGGTGAGGTTGGTGGTTGATGGTGATGATGTTGATTGTGATCAGCAGGCCGCGATACGGGCTTCGATCTGGGATGCGGTAAGGCCGTGGCGGGCCTCATAGCGGTGTCGGGCTTTGGCTGCGGCTTTAGGGGTTCCGAAGCGGCCTAGTGCGATGTGCTTGCCAGCTATCGTGATGTGGGCCTGCCATCTGCCCGATGGCTTGTGAAAGCTGACCCCCGGAATGCCTGATGTGTTGTTCTTCCGGGTCTTCTTTGCCTCCCTCTGAGATATCAGGCTGGGCGAGGTGGTCAGAAGATTTTCAGCACGGAGGTCAGTGAGGTCGCCATTGCGGGCAATCATTTCCCCCTCAGGCCATCTGCCGTTGTGCAGGGCATAAGCAACCCGATGGGCGTATTGGTGCTGGCCGTAGACAGCCCCCTGTCTCATGCCCCGGACAACGCTCGTAAGGGCAATTTTCCCGGCGAAGCGGGCCGTCCATCCCTTGTCCGAATGTCTCGGTAACCAGCGCAGTTCTCCAGTCTCCGGGTCATAATTGAGAAGCGTCCGCAGCTTATCAATGTCACATGGCGGGGGCTTACGAAGCGCTGCCTGACGGTCCTTTGTGCGCGTCTGCATGTTGCTGGGCAGGCTGACCCCCGGTGCCCGCTCAGGGCGTTCCTGTGCCCCTCCTATCGCCTCTCTGGGGGTTGTATCCCCGAGGTCGAAAGTCATCTGGTTCATCTGAAAGAATATCCCGTGATTGGCTGTTTGTTGTGCTCAAGATGGGCTGGTGATGGCCGGGTGGCCCCAGACCAAGCCGGGTCTTTGAGAAGGGCTTCCAGACCAGCGGCAAAGAGGGCGTTGGCGACTTCGTTCAAGGCGATGTCACGGTCGATCCCATCAAGACCCCGATGGTTCTCCGCGAGGTGTTCTAGGAGGGCCGCAACGCTGCCCCTGACCCGAAACGCCTTCCAGCCATGAGCGGCCTTATGGTCAGCTGTCAGGGCATTCGTTGTGGACCATGCGAGACCCCGCCACATCGCCTTGAGCAGCCGGGAGTAGTAGTAATGGCGGTAGGAGGGTTGCAGGCCGTTGACGGTCGGGCGGCCATCAGGTTTGCGCTCATACGGTGTGGAATGGCGGGGGCGATAGGATGGGCTTTTAGGGGGCATGAGGGGTTCCTTGGGGTGTTGATGCAAACGGGAATGACAAACTGATACGCCCATACGCATGCGGATAACCGAATATGTTTGGGTGCAGACCCTCAGCCGTGTTGGTGCAACAGGGCAAAAAGGGGTGCCCGGTCAGGGGCATCTGTCGTGTGATTGATGGATGGGTGTGGCTTCGCCATGATCACCCCGCAATCGAAGGGGGCTGTCTGGTCGGTTCATCGTGGGCATCAGACCCACGGACATCAGCGGGCACCGTGTTGGTGCAAGAGGACGAAAAAGGGGGTGCCCGTCAGGGGCAGCTATCAGGGGCATCATTGATGTGGTTTGGCTTCGCCATGATCACCACATGCCCAACGGGGCCTGCTATGGCTGACCTCCTACTGCATCCCGAGGCCAGCCTTAGGTACGCTGGGGGAGGCGGTGAAAGCGGATGGGGGCTGTGATGGGGGGAAATCGACTTGGGCCTGTCCGAGCCGGGGTCGAAGCCATCCCCACCGTGTTGGTGCAAGAGGACGAAAAAGGGTGCCCGGTCAGGGGCGGTGATCAGGAGGCATGGGTGACTAGGCCACACCTCCCTTGATCAACAAACACCCGACCGAACTCACTGGCGGGGATACTTCACACATCCTCCGTGGAAACCGAGGCACGGAAACACACGGAAGATGGATGATATATCTCTGATGGGGGGAAATCGATTAGGCGGTCCTTTTGGTCCAGCAAAGGGCAACCAACGGCAGCGACAGGACAGCCTCACGGAAGCCCGCAGCGTGGTCATTACGGGTCGTCAGGGTCCATAGGTCATGGTCCTCAAAGGGTCGGAAGGGGTGCGCCTTGCGCCACGCTGACCCCTCCCAGCGGCCAATGCGGATTGTGAGGCAGAGGCTGTGGGCTTCGATAGAGAGGGACATGGGGGAAACCTTTCAGGGCGCGACATGCGCTACATCTGTATGAGTCAGGTTGTGTCTTGTGTGAAATGTTTAAAAACATGCGCTTGAAGGAAATTCTCTCTTCCGGGATATGCCTGAGAGCAAGAACTGTCCTTTCGTGCTATCGTTTCATAACTTCGGCAAGAATGCGCTCGAGGCTTCCCTCGGATGCCCCATACGTCTGGTAGATAGCGACCCGAATGATCTCAAAGACCCGCCAGTCATTAATGACGTTGAAAGCCAATAGCTTGGAAATTTCGTGGGCCAATTGTTTCTTAGAGAGGTTTTGCTTGGAGGTCTCGGTTTTGATTTCACCGAAGCGTTCCGTGTAAGTGTCCAGCTTGCGCTGTGCGTTGGCCTTGATGGCAGGGTCAGTGCTCGGGTGAGCAACAAGGGTGCGCAGTTTGCGAACGACCCGCAGTTCATCCTCAGTAGGGACTTCCTTGGGTGCCTTGGGCTGGGGCTTCTGGGCTTCTTTCCATCTGGCGTGGAGGCCACGCACAGTCCGGACCTTGGGGTGCAGGCCGCGCTGAACACGGAAGGCGTCGAGGTCACCGGCTGCCCACATCGCTGCGGCAGGGTCGGCTGGGTGTCCGTGGTATTCCAAGTTGGAAGACCGCAGCCAGTCATGGAACTTGTTGTCGGATGGGAAAAGCTTTCGTCCTACCAACAGCGCAGCGCCATATATCAGCCAACCTTCGATCACCCTATCTTCCCCCTCGGCCACCATACGGAGACCATGACGGGCTTCTTGCGCGAGTTGAGTGGCTTTTGTGGTGTTTGGGAGGATGATTTCCGGGTGTGAGGCTTGGTTTTGGAATGTGGCGTGGTTTGCAAAAGTCATGGGGTTCCTCTGTCTGGCGATGAGAGGAACCTAGGCGCAGCGATTAGACACAGCAACACTAGCCATATGAAATCAAACAACTTACTGGCGGCGGCCCTTTGAGCAGGAGATTTTATGTCTCGGGCGTTGTGAGTCGCGAAAGGCTGCCTATTTGCAACTTGTGACGCAGTTGCCACCTCTTGTGACGCGCAGTGTTGCGCTTAAAGCGCAAATCATATTTATTTACTCATACGGCTTGACCTATGTTTCCTTAACCACGCGAAAAGCTGTCGCACGGCTGATGCCGACACGCTTGCCTGCCTCAGCTATGGGCACCCCATCGGCCACCAGACGCTTCAACTCGGCCACCACATCATCCCCTGTGGGCTTCCTCCCCCGATACTTCCCTTCGGCCTTGGCCTTGGCGATGCCCTCCCGCTGGCGTTCCAGCATGATCTCCCGTTCAAACTGCGCGATGGACCCCAGCAGGTTCAACATCAGCCGACCGTTGGGCGTGGCGGTATCAATGGCAGCGTCAAGGATGCGCAAGGTCGCGCCCTTGGCCTCCACCCGCTCTGTGATTTCCAGCAGGTGTTTCACCGACCGGGCCAGACGGTCCAACTTGGTGACCACCAGTACGTCGCCCTTGCGGATGAACTGCAGGGCGCATTCAAGCTGCCCCCGGCTGGTCTGATCTACCGAGGACACTTCCTCCTGAAAGACTTCGTCACAGGGCACCTTTACGAGTTCCCTAAGCTGCGCCTCAAGGCCCGCCTTCTGGTCCGTGGTGGATGTGCGGGCATAGCCGATGATCATGGGTCAGGTCTCCGTGAGTCTGTTTGAAGTCTTAGACCTGATACCCCGACAGTCTTTTAATTGTCAACACCATTCGTGTGAGACTCGCTGGACAGGCAATGAGACGACTCACTAGGCCAAGGTTCAAAGAGACAGCGAAGCCCCGCCGGTAAAATTCTCCGGTCACCGCCTGTTCCCCGGCAAGATCACTTCATGCTGCCCGCCATGAGAAACCAAAGGGGGCCACGGGGGGTGCGCCGCGAGCCTTAAATATGATCTCTGGTTGTCGGATTTGTGCGGTGGAATATTTCGTGTCAGATGATCAAGGCCGCTCGTGTTCGCCTCTTTAAAAAAATCTGATGGAAGCAGGGCACCGAATGTTTGTCCAACATCGCTGAAAAGACGACAGCTAGCCGAGTGCACCTCGGCGGTACGCTCTGGTAGCTCGTATCGAAATGATATTTCTCGGCCGTTACTACATGAGAATTTGGTCCGAGGCCGACGTCATGCGACCGAATTTTTCCACACCCAAAGCCCAGAGCGGACGGTCAGATTGCGCTATAACGCGCTTTCAAAATCAGCGTTTTTGTTTCAATGATGCGCAGTATCTAGAAAACAAGCAAAAGGCGGCCGCGCTGGGATGAGTGACGCAGAAATAGCCTTTGCAAACGCGCAGGAACAGATTGTGAGGGCCAACACCACAGGCGCGAACACTCTAGATCTCACAGCCCGGGCAGTTGGCGAAATCGGCCGCTCGCTCGACCGCCTGCCGCCAGAGATCGCAGCTCTGACGGAGTTGCACACTATTCATCTCAGCGGCACTCAAATCGCCGATTTTGCGCCGCTGGCGGGGATGACATGGTTGCGTGTTCTCAACCTCAGCAGCACCCAGATTACTGATCTCGCGCCGCTGGCGTCACTGACGCGCCTGCAAAGACTCTACCTCGGCGGTACACTGATTACTGATTTCGCGCCGCTGGCCGGGATGACAAGTTTGCAGCGCCTCAACCTCGACCGTACTAGCATAGCCGATTTCGCGCCGCTGGCGGGCCTGACGGGCTTGCGGGACCTCATCCTTTATGAAACCCAAATCACAGATCTTGCGCCGCTAGCGAAGCTAAGGGGGTTGCAGCAACTCAACATCTTCAACACCAAGATTACGGATTTCGCGCCACTGGCGGCCTTGACGAGGTTGCGTTCCCTCAACCTCAGGGGCACACAGATTGCAGATCTCGCGCCGCTAGTGCGAATGAAGGGGCTGCGTGACCTTAACCTAGGCGGCACCCCGATTGCAGATCTCGCGCCGCTGGTGGGAATGACAGGGCTACAGTCCCTTTATCTCGCCGACACTGAGATCGCTGATCTCGCTCCTTTGGCTGGCCTGACCGCGTTGCAGACCCTCTTTCTCGCCAACACGCCGATTACCGATCTCGCTCCTTTGGCTGATCTGGCCGCGTTGCAAACCCTAAACCTCTTTAACACCCGGATTACTGACCTGCGTCCGATTGTAGGGCTGAGCAACCTGGGAACCGGTGGCGGGAAAGGCGTAAGTTTCGAAAAGACCCGCGTCATTGAACGCGATGTGTGGTTGGAGGCACTGGCCCAGATCGAAGATGACAAAAAACGCACCCGCGACACGCTGACCTACCTGCAAAGCCTGCCGCCATGGCCCCAGCCCTACTCCCCCGCAGACAGCGTCCTGCAGCCGATTGGGGGCGATACGATCAACGCACAGGCCCAAGCCCTTAGTGAATTGACCCCGCTTGCGGAAAGTTTAGTGCAGAGCACCGATACTGGCCGCTTTTCGGTTCAATATCAGCCTATCAAAAAACCCGATTTGCTGAACGCTATCCTCGCGCAATTGGCCGATGCAATTGAAGATGTTCTACAGGACCCTAAAAACGGGCTGAATGAAACCTCGCTCGAAATCCGCAAGCTCAAACGCACGCTAAAGCGGTTTGCCAATGACCCGCAGCGCATCGAGATGGATTTCACAACCGTTCATCAAAGCCTGACACGCCAGATTGCGGTCGGCGAACTGCCAGCGTCAGAAGAAACTCTGTCTTTGATGATAGCGATTGAACAGGGCGCGCAGGGCATACGCGCGACCCATGCCGATGTGTACGTCAACCGCCGCATTCTGCAGGAACAGAACCTGCGCGAGTTGTCTGACGACGCGATCAATGCGCTGAAAGATTCCACCCCTGTACTTTTAGCAATTACTGAAGGCGACGCGCATCAGCAGATGCAGGATGATTTGCTATATCTGACTGAAGAAATACAAGCAGTCCCACCCCGTTTGCCCGGTCTAACACGCGACGATGCTATCAACATCAGGCGCGATGAGGCCATACGTGTGTTCGGGCGTACTGCGAGGATCATGATGGCACTGCGCAAATCACCCGTTCTGGTCAGAAAACTTCATCAAAGCACAGCCTTCAATGCGTTGGAAATTATGGCCGTTCTCGCAACCTTAGTCACTATTGGCTTGACGTTGTTTTAAGCGTTGATCGCTCTCAAATTTAGTTGCGATGCGGAGGTTTTCCAAGGCTCTCGGATTGAGGGTGCGCTACAAATCTGACCGTCCGCTTGGTCCCGCATCGCTGCCCCTCAAAACTTCATCCGGGCACCTGAGCGTGCTCCAGAGGCAAACTCGGAACCCTTGTCAGTTTGCGAACACTAGATTCGCATCGTGGATTAATGGACAACAACGAACGTTGAGAATGCTATGGCGTGAGAATGTGGGGGCCTAACCGTGTGGCCGGAGGTTGGACCAAGGGCAGGAAAGGTGCAGCGTGGGCTGGCCCGGAAGGTGGAACGGCGTGGGCCACCGGGAGATTTTCTGCTTCACCTGTTGAGGTCTGGTCCAAAGATTTTTGACCCAAGCGCAAACCGACCCTGACATCGGGAACGACTGCGGCTAGAACATTAAGAACGTGACGCGGAGGTATAGATGTTCTTCACGAATTTTGGTCGAGTGGTTGCGTGGTTTGCAACGGTTGCGGGCATCTTTGGTGTGGTGGCAGGGCATGAGTTTGACATAAACCAAGCAGAGTCAGTGTTTGCGAATATGCTCAATATCGATGCTAGCCAATGGAATGGGAAGCAAGGCAAGGTTTTCAGACAACAGGGTTACATTATGCTGTTTTGCGGCCTCGTCTTGGGCATCCTGACCGAAATCAGTAGATCAGTGGCCGGTCGCAGAGAGGAATAAGATGCTCATTCTTGGAAGTATCATTGCTTGGTTGACGCTTATCTTTGGCGCACTTCGCGTTGGCATCGGCTACTACGTGGCGAGTATAGATGACCCCGCCTCCAGAGCCGCCGCCGCCTCTCGCTATTTGTTGTCCGGCAGCAGCGGCCAAGCAATTGACCAAGGCGTCAAGGTCTTCCTGTTCGGGCTGGCCCTTGGGATACTGGTGAAGATTGCGAGTTCACTGGTGAAGATCGCGCGTTCATTGGCCGAGCGGAAGAAATGAGCCTTGCGGGTGGGCGCTGGCTCTGCAAAATGGGCACACCCTGACAGCACGTCAGGCACACGCCGAAAAAACCGCCGGAAACCTCACGGGTCGCAAGTTATTAAGAAACAACAGAAAAGGCGACAGGCCACAGGGTTAGATTTACCGCCCCGTCGCTCGCCGCCCGCTCCAGATTGCCCCTCTCCGATCAATCCGCCCGATGTGCCTTGTTCCAGCGGATCGATGACCACAGGGCGATGCCGATCAGGGTGGCCCCGCCCAGACCTGTGATCACTTCGGGAATATGGGTGAGGGTCTGCACATACATGATCACCGACAGGATCAGGATGGCGTAGAAAGCACCATGTTCCAGATAGCGGTATTGTGCCAGCGTGCCGCGTTCGACCAGCATGATGGTCATCGACCGCACATACATCGCCCCGATGCCCAGACCGATGGCAATGATGAACAGGTTGGATGACAGGGCAAAGGCCCCGATCACGCCGTCAAAGCTGAAGCTGGCATCCAGCACCTCCAGATACAGAAACGCGCCCAGGCCGCCCTTTGCCGCGCCTTGCAGCACTTGCTGGCTGCGATCCAGCACGCCGCCCAGCACCTCGACCAGCAGAAAGGTCAGCAAGCCCCAGATCGCCGCATGGAAGAAGGTGGTCGCGTAGGCCGCGCCCTTCTGGTTTTCGATCACCTCGGAAAACGCCAGCATAACCACCAGCACAAAGGCAATCTCGATCCCTTTGACCGAGGAATAGGCTGTGACCTTTTCTTCCAGCCAACGTACCCAGTGCACCTCTTTTTCGTGGTCGAAAAAGAACGACAGCGCCACCATCATCAGGAAGGTGCCGCCAAAGGCCGCAATCGGCAGATGGGCTTCCATCATGATGCGGCTGTATTCTTCTGGCTGGCTGGCCGCCATCACCAGTGCCGACCATGGGCCGACATTGGCAGCGATGACCACAATCAGCAGCGGAAATACGATCCGCATCCCGAACACGGCGATCAGGATGCCCCAGGTCAGAAACCGCTGTTGCCAGACCGGGGTCATGTCTTTCAGCTTGTTGGCATTGACGATGGCATTGTCAAACGACAGCGAGATTTCCAGCACGGCCAGAACGGTGACAATAAAGAAAACCTTCATGGCCCCGGCAAAGCTGTGTTCGGTGGAAAACCCCAGCCAAAGGCCGAGGGCAAGACCGATCGCCGTGACGATAAAGGCCCATGTGAAATAGGACAGCGACGAGCGCTGCAGTGTATCTGGGGAAGACATGAACAAGTGACCGCGCGGCATGTGGCGGTTCAGGTGCCGACATCGCAGGATTGCCGCAAAGTCCTGCCAGAGGGGCCCGGTCACCCGTGGCGCGAGTCTATGCGCCTAATTGGGGGGGCTTGCAAGCTTGGGCTTTGGGACGGGCGGGCCGGATGGGGCCATTGAAGGCCGGTCCGCGGCGCAGGGCCAAAAAACGGGGGCCGCTGTTGCCAGCAGCCCCCCTTGCACGGCAGATGCCGTTATTTCCGGGTGATGCGCCCGTCCAGATAGGGCGCATAGGGCTGCGATTTTGCCAGATATTCCGCCATCACATCGGCCAGATCTGGGCCGAAATCATAGGCGTTGCTGGCGTCAACGAACATGCGGTAGCCATCCCCGCCGCCGCGCATGTAGTTGTTCGACACCAGCATGTATTCCGCCGCCGGATCAATCGGTGCCCAGGCGTCGCCACCGACCAGAACCATCACCTCTGAAACACGGCTTCCCACGTCTTGCGCCGGATCAAAGGTGTATTTCATCCCCGCCACCTGCGCAAAGCGGCCTGCGCCGTCTTCCAGCCCGCTGGTGCCGTTTTCAAGCGCAGCCAGAATCACATCGCCGGTGACGGTAAAGGTCGACAGCGTGTTCTGGAACGGCAGCACGCTCAGCGCTTCGCCCATCGTGACCGGACCGGCATCGATGGAACTGCGCAGGCCGCCGCCGTTGGTGATGGCGATGGTCACGCCCTGATCCTTGACCCGGTCGAGCATAGCATCGGTCACCAGATTGCCCATCTGGCATTCGCCCTGACGGCAGGTTTCGCGGCTGCCATCAATCGCCTCGGTCGTCTCGCCGATGACGGTGGCTTTCAGCTCTTCGATCGGCCCGGCAAGCTCGGCGACGCGGGCCTCGATGGCCGGGTCGGGGATGACACTGGCGTCCAGAAGGATGGTATCGCCGCCGGCGTGGATCAGCGACCCGTCATCATCAAAGGTCAGCTCCAGATGGCCAAGGTATTTCGAATAGGCATAGGCCTGCACCACCGGCACCATGGCACCCGAGTCCTGGCTGACCCAGGTCGGGTAGGCCCCGGCGCGGGCCGGATCGCTGGCAGACAGGTAGGTGTGGCTGTGGCCGCCGACCACCGCGTCAATCCCCGGCACGGCGGCAGCGATTTCCAGATCGCGGGTAAAGCCGACATGGGTGACGGCGATGATCTTGGTCACACCTTCGGCTTCCAGCGTCGCCACATCGGCTTTCAGACTGTCGATCTCATCCTGAAAGATTACCGAAGGGCCGGGGCTGGAGGTTTCAACCGTATCGGTTGCCAGAACCGAAATGATCCCGATCTTTTCGCCCCCGACCTCCAGCACCACATGGTTCTGCACCCGGCCTGCCAACACATTCGACTGGCTGACATCAAGGTTGCCGGAAATGACCGGGAAAGTCACCTTGTCGAGAAAGTTTGCCAGCCCTTCGGGGCCATCATCAAATTCGTGATTCCCCAGCACCATGGCGTCGGGGCGCAACTGCTCCATGAACTCGGCCTCAACAGCACCTTTATAGGTGGTGTACATCAGGCTGCCCTGAAACTGATCACCGGCATCGACAAAGATCACATTCTGGCCATCGGCGGTCAGGCTGTCGCGCAACTCGTTGACCTTGGTTGCCACGCGGGCGATGCCGCCAAAGCACTTGTTCTCGGCGGCATCCTCGGCGGAACAGGTCGAATCGGATCGGTTGATCGCCTCAATCCGGCTGTGGAAGTCGTTGATATGCAAGACATGCAGCGTGTAATCGGCCTGCGCCGCCCCCGCCGACAGCGCAATGGCCGCAGCGGACCCAAGCAAATGGTTTTTCATAAGGTGACTCCCGTGTTGTTTGATGGGCCGAGCGTGACTCGCAAGACCGGCCGAGTCAAACCCGTGTCTGGTTCGCGGCCCTGCCTGACCTTGCGTCACCTTTGCAAATGCCCGGTGACAGGTGGTTGCCCCGCAGTTGCCATTGACCGGGCCTTCCGCAATGTGCATGGAAAGCCATGCTGATTTACAAGATCTTCCGCCGCCCCGAATGGGATGCGTTCCGCGCCGCAGGTGAAACCGCCGGGGCACCCGTCGATCTGGCGGATGGGTTCATCCATTTCTCGACCGCCGCGCAAGTGGCCGAAACCGCCGCGCGCCACTTTGCCACCGAAAGCGATCTGGTGCTGGTGGCCTTCCGTTCAGGCGCGCTGGGGACCGATCTGAAATGGGAGCCGTCACGCGGGGGGGATCTTTTCCCGCATCTTTACCGCCCGTTGCGGCTGTCTGATGTGGTCTGGGACAAATCGCTGCCTCTGGGGGCCACGGGCCATATTTTCCCGGAAGGTGTGTGGTGAACCTGATCGAACGCGCCGGGCTGGCCGTCCTGCACCGGCTGGACCCTGAAACGGCGCATGGCCTGTCGCTCCGGGCATTGAACAGTGGGCTGGTGCCCCTGCCGGGCGTGGTGACATCGCCACGTCTGGCCTGCACGATTGCAGGGATGCAACTGGCCAATCCGGTCGGGCTCGCTGCCGGGTACGACAAGAATGCAACCGCGCTTGGGCCGCTTGCCCGTGCGGGCTTTGGCTTTCTGGAGGTGGGGGCCGCAACGCCGGAGCCGCAGCCCGGCAATCCGAAGCCCCGTCTGTTCCGCCTGACCGAGGACCGCGCCGCGATCAACCGCTTCGGCTTCAACAATGACGGGATGGCGGCGATTGCCGCGCGTCTGCAAAATCGTCCGCGCAGCCTGCCCATCGGCCTCAATCTGGGGGCGAACAAAACCTCGAACGACCGCGCAGCTGATTTCGCCCATGTGCTGGCGACCTGCGGGCCGCATGTGGATTTTGCGACCGTCAACGTCAGTTCTCCCAACACCGAAAAGCTGCGCGATCTGCAAGGGCCGGCGGCCCTGACCGCCCTGCTGGCGCGGGTGATGGAGGTGCGGGCAGCACTGGCGACGCAGATCCCGGTGTTTCTGAAAATCGCTCCTGACCTTACCCCGGACGAGATTGCCGAAATCGGCGCGATTGCCGTCTCGGCGGGGCTGGCGGGGATTATCGCCACCAACACCACGCTGTCGCGCGAAGATCTGAAAAGTGCAACCCACACTGAGACTGGGGGCCTATCGGGCGCGCCATTGTTCGAAAAATCCACCCGCGTGCTGGCGCAGCTGTCGCTGGCCACCCACGGGCAGTTGCCGCTGATCGGCGTGGGTGGCATCGGCAGCGCCGAACAGGCCTACGCCAAGATCCGCGCCGGGGCCTCAGCCGTGCAACTTTACACGGCGATGGTCTATGAAGGCATCGGCCTCGCCGCCCGCATCGCACTTGGCCTTGACGCGCTGCTCGCCCGCGACGGCTTCAACACCGTTGCCGAAGCCACCGGAACCGGCCGCGCCGACTGGCTCTAGGTCAGGCCGGCGCGGACCCTGCCAATTGCTGCTTTCCAAATACTCACTCTTGCGCCGGTATCGCTGCGCACTGCTCACAGATCTGACCGCAAACCTGCCCCACATCGCCCTCTTGAATTTGATCAAATTCCCGGCAATACTGCGCCAACCAGAGAGACCACCATGTCACAGCCAACCATTGCCGGAGTGCCGACTGACCGCCTGACCGCCTTTGCCGCGCGCGAGGCGCAGCGTTATACAAGGTCGCGGCCCAGGTCGGCCAAGGCACTGGCAGATGGGGCAGGGGCCTTCCTCAACGGGGTGCCGATGCACTGGATGCGCGACTGGCCGATGCCGCATCTGCCACTGGTCGCGAAGGCCAGGGGTGCGCGGATCACCGATATCGACAGTTACGGGATTGACGATTTCTGTCTGGGCGACACCGGCAGCATGTTCGGCCATTCGCCGAAGCCCGTGGCCGATGCCATCCGCAAACAGGCGCGTCACGGGCTGACCTATATGCTGCCGACGACCGCCGCGATGGAGGCAGGCCGTCTGCTGACCAAGCGCTTCGGCGACTTCCGCTGGCAGATCGCCACCACGGCCACCGACGCCAACCGCTTTGCTTTGCGCGTGGCACGGGCGGTGACCGGGCGGCCAAAGGTGCTGGTGTTCAACGGCTGCTATCACGGCACGCTGGACGATACGATGGTCGAACTGGCGGATGGTCGCACCGGCAACCGCCCCGGGCTGGTGGGGCAGGTGCAGGACCTGTCTCTGGGCGCGGTGGTCTGTGAATTCAACGATCTGGCCGGGGTCGAGGCGGCGCTGGCCAAGGGCGATGTGGCTGCGGTGCTGACCGAGCCGGTGATGACCAATTCCTGCATGGTCCTGCCTAAGGGTGGGTTCCATGAGGGCTTGCGCGCGCTGACGCATCGCTATGGCGCGCTGTTGATCATGGATGAGACCCATACAATTTCGACCGGGCTGGGCGGCTATACCGGGGTACATGGCCTGTCACCGGATATGTTCGTGGTGGGCAAATGCGTCGCCGGTGGGATGCCGACAGCGGTCTGGGGCATGACCGAGGCCGTGGCCGCGCGCTTTAACGAATACGACGCGACCCGTCCGCCGGGTCATTCCGGCATGGGGACCACATTGTCGGCCAACCCCATGCAGTTCGCCTGTCTGGTGGCGACCCTTGCGGACGTGATGACCAAAGACGCCTATGCCCAAATGGACAAAGGCGCGGCAAAACTGGCCGCAGCCTTGCAGCAGTCGATCGACGCTCATGGTGCGCCCTGGCACGTGGTGCGGGTGGGCGCGCGGGTGGAGTTCATCTGCGCCCCCGGTCCGCTGCACAATGGCACGGAGGCCGCTAACGCCCACCAACCGCAGGTCGAGGCGGCCTTGCACACCGCGCTGCTGAACCGGGGCTGTCTGATTGCGCCGTTCCACAACATGATGCTGGTCAGCCCCGCCACCCGCCCGCGCCAGATTGATCGTCTGGGTCTGGCCTTTGATGAAATCCTGTCCGAGCTTTTTGCCTGAGTGTCCCATGACCACATTGCACAGCCCCTCCGGCTCGACCGTTGCCGAGGCCGAAGCCTTCCTTGCCGCCCATCCGGAGATAGAGGCGTTTGACATCGTCTTGCACGATTCAAACGGGATTGGCCGCGGCAAGATCATCCGCCGGCATGAGCTCTTGTCGTTTTACGATAACGGCCGGCATCTGCCGATTTCCATCCTGGGCCTCGACATCTGCGGTGAGGATGTGCATGAAACCGGGCTGATCTGGGATCAGGGCGACGGCGATCTGCGGGCTTGGCCAATTCCGGGCACCCTTGTGGTGCTGCACAACACCACCCCGCCGCGTGGCGAAGTGCTGATGTCGATGTATGATCTGGACGGCAGGCCGATGCCGTCTGACCCGCGCCATGCGTTGAAGCGTCAGGTCGATGCGCTGGCTGGCGAAGGGCTGCATCCGGCGGGGGCGTTTGAGCTGGAGTTTTTCCTGCTTGCCAATGAGCGCGGAGCGGATGGCAAGATGCAGCCCGCGCGGGATGTGCTGGACGGGCGCAGATCGTCGAAGACCGAGGTCTATTCGGTCGACCATCTCCACGGAATGCTGCCGCTGTTTTCCGACATCTACGCTGGTGCTGCCAAGGCGGGCATCACCGCCGAGACGATGATTTCCGAATACGCCCCCGGTCAGTATGAGCTGACCCTGCATTACCGCACCGATGTGATGCAGGCGGCGGATGATCTGATGCGGCTGAAACGCATCGTGCGGGCGCAGGCCCGGGCACATGGGGTGACCGCCTGTTTCATGGCCAAGCCGAATGAGGATTACGCAGGCTCCGGCATGCATTTCCATGTCTCGATGATGGATGCCAAAGGCACCAACGTCTTTGTTGAGGCGCAGGAGGGGGTGTGGAACCCCACGATCCTGCACGCGCTTGGCGGATTGCGCGCGACGATGGGGGAATCTATGCTGGTCTTCGCACCCCACGCCAATTCCTGGCGACGCTTTGCGGCGCAAAGTTACGCACCGGTCAGCCCTACCTGGGGCGTGAACAACCGGTCTGTCGCCTTGCGGATCCCGGCTGGCGATATCCGGGCGCGCCGGATTGAACATCGCCCGGCGGGGGTCGATGCCAACCCCTATCTGGTGGCAGCAACCGTTCTGGCCGGCATCCGCCACGGATTGCAGCACAAGATCGACCCGGGGCCGGAGACGGTGGGGAACGGGTATGAGGCGGGGCAGGATGCGCCCGCGATTCCGTTGGACTGGCGGCAGGCGATTGAGGCGGCGAAGGCTTCGGATTTTCTGAAAGAGGCGTTGGGCGAGGACATGCACCGCACCTTCACTGCGATCAAGGCAGCGGAGTATGCGCGGGTGATGCGTACAGTGTCAGAGGTCGATTTCGACCTGTATCTGCACACGGTCTGACCGGGCGATTTTTCTGCGAAAAATCGTTTCTACGAATTTTCGCAGAAAATTCTTGCGCTTACATGTTCGCGGGCTGCGGGAAGCCCAGCACATGATAGCCGCCATCGACATGGATCACCTCACCCGTGGTCGAGGCCCCGAAATCGGAACACAGCCAGGCCGCCGTGCCGCCAATCGCCTCCAGCGTGGCATTCGCGCGCAGGGGCGCGTTTTCTTCGGTGTGGCGATAGGTGGCCCGCGCGCCGCCGATGGCGGCCCCCGCGAGGGTTTTCATCGGGCCGGGAGAGATCGCGTTGACGCGGATCTTCTGCGCGCCCAGATCATTGGCCAGATAGCGCGTGGCGCTTTCCAGCGCCGCTTTGGCCACGCCCATCACGTTGTAATTCGGTGACACGCGGTTTGAGCCCTGAAAGGTCAGGGTGATCAGGCTGCCGCCATCCGGCATCATCTCTGACGCGCGACGCGCCACGTCGATGAAGGAGAAGCACGAAATCGTCAGCGAGTTCTGGAAGTTCCCGCGTGACGTGTTGATGAACCGGCCCGTCAACTCGTTCTTGTCGGAAAACGCGATGGCGTGGATCAGGAAATCCATCGTACCCCAGCGATCCTTCAGGGCGGCAAAGCAGGCGTCCATGCTGTCGTCGTTGGTCACATCAACATCGACCAGCAGGTCAGACCCGACAGAGGCCGCCAGCGGCTCCACCCGCTTGCCGAAAGCGTCGCCCTGATAGGAAAACGCCAGCTCTGCGCCCTCATCGGCCAGCGTCTTCGCAATGCCCCAGGCGATCGAGCGTTCATTCGCCACGCCCATGACAAGCCCGCGCTTGCCCTTCATCCAACCGGCCATGATCTGTCCTTACGCGCGATATTTGCTCATCACCAATGTCGCATTGGTGCCGCCAAAGCCAAAGCTGTTGGACAGGACAGAATCCATCTCCACGCCCTCGCGATAGGTGGTGGCGATTTCTTCGGGTTTCAGCTCGGGGTCAAGCTGGGTGACATTGGCCGAAGCCGCGATGAAATTGCCCTGCAACATCAGCAGGGAGTAAATCGCCTCATGCACGCCGGTGGCACCCAGGCTGTGGCCTGTCAGCGATTTGGTCGAGGAAATCGGCGGCACCGAACCGTCACCGAAGACCCGGCGCACGGCTTTGACCTCGGTCACGTCGCCTGCGGGGGTGCTGGTGCCATGGGCATTGATATAGCTGATGCTGCGGCCTTCAGGCAGGGTGGCAATGGCCTGCCGCATCGAGCGCTCGCCGCCCTCACCCGAAGGGGCCACCATGTCGTGGCCGTCGGATGTGGCACCATAGCCGGTGACTTCGGCATAGATCTTTGCCCCGCGCGCCAGTGCGTGGTTCAACTCTTCCAGAACCACCACACCACCGCCGCCGGCAATCACGAACCCGTCGCGCGTCGCGTCAAAAGCGCGCGATGCGGTTTCGGGCGCGTCGTTGTACTTGGATGACATGGCGCCCATGGCGTCAAACAGGCAAGACAGCGTCCAGTCCAACTCCTCACCCCCACCGGCAAACACGATATCCTGCTTGCCGAACTGGATCAGCTCTGCCCCGTTGCCGATGCAATGGGCCGAGGTGGAACAGGCCGAGGTGATCGAATAGTTCACGCCCCGGATCTTGAACGGCGTCGCAAGGCAGGCCGAGTTGGTGGATGACATGCCTTTTGTCACCCCGAACGGGCCGATCCGTTTCGGGCTGCCGGAATCGCGCACAATATTGTGGGCCTTGAAGAACGACTTGGTCGAGGGCCCGCCAGAGCCGACGATAATGCCGGTGCGGTCGTTCGAGATGTCCGACGCCTCGAGCCCCGAATCTTCAATCGCCTGCCGCATGGCGATGAAGTTGTAGGCTGCGCCGTCGCCCATGAAGCGCAGATCGCGCTTGTCGATATTGTCCTCCAGCACGATCTGCGGCTGACCGTGGATCTGGCTGCGGAAGCCGCGTTCGGCATATTCGGGCGCGAAGACGATGCCGGATTTCCCGGCCCGCAGGGATGCTTCAACCTCAGCGGCGGTGTTGCCGATGGGGGAAACAATGCCGATGCCGGTGATGACAACACGACGCATGGGCGCCTCCTATCTTGGGGTCAGGTGGCCGAGAGGGCCACTTTCATATCTGTCACTTGGTAAATCACTTCGCCGTCGGCTTCCACCCGGCCATTGGCCACGCCCATGGTCAGGCGGCGGGTCGACAGCGCCTTGGTGAAATCGACGAAATAGCGCAGCATCTTGCGGTCAGGCCGCACCATGCCGGTCAGCTTCACCTCACCCACACCCAGCGCATAGCCGCGACCCTGCCAGCCGCGCCAGCCGAGGTTAAAGCCGGTCAGCTGCCACAACCCGTCCAGGCCAAGGCAGCCGGGCATGATCGGGTTGCCGGGGAAATGGCAGTCGAAAAACCACAGGTCGGGGCTGATGTCGAATTCGGCCACCACATGGCCCTTGCCGAATTCACCGCCATCTTCGGAAATCTCGGTGATGCGGTCCATCATCAGCATCGGCGGCGCGGGAAGCTGGGCATTACCGGGGCCGAACAATTCACCACGCGCGCAGGCCAGAAGTGCCTCTTTGTCAAAGCTGGACGGAAATTGACCCATCGTCGACTGTTCTCCCGTAGTCCGGTGTCATTCGTTTCAATGCTGTAACACTTGCACAGAGTCAGAGGCAAGGGCGCGCCGCGCAGGCACTCTCCCTGTTTTCCATTGAAATCGGGGGGGCAAGCGCTTTATATGAAGGATGACGACAGGAACCCATATGCAAAATTCGGCACTGGAACGTGGAACGGAATGGCTGGCAAAGGGCGGTTTGCGCCCGACGCGCCAGAGGTTGTCGCTTGCCAGTCTGCTGGTGGGCGACGGGCTTGACCGGCATGTCACGGCGGAAAGCCTGTTCGCCCTGTCGGTGCAGTCAGGCGACCGGGTCAGCCTTGCCACGGTTTACAACACCTTGCGCGCCTTTTGCGAGGCTGGGTTGATGAACGAAGTGGTGGTGGACGGATCGAAAAGCTATTTCGACACCCGCATGGATGATCACCCGCATTTCTACTGGGAAGACACGGCAGAGCTGACCGATGCGCCCAAGGATCAGCTGGAAATCAGCGGCCTGCCCGACGCGCCCGACGGCACCGAGGTTTCACGCGTCGATGTGGTGATCAGGCTGAAGCGGGTCTGACGTTCAGGGCTGTGTGCTGCTGGTGACGCCCACCACATCCACTTCCTGCCGCAACGCTCCATCGCGGCCGAAGATCAGAATGCGGTCATCTTCTGTGACCACAGCAATGAAATCGCGCCCCATCGTCACCGCCGCTGCCCGCGCGCCGTCGGGCAGGGCCAGCTGATCCGGCGTGGCCAGTGGCGAGATATCCGGCATACGGGTGACAAGCAGCCCGACCACGGTTATGACACCGACAATCATCGTGGCGGTAAGTGTGATCACCAGCCATTTCAGAAGTCTCAGCGAAGGCGGAAGCGCTTCGGTTTCAGGAGTGTTGTTCATGTCAGGCCCTTTTGCCGATGCATCCGAGGACGACGAGTTCACCCTGCTGGTGACCATCGCGACAGGCTGCGCTGACCGTCTTGATAAGGCGCTTGCCCGTTCGGTGCCAGAGGAAGCGTCGCTTTCCCGCACCCGGCTGATGAAGATGATCGGTGAGGGTGCGGTCTGGCGTGGGGGTGAGGCGCTGACCGACCCCAAGACGCGCGCTGAGGATGGTGATGTGATCACCCTGTTCCTCGACCCGCCTGTCAGTGTGGATACACTGGCCGAAGACATTCCGCTGAGCGTGATCTATGAAGATGACCACCTGATCGTGGTCGATAAACCCGTCGGCATGGTGGTTCATCCGGCCCCCGGCACGCCATCTGGCACGTTGGTGAACGCGCTGCTGGCCCATTGTGGCGACACGCTGTCAGGCATCGGTGGTGAGCGGCGGCCGGGGATTGTGCACCGGATCGACAAGGACACCACCGGCCTGTTGGTGGTGGCGAAATCCGACAAGGCGCATCACGGTCTGGCCACGCAGTTCGAACGCCATGACGTGAACCGCCGCTATCTGGCGCTGGTGCATGCCGTACCCAATGCTGCCGACCCGCGCCTGCGCGGGATCAAGGGGGTCACGTTCGAGACCGGCGGCATCATCAAGATTGCCACCCTGCTGGCGCGCCACAAGACCGACCGTCAGCGGCAGGCGGTGGTCTGGCATGATGGCCGCCACGCAGTCACGCGGGTTCGGGTGCTGGAGGCGTTTGCCGATCAGGCCGCACTGGTGGAATGCTGGCTGGAAACCGGGCGCACCCATCAGATCCGGGTGCACATGGCCCATGCCGGGCATGGGCTGCTGGGCGATCAGACCTATGGCGGCAAGCGCAAACTGTCGCCCAAGGCGCTCACGCCCCTTGCCGCCGACATGGGCAACGGCTTTCCCCGGCAGGCGCTGCACGCGGCCACGCTGGGTTTTACCCACCCGGTCACCGATGAATGGCTGGAATTCACCTCGCCGCTGCCAGACGATATCGCGACGCTTTTAGAGGCGATGCGCGCACCCAAAGACTGACATTCGCGTGAAAACCCGGTCACATACCTTTCCGTGAGGAACGGAAAGGGCTTCACTGGGCGTTAATCAAGGGATGATAGGTCGTGCCCTTGCAGGGGCGGCAGGCAAACCTTAGGTTAAGCGGTCCCCGGGGGCTGATGGCACCGGGGCGAAACAGGGGGCGAAAGATGAGCACCTATACCAACCTACCCGCACCAAGCCCGGAACAGGGCCTGAACCGGTATATGCAGGAAATCCGCAAGTTTCCGCTGCTGGAACCGGAAGAAGAATACATGCTGGCCAAGGCCTGGGTCGACCGGCAGGACAGCGCGTCGGCGCATAAGCTGGTGACCAGTCACCTGCGCCTGGCCGCCAAAATCGCCATGGGCTATCGCGGCTATGGCCTGCCGCAGGCGGAAGTGATTTCCGAGGCCAATGTCGGCCTGATGCAGGCGGTCAAGCGGTTTGACCCGGAACGCGGCTTCCGTCTGGCGACCTATGCGATGTGGTGGATCAGGGCCAGCATTCAGGAATATATCCTGCGGTCGTGGAGCCTTGTGAAACTGGGCACCACCAGCGCGCAGAAAAAGTTGTTCTTCAATCTGCGTAAGGCCAAGGCCAAGCTGGGCGCGCTGGAAGAAGGCGATCTGCGCCCGGAAAATGTGGCCCAGATTGCCAAGGATCTGTCGGTGACCGAGGATGAGGTCATCGCCATGAACCGCCGCATGGCCGGTGCCGATGCGTCGCTCAACGCGACCGTCGGGTCCGAGGATGGCGGCGCGCAGTGGCAGGACTGGCTGGAAGATGAAAACAGCAATCAGGCCGAGGCTTATGCCGAGACGGACGAGCTGGACATCCGCCGCCGTCTGCTGGTGCAGGCCATGTCGGTGCTGAACGACCGCGAAAAGGAAATCCTGATGCAGCGCCGTCTGGCCGAAGAGCCTGTCACGCTGGAAACCTTGTCGGAAAAGCACTCGGTCAGCCGCGAACGCATCCGCCAGATCGAAGTGCGGGCGTTTGAAAAGCTGCAGAGCAAGATGCGCGAACTTGCCAAGGGCAAGGGCATGGTGGTTCCGGGCTGATGCTGCCGCCCTGTCGAAAGGAAGGCGGCCCCGCTACGGGCCGCCTTTCGCATGTCTGCAAGCCCTTGGCCTTACGGCTGGGGACCGTTACCACTCCCAGCATAACTGGCGGGCATCCGCCGAAAATCTGACGTTTTTGTCGGCTGATGTGTCGTTTTTGTTTGCCCCCGCCGGGCGGGCAGGCTACGTCCTCGGCCATTGGTTAAAAGGACCGGACCAACCATGACCATGCTGGGCACTTTTCTTAAACCGATGCACCCTGAGGGCTATAAATTCGTGGCAATCTTTGCCGCGATCACCCTTGTGCTGTTCTGGCTGTGGGAGCCTTTGGGCTGGATCGGCGTCGGCCTGACGGTCTGGTGCTACTACTTCTTCCGCGATCCCAAGCGCACCGTGCCGCAGGGCGCGGGCATTCTGGTCTCGCCTGCCGATGGTGTGATCAGCCTGATCGAACGCGCCGTGCCTCCGCCGGAACTGGGCATGGGGCCGGAGCCGCTGATGCGGGTGTCGGTGTTCATGAACGTGTTCAACTGCCACGTGAACCGCGCGCCGGTTGCCGGCACCATCGGTGCCATGAGCTATCGGCCGGGCAAGTTCCTGAACGCCTCGCTCGACAAAGCGTCGGTGGACAATGAGCGCAACTCGCTGCGGATTGACCTGCCTGATGGCCGCCAGATTGCCGTGGTGCAGATCGCTGGTCTGGTCGCGCGCCGCATCATGTGGTGGGTGGCCGAAGGGCAGGGCATTCGCACCGGCGAACGCTTTGGCCTGATCCGTTTTGGCAGCCGTGTGGATGTTTACCTGCCTGAAGGCGTGAACCCGCAGGTTGCCATCGGCCAGACCATGGTGGCGGGCGAAACCGTGCTGGCGGTGCTGGGGCGTGAATTGCCGCAGACCATGGGCCGTCTGGAATGACCGAAGAGCCGAAAGCGCCGCTGCGGCGCCGGATGCACATTCTGCACCTGCTGCCGAACCTGATCTCGATCCTTGCGCTGTGCGCCGGGCTGACCGCGATCCGCATGGCGGTCGAAGGGCGGTTTGGCTGGGCGGTGGCGCTGATCGGCCTTGCCGCCGCACTGGACGGGATCGACGGGCGGCTGGCGCGGATGCTGAAATCTGAAAGCGCCATCGGGGCCGAGCTGGACAGCTTGTGCGATCTGGTCAATTTTGGCGTGACCCCGGCACTGGTGCTGTATTTCTGGGGCATGCGCGCCGACACCTCGCTCGGCTGGATTGCGGTGCTGATCTACGCGGTGTGCTGCATGTTGCGTCTGGCGCGGTTCAACGTCGGCAATCGTGAGCCGGAGGCTGCCGATAAACCCAAGGGCTTTGTCGGTGTACCCTCGCCTGCGGGGGCGATGCTGGCGCTGTTGCCGATCTATCTGGCTTATGGCTTTGACAACGCCCTGCGCCTGCCGCCATGGGCGGTTTCGATCTGGATGGTCTTTGTCGGCGCGCTGATGATTTCACGGATGCCAACACCTTCTTTCAAGGGGGTGAGGATCTATACCGAAAACGCCCGCTTCATCCTCGTGGGGTCGGTGGCGCTGATTGCCGCCTTGCTGACCTATCCTTGGGTCACATTGCTGTTGCTGGATCTGGTGTATCTTGCGGCAATCCTGTTTCTCTGGCGCAAAAGTGCGCGGTCTTTAAGGAGTGTCGTCTGACATGGATATCCACGCTGTCCGCAAATCCTATGCCCGCTGGGCCCCGATCTACGACGCCACATTCGGCGTGATCACGCGGGTGGGGCGACGCCGGGCGGTGTCTGTGCTGAACGGGCTGGGCGGGCGTGTGCTGGAGGTGGGGGTGGGCACCGGCCTGTCCCTGCCCGCCTACCGGCCCGAAGTTCTGGTGACCGGCATCGACGCCAGTGCCGAAATGCTGGAAAAGGCGCAAGGCAAGGTGTCTGAACTCGGCCTGTCGAATGTCGAAGCGCTGCGCCTGATGGATGCGCGCGTGCTGGAATTTCCCGACAACAGCTTTGACCACATCTCAGCGCTGCACATCATGTCGGTCGTGCCGGAACCCGAGCGGGTGATGGCCGAAATGGCCCGCGTGTTGCGCCCCGGCGGCACCATCGTCATGGTCAACCATTTCGCCCGCGACCCGCAGGACAAGGGTGCGCTGCCTTGGCTGGAACGGGTCTTTGCGCCCTTTGCCGACCGTCTGGGCTGGCATTCCGACTTCCGGCGCAGCACCGTCACCGATACGCGCGGGCTGAGCCTGATCGAAGAGGTGGCGCTGCCGCCCTTCGGCATGATGACCCTGATGCGGTTCCGCAAGGACTGATACCGCGCCTCAAGGGGCTTCCCCCTGTCGCCCCAAGCCGTTAGGCTGATTGCGCTAACAGGGAGAGACAGCAGATGAAACCAGTTCGTTGGGGCGTGCTTGGCGCGGCCAAATTCGCACGTGAGCATATGGCTCCGGCCATCCATGCCGCCGCAGGGGCCGAACTTGCGGCTCTGGCCACGTCAGACCCTGCCAAGGCCGACGGCTTCCGCGCCTTTTGCCCCGGCCTGCAATTGCATTCCAGCTATGATGCGCTGCTTGCCGATCCGACGATTGATGCGGTTTACGTGCCGCTGCCGAACCATCTGCATGTGGAATGGACGCTCAAGGCACTGGCCGCCGGCAAGCATGTGCTGACCGAAAAGCCCATCGCCCTGCGCGCCGAGCAGATCGACCAGATCATCGTCGCCCGCGACGCCAGCGGGCTGCTGGCGGCAGAGGCGTTCATGATCGTACATCATCCGCAATGGCAACGCGCCAAGGAGTGGCTGGCAGAGGGCAAGATCGGCCAGCTGCGCCACGTCGATGCCGCCTTCAGCTATAACAACGCGGCAGAGCCGGACAACATCCGCAACCGCCCCGATACCGGCGGCGGGTCGCTGCGTGATATCGGGGTATATACCCTGGGGTCGATGCGCTTTGTCACCGGAGCGGAACCCGTGGACGTGGCGGCTAAGATCATTCTGGACGCCGGGGTTGAGGTGTTTGCCGATCTGAATGCCATGATGCAGGGCCCGACCGGGCGATTCACCTATCGCTCGATGACCTCGATGCGGCTGGCCAACCGGCAAGAGGTGGTGTTTCAGGGCGACAAGGGCATGATCCGCGTCGGCTCTGCCCCGTTCAACGCCAACGTGCACGACGTGGCCTCAGTCGAACTGCACCTGCCCGGCCAGCGCGTGATCACCGACCGCTTCCCGACCGACAACCACTACAAGCTGCAGGTCGAAGCCTTTGGCCGCAGTGTCCGCACCGGGGCCGCTTATCCGTGCCCGCTTGAATTTGTGCGCGGGACACAGGCGATGATGGACCGCGCCCTTGATACCGCACAGGAAATCACGCTCTAGGGCGAAAAAGCCAATGATTTCTGCGTTGCAGCATGCAGATGCAGCGCAGATTTCTGCAAAACTTGTCTGGACAGGTTGACACATTTGGACAAGAGTTGATCCAAGGACAGGAATCGTCCGGGGGGACTGCCCCGCGTCACAAGGCCATCCGGCCCGTTCAACGCGCGGCTCAAGATCAAAGTGACCAGACATGGCAACACGCTTTCCAGCGCCGTCCGCTGATGCCCGCCGCGCATCACGCTCTGACAGCCAGCGTTCAGGGGCTTCGACAGCCAGTGTATTTTCGTTTGCCGAAGAGGTCATCCTGCGTGTCGCGGCACAAGCGCGCCGTGACCGGGTAGAGGCGACGGCCCCGAAAATCGCTCTGCTGAGCAAGGCCCTGTTGTCCGAAGACGATGCTTTGGCGGCTGACTATGTGCGCGATGCGCGGCTGGGGGGAATGACCGCTGATACGCTGTACTACGGCTTGCTGGCGGGCGCGGTGCAGCAGGTCGGAAACACCTGGGCGCGTGACGGGATTGCGATGCCGTCGATGCTGCGCACCTCGCATCGGGTGTGGCGGATCATGAACGATCTGCGCGATGTCTTTGTGCAGATCTCTGACCGCAAACCCGGCCAGCACGCGGTTTTTGCACCCTGTCCGCAAGAGGGCCATATGATCGGCCTGACCATGACCGCCGATGATCTGCGCCGTCGCGGCTGGGAAATCGAACTGGTGTCGAACGACGACCATGACGGCCTGATCGCCGATATCGAACGCCGCGCGCCGATCAGCGTGGCTCTGGGGGCGACGTCGCCCGAAATGACCCTGCCGCTGACCCGGCTTGTGGTGGCGCTGCGCGCGCATATTCCCGGGGTCTGGGTGATGATCGGCGGGGCGATCACCACGCACGAACCTGATCTGCGGGATCTGACCGGCGCTGATGCCGTCGCCAATTCCGCCGAAGCGGCCGAGCAATTGATGCTCGCCCACCTTGCCAGTCTGGTAGAGCGCCGGTCCAACCGGATGTAAGGCGGGAGGTCAGTCCTCCATCGCCTCCAGCTCGTCGATAAAGCCTGCAATCATCGACAGGCCCTTGTCCCAGAATTTCGGGTCCGATGCATCCAGCCCGAACGGTGCCAGCAGCTCCTTGTGGTGCTTTGATCCGCCAGCTTTCAGCATCTCGAAATACTTCGCTTCAAAGTCCGGCAAGCCATCGGCGTAAGCCGCATACAGCGCGTTCACCAGCCCGTCACCAAAGGCATAGGCATAGACATAGAACGGCGAATGCACGAAATGCGGGATATAGGCCCAGAAGGTTTCATAGCCGTCCATGAAATCAAACACATCGCCCAAGGATTGCGCCTGCACGCTCATCCACAGCGCATTGATGTCATCCGGCGTCAGCTCGCCTTCCGCCCGCGCGGCGTGCAGTTTGCATTCAAAGTCGTAGAACGCGATCTGGCGGACCACGGTGTTGATCATATCCTCGACCTTGCCCGCCAGCAGGGTCTTGCGCTCGGCCTTCGTCTTGGCCTGATCCAGCAGTTTGCGGAAGGTCAGCATCTCGCCGAACACACTTGCGGTTTCTGCCAGCGTCAGCGGGGTGGAGGACAACAATTCACCCTGACCCGCCGCCAGCACCTGATGCACGCCGTGGCCCAGCTCATGCGCCAGCGTCATCACATCGCGCGGCTTGCCCAGATAGTTCAGCATCACATAAGGGTGCACGGTAGACACGGTGGGGTGTGCGAAGGCTCCGGGGGCCTTGCCCGGCTTGACCCCGGCGTCGATCCAGCCCTTCTCAAAGAACGGCTTCGCAATTTCGGCCATTTCGGGCGCGAAGCTGCCGTAGGCGTCCAGCACCGTCTTCGTCGCCTCATCCCAACCCACCACGCGCGCAGGCTCCAGCGCCAGCGGCGCGTTGCGGTCCCAGACCTGCAACCGCTCCAGACCCATCCACTTGGCTTTCAGCCGGTAATAGCGGTGGCTCAGCTTTGGGTAGGCCGCGACCACGGCATTGCGCAGCGCCTCCACCACCTCGGGCTCGACATGGTTCGACAGGTGCCGGCCATGTTGCGGGCTTAGCATCTTGCGCCAGCGGTCATGGATTTCTTTTTCCTTTGCGAGGGTGTTGTGCACCCGGGCAAACAGCTTGATGTTCTTGTCAAACACCACTGCCAGCGCCCGCGCTGCGGCTTCGCGCTTGGCGCGCACCGGGTCGGTCAGCAGGTTCAGCGTGGCTTCAAGGTTCAGCTCTTCCTCTTCGCCCTCGACGCTGAACATCAACCCGGCCATGGTTTCATCAAACAGCTTGTTCCACGCACTTGCGCCCACGACCGACTCGTCATGCAGGAATTTTTCCAGCTCGTCCGACAGCTGATGCGGCCGCATCGCCCGCATCCGGTCAAACACCGGCTTGTAGCGGGCCAGATCGGAATTGGCGGCGATCAGCGCGTCCAGCGGGACGTTTTCCAGCCGGTTGAACTCAAGGCTGAAAAACACCAGCGGCGTGGTGAAGGTGGTGATCTTGTCCTGCACATCGGCCATGAACTTGGCGCGGTCGCTGTCCATCGTGTTCTGGTAATAGCGCAGCCCCGCAAAGGACATCAGCCGCCCGGCAACAATGTCGATCTGCTCATAGGCCAGCACACAGGCCAGCATCGCACTTGCATCCAGACCCGTCAGCTTGCCTTCATACGCCGCCGCAAATTCCGCGCAGGCCGTTTCCAGCCAGCCCATATCCGTCGCGAACGCGTCCGACTCCGGCGAAGGATACAGATCGCGCAGATCCCATTCGGGCAGGCTGCCAAACCCGCCAGAGGTTGCATTGGCATCAAAAACGGGGCGGGGCATTGGCAGGGTCATGGACCATCCTTCCAGAAATCTCTTTCCTTCAAATAGGGGCGGCGTTGCCGAAAAGACAACCCGCTGCCCATCATCTGTTTCTAAATATCCTGGGGGTCCGGGGGCAAAGCCCCCGTCTTTTTTACTTTTGCGGGCAAAGCCACCGCACCCGACATCTGCCGAAGCAGCTCGCGCAGGCCGTCCAGCGTGTCAATCTCGTCCACCCCCTTATCCTTGCGCCAGCGCAGCATGCGCGGAAAGCGCAGCGCGATGCCGGATTTGTGGCGCGGACTTGCCTGTATCCCCTCGAACCCGATTTCGAACACCAGCTCGGGTGAGACCCGGCGCACCGGGCCGAAGCGTTCCAGCGTGTGCTTGCCGACCCAGCGGGTGATCTCGGCGAACTCCACGTCGGTCAGGCCGGAATAGGCTTTGGTGAAGGGCACCAGATCATTGCCGTCACGCACCGCAAAGGTGAAATCGGTGAACAGGTTGGCCCGCCGCCCGTGCCCCGCCTGCGCATACAGCATCACCGCGTCCACCGTGAACGGGTCCAGCTTCCATTTCCACCAATCCCCCCGCTTGCGCCCGGTGTGATAGGGCGAGGACAGGCGTTTGAGCATCAACCCCTCGGCCATCCGGTCGCGTGCCTGCGCGCGTATCGCGGTCAGCGCGGCCCAGTCGCCAACGGCGGCTGGCGAAGGCGACAGTGGCAGCCCGGGCGGCAGGGCGGCCAGCACCGCCTCCAGCCGTGCGCGGCGGTCTGACAGGGGGGCGTCGCGCAGGTCCAGACCCTCCGCTTCCAGCAGATCATAGGCCAGAAAATGTGCCGGGGCCTCGGCCAGCAGTTTTTTCGGCACGGTCTTGCGGCCAAGGCGCTTTTGCAGATCTGCAAAGGGCAGGGGGGCAGAGCCGTTCCAAACCACGATCTCGCCATCCAGCACGGTGCCGGGGGGCAGATGGTCCTGCAGGGGGGGGCAAATTCGGGAAAGCGGTCGGTGATCAGATCCTCGCCCCGGCTCCAGACCGCAAAGGCCCCATTGCGGGCGATGATCTGGCCGCGGATGCCATCCCACTTCCATTCGGCCAGCCAGTCGGTTGCCGGGCCAAGGCTGTCGGGTGCCGCCTCCAGCGGACTGGCCAGCGCAAACGGATAGGGCCGTGCAGCCTGCCCCGCACCACCTTCCTGCGTCAGGTCGACAAAGCGGGTGCGGGCCGGGTCCCAGTCACCCATCAGCCGGTGCGCCATCACCGCCTCTTCCACGCCGGTCGCCTGTGCCAGCGCGCGGGTCATCAACCCCCGGCTGACCCCCATGCGAAAACCGCCGGTCAGCAGCTTGTTGAACAAAAACCGCTCATCCGGACCCAAAGCTGCCCATGACGCGGTGACAAAGGCCCGGCGTTCCGCTTCGGGCCGCCCGGTCAGCGCCATCAGCGCGCGGATGGTGGCATCCAGCGACGGGTCGGTCTCTTGGCCTGGCAAGGGCAGCAGGCGGGCGATGGTTTCCGCCAGATCGCCTGCCACATTGTAAGATTCCTCGAACAGCCACAGCGGCACCCCGGCCGCCTCTGCCGCCCAAATGCGCAGTTCGGTGGCATTGACGGCGCGCTTCGGGCGGCGGCCCGACAGCAGGGCAATGGTCCAGACCCGGTCCGCCTCGGGGGCGGTGCAGAAATAGGCAGACAAGGCGGCAGTTTTCTCGCCGGTTTTTGTCGTGGCGTCCAAGGCATTGAACAGGGCGGCGAAACGCTTCATGCCGGTTCCGCCGCGCTTTCCGTATCCGCTTCATCACCGCCGAATTCGGTCTGGACGATCCCGGCGTCATAGCCCTGTTCCTCCAGCCAGCGCCGGAACGGCGTGGTGTAGCCGTGGGTGACAAAGACCCGCTCGGCCCCGGTGGCGCGGATCGCCGTGTTCAGGCCGGGCCAGTCGGCGTGATCCGAGATCACAAAGCCGGTGCCAAGGCCCCGGCGGCGACGGATGCCACGCAACGCCATCCAGCCGCTGGCAAAAGCCTCAGCCGTAGGGCCAAAGCGCCGCGCCCATGCGGTGCCAAGCGCCGATGGCGGCGCAATCACCAAGGCCCCGGGATGCGATTTCGCATCAATCCCGGGCGTGACGCGTATGGTTTGCGGCAGCGCATAGCCCTGATCGCGCAATATGCGGGTGGTTTCTTCCACCGCGCCATGGGTCAGGATCGGGCCCGCATCGGGCAGCAGCGTCATCAGCCGCTGCGCCTTGCCCAGACCGTAAGCCGCCAGGATCGACACCCGCCCCTCTGCCGCATTGGTCTGCCACCACGCGGCCAGTTGCCCGGCAATCACCGCCTGCGGCTGCCAGCGGAACAGCGGCAGGCCAAAGGTGCATTCGGTGATGAAGGTATGGCAGGGCACCGGCACAAACGCCTCGGACAACCCGTCATCCTCGACCTTGTAATCGCCCGAGACGACCCAGACCTCGCCGCCGCGCTCCACCCTGATCTGCGCGGATCCCGGCACATGCCCGGCGGGGCGAAAGCTCACGCGGACCCCGCCGATCTGCCGCACCTCGCCATAGGCAATCCCCTCGGCCACGATCTGCCCCAGCCGGTGGCGCATCACCGGCAAGGCCTGATCCGTGCAAAGATAGTGGCCATGGCCCCATCTGGCGTGATCGCTGTGGCCATGGGTGATCAGCGCCCGGTCAACGGGCCGCCACGGGTCGATGTAGAACCCGCCTTCGGCACAGAAAATGCCGCGTTCGGTAAAACTGAGCAATTCTGCGGACATGGGCAGAGATTAGCACGCCCCCGCAATCGGGAAAGGTCACAGGACACATTTGCGCCGCACAAAATGCGGGCGAATGGGGGGAATACGGGCAGGAAATGCAGGCTCCCCCTTTCGCAGTTGGAAACGGACTGATTTACTGACTTCAAGAACGAGGGCACGGGGGCCGTTTGTGACAAGTTACTTCAATGAGATGTATCAGGGCAGTGACGTGCGCGCACCCTATGCGCGTCTGCAGGACTGGATGACCTCCATGCCCGCCGAACTGCGCCAGATGAAGCAGGCCGAGGCCGAGGCATTGTTTCGCCGTATCGGCATCACCTTTGCGGTCTATGGCGAAGGCGGCGATCCCGACCGGCTGATCCCGTTCGACATGTTCCCCCGGGTGTTTTCCGGGGCCGAATGGGCGAAACTGGAACGCGGCATCAAGCAACGGGCACGGGCGCTGAATGCGTTTCTGGTCGATGTCTACGGGCGCGGAGAGATCGTGCGCGCCGGTCGCATTCCCGGCCGTCTGGTCTATCTGAATGAGGCCTATGAAAACTCTGTCGTCGGCTTTGTGCCGCCCAAGGGGGTCTATTCCCACATCGTCGGCATTGATCTGGTGCGCACGGGCCCTGATGAATTCTTCGTGCTGGAAGACAATTGCCGCACCCCTTCCGGCGTCAGCTATATGCTGGAAAACCGCGAGATCATGATGCGGATGTTCCCCGACCTGTTCCGCGAAAACCGGATCGAGCCGGTGGACAGCTACCCCGAAATCCTGCGCCGCACCCTTGCCAGCGTCGCCCCCGCCAAATGTGACCGCGACCCGACGGTGGTGATCCTGACGCCGGGGCATTACAATTCGGCCTATTACGAGCATTCCTTTCTGGCCGACCTGATGGGCGTGGAACTGGTCGAAGGGCAGGATCTGTTTGTCGAAGGCGAATACGTCTTCATGCGCACCACCGAAGGCCCGCGCCGGGTGGATGTGATCTACCGCCGTCTGGACGATTCCTACATTGACCCGCTGTGTTTCCGCCCGGATTCCATGCTGGGCATTCCGGGGCTGATGGATGTGTACCGTTCCGGCGGGGTCAGCATCTGTTCGGCACCGGGGGCAGGGGTGGCCGATGACAAGGCAGTCTATACCTATGTGCCCGAAATGATCCGGTTCTATCTGGGCGAAGAACCGATCCTGAAGAATGTGCCGACCTGGCAATGCGGCAAGGATGACGATTGCAAATACGTGCTGTCCAACCTCAAGGATCTGGTGGTGAAAGAGGTTCATGGCTCTGGCGGCTATGGCATGCTGGTGGGGCCGAAAGCCTCGGCGGATCAGGTGGAACTGTTCCGCGCCCGCATCACCGCCAACCCGCACAACTACATCGCCCAGCCCACGCTGGCGCTGTCCACCACGCCGACCTTTGTTGCCGAAGGCATCGCCCCCCGTCATGTCGATCTGCGGCCCTATTGTCTGGTGGGCGAGCGGATCGAACTGGTGCCGGGTGGCCTTACCCGCGTGGCGCTGACCGAAGGGTCGCTGGTGGTAAACTCGTCGCAGGGCGGGGGCGTCAAGGATACCTGGGTGCTGGCGGAGTGAACACATCATGCTGAGCAGAACCGCAGACAACCTCTTCTGGCTCGCCCGCTATCTGGAGCGTGCTGAAACCTCGGCCCGACTGCTGGAGGTGGGGGCGCGCATCGCGCTGATGCCCTCGGCGGCAGGCTATCGCAACGAATGGGAATCGCTGCTGCACGCCAGCGGCACCGCCAACGGGTTCGCCAAGAAATACGGCGATGCCGTCCAGCGCAATCTGGAAAGCTGGTTCTTTTTTGACAGCGACAACGCGTCTTCTGTGATGTCGTGCATCACGGCGGCGCGTGAAAACGGGCGCATCGTGCGCACGGCCCTGACCACGCAGGTCTGGGATGCGCTCAACACCGCGTTTCAGGAATTGCGCCAGCTGGAACGCCGCCCGCGGTCAGAGCTGGACCTGTCACTGCTGACCGACTGGACCATGCGCAACACCGCCCTTGTGCGCGGGTCCATTGACGCCACCCTGTTGCGCAACGATGGCTGGGATTTCCTGAATCTTGGCTATTATCTGGAACGCGCCGACAACACCGCCCGGCTGATGGATGTGAAATATTATGTCCTGTTGCCAAAGATCGAATTTGTCGGCTCGGGTCTCGACAATTACCAATGGACCACGCTCTTGCGCGCCATGTCCTCGCACCGGGCGTTTCACTGGGCTTATGGGGGCGAGGTGACGGCGGCCAAGATTGCGCATTTCCTGATCCTGAACCCGCAATGCCCGCGCAGCCTGATCACCTGTGTCGAAGGCATGACCAACCATCTGGACCGTCTGGCGCGCAGCTACCAGCGCAAGACCTTTGCGCAGGAACGGGCGCGCGGCATTCATGCCGAACTGGCCGAACTGCGGGTCGAGGATGTTTTTGAAGAAGGGCTGCACGAATTCCTCAGCCGCTTTATCGGGGATATGGCGCATGCCGGGTCTGTTGTCCGCGACTGCTATCTGAATGGGGATGTGCGCTGATGTTGCTGAGTGTTGATCATGTCACCCGCTATTTCTACGACCAGCCAGTGCGCGGCGTGGTGCAAAGCCACCGGCTGATGCCGTCGCAATGCGCCGGGCAAAAGATGATCCGCTGGAAAGTCAGCGTCAGCGATGGCCAGATGGGCGGCGGTTTCCGCGATGGCGCGGGCGATTGGGTGCAGGGCTGGACCGTGCTTGGCCCGGTCAATGAAATCACCGTGCGGGTGACCGGCCAGATTGAAACCGTCGATATGGCCGGCGTGCTGCGCGGCCATAAAGAGTTGACACCGCCGGAAGCCTATCTGCGCAGCACCCACCCGACCGAGGCCGATGCAGCATTGGCCGCACTGGCCGATGGACTGACGCCGGCGCAGGATGCGCTGGCCGCCGCGCATGATATCTCTGCACGGGTGTCGGACGCCATTGTCTATACGGCAGATACCACCAACGCCCACACCACCGCCGCCGAAGCCTTGGCGCAGGGCACTGGCGTCTGTCAGGATCAGGCCCATGCCGTGATTGCGGTGGCGCGCCACATCGGCCTGCCCGCGCGCTATGTTTCGGGCTACCTTCTGGTCGGCGTTGACGGCGCGGCAGCCGAGGCCGCCCATGCCTGGGCCGAGGTGTTTATCGCCGGGCTGGGCTGGGTGGGCTTTGATGCCGCCAACCGCTGCTGCCCGGATGACCGCTACATCCGGCTGGGCTCGGGGCTTGATTCGCCGCACGCTGCAATGATCCGGGGCATCGCGCGCGGGCAGGGTGAAGAAAGCCTTGACGTCTCGGTCACGGTGCAGGCGTCGCAAACCCAGTCGCAGACACAGCAATAGCAGGGATTTTGCGGTAAATTCCCTTATTTTGCCGCGCTCTTGCCACATCCTGGGGGCAGCGTGCCCCTTGCGACAGGATCGCAGGGGATACACCATGGCCTTGGCCTATGACTTTGACATTTTCAGGATCATTCCGGATTTCGGAACCACTGATCCACGCCTTGCCGGGATGCTGGAAGATTTCAGCACTGGTCCGGAACGCGAGTCTGCCACCGTGGCCCTGTTCCGCGACCCGCGCACGGCTGATGCGTTGCGCCGCGCGCCCCCTGACCTGCGAAAATACCTGCTCGAGTCGGGCTTCGGTCTGAACACCTATAAATCCGGCGCTCCCGCCGGTCATTATCCCGCCAGCGATGAAGCGGCGCGTCTGGATCTGATCCACCGGCTTGCCGAAAACGCACCCGGCTTTGCCTTGCCGGGGCCGGAAGAGGCTGCCGAGGGCGGCGATGTGTTTCGGCTGGGTCAATTTCTTGAGGCGCTGGACCAGTCCCAGCCGATTGACATCTCCGCATCGGACCCATCCCCGCCGGACCACCAACAGGATCACAGCGCCGGTCCGGTCCTTCCCCGGAAACACACCTTGCCGGCCCTGTTCGAAACCGAGCCCCTCGCGGATGCACCCGTCATGGCCGAGACGGCAGCGACCCGCCGCAAATTCTGGCAAAGCCGCTTTTTCCGCATCGGTGCAACGGCTGTCCTGGTGCTTGGCGCGATGCAGTTGGCCAGTGGCCCCGCCCTGATCGTGCTTGCCAGCCTGTGATCTGGCGGTCGGGGCCGCGCGCAGCATCATCGCCCCTTTCCATCCCCGCGCCCCGGCGATAGCGTGCAGCGGAACGTCATGGGGACCCTGAAATGACCTATTGTGTCGGCCTGTTGCTGAATGAAGGCATGGTGCTGCTGTCGGACACCCGCACCAACGCCGGTCTCGACAACATCGCCACCTATCGCAAGATGTTTCATTTCGAAAACCCGGGCGAGCGGATCATCACAGTGCTGACCGCAGGCAGTCTGTCGGTCACCCAAACCACCATCGCACGCCTGCGCGACGCGATTGACAGCCCCGACGCCACGCCCGAAACCTCGGTCCTGCTGGCCCCGACCATGCTCGCGGTTGCCGAAATCATTGGCGATGTGCTGGCGCGGGTGCGGCGCGACATTGATGAAAAACTCTCCATGGCGCAGGGTGCCAGCGCCACGATGATCGTCGCCGGTCAGCGCAAGGGCGGCGGCATGCGGATGTTCCTGATCTACCCCGAAGGCAATTTCATCGAGGCCACCGAAGACACGCCTTTCCTGCAGATCGGCGAACACAAATACGGCAAACCCATCCTCGACCGGGTGGTGAAGCCCACCACAACGCTCAGCGATGCGCAAAAGGCGGTGCTGTTGTCGATGGACTCGACGCTGCGCTCCAACCTGTCGGTCGGCATGCCGCTGGATCTGTGCGTGGTCATCCGCGATGAGCTGCGCATCGGCACCCTGCGCCGGATCGAGGCGGGGGACGAATCCTTCCGCGCCATGAGCGACGCCTGGTCCCACGCCCTGCGCGACGGATTCAGTCAGATCACGATCTGACCCGGCGCACCGCGCGCCCGGATTGCTGTTTTCCAGACAGACCGCGCAGGGCGGCCCCCATCGGGCGCCGCGCGCGGCCGGCCGCTTAGGGATGCGCGTCGAACAGTTCTGCCGTCATGTCAAAGAACCGCTGCCGGCGGTCCGGAGTTTCCATCAGAATCTCGTGTTCGGCGCCCGCAAACAGTTCCAGCCGCCCGCGCCGCCAGCCTGCCATCCGCAGATGCACCGGGGCGACATCCACCACCTTTTCCGCGCTGCCCAGGGCGGTCAGCGCCGGGTAATCCGGGGCAGGGGCCAGCGACATGTCGCGGCATTCCATGAGTGCCGTCTGCAGCCAGGCCAGACTCGGCCCGCCCAGTGCCAGTTCCGGACGTTCCACCACCTGCCGCTTCATGTAGCGCCACATGTCCGGGTCGTTGGTCAGCACATTGCCGCCAAACTCGGCCTCCAGCACATAGCTTTTTTCCGATGTGCTGGGGGCAAAGCGGTGCGCGCGGCCAAACCAGCCCGACAGCTGCGCCACCGGCTGGGCAAAGGGCCGCATCCAGGCGGCCATCGCAATGCCCCACATCGGGGCCGAAAACGAGGCGGCTTTCACCGGCAGCCCCCGCATCAGCGACCGCAAGGCAATCGCCCCGCCCATCGAATGCGACAGCAGATACAACGGCTCGGGCAGGCCAAGCCGCCTGACCAGCGCCAGAACTGCCTGCACATCCAGCTGATAATCCTGAAACCGCCCGACATGGCCCATCATGCGGTCCGGCAAGATCCGGTCCGCAAGCCCTTGCCCGCGCCAGTCGATAGCCACTGTCGCATAGCCGCGCGCCTGCAGGTCCGCGGCTGCCATGCCGTATTTCTCGGCATATTCAGTGCGGCCGGGGAACAGCAGCACCGTACCCTTTGCCCCAACCGGCCAGACCCCGGCACGGATGCGCAGCCCATCCTCAGCCGTCAGCCAGAACGCTTCCCCACCCTGGGGGCCAAGGGCAAGATCGGCATAAAACGGTGCCGGAAGGAGCGCGCCTGCCGTCACCCCAGAACCGAACCCAGCTTCATCGCCAGACCCATGCTGCCATCGACTGCCAGCTTGCCCTGCATGAAGGCCATGGTCGGGTTCAGATCGCCGTCCAGAATGCGTTTGAACACTTCGGCACTGGCGGTCATCGTCACATCTGCCGGGTCATCGCCCGCGCGCACGCCCGTCGGGTCCAGCATGATTGCGCCTTCGCCTTCGATCACGAATTTTGCGACACCGTCAAAACCGCCGGACAGTTTTTTTGACAGCACGTCGACGGCTTCTGTTACCACGTCGCTCATACAAATTCCTCTCTGCCTTGTGAGGGCTTGGATATGGTGTTTCTGCGCCAATGCGCTACCATCATCATATGAAAGTTCATCGTCAGTTTCTCAATCCTATCGTTGCGGCACTTTTCGCAGTTTTTCTGCTGACGGCGACCGCCGGGGCGGAAGAACCGCTTGATGGGATGTTCGACAAGCTGAAATCTGCCGATGCCCGCGCCGCCGCGCGGCTGGAGCGGGAAATCTGGAATGAATGGTCAAAAAGCGGATCTCCGGCGATGGATCTTTTGCTGCAACGTGGGCGCGATGCGCTTGCCGCAGGCAACCCGGCCGAGGCGATTGATCATTTCACCGCGCTGACCGACCACGCGCCGGAGTTTGCCGAAGGCTGGAATGGTCGCGCCGCTGCCTATTATCAGGCGGGGCAGTTCGGCCCCTCGATCGCAGATATTGCCCGCACCCTGACGCTCAACGAACGGCATTTCGGGGCCATGGCCGGGCTTGGCGCGATGTATGAGGAACTGAACAATCCGCAAAAGGCGCTGGAAGTGTATCGCGCCGCCCTGGCTATACATCCCAACCTGCGCGGCGTATCACAGTCGGTGCAGCGGCTTGAGGCAAAGGTCGCAGGTACTGATCTGTAACGGCAGGGCGTAAAGGCACACAGGATGAGCGCGACCACGGGCCGGGTCACGGCGGTCCTTGGGCCGACCAACACCGGCAAGACGCATTACGCCATCGACCGGATGCTGGGCCACCGCACCGGGGTCATCGGCCTGCCGCTGCGCCTGCTGGCGCGAGAGGTGTATGACCGGATTGTCGCGCTGCGCGGCCCATCGGTCGTGGCGCTGGTGACGGGTGAAGAACGCATCGTGCCCGACCGCACCCAGTATTGGGTCTGCACAGTAGAGGCGATGCCGCTGGAAATCGGCGCGGATTTTGTGGCGATAGACGAGATTCAGCTTTGTGCTGATCCGGACCGGGGCCATGTCTTCACTGACCGGCTGTTGCGGGCGCGTGGCCTGCATGAAACGCTGTTTCTGGGGGCAGAAACCATGCGCCCGGCGATTGCCGGGCTGGTGCAGGGCGTGACCTTCCTGAAGCGCGAGCGGTTCAGCACGCTGACCTACACAGGTTCGAAAAAGATAAGCCGGATGCCGCCACGCAGTGCCATCGTCGGGTTTTCGGTTGAAAACGTCTATGCCATTGCTGAACTGATCCGCCGGCAAAAGGGCGGTTGCGCCGTGGTTATGGGCGCGCTTTCCCCCCGGACCCGCAATGCGCAGGTGGCGCTGTATCAGAACGGCGATGTTGATTATCTGGTCGCCACCGATGCCATCGGCATGGGCCTGAACCTTGACATCAAGCACATCGCCTTTTCCGCCACCGCCAAATTCGATGGCCGCCGGATGCGCGGGCTTTTCCCGCAAGAGCTGGCGCAGATCGCGGGCCGGGCCGGGCGTCACACGGAAAACGGCACCTTCGGCGTGACGGGCGAAGCGCGGCCCATTGATGAGGATGTCATCGAGGCTATCGAGAACCACCAGTTCGCCCCGGTCCGCAAACTGATGTGGCGCAATCATCAGCTGGATTTCGGCACCGCCGACCGCCTGATCCGCAGTCTGGAGGAACACACCTCCAACGAATGGCTGACCCGCGCCCGCGACGCTGATGATGTGCTCGCCCTCAAGGCGCTGGTGGAAATGGCCGAGGTGCGCGACCGCCTGACCACCCCCAAACGTGTGCAATTGCTATGGGATGTCTGCCGCGTCCCCGACTTTCGCGGGTCCAGTGACAGCGACCATGCGGGCCTGCTGGCGACGATTTTCGAATACCTCTGCGGCCGGGGCTTGGGTGGGGGCAGAGTGCCTTCGGACTGGATCGGCAAGGCAGTGGCCAGAATCGACCGGACCGATGGCGATATCGATGCCATTTCCAAACGGTTGGCGTATATTCGCACCTGGACCTACATTGCACAGCGCAAAGGCTGGGTTGATGACGAAAGCCATTGGCGCGACGAGACGCGCGCTGTAGAAGACCGCCTGTCAGATGCGTTACACGCACGACTGACGCAGAGATTTGTAGACCGGCGGACCAGCGTTCTGCTTCGCCGGTTGAAACAGAAGGAGACCCTCGTGGCCGAGGTGAATGACAAAGGCGAAGTGACCGTTGAGGGCGAGTTTGTCGGCAAGCTGGAGGGATTCCGGTTCCGGCAGGATGCCAGCACCTCCCCCGATGAGGCGAAGGTGATGGCGCAGGCCGCCGTTCAGGCGCTCAAGCCCGAATTCCACCTGCGGGCGGACCGTTTCTACAACGCGCCCGACACCGAGATGGATTTCACCGAGCAGGGGGGCCTGATGTGGGGCACCACCGCGGTCGGCAAGCTGGTCAAGGGCGCCGAGGCGCTGCGCCCGTCTGTTGAGGCTTTCGTCGATGACGAAGCCGGGTTCGAGGTGGTGGAAAAAGTCCGCCGCCGCCTGCAGCATTTCATCGACCGCAAAGTGGCCGCGCAGTTTGAGCCGCTGGCCGCGATGAGCCGGGACGAAACCCTTGCCGGGCTGGCCCGCGGCTTTGCCTTCCGTCTGGTCGAAGGCCTTGGCGTTCTGCCGCGCGACGTTGTGGCGAATGACGTCAAGGAACTGGATCAGGAAGCGCGCGGTGCCCTGCGCAAGCATGGCGTGCGCTTTGGCCAGTTCACCATCTTCCTGCCCTTGCTGCTGAAACCTGCGCCAACGCGTCTGCGGCTGGTGCTGTGGTCGCTGTGGAATGGTCTGGACGAATTCCCCGAAAGCCCGCCCCCCGGGCTGGTGACGATTCCCAACGTGGCCGAGGTGCCGAAAGAGCATTACACGCTGGCAGGCTATCACCCGGCGGGCAGCCGTGCGATCCGCATCGACATGCTGGAACGTCTGGCCGATATCCTGCGCCAGAAAGACAGCCGCGCCGGGTTTGAGGCGACGCCGGACATGCTGTCGATCACCGGCATGACGCTGGACCAGTTCGCCGATCTGATGGCCGGTCTGGGCTATAAGGGTGAAAAGGCCGAACGCGCCAAGGTCAAGGCGGCAGAGCCGGTTGTGGTGCTGCCCGCTGTCGACCCCGATGCGCCGCAGAACCCGATTCCCGAAGAGGTTTCGGTGCTGGCCCCGGTGCCAGAGCCCGAACCGGCGGAGCCTGAAGCGGAACCCGCAGCGCCAGAGATGGAGTCGTTCTACACCTTCACCTGGGCTCCGAAGCCGCGCAACGCCCGCCCCGAACGCGGCGCCCGCCCGCAGGGCGAACGCCGCGACCGGCCACAAGGGGACCGCCCGCAAGGCGACCGTCCGCAAGGGGATCGCCCACAGGGTGACCGTCCGCAGGGAGATCGGCCGCAGGGAGATCGGCCGAAAGGCGACCGCCCGAAGTCAGACCGCCCACGCGGCGACAAACCGCAGGGTGACAGGCCGCAGGGTGATCGTGGCCCGCGCCCGCAAGGTGACGGCAAGCCCTATGGCAAGGGGGATCGCGGCAAGGGCAAGGGCGACCGTCCGGATCGCAACGACAACAAGCCGCGCCAGTTTGAGGCCCGCCCGCAGCGTGCCGACAAACCGATCGACCCTGACAACCCCTTTGCTGCGCTGCTGGCGCTGAAGGGCAAGGTCTGAGGCTTGGCCGGGCCGGGGGCTAAGCCCGCGCCCGACACCCGGCCGCGTCTGCGGCTGGATAAATGGTTGTGGCAGGCGCGGTTTTTCAAATCGCGCGGCCTGTCTGCCGACGTGATCGAAAGCGGCCATTGCCGGGTGAACGGCCAGCGCACCCGCAAACCCGGCCACGGCATCTGCACCGGCGACGTGCTGACCTTTGCTCAGGGCAAGCAGATCCGCGTGATCAGGGTTCTGGCCCTTGGCGAGCGGCGCGGCCCGGCGGCCGAGGCGCAGGCGCTTTATCTCGACCTCGACCCGCAAGCGCTGCCAGAGGCGCTTGAATGATCCCCCGGCTTGCACTAGCTAGTGACCCGACCAATCCAAGGGCCTGATCCGATGACTTATGTGGTGATTGATAACTGTATCGCCTGCAAATACACCGACTGCGTCGAAGTCTGTCCGGTGGACTGCTTCTATGAAGGCGAAAACATGCTGGTCATTCACCCTGATGAATGCATCGACTGTGGCGTGTGCGAACCCGAATGCCCCGCCGATGCGATCCGCCCGGACACAGAACCGGATATGGATGCCTGGGTCTCTTTCAACCGCAAGTATTCGGAAATGTGGCCTGTGATCACAGTCCGCCGGGACCCGCTGCCCGAAGCCGAGGCGCGGGACGGCGAAAAAGACAAACGCGATAAGTATTTTTCCGAAGCGCCGGGCGAGGGCAGCTGAGCACTTATTGACACGTGATTCGGCAACGCTGCCATGCTGATTCGGCGTGGCTTGGGAAAGTTCAATGATTTCAATGGCAGATACCCGGGGTGCCCGGGTTTGCGGCAGTTGGAATCAGGTGAATTTTGTGCTATACATATATGACAAACAACCATGGACGCCTGACATCCGCTCAGCGCTGCTCGCCTGAGGTGGACATTCTTGTGACATCTGCCACCGCATCGCCGGACATTTTCATGTCCGGGCGGTACTTTTGTCGCCAGAGGGCCTCCGCTGTTAGGAAGCGACTGAATGACCAAGTCCAAAAGACCCGAGTTCCGCCCGAATGAATTCGTTGTATATCCCGCTCATGGCGTGGGCAAGATCATGTCCATTGAAGAGCAGGAAATCGCCGGATTCAAGCTGGAGCTGTTCGTCATCACCTTTGAAAAGGACAAGATGACGCTGCGGGTTCCCACGCACAAAGCCACCGAAATCGGCATGCGCGCCTTGTCGGCCCCCGATGTGGTGTCCAAGGCGCTGGATACGCTGAAAGGCAAGGCCAAGGTCAAGCGGGCCATGTGGTCGCGCCGCGCACAGGAATATGAGCAAAAGATCAACTCCGGTGATCTGATGGCCATTGCCGAAGTGGTGCGCGACCTGCACCGCAGCGATGATCAGCGCGAACAATCCTATTCCGAACGTCAGCTGTACGAAGCCGCGCTGGAGCGTCTGACCCGCGAAGTCGCCGCTGTGTCCGGCGTTGATGCAGGCTCTGCTGCCAAGACCGTCGATGACGTTCTGGTCAGCCGCGCCGCTTGATCCGATCTTTATGTTACAGGAAACGGCGGCCCATCGGGGCCGCCGTTTTCATGCCAGCCAGCCCGCCGCAGCGGCCAGCGCCGCCAGAGAGGCCATTTGCTGACTGGCCCCCAGAATATCCCCGGTCTGCCCGCCAATCCGCGCCCGGGCCAGCAGCGCCACCGCCATCGCGGCCAGTGCTGCCGCAACCGCCATCACCCCGGCCACTGGCCCAAGCGGCAGCGCGATCAGCATCGCCACGCCCGAAGCACACAGCGCCGCCCATAGCGGGGGCTGCCCTACCGAATGCGACAGCCCATTGGCCCGCGCCTGCGGCATCAGTGCCATGATCAGCGCCATCGGCGCGCGCGACAGTGCCGCCGCCGCCACAATCGCCCCATAGGCGCCGGCGGTCAGCAGCGCCCCCAGCGCCGACCATGCAGCCAAACCCACCAGCAGCAGCGCCAGCGTGCCATAGCTGCCGATATGGCTGTCCTTCATGATCTCCAGCCGCCGTTCAGGCGTCCAGCCCCCGAACAGCCCGTCGGCTGTATCGGCCAGCCCGTCTTCGTGCAGCGCGCCGGTGGCCATCGCGCCGACCGCCAGCACCAGCGCCGCCGCCAGCCCGACCGGCAGGCCAGCGGCCACCGCCGCCCATCCCGCAGCTGCAGCCAGCCCGCCCACCACCAGCCCCACCAGCGGCCAGGCCCAGCAGGCTGCCGCGCGGTGGTGGCGGGTTTGCGGAAGGGGCAGGCGGCTCAGCAACCCGAAGGCCGAGGCAAGATCGGCCGGAATCCACACCGGCCTGTCGCGTTTGGCTGTCATACCGACCTTTCCCGGCTGGAAATCCTCTGGCCCAGTCTGTAGCCAAGGCCCCAGCCCCTTGCAACGCAGGAACCCCGGCATGACCGCGCCCTTCACCACCCTCGACAGCTTTCGCTCCCATCTCGCCACGCTCCCCGCACCTGACCCTGCCGCAGGCGCGGCGGCGGCGGCACGCAATGGCCAACTGACCAAACCCCCCGGGTCTTTGGGGCGGCTGGAGGATCTGGCGATCTGGCTGGCGGGTTGGCAGGGCAGGGAGAGGCCACAGGCCAGCGCGCCGCAGGTGGTGATTTTTGCCGGCAATCACGGCATTGCCGCGCGCGGTGTGTCGGCCTTCCCGCCCGAGGTGACGGCGCAGATGGTCGTCAACTTCCGCCACGGCGGCGCGGCGATCAACCAGTTGTCAAAAACCTTTGGGGCGGCAATGACGGTGCACGCGCTCGACCTTGACCACCCCACCGCCGATTTCACCCAAAGCCCCGCGATGACCGAGGCAGAGCTTGTCGCTGCCCTGACCACGGGCTGGAACGCGGTGGACCCGCAGGCTGATCTGCTGGTCACCGGCGAAATGGGCATCGGCAACACCACCTCTGCCGCCGCCATCGCCACCGCGCTGCTGGGCGGCGTGGCAGAGGATTGGGTGGGCCGGGGCACCGGCGTGGATGATCATGGCCTTGCCCGCAAGGCTGATGTGGTACGCGCGGGCCTTGCCGCCCATGCTGCCCTGTTGTCAGACCCGTTGCAGGTGCTGCGCTGCCTTGGCGGGCGCGAAATTGCGGCCATGGCGGGTGCCATTGCCCGCGCGCGGGCTGAACGGGTTGCGGTGGTGCTGGATGGGTTCATCTGTTGTGCTGCGGCGCTGGTGCTGCACCGGACACAGCCCGGCGCGCTTGACCATTGCCTTGCCGGCCATGTCAGCGCCGAGGCGGGGCACGCCGGTCTGCTTGTAGCGCTGGACAAGCAGCCGTTGCTGAACCTTGGCCTGCGCCTTGGCGAAGGCTCGGGCGCGGCGCTTGCGTTGGGGATCGTTCAGGGGGCAGTAGCCTGTCATTCGGGCATGGCCAGCTTTGCCGAGGCGGGGGTCAGCGGGGCCTGAGCCCCACCGGCCACCCCTCAGCCCTTGGGCATCGCGAGGGCCAGCATCCGCCCGCCCTTCTGGTAGCGCACTTCCGATGCGGTGATCGCCTGTACCCGGCCACCGTCAAGATTGTCGCCGACACTGACCTTGCGATAGCGGCCATTCGCCTGCCGCACCAAGGCATAGCGCTTGGATTGCGTGCCATAAACGCCGATCAGATTGATCTTCGACAGGTTGATCGCATTCACAAAGGTGGCCTGCTTGGCCACATTGGCACGGGTTGGAATCGCCGGGGCGGCTGTCGCCACTTCGGGTTCGTCATCCGCCTCATCCGCAGCAGAAGGCTGCCGTGCCGCTGTAGAAGCTGCGGCCACGGCCTGCGGTTGTGACTGCCGGGTTGCCGCCGCCACAGCCGCCTCGACCGCACGGGTCATGTCGCGAGGGCGCGGCGCGGGCACGCGTGAGACCGAAACTGCAAGCGGGCTCAGGCTGCCATCCGGGGCGGCTTCGGCCACGGCCATCTCTACCGCCAATGAGGCAGAGGCAGAGGCCGCGCGCGCAGCCTCTCCTGCCGCCAGAATCGCTGCGGGGCGCAGGCGGGGGCGCAGGCTCGCAAAGCGGCTGTCCTCTGCCGGGGCCAGCGACGGGTCGTCCAGCGCGGCATCGTCTCCGGTGGCTGATGCCGGGGCCAGCCCCTCGGGGCGCAGACGCGGGCGGGCCGAAGACAGCGAAGGATCAGCAGCAAAGGTCTGTGCGGGCTGCACGTCACCGGCCGCAGGCGGCACGGCGGCCGGGTTTGCGGTTTCAGCGGGCACGGGTGCTGCGACAGCTTGCGTAACCGCCTCTGATACCGCAGCCGCGATGGTTGCAGGACGTTGTGGCGGTACGACAGAGGGGCGTCCGGCCACCAGCAACACCCCTTCGGGCGTCAGGATGCCATCGGCAGTGGGCACGATCCGGCCATTGTCGTCAAACTGATACACCGTGCCAAAAGGCGGTGGCGGCATTTGCGCGGCGGGGGGGGCATCGCCTTGTGCTGCGGGTGCCGACAACACCAGCGGATCGTTCAGAGTGGGCGGAGCGTCCATTCCGGCAAGGAAGATCTCGTCCTGATTGGCCGCGCCGGGCTGGGTGGCCTCGGCCACCACTTCCTGCATGCCGGTCTGCGGCGCTGGTTCTGCAACCACGGGGGCAACAACCGCAACATCTTCGGCGGGGGCCGCTTCAGCCACATCCAGGGCAGGCTCCGCAGCGGCGGTTTCTGCGGGTGCCGTTAGGTCAACATCGACCGGCAGATCTGCATCATCCTCCAGATCGGCCAGCATCTCAGCCTCTGCATCCGGCACCTGACCATCCGCAATCGCCTCATCATCGAAGCCGGCAAACTGGATCTCGGTCGCCGCGTCGTCATCCTTTACCAGAATGTAGGATGACCATGCCGCGACCAGCGCCAGCAACAGCAGCAGCACCGCCGTCAGGATCAGGCCCAGATATTTCGGCTTGCCGCGCTGAGGTAACCCGCGCGCGCTGAGGCCCCGGGCAATCGCGTCAGGCGACACCGGCTGCTGGCGTCCGAGCGATTGTGACGCCGCCCGGACAGCGGCCGTGGTCGGTGCCCCATCAAGCGGCGCGGTCAGTGTTGATCCGGCGGACAGAGCCGCAGGCTTGCCCGCATTGGTGGCGGTACCGTTCAGGACGGGCTTTTTCTTGCGGGTGCCGGGAATGCTGGGGGCCGTGACAAGCGTGCCAAGTCCGCGGAAGCCTTTGGCGGTCTTGCCAGCCGCAGCGGGCTGCGGCGTGGGCGGGTCGCCGGGCAGCCGCGATGGCGGCGGTGCCGGATCGTCATAGCTGAATTTCGGGGCAGGTCGCGCGGCTGCGGGCCGTTCGACCACCGGCTTGGCACCCAGCGCCGGGCGCACCGCCGCAGGGACCACCGGCTGGGCCGTGCCCCGGTCAGGACCGGGCGTTGCGGCCCCCAAGGGGCGTGGCGCGCCATCGGCGGGCCGGCGGCTTGCAAAAGCCGAAAGTGCCGCCGCAGATGGCGGCGGCGGCAATTCGTCAGACGGCGGTATCTGCGTCGACACCACCGGGCCACGCGCCCCGGCTGGCATCGGTGGTATGTCCGCACCGTCTTCATCCGTCCCGTCTTCGGTCGGCACGTCCACCGCCATCGGGGCTTCGGCCTCGGCAGCTGTGGCCTTTGCCAACACCTCGGTCAGCCGCGACGGATCATTGCGCAGCTCTGGCGCGGGCGCGTTCGGCGCGGGCGGTGCAACCGGTTCTGTGCGTTGCACAGGCGCAAAATCCGGCCGGGCTGGCAGGGCGGGGGGCAGATCCGGCGCGGTCGCCGGACTTTCGGACGCGGTCTTCTGTGCTGGCAGATCGGGCTGCGGCGCAGGGGCGGGCTCTGGCACGGGGGCGGGATCTGGCAACTCCGGCGCGGGCGCGGCGGGCACCGGGACCTCAGGTTCGGGCAAATCGGGCGCGGCCGTCACGGGCGCGTCCTCGGCAGGAGCGCTTTGCGAAACCGGTTCCGCAACCGGCTCAACCACATCCTTTTGTACTGGTTGCGCAGGCGCACCGGCAAAAACGGCGGAGTCTTCTGCAAACGCAGCCACCGCTGCGGGCGGCGACTCTTGCCCGACAATCCTGACCGGCATTGCATCCGGCTTTACCTGCTGGCCCGGTTTCAACAGGCTGGCGGCCAGAGCCGAGGGGCCAAAGAACGGCTCTTTGTCAAACCCGGACTCCGGGCTTGCCACAAAGGCCACCGGGTTGAACCTGTGTTCGGTTGCGAATCCTTCCGCCTCAGCCAGCGTTTCGCGCGCCACGACCGCCACAGTCACGGTGGGGCCGCTGCCCGACCAGTCGTAGATCAGCTCATCCAGGGCATAGGGCGTGCGCCCGTCCAGCGCCGCCTCTATCTGGGCGCGGCGGCTGGCGTCATCCGGCCCGGACGCATCGATCTGCAGATACAGGATCTGCGACTCGGGGATGATCAGCTTGGTGGTGAGGCCCTTGGGCGACAGCCCCTCTGCGAGGCTGCGCAAATCGTCCAGCGCCGCCCCCAGATCGGGCGTGTCAAAGGCCACAACCCCCAGATCCCGCCAGCCCCCGGTTGTCCGGTGCAAAAGCGAGATGCTGTCTTCGGTCAGGTTCAGGGCAAAGCTGGGTGTCATGTCCGGCGTCTAGCATGAGGATACAAGCTGCGGAAACCGCCTCTTGCTGGCTAAGTCTTTCCTACAGCAGCTTTCCGCCGAATGAAAGAAAAAGCCCCGTGATGCGCCAAGGATCGCCTTGCGGCCTGCGTTCCATGTCCGGAAACTGATTGCATCTTTAGGAGAAGACATCATGCGCATTCTGCACGCCACCCTTATCGCCACCCTGCTTTCGGCCACCGCGCTGACGGCGGTACAGGCCCAGACCGTCGCACAGACGGCCCCACATTCGGCACCCCAGACCGCACAGATCACCGTTACCGGCGAAGGCGTGGTGGACGGCATCCCCGACATCGCCACCCTGTCGCTGGGCGTCACCACCCTTGGCGAGACGGCCGTCGCCGCCATGGCCAGCAATACCGAGGCGCTCAACGCCGTGATGGCCCGGCTGAAAGCGGCGGGCATCGGTGACCGCGACATGCAGACCACCAACCTGTCGATCAACCCGAACTGGACCGGCTATGACAGCGGTGTGCGCCCGCGTATCGACGGCTATACCGCATCGAACCAGTTGACCGTGCGGATTCGCGATCTGGACGGGCTGGGGCAAGTGATCGACGCCGCCATCCAGGACGGGGCCAATACCCTGAATGGGCTGAGTTTTGGCCTGTCCGAACCGCGCCCTGCGATGGATGCCGCGCGCAAGGCCGCGGTAGAGGATGCCCGCGCCCGTGCCACGCTGCTGGTTGAAGCCGCCGGGGCAACGCTTGGCCCGATCGTGTCGATCACTGAAGGCGGTGGCTATGTGCCGCCGCAGCCGATGTTCCGCCAGTCTGCGGACTCGGCAGGCGCGGTGCCGGTGGCGGCGGGCGAAGTCGCCACCACATCATCGGTCACCGTCGTGTTCGAGATCGCCCAGTAAGGGGTACATCCTGCCGGGCGCGCATCGCGCCGCGCCCGGCAGATTTCATTTATTTTCAGGTTGCTGTCAGACAAAGCTCAGGCAGTTGCGGCGTCCATCGCCTGATCCAGATCGGCGATGATATCGGCCAGATCCTCGATTCCGATCGACACGCGCACCACATTCGGCGCCGCCCCTGCCTTGATCTGATCGGCTTCCGACAATTGGCGGTGCGTGGTCGAGGCCGGGTGGATGATCAGGCTGCGGGTGTCGCCCAGATTGGCGACATGGCTGAACAGCTTCATGTTGTCGATCAGCTTGACGCAGGCGTCATAGCCGCCCTTCAGCCCGAAGGTGAACAGGGCACCCGCGCCTTTCGGGCAGATCCGTGGGATGCGGTCGGCATAGGGGCTGCTGTCCAACCCGGCATAGGTGACCATCTCGACCCGCGGATCAGCCTCCAGCCAGCGGGCCACGGCAACGGCGTTTTCCACATGCCGCTGCATCCGCAGCGACAGGGTTTCGATCCCCATCAGTGTGTAGTGCGCGCCTTGCGGGTTCATCGTCATGCCCAGATCGCGCAGGCCGACGGCGATGGAATGGAAGGTGAAGGCCATCGCGCCGAGCGCCGGGTGGAAGGCCAGCCCGTGATAGGCCGGCTCCGGTTCCGACAGGGAGGGGAACTTGCCGCTGGCCGACCAGTCGAACGTGCCCGAATCAACCACCACACCGCCGGTGACCGTGCCATTGCCGGTCAGGTATTTGGTGGCCGAATGCACGACCAGCGTCGCGCCATGCTCGATGGGTTTGCACAGGTACGGCGTGGCCGTGGTGTTGTCGACGATCAGCGGCAGGCCGACCTTGTTCGCAATGGCCGCAATCGCATCCAGATCGGTGATATAGCCGCCCGGATTGGCAATGGTTTCGCAGAAGATCGCGCGGGTGTTGTCATCCACCGCCGCCTCAACCGCCGCCAGATCATCGAAATCGACGAAGGTGGCCGACCAGCCAAAGCGCTTGATGGTCTGGCTGAACTGCGTCAGCGTGCCACCATAGAGCCGGGTCGAGGCGATGATGTTCAGCCCCGGACCCATCAGCGGAAACAGCGCCATGATCTGCGCGGCATGACCGGATGAGCAGCAGATCGCCCCGGCCCCGCCCTCCAGCGCACAGACCCGGTTGGCCAGCGCCGAAACCGTAGGATTGGTCAGGCGCGAGTAAATATACCCGACCTCCTGCAAATTGAAGAGTTTGGCCGCGTGATCCGCATCGCGGAACACATAGGCCGTGGTCTGGTAAATCGGCACCTGACGCGCGCCGGTCGCCGGGTCCGGCTCGGCCCCCGCATGAATGGCCAAAGTGTCAAAGCCGTAGCTGCTTGTGTCGGTCATCTGATGTCCCCCCTGAGCAATGTGCCCCGGACGCTACCGGGGATTGTCGCGGCCATCAACCGGGTGCCAGTTGAAACACGCAGAACAGGCCCTTTGCATTGCCCCTTTCACAAATACTCCCCGCGGAGCGGCCGGCAGCGAACCGGGGAGCGCGCCGCGCGGGAGTATTTGTGAAAGGTGCAACCGGCTGTCGCGCATTTTGTCAGGCGCGCATGTCTTTCGGGCTGCCCATCACGACAAAGGTGGTGATCGACCGGACCTGCGGCAGGACGCCCAGCACATCTGTATGCCAGTGCTTATAGGCGGCCAGATCCGCCGCCTCGACCCGCAGCAGATATTCGACCGTGCCGGTCACATTGTGACATTCGGCCACTTGCGGGGCGCGGGCGATGGCGCGTTCGAACGCCTCTTGTGATTCTTTGGTGTGGCTGTTCAGCCCGACGGTGACATAGGCGATAAAGCCCACCCCCATGGCCACAGGGTCGAGCACGGCGCGATAGCCTTTGATAACGCCCTGCCGCTCCAGTTCCTGCACCCGGCGCAGTGTGGCCGAAGGTGACAGGTTGATGCGGGCGGCAAGGTCCAGATTGGATTGCCGGCCGTCGCGGGTCAGTTCGCGCAATATCTTTTCGTCTGTCGGATCAATCTTCGTCATTTGTTGTGTATGATGCCATATCGCGCCGCAGATCGCAATTTTATGCGGCGTGCCCCGTGGCACAAGTGTTCCGTGACATATGACCTTCTCACCGCGCTTATCGGCTTTGCCTTTGTCACCTCGGTCACGCCGGGGCCGAACAATATGATGCTGTTGGCCTCGGGCGCGAACTTTGGCTTTCGCCGCAGCCTGCCGCATATGCTGGGCATCAGCCTTGGCCATGCGTTGATGGTGCTGCTGCTGGGTCTGGGGTTGGCGCAGGTGTTTCAGATCGTGCCGTCGCTGGGGCTGGCGCTGAAATTCGGTTCAGTCGTGTATATGCTCTGGCTGGCGTGGAAGATCGCCCATGCCGCCGCCCCGAAAGAGGGCACGGTCGGTGGTCGCCCGTTCAGTTTCCTGCAGGCGGCGGCGTTCCAATGGGTCAACCCCAAGGCCTGGGCGATGGCGCTGACAGCGGTGACGGTTTACGCGGGCGGGCAGGGGGCTGCCGCCATGCTGACGGTGGCGGTGGTGTTTGCGTGTGTAAACCTGCCTTCGGTCTCGGTCTGGACCGTGGCGGGCCAGCAGTTGCGGCGCTGGCTGACCACCAACCGCCGGTTGCAGGTGTTCAACTGGACCATGGCGGTGCTGCTGGTGGCATCCCTCTGGCCCATCCTGCGGCTTTAGCGCAGCCGGGTTCAGCGCAGCCACAACCCTTCACGTTTCAGCGTGTTGCGGATCACCTGTTCGCGCTGCGGCAGGTTTGCGCGGTCAAACAGTGCGCGCGCCCGGCGGCCCTGATTTTGCAGCACCATCGCCTTGACCGGCGGATGGTCGCGCAGCACCCGGCGCAGGGGTGGGTCTTTCGCCACCGCCTCCAGCACCTCGACCGCCCGGTCGCTTTCGCGGGCGTACAGCAGCGGCAGGGTGCGGTAATGGCAGGTCACATCGCCATCAAGCCCCGCGTGCCCCACGCCGGGCCGACCGCCGCCAAGGGAATGGATCACCAGCGGCAGCGCCACCTGATCCAGCCATGGGTCAAGTTCCTGCAACACCAGTTCGGGCGGCGGGTCATCGCGGATTGACTTCGCATAGGTCAGGAACCGTGCGCCAAAGCGCCGGGGACTGGCATGAAAGAACCAGCCCGCGTTGAAATACAGATAGCGCTGCCAGTAGTCATCCGGCTGGCTCCGGTCCAGCGAGCTGGCAAAGTCCAGCCCGAAGCGGTCATAAAGCGATTTCCAGATCGCGCTGTATCCGGGCCCGTACAATTCTATCTTTGGCCATGTCCCCTCGCGCCGCATGCTGGCGGCCGGGCGGATGAAATCAAACACCACCGTGGCCAGATCGCCGGTGATCAGGGTGTCTGTGTCCAGAAACAGAAACGGTGCCTCGGGCAGGGCGGCCAGCGCCTCGATCTTGTTGCCATAGGGGTAGGCCTGCCCGAAAACCTGCGACTCGAACGGCAGAATCGTGGCCCCCAGACCTTTCAGCACCTCCCGCGCGCCGACACTCATGCGCGGATCGGTTTGCCACAGCGGCCCCGGCTGCGGTTCGCAGATCACCAGCCGCCCGGAGAAGCCGGGGTTGGTCAGCCGCAGCGAGCCTGCCAGCAGGATCGCCTCATATTGCAGCCGCCCGGCCTGACCGATGGCCATGACGGTGAAATCCTGTCGCTGAGTCGAGCCGGGATCGGGCATCGGGTCTCCCGCTGTTTTGCCTGCCTCACAGGCGCTTAAACGATGTGTAGCGGGGTTTGCGAGCCTGTGAAAGCCGATGCCGGGCAGTGGCACGCGCAATCTGCGGCGGTATGATATTGAGAATGGTTCGCAAAACTATTGACATTGAGAATAATTCGCATAAGTCTGAAATTGTAAAAACCCCTTGCTCAGGACACCTCTCATGCTGGCGCGACGCAGATTTATCGGGCTGATGGCAGCGGCCCTTGCGCCCGGTCTGACGATTGCCCCGCGCGTTGCCGGTGCCGACACGGTGCCCCGCATCGTCGCCACGACGGGCATGATCGCCGATGCCGCGCGGGCGCTGACTGGTCTGCCGGTCACCGCGCTGATCGGGCCGGGGATGGACCCGCATGGCCACCGGCCCACCCGCAATGATATCCTGACCCTGTCGCGCGCCGATCTGGTGCTCTGGCACGGGCTGAACCTTGAGGCGCAGTTCGCCAAGCTGATGGCGGGCTTGTCGCAAAACTCTCCCGTGCTGGCCGTGGCCGAAACCCTGCCAGCCGACCTTTTGCTGGCCGATCCCGCCTATCCCGACCGTCCCGACCCGCATATCTGGTTTGACCCCGCACTCTGGGCGCAGGTCAGTCAGGCGATGGAGCCGACGCTGGCCGCCTTCGCCCCCGATGTGGCCGCGCGTGGCACCGCCTACCGGGCCGAGGTTGAGGCGATTGCAAGCTATGCCAAAACGGCGCTCGATACTATTCCCGCCGGATCGCGTCTGCTGGTCACCGCCCATGACGCCTTCGCCTATTTCGGTCGCGCCTTCGGGCTGGAGGTGGAAGGCGTTCAGGGCATTTCCACTGATTCCGAGGCCGGTCTGTCGCGCATTGCCGAACTGGTTGATCTGCTGGTCGCCCGGCAGGTGCCTGCGGTGTTTGTCGAAAGCTCGGTCTCTGACCGCGCCCTGCGCGCGCTGATTGAAGGGGCCGCGGCCCGCGGCCATACTGTCCGCATCGGGGGGGAGCTGTTTTCCGACGCCATGGGGCCGGACGGCAGCTATGAAGGCACCTGGGTCGGCATGATGGATCACAACGCCACATCCATCACCCGCGCACTGGGCGGTACGGCGCCAGAGCGGGGGGCCTCTGGGGCCCTGGCCGCACATGGCTGAGGATGGCGCAGGCAGGCCGGTGCAGGCCAAGGTCCAAACCGCGCTTGCCGTGCAGGGTCTGACCCTGCGCTACAACGATGTGCTGGCACTCGATGGGGCGTCCGCTGACTTCCCCATCGGCAGCATGACCGCCATCATCGGCCCAAATGGGGCGGGTAAATCCACCTTCCTGAAATCCGTACTCGGTCTGGTCGAGGCGCAGGGCACCGTCGCCGCCTTCGGGGTTCCGGTGGCACAGGCGATGCCCCGCATTGCCTATGTGCCGCAACGCGCGGCGGTGGACTGGAGCTTTCCGGTCCGGGTGATCGACGTGGTGCTGATGGGCTGCTATCGCAAAACCGGGCTGCTGGGCCGGATTGACAGGCGGATGACGGCGCATGCCATGGGGGCACTGGCCCGCGTCGGCATGCAGGATTTCGCCCGCCGCCAGATCGGTGCCCTGTCGGGCGGCCAGCAACAACGGGTGTTTCTGGCCCGCGCCTTGGCGCAGGGGGCGGATCTGTTCCTGCTCGACGAACCCTTTGCCGGGGTCGATGCCGCGACCGAGGCTGCGATCATCGGGGTGCTGAAATCGCTGCGCGACGGCGGGGCGACGATCGTCGCCGTGCATCATGACCTGTCTACGGTGGCCGCCTATTTCGACCGGGTGCTGCTGATGAACCGCCGCACCGTCGCCGAAGGTCCGGTGGCCGATACCTTCACCCGCGCCGCACTGGCGCAGGCCTATGGCCCCGCCCTGATGCTGGACCCTGCCGAACCTACCCGAAGGCCCGCCGCATGATCTGGCAGGCCCTGCTGCTGCAAGCCGGTTACAACGCCGCGCTGGTCAGCCTTGGGGCCGCCCTGCTGGGCGCGGCGGCCGGGGCTGCGGGCGCGTTCCTGACCCTGCGCCGCCGCGCACTGATGTCGGATGCGATGGCCCATGCCACCCTGCCGGGCATAGGTCTGGCCTTTCTGGCCATGGTGGCGCTTGGCGGCGATGGCCGCTTTCTGCCGGGGCTGATGCTGGGCGCGGCCCTGACCGCCGCTGCGGGCCTTTGGGCGGTGCAGCGCCTTGCCCGCCAGATGCACGAAGACGCTGCCACGGGTGCGGTGCTGGCCAGTTTTTACGGCGCGGGCATCGTGATTCTGACGCTCATTCAGGGCCTTGGCACCGGCCGCCCGGCGGGGTTGGAAACCGTGCTGCTCGGCTCCACCGCCGGGATGCTGCGCGCCGATGCGCTGGTGATCGGCTTTGGCGGCCTGGCCGTCACCTGCGCGCTCTGGGCGCTGCGCCGTCCGCTGGCCATGGTCGCCTTCGATCCGCTGCACGCGCAGATGATGGGTGTCAGGCCGCGCCGGATGGACGCGGCGCTGATGGCGCTGGTGCTGGCGGTGGTGCTGGTCGGGCTGAACGTGACCGGGCTGATCCTGATCGTGGCACTGCTGGTCACCCCCGCCGTGACGGCAAGGATGTGGAGCACGACCGTCACCGGCACCGCCTCCCTGTCAGCGCTGATCGGGGCCGCCTGCGGCTACACTGGTGCTGCCATTTCGGCCTCGGTACCCGACCTGCCCACCGGCCCGGTGATCGTGCTGCTGGCGGCGGGCGGTTTCGCGCTGACGCTGCTGATCCGGGGCAAGCGCGATGGATGAATTCCTGCTGTTCTCGCTGCCGCCGATGCTGATCGCATCGCTCGCCGCCATTGCCTGCGTACTGCCCGGCAATTTCCTGCTGCTGTCGCGCCGCGCCATGCTGGGCGACGCCATGAGCCATGTGGTCCTGCCCGGCATTGTCGCGGCCTTCCTGCTGACCGGATCTGGCAGCGGCGTGGTGATGGGGGCAGGGGCGCTGGTTGCGGCGGGGCTGTCGGCGCTGCTGATCGAATGGGTCACCCGCCGCGCGCAGCTGGAGCCGGGGGCGGCGATGGCCGTGGTCTTCACCACGATGTTTGCGCTTGGCGTGGTGCTGCTGGAAACCACCGGCACCTCGGGCGTGCATCTGGATGTCGAACACGCGCTTTATGGCAATCTGGAAAGCCTGATCTGGCTGGGTGCCCCTCCGCCCGAACTGCTGCGCCTGACCCTGATTGCGGCGGGCCTTGCCATCGCGCTGCGGCTGGTCTGGCGGCCTCTGGTGCTGGCGACTTTTGACCCGGTCTTTGCCCAAACCCAAGGCATCCCCGTCGCCTGGCTGCGTGCCGGACTGACTGCTGCCACCGCCCTTGCAGCGGTGGCCGCCTTTCAGGCCGTAGGCTCGATCCTCACCATCGCCATGCTGATCTGCCCTGCCGCTTCGGCGCGGCTGCTGACCCGCACCTTGCCCGCGCAACTCGCGGCCTCGCTCAGCTTCGCCGTCGCCTCGGCGCTGATTGGCTATATTCTTGCAGGCTATGCGCCGCTGTGGGTGGGGCTGCCCTTCACCCTGTCGGCCTCTGGCATGATCGCCACGGTGTCGGGCCTCATGCTTGCGGGGTCTGCGCTGATCGCTTCCCATCGCGCCCGCGTCGCCCTATAAGACCGCGATCCCCAAGCCAAAAGGGCACGCCGATGCGCACCGCCGAAATCACCCGCAAAACCGCCGAGACCGAGATTGCGGTCGCGATCAACCTCGACGGCACCGGCCAGTATGACGTGAACACCGGTGTCGGGTTCTTCGACCATATGCTCGACCAGCTTGCCCGCCATTCCCTGATCGACATCACCCTGCAGGCCAAGGGCGACCTGCACATCGACGATCACCACACGGTGGAAGACTGCGGCATAGCGCTGGGTCAGGCGCTGACGCGCGCACTTGGCGACAAGACCGGCATCCGCCGTTATGGCCATTTCGCGCTTGCGATGGACGACACCCAGATCACCTGCGCGCTGGACCTGTCGGCCCGGCCGTTCCTTGTCTGGAACGTCGATTTCCCGACCGCAAAGATCGGCACCTTCGACACCGAACTGGTGCGCGAATTCTTTCAGGGCTTTGCCACCCACGGCGGCATCACCCTGCACATCGACCGCGTCCATGGGTTGAACAGCCACCACATCGCTGAGGCCGCGTTCAAAGCCGTCGCCCGCGCCCTGCGCATGGCGGTCGAACCCGACCCCCGCATGGCAGGCCAGCTGCCCTCGACCAAAGGCGCGCTCTAACCCATTTTCAGTCTTCAAATATCCCCGCCGGAGGCTCCCACAGCCCCGCGGGGTGCCAAGGGCCCAGAACCATGCTCACCGTCCTCGTCGATTACGATAGCGGCAACCTGCACTCTGCCGAAAAGGCGTTCCAGCGCATGGCGGCAGAGGTCGGCGGCGGTGATGTCCTCGTGACATCCCGCCCCGAAGATGTCGCCTGCGCCGACCGCATCGTGCTGCCCGGTGACGGTGCCTTCCCAGCCTGTCGTCGGGCGCTCGGCGATGTCGGCGGGCTGTTTGAGGCGATTGAAGAGGCGGTCACGACCAAGGCCCGCCCCTTCCTCGGCATCTGCGTCGGCATGCAGATGATGGCGAGCCGGGGCCGCGAATACGCTGACACCAAAGGCTTTGACTGGGTCCCGGGCGAGGTGGTGAAGATCGCCCCCGCCGACCCCAGCCTGAAAGTCCCGCATATGGGCTGGAATGATCTGGTGATCGACCACCCCCACCCGGTGCTGGCGGGGATCGAAACCGGCGATCACGCCTATTTCGTGCACTCCTACCACTTCCGGGTATCCGATCCGGCCCAGCGTCTGGCCCATGTCGATTATGCCGGTGATGTCACCGCGATCATCGGGCGGGGCACCATGGTCGGCACCCAGTTCCACCCGGAAAAATCGCAGGCCACCGGCTTGCGCCTGATTGCCAATTTCCTGCAATGGAAGCCATGACCCCGGCTGATCTGCAGCCGATCCTTGACGAAATCGCACATGACATGGCGGCCGCGACCGACCGGGGCGCGCCCGCCACCTATATCCCCGAACTGGGCTGCATCGATCCCGGCCAGTTCGGCATTGCCGTCTGCCTGCCCGGCGGGGAGACCCTGCACGCAGGCGATGCCACAACACCCTTCTCGATCCAGTCAATCTCCAAGGTCTTCACCCTCGCCATCGCCCTTGGCCGTCTGGGCGACAGTCTCTGGGTCCGGGTGGGGCGAGAGCCTTCGGGGCTGGCCTTCAATTCCATCGTCGCGCTGGAGCAGAACAACGGCATCCCGCGCAACCCGTTCGTCAACCCCGGTGCCATCGCGGTGACAGATGCCATCCTGCACGGGTTGCAACCGCGCGACGTGCTGGCAGAGGTGCTGCAGTTCCTGCGCAGCGCCGCCGAAGATGACGATATCCATATCGACAAGGCTGTCGCCCTGTCGGAACTGGCCCATGCGCATCGCAATATCGCGATGGCGGAATTCATGGCCGCACATGGCAATCTGCAAAACCCGACAGCGCTGACCATCGGCACCTATTGCCACCAATGCGCGGTGGAGATGACCTGCGTGCAACTGGCCCGCGCCGGGCGCTTTCTGGCGGGGTTCGACACTGCGCCGCGTCTGGTGTCGCCATCACGCGTGCGCCGGATCAACGCGCTGATGCTGACCTGCGGCCATTACGACGCCTCGGGCGATTTCGCCTATAACGTCGGCCTGCCCGGCAAATCCGGGGTCGGCGGTGGCATCCTGGCCATTGCACCAGGACGCGCCAGCATTGCGGTGTGGTCGCCGGGTCTGAACGCTCAGGGCAATTCCAAACTGGGGGCTGACGCGATGGAGCGGCTGGCCCTGGCCACCGGCTGGTCGGTCTTCGGCTGACCGCCACAGCGTTTGCAGGCCCGCAGGCCCGCAGGCCCGCCGCCATCGCCCCGGGCGCATTGTCAAGCAGCCGCACATTGCGGCGCGGGGGCGTGCGCGCGACGCAGCCAAAGCCGCAGAAGATCCCGGTGCTCAGCACCTCGATCACCCCGGGCCGCGCCCGCCGTGCCACCAGTTCCGCCCAATCTGCATCTGTCATCAGGTCCCCCCAAAGCAAAAGGCGCGCGGCAACCCTTGCTGCCACGCGCCCCCCGTTTCAACCCGATCTCTGCTATTTCACCCGGCTCCAGGTTCCGCCGTCGCGGCAGATCCCCAGCACGCAGCCCGAAATCGCCAGCCCGTTGCCCTGCAGAACCATCTTGCCGTTGTAGGTCTTGTTGCGGTCGGGTGACCAGACTTTGCCATCGCCATAAGCGCCGCCGCCTTTGGACCGCATGTCCCAGACCACCCGCTTGCCGACATTGTCGGATTTTATCTCTTTGCCTGCCCCGTCAAAGGCCTTGACCAGCGTGCCGCACACGGCGGCCCCGCAGGTGGTCACCTGCACATGGCCAAAGTTGCCATTGTCATCCGGCTTGGTCTTCCAGACCCCCTCTGCCGGATCGGCAAGGGCGGCGGAAGCGGTGAAAATCACGGCAGCAGCCAGTGCCAGCCGTTTCGCGAATCTGTTCATGATGGGCTCCTCCCTGAAGCTGTGCCGATCATCCGCAATCCGCCCCGTGCCTTGCAAGCATGACGTCGGGTCGCGGCCCTCTTGGCATCGGCGGCCTGCCATGCCAAAGGGGGGAAAAGCTGAAATTGGGTGCGCTATGATCCTCTATCCTGCCATCGACCTGAAAGATGGCCACTGCGTCCGCCTGCTGCGTGGCGAGATGTCTGCCGCCACCGTCTTCGGCGATGACCCGGCCGCACAGGCCGCGGCGTTTGAGGCCGCAGGCTGCGACTGGTTGCATCTGGTCGACCTGAACGGTGCCTTCGCAGGCCAGCCGGTCAACGCGCTCGCGGTCGAGGCGATCCTGAGCCGCATCACCGTCCCCGCCCAGCTTGGCGGCGGCATCCGCGACATGGCCACGATAGAGATGTGGCTGGAAAAGGGCCTCGCCCGCGTGATCCTCGGCACGGTCGCGGTGGAAAACCCCGCGCTGGTGCGCGACGCCGCCCGCGCTTTTCCGGGCAAGATTGCGGTGGGCATCGACGCCCGCAAAGGCTTTGTCGCCACCAAAGGCTGGGCGGTGGAAACCACCGTGCAGGCCACCGACCTCGCCCGCAGCTTTGAAGACGCGGGGGTGGCGGCGATCATCTACACCGACATCGACCGCGACGGCGCGATGCAAGGCCCCAACATTCCTGCGACCGAGGCCCTCGCCCGTGCCGTCTCCATCCCCGTCATCGCATCGGGCGGCGTCTCCTCCATGGCCGACCTTGCGGCGCTGCAAGAAACCGGCGTCATCGCCGGTGCCATCTCGGGCCGCGCGCTCTATGACGGGGCCATTGATCTCGCAACCGCTTTGCAGGCACTCAAAGCCTGAGGTGCAGCTTTTCCAATTCCTCCGGGGGACGCGCACAGCGCGGGGGGCAGCGCCCCCTTTCCCCGGCCCCCCGCACGCGCTAGGGTCCGCATATGCTCAAAACCCGCATCATCCCCTGCCTTGATGTCGCCGATGGCCGTGTGGTCAAGGGCGTCAATTTCATCAACCTGATCGACGCGGGTGATCCGGTCGCGGCCGCGCGCGCCTATGACGCGGCGGGCGCGGATGAGCTGACCTTTCTTGATATCCACGCCACGCATGAGAATCGCGGCACGATGTTCGATCTGGTGACCCGGACCGCCGAGCAATGCTTCATGCCGCTGACCGTGGGTGGCGGCGTGCGCACGCATCATGATGTGCGCGCGCTGCTGCTGGCGGGGGCCGATAAGGTCAGCTTCAATTCGGCGGCGGTCGCCAACCCCGATGTGGTGGCCGATGCCGCCGATCGTTTCGGCAGCCAGTGCATCGTGGTGGCCATAGACGCCAAGACCGTTTCCGCCGGAAAATGGGAGATTTTCACCCATGGCGGCCGCAAGCCTACCGGCATCGACGCGGTGGAGTTTGCCCGCACCGTCGCCGCCAAGGGCGCGGGGGAAATCCTGCTCACCAGCATGGACCGTGACGGCACCAAGGGCGGCTACAACCTGCCCCTGACCCGCGCCATCGCCGATGCGGTGTCGATCCCGGTCATCGCCTCGGGCGGTGTCGGAACGCTCGATCATCTGGTCGAAGGGGTGACCGAAGGCCACGCAAGCGCCGTGCTGGCTGCGAGCATCTTCCACTTCGGCACCTTCACCATCGGTCAGGCCAAGGCCCACATGGCCGCCGCCGGCATTCCGGTGCGGCTGTCATGAGCGATACATTGAACCGCCTGTCAGCCACCATCACCGCACGCAAGGGCGCAGACCCCGAGTCGAGCTGGACCGCAAAGCTGCTGGCCAAGGGCCCGGAAAAATGCGCCGAGAAATTCGGCGAAGAGGCGATAGAGGCGATCATCGAAGCAGTAAAGGGCGACCGTGCCAAACTGACGTCAGAGGCGGCAGATGTGCTGTATCACCTGCTGGTGATGCTCGCCGCCCGCGATGTGCCGCTGGCAGATGTGCTGGCCGAGCTTGACCGGCGCGCGGGGCTGTCGGGTATCGCGGAAAAGGCAGCGCGGCGGGACTGAGCGGAAATTGAGTATTTGGGTCAAGATGAAGGGGCGGGCGGTGTTCCACGCCTTCATCTTGACCCAAATACTCATCTTGCAGCCTTACAGCCTGACCTGCGGCAAAAGGAAGGCGGCGCGGCTCTCAGCCCAGCCCCAGCCGCGGGATCTCGATGGCAGGGCAGCGGTTCATCACCACCTCTACGCCCTGCGCGCGGGCCCGTGCGGCGGCTGACTCGTCTTCCACGCCCAGCTGCATCCAGACACAGACCAGTTCGGGAAACCGCGCCAGCGCTTCATCGACCACCGCACCCGCTTCTTCGGACCGGCGGAAGATGTCGACCATGTCAACATGGCCCTCAATCTCCGACAGGCTGGCGCGCACCGTCTCACCCAGAACGATCTGCCCGGCCTGACCGGGGTTTACCGGAATCACCCGATATCCCTGACGCGCCAGAAATGCCGCCACCCGGTGGCTCGGTCGGTCGGGCTTGGGCGACCAGCCCACCAAGGCAATGGTGCGGCAGCGGGTCAGAATCCCGGCAAGGCGGGCGTCTTCGGTCCGGGTCATGGCTTCACCTGTGCAAGCAGCAAGAAAAAGGCGCCACGGGTTGAAGCCCGGGCGCCAAGTCGCGGAACGAGGGACAGTGAATGTGACGCGGGAGTTCCAGCCCGCATCCATACAGTGTCAGATAGGTAGTCCGGTGCGGGCTTAAAGCTCATGTCGCGCTTTTGTGAACCACCCGCTGGCTGGCGGCATAAAGCGAGACCGCAGCGGCGTTGGAAACGTTCAGGCTGCCAAAGGCCCCGGTGTATGGAATGCGCGCCAGATAGTCGCAGGTGTCGCGGGTTTTTTCCCGCAAACCCGGCCCCTCGGCCCCCATCACCAGCGCGATGGGGCGCTTGTTGGCCAGATCGAGCGCCCCCTCCAGCGTGTGTTCTGCCTCACCCTCCAGCCCGATCAGGATATAACCCATGTCGCGCAGTTCCTGCATCGCATCCGACAGATTGCCGACCCGCAGATAGGGCTGCCGCTCCAGTGCGCCGCTGGCGGTCTTGGCCAGCGCCCCGGTTTCCGGCGCCGAGTGGTGGCGGGGGGCAATCACCGCCCGTGCGCCGAACACTTCCGCGCTGCGCAGCACCGCGCCCACGTTATGCGGGTCGGTCACCCGGTCCAGCAGCACCACCAGCGGTGCGCCTGCGCCCGAAATCGCCACATCGGCCAGCTTGCCCCAGTTCAGCGGGCGCACTTCCATCGCCGCCCCTTGGTGGACAGATCCGTCATCGATCGGCACGTCGAACTTGCGCGGATCGGCAATCTCCGGCTCAATCCCCGACAGCGCCACCGCCTCTTCCAGCTTGTCGAGCGCGTTCTTGGTCAGCACCAGCCGCAGCTTTTCCCGCGCCGGATTGACCAGCGCATCGCGCACGGCGTGCAGGCCGAACAGCCAGACGGTCTCCTTCGCTTCGGCCCGCTTGCCGCGTTCCTTGTCGATCACCCAGGTTGGTTTGGTGGTTCCGGTCTTCATCATTCAGCCCATTGTTTCTGGCGTCACAGAATGCGGCGGGGCAGGGGGGATGCGCAAGCCGAAACTCTGGCCTGCGCTTTGCAATCGCTTTTGCATTCGGTGCTTGACGCCCCCCGGCCCCTTGGGTATTCCGCCCCCGTCGGGTGACGAGCTGCAAGGTGCGGCAGCGGACTGTAACTCCGCCGGGGAGACCCACGCCTGGTTCGATTCCAGGGTCACCCACCATGTTTCATGGGGATGACACCGACGAAACAGACCGCCTTCGGGCGGTTTTTTTCGTTTTGGCCTGCCCACTGCCCACTGCACAAACCCGATCCCGCAGATTGCGCTTCCAAGGGGCGACCTTGTGCGGCGTTCAGCAGATGGCGGGGGCAGGAAATGAAAAAGGGCAGCCGAAGCTGCCCGTTTCAGACCGAAATGGAGCGGGCGAGGCGATTCGAACGCCCGACCCTAACCTTGGCAAGGTTATGCTCTACCCCTGAGCTACGCCCGCACCGTTTCGGTAAGCGGTGATTTAGGGGATGGCGCGGGTGCCTGCAAGGGAAAAATGCATGGCGCGGCGCATTTTTCGCGCCGGTTTGTGTGGGCGGTGAAAGAAAGGCCCCACCACAGGGGCTGGGCCTACAACCGTTTGTAATATATGCCTATTCCAGCTCGACCAGCAGATCCTTGGCGTCGATCTGACTGCCCGCCTGCACATGCAGCGCCTTGACCACGGCTTCCCGGTCGGCGTGCAGGCCGGTTTCCATCTTCATCGCCTCGATGGTCAGCAAAAGATCGCCCGCGCGCACCTTCTGCCCCACCGTTACCGCAATGCTGGCGACCGATCCCGGCATCGGCGCGCCGATATGGCCGGCGTTGCCTTCGGCCGCCTTGGGCCGGGCGGCGGTTTTCGCCTTGATGGCCCGGTTGGCGACCCGGATCACCCGGGGCTGGCCGTTCAGCTCGAAAAACACCTTCACATCGCCGTCTTCCGACACATCGCCCACCGCCTGCAGCCGTATTTCCAGCGTCTTGCCGGGATCAATCTCGGCGGTGATCTCTTCTCCCGAGGCCATGCCGTAAAAGAACGTCCGTGTCGGCAGAATCCGGACCGGACCGTACAGGCGGTGGCGGGCGCGGTAATCCATGAACACCTTGGGATACATCAGGTATCCGTTCAGGTCTTCTTCATCCAGCATCTCGCCATCGGCCTCATCCTGCCCCAGATGCAGTTCCTGCGCCAGCTTGGCACGCACCTCGCTCAGATCGACCGGCGGCAGGGTCTTGCCGGGCCGGTCGGTCAGCGGGGCCTCACCTTTCAGCACCTTTTTCAGAATGCCCTCGGGCCAGCCGCCATGCGGCTGCCCCAGATTGCCCTTGAGCATATCGATCACCGAGTCGGGGAAGGCCAGCTCCACCCCCGGGTCTTCGACCTGCGCCCGGGTCAGGCCCTGCGCCACCATGATCAGCGCCATATCGCCCACCACTTTCGACGATGGCGTGACCTTTACGATATCACCGAACATCTGGTTGGCATCGGCATAGGCCTGCGCCACCTCGGGCCAGCGTTCTTCCAGCCCCAGGGACCGCGCCTGCGCTTTCAGGTTGGTGAACTGCCCGCCGGGCATTTCGTGCAGGTACACTTCCGACGCCGGGGCAGGGGAACCCGATTCAAACGCCGCATATTGCGCCCGCACCTGTTCCCAATAGTTGGAAATCTCTCGGATCGCGGCAATATCAAGGCCCGTGTCGCGGTCGGTATGGCGCAGCGCCTCGACGATCGACCCAAGACAGGGCTGCGAGGTGCCGCCCGAAAACGCATCCATCGCCGCATCGACCGCATCGACGCCCGCATCACAGGCCGCCAGAATGGTCGCCGCCGCAGCCCCCGATGTGTCATGGGTGTGGAAATGCACCGGCAGACCGACCTCTTGCTTCAGCGCCTTGATCAGCACCCGCGCCGCCGCCGGTTTCAGCAGTCCCGCCATATCCTTCAGACCAAGGATATGCGCGCCCGCCCCCTTCAGCTCCAGCGCGCGTTCGACATAGTATTTCAGATCATATTTCGCCCGCGCAGGGTCCAGCAGATCGCCGGTATAGCAGATCGTGCCTTCGCAAACCTTGTTTGCTTCCAGCACCGCATCCATCGCCACGCGCATATTCTCAACCCAGTTCAGGCTGTCGAACACGCGGAACACATCCACCCCGGTCTCGGCGGCCTGCTTGACGAACGCCTGCACCACGTTGTCGGGGTAATTGGTATAGCCCACCCCATTGCTGGCGCGCAGCAACATCTGGGTCATCAGATTGGGCATCTGGGCGCGCAAGTCGCGCAGCCGCTGCCACGGGCATTCCTGCAAAAAGCGATAGGCCACGTCAAACGTCGCCCCGCCCCAGCATTCCACGCTGAACAGTTGCGGCAGGTGTGCTGCATAGGCTGGTGCCACCTTGATCATGTCGATTGACCGCATCCGGGTGGCCAGCAGGCTTTGGTGACCATCACGCATGGTGGTATCGGTGATCAGCACCTTTTTCTGCGCTTTCATCCAATCCGCCACTGCATGCGGGCCCTTTTGCTCCAGCAGGTTGCGTGTGCCCATCGCCGGTTCTGCGCGCACCTTCGGCGGTTTGGGGGCCTTGGCCTCGGCATGCGGCTTCGCACGACCTGCGGTTTCCGGATGCCCGTTCACCGTGATGTCGGCGATATAGGTCAGGATCTTGGTCGCCCGGTCGCGCCGCTTGCGGAAGGCAAAAAGGTCGGGCGTGGTGTCGATGAATTTCGTCGTATAGCTGTCATCGAGGAAAGTCGGATGCTGCAACAGGTTGATCACAAACTCGATATTCGTCGCCACGCCGCGGATGCGGAATTCGCGCAGCGCCCTGTCCATGCGCGCTATCGCCTTTTCCGGCGTTTGCGCATGGGCGGTCACCTTGACCAGCAGCGAGTCGTAATACCGGGTGATCACCCCCCCGGCATAGGCGGTACCACCATCCAGCCGGATGCCATTGCCAGTGGCGCTGCGATAGGCGGTCAACCGCCCGTAGTCCGGGATGAAATTGTTCAGCGGATCTTCGGTCGTGACCCGGCATTGCAGCGCATGGCCGTTCAGTTTTACCCCGGCCTGATCGGCCACGCCTGTTGCCTGCGCAAGCGTCTTGCCCTCGGCAATCAGGATCTGCGCCTGTACGATGTCGATGCCGGTGACTTCCTCGGTCACGGTATGTTCAACCTGCACACGTGGGTTTACCTCGATGAAATAGAATTTCTCATCATCCATATCCATCAGGAACTCGACCGTTCCCGCGCATTCGTAATTCACATGGGCACAGATCTTGCGGCCCATCTCGCAGACCTCGGCCCGCTGCGCCTCGGTGAGATAAGGGGCAGGCGCGCGCTCCACCACCTTCTGATTGCGGCGCTGCACGGTGCAGTCCCGTTCCCACAGGTGATAGATTTCGCCATGCTTGTCGCCAAGGATCTGCACCTCGACATGCCGCGCGCGCTGGATCATCTTTTCCAGATAGCCCTCGCCATTGCCGAACGCCGCCTCTGCCTCGCGCCGGCCTTCGCGCACCTTTGCCTCCAGCTCATCCTCTGCCAGAATCGGTCGCATCCCGCGCCCGCCGCCGCCCCAGGACGCTTTCAGCATCAGCGGATAGCCCACCAGCTTGGCCTCGGCCTTGATCGCGGCCATATCCTCGCCCAGCACTTCGGTGGCGGGAATAACCGGCACCCCGGCCTCAATCGCCACCCGCCGCGCCGAAGCCTTGTCGCCAAGCGCGCGCATGGTTTCGGCCCGTGGCCCAATGAAGGTAATCCCGGCCTGATCACAGGCCTCAACAAAATCCGGGTTTTCCGACAGCAGCCCATAGCCGGGGTGGATCGCATCCGCGCCGCACATCTTGGCCACCCGGATGATTTCCGGGATCGACAGGTAAGCCCCCACCGGCGACAGCCCTTCACCGATCCGGTACGCCTCATCGGCCTTGAAACGGTGAAGGCTCAGTTTGTCTTCCTCGGCAAACACCGCCACCGTCTTCTTGCCCATTTCATTCGCGGCCCGCATCACCCGAATGGCGATCTCCCCCCGGTTGGCGACAAGAATCTTGCTGAACTCGGGCATGGCTAACTCCATCAAAGGCGTGGCGACGGCGCGGCAGAGGCGCGGCATTCCGCCTCACTCTATTGGTGCCGCACTGCAGCGCAAGAGTGCTGTGTGCGCAAACGGCAAAGTTCGCGAAATTTGCAAGCGCGGCTTTGCCCCTGCGAATTCCCGCCTTTGCGCAGCGAAAATGTGAACAAGTCACGAACAGACGCTTTTCATCCGGCCAATCCGGCGTATAAATGCCCGATGACCGATTGGGATGAAAATGACGCCTTCGAGGCCGCCGCCGCACCTTCCGTGCCGCCGAAAGTACCTTTGTCGCAGCGCGCCATGGCCGCACGGCCTGCGCCTTATCTCGACGACCTGAACCCCGCACAGCGCGCCGCGGTCGAGGCGCTGGATGGCCCGGTCCTGATGCTGGCCGGGGCCGGTACCGGCAAAACCAAGGCGTTGACCAGCCGCATCGTGCACCTTTTGCACACCGGCCGCGCCCGCCCGAATGAGATTCTGTCGGTGACCTTTACCAACAAGGCCGCGCGCGAGATGAAGGAACGGGTTGGCCGCCTTTTGGGACAGGTCGCCGAGGGGATGCCGTGGATGGGCACCTTCCACTCGCTCTCGGTGAAAATCCTGCGCCGCCATGCCGAATTGGCGGGGCTGAAGCCCAACTTCACCATTCTCGACACCGACGACCAGATCCGCCTGATGAAACAGTTGATCGCTGCCGCCGATATCGATGAAAAACGCTGGCCCGCCCGCATGTTGGCGGGCATGATCGACGGCTGGAAAAACCGCGCCCTGACGCCGATGAATGTGCCCTCGAACGAGGCTTCCGGCTTCAACAACATGGGAACCGAGCTTTACGCCGCCTACCAGGACCGTCTGCGCACCCTGAACGCCACCGATTTCGGCGACCTTCTGCTTCACTGCGTCACCATCTTTCAGGCCCACCCCGATGTGCTGGGCCAGTATCAACGCTGGTTCCGCTATATTCTGGTGGATGAGTATCAGGATACCAACGTCTGCCAATACCTCTGGTTGCGCCTGCTGGCGCAATCGCACAAGAACATCTGCTGCGTCGGCGATGATGACCAGTCGATCTACGGCTGGCGCGGCGCCGAGGTCGGCAATATTTTGCGGTTTGAAAAGGACTTTCCCGGCGCGACCGTGATCAAGCTGGAACAGAATTACCGCTCCACCGCCCACATCCTCGCCGCCGCCTCTGGCGTGATCGCCGCCAATAAGGGGCGTTTGGGCAAAACCCTGTGGACGGCGGGTGAGCCGGGCCAGAAGGTCCGCCTGATCGGCCATTGGGACGGCGAGGAAGAGGCGCGCTGGATCGGCGAAGAGGCCGAGGCGCTGCAACGCGGCACCCGAGGACTTGATCCGGTCGGGCTCGACAGTCAGGCGATTCTTGTCCGCGCCTCGCATCAGATGCGCGCGTTCGAGGACCGCTTCCTCACCATCGGTCTGCCTTACCGCGTCATCGGCGGCCCGCGGTTCTATGAGCGGCTGGAGATCAGGGACGCCATGGCCTATTTCCGCCTCGCCGTCTCACCCGAAGATGATCTGGCCTTTGAGCGTATCATCAACACGCCCAAGCGGGGCCTGGGTGACAAGGCCCAAGGCGACATCCAGCGCATGGCCCGCGCCGCAGGCGTGCCGCTGCTCGACGGCGCGCGCGAAGCGGTGGCCAAGGCCACCATCGGCGGCAAGGGCGGCGGCCAGTTGCGCCAGTTTGTCGAAGGTGTCGACCGCTGGCACGCCGCCACCCTGCACGCCGACTACAACCACATTGCCCTTGCCGAACAGATCCTCGACGAATCCGGCTACACCACGATGTGGCAAAACGACAAAACGCCCGAAGGCCCGGGCCGGCTCGAAAACCTGAAAGAACTGGTGAAGGCGCTGGAACAGTTCGAAAATCTGCAAGGCTTTCTCGAACATGTCAGCCTGATCATGGAGAACGAGACCGAGGAATCGTCCGAGAAAATCTCGATCATGACCCTGCACGCCGCCAAGGGTCTGGAATTCCCCGTGGTCTTCCTGCCGGGTTGGGAAGACGGGCTGTTCCCCAGCCAGCGCAGCATGGACGAATCGGGCCTCAAGGGCATCGAGGAAGAACGCCGCCTGGCTTACGTCGGCATCACCCGCGCCGAAGAACTGTGCACCATCAGCTTCGCCTCCAACCGCCGCGTCTATGGCCAGTGGCAAAGCCAACTCCCCTCGCGCTTCATCGACGAACTCCCGTCGGATCATGTCGAGGTGCTGACCCCGCCCGGCCTCTACGGTGGCGGCTACGGTGCCGCCGCCCCGGTCGGCTTCGGTTCCGGGCTCGAGGAGCGGGTGTCAAAGGCCGATGTCTACAACTCCCCCGGCTGGCGCCGGTTGCAGGCGGGCCAGTCGAACCGTCCGGTGCATCAGCCCAAGGAATCGCGCCACGTCACCATCGATGCCGAGGCAATCTCCGCCTTCACCATCGGCGACCGGGTGTTCCACCAGAAATTCGGCTACGGCCACGTCACCGACATCGAAGGCGATAAACTCGACGTCGATTTCGAACACGCCGGCCCCAAAAAACTGGTCGCCCGCTTCGTCATCCCTGCCGCGCAGGCCGACGATGTGCCGTTCTGACAGGGCTTTGCGCGGCCCTTGCCCATTCATCTTGACAAAAATACTCAAATCCAACGCCTGTCAAAAGCACCGCCCTCAGCCGCGCTTCACCCGTTCCAGTCCGTAAATCACCAGCCCGGCGACCAGCCCCCAGAACGCCGCCCCCACGCCGAACACCACCACGCCCGACCCGCTCACGGCCAACGTGATTGTGGCGGCAAAGCGCGTGTCCACCACCGCAAAGGCCCCCGCCAGCGCCCCCATCAGCGGCCCCAGCAGCGCCAGCGCGACCAAAGCCACCATCACCTGCGGCGGCAAAGCCCCCAGCAGCACCAGAATCGCCGGGGAACACAGGCCCAGCAGAACCCATGCCCCCGCATATGCCAGTCCGACCTTCCAGCGCTGGTCACGGTCGGGGTGCACGTCATCGCCCATGCAGATCGCCGCCGTGATCGCGGCCATGTTGATCGTATGCGCCCCGAACAGCGCCGAGACCGCCGAAATCCCCCCGGTCACCGCCAAGGCCCGCGTCACCGGCGGCTGATACCCCGCCGCCCGCATCACCGCGAACCCCGGCAGGTTCTGGCTCGCCATCGTCACCAGATACAGCGGCACACCCAGCCCGATCAGCACGCCGATATTCCATTCGGGCATCACGAACACCGGGGCGGGGGCGGGAAACGCCAGCGCGGGCAGCAGCGCTGCCCCGGTGCCAAAGGCCAAAGCCAGCCCTGCCGCAAGGGCGGCCAGCACCGCCAGCGCCGGGTTCCACAGCCGCACCAGCGCAAACACCGCCACCATCGGCAGCACCAACCCCGGTGCCGCCTCTGCCGCACCCGCACCGCGCAGGCAGAACGGCAGCAAAACCCCCGCCAGCATCGCCGCCGCAATCCCATCGGGAATCGCCGCCACCAAACGGCCCAAGGGCCGCACGGCCGCCGTCAGCGCCACCAGACCGCCGGCCAGGACAAAGGCCCCGACCGCTTGGCCCATCGTAATCCCGCTGGTCGCCGCAATCAGCGCCGCACCGGGCGTCGACCATGCCAGCACCACCGGCACCCGGTTCCACACCGACAGCCACGCCGACCCCACCGCCTTGGCCAGCGATATCGCCAGCACCCAGCTTGCCGTCTGGCCCGCATCGGCACCCACGGCCAAAGCCGCCGCCAGCACCAAGGCAATGGTTGACCCATAGCCGACAAGCGCTGCCACAACCGCCGCTGATATCAAGGAAATCCGCATAACGCCCCCGTTTGCCGCGACTATTCCGGTCTGCCCCGGCAATCGCAACCCCTGAAACTGAAAACGGCGACGCCCAGGGAGGAGGAGGGGCGCCGCCGCATCATTCACGACCAGCCCAAGGGAGGAGGAGGGGGCCGGCGTATCAGGGAACCCGAACCCCAGGGAGGAGGAGGGGGCGCTAGGTTCCGCTTTTCAGTCCAACCCCAGGGAGGAGGAGGGGGCAGGACCGAACCATGGTGAGGGGCAAGCCCTCGAATTTCGGGCGCGGCGACCCCAGGGAGGAGGAGGGGGCCGCCGCTGATCCGACCGGCTCAGGGAGGAGGAGGAGCCGTTCGAACTGTGGTGGGGGCAGATCCATCAGGACCGCGCCCCCGGAATTTCGGGCGCGGCGACCCCAGGGAGGAGGAGGGGGCCGCCGCTGATCCGACCGGCCCAGGGAGGAGGAGGGGCCGTTCGAACTGTGGTGAGGGACGACCAAGGTCACCCTCGAATGATCCGCGGCACCCTCAGGGAGGAGGAGAGAGGGTGCCGCTGTTCCGACCGGTCTCTGGGAGGAGGACGAGACCGCCCGTATCAGATAAGAGCCGAAGCTCGGTTTTAAAGGGCGTCGGCATCAGGGAGGAGGTTGATGCCGACGCTTTTGCTACGGACCCCTGGGAGGAGGAGCGGGGCCCCGCAAAGAAAATTCACTTGCCGTAGGCAGCCTCATTCGCGACGCGGGTGATCATGGTGCGGTGAATGCCCAAATCAGCCAGTTCGCGGTTCGACAGCGCCTGCAGTTCCCGCACGGTCTGTTTGAACACCCGGCGACGTTCCAGACCAACGCGAATGGTTTTCACGATGGCCAGGGCCCGGTCAGCAATGCCGTAGGAAGCGGCACGCGATGAGTTTATATATGCCATAGCTCTATAGCCTCTCGGTTTCGGTTCGGTTGCAGCGTTCTGCCGCGTTGTTAGGGGTAACATGGGGCAAATGCTGCACCTGCACAATAGCCTACATGTGCAATGCTGCCATGCAGAACCTGCATGGCTTTTTGTCACAGAAACGTCATTAATTTCAGCGCCTTCGTGTAAATTTTGAGCGTTTGGTCAAGCAAACCTTGAGCTTTCGGGCAAAGATCGCGACTGTGCTGCAAGGACAGGCAAAAGGATAATGATCATGGGTGTCTCTCGGGAAACGGTGATGGCGGCGCTGTCTGGAATCAAGCTGCCGGGCGGCGGCGATCTTGTGTCACAGGACATGATCCGCGCCCTGACGCTGGACGACTCTGCCGGTGGCATCAGCGTGCGATTCGTCATTGAGGCCCCGACGCCCGAATCCGCGCGCGAGGTTGCCCCGTTGCAGCCGCAGGCCGAGGCCGCCGTGCGCGCATTGCCCGGTGTCATCGCCGTGCAGGCCGTCACCACCGCCCACGGTCCCGCCGCCAAACCTGCCGCGCCCAGCCTGAAGATCGGTCAGCACCCCACGCCGCAACAGGGCGGCCCGCAGAAGCTGGCCGGAATCGACCGCATCATTGCCATCGGCTCGGGCAAGGGCGGGGTGGGCAAATCCACCGTCTCCTCCAACCTTGCCGTCGCCCTTGCCCGGCAGGGCCGCCGCGTCGGCCTGCTCGACGCCGATATCTACGGCCCCAGCCAGCCCCGGATGATGGGCGTCAACCGCCGCCCCGGCAGCCCCGATGGCAAGATCATCGAACCCATCGTGGCGCATGGCGTCACCATGATGTCGCTTGGCCTGATGCTCAAGGATGACGAGGCGGTGATCTGGCGCGGCCCGATGATCATGGGTGCGCTGCAACAACTGCTGACACAGGTGGCTTGGGGGAATCTGGATATCCTGCTCATCGACCTGCCGCCCGGCACCGGCGATATCCAGCTGACCCTGTGCCAGCGCACGCAGCTGACCGGGGCGATTGTGGTCAGCACGCCGCAGGATGTGGCGCTGCTCGATGCGCGCAAGGCGCTTGATATGTTCCTCAAGCTGAAAACCCCGGTGCTGGGGCTGATCGAGAATATGTCGACCTTCTGCTGCCCCAATTGCGGGCATGAGACGCAGATCTTTGGCCATGGCGGGGTGAAGGCCGATGCCGAACGCCTTGACCTGCCGTTTCTTGGCGAACTGCCGCTGACCCTCGCCGTCCGGCAGGCCGGCGATTCAGGCACCCCCATCGCCGCCACCGATGCCCCCGAGGCCGAAGCCTATGCCCGTCTTGCCCATCGCCTGATTGCGGGCGGTATGGCCTGACACTTTTGGCGAAAGTGGGGGCGCATACAGATAGCGCGGCATCTGCACAGCGGGACTGATGCTCCGCCAAGGCCCTGGCCTTGGCGGGCGTGGGACTGCCGGTTGTTGCACTGCTGACCGATGTGATCCCCTGCCCGGTGCCGCGGCCTATCTTCCGGCCCGCATCCCCTGACCCATGGCCGGTCAGTGACCAGCCGGGATCATCCGGGAAACCCCGATCACGCCGAATCACGCAACCGGGATTTTCTGGGAAAATGGTGTGAAGCCACCGGATTCTTGCGTTTCATGGTGATCTTCCTGTCACAAAAGACCAATTTCACACGCCTGACGCGAAATATTTAACCATTGGCCGGGAAACCCCGGGAAAAACTGCGACCACTACATATAGCGCTCACGCGGACGTTACTGCCTATAATTTGCTGAATTACTAACGGATACGTTCCCAGATGCTGTTCCGAACCGGGCGACAAACCCCGATTGGCCCGCCTGTGCCCAAAATTTCCCGTTGCTTCCCAGATCATCCCATGGCATCCCTTGTGACATCGAAACGGGCAGTACGAACAGCAGCGGCAGCTTAAGACCGCAAACAGGCGAAACAGTCAGGCTTCATACAGGCAACCCCGTTTAGACAAACAGATCCGGCGCGCGAGCGAGCAGACATCTCCCCCAGGTGGCACGCGTAGCTGGACGCCCAGCGATGGGACAGGCGGCGGATCGAGCAGTGGCAGCAGCTCGGTCCGCCGCATTCATTTCTGACCCCCCGCAAAGGGTCACATCGACGGAAAGGGACGGGCGAAAGCTCAGGCAATATGTCGGATATGTTTCGCGGTGAATACTACCAAAAGGTAGATTCCAAAGCCCGGGTCCTGATCCCGGCACCGTTCCGACGTGTCCTTGACGCCGGCGATCCCCGCACCTCCGACACCCCCCGCACCCGCATGATCATCGTCTACGGCGGCAAGAACCGCCAGTTCTGCGACTGCTATTCCATGGCGGGCGCCGATGCTCTGGCCCGCTGGGTCGAAACCATTCCCTTGGGCAGCAAAGACCGGATCAAGGCCGAACGCGACCTGATCACCCGCTCTGCCACCGTGGAAATCGACGACGATGGCCGCATCGTCCTGCCCGGCCCGGTGCGCGAAAAGCTGGGCCTGACGCCCGAGATGATCAAAGAGGGCGTCGAATCCGCGCTTGCCGGTGCGACCGACCGTTTCTCGCTGTGGCGCGGCGATGTCTACCGCGACGTGTTTGGCGATGATGACGATGACGGTGACGGCGAAGATGCCCTTGCGGTGGTTGGCCGTTACCCAAAGGTCGGGTAAGATGGCAGTGACAGGCGATCATGATCCGGGTCGCGCCCCCCATATCCCGGTGCTTTTGCGCCCCATTCTGGACCTTTGCGCGCCGATAGGCGGGCTGTGGCTGGACGGCACTTTCGGGGCAGGGGGCTATGCCCGCGCGCTGCTGGATGCCGGGGCGGATGTGATCGGCGTTGACCGCGACCCGATGGCGCTCGACATGGCGCAAAGCTGGCGCGGCACCTATGGCGACCGGCTGACGCTGGTGGCCGGCACGTTTTCCAAACTTGATACCTACGGCGAAACTCCGCTTGACGGCGTGGTGCTGGACCTTGGCGTCAGCTCGATGCAGCTGGATCAGGCCGCGCGCGGGTTTTCCTTCATGAAGGATGGCCCGCTCGACATGCGCATGTCGCAGGATGGCCCGTCCGCCGCTGATCTGGTCAACACCGCGGATGAGACCCGCATCGCCGATATCCTGTATCACTACGGCGAAGAGCGTGCCTCGCGCCGCATTGCCAAATCCATCGTCGAGCATCGCACCCGCGCGCCGATCGAGACCACCCTGCAACTGGCCGAAATCGTCGCCCGTTGTCTGCCGCGCCCCAAGCCCGGCCAAAGCCACCCGGCGACGCGCAGCTTTCAGGCCATCCGCATCGCGGTAAACACCGAATTCACCGAACTGGCCGAAGGGCTGATGGCGGCGGAACGCGCGCTGAAACCCGGCGGGCTGCTGGCCGTGGTCAGCTTCCACAGTCTGGAAGACCGGATCGTCAAACGCTTCTTCCAGCTGGCCTCGGGAACCGAGGCCAATGCCAACCGCTACGCCCCGCAAACCGCGCTGAACACCGCGCGGTTTGACATCGTGACCAAACGCGCCGTTGGTCCGGACGCGGCCGAGCTTGCCGAAAACCCGCGTGCGCGCTCGGCCAAGCTGCGCATCGGCCGCCGCACTACGGCCCCCGCCCAAAGCCTGGATCCGTCAAACCTTGGCCTGCCAGAACCGCCCCAGAAGAAAGGACGCCGCTGATGCGCCCGGTCATCTATGTGCTGTCATTTCTTGCCGTGCTGGCCCTTGGCTTCTGGGCCTACCGGGAACATTACGACACACGTCAGGTGCTGCGCGAAGTGTCCGGCCTGAACGCCGAAATCGCCAGCCTGCGCGAGGCGCTTGCCCTGCAACGTGCCGAATGGGCTTACCTCAACCGCCCCGACCGGCTGCGCGAACTGGCCTCGCTCAATTTTGAGCGGCTGGGCCTGATGCCGCTGGAACCCACCCAGTTTGGCGATGCCGCCAACCTGTCTTACCCGGCGGTCGAAGAATTCTTCGGCGATATCAATAACTCTGTCATGGTCACCGGCCAGTTGAACCCCGAGGAGGAACCGCTGTGACCCGTACCCCCCTCCGACCGCTTGCCCGCATCCTCAAGGCCCGCGCACAGGGTGAAAACCCCGATGTGATCGAGCGCGAAAACCTGCGCCTGCGCCATGAACAAAGCCGCGATGCCTCGCGCAGCCGTGCCGAAGTGCGGCTGCTGATCCTTGGCTTCACCTTCTTTGTGGCATTTTCCGCCATCGGTGCCCGCATGGGCATCGTCGCCACCACCCAGGCCGCCGAGCCGCGTTCCTTCGCCTCTGGTGCCGAAATCCTGGCCCAACGTGCCGATATCACTGACCGCAATGGCCGGGTTCTGGCCACCAACATGCTGACCCATGCGCTGTACGCGCACCCCAAGGACATGGTCGATCCGGCCCGCGTCGCCGGTGAGCTGGCCGCGATCTTCCCCGAGATGAAAGCCGACGATCTGACCCGGCGCTTCACCGACGGCCGCCGCTTCATGTGGCTGCGCAAGGTGCTCAGCCCCGAACAGATGCAGGCCGTGCATGATATCGGCGATCCGGGCCTGCTGTTCGGCCCGCGTGAAATGCGGCTGTATCCCAACGGCACGCTTGCCGCCCATGTGCTGGGCGGCACTTCTTTCGGGGCCGAAGGTGTGAACTCTGCCGAAGTCATCGGCACCGCCGGGGTAGAGCGTGCGATGGACGCCCGCCTGCGCGACCCGGCCCTGTCGGCAACACCGCTGGAACTGTCCATCGACCTGACAGTGCAGGCCGCGGTCGAGGAAATCCTTGACGCCGGCATCACCATGATGAACGCCAAGGGTGGCGCTGCCATCATCATGGACGTGAAAACCGGCGAGATCCTGTCGCTGGCCAGCCTTCCTGCCTTTGATCCCAACAACCGCCCCAACCCGGTTTTGCCAAAGGATGCCGAACCCGGTGACAGCCCGCTGTTCAACCGCGCGGTGCAGGGGGTCTATGAACTCGGCTCCACCTTCAAGATATTTGCCATCGCGCAGGCAATGGAACTGGGTCTGGTGGGGCCCGACACCATGGTTGACGGCGATGCGCCCATGCAATGGGGCAAGCACCGGATTCGTGAATTTCAGAACAAGAACTACGGCCCGCTGCTGACCGTCACCGATGTCATCGTGAAATCATCGAACGTCGGTACCGCAAGGCTGGCCCTGCAGATCGGCGGATTGCGCCAGCAGGCTTTCCTGAAATCGCTGGGCTTTTTCGAGGCGACCCCGATCGAGCTGACCGAAGCCCCGGGTGCAAAGCCGCTGCTGCCTGCCCGCTGGCCCGATATCGTGACCATCACCACATCTTATGGTCACGGGATGTCAGCCAGCCCGCTGCACCTTGCCGCCGCCTATGCGACCATTGCAAACGGGGGAATCACCGTAAAGCCGACGATCATCAAACAGACCGGCCCGCGCCCCGGCGTCCGGGTGATGCGCGAAGATGTGGCCGATGCGTCGGTCAAGATGCTGCGCGCCGTCGTCACCAAAGGCACCGCCAGCATGGCAGAGGTGCCGGGTTATGAGGTCGCGGGCAAGACCGGCACCGCCGACAAGCCAAAGCGCACCGGCGGCTATTACAAAGACAAGGTGATCAACACCTTCGCGTCGGTCTTCCCGGCTTCGGACCCGCGCTATGTGGTGCTGGTCACGCTGGATGAACCCGTGGAAACCTCCGGCACCGAACCCCGCCGCACCGCGGGCTGGACTTCGGTTCCGGTCGCGGCCGAGATCACAAGACGCATCGCCCCCCTGCTGGATATCCGTCCGATGGTTGAAGCGCCCCCCCTTGATGGGCTAACAGCCGTCCGGAACTGAGGGAACATGACATGGCACCGCACCGGGCAAATCCGCGCGCAACCCGCCGCGCGACACTGGCAGATCTGGGACTGACGCCCCGGGCCGGGGCAAACCCGGTCATCATCGGCCTTACGGTCGACAGCCGGGCGGTGCAGCCCGGCTTTCTCTTTGCCGCGCTGCCCGGCAGCCGGGTGCACGGCGCAAGTTTTGCCGCCACTGCGATAGACCAGGGGGCCGCCGCCATCCTCACCGACGCCGCCGGGGCCCGCCTGCTGCCCGCAGGGCCTACCCCCGTCGTGGTCGTCGAAGACGCGCGCGAGGCCTTGGCCCGCGCCGCCAGCCTGTGGTTCATGGACCAACCCGCCCGCATGGTGGCCGTCACCGGCACCAATGGCAAAACCTCTGTCGCCACATTCACCCGCCAGATCTGGGAAGCGCTGGACCATCCCGCCATCAACATCGGCACCACCGGGGTAGAGGGCGCATGGACCGCGCCCTCGGCCCACACCACGCCAGACGCCATCACCCTGCACGCCATGCTGGCGCAGGCCGCAGGCGCAGGCGTGACCCATGGCGCGATGGAGGCCTCGTCTCATGGCCTCGACCAGCGCCGGATGGACGGCGTGCGCCTGTGTGCTGCCGGGTTCACCAACCTGACGCAGGATCATCTGGACTATCACCACACGATGGAGGCCTATCTGCAGGCCAAAGCCGCCCTGTTCACCCGCCTCTTGCCCGATGACGCGGTGGCCGTGGTCAACCTGAACGGCGCGCATGGGTCTGATATCGTGACGCTGTGTCTGGATCGCGGTCTGCCGACCATGACCATCGGCCACGGACAGGGCGCAGACCTGCGCCTTTTGTCCCAACGCTATGATGCCACCGGACAGGACCTGCGCTTTGCGTGGCAAGGTCAGCCCCACATGACCCGCCTGAACCTTGTCGGCGGGTTTCAGGCGGAAAACGTGGCCCTTGCGGCGGGCCTCGCCATCGCCTCGGGCGATGACCCGCAAGCGGTCTTCGCTACCCTGCCGAAACTGACCGGCGTGCGCGGCCGCATGCAGCTTGCCGCCACCCGCAGCAACGGTGCTGCGGTCTATGTCGATTACGCCCACACGCCCGACGCGATTGAAACCGCCCTGCGCGCCCTGCGCCCGCATGTCATGGGCCGTATCATCATCGTCTTCGGGGCAGGCGGCGACCGCGATACCAGCAAGCGCCCCCTCATGGGGGCAGCCGCCGCGGCTCATGCCGATGTGCTCTACGTCACCGATGACAACCCCCGCTCTGAAGACCCCGCCAGCATCCGCGCCGCCATCATGGCCGCCTGTCCCGACGCGACCGAGGTCGGCGACCGCGCCGAAGCCATCCTGCGCGGCGTCGATGCCCTGCAACCGGGCGACGCCCTGCTGATCGCGGGCAAGGGGCACGAAACCGGCCAGACCATCGCCGGGCAGGTCTACCCGTTCGATGATGTCGAACAGGCCAGCGTCGCCGTCGCCGCCCTCGACGGGGTGATCTGATGGCCCCCGCACCGCTCTGGACCTCTGCCGATGCCGTGACGGCCACCGGCGGCAGCACCACCGCCGCATGGCAGGCCAGCGGCGTGTCGATCGACACGCGAACCCTGCAATCGGGCGACCTGTTCGTGGCCCTCAAGGACGCGCGCGACGGCCATGATTTCGTAGCGCAGGCCCTGAAAAAAGGGGCCGCGAGCGCCCTCGTGACCCACCGCCCCGAAGGCGTCGCCAAAGACGCCCCGCTGCTGATCGTCCCGGACGTGCTGCAAGCGCTTGAACATCTCGGCACCTTTGCCCGTGCCCGCACCCGTGCCAGGGTCGTCGGCGTCACCGGATCGGTCGGCAAGACCAGCACCAAGGACATGCTGCGCGCCATCCTTGGCGGGCAGGGCCACGTTCACGCGGCCGAGGCCAGCTATAACAACCACTGGGGCGTGCCGCTGACCCTTGCCCGCATGCCCGCAGACACCGATTTTGCGGTGATCGAAATCGGCATGAGCCACCCCGGCGAAATCGCCCCGCTCGCCCGTATGGCGCAGCCACATGTGATCCTGATCACCATCGTCGCCCCTGCGCATCTGGAGGCGTTCCCGGATGTCGACGCCATCGCGCATGAAAAAGCCGCCATCATCGATGGCCTGCTGCCCGGCGGTACCGCGATTCTGAACGCCGATTTGCCGACCACCCCCATCCTGCTGGCCAAAGCCGCCGCCAGCGGTGCCAGGGCGGTCCTGTTCGGCACCGCCCCCGGCGCGCACTATCATATGGATCACGCCGATATCACCGAGGACGCCACCGTCATCCGCGCCACCCGCAACGGCACGCCCCTGCTGTTCAAGGTCCGCACCCCCGGCAGGCATTTCGCACTCAACGCGCTTGGCGCGCTCGCCGTCGCCGATGCGCTGGGGTGTGATCCGGCACTGGCCGCCTGCGACATCGGCAACTGGCAGCCCCCTGCCGGGCGTGGGACCCGCGAAACCATCCAGCTTGACCGTGTTGATGAAACCAGCTTTCAGCTGATTGACGACGCGTTCAACGCCAATCCCGCGTCTATGGCCGCCAGCCTCGATGTCCTCATCGCCGCACAGCCCGAAAACGGCGTTGGCCGGGTGGGGCAGGGCCGCCGCATCGCCATCCTTGGCGACATGCTGGAGCTTGGCCCGTCCGAGACCGCCCTGCACGCCGCCATCGCCCGCCATCCGGGGCTGGATGCCATCCACACCATCCATTGCGTCGGCCCACGTATGCGCGCCCTGCACGCCGCCCTCCCGCGTGCACAGCGCGGCGAATGGGCGGAAACCGCCCCCGACCTCGCCGCCCACGCCCGCCAGCTGGTGGACGCAGGCGATATCATTCTCGTCAAAGGCTCAAAGGGATCAAAGGTCAGCCTCGTCGTTGACGCCCTGCGCAAAATGGGCCAAGGCAACGCCCCAACAGAAGGGACCGCCTGAATGCTGTATCTGCTGACCGAGTTTTCCGGGGGGGGCGATGTTTTCAACCTCTTCCGCTACATTACCTTCCGCGCCGGCGGCGCCTTCCTGACGGCGCTGGTCTTTGGCTTCATGTTCGGTCAGCCGCTGATCAACATCCTGCGCCGCAAGCAGGGCAAGGGCCAGCCGATCCGCGATGACGGCCCGGCCTCGCATTTCATCAAGGCCGGCACCCCCACCATGGGCGGCCTCCTGATCCTGTCGGCGCTGTTGTTTTCCACCCTGCTCTGGGCGCGGCTCGACAACCCCTATGTCTGGATCGTGCTGCTGGTCACCCTTGCATTCGGCCTGATCGGCTTTGCCGATGATTATGCCAAGGTCACCAAACAGACCACAAAGGGCGTCTCGGGCAAGGTCCGCTTTTCCGCCGGTCTGGTGATCGCGGCGCTCGCCACCTTCGCCGCCGCCAGCTTCCACCCGCCTGAACTGACCAGCCAGCTGGCCTTTCCCTTCCTGAAAGACCTGCTGCTGAACATGTCGTTCTTTTTCATCCCCTTCGGGATGATCGTCATCGTCGGCTCTGCCAATGCGGTGAACCTGACCGACGGGCTGGACGGCCTTGCCATCATGCCGGTAATGATCGCGGCAGGCACCTTTGGCGTGATCGCCTATGTGGTCGGCAACTTCAATTACACCACCTATCTGGGTGTCCACTTCGTGCCCGGCACCGGCGAACTGCTGATCTTCTGCGCCGCCCTGTTCGGCGGCGGCATGGGCTTTCTGTGGTACAACGCCCCCCCGGCAGCGGTGTTCATGGGCGACACCGGCAGCCTCGCCCTTGGCGGAGCGCTGGGGGCCATCGCGGTCTGCACCAAGCACGAAATCGTCCTCGCCATCGTCGGCGGCCTGTTCGTGGTCGAGGCGCTGTCAGTCATCATCCAGGTGCTCTACTTCAAAAGCACCGGCAAACGCGTGTTCCTGATGGCCCCGATCCACCACCATTTCGAAAAGAAAGGCTGGGCCGAACCCCAGATCGTGATCCGCTTCTGGATCATCAGCCTGATCCTCGCGCTGATCGGTCTGGCAACTCTGAAGGTACGGTAGCCAGTACACCGGCAGCCCGACTGCCACCCCAAGGTGGGTGAACCCGGGGCTTTGCCCCGGAACCACCCACCTGAATGGCGCATCCAGACAACCGCCGTAGGGTGGGGTTCACCCCGCCACCCTTGCCCCCGACCCTTGCAACCCCCCATCAAACCCGCCATCCTTTCCCCACGGACCCGGCCCGCTTTGTCTCCCCAATCATTAAATTTTCTTAACATCAAAAACCCAAACCCTTGATATCATTGATCCCGCATCCCTGTAACACAGTGGACACCCCTTGCGCGAAGCTGACCTCTACCTCCCCGTCAAAGCCTTCCTCGAAGCGCAGGGCTATACCGTCAAGGCCGAGGTCGGGGCGGCGGATGTGATGGCCTGCCGCGACCCGGACCCTCCGGTGATCGTCGAGCTGAAAACCGCCCTCAACCTGCCCCTGATCCTGCAGGGGGTGGCGCGGCAGGGGCTGTTTGACCACGTCTACCTCGCCGTGCCCCAGCCCGCAAAATGGACCCATCGCTACCGCGACCTGACCGCCCTTTTGCGCCGGCTCGGTCTCGGCCTGCTGACCATCCACGACGGCCGGGTCGAACCGCACCTTGATCCCGGCCCCTATCAACCCCGCAAGAACGCCGCCAAAGCCGCCCGCCTGCTGCGCGAGTTCCACAAGCGGCAGGGCGACCCCAACACCGGTGGCACCACCCGGGTCAAACGGATGACCGCCTACCGTCAGGACGCCCTGCGCCTCGCCGCCGCCCTGAGTGTCCTGCCCGAAGGCACCAGCCCGGCGGCACTGGCCAAGGCCACCGGGATCGCGCGGGCAGGCGCGATCCTGCGCGACAATCACTACGGCTGGTTCGACCACCCGGCCAAGGGCCGCTACACGCTGTCCCCCGCAGGCAAAGCCGCCCTCTTCCAAGATGGGCCGCCATCCCCTATCGGGTGAGGGTCAATTCAGAAGGGGCGGCATATGATTCCAGTCAAGGGCTACGCAGGCGCAAAGGTCGCCGTTCTGGGCCTCGGCCGTTCCGGCCTCGCCACCGCCCGCGCGCTGATCGCGGGGGAGGCACGACCGCTGCTGTGGGACGACAGCCCCGAGGCGCGGGCAACAGCCGAGGCAGAGGGCTTCACCCTTACCGATCTGTCGCGCGCGGGCGCCTTCGACGGGGTGGCCTGCCTGATCACCAGCCCTGGCATCCCGCATCTCTACCCCGCCCCCCACAAGATCCTCGCCCGCGCGCTGGAGGCGGGGGTGCCGGTCGACAATGACATCGGCCTGTTCTTTCGCAGCTTTGCCGCCTCGGACTGGGAGGAGTTTGAGACCATGCCCCGCGTGGTCTGCGTGACCGGATCGAACGGCAAATCCACCACCACGGCTCTGATCCACCACATTCTGGAGGTCGCGGGCCGCCCCGTGCAGATGGCGGGCAACATCGGCAAGGGGGTGCTGTCGATCGACCCGGCGCAGGATGGCGAGGTGGTGGTGCTGGAACTGTCCAGCTATCAGACCGATCTGGCCCGCGCGCTGACCCCGGATGTGGCGGTCTTCACCAACCTGTCGCCCGACCATCTGGACCGGCACCACGGCATGGGGGGCTATTTCGCGGCCAAGCGGCGGCTGTTTGCCGAAGGCGGCCCCGATCGCGCGGTGATCGGGGTGGATGAGGTGGAGGGCCAGTTTCTGGCCAATCAGATGGGCATGGGCCCGCTGGATGACCGGGTGATCCGGATCTCGTCCGGCCAGAAGCTGGACCAGTTCGGGTGGAGCGTCTTTGCCCGCAAGGGCTTCCTGTCGGAATGGCGCAAGGGGCGGCAGGTGGCCAGCATTGACCTGCGCGAGGTCCCGGGCCTGCCCGGTGCCCACAACCACCAGAACGCCTGCGCCGCCTATGCGGCAGCCCGCGCCCTGGGCATCGCGCCCAAGCTGATTGAAGGGGCGTTCGCCACCTTCGCCGGGCTGCCGCACCGCAGCCAGCTGGTGGGAGAGCGCGGCGGCGTGCGCTTCATCAACGATTCGAAGGCCACCAATGTGGACAGCGCGGCCAAGGCCTTGCAGGCCTTTCCGGCGATCCGCTGGATTGCGGGGGGCATGGGCAAGGACGGCGGGATCGCCGCGTTGCAGCCGTTCCTTGGCCCGGTGGTGAAGGCCTATCTGATCGGCCACTCGGCCCGCGACTTTGCCCTGCAACTGGGCGACACCCCGCATGAGATCTGCGGGACCATGGCACAGGCAGTGGCCCGCGCGGCGGAGGAGGCGGTACCGGGTGAGGTGGTGCTGCTGGCCCCGGCGGCGGCCAGTTTCGACCAGTACCCCAACTTTGAAAAACGGGGTGAGGATTTCATGGCGCAGGTGAAGGCGGTGACCGGAACTGCCGGGGACTGACGGGGCGTTCAGGGGCGGCTCAGGCCTGCGGGTGGCCCCGGGTGCAACACAGGGGGAAGACAGTCGATTGAGGAATATCAATGGGTTGGACTTTTGATCTTGCGACAGGTTTCACGAATTGATTGCAGTCTGGCGGTCTGTTTCATAGCATACCCTGCAGACCATGCGCGCGGATGACGGGGGCAAAGATGCCGGAGCTGACAATGCTGATGACCTATCTGGCAGTGCTGGTCGGCTTTGTGTTCTTTCCCGGCCCGTCGATCCTGCTGACGCTGGCGCGGGCCAGCACTTCGGGCACCCGGGCCGGGGTGGCGACCAGCCTTGGCATCGGCTTTGGTGATGTGATCCATACCGTGCTGGCAGTGGTCGGCGTTTCGGCGGTGATCATGGCCTCGGCCCAGGCTTTCATGGTGATAAAGCTGCTGGGCGCAGGCTATCTGATCTATATCGGGCTGCGCAGCCTGCTGGAAAAGGCACCTGCACCGGGTCAGCATAGGGTGGGTCAGCAGCCGGTGACCCCCATCACGCCCGCTGCCGCCTTCCGGCAGGCCTGTCTGGCCGAGGTGCTGAACCCGAAATCTGCCATGTTCTTCCTTGCCTTCCTGCCGCAATTCGTGGTGCCCGCCCAAGGCAATGTCGCGCTGCAACTGCTGGTGCTGGGCCTGTTGTTTGTAGGGGTCGGAACGGCGGCGACGCTGCTGGTGGCTGCCTGCGCCGGCACGATCAGCGGTGCCCTGCAGCGCCACCCGGGGATTCAGCGCTGGCAGGGCAAGGTGATCGGCACGCTGTATTGCGCGCTCGGCCTGCGGCTGGCCTTTCAGCAACGATAAACTGCAGCGCCAGCCAGCGGCACAGCGCCCCGCACGGATCAGCTGGCGTCCTACACCGCAGCAAGGGCGTGCCCTATGGCATTGCACCTTTTCCAAATACTCCCGCGCGGAGCGCTCCCGCACTCAGCAGACTGCGCAACCGCGTCAGTAAAAACTCTGTGGATCAATGTCGATCGCCAGCCGCACATTGGTGGGCAGCTTCACCTGCGCCACCCAATCCGACAGCGCGGCCTGCAGGCTGGTGCCCTTGTCGGCCTTGACCAGCAGCCGCACCCGGTGGCGGCCACGGACGCGGGCGATGGGGGCGGGGGCGGGGCCGAAGACCTGCGCGCCGATCCGGCGCAGGGGGGCGTCGCGGCGGGCGAGTTCGCCGCCAAGATCAAAGACTTGGGCCACATCGGGGCCTGACAGGATGATGCCGGCCATCCGGCCATAGGGCGGCACACCTGCGGCCTGTCGCTCGGCGGCTTCGGCCTTCCAGAACGCCTCTTCATCGCCGCCAAGGATGGCGCGGATCACCGGGTGGTCAGGCTGGTGGGTTTGCAGCAGCGCCGTCCCGCGCAATTCGGCCCGGCCTGCGCGGCCCGCGACCTGCCGCATCAGCTGAAAGGTGCGCTCGGCTGCCCGCAGGTCAGACCCCTGCAACCCGAGGTCGGCGTCTATGACGCCGACGAGGGTCAGCAGGGGGAAGTTGTGGCCCTTGGCGACAATCTGGGTGCCGATGATGATATCTGCCCCGCCCTCTGCGATCACCCCGATCTGCGCTTTCAGCGTGCGGGCCGATCCGAACAGGTCAGACGACAGCACCGCCACGCGGGCATCGGGGAAACGGGCGGTGACCTCTTCGGCCAGCCGCTCGACGCCGGGGCCGACGGCGGCCATCTTGCCCTCGACCTTGCAGGCGGGGCAGGTGGTGGGCACGGGTTTGGTGGCCCCGCACTGGTGGCAGACAAGGCGCTTGAGAAAGCGGTGCTCTACCATCCGCGCGTCGCAATGGTCGCAGCCGACCTGATGGCCGCAGGCGCGGCAAAGGGTAATCGGGGCGTATCCGCGGCGGTTGAGGAACAACAGCGACTGTTCGCCCTTTGCCACCCGGTCAGTGACGGCGGCGGCAAGGCTGGGGGAGATGAAGCGGTCATTGCTCAGCGATTCCCCCCGCATGTCGATGGCGCGCATCTCAGGCATTTCCGCCGCGCCATAGCGGGCGCTGAGGTTCAGGCGCAGGTATTTGCCGGCATCGGCATTGGCCCAGGATTCAAGGCTGGGCGTGGCCGAGGCCAGGACCACCGGGCAACCCTGAATGGCACCGCGCAGCACCGCCATGTCGCGGGCGTTATACAGCACGCCTTCCTCTTGCTTGTACGAGGTGTCGTGTTCTTCATCCACCACGATCAGGCCAAGATCCTGAAACGGCAGGAACAGGGCCGAACGTGCGCCCACCACGAAAGACGCTCCCCCTTCGGCCACCATGCGCCACATGCGTCGGCGTTCGGTCATGGTCACACCGGAATGCCATTCGGCGGGCCGCGCGCCAAAGCGGGCCTGCACGCGGGTCAGGAAATCGGCGGTCAGCGCGATTTCCGGCAGCAGGACAAGGGCTTGCCGGTGCTGGCGCAGGCATTCGGCGACGGCCTCAAGGTAGACTTCGGTTTTGCCTGATCCGGTAACGCCTTTCAGCAGGGTGCAGGAGTAATCGCCCCGGTCCACCGCTGCGACCAGTGCGTCGCCTGCGGCGATCTGGTCGCCCGCAAGACGACCATCGGCATTGGCGTTCAGCGGCGGGTAGGGGGTGTCTTTGGGCGCGTCTTCTTCGGCCAGCACGCCTTTGGCGACAAGGCCCTTGACCACCGATGCGGTGCAGCCCGCCGCTTCGGTCAATTCGGCCAGCGTCACGGATGCACCGCCGTAATCGCGCAGCGCCTCGATCACCCGGAAGCGGGCGTCGGTCAGCTGGTTCGGCACTGGCCCCGCAAGGCGGTAGACGCGGCGGGTGGCGGCACCCGACATCAGCCCCGGCGCGCGGGTGGCAAGGCGCAGCATGGCGGGCAGCGGGGTCAGGGTATAATCGGCAGCGCGGGTCAGGAAACTGCGCAATTCGGCCCGCATCGGGCGGGCATCCAGCACGCGCGACACGCTGCGCAGTTTGGCGGGATCATAGGTGCCTTCCCCCGGACCCCAGACCACACCGAGAATTTTGCGCGGCCCCAGCGGCACCTCGACCAGATCGCCGTCGCCGCAGCCGCCTTCCGGCGCGCGGTAATCCAGCACGCCGGGGCCTGTGCGCCCCAGCGCCTCGGTGATCAGCACGCCGACGGTCTGGCCCGGCGCATAGGTTCTGTCCGGTGTCCGATCTGTGACTGTTAGCGCCATCACCCGTCTTTCGTTTTTGATGTTGATGGGGTAAACCCCCACAGACCCTGTCGCAACCCCCCGCCGAACCCTATCGAAGGACGCGCCCCATGAGATTTTTCGTAGATACCGCCGATGTCGCGGCAATTGCCGAGCTGAACGACCTTGGCATGGTCGATGGTGTGACCACCAACCCGTCGCTGATCCTGAAATCCGGCCGCAATATTCTGGAGGTGACGAAAGAGATCTGTTCGATCGTTTCTGGCCCGGTGTCCGCCGAAGTGGTGGCGCTGAAGGCCGAGGACATGATCGCCGAAGGCCGCAAACTGGCCGAGATCGCCGAGAACATTGCCGTCAAGGTGCCCCTGACATGGGACGGGCTGAAAACCTGTAAAGTGCTGTCTGATGATGGTCTTATGGTCAACGTCACCTTGTGCTTTTCCGCCAATCAGGCGCTGCTGGCCGCCAAGGCCGGGGCGACCTTCATCAGCCCGTTCATCGGGCGGCTGGATGACATCAACCTCGACGGGCTGGAGCTGATCAGCGACATCCGCCAGATCTATGACAACTACGGCTTTGACACGCAGATTCTGGCAGCCTCGATCCGCACGGCGAACCATGTCACCCAATGCGCACTGATCGGGGCCGATGTGATGACCGCGCCGCCATCGGTGATCAAGGCGTTGGCAACCCATGTGCTGACCGAAAAAGGGCTGGACCAGTTCACCAAGGATTGGGCGCAGACGGGTCAGAAGATCATCTGAGGCCAGCCAGCCCCCCGACCCCCCAAGGGGGAGGGGGGCGGTTCAGGACAAGGCCAGCCATAGACGTGCAAGCGCCAGCTCTGCCGTCTCGCCCGCGCCGTTTTCCACTCCGGCAGACCAGAGTGCAGCCCCGGCTGCATAGGCGGCGGGCTCCAGCCCGCCGTTTTCGCATTGGCTGACCGCGCGCAGGCGGCCGCCGCGGGCGACGGCGCTGCGCAGGGCGTCGATGATGGCGGGGTCCTGCATCATGGTGCCCGCGCCAAACACCCGCAGCACTGCGCCATCCAGTTCGCCCAGTGCAGCGTTGAGTGCTGCGGCGGGCAGGCCGGGCGAGAGCGACAGGATCGCCAGTCTGCGGTCGGCAAAGCGGCGCGCGGGTGTTGGCAGCCGTTCCTGCGGGATGCTGCGGAAGGCATCCGCCGCGTGGCTGTCTTGCTTCACCAGCCCGGCGGCGGGCAACAGGCGGCCTGCAAAGGCCAGCCAGACCCCCGCCGGGGCACTGAGTGCGGAGATAAGCGCCAGCGTCAGGTTCGCCTCGGCATCGCCGCCGGTGTTCAGGGGGGCCATCGATCCGCACAGGATGACCGGCAGCCGCGCATCGGACAGGGCGGCGGACAGGGCAGCACCCGTATAGGCCATGGTGTCGGTGCCGTGCACGACAATCACGGCCTGACCCTTCCATGCGTCAATCCGGCCCAGCATGTGGTTCCAGTCGGCGGGGCGGATGTTGGCGCTGTCGATCAGGGGGGTGAACTGTTCCACCGTCACCGCAACGCCCGCCGGGGTCAGCACTGGAAGGGCGGCTTCCAGCACACCGGGGCCGGGTTGCAGACCGGCGGGGCCGGGCACCATCCCGATGGTGCCGCCGGTATAGAGGATCAGAAGGCCGGGTGATCCTTCGGGACTGGGCCCGCCCTGAAAACTGGACATCGTGTCGTCTCCGCGCATGTGACCGGCGCGACATATCAGATACAGGGCGGCGGCGGAATGCGGGCGGGCCTGCGGCCTGCAGGCGTAAAATCTTCCCTATCCGGGGCACTTGCCGTTATCATCGCAAGCAAATCACCCAAAAGAACCGGGCAGAGTGACCATGATCGAACAAGACCTGCGTGACCGTATCATTGCCGAACCCGAGACGATTCTGGAGGACCGCGATCTGATGGCGGCCCTGATCGGGGCCAATGAACGGGCCATGGGCAGCAATATCGTCGATCTGCGCGGCATCGCGATGGAGCGGCTGGAAAACCGGCTGGACCGGCTGGAAGACACCCACCGCACGGTGATTGCGGCGGCCTATGAAAACCTTGCCGGGACCAATCAGGTGCACCGGGCGATCCTGCAGATGCTGGACCCGCTGAGCTTTGAGGATTTTCTGAAAAACCTGTCCACCGATGTGGCGGCAACCCTGCGGGTGGACTGCATCCGGCTGGTGCTGGAATCGGTGCAGGATTCTGAGGACCCGGCGCTGCGCAAGCTGGGGGAAGTGCTGTTCGTGGCCGAACCGGGGTTCGTGGGCGACTATCTGACAGGTGGGCGCAATGTGCCGTTGCGCCCGGTCACGCTGCGCCAGACCATCCCGTCGTCGGATGCGATTTATGGTGACCGGGCGGGCTGGATACGGTCCGAGGCGCTGCTGAAGCTGGATTTCGGCAAGGGGCGCCTTCCGGGAATGCTGGTGCTGGGGGCGGAGGACCCGCATCAGTTCAAATCGACCCACGGCACCGATCTGCTGGCGCATTTCGCGGGTGTGTTTGAACGGACCATGCGCCGCTGGCTGTCGTGACTGCGATATCTCCACAGGTGCGGGACGCGTTGGCCACATGGAGCCAGCAGTTGTCGGCCATCCATGGGGCGGCACAGAATACCGTGACCGCCTATCTGCGCGACGTGACCGGATATCTGCAGTTTCTGGCGATCCATCGCGGCGGAACCGAGGGGCTGGCGGGGCTTGCCAGCCTGCCGCAGGGCGATCTGCGGGCGTGGATGGCGCATGAACGGGCGCGCGGGGTGTCGGCGCGGTCATTGGCGCGGGCGTTGAGTTCGGTGAAAAGCTTTACCGCCTGGGTGGCGGACCGGGCGGGCGCGGATGCGACCACAGTGCTGTCGGCGCGCGCGCCACGCTTCAAGCGCAAGCTGCCGCGCCCGCTGTCGGTAAGCGGCGCGCAGGATATGATCGACACGGTGGCCGATCAGGGGCGCGACGACTGGGTCGGTGCGCGTGACAGGGCGGTGCTGACGCTGCTTTACGGCTGCGGCTTGCGGATATCCGAGGCGCTTGGTCTGACCGGGGCGGCGCATCCGCTGCCCGAGGTGTTGCGGATCACCGGCAAGGGCAACAAGACCCGGCTGGTGCCGGTGCTGCCCGTCGCGCGGGCGGCGGTGGCTGATTATGTGCGGCTGTGCCCCTTTGATCTGGACGCTGGTCAGGCGCTGTTTCGCGGTGCGCGTGGCGGGCCGCTGAACCCAAGGCTGATCTCGGCGGTGATGGAGCAGGCGCGGATGCAGCTGGGCCTGTCCGCGACCGCGACGCCGCATGCAATGCGCCACAGCTTTGCCACGCATCTGCTGTCGGCCGGGGGTGATCTGCGCGCGATACAGGAATTGCTGGGCCATGCGTCGCTGTCGACGACGCAGGTTTATACGGCAGTTGATGCGGCAAGGCTGATGGAAGTGTATGAAAAGGCGCATCCCCGCGCCTGACTGGTTGCACCCGCGCGCGGATTGGGCCATCAAACCGTGATGCAATTGCGTTACAAAGCCCTTTCCGTCCATCTGCTGACCGCCACCGGCGCGGTTTTGTCGATGTTTGCCATGCTGGCAGCTGTTGAAGAAAACTGGAGCCTGATGTTCCTGTGGCTGGTGTTCGCGCTGATCGTCGATGGCATCGATGGCCCCTTGGCGCGCCGGTATGAGGTCGACAAGAACTGGCCGAACTACGATGGCGTGCTGCTGGACCTGATCATCGACTTTCTGACCTATGTGTTCATTCCGGCCTATGCGCTGTTCAAATCCGGGCTGTTGCCGGGCTGGACCGGGTGGATTGCGATCATCGTGATCGTTTACGGGTCGGTGATCTATTTCGCCGATACCCGCATGAAAACCAAGGATAAGTCCTTTGCCGGCTTTCCCGCCTGCTGGAACATGGTGGTGCTGGTGCTGTTTGCGGTGGCCCCGGGCACGCTGCTGGTGCTGGCCATTGTGATTGCGCTGACGGTGGCGATGTTCTGCAACCTGAAATTCATTCACCCGACCCGCACCAGACGCTGGCGCAATATCTCGCTGCCGGTGTCGCTCTTGTGGGTGGTGTTTGCCGGATGGGCGGCATTCGTCGATTTCCATCCGGCATCCTGGGCGCATTGGGGGCTGATCCTGACCTCGCTTTACCTGACCTTTGCCGGGATTGTGCAGCAGGTGATCCCCGAACGTCCGGGCCTGCGCTAGGCCCGCGTCAGCAGGACGCCCGTCACAATGACAGCGGCGGCGATGGCCTTTTCACCGCTCATCTTCTCGCCGAATGCGATCCAGCCGATCAGCACGGCAAACAGGATCGAGGTTTCGCGCAAGGCCGCAACCACGGCGATGGGGGCGATGGTCATCGCCCAGATCGACACTGCATAGGCCCCGTAGCTGGCGACCGAGGCAACTGATCCAAGTCCCCAGGCGCGGGCGTCGCGCGGCAGGACCGACCGGCCGCGCAGCGCGAGCATTCCCAGCGTGAAGATCAGCCCGTCCGCCACAAAGACCCATGCCACATAGGCCGCAGGCGCGCCCGATATGCGCGCGCCCATGCCGTCGATCATCGTGTAGGTGGCGGTCGCGGCGGCAGAGCCGAGGGCGAAGGGCAGCAGCCGCCGGTCCTCGCCACTGGAAAATACGCCCCGCGCCATCAGCAGGATGCCAAGGCCCAGAACCGCAATGGCGATATACTGCCGCGAGCTGACCGCATCGGGCAGCATCATCGCCCCCGCCAGAGCCACCAGCATCGGGGCCGCCCCGCGCGCGATGGGATAGACGCGGCTCAGATCACCCCGGTCATAGGCGTAGGTCAGAAAGAACTTATAGGCGAAATGCGTGCAGCCTGCGGCGATGACCCAAGGGATTGCAGCGGGGTTGATGGGCGGCGACAGGGCAGCGACGGCCAGCCCGATGGGCACCTCGATGACCGACAGGATCACCATCGTCCCGACCTTGGAGGTGCCAAGCTTGATCAGCGCGTTCCACAGCGCGTGCAGAAAGGCGGCCCCGAGGACAGCAAGAAAGACACCAAGGCTCATGCATTTGTCCTCGTTTTTACGCATGGGTAAGCGGGGGCAGGGCGCCGCGCAAGGGCGCGGCCTGTACCCAACACAATCGCGCGCTTGGCGGATTGCGGGCTTCGGGTGTAGGAGAATGGCATGTTCGAGCGCATGTCCCTTGATGATGCCCATACCTTGCCCCGCTGGCGCAGGCCGGAAACGCTGCTCTATGTGATGGCGGCGGCGATGCCGCTGGCCTTTGCCACCTGGTCGGCGGTGCTGAACAATTTCGTCATCGAGATGGCCGGGTTCACCGGGGTGGAAATCGGCTGGCTGCACACGGTGCGCGAAATTCCGGGCCTGCTGGCGGTGGGGGTGATCGCGCTGCTGCTGGTGTTCCGCGAACAGATGCTGGCGCTGTGCAGCCTGCTGCTGCTGGGGGTGGCCACGGTCGTCACCGCGTGGTTTCCCAGCTTTGGCGGCTTGCTGATCGTGACATTGCTGTCGTCGATCGGGTTTCATTATTTTGAAACGGTGAACCAGTCCTTGCAACTGCAATGGGTGGAAAAATCCCGCGCGCCGCAGGTGCTGGGGCGCATTGTGGCGGTGGGGTCAGGGGCATCGTTGCTGGCTTACGGTATGCTGATGCTGCTGTGGGATCGCTATGACCTGACCTATAACACGGTGTATATGGTGGCAGGCGGGGCGACGATTGCGCTGACGCTGTTTGCGGCCCTTGCCTATCCGCAGTTCGTGAACCCGATCAAGCAGCGCAACACCATCGTTCTGCGGCGGCGCTACTGGCTGTTCTATGCGCTGCAGTTCATGGCAGGCTCGCGGCGGCAGATTTTCGTGGTGTTTGCCGGATTCATGATGGTGGAACGCTTCGGGATGCGGGTGTCAGAGATGACCGCGCTTTTGCTCATCAACTATGTGCTGCAGATGGTCGCCGCCCCTGCCATGGGCCGCGCACTTGGCCGCTTTGGCGAACGGTCGGTGATGGCGTTTGAATACATCGGGCTGACGCTGGTGTTTCTGTTCTACGGTGGCATCTATTGGTTCGGCTGGGGGCTGGTGATTGCGGGCGCGCTCTATATCGCCGATCAGATGTTTTTTGCGCTGTCCTTTGCCCTGCGCACCTATTTCCAGAAGATTGCCGATCCGGCAGACATTGCGCCCACGGCGGCGGTGTCCTTCACCATCAACCACATCGCGGCGGTGTTTTTGCCGGCCGGAATGGGGTATTTGTGGGCCACCTCGCCCGACTATGTGTTCCTGCTGGGGGCGGGGATGGCCTTGATCGCGCTGGGGCTGGTGCTGCTGATCCCGCGCCACCCGGAGCCGGGGTATGAGACGATCTTTGCCCGCGGCCTGCCTGTCGCGGCCCAGGAACCCGCAGAGTGAGTGGTGTTTCGCGCGGCCGACCCTATATATCCTGTCTGACCTCAGGAGAGTTTCAAGATGTTCTTCATGAACCGCGCCAAATCGCAGATGGTTGACCCGAAAGACGCGCTGCCCGGTCGGGCAGAGCCGCTGCCGACCGCCGACACGCATTTCATTTCCGGCCTGCCCCTGAAATCACCGGTGCCCGAGGGCATGGCAGAGGCGATGTTCGGCATGGGCTGTTTCTGGGGGGTGGAGCGCAAGTTCTGGCAGACCCCCGGCGTCTGGCTGACCATGGTGGGCTATGCGGGCGGCTTTACCCCGAACCCGACCTACAAGGAAACCTGCACCCAGCTGACCGGCCACAATGAGGTGGTGCGGGTGATTTATGACCCGAAGATCGTGAGTTACGAGCAGTTGTTGAAGCTGTTCTGGGAAGGCCACGACCCGACGCAAGGCATGCGGCAGGGCAATGATGTGGGCTCGACCTATCGGTCCGGCATATACACCTACACTGACGCGCAGGCTGCTGCGGCTGAAGCCACCCGCGCCGTCTATCAGGACGCGCTGAGCAAGGCTGGCAAGGGCACGATCACGACCGAGATTGTGCCGGTGCCGGAGTTCTTCTTTGCCGAGGACTATCATCAGCAATACCTGCAGAAGAACCCCAACGGCTATTGCGGCATCGGCGGCACTGGCGTGACCTGCCCGATCGGCACCGGCGTTTCGGCCTGACCTTGCGCGCCACCAGCCATGATGTGCTGGTGATCGGGGCGGGGCCTGCGGGCTCTGCCGCCGCGATCAGCGCCATCCGGGCCGGGCTGCGGGTGGCACTGATCGACAAGGCGCTGTTCCCGCGCGACAAGCTGTGCGGCGGCGGCGTGACGGCGCGGGCCTACGGCTATGCGCGCGCGGTGTTCGGCGATCTGCCGGACGGGTTGTTTCACATCAGCCGTTCGGTGCGGTTTTTCTCTGGTCCTGTGAGTCTGGCCCGGCTGGACCACGCCCCGCCGATTTACATGACCATGCGCGCCGCCTTTGACGCAGAGCTGCGCACCCGCGCCATTGCCGCCGGGGCGCAGGATTTTTGCGGGCAGCGCATGGCGGAATGTTTGCCCGGGGCGGGCCGCGTCACGCTGGCAGGGGGTCAGGTGCTGACCGCGCCGCTGATGATCGGGGCCGATGGCGTGCATTCGGGCGTGGCGCGGGCGCTGTTTGGCCGCGGGCATGACCCCGCCACCATCGGTTTCGCGCTGGAGGCCGAGGTGCCGGGCGCGCCGGGGCCAGAGACCGGGTTGGACATGACCGCGCTGCCCTTTGGCTACGGCTGGGATTTCCCAAAGGCGCAGGGCCGCACGCTGGGGATCGGCGGGGTGTCGGTGCAGGAAAAGGACCTGCGCCCGCGCTTTCACGACTGGCTGCGCGCGCGGGGTGTGGACCCTGCCACGGTGAAGATCAAAGGGCATCACCTGCCATCGGGTGCATCGCGCGCGGTGCCGGGGCGGGGGACTGTTCTGCTGGCGGGGGATGCGGCGGGGCTGGTCGACCCGATCACCGGCGAGGGCATCGGCTGGGCCATCCTGTCGGGGCGGCTGGCCGCCGAAGCTGCATCCGAGGCGCTGCGCGCAGGCGCGCCGCAGACGGCGTTGATCCGCTATCAGGCCCATATGCGGCCGATCCGGGCGGAACTGCTGCGGGCGCGGCTGCTGGCAAAGCTGGTCTACCACCCCGCCTTGCAGCCGCGCCTGTTGCGCGCACTTGGGTCATCCGACCATTTTCAGCGCCGCTATCTGGCCCTGCTGGCCGGAGAGATGGATTACGCCGATCTTGGCCCGCGCCGTCTGGCGGGTGTGGTCTGGCGCGTGCTGCGGGGCCGGGTTGGCGGCAGTCGCCTTGACGCCAGAGGCAGCGGCGGCTAGGGCCAGACGCGAACATGCCAGAGGTTTCCACAATGCCCACCTATACCGCGCTGACCACCATCGCAGGCGATGACGCCGCCGAAAGTCTGGCTCAGGCGCTGGAACGGATGCAGCCGGAACCGCTGGAGGTGGACATCTACGACGAGGCGGAAACCCCCGGTCTGGCGCGGGTGGTGGCGCTGTTTGCCAAAGAACCGAATGCAGCGCTGCTGGACGTGCTGGCCGAAGCGTTCGGCGCCACCCCCTTTAGCGTGACCGAACACGCACAACGCACCTTTACCGCGCTGACCACCCTGCCGGGTGAGGCGGCGGCCAAGGCCTTGGCCGAGGCGATTGAAGCGATGGAACCCGGCCCCTACGGTGTGGGCGCGTTCGAGATTGAGGACGACTCGGGCCTGTGGGAGGTGGGGTCGTATTTCCTGGACCAGCCCGATGCCGGGATGCTCGTTGCCTTGGCGGCGGCACATGGGGCCAGGCCGTTTGCGATTTCGGAACTGCCGGAAATCGACTGGGTGGCCAAGGTGCGCCGCGAACTGGCCCCGGTCGAGGCCGGTCGGTTCTTTGTGTTCGGCAGCCATGATACCGACCGCGCCGCAGATCTGGGGCCTGACCGCGTGGCCTTGCAGATCGAGGCGACGGTTGCCTTTGGCACCGGCCACCATGGCACCACGCTGGGGTGCCTGCGCGCGTTCGACCGGCTGTTCAGCGATGGCTTTGCGCCCGCACGTGTGGCCGATATCGGCTGCGGCACCGCCGTGCTGGCGATGGCGGCGGCGGCGGTGCTGCCGGATGCGCTGGTGCTGGCCAGCGACATTGATCAGGTGGCGGTGGATGTCGCCCGCGCCAATGTGGCGATCAACGGGCTGGAGGGCCGGATCGAGTGTATGGAGGCGGCGGGCTTTGCCCATCCGCGTCTGGCCGAGGCAGCACCCTTTGATCTGGTCTTTGCCAATATCCTGAAAGGCCCGCTGATCGAACTGGCCCCGCCGATGGCGGCGCATCTGGCACCGGGGGGCTTGTGCATCCTGTCGGGTCTGCTGGTGGTGCAGGCCGAAACCGTGACGGCTGCCTATGTCGCCGCCGGGTTTGATCCCGCCGGGCGTGAGGATATCGGCGAATGGTCCACGCTGGTTATGCGGCGTATCTGAGACAAAGCCCGGCGATTGTCGCCGGAAAGCCGCCTTTATTGCCCCGAAGTTGCCACATTTCCGCCTTACGTTTTTTGCGTGGGGCGATTTGAGAGTGTGGAGACAGGTCATGTCTGACAGCATCGCTGAGTTCAATACCCGCATTGCGCGCATTCACAAGGCCCATGCCAAAGGTCATGGCTTTGAGGCTGAGGGCGCGCTGGGGCGTTCGTTCTACACCCGGTCCCATCCCAGGTACCGCCGCAAGATCCGGGTGCCGGTGCTGCGCCCGCTTTTCATCGCGGTCTTCGTTGGCACTTTGATGAAAGCGGCCTTCCTGTATCAGCTGGGAAGCGTGGCTTACAGCGACCGGGTCGCCGATCTGCTGGCGGGGCAGGGGGTGGAACGCCTTGGCGGCTGGCTGATGCAGGCTGATCCCGTCACCACGACAATTGCGCGGCAGATTGCGCTGTTCGGACGGCTTGACGGCTGAGCGGTCCGCCTGCGGGTCCGGAACAAACGGCAGCACAAACAAGAAGGCCGCCAGAGCGATGCTCGGCGGCCTTATGTCATTCGGCTGATCCTTTGGCGGAACCGGGGCGGCGTCAAGGCCGGGGTCCGGTTCAGCGGGTCAGGCTCTCGATGTCGCCGCGGCACAGGCCGATATCGTCAAGCTCACGGTCCGACAGTCTGGACAGGGCTTTGCGGGTAATACGGGCATCGTTCCAGGCGGAAACGGCGGCAAACATGCTGCCAACGCCCTGAACGGCGCGGAAAATCGAGATGGCGCCGAACGGCGCCGTGCGGGTCGTTTCAAAAGCGGCCATTGCGGTGATCCTTTTTAAACTGCTTATGTGAGAGGCGTTTTTGCCCTCGCTTTGCCAGATAACGATGCTGCATGTGCAAAGCAAGATGGCCCCGCATCATGGCTGCCATGCAGCCACTGCATGGGCGGAACCCCGGTTTTTGCCTTAATTTTAAGGACATGGCCGGAGGCGTCGTCTTTCACGCGCCGAATGTCGGTATCAGGCCCGAAGTGTAACGGCGGTGTAAAAACCGGGCTGCTTGCCGGGTCGATTTCGGCCCGTGCGGGGAATTGGCTTGGCGAATGTTCCCCTTTCGTGCTAGCCCTTGCCAAACAGACAGACCGGAAAACAGGGATGCGGGCAGGGATGCGGGTTGTGGGAATCGATCCGGGGTTACGAAACCTTGGCTGGGGCGTGATTGACGTGGCAGGCGCGCGAATCACCCATGTCGCAAATGGCATCTGCCATTCCGATGGGGCGGAGGGGTCGTTGGCCGAACGGTTGCGCAGCCTGCACGCCCAATTGACCGAGGTGATCCGCCAGTGGCAGCCCGAAACGGCGGCGGTGGAGCATACATTTGTGAACAAGGACGCGGTGGCGACGCTGAAACTGGGGCAGGCGCGCGGCATTGCCTTGCTGGTGCCCGCGCAGTTCGGGCTGGCGGTGGGGGAATATGCCCCCAATGCGGTCAAGAAATGTGTGGTGGGTGTCGGCCATGCCGCCAAGGTGCAGGTTGACCATATGGTGCGGTTGCATCTGCCGGGCGTGGTGATCGCCGGGCCGGATGCGGCGGATGCGCTGGCCATCGCGATCTGCCACGCGCATCATCTGCAATCGGCAGGCCGGCTGGAAGCCGCAGTGAAAAGGGCGGCAGGATGATCGGGAAAATCTCTGGCAGGCTGGACTGGCGCGGCACCGGCGAAGTGCTGATCGACGTGCGCGGCGTGGGCTATATCGTGCATGTGTCGGACCGAACAATGGCAGCGCTGCCGCTGCTGGGCGAGCCGGTGTCGCTGTATACCGAACTCTTGGTGCGTGAAGATCTGCTGCAACTGTTCGGCTTTCCGACCATGCTGGAAAAGGAATGGCACCGGCTGCTGGTGACGGTGCAGGGGGTTGGGGCCAAGGCGGCGCTGTCCATTCTGGGCGCGCTGGGGGCAGAAGGTGTGGCGCGCGCGATCACGCTGGGCGACGCGCGCGCGGTGCAGGCCGCCCCCGGTGTGGGGCCGAAACTGGCGCAGCGGGTTATTCTGGAGCTGAAGGCCAAGGCCCCGGCGGTGATGGCCGCAGGCGTCAGCCTGTCGGCCCGGGCCGAGGTCGATGATCAGGTGATCGAGGATATGGCCCCGGTGGCCCCGCCAAAGAAAGCGGCAAAGTCGGACGAAGGCCCGGCCCGGCGGGCCGGGGCCACTGCGGATGCGCTGTCGGCGCTTCTGAACCTTGGGTATGGCCATGGCGACGCGGCGCAGGCCGTGGCCACGGTGGCCGGGGAAGAGCCGGAGGCAGAAACCGGCACCATCATCCGCAAGGCGTTGCGTTTGCTGGCACCGAAGTAGGGGGGCCAGCCCCCCGCGCGTGCCGCGCCCCCCCCGGAGTATTTGGAAAAGCTGCAATTCACAGGCCGAATTGACGTGTCGCTCTTTTCAACTGCGCCGGGGTTTCCCATATCGGAAGTGGTAAAAGCGAGGGGACCCATGGGCGGCTACGTCAAGACATTCATGCTGATGGCGGCGCTGACGGCCCTGTTCATGGGCTTGGGCGCAATGCTGGGCGGGGCCAGCGGGGCGGCGATTGCGCTGGCGGTTGCGGCGGCGATGAACCTGTTTGCCTACTGGAACTCGGACAAGGCCGTGCTGTCGATGACCGGGGCCAAGGCCGTGGATGAGGCCAGCGCGCCGGGGCTGGTGCGGATGGTGCACCGACTGGCCGACGGGGCGGGAATGCCGCGCCCCAGGGTCTTTGTGATCGACACCGACCAGCCCAATGCCTTTGCCACCGGGCGCAACCCGCAGAACGCGGCGGTTGCGGCGACCACGGGCCTGTTGCGCCGGTTGAGTGACGAAGAGGTGGCGGCCGTGATGGCGCATGAACTGGCGCATATCCGCAACCATGACACGCTGATCATGACTGTCACGGCCACCTTTGCCGGGGCAATTTCGATGCTGGCGAATTTCGCGCTGTTCTTCGGTGGCAGCCGCGACCGGCCCGGCGGAATGATCGGCACCATTGCCCTGATGATCCTTGCGCCCTTGGCGGCGGCGCTGGTGCAGATGGCGATCTCACGCTCACGCGAGTATGAGGCCGACCGGGTCGGGGCGGAGATTTGTGGGAATCCGTCCTGGCTGGCCAGTGCGTTGCACAAGATCGACGCCTTTGCCAAGGGCATCGACAACAACGCGGCCGAGCGCAATCCGGCCATTGCGCATATGTTCATCATCAACCCGCTGCATGCCCATGCGCATGACAAGCTGTTCTCGACCCATCCCAACACCGCCAACCGGATTGCGGCGCTGGAGGCGATGACGGTGACGCGCCAGCCGGTGGGGCGGTCGTCGATCCCGCGGGCGGGTGGGCGTGCAGCGCCGAAATCCGGGCCGTGGGTCTGACCTGTGGTCTGATCTGACGGCTTGCAAAATCCCCGGCGTTCGGGGATTGTTCTGCCATGTTGCAGCCAGATCCCGCCCTGCGCCCCGAGCGCTTGCCCGAAGACACTGACCGCGCCTTGCGCCCGCAGGGCCTGGACGAATTTATCGGGCAGGCCGAGGCGCGGGCCAATCTGCGTGTGTTCATCGAAGCCGCGAAGATGCGCGGCGAGGCGATGGACCATACGCTGTTCCACGGGCCACCGGGCCTTGGCAAGACCACGCTGGCGCAGATCATGGCGCGCGAGTTGGGGGTGGGGTTTCGGATGACCTCTGGCCCGGTGCTGGCCCGCCCCGGTGATCTGGCCGCAATCCTGACCAATCTGGAACCGCGCGATGTGCTGTTCATCGACGAAATTCACCGGCTGTCGCCGGTGGTCGAAGAGGTGCTGTACCCGGCGCTTGAGGATTTTGCGCTCGATCTGGTGATCGGCGAGGGGCCTGCGGCGCGGACGGTTCGCATTGAATTACAGCCGTTTACTCTCGTGGGGGCCACCACACGGCTGGGGCTTTTGACCACGCCCCTGCGCGACCGCTTCGGCATTCCGACCCGGCTGGAATTCTATACCGAAGCCGAGCTGTTCGAGATTGTGACCCGTGGCGCGCGGCTTCTGGGCGTGCAGGCCGAGCCTGAGGGCTGCCGCGAGATTGCGCGCCGCGCGCGTGGCACCCCGCGCATCGCCGGGCGCCTGCTGCGCCGGGTGGTGGATTTTGCGTTGGTGGAAGAGGGCGGGCGGATCAGCCGGGCGCTTGCCGACCGGGCGCTGACGCGGCTGGGGGTCGATCATCTGGGGCTGGACGGGGCCGACCGGCGCTATCTGGTGCTGCTGGCCGAGAATTACGGCGGCGGCCCGGTGGGGGTGGAGACGATTGCCGCCGCGCTGAGCGAGCCGCGCGATGCCATTGAAGAGGTGATCGAGCCGTATCTGTTGCAGCAGGGGCTGATCCTGCGCACCCCGCGCGGGCGGATGCTGGGATCAAAGGCCTGGCGGCATCTGGGGCTGGAGGCACCCAAGGTGCCGGGGCAGGGCGATTTATTTGCAGAAGGGTAGGGATGACCATGCGTGGAACCATCATCGGCCTGATGGCCATAACTTGTGCCGGATCTGTACAGGCACAGGACAGCTATAACCGGATCGACACGCCCTCTGGCGTGGCGGTCATCACGCGGCAGGACATCGATTCTGTGCTGAGCATCGGCGGGCAGACCTTTGTGTTCGAAGGGATGCCCTATGCGTCCTTTGGCGAACGGCTTGGCGATGTGGTGCTGGTGTCGGTCTCCTCCGGCGGATCGGCCTGCCCGGCGGAGTTCGTCTGGCTGGACACGCGCCCCGGGCAGCTGCGGCTGAGCGACCGCTTTGGCACCTGTTCCGACCTTGCCGAGGTGAGCTGGGACGCAGAGTCTGTGATCGTGACACTGCCATCGATGCGGCCCGGTGAGGGGCCGGTTGCCTTTCACTGGGACGGGAAAAGCGCCGCGATCCGTGATGTGGTGCTGCAGATGCCGCCAAGTGGTATCGCGGCGACCGCGCCGCCCTCGGCCTGGCTCGGACGCCATCCGAGTGAATTTCTGTCGGCCCCCGAACAGCGCGAGCGGTTGGTGGCGCAGATGGGGGAGGCGGCGTTGCTGGACGCACAGCGGATCATCGGGGTCGCCAGCAATTTCGAGACCGTGGGGGATTGGGTGGTGGCCAGCGGCTGCCAGCCACATGCCTGCGACATCACGGAAGGGGCCATCGCGATGTACCGTGATTGGCTGCTGGTGGCGTTGTGGGAACAGGGCAAGGGCGTGCGCGTGTTCGGCGACCAGACGGGGCTGATGCCGGCGGCTATCGCGAAGGTGATGGCGCGGCGCTAGGAAAGGCCGCTCTGCGGGGAGTATTTAAGAAAGGTGCAATGCCTTCAGAGGCTTGTCCAGTGGGTCAGCGTGTCCGGCCCGAGTGTTTTCCGGTCGATCAGGCGGAAGGTCGGGGCGTCGGACAGGCGGGGCAGGGTGAGCGGGCCTAGGGCCGGGGTGCCATCTGCGCCGATCAGTTTGCCAGCGCTCAGGTGGATCAGGTCATCGACAAGGCCCGCAGCGATCAGCGCTGCGGCGATGGTGCCGCCGCCCTCGCTCAGGATACGGGTGATGCCTTGGGCCGCAAGGATCTGCAATGCGGCGGTCAGGTCGAGGTGGCCTTGGGCGGTCGGGCAGGGCAGCAGCACGGCGCCGGTGTCTTGCCACGCTTGCTGCGCCTGTGCCGGGGCGTTGGCGGCGTGCAGGACCCAGACCGGATGCTGCCGCGCGGTCTGGCCGAGGCGGCTGTCGGGGCGGTGCGACAGGGCGCGGTCCAGCAGGACGCGGACCGGCTGATGGGTGGCCCCGATGTCGCGCACGGTCAGATCCGGGTCATCGGCGCGGGCGGTGCCGGAGCCGACCATCACCGCATCATGGGTAAGGCGCAGCCCGTGGACGAAGCGCCGGGCCTGCGGGCCGGTGATCCAGCGCGACTCGCCGCTGGCGGTGGCAATGCGGCCGTCGATGGTGGTTGCGAGTTTCAGGGTGACGAAGGGCAGGCCCCGGGTCACGCGTTTCAGAAAGCCCGCGTTCAGGAGAGTGGCTTGTTCTGCAAGGATATTTTCGGTAACCGTGATCCCGGCCGCACGCAGCATCGCATGGCCCTTGCCCGACACACGCGGGTCGGGGTCGGTGAGTGCTGTGACCACACGGGCAACGCCCGCCGCGATCAGCGCATCGCTGCAGGGCGGGGTGTGGCCGTGATGGGCGCAGGGTTCCAGCGTGACATAAGCGGTGGCCCCGCGCGCATCGCCCGCGAGGTCCAGCGCGCGGCGTTCGGCGTGGGGGCGGCCCCCCGGCTGGGTCCAGCCCCGGCCCAGGATGCGGCCATCGCGGACAATCACACAGCCGACCGCCGGGTTCGGCCAGGTGCGGCCAAGCCCCCGCGCAGCAAGCGCGAGGGCGTGGGCCATATGGGCTTCGTCCGCCCCGCTCACTCTTCCGGTTTTTCGCCGGGGCGCAACTCGCTGACGAATTTGTCAAAATCGTCTGCCGCCTGGAAGTTCTTGTAAACGCTGGCAAAACGGACGTAGGCCACGGTGTCGATCCGCGCCAGACTTTCCATGACGATATCACCGATGGTGCGCGACGGGATGTCGGTATCGCCGATCGATTCCAGCCGCCGCACGATTCCGCTGATCATCTGGTCGATCCGTTCCGGGTCGATGGGGCGTTTCTGCATCGAGATGCGGATGGCGCGTTCCAGCTTGTCGCGGTCAAAATCCTCGCGTTTGCCAGAGGATTTGATGACCACAAGATCGCGCAATTGCACGCGTTCATAGGTGGTAAAGCGCCCCCCGCAGGCCGGGCAGAACCGCCGGCGCCGGATGGCGACGTGATCCTCGGCCGGGCGCGAGTCCTTCACCTGGGTGTCGATATTGCCGCAGAATGGGCAGCGCATAGGCTCCCTCCTCGCTTGTTCGTTGATGGGCCTGCCTCTGATCCCGGTATGCTCCGGGTTGGTATCCACAGAGTATAGGGGCAAGCCAGCGATCTGGGCTAGGGCGAAGTTGGTGCCACATGATCTGGGGAGGGAGGTGTGGCGGCGCGGACTCAGCGGGGCTGGTTTGCGTCTGGTTTGCGTATGGAAAACGTATGGCTTTGCGCATGACGTGTGTGCGCAGGGGGATTGGCCCCGGTGGGGCGCGCGTTGGGGCAGGGGAATGGTAACCGGGCGCGGTCAGGGTGGTTTGGCGAGAGGCTTTGAATTTGTCATCCCTGTGTTACGGTTTTCTGTATGGACATCCGAATCATGCCTGTGCTGGCCTGTCTGATCCTGCTTTGGCCGGGTGCATCGCCGCTGGCCGCCGGGTCGCCGCTGGCCGAGGTGATCTGCGCCCCGCGGGCCCAGATGGTGCAGCGGCTGACCGTGCAATACGGCGCGCAACTGGCCGGGCAGGGGGTGCGCAATGTGGAGATGGTGATGGAGGTCTGGGCCACGCCGCGCGGCGACTGGACGCTGGTGCAAAGCTACAGCGACGGGCGGGCCTGCATTGTGGCGATGGGCGAGGCGTGGGAGGTGGTGGAGGCCGACCCGGCCTGAAGGGGCGGCCGGGGTTTGGTGAGCTTACAGGCCGGGGTCAGCTGAACAGCGTGTCGCCCAACTGGTCGATGGCCTGCCTGGCCTTGGCGACAGAGGCTTCGGTGGCCTCGTCCAGACTGCCGCGTGTGTCGGCGCGGATCAGCTGGTGGGATTTCACCTCGCCCGCGATGGTCTTTTCAACGCGGGCGGCGATGCGGAAGGTGCTGCCCTCTTTGATCGGGTCGGGGAAGATGCGGAAATCGTTGTGCAGGACGGGATCTGGGGCCGCAGGGGGAGCGGCGGCGGATTTGCCGAACAGGCGGGAGAGGAATGAGGTCATGGGAGACTCCGGGCGTGTCGGGCAAGAATGGTTGGTTTTGCATGGGGAGGCAAGGGCGGGCGCGGCAGACTTGCGCCAATCGGCGCCGCCGGGCAAAAAGCGGTAGGGCGGGGTTCACCCCGGCTTTTGTTGGGCATGAGGGGAGGCGGGGTGAACCCCGCCCTACGGATGGATGAGACGTGCCGCACGGTTTGCGGGCGGTGTGCCGATCAGGCCCGAAGACCCATCCACACTACCGCTATGCTTCCGCCAAGGCTACGGAGAGCCAACGTTCAGCAGTTGCAGCGTCGCGAATCCGCAAAGTGATTTCGCCCTTACTGTTAAGTCGGGCATCCGGAAATTCCGCCACGACATTTTCATAAGTCGAAAGCCCGTGCCGCAACGCGGGCTTTCGAATGTAGGCCAGAACCCACTCGTCGTGCGGGATGGCGGCGAAACAGAAATCATCCCCCCGCAAAATCCGCAGGCTGTTTAGAAAACCCTGTTCATGTGCGTGAACCGAGAACTCGGCATGCGACGAAAACCCAGCGACAAGGACATCGAACGCGGATTTTGCGTCTGCCGCGATGATTTCTTCGCGTAGATCAGTGAGGTTCACCTTCTATGTCCTCACTGATCCAGAAAACTCCGCAGTTTCCTGCTTCGGCTCGGATGCTTCAGCTTCCTGAGCGCCTTTGCCTCGATCTGGCGGATGCGTTCGCGGGTGACCGAGAACTGCTGGCCGACCTCTTCCAGCGTGTGATCCGTGTTCATGCCGATCCCGAAGCGCATACGCAGGACCCGCTCCTCGCGCGGCGTCAGGGACGCCAGCACGCGGGTGGTGGTCTCGCGCAGGTTCGACTGGATGGCCGCGTCGATCGGCAGGATGGCGTTCTTGTCCTCGATGAAGTCGCCGAGGTGCGAGTCCTCCTCGTCGCCGATCGGCGTCTCGAGGCTGATCGGCTCCTTGGCGATCTTGAGGACCTTGCGGACCTTCTCCAGCGGCATGGCCAGTTTCTCGGCCAGCTCTTCCGGGGTCGGCTCGCGGCCGATCTCGTGCAGCATCTGGCGGCTGGTGCGGACGATCTTGTTGATCGTCTCGATCATGTGCACCGGGATCCGGATGGTCCGCGCCTGGTCGGCGATCGAGCGGGTGATCGCCTGACGGATCCACCAGGTGGCGTAGGTCGAGAACTTGTAGCCGCGGCGGTACTCGAACTTGTCGACCGCCTTCATGAGACCAATGTTCCCTTCCTGAATCAAATCAAGGAACTGCAGGCCGCGGTTGGTGTATTTCTTGGCGATGGAGATCACGAGGCGCAGGTTGGCCTCGACCATTTCCTTCTTGGCCTGACGGGCCTCGCGCTCGCCCTTCTGCACCGTCTGGACGATGCGACGGTAGTCGTCGATGGGCAGTCCGGCCTCGGTCGCCACGGCGGCGACATCGGCGCGGATCTGCGCAATCTGGCTCTGTTCGTTTTCGCTGAACTTGGTCCAGCGCACGCCCATCTCCTTGACCCGCTCGGCCCAGTTCGGGTCCAGCTCGGCCCCGAAATAGGCCTTCAGGAACTCCGGACGCGAGATGCCGTAGCTGTCCGCCAGACGCAGCAGACGGCCTTCCAGGCCCATCAAGCGCTTGTTGATCGCATACAGCTGCTCGACCAGCGCCTCGATGCGGTTGTTGTTCAGCTTCATGGTCTTCAGGCGACCGGAAATGTCCGCCGTCAGCGCGTCGTAGGCCTTCTGGTCCTTGGCGGTCAGGGTCTCGCCCTTCAGCCGCGCCTCGACCAGCTTGTCCTGCAGCTTGCGGAAGGCGCCGAAGTCGCCGGCGATGGCGTCCAGCACCTCCATGACGCCGTCGCGCAGCTCGGCCTCGAGGGCCGAGATGGACATGCCGCCGCCGTCGTCGAAGTCCTCGTCCTCCTCGTCCTCCTCGGCCTTGTCGGCCGCGCCTTCCTCGGACGAGGGCTGCTGTTTGGCGGCCTCGCCCGGCAGGGGCTGGGGCGGCTGGTTGTGCGGCAGGGACGAGGGGTTCAGCACGCCGTAGGTGGCGTCCAGATCGATGACCTCGCGCAGCAGGATGCGGTTGTTGGCCAGTTCGTCGCGCCAGACCATGATGGCCTCGAACGTCAGGGCGCTCTCGCACAGACCCGAGATCATGGCGTCGCGGCCGGCCTCGATCCGCTTGGCGATGGCGATCTCGCCCTCGCGGCTCAGCAGTTCGACCGAGCCCATCTCGCGCAGATACATCCGCACCGGATCGTCGGTGCGGTCATAGGCGGCCTTGGCCGGGGTCTCGGCCACGGCGGTCTCGGCGGTCGCGGCGACCTCGCCGCCCTCCGACGCCTGGCCCTCGGCGGCGTCCTCTTCCGCCTCGACGACGTTGACGCCCATCTCGGACAGCATGGCCAGGGTGTCCTCGATGGCGTCCGGAGTCACCTCCTCGGACGGCAGGACCTTGTTCAGGTCCTCCATCGTCACATAGCCCCGCGCCTTGGCCTGTTTGATGAACTTCTTCACCCCGGCGTCGGTGAGGTCGAGCAGCGGGCCGTCGGTCTGGACTTCGGCTTCCTGCGTCTCGGTCTGCGCACTCATTCAGTATGTCTCCGGGTGGAGGGCTGATCAGGCCGTCCGCCAATACAACGTGTGGCGGGGTCGTTTGTTACGAACCCGCGCTGTCTTCCCAAATCTCGCCGGTTTTGATCGCGCGACGCAGGACGTCACGCTCGGCCTTCAGCCGGCGAAACGCCTCGTCCTGCCCCGGCACGCCACGCGCCGAAGTCAGGGCGTCTTCCAGCGCCGCCACGCGGGTGAGCGCGTCGAACGCCTGCGACCATCGGATCCGCGCCTCGCCGAGGGGCTTGTCTGCGGCCAGGAAGGGCGCGCCGGACTTTGCCGCCGCCTTCTCGACCTCGTGCATCAAAACGCCATGACCCGATTGCGCCAGATGGCGTCGGAGGGCGGCTGAGTCAAGGTCTTGCCCCGAGAACCGCAGGCGAACCAGCTCCTGCGCCAGTCCGTCCAGGGCGGGGTCGCCGAAGCCGTGCCGGGCGATCGCCTCGAGGTGATCGTCCATCCGTTCCGGGTCGTCGACCGCGCCGTGGGCCAGGGCCGCGGCCACCGGCTCGATCGAACGGCTCAGCGACTGCATCGCCTGCGCCCCCTCGGCGGTCTGCCCCAGCTTCGGCGGCGGCCCCGGCCTCCAGCGGCCCCCGGCTCCGGCGGCCGGCGACGCGGCGGGCGCGCGGCGGGCGGGAAACAGGGCGTCGAAGCGGTCGAACAGTTCTCGCCTGTACTGTTCGGCCAGATCCTTGTCCTGCACCGCCGAGGCGGCCTGGCGCAGCCGTCCCTTCAGCCCCGCCCGGCGCTCGGGCGTGTCCAGCGGTTCAA
>NZ_JAUSNR010000008.1 GCF_030656345.1 Pseudotabrizicola sp. | reverse complement strand
TGCCTTCTCCGCTTGTGCTGGGAGAAGGCGGGCTTGTACGAAGTTGGCAAGAAATAGGAACGTATACTTCACATGGGCAGCAGTCGCAGACTGACCGATCAGGAGCGCCGTCAGATCGTTCGGGAACGGGCGAAAGGCGTCTCGGTTGGTGCGATCAGCGCGGCGCTGAAGGTTTCGCCCAAGACCGTCTACAACGTCCTCGGCCGGGGCCGTTCCGCCGTCTCTGCCAACGACAGCCGCACTCGCGTGCTGACCATGCGGGTCACCGACCGCGACCTTCGTGGCTTCGATGCTGCTCTCGCGCGGCGCCGGATTGCCCATCGGTCAGACGCTATGCGCTGCCTGATGCTGGCTGCCGATGACATCCTGCGCCCGGATGAGGGCATGACGGATGAGTTGAGAGGGTTGAGCGCGGCGCTGAACCGTGTCGGCAACAACGTCAACCAGGTCGCGCGCCGCCTGAACGAGGCGAAGCTTAATGGCGAGCGGCTGCCCTATACGCCCGCCAGCCATGCCGAGATCCGCGATCTTGCCTTGCTGGTCTTCGACATGGCGGACCAGATCCAGGAGATGTTCCGCGCGCGCCGCCGTGTGCTGGACCTCGAGGTGACCAAGGCCCTCGCCGGTCTGGCGCGGCCAGATTCGCAGCAAGAGGCGGGGTATGGCGCGGAGTGAGGCGCGCGGTGTGGGGCCCGCCCTCTTCGATCGCGACTGGAGCCGGGTCTCGGGCAGCTGGCAGGGGCTGGCGAAGAATGCTCAGATGGTCCGGGCCGCGCGGGGCTATTCCCCTGCTATCTTCAAGCCCATCTCCAAGGGTGGGTGCCATACCGGCGCCCAGTTGAAGGCCCAGCTGACCTACCTCACCACCAAGTCGAGTCACATCCTCGACAGCCGTGGCACCCATGATGGCAAGAAGACCCTGTCAGAGGCCGAGATCGACCGGGTCGTGCGGCGCTTCGAGAAGCAGTGGGGCGAACGGCATAGTCCGAAGCTTGGTCATACCTCGCATCTCCTGATGGCGTTTCCCGTAGGATCCGGCGGCGAAGAGGTTCGCGCGATCACCGAGGCGGTGTGCGAGCGGTTCTTTCAAGGTGAGGGGTCGCAATTCGACTATATTGCTGCAATACACCAAGATCGCGCGCATCCACATGCGCATATCGTTCTGAACCGCCGCAGCAAGGATGGCGAAATGTTCTTTCTCGGAAAGGATCACCACTTCAACTACGACGCCTTCCGGGTGGCGATGGTCGAGGCGGCGCAGGTCCACGGGATCCGGCTCGAGGCGACACGGCGTCTTGACAGGGGGGTCACGACCTACCGTTCAGAGATCGACGAGGTCTACAAAGCCCGCGATGAGGGTCGGTCACCGGTCGAGCGCCAGCGCACGGGGGCTGATCTCGCCGCAGCCCTGGAGACGGTGGCGCACAACGCGCTGACCTATCGGGGTCTGGCCGCTGAGGCGTCGCGGTCGAACTTCAATGACGTGGCCGAGGCGCTCGAGCGGGCCAGCACCATCCTTGCCAATGGCGGTCAGGTCCAATCTGACGGAGCCATCTACATGTCCCAAGACGAAACAGCCTTCGACACGCTGATCACCGAGTTTTCTCAGAACATCCGTCAGATCGAAGCGGCGATCGACCGGGCGCCCGCGGCCGAGCGGCCAGAGATCGAGCGCAAGCTCACCGATGTGCTGGCTTCCGTAGCGCATCTCAATCCGCTGGGGGACCGCTCGGCCGCGCTGCTTGATGCGCCCTCCCCAGACGGTATCTATGCGCGCGCCAATATGCGCGAAGACCAGATGATGCGTCTCGACGACGGGGATGTGAAGGCAAGCCTCACGGAGGCACTGCAGGGCACGGGCATCGATCCCGAGGCGGTTGCCGCCCGCATGCGTGAGGGTGCCGGCAATGCAGCCCTCGAACGGCAGTGGCTTGCGCAGGATCTGCGCGCCATCGCCACGGCGGGCGACCTCGATCTGGAGAAGGGCGAGGATCGCGAGGAAGCGCTGGACCGGCTGGAAGCCGTTCACGTCCGCCTGGGCGATACTCTGACCGATGCCCGCATCTTGCGGGCGGTCGACGATGTCGATGAGGCGGAGGATGCCGAGGTCTCGCTCGGCGAACGTCTGACGCCACTGGGCCGCGATCTCGACGACGCGGGACCGGACGCCTTCGCCCCGTCCGAGCGGCAGGACTTCCAGCAGCTGGTCGCCCAATTCCGACGGACAGATTTCACCTACCCGTTCTCAGACGACCCTTCCGTGCGCAGGGCCGGTGCTGTCGAAGTGGAAGAAGCCCGCGCCGCCTTCAACGCCTATGCACAGCGGTCGCCTGATCATGCCGAATTGGCCTCGATGGCATGGGACAAAATCACCGACAGCCGCAAGCCACAGGAGTTCGCCGTCGAGGAGAAGGATCGCAGGCTCCACGCGGGTGATATGGACTTGGCTCTGCGCGATCCGACGCAACATCTCGGTCCGATCACCGAAGATGACCGCACCCTTGCGCGCTACCGCGCGGAAATGCCCGATGAAGAATTCGGGACGGCGGTGCAGGAGGAAATCAACCGCCTCCGCGCCATGGGTGCATCGCGCGCCTATATCAGCGAGCGGAGTTTCGACATCGAGGATCAAGCGCGACAGGAC
>NZ_JAUSNR010000009.1 GCF_030656345.1 Pseudotabrizicola sp. | reverse complement strand
TAGAAGCCCCGGAAGTAGATGGGATGGTTGCCGCCCTCCCCAGACGGCATCGCAATGTGCCAAGAATGTGGATGTGAGAGCCACAACAGCGGAGAAGGCGGCAAGATGAAGGATACAATAATCGGGGTAGATTTGGCAAAGAGGGTTTTTCAGGTCCATGGTGCATCGATCGCTGGGGAGGTGAAGTTTCGCAAGAAACTGACCCGTGAACAGTTCCGGCTTTTCATCGCCCAACAGCCCGCCTGCATCGTTGTGTTCGAGGCATGCGGCAGCGCCAACTACTGGGCCCGGGAGGTGGAGAAGATGGGCCATGAAACCAAGCTGATCGCCCCTCAGTACGTCCGGCCATTCGTGAAGCGCCAAAAGAATGACGCGACCGATGCTGAAGCGATCGTGATCGCGGCGCGTCAGCCCGAGATGCGCTTTGTCTTACCGAAGTCAGCCGAGCAACAGGCCAAGTCTGTCCTGTTCCGCAACCGCGAACGGCTGGTCCGTCAGCGGACAGAGCTCGTGAACGCGCTGCGGTCGGCGCTGTATGAATATGGCCATGTGTTTCCGATCGGCCTGGCCCATCTGAAGCGGATGGACGCGCTGGTCCAGGACCCTGACTGCGACCTTCCTTCGCTCATCGTCACTGAGTGCCAGGAGTTGCTGGCGCAGATCGCGGAGACGACAGAGAAGATCACCGCGAAGACCAAGAGGCTCAAGGCGCTTGCGGATCAAACCGATACGGCACGCAGACTTCAGACCATGCCGGGTGTTGGTCCGTTGACGGCGTTGGCAGTCGAAGCCTTTGCCCCTCAGATGGGTCAGTTCCGATGCGGCCGAGACTTCGCAGCTTGGCTTGGTCTTGTGCCACGCCAGCATTCCTCGGGGGGAAAGGAGCGCCTTGGACGGGTTTCGAAGGCCGGCCAAACCGACATCCGTCGACTTTTGATCATCGGAGCGATGACGCGCATCTTGGCGCACGCCCGGTACAAAGGTCCTGCGGAGAGCTGGCTCGGCCGAATGCTGGCGAAGAAGCCGAAAATGCTGGTCGGGATTGCACTGGCCAACAAGATGGCCAGGCAGCTTTGGGCGATGTTGACAAAGAACGAAGATTACAGGGATCCGGCAATGGCAGCTGCGATGTGAGTATCACGGCGCAGTAAACCTAGTCGGTACAACGGGGGGTGTGAGAGAGCGACGACCTGAATGGGCACAACGATCGAATAGATCTGGGTCGGGGAAACCAGACGATCTCTACGAGCTTGAAGCTCGGGAAGTAGATTCGGACCTGATCCGCGGATCACCATACCGGCCAGCGGCTTCTGAATGTGCCGCACTCAAAGGCCTGACAGAAGAGCGCCTTCGATCACATGCCAGCAGGGTCAAAAGTCTCTTGCATCACGGGCGGCAACCACAGAAGAGATCAGGGGAGCCATCCGGTAGCCTGCCCGCCTCGATCGGGTTGTGATCGTCGACCAGGAACAGGAAAACATCCCTGTCGGACGCGTAGAGCGTGGTCGTGTCACGGCTGATCTCGACATCGGGGTTGTAGACCCCGGTCGACCAGTCGAGCACCCCCGGCACCTTCCAGCGCGTGTCGCCGGTGCCATTGCCCGCTATGCGCTGCACCGCCTCAACCAGTTCATGGTCATGGATGCGGCCATAGTCCGGGCCAGTCACCGCGCGCAACTCGGTGCGGCCATCTTCCGTCTCAAAGGTCTTCACCTGCTCGGCGCGGTGGTTGGTCAGACCGTATTGAAGATTGATCCCCGCCAGCGGCGCGGGCAGCTGCCGCAGGTAAGAGGCCGGAGCGCCGACGATGCTGGCAAGCTGGCCAAAGGCCCAGTGCGTGGGCGCCACCGGTTCATGCGCTTTCGGCAGCATCAGGTGCAAGCGCTCGGGGTTGTCGCGTGCGGCCTCGACACGGATGTCCGCCGTCTGCAGCACCCGGCTGCGGCTGCGCTCGGACCGACCCTTCACCGAAGCCCAAAGATCGTCGAGCGACAGATACCGCTCATCATCTGGCCGGTTGAACCATTCGGACGACACCCGCCCGTTCCGCTCACCCCGGCTCACATCAACCTTGTAACCGCTCGACCTCATCGTCCGCACGGGGTCCAGAATTTCCACATTGTTCATAGCAGTCTCTCCGTGACGGGCGCCGGAAGCCTCTCTCCCGGCCCTGGCCCATCACCGGATAACCTTCCTTCCTCGAACTCTCTGAACCGACGTCAGGCACAAACACCGACAGGAATGCCAGGCCCTCGTCACGGGCCTTTAAGTCAGGTCGAAGAGGCGTGGGAACAGGACGTCATGCGTCTTGCTGGGAAAGCGCAGCATCAGGGCGCTGCGTGGGGTCTCGGACCCGATGATGCCGTCATCAAGAAGTGATTTCATGGTGGCGCGGGCCGTGCGGGGTGCGACGCCCAGCAAGGCGGCAACATCCCCACGGTCAACTTCGCCGCGCAATAGAACGATGCGCAGCAACTCCCCTGCCCTCTCGCCCAAACCTGAAAGCGCAGCATAGCGCGTAAGCCTTTCGCCTATTCGGTCGAAGTCGAACATGCCCGCCATGAAAGTGACCTGATCCTCACAAACCGCGAGGAACCACTTAGTGAAAGTCACAAGCGCAGCCAACGACAAGTTCCCGCGCCCGTCACGGTCGCCCTGACGGACACGGTCGGCGAGTTGCATCATCTCACGGTATTCATCGCGACCCGGCAGGCCATCCTGTAGACCTCGGGCCAGCCCGCGCGAAACGGACCAGAGCCCCCCTGCCCCGATCCCCGCATGATGCGCCATTGCATGCGACATCAGCCGACTTACACGCCCGTTCCCATCGTAGAACGGATGAATGAAGTTGAAGCGATGATGTGCAGTCGCCACGGCAAGTGTGCGCGTGACCTGACCATGCAGCCAATCCAGCCGAAACCGGGTGTGGTAATGCGCCATGAACGAGGGAACGGTGTCAAACGGAGGCGGAACATGGGCGCCAACCTCTACGTCGCCCTGCCGCCATTCCCCGGGAACGATCCGGACCACTTGGCCCCCATGGCGCAGCGTCAGCATCTCTTCAGTGGCGCCTTCATAGAAGGCTTCGTGAAGCCATTTGATGAACGACGGATCACTCGGATCTGCGAGCGTGCCCTCGATCGCCCGGCGGTCGATCTCTTCTTGCAGGTGGACATGGGCCGCATGTTCTTGCTGCAGCGCACGACGCCCTGGATCGGCGTCAAAGTCACCGGCGAGTGCCCGTTCAATGTCGCGCGGGCGGGTGTTGTTTCCTTCGATACGGTTGGAGTAATAGCTGTTCATCATCCGCACCATCGCGGCCAAATCGGCCAGGGTACGGGCAGGCAAGTTCCGGCCCAAACCGCGCGACGACTGAATCAGCCGGTTTGCCGTCTCGACCAGGTCAAGCGGGATGTCATCTTCGAGCCGGGCAGGCTCTATCCGTGATGGGGACACGATGTACGTCAAGCAGACTCCAGAATGCCACTAAGTGTGACGCGCAACATATTCTGTAGCTTTAGAAAAAGCTAGGATAAAGCGGACATCTGCCACTATCATATGCCACTAAGCCGTGCCACTCTCGGCTTTGGGGTGTGGGTCAGGACATGTCCGGAGCCACACCGCCTTATCTGATCAGGCCGCTTCCCAGACCTGATTCAGTATCCTTGCCGCAATCTCGGATTTGTCCTGCGGCAGGAACCGACCGTAGTGCTGAGCGACCATGTCGGGCGTGTCCTGAATGGCATAACTTGCCTGCTCATAGGATCCAGTGCGTTTCAGGATGTGTGTTGCCAACACATCGCGCACATTATGCGGCCCGTGCGGCAGAAGGCCTTCGATGGCCCCGCGCTTGGTCCACGGGTTATAGATGCCGTAGCGTTGAATCGCGGAGCGCCATGCCTCATAGAACGTGTTCTGGCAGTAAGCCGCGTTGGTGCTCGTCATCTTCGCCGTCTTGACGAAGAACGTGCCCGGGTCAGCCGCTTCGCCAATCAGGCGCGCGCGATGGCGCTCGATCCAAGCTTCGATCAGTTCGTAGAGTCGCCCGAGGTCCGGGAGGATCAGGCGGAAGGGCTTGGAACCGAAGAAGGAGGAATTGGCATTCTTGAAGGCGACCGACGGGATCAGGATTTCCCACCCTTGGTCGCGGCTGCTCCAACGCAACTCGCCCCGCTTCAGGTCTTCCAGCTTGCGCTCCGAGGTCGGCAAAGTCCCTGGCCGGCACAGCATCAGTTCGCGCAGGTTCTTCTGACGGAGCCCCGTGTGAAGGCCGATGCGCAGCATCAGGAATGCCCGAACAGCTTCTGCCGTTGCGCGTGCGATGTGCCGTTCATCTGGCATCCGCTGCAGGATTTCTTCGGTGATCTTACGGTACTCGCCGACCGGGCTTGGCGCTTCGAGCACCGGCAGGATGGGCTCGAAGGGGTCTCGATGGACCCGAACAACTCGGTCGATCTCCTTGATCCGCCGACGGGCGTGTTTGTACATGCGATCACAGGCGGCAGGCCAATCTGACTGAACGGCGCTGATGTCAGCCTCGGTGACCAAGCCTTCGATTGGAAGAAAGCTGCTCCCCATGCGGGGCGATTGGCGCAGCCAACCGGTCTCTTCCCGACAAATCGCTGCAGCGATCGATAGGAGGTCGATCTCCCATTTCGTGTAGAAGCCGCGCCGGCGCTCCCGCCAGTGAAGGTACCAATCCCAGACCTGCGGAAAGATCATCATGGCAAAGGTCAAGAGCTTCGGATCGACGCCGAGCCCCTGCACTTCGCTCTCGGGTGGGGCCACGAACGCCCCGAACCACAGCCCGAAATGCTCCACCTTCTGGGAGGCGGTTTCCGTCCCCCACACCCCATTCCGTTGCATGCCGAAGGCAGCGAAGGTCGACGTCTTGAAACGCAGAAGGTCGGCCATCTCGTCGTTCAGGCGTTTGGGCGCGATGACGATGCCGGACTCTTCCGGCGACCGCGCGGGTGAAGACTTGCGAACTGGCCCTGAGGCACAACTGAACCGAACGGCATAGCGTTGGCGAATGGCCGCCGCCTGATACCTCCGATAGTCCGTGGACCCGCTGATGATCACTGTTCGGACCCAATTCAGGATTTCCGCCTTCTCCTGGCTTGGCCTGCGGTTGAAATCCTCGGGGAGGTGCCATGCCAGACGCCGGCGCTCAGATGGCGAGATGTCGACCAGATCAAAATCGCCCGGTGCTCGATCGGGCAGGCCAGACAGGCTCAGAAAGTAGCCCGCTGGCAGCCGATACCGCCGCTCGATGCGTCCGAGGATTTCCAGGCTGATCGCAGCGCGTGGGACCTTCTTGCCGCGCCCCCAACTGATCAGCGTACTGCGATTGACACCGTCCTCGGGGCCCACCACCGCGTTGTAGAGGTGGTAGATGGTTTCGCCATGACGGCGGGCGTGCAGTTGAAGGGCTTCGCCAAAGGTCGCCGGATCTTGCCAGGCCGTGTCCAGCGGCTCGGGAAATTCGACGACCGCCCTTGGTTGGACTCCAGGCTTCTTGCGGACCTTCTCGGTACCTGTTGCTCGAGCGCCTGTCGGGTTTATGGCGGACCCGCTGGATATGTAGCGTGTTGGTCGGCCTCCGGCGCGGCCCGGACGCAGGGCCGCATTCGAAACCTCGCGGGCCACCGCGTCGAAGATAGGCTGCAGCGTTGCCCGGTGGGCACGGAAGCGATCGACATCGATGTCGAGCATGGCGGACAGCGACTGCAGGTCGAGCCCGCTGCCCCGGTAGGGTGGGTACTCGTTTCGCGCGAGCAGGTCGACCAAGCAGCGATAGAGCAAGCGCACCTCACCTTCGGTGAAGATCGACGTAAGCCTAGCCTCGCAGAATTCTGCGATCTTGCGCGGTGTGAGTGCAGAAGATGTTGATTTCATTTTCCATCCTTCGATTTCTGGGGTGGCCCAGCTATCGAAAGTCCGCGTGAAGGTGGAGAGCAGGTTGAATTGTGTAATGTTCGTTGCCCGTCAACATGCCCGAGTTCAATTTCTTCCCCATGTCCACCGCGGTGGACATCAAACATGGACGCTTGTAGATGTTGAGAGCCTTTCCAGGATCGTGGCTGGTCTAAACGTAGCCACCTTCTTTCCAAGGGTGACACTGTGGAAATAGGCGGCGTAGTTTCGAATCCGGGTTCCTAGTTGGAGTAGAATGAAAACAGCAGCGGCGGTTCTCTTAGAACCCACACGCCTGCTTGCTTCGTGGAACGTTCCCGGCTGAATGCCCATCATCGGAGCGAGGTTCTGTGCATGTCTTTCGATGTCGTCCCACGTTCGCAACGCCGCTGGGGCGAACGCCGTAGCTTCTTGGCAAACGGCGGTTAGCATCTGGACGCTGGGTAGTAGATCGTTCTCAGCGCCTTCAGATTCTTTTCTATCTTTTTCTGATTTAGAAAGGTGCCGGACAATTTGACCGTCATTGGCGGGCAGTTTTGTTGTAATCATAACGTCCACCACGGTGGACATTTGACCGAGATGGCCTGTGATCTGATCCAGCAGGCAACGATATTCGGCAACCGCCAGCTTTCGCCGAATCGTTCTGCGAGTGCTTTCTGCAAAGGCGCTTCCAGGTTCGATACTGTCGATATGAGCCAGACCGACGAGAATTTGCTTACGCAGAAAGACCTGATCGCGGCGGGCCTCTTCCAGTTCTGCGGCTGCATTGAGGAATTCACCAGCACGCCTCAACAGAGGCGAAAGCGAAAGGCCAAAGCTGATGACCTGACCATTACGCGAGCTGACGCGATAACGCTTGCGGTTCGGGCTGTCATGGCGCGCGATCATTCCAAGGTCTACGAAACGGTCGATATGGCGACGGAGAGTCCGTTCGTCCACGCCCCCGATCCGTCGGCAGATTTCCAAGTTTGAAGCAAACACAGTGTCACCTTGCCCTGGCCGGAGGAAGCTAAGGAGAGCTTGCAAGGTCTGGATGTGCCCCGGCTTTAGTCCGAAGGCACTCCGTGCGTCGCGCAGAGCTCGAAAGACCGTCCAGATGTCGGGAGGCGTACAATTCTCTTGCCGGTCGCGCTTTCTGGCGCCGGAGGAACTTGCGGAAACCTGAGTGAATGCCATGTTTTTTTGAACGACGGCCACGTCGGCCCATAGCTTTCCCGGCACCCCCCACGATTTCTCGCGCAGAAGGCAACAAAAATCATGTCCACCGAATCGGTGACTCTTGACCAGTATGTGGGAGGTTGCTACATCATAGGTGCAAATCGATGATGGGCTCTCCGAGGGAAACCTTGGGGGGCTCTTTTCTTTTTGGCCTTCGCTACTCTCCTTCTGCTCGCGTTACATGTTTAAGGGCAGGGGTCAGTCTTCCCGCCTTCGCTCATCCCGCCATTTCTGGAAGAGGTCACGAAGCGTTGCTTCGGCACGTTCCTCCAGCCAAAGGCCGAATTCTGGATTGTCCTTGCGGGCGACTTTAATCCCGATGGACTTGGCGTCGACGGAGAGGGTCGCAACAACGTTGCCACCCTCGTCCTTTACCGTGGAACTGCGCCCCGTCGCCGAGAGGTTTATTGAACTCTTCGCAGACCGCTGACAGGCATTGTACACAGTCTGGAATCTGTCGATGCCGGTAGCGTCTTGGGGCAGGGCGGCCAAGGCGGTTCGCGCAACCTCGGTGAGAGCCACCTTCGAGGCCAACGCAGCAAGATCACTCCACTGACGCCGTCCGGTTCCATGAGCCGGGCCGATCAGTCGGATCAACTCTTCGGGGAGTTGTTCGATCACTACCCGGTGATTGGAGATGCCTTGCCTGGTCAATCCAAGTGCGTCTTGGATGACGCCTGGCTTATACCCAGCTTCCTGCATCTCTTTGATGAACAAGGCCTTCTCAATGAACGACGGATCGAGCCGGAGGTTGTTCTCTTGTCCTTGGGCGATCAGCGAGGCGTCGTCGTCCAAGGTGCGGACTATAGCCTTGACTGGTCCGCCAACCTTTCTGATCGCGGCAAGTCGCCTGCGCCCGTAGACGACGCGGTAGCGATCCGGCTGATCAGAGGGCCGAACCATGATCGGAACCTGCTGGCCGTGCTTGCGGATGCTCTCGGCTAGCAAGTCGATGCCATCATCTTCGAAGGCCATCCGGTCCCGCAAGCCATCGACCTCGATCTGCACAAGGTCAATATCTCGGATGGAGTTGGCAGTGATCTCTCGAAGGGACTCCCTCAGCCCGCCGACGGAACCGCCAAGTTTTGTCGGTTTCGCCGGGACAGGGGAGGGGGGCACGTCCACAGCAGGTTGGTTGAAGATGTTTCGGCCCATCAGCGTCGACCCCATGCCATTTGAATCGTCTGTTCAAGCTCATCCGCGACGTTGTTCACGCTGCTCAGGGCTCGGTCGATCGTTTTGCGGATCAACTGGCCCGGATCCACTTCATAGATCGTCTGCTGCGTCATTCCGGCGTCCGAAATGGCCGTGGACTTCAGCATAGGTTCCGTCATGACCTGGCCCGCCAGGATCGAACGTAGATACCCAGCCATTTGCGTCTGCGGACCATCGGAGGGTTCGTAACGTGTGATCAGGAACTTGACGAAATCCCAAGCCACTTTTCGCCCGATCGCCTCTTCAACCGTTTGCACGGTCTCGGAGGCAAGTTTCAGGAACTGGCTCATTGAGGCAATATCTAGCATCCCCGGGACCACGGTCACCAAAAGCCCCGTCGAGGCCGCAAGTGCTGTCAGAGTGAGGAACCCAAGCTGCGGCGGGCAGTCGATTAGAACCAGATCATAATCCGCGCCGACTTCGTCCAGCGCCAAAGCCAGACGTTCTGCAAAGATCGGCTGCACGCGACGCGCCAAAGCATTTGCTGTTTCGGTTTCGTATTCCGACAGCAGCAAGCCCGCAGGCACCATGTCGAGGTTGTGGAAATAGGTCTTCTGAATGACCGATGAGAGCGGAACTTTGCCTTCGTAGCGCAGGGCGTCATAGACCGTGCCGCTGTCAGAAAATTCGAGCTCGGGTCTGATGCCGAAGAAGGTGGTCAGGCTGGCCTGTGGGTCAAAGTCCAGCGCCAGCACTCGATAGCCGCGCAGGGCAAACCTTTGAGCCAGGTGGATCGTAGCAGTGGTCTTTGAACTGCCGCCCTTGAAATTCACAACGGAGATGACTTGCAGCCGGTCGCCGTCCCGGCGGCCCGGCAAGTATGCTTCTGCATTCTTTCCTGTCCGGGCAAGTATGTCGCGCAGGGTGTCGATCTCTTCGGCAGAATAGTAGCGGTGCCCACGTCCGTCCGTGAAGACCTCGGGAAAGCTTCCATCCTTGTGGCGGTTCCGCAGATTCGACGGGCTGACGCGCAGAAGTTCAGCGACCTCCGTCGAGCTGAAGCGCCGCAGAGACTTGCGCTCTTCCGGTTGAAAGGCAGCCCGCATTTGCCGGTTCAGCGATTCTGCCAAGCTGTCCGCAAATGCACCGATGTCGGCTGTGCCGACCCCGCGATTGAGATTCATGCCTCGTTCAGTCATTCACTGCCCTCAGGCCCTTGTTAGGGCTCTTTATGATTTTGACGGCATTAAGCCGATCTGACGCGCTTTGTCGTCAGAACCGAAATGACATGAACGAGTGAGTCCATCAAGAAGAATCTAGATATGGTGGAAAAAGTTATGCACAGCGCTATCGAGCGTCAACGGGGAGGTGCGCTTCCTTCTGGGTGATCTGAAGAAGATCCTGCACGTGAACTATCCAGTTCTTCACCTTCGCTCGCCGCGTGAGGACCGCCATTTCGGAGTTCATACCGTCGTGGACTGGCCGATCGACAGGACGCCCAGATTACCTGAGTGTTGAAAGCAGCCCTAGCTTCTCGGCCCGTTCAATCAGCATCTTCACTGAAGACGGTTGCCAGCTTGTTCGCCCACGGGGTGTTCGCTCACGCATCGCTTCCAGCCGGGTGCAGATCGCCTGAAGCGTGATAGCGGGATCCGCGCCCTTGATGGCGGCGACGATGGCGGGCAGCCGGTCGTCGGTTTCACGGCGGCCGGCGCGGTCCAGGACCGTCTCGGGCAGGAAGCCGTCGCGGACATAGGCATTCACGGCACGTAGCAAGCGGCTTTGTGTCCACTGTCGTTCGCGGGGCAGGGGGCCGTTGACGATGCGCACCACGTCTTCCCAGGCCAAGTCGGGCCGCAGGCGGCGGACATGGGGCACCCAGTCCTGCGCCGTCTCGTTCAGGCGCTCGAGGTAGCCGTTCTGTCGCGCTAGCCGCACCTTTCGCAACGCCGCCGGATCACGGGCGCGCAAACCCGGATTGCCGCCTACCCTGCCTTTGGTTCTTGCGCTGGCCAGTCCCGCCTTGGTGCGTTCCCGGATCAGGGCGCGCTCGAACTCGGCCGCGGCGCCCAAGACCTGCAAAGTGAACTTACCCTGCGGAGACGACGTGTCGATCGGGTCCATGAGCGAGCGGAAGAAAGCGCCCTTGGCCTCCAGCCGCTCGATGACCTCCAGCAGATGCGAGAGCGACCGCGCCAGACGGTCGATGCGCACCACGACCAGCGTATCGCCCTTGGAGATGCGTTCCAGCACACGGGCCAGCACGGGCCGTGCGCGGTTGCCGCCCGAGGCCTGCTCCTCATGGATCTCGACGCAGCCCGCGGATTTCAGGGCCTGCGACTGGGGCAGGGGGGTCTGATCCTCGGTCGAGATGCGCGCATAGCCGATCAGGGGCATCAAAACAGGCCGTTTGCAGTTTCATATACCAGCAATAAACGACCGTTTGTAAAAAGATGCAAGGATGCTCTCTGTGTGTCGCGTTTGTTTCCCGATTTCAATTGAAGCGGTTAGGTGAAACCTGAGCGATCAGGTTGCAGCTTGGCATTTCAGCAAAAACTCGTCGGAAGGGCAGG
>NZ_JAUSNR010000056.1 GCF_030656345.1 Pseudotabrizicola sp. | reverse complement strand
CCACGCCCAGACGGGCCTCGTTCATCATTGTGAACATGGCACGCATGCCCTTGTGCAGGTCGCCCAAGAGCCAGCCCTTCGCGCCGTCATAATTCATCACGCAGGTGGCATTGCCGTGAATGCCCATTTTCTCTTCGATCTTGCCACAGGACAGGGCGTTGCGGGGGCCCAGGCTGCCGTCTTTGTGCACCAAGACCTTGGGCACGATGAACAGCGAAATGCCCTTGGTGCCTTCGCCCCCCCCGGGAGCTTTGGCCAACACCAGATGGATGATGTTCTCGGCCAGGTCATGCTCCCCCGCCGAGATGAAGATCGTTTGCCCGGTGATCAGGTAACTGCCGTCGTCTTGCGCTTCGTCCTTGGTGCGCATCAGCCCCAGATCGGTACCGCAATGTGGCTCGGTCAGGTTCATGGTGCCGGTCCAGTCGCAGGACACCAGCTTTGGCAGGTAGGTTGCCTTCTGTTCCGCAGTGCCATGGGTGTGGATCGCGGAATAGGCCCCGTGGGTCAGGCCCTGATACATGTTGAACGCCATGTTAGCCGACACGAAAATCTCACCCACCGCTGATCCCATCAGATAGGGCAGGCCCTGACCGCCATATTCGGGGTCGCAATCCAGTGCGGTCCAGCCGCCGTCTTTCATCGCCTTGAACGCGGCATCAAAGCCTTTGGGCGTGCGCACGACACCGTTTTCCAGCACGCAGCCTTCACGGTCGCCGACAGCATTCAGCGGGGCCAGCACGTCAGAGGCGACTTTTCCCGCCTCTTCCAGCACGGCAGCGGTGAAGCCTTCGTCCAGATCGCTGTAGCCGGGGGTGTCGGACCCTGTGACCTTCAGGACATTGTGCAGCAGGAATTGCATATCCTTGACGGGGGCGGTGTAGGTTGGCATCGGTGCTCTCTCCCTGAAACAGTCTTGATCTTTGTCGGTGTCTTTATTCGGCCGCGCGGCGCAGCCCGGCGATCATCTCACCGCCCGCGTCGAGTTCGGCTTTCAACTCGGCGATGGCCACATCCAGTTCGGCGCGCTGCGCCTCCATCTGGGCGAGGCGCGCTTGGGCCAATTCATAGGTGCGCAGGGTCTGCGCGTGATTGGACCCGTCCCGGTCATACAGATCGAGGATCTGGCGGATATCTTCCAGGCTGAAGCCAAATCGCTTGCCGCGCAGGATCAGCGTCAGCCGCGCCCGGTCGCGCCGGGTGAACAGGCGACGGGTGCCGTCGCGCTGCGGGAACAGCAATTCCTTCGCCTCATAGAACCGCAAGGTGCGCGGAGTGACATCGAAGGAGTCACACATCTGGCGGATGGTCATCAGATCGGTTGTCATCAGCATGCACTTTCGAACACAAAACATCTGAAGGGCAGATGTGTGCTTTGAGATAAGCATACTAGAGTGCTTGACGTTAACGTAAATGTAACGTCACGTCAGATTTCTGCTTACGTGATGTCAGTCTCAACCGAGCTTGGACAGATCGTCGACAGTGGTGGCCCGCAGCGCGCGCAAATCGTCAATCGTGGCATCCAGCTCTGCCTTTTGGCGTTCCAGTTCCGCCAACTGGCGATCGGCTAGGCCGAGAAACGTCTCATATTGCGGGCGGGTGCCTTCCTGGCGGTACATCAGCAGCCATTGCCGGATTTCTTCCAGACTGAAGCCAAAGCGCCGCCCGCGCAGGATCAGTGTCATCCGGGCCAGTTCACGCGGACCGTAAAACCGGGCGCGCCCTTCCTTTTCCGGCGACAGCAGTTCGATGTATTCGTAATAGCGCAGAGTGCGGGGGGTGACATCGAACCGCGCGCACATTTCCTTGAAGCTGAGCCGGTTGGTGTCGGTCATTTCAGTCCTCCGTGCGTTAAGACTATGCGCGGATTTACCCGCGCGCAATGTCAGCCGCACCGAATAAGCGCCTTGCAGTGACGCGTGAAGCGGGGATTATGACCATGAAGGAGCCTGCATGACCGATATCATCCAAATCGCCCGGCAGTTCATAGAGGCCATTCCCCATGCCCGCGCTCTGGGGATGGAGTTTGAAAGCCTTGGCGATGGCAAGGCCGCGATTTCCATGCCCTATGACCCCCGGTTCATCGGCGACCCGGCCACCGGCGTCATTCATGGCGGCGCGGTCTCAGCGCTGATGGACACCGCATCGGGGGCGGCGGTGATGTGTCACCCGACCGCACCCGCCTCGACGGCCACGCTGGATCTGCGGATCGACTATTTCCGCGCGGCCACCCCGGGGCAGGCGATTCTGGCGCGGGCAGAGTGTTATCATGTCACACGCTCGGTCGCCTTTGTCCGGGTGACGGCCACCGATGAAGATGAAACGCGGCCTGTCGCGGCGGCCACCGGGGCCTTTACGCTGAACCGGCCAAAGGGGGCCGCGCGATGACAGTGCAGCGCCCGGAACCTGTGCAGGTGATCAAGCAACGCCGGGACAGTGCCCTGCGCGGGCTGCTGTCCGGCGTGCCCTACATCGCCTACCTCGGCATCCAGTTCGACCGGCGCGGCGATGAGCTGACGGCGATTCTGCCGTTTGACGAAAAGCTGATTGGCAATCCGGCGCTGCCCGCTTTGCATGGCGGGGTGACGGCAGCGTTTCTTGAGGTGGCGGCGATCATTGAACTGGCCTGGGGCAGCCTGTGGGAAGAGATTGAGGCCGGGCGGATTGACCCGACCGCAGACATGGCCCCGGTGCGCCTGCCCAAGACCATTGATTTCACGGTTGATTACCTGCGGTCCGGCCTGCCGCGCGATGCCTATGCACGTGCCCGCATCAACCGGTCTGGCCGCCGCTATGCCTCGGTGCATGTCGAGGCGTGGCAGGACAACCGCGCCCGGCTGTTTGCGCAAGGGACCGGGCATTTCCTGATGCCGCAACCGCCGGGCACGCCATCGGATTAGCGCTTCATGAACCGGAACGCAGCAGAGGCACCATAGCCCGCAACAACCGCGATCAGCAGTGACAGCAGGCCATAGATCAGCGGCTGATCACGCGAGAGGTTGAACAAAAACCGCTCCAACCCCTCTTTGCGGACATTGATCTGACGCTCGATCCTGTCCACCACCTGCCCGTCGCGGGTCAGAAAGATGCGAACCCGGTACAGACCTTCGGTCAGGTTCGCGGGCAAAACCACATCTGACCGGAACAGCGTGGCCTCGGTGAACTGGACTGACCGTTCGCGCAGGCGATAGCGGTCTTCCGCCTCGCGGACGCGGATCAGGGCTTCCAGAAACTCCGGTGCATTCTGCGCCTGCTGCGAAATGCCCACGGCCCGGATCGCCCGGGGAATGGTGATCTGATGCCGCAAATTCTCGGTTTCTGTCAGGATGTCGCGCAGATGGCCGGTGGTCGCAATCGCGTAAAAGGACGGGGCACTGGCGATCTGCACCGCCTCACGGTTGATCCAGATGCCCGCCGTGCGCTCTTTCTTGCGCACCGTCAGCGGTCTGGATGGACCTTCCACCGTGATGATGATGTGCAATGCGCCCGGCGGCACCGGGGCCGTGCGCTTGATCGCGCCGTAAATCAGGATCTCGGACCCTTCAAAATCGGCGGTGATCGACACGCGGTTCTGGCTCAGCCCCGCGACGATGTCTTCGCTCGCGGCAAGGGCGGGCAGGGCGGTCAGCAGCCAGATCAATGCGGCGCGGATCATGGCAGTAACCCCGGCGTGATGCTGTAAAGCTCGGACGGGCGCAGCAGAAGATCCGCCGCGATCTTGATCGCAACCCCCAGCACCAGCAGCGACAAAAGGATGCGCAACTGTTCCGCCTTCAGCCGCCCGCTGACCTGCGCCCCGATCTGTGCCCCGATGACCCCGCCAAAAATCAGCAATACCGCCAGCATCATATCCACGGTATTGGCCGTTACGGCATGCATCACGGTGGTGAATGCGGTGACAAAGATGATCTGGAACAAGGATGTGCCGATCACCACCTTGGTCGGCATCCCCAGCAGATAGATCATCGCGGGCACCATGATGAACCCGCCGCCAACCCCCATGATCGCCGCCAGAAACCCCACCAGCGCCCCAACCGCCAGCGGTGGCAGGACCGAGATATACAGGCCCGAGGCCCGGAACTTCATCTTGAAGGGCAGCCCATGCACCCAGTTATGCGTATGCGACCGTCGGATCGGCGCGCCGGGCCGGTTCGCGCGTCGCAGGGCGACCACCGATTCCCAGAACATGGTCAGCCCGATCAGCCCCAGAAACAGCACATAGGACAGTTGCACAAACAGATCGACCTGACCGGCTGCCGTCAGCCGGGCGAAAACCCAGACACCAACCGCCGATCCGACAAGGCCGCCTGCCAGCAGCACAAAGCCCATGGGAAAATCCACCGCCTTGCGCTTGACCTGCGCCAGCACGCCGGAAACCGAAGACGCCACCACCTGATTGGCCCCGGTCGCCACCGCAATGGCCGGGGGGATGCCGATGAAAAACAGCAAGGGCGTGATCAGGAACCCGCCGCCCACACCGAACAGGCCCGACAAAAACCCCACGACCCCGCCAATGCCCAGAAGCAGGAACAGGTTGACCGAGAGGTCGGCAATGGGGAGGAAAATCTGCATGTCAGACCCCGACGGGGGAAAGGGCGGTCAGTCCAAAGGCTTGCGCGCCTTTGACAGCGAAGTCAAACGCCGATCCGCCTCATCGGAGGGTGCTCAGGAAATGCCGCAGAATGCGTTCCAGTTTTGCCGCACCCATCGGGGCCATGGCCTTGGTATGCTCATGGCTGATCTGTTCGTCCGACAGCCCCGCCGCCATATTGGTGATCGTCGAGATCGCCGCACAACGCAGGCCCAGAAAGCGGGCCAGGATGACTTCGGGCACGGTCGACATGCCCACGGCATCGGCCCCCAGCAGCTTCAGCATCCGGATCTCCGCCGGAGTTTCAAACGATGGGCCGGAGTACCAGGCATAGACGCCATCCTTGATGTCGATCCCCTCGGCCAGCGCACTGGCCCGCAGGGCCGCGCGCAGATCGGGGTTATGTGCATCGGTCATCGGGACGAAGCGCGCATCCGTCGGCTCACCGATCAGCGGGTTCAGCCCGTTGTAATTGATGTGATCCGACAGCAGCATCAGATCGCCCGGCGGAACGTCCGGGCGCATGGAGCCTGCAGCATTGGTCAGGATCAGGCTTTCCGCGCCCAGATCATGCAACACCTCCAGCGCCAGCCGCATCGCGGCGGGGTTGCCCTTTTCATAGTAATGCTCACGTGCACCAAACACCGCCACCCGCACGCCTTCCAGCGTGCCGATGTGCAGGTTCGGGTTATGCCCCGACACTGCCGCATGCGGGAAACCGGGCAGATCGGCGTAGGGAATGGCCACCCCGTCCACCGCATGTGCCAGATGGCCAAGGCCAGAGCCCAGGATCAGACCAAGCCTGACCGGCGCATCCCCTGCGCGGTCACGGATCAGGGCGGTCGTTTCGGATCTGGTGCTCATTCTGCCTGCCTTCCTTTTTGCCAAAGCGCCGGGGGCGCTTCGCCCCCCAGTCTATCGGTTTCTCGAACCAATGGCGAAACCAACAGACTGCCCCCAGAGGATATTTGTGAACAGGAAATGAATACAGGGCTGATCTTCATTATCTGTTCACAATGTCCCCGGCGGGCCTCACAGGCGACGCTTAGCGTTCCTTGACATAAGGCTGCCCCCCGGCGCGCGGCGGGATCGCCTTGCCGACAAACCCGGCCAGCACCAGCACGGTCAGCATATAGGGCAGCGCGTCCAGCAGCGGCACAGGCACCCGGACCTGCACCACCGCCTGCACCACGTCAGGTCGCAGGGCAAGCGCCTGGAAAAACCCGAACAACAGGCAGGCCCACATCGCGGCAACCGGGCGCCATTTGGCAAAGATCAGCGCGGCGAGCGCGATATAGCCGCGCCCCGCCGTCATTTCACGGCCAAAGCCGGCCTGCAGCGCGGTCGCCATATAGGCCCCGGCAATGCCGCACAGAATGCCGGTGATGGCAACGGCAGCAAAGCGCAGACCCACAACCGAGATGCCCGCCGTATCTACCGCTGCCGGGTTTTCCCCCACGGCGCGCAGGCGCAGGCCAAAGCGGGTGCGGAACAGGACCCACCAGGTCAGCGGCACGATCAGAAACGCCATATAGACCAGCACCGAATGGCCCGAAATCACCTCATAATACAGCGGGCCGATCAGCGGCACTTCGCGCAGCGCTTCTGCCCCCGGCAGGGTGATCGGGTTGAAGCGGGCAGCACCACTCAGCGGTGGTGTGCGACCGCCCTGCCGGAACAGCGCCTGCGCGATCAGCACGGTCAGGCCCGAGGCCAGAAAGTTCAGCGCCACACCCGAAATCAGCTGATTGCCGCGAAAGGTGATGGCCGCAATGCCATGCAGCAGGGCAAACAGCATCGACGCGCCGATCCCGGCCAGCAAACCCGCCCATGCCGATCCGGTCAGCGCCGCGACGGCGCCTGCCGACATCGCGGCGGCCAGCATCTTGCCTTCCAGTCCGATGTCGAAAATCCCGGCGCGTTCGGAATACAGGCCCGCAAGGCAGGCCAGCAGCAAGGGCGTCGCCAGCCGGATAGTGGTGTCGAGCACCTGCAGAAGTGTTGCATAATCCATCAGGCAGCCCTCAGCGCTTTGGTCGATCGGAACAGGCGGAAGACGCGTTCAAGGATCATCCGCACCATCACATCAAGCGCCCCGGTGAACAGGATCACCAGACCCTGCACCACGATGCGCATCTCGATCGGGATCGTGGTCCACAGCCCCAGTTCTGCGCCGCCCTGATACAGGAAACCGAACAGCAGCGCCGCCAGTACCACGCCGAACGGATGGTTGCGGCCCATCAGGGCCACTGCGATGCCGATGAACCCGGCCCCTTCGGAAGAGTTCTGCAGCAGCCGTTCCGCCTCGCCCATCACGTTGTTGATGCTCATCATCCCGGCCAGCCCGCCAGAGATTAGCATGGCGATGATGGTGATGCGCACCGGGTTGATACCGGCATATTTCGCCGCCGCCTCTGACTTGCCAAAGGCGCGGATCTGATAGCCAAGCCGCGTGCGCCACAGCAAAGCCCACACCACGACCGCCATGGCCAGCGCGATCAGCAGCGTCACATTGGCGGGCACAGGCCGTTGAAAGATCAGGTTGAATCCGGGAATGTCATTCAGCGCAGGCAGCTGCGCGCCCACGGGAAAGCGGGCCGAGGCCGGGTCCATCTGCCCGGTGGGGCGCAGCACGTCAACCAGCACATAGACCAGCAGCGCCGCCGCGATATAGTTGAACATGATGGTGGTGATCACGATATGGCTGCCGCGCTTGGCCTGCAGATAGGCCGGAATTGCCGCCCAGGCCGCGCCAAACAACGCCGCCCCCATGGTGGCCGCGATCAGCGCCACCGTCCAATGCGGCCAGGGCAGCGACAGGCAGACCAGCGCGACACCAAGGCCGCCCAGTTGGGCCTGCCCCTCACCGCCGATGTTGAACAGCCCGGCATGAAAGGCCACCGTCACCGCCAGCCCGGTAAAGATGAAGCTGGTGGCGTAATACAGCGTATAGCCCCAGCCATAGGGCGAGCCGAGCGCACCATCGACCATCACCTTGAACGCCTCGACCGGGCTTTGCCCGATCACCAGCAGCACCAGCGCCGAAATCGCGGCGGCAAACAGCAGGCTGACCAAGGGCACCAGCGTGACATCGGCCCATCTTGGCAAACGGTCCATCAGGCGGCCTCCCCTGCGGTTTTGCCATCCATCCCGGCCATCAGCATCCCCAACTCGCGTTCATCTGTTGTGGCCGGGTCGCGCAGGCCCATGATCTGGCCGTCGAACATCACGGCAATGCGGTCGGACAGCGACATGATCTCATCCAGTTCCACGCTGACCAGCAGGATCGCCTTTCCGGCATCGCGCAGGGCGACGATCTGTTTGTGAATGAACTCGATCGCCCCGATATCCACGCCGCGCGTCGGCTGGCCGATCAGCAGCAAGTCGGGGTTCTGTTCGACCTCGCGCGCGACGACGATCTTTTGCTGGTTGCCGCCCGAGAAGTTCTTGGCCTCCAGCGTGCAGATCGGCGGGCGCACATCATAGGTGGCCATCTTCCTTTCGGTATCGGCGCGCAGGGCGTCATTGTCCATGAACAGCGCCGATTTCTGGTATTTCGGGTCGTTGTGATAGCCGAAGGCCACATTTTCCCACGCGGTGAAATCAAGGATCAGCCCGTGGTGGTGCCGGTCTTCGGGCACATGGGCGATGCCCGCCTCGCGCCGGCTCTGACCATCGGCCCCCGCCCCGGACAGCGGCAGATCCACCCCGTTCAGTGTGATCCTGCCGCTGGCGTTCACCATGCCCCCCAAGGCGGCCAGCAGGTCGGACTGGCCATTGCCCGCAACCCCCGCGATGCCCAGAATCTCGCCGGCCCGGATCTCCAGACTGATGCCTTTCAGCCGTTCGACCCCGTTTTCGTCACGCACCCGCAGATTGTCGACCGACAGCACCACCTTGCCCGGCACCGGGGGGGACTTTTCCACCTCCAGCAGCACCTTGCGGCCCACCATCAACTCGGCCAGCTGCTCTGGGCTGGTCTCTTTGGTCTTGACCGTGGCAACCATGGTGCCGCGCCGCATGACGCTGACGTTATCGGTCGCCTCCATGATTTCGCGCAGTTTGTGGGTGATCAGGATGATGGTCTTGCCCTGATCTTTCAGCCCGCGCAGGATGCGGAACAGATGGTCCGCCTCATCCGGGGTCAGAACCCCGGTCGGTTCGTCCAGGATCAGGATATCGGCCTGACGATACAGCGCTTTCAGGATCTCGACCCGCTGCTGATGGCCGACCGACAGGTCTTCGATCAGCGCGTCCGGGTCCACATCCAGCCCGTATTCCTGCGCCAGTTCGCGCAGGATGCGGCGGGCCTTCCCCAGTGAGGTGTTCAGAAGCGCACCGTCTTCGGCCCCCAGGACGATGTTTTCCAGTACCGTAAAATTCTGCACCAGTTTGAAATGCTGGAACACCATGCCGATGCCGGCGCGGATGGCGCTCTGGCTGTCGGGAATGGCGGTCAGGGTGTCGCCGACAAGGATCTGGCCGGAGTCAGCTTTGTAAAATCCGTAAAGGATCGACATCAATGTCGATTTCCCGGCACCATTTTCACCGATGATGCCGTGGATCGTGCCCTTTGGCACGGCGATGTTGATGTCCTTGTTGGCCTGAACCGGGCCGAAGGCTTTGGATATGCCCTTCAGCTCGATGGCAAAGGGGGCGGCAGTTGCCTGCCGCCCCATGGTATCAGCCGAAGCGGTCATCAGAACGTCGCAGCCGGGCAGGTGTCGTCGGTGCGGTAGTCATGCACGACCAGCTCGCCCGATTTGATTTGCGCGGCAGCGGCGTCGACTGCGGCCTGCATCTCGGCGGTGACCAGTTCGGCGTTGTGCTCGTCCATTGCGTAGCCCACGCCATCCGACGCAAGGTTCAGCGCCTGCATGGTGGTGTCCAGATCAGCGCCCTGCGTCATCGAGTTGTAAACCGCCACATCGACGCGCTTGAGCATCGAGGTCAGCACCGAACCGGGGTGCAGGTGGTTCTGGTTGCTGTCAACGCCGATAGACAGGATGCCTTCGTCGGCCGCCGCCTGCAGAACGCCCAGACCTGTGCCGCCCGCCGCCGCGAAAATCACGTCCGATCCTTGCGATTTTTGCGCTTTGGCCAGTTCCGACCCCTTCACCGGGTCATTCCAGGCCGCCGGGGTGGTGCCGGTCATGTTCGAGATGAACTTGATATCGGGGTTCACCGCAACAGCACCCTGCGCGTAGCCGCAGGCAAAGTTACGGATCAAGGGAATGTCCATGCCGCCGACAAAGCTGACGGTGCCGGTTTTTGATGCCAGGGCGGCCATCATGCCAACCAGATACGATCCTTCATGCTCGGCAAAGCCGATGGTCAGAACGTTCGGATGTTCAGCCGGGTCGACCCAGCCGTCGATGGTGACGAATTTGGTATCGGGGAAGTCTTTGGACACATTGGCAATCGGGTCCGACATGCCAAAGCCGGTGGTGACAATCGGGTTCGACCCGGCTTCGGCCAGACGACGCAGGGCCTGCTCACGCTGGGCCTCGTTCTGCATCTCGATTTCCTTGTAGGTGCCGCCGGTTTCCTGCGCCCAACGCTCGGCGCCGTTGTAAGCCGCCTCGTTGAAGGACTTGTCGAACTTGCCGCCCAGATCGTAGATCAGCGCGGGTTCCGCAGCGGCCGCGCCTGCGGTCAGGGCAAGCGCACCGGCTGCGCCCAAAAGGTGCTTCATCATGGTCATCGAGAATCTCCCGGTTGTCATTACGACGTTTACGTTTTTTGTGCCCAAGGCTGCCCGCAGATGCAGCAGGCCCGGATCGTTGTCAATTTAGGGCAGTGTCGCGACAAAGGGTCAAGTGCCATTTGAAAAGCGCAGCGCAGGATTTGATCTTTCGATCAAATTCAAGGCGATCTGCAACCTGTATGACGCGGCGTCAAAGGGCGCGCGACAAGACCAATGCATCGTCGCGATGACCGTCCAATGATGCGTAATATGCCTTCCTGCGGCCATTCAGGACGAATCCGGCCCGTTCATACAGCCGGATCGCCGGGTCATTCCCCGCCGCAACCTCCAGAAACGCCGTGGTTGCCGCGCGCGCCTTCGCTTCGGTCAAGAAATCCTGAATAAGCCGGGCCCCGATGCCTTGGCCCCGCGCCACCGGCAGGACGGCCAGCGTCAGCAATTCCGCCTCACCCGCGACGGCGCGGCCCAGAAGGAATCCGTTTGATTCGGCCAGCAGAAACACATGCGGGCTGCCCAGCAGGGATGTGATTTCGGCGGCGCTCCACGGGCGCGGCAGCGTAAAGCAGACGGCGTGGATCGCGGCCAGATCCGCAACCTCAGGCATCCAGAATCACCGGGGCCGGGTCACTGGACGGGGCCGCATCCGCGCCGCGCAGGTAGAACGGGGCGGGGCGGGGCTGAGATGTGCCTGCGCGGCTTGCCGAAATCCGGGCAATGGCTTCAACCATGTGCATCGGGGACAAGGCAACCGGCACACCAAGCCCAGCTGCCGCCGATCCGGTGACGGTTCCGGTCACGTTCAGCCCCGCCAAGGGGCGCAGCACAGCCGCTTCCGGCCCGTTGGCGCTGAAATGCTGCACATAAACCTCATCCCGGCGGGCGTCTTCCACCACCGTCACCGGACGCGGCAGGTCATGGGCCAACGCCTCCAGCCGGGTCACGCCGATGGCGGGGATGCCCAGCGACAGGGCCAGTCCGCGCGCCGCCGCAACCGAAATGCGCACGCCGGTAAAGTTTCCCGGCCCGGTGCCCACCGCAATCGACGTCAGATCGCGCCAGCCGATGCCGGCTTCGGTCAGCACTTCCTCCAGCAACGGCAGCAGACGCTCGGCCTGACCCTTGGCCATGTCCTCCACCCGGATCAGGCAGAGGCCATCGGGCAAAAGCAAAGCGGCGGCGCAATGCGCCGCCGATGTGTCGAATGCCAGAATGGTGTCAGGCGGCAACCGGGCGCACCTCGGTCACTTCCGGAATATAGTGGCGCAGCAGGTTCTCTATCCCCATTTTCAGGGTCAGCGTCGAAGACGGGCAACCGGCGCAGGCCCCCTGCATGTGCAGATACACCACGCCACGCTCAAACCCGTGGAACGTGATGTCGCCGCCATCCTGCGCCACGGCAGGCCGCACGCGGGTGTCAAGCAGTTCCTTGATCTGGCGCACGATGTCGCCATCTTCGCCGGTATGTTCGGCATGGCCGCCGGCCGCTTTCGCCTCGCCGTCCATCACCGCAGCACCCGATTGGTAATGCTCCATGATGGCCCCAAGGATGGCGGGCTTGATGTGCTGCCAGTCCGCGTCATCCGCTTTGGTCACGGTGACAAAATCGGTGCCGAAGAACACGCCTGTCACAGGGCCCGCCGCAAAGACGCGTTTGGCCAGCGGCGATTTCTCTGCCGCTTCGGCATTCGGAAAATCGGCTGTGCCGAGTTCCAGCACGGTCTGGCCGGGCAGGAATTTCAGCGTGGCGGGGTTCGGGGTCGACTCGGTCTGGATGAACATGGCTATCTCCGACAGTTCCACTTGGATATGGGGCGCGTCGCCCCACAAGTCAACCGGCAGACCTGATCAGCCCTGCGCTTCGTCCGATCCGAAATACGCATACATGGCATCCAGCGGCGACAGTTCGCGCAGCTTTGCATGTGCCTGTTCACGGGCCGTGGTGGTGCAATAGTCCAGTGTCGCGGCTTCGGCGCGGTCCAATGCGGTGACAGGCACTGCAAACGGATAATAGGTGTCTGGCGATCTGAGAGCGGTCATGGCGTAAGTCCCTTCATGCTCTCCTCCCTGCACCCTACTTAGGCCGTGCGGCACCGCGCCAAAAGGCCAAAGCACGCAACCCCGCCCTGCGCCAAGTGCAAGGCGGCATGGGTCAGGTGATCCGTTCCAGCCGTTCCTTGGACATCTCACCCGGAACAATGGTGACAGGGATCGGCAGCCCGCCCGCGTTCTTTGACATCTGGGTCACCAGCGGGCCGGGGCCGGATTTGTCACTGCCTGCGCCCAGAACCAGCACGCCGATTTCCGGCGTTTCGTTCACCAGTTTCAGGATTTCGGTCACCGGATCGCCCTCACGGATCACCAGATCGGGGTTCACCCCCTGTTTGTCGCGCATCCATTTGGCGAACACCTCAAAATGCGCCTCAATGCGCTCGCGCGCTTCGGCGCGCATCAGATCGGCCACGCCCATCCAGTGTTGATATTCTTCTGGCGGAATGACCGACAGAATGGTCACCCCCGCACCCGTATGGGCCGCGCGCAACGCGGCAAAGCGCATCGCGTTCAGGCATTCCCGGCTGTCGTCCAGCACGACAAGAAACTTCCGCATGTTGTTCTCCCCAAGCGGGCGCATCATGGCGGATCGGCGGGGGGGCTGGCAAGCCTTTGCGATGGGTCAGGCGAACCTTCGCGCCGCGTCCAGTGCCAGACCAGTGCCGACGCTGCCGAACATGTCGCCGGTGGCAATCGGGGTGCCGGGCAGGCAGCGGGTCACGGCATCGCGCAAAACCGGCAGGCTGGCCGAACCGCCGGTCATGAACACGGTGCCGATGTCGCGCGGGGCCACCCCCGCCTTGCGCAGCACTTCGGCCAGCCCCATGGTCAGGCGCTGCACGGGCTGCGTCACGGTCGCCTCAAACCCCGTGCGCGACAGCGGCTTGTCGCGTCCGCCGGTCAGCGCGGCGATGGCGATCTTCGTCTCGGTCTGCCCAGACAGGTCAATCTTCGCCGCCTCTGCCGCCATGGCCAGCGCATGGCCCTGGCGTTGCTCCAGCACCGACAGCATCCGGTCCAGCAGGTGGGGCGAGGTGGCCCGCTGGCGCAATTCCTTGATCTCACGCGCAACCCCCGGCGCATACATGGTGTTGATCCGGTGCCAGCTGGCCAGATCGAGGTAATAGTGCTGCGGCATCGGGGCCTTGCCGCCATGCACAAGACTGCCAAGCCCCAGATCCGGCATGATGTGGTCAAGGCTCAGCATCCGGTCCAGATCGGTGCCGCCAAGACGCAGGCCGTGATTGGCAAGGATATCGCCGCTTCGGTCAGACCGCGTTGCCCCTGCGGGTGACACCCGGATGACGGAAAAGTCCGTGGTGCCGCCGCCGATGTCGACGATCAGCACCAGTTCTTCAGCGGTGATCCGGCTTTCATAATCCAGCGCCGCCGCGATCGGTTCAAACTGAAACCCCACTTGGGTAAACCCGGCCTCACGCGCGATGGCTTCCAGCACATCCTGCGCGGCGTGATCGCCCGCCGCATCGTCATCGACGAAATGCACAGGCCGCCCCAGCACCACATGATCGGTGCCGGGTTGTGCCGCCTCCAGCTTGCCGCGCAGATGGCCAAAGAACCGCCCGATGATCTGGGTGAACGCAATCGCCCGGTTGCCGACCCGGGTTTTCTCATGGATCAGATCCGACCCCAGCGCGCTTTTCAGGCCCCGCATCAGCCGCCCGTCATCGCCTTCGACGTAAGCTGCCATGGCGGCACGGCCGAACTGCGGCGGTGCGCCTTCGGCATCCCAGAATACGGCCGAGGGCAGGGTGACATGCGCCCCTTCCAGCGCAATCAGCTGCGCGCCGTTGCCTGCCGGAATCGAAACCGTGGAATTGGAGGTGCCGAAATCCACCCCGCAAACGCGTGCCTGTGCCATGTTGTCCCCTGATCGCAAGCCGGCGGGGGTAAGCGGTTTGCGACCCGCTGTAAAGACCTACTCCGCGTCGGCCAGCAGGGCTGCCAGATCAAACCGCTTATTGACCATCGTCAGCGTGCCGCTGGCATCGCGGGGCCAGTCTGCCTCGGGCCGGTCGACATACAGCTCTATCCCGTTGCCATCGGGATCGGTCAGATAGATCGCCTCGCTCACCCCGTGGTCTGCCGCGCCGTCAATCGGCCAACGCGCCTCGACCAGCTGCTTGAAAACCTGCGCCAGCGCCTTGCGATCAGGAAACAGGAACGCGGTGTGATACAGCCCGGTGTGGCCGGGCGGTGGCGGGGTGCCGCCCGCACTTTCCCAGGTGTTCAGGCCGATATGATGGTGATAGCCCCCCGCCGACAGAAACGCGGCCTGCGGCCCATAGCGTTGCGTCAGGCCAAAGCCGAGGATGCCGGAATAAAACGCGATGGCCCGGTCAAGATCCGCCACCTTCAGGTGAACGTGGCCCACGCGGGTTCCGGGGTGAATGGTGCTCATGGTGCCCTCCTGTGGGCCAAGGTGTGACGCAAGGAACATAACCGCGCAGATGGCCAATACATAGAGACAGGATTGCACAGACACTGTGGGGAAAAAGCCCCCCGATCCGGGGGGACCGGACCGGGGGCAAAAGGGCGGGGCTGCATTGGGGGCCGGGGAACGACCCGAGTGGCAGCAAAGAGGGGGACAGGCCCGCCCGTCGCACCCACCGTTAGCGCGGCTTGGAATCAGTCATGTGACACGGGCCGCGCGGCGCAGGGCGCGGATCATCATCGTCTGCACCAGACCGGCCAGCATCATCGCAAAAGACATCATCGCCCCGACCAACCCGACGATCAACCCGATGGCCGTATCGCTGATCCGGATTGTCGCGCGCAGCAGCCGCGATTTGCCCAGCACTTCGGCGCGAGAGACGGTTCTGGCCCCCAATGCCTCGGACGCGCGGGCCAGCCGTCGGGCGTCCACTGCATCATCCACCAGCGGCAGCAGGTGCAGCGCGGGCACCGGCCCGGCGGCTTCGGCCACCCGGCCAAGGTCGGTCACGGTGTCGGCCAGCGGGCGCAACGCGTCAGCGCGCAGCAGCGCCACCGCATCATCCGTGCCGCGTACCTTTGGCAGATCGGCCCAGCGGATGCCGTCGGTCACCGCCGCCGCCATCCGCGTCGTCAGCGCGGGCGACAGGCGGCCCATGCCCCGCGCCAGCCGGATCGTCGCCGTCCCCGCCTTGACCGTGGCAGAGGTCCCGCCGGTCGCCACCAGTGCCGCCGTTGCCCCCAGCCCCAGAACAGACAGGCCAAGGTCCAGCTGATCCACCGGCTGCCCCATGCTGTAATCCGCCCCCGCCTTCACCACCCCGCGCAGATCTTCCACCGGGGTCAGCAGGATCGGGGCCTTGCAGATCAGCGCGGTGGACAGTGAACAGGTGCGGATATCCCAGATGCAGGCAAGACAATCGCCCGACATCGCCATCACACCCGAGTCCTCCTCCCACGCCTGCGCGTAAGCCGCGGGCAACGGTTGTCCCTGTTCTTCCGCAACCCCCGCCAATGCCTGCAATGCCACCCAATTGCGCGGGGTCTCGACCAGCCGTGCGGTGATCAGCGCGTCCAGCCGCGCGGGCGTGGCCTCTCGCGCCATCATCCGGTCGGTCAGCGCCACAAGCTCGGCAGCGCTGCGGTCGATGATCGGGGACAGCGTGGGATTGTTAGCGATCTGAATGCCAGAGCGCAGGGTCATTGCGAGTGACCCAATGAAAAAAAACAGCAAAAGGGTCCGCGCCAGAGGTTTCATCCAGCACATCATAGCAAAGCGGTTTGTGCGGGCACAGCCCCTATCCCTGCGGGGGAAGCGGCTGTGCCAGACGGTTTACCCCTGTCAGCGGCGTGACCGTATCATGCCCGTGATATCGTAGACGCGGTCCAGAATGGGCCGCGCAATCGCCTCGGCCCGGTCGGCCCCTGCGCCCAGAATGCGGTCAATTTCGGCCGGGTCCTGCATCAGACGGTTCATCTGGGTCGTGATCGGGGCCATCACCGATACGGCCAGATCGGCCAGCTTCGGCTTGAACGTCCCGAACAGGGCGCCAGCGTTTTCGGCGACCACCTCTGCCGCCGTCATCCCGGCAAGGGCTGCATAAATGTTCACCAGATTGCGCGCCTCGGCCCGGTCTTTCAGACCGTCGAGGGTTTCGGGCAGGGGTTCGGCATCGGTCTTGGCCTTGCGGATCTTGGCGGCGATGGCATCTGCATCATCGGTCAGGTTGATGCGCGACTGGTCCGACGGGTCGGATTTCGACATCTTCCTGGTACCATCGCGCAGGGACATGACGCGGGTAGCGGCACCTTCGATCAGCGGTTCGACGATCGGGAAGAATTCTACCCCGTAGTCATGGTTGAACTTGGCCGCGATATCGCGGGTCAGTTCCAGATGCTGCTTCTGATCCTCGCCCACCGGCACGTGGGTGGCGTGATAGGCCATGATATCGGCGGCCATCAGCGCGGGATAGGCGTACAGACCCAGCGACGCGGCTTCGGCGTTCTTGCCAGCCTTGTCCTTGAACTGGGTCATCCGGTTCATCCAGCCCAGACGGGCGACACAGTTGAAGATCCACGCGAGTTCCGCATGGGCGCTGACCTGTGACTGGTTGAACAGGACCGACCGGGCCGGATCGACGCCCGAGGCGATGAAGGCCGCTGCCCCCTCACGCGTCTGCTGGCGCAGCTTGGCCGGGTCTTGCCAGACGGTGATGGCGTGCATGTCGACCAGACAATAGATCGTCTCGATCCCCTCATCCTGCTTTTGCGCAAAGCGTTTCAGGGCACCAAGGTAATTCCCCAGGGTCAGCCCGCCCGATGGCTGGATGCCCGAAAAGATCCGCGGCGGGAAGGCTTGCGGCGTTTGGACCGCCGAAGGCTCTGACATGGTCGTCTCCATCTGGATAAAGCGTCCCGGCTGGCGTAATCCATGGGCAAGGGGGCGTCAATTGCGCAGGCCCCGCAGGAGAGCCCGATGCAAGACATGAATGCCGCCCCGCTGAACCCGCTGCCGCTGGTGGTCTGGGTGCTTGCCCTGCCGATGATCGCGATGGAGCTGGTGCTGGCTGCGGCCGGGGCCGGGCTGGTCGGCGGGGCGCAGGGGATTGGCTGGCGCCTGCAGGCGCTGGAGCGGCTGGCCTTTTCGCCAGACCTGATGCGGTATCTGCTGGAGACCGGGCAGTTTCCGCTGGACGGGTGGCACCGGCTGGTGAGCTACCCCTTTGTGCATGGCAGTCTGACCCATGTGATCTTTGCTGTCGTCATCTTGCTGGCCTTGGGCAAGATGGTGGGCGAGGTGTTCCGCTGGTGGGCGGTGCTGCTGATCTTCTTTGCCTCGGCCATCGTGGGGGCCTTGGTCTACACGCTGGCGCTGCCGGGGGTTCGCGCGCCGCTGATCGGAGCGTATCCGGCGGTCTACGGGTTGATCGGGGGGTTCACCTTCCTGTTGTGGGTCAATCTGGCGGCGGTGGGGGCAAACAAGTACCGGGCCTTTACCCTCATCGGGTTCCTGCTGGGCATTCAGCTGATCTTTGGGCTGCTGTTCGGGGGGGGCTATGAATGGGTAGCCGATCTGACCGGGTTTGCGACCGGGTTTGTGCTGTCTTTCGTGGTCAGCCCGGGGGGCTGGGGGCGGGTGTTGGAAAAGGTGCGGCAGCGCTAGCTTCGACCTGTATTACGGGGGTGCCGACCCAATGAATTCAAAGGGTTGTTTTTGACTTTGATGAACTCTTAAGCTTTGAGCTCGTCAGCCCGATTTGCGGCGCAGGGCCGACCTGAAATCCGACAGCCGGAACGCGCCGATCAGGGTGCCGATGGCGAAATAGCTGACGATGCCTGCGCCGATCAGCAGCGCCAGTCCCAGATAGCGCAGCCCGGGTGTGCCCAGCATCGGGCCAAGGGCGGTCATCATGCCAAACAGCACCAGACCCATGGCAAAGGACGCCAGCAGTATCCGCCATGACCGGGCGCGGAAGCGGGGGTCAAACTGCGCCTCTGGCCCCATGCCGCGACTGCCGCGCCACAGCTGCCAGACCATCACCCAGGCCGACAGCGTGGTGGCCAGCGCCGCCGCGACAAAGCCGATCACCGGCATCAGCCCGATGGCGATCAGCGCGTTCACGATCATGCAGATCACGGCATAGCGGAACGGGCGCCTGGTATCTTCACGCGCGTAATACAGCGGTTGCAGCACCTTCTGGAACACAAAGGCGGGCAGGCCCAGCCCGTAGGCGGCGAGCGCCATCGCGGTATTGGCGGTATCATCCGGGCCGAAGGCCCCGCGCTGGAACAGCACGGCGCACAGCGGCATGGCAATCACCACCAGCGCCACCGCCGCCGGAAAGGTCAGCGCCAGCGCAAATTCTGTGCCCCGGTTGAAGCTGTCCCGCCCGCCCTGCGCATCGCCTGCGCGCAGGCGGCGCGACAGATCGGGCAGCAGCACGGTGCCGATGGCAATGCCGACCACGCCAAGCGGCAGCTGATACAGGCGGTCGGCATAGGACAGCCACGCCACCGCGCCTTCGGTAAAGCTGGCGACCTGACGGCCCACCAGCAGGTTGATCTGGATGACGCCCCCCGCCAGCACGGCAGGCGCGGCGATGATGAACAGGCGTTTCAGCTCTGGCGTCATTTTCGGCCATGTTGGCACCAGCGCAAAGCCCATGCGCGCCGCAGACCACCATGTGAAGGCGAATTGCGCAACGCCGGTCAGCGGCACCGTCCATGCAAGGGTCAGGCCCATATCCCAGCCGAAACGGTCGGCCAGCAGCATTGAGGCAATGAACATCAGGTTCATCAGCACCGGCACGAAAGATGCCTCGGTAAAGCGGCCAAAGGCGTTCAGCACGCCGGACAGCAGCGCCACAAGGCTGATGAACAGGATGTAGGAAAACCCGATCCGGCCATACAGCACCGCCAGATCAAAGCGTTCGTCACCGGCAAAGCCCGATGCCATGGCCCAGACCAGCCAGGGCATTGCCAGGGTGCCCAGCAATGAGAACACGATCAGAATCCCCGCCAGTCCGGAAAATGCATCGCGGGCAAAGCCCTTGGCATCTTCGCCGCCTTCCAGCTTTTTGGAGAACATTGGCACGAAGGCCATGTTAAAAGCGCCTTCGGCAAAGAAGCGGCGGAACATGTTGGGCAGGGAAAAGGCGATCAGAAACGCCTCTGCCACCGGGCCGGCACCCAGATAGGCTGCCATCATGATATCACGGGCAAAGCCAGCACCGCGTGACAGCAGCGTCCAGCCGCCGACCACCATGATCGAGCGGATCAGCCGGATCGGTTTCATTGCGTTGCCCGTTCCCTGCCTTCGATGATGGCCTGGCGCAGCTTTTTTTCCAGTGCGTCCTGCTTGGGTTTGGAATGCATTTTCAACCCGAACATATCCTTGACGTAAAAGCTGTCGACCACCTGTGCGCCATAGGTCGCGATGACGGCGCTGGCAATATAGATGTTGTTGTTGGCCAGCGTGCGGGTCAGATCATACAGCAGGCCGGGGCGGTCGCGGGTATCCACCTCGATGATGGTGTAGATGTCTGACCCTTCGTTGTCGAATATGACATGGGTCGGAAAGCGGAATTCGCTTTCGCGCTTTTTCACCTTGTCACGGTCTTTCAGGGCGTCGCGGGCCACAACCTCACCGCGCAGGGTTTTCTCGATCATGCTGCGCAGGCGGGGCAGGCGGGCTTCATCATAGGGTTTGCCGTCGGCGTCCTGCACCCAGAACACCGCCGTGGCATAGCCGTCTTTCGACGTATAGGTGCGGGCGTCGACGACGTTGGCCCCCACCAGCGCCAAGGCACCTGCAAGGCGTGAGAAGATGCCCGGATGATCGGCCAGCGCAAAGGCAGCGCGGGTGGCATCGCGGTCGGGTTCGGGGTGCAGGTCGATACGAATCTCGTCATCGGCCAGACCGCGCAGCAGGCGGGCGAAAACGGCTTGGGTCTCTGTCGGCAGGCCCTGCCAATAGGGGGCGTAGTGCCGGGCCAGTTCGGCGCGGATATCGGCTTGCGGCCAATCGGACAGCGCTTCGCGCAGGGCTTTCTTGCCCTCGGCCTCGCGCTTGGTGCGGTTGACGTTTTCCAGCCCGTTTTCCAGCGCCTCGGCGGTTTCATGATACAACCGGCGCAGCAGCATGGCTTTCCAGTTGTTCCAGGTGCCGGGGCCGACGCCGCGGATGTCGCAGACGGTCAGCACGGTCAGCAGATCCAGCCGTTTGCGGGTTTTCACCGCCTTGGCAAAGTCGCGCAGCGTGCGCGGATCGCCAATGTCACGCTTTTGCGCGACATCGGACATCAGCAGATGATAGCGCACCAGCCATTCTACGGTTTCGGTTTCGTCATGCGTCAGCCCAAGGCGGGGGGCGATGCGGCGGGCCATCTGCGCGCCGATGATCGAATGATCCTCTGGCCGGCCCTTGCCGATATCATGCAGCAAGAGGGCCACATACAGCACCTTGCGGTTGATTCCGGCGTTGAGGATGCCGGAGGCGACGGGCAGTTCCTCGATCAGCTCGCCGCGTTCGATCTGGGCCAGAACGCTGACGCATTGGATGATGTGTTCGTCCACAGTGTAATGGTGGTAGACGTTGAACTGCATCATCGCGACGATGCGTTCAAACTCCGGGATGAAGGCGCCCAGCACGCCCAACTCGTTCATACGGCGCAAGGCACGTTCCGGGTTGCCGTGTTTGAGCAGCATGTCGGTGAACAGGCGCACCGCTTCGGGGTTGTCGCGCACCGTGTCGTCGATCAGCGACAGGTTGGCTGCGATCATCCGCATGACATTGGGGTGCAGCAGGTAGCCTGTGCGCAGGGCTTCTTCGAAGATCTGCAGCAGGTTCAGCGGGTCGGTCAGGAAGGCGACCTCGTCGATCACGTCGATGCGGCCCTGCACCAGCCGGTAGCCGTCGCGCACGCGTTTCTTGCGCTTGAAGATGCCGAACAGGCTGGCCTCGGGCTTGGCGTGGCGGGCTTCGAGTTCGGTGAGGAAGATGCGGGTCAGCTCGCCGACGCGGGTGGCGTGGCGGAAGTAGTCCTGCATGAAGATTTCCACCGCGCGGCGCCCATTTGCATCGCGGTAGCCCATGCGTTCGGCAACCTCGACCTGCAGGTCGAAGGTCAGCTGGTCCATGGCGCGGCCGGTGATGTAGTGCAGATGGCAGCGCACGGCCCAGAGGAATTCCTCGGCGGTGCGGAAGGTGTCGTATTCTTCGGGGCGGAACAGGCCGATGGCCACCAGCTCGCGCGCGGCGGGCACGCGGTGCAGGTATTTGCCGATCCAGTACAGGGTCTGCAGATCGCGCAGGCCCCCCTTGCCCTCTTTGACATTGGGTTCCAGCACATAGCGCTGCCCGCCCTGACGTTTGTGGCGTTCGGCGCGTTCGGCGAGTTTGGCCTCGATGAATTCCGGGCCGGTGTTGCGGAACAGATCGGACCAGAGCCTGTCGCCAAGATCCGTCGCCAGCGGCTCGTATCCGGCAATAAAGCGATGTTCCAGAAGGGCGGTGCGGATGGTGATATCCTCGCGCCCCAGACGGATGCAGTCCTTGACGGTACGGGTCGCGTGGCCGACCTTCAGCTTCAGGTCCCACAGCATGTACAGCATGGATTCGACCACGCTTTCAGCCCAGGGCGTGGTTTTCCACGGGGTCAGGAACAGCAGGTCGACATCTGATGCCGGGGCCATCTCGGCCCGACCATAACCGCCGACGGCGACCACGGCGATGCGCTCCGATTCGGTGGGGTTGGGCAGCGGGTGCAGCCAGTGGCAGGCCACGTGCAGCACGATGCGCACCAGCCCGTCGGTCAGCACCGACTGGCCCAGCACCAGCGCGCGGGCGTCGCGCGGACGCGCAAGAAACGCCTCGGCCAGAGCGGCATTGCCGCGCGCCCGCACCTGCGCCAGGTGGCGGACCGCGATGCTGCGCTGTTCCCGGCTGTCAGGGGCGGCGGGGCTGGTGGTTTTCAGCTCTTGCGCGATGGCCGCCAGACAGGCGGCGGTGTCGATGATCTGGTCGGGTGGCAAAAGCATGTCGGGCGCAGCCAAGGCGGGGGCTGCGCCCGCAAGGGGCGATCGGGTGGCGGCGGTGCGCGCCACGGGTCTGGCCTTATGACCCGAAGCCGCCGAAGCTGCGCGGCGCAGCGTCGATGATCACGACCTGATTGTTGCGGATCTGGGCCACGGCCAGCCCGCGTTCGTTCTGCCCGTCAGAGCGCAGGCGGAAGATGCCGTTGACCCCGACAAAACCGGCGGCCTGAGTCAGTGCCTGTGCGTTCAGGTCTGTGGTGCGGCCCTGTTTCAGCAAGGCCCCGATGGCGGCGATACCGTCATAGGCAAGGCCGGAAATCGGATGCGGCGGCTCGCCGAAGGCGGCTTGATAGCGGTTCTGATACTGCTGATAGCGCGCCGGATCGGGCAGGGCAAACCAGCCGCCCTGCACACCCGGCAGGCCAAGCGTTGCTTGCGGAATGTCCCAGCGGGTCAGTCCGATGAACTGGGTCACCGAAGGCGAGAGCCCATTGTCGGCCAGAATCTGGCTTACCAGTGGCAGCGCCCCCGCCGTATCGGCGGTCAGGAATACCGCGTCGGCATTGTTGTCGCGCGCGGTCGCAGCAATGCGCGGTGCGGCAGACAGCACGCCGTTTTGCGAGAATTCGTAAGACCCGACCGCGACCACCGAGCCGCCGGCCCGGGCCACGCCCTGTTCGATCGCCCGGCGGCCCAGCTGGCCGGCAGTGTTCTGGTCATGCACCACCATGATCCGGCTTTTGCCATTGCGCACGGCATAGCCGGCCAGCCGGTCGGCGGTGTTGCCGAAGGTCTGGCCAAGGATGAAGACATTGCCGCCGGCAATATCGGGGTTGTTGGAAAACGCCAGAACATTGATGCCACGTGCCCGTGCCGCAGCGCCGGCGGCATTCGCCTCTTGCGCGAAGACCGGGCCGAGGATGATTCTGGCTCCTTCGTCAATGGCGCGGGTGGTCATGGCCTGCGCCGTCGCGGGCTGACCGGCGGTGTTGTAGACCCGCAGGTCGATCCGGTTGGTGCCCAGATCGGTGATCGCCAGACGGGCGGCATTCTGCAAGGAGCGCGCCAGCAGCTCATCACTGGCCTGACCCGAGCCTGAGGGCACCAGCAGCGCCACGATCACCGGAGCTGACGAATCAACCACCGCGCCACCCGGGCCACCGGCGGGCTGACAGGCGGCAAGGGCCATCGCAGCCAAGGCAAGGGCCGCATGACCCAGCGACTTGCGGGCCCGGCGTATAACAGACAACATATGGACTTCCTCTTCCCGAACGGCGCAGCGTTGAAGGCTGAACTTACGGGCAATGACCGACGAAGTAAACTTGTCAGGACCAGCACGATGACAGCCGAAAGCGAGAACTCCGTCCAAATTGACCGGCATCAGGCCGCCGCACGCGAGATTCCGCCGGGGCTGTATTTCATCGCAACCCCGATCGGGGCTGCGCGCGATATCACCCTGCGGGCGCTGGACCTGCTGGCCGGGGCAGATGTGCTGGCCGCAGAAGACACCCGCAGTCTGCGCCACCTGATGGAGATCCACGGGGTGGCGCTGAAAGACCGGGCCCTCGTGCCCTATCATGAGCATAATGAGGCGCAGGCCCTGCCCCGGCTGATGCGGGCGCTGAGCGAGGGCAAATCGGTGGTCTATGCGTCAGAAGCGGGAACCCCGCTGATTTCTGACCCCGGATTCGGGCTGGCCCGGGCGGCGATTGCAGAAGACCTGCCGGTGCTGGCCGCCCCCGGCGCATCGGCGGTGCTGTGCGCGCTGACCGTATCGGGCCTGCCGTCAGACCGATTCTTGTTCGCGGGCTTCCCGCCCTCGGCCAAGGCGGGGCGGCGCAGGTTCCTGGACGGGCTGGTGCGGACCCAGGCGACGGTTATTTTGTATGAAAGTCCGAAACGCATTATCGAAACATTAGGTGAATGTGTGCGAGTGTTCGGGGAAGAGAGACAGGCGGTGGTGTGCCGGGAACTGACGAAACGGTTTGAAGAAGTGACCCGCGGCACGCTGGCAGATCTGGTGACAGCCTATGACGGGCGGGATGTGAAGGGCGAAATCGTGTTGCTGATCGACCGCGGGGCAGAAGTGCAGGCCGATGCCGGGACGGTCGAAGCGGCGCTTGACCGTGCAATGGACAGCATGTCGATCAAGGATGCAGCTGCGGCGATTGCCGATGCCTATGGCGTGCCGAGGCGCGAGGTCTATCAGCTTGCGCTGTCGCGGGCCCGGACGGGGAAGGATGGCTGACTGGCGGGTGTTTTGGCCTGCTGATGGGTGGAATTGGTCACGAAAGGATGCGGGATGAGCGGACGCACAAGCTATTATGCCGGAGTTTCGGCGGAAGATCAGGTTGCACAATTCTATGACCGGTCCGGCCGGCAGGTGGTTGCCCGGCGCTGGCGCGGCCCGGGCGGTGAGATCGATCTGATTGCCCGTGACGGAACAGAGGTGATTTTCATCGAGGTCAAGCAGGCCCGCAGCCATGCGATCGCCGCAGAGCGGGTGACGCCCCGGCAGATGGCGCGGATTTATGCGTCGGCCGAGTGCTTTATCGGTAAGGAACCTGCGGGATCGCTGACCCCTGTGCGGTTTGATGTGGCGCTCGTCGACGGGACTGGCCGGATCAAGGTGTTGGAAAACGCGTTCGCCGCCTGACAGTTTGCATCTTTCTGCGCTTTGCGCCAATGCTGCGGCAATCACGGAGGATTGCCAATGCCGCTTAAGGTTGCCCTGCAGATGGACCCTATCGGATCTGTCAATATCAATGCCGACAGCACGTTTCGCATCGCGCTTGAAGCGCAGGCGCGGGGGCATGCGTTGTTCTATTACCCGCCGGACCGGCTGGCCTTTGTCGAGGGCCGGGTCATGGCGCGGGGGTTCTGGATTGAGCTGCGGCGCGAGCTTGGCAATCATGTGAGTTTCGGGCCTGAGGTTGAGGTCGATCTGTCTGACATGGATGTGGTCTGGCTGCGCCAGGATCCGCCATTCGACATGGGCTATATCACCACGACCCATCTGCTGGAGATGATCCATCCGAAGACCTTGGTGGTAAATGATCCGTTCTGGGTGCGGAATTTTCCGGAAAAGCTGTTGGTGCTGCGTTTCCCGCACCTGACCCCGCCGACGGCAATTGCCCGGGATCTGGCGACGATCCGGGCGTTCAAGGCGCGGCATGGCGATATCATTCTGAAGCCTTTGTACGGCAATGGCGGCGCGGGGGTGTTCCGGCTGGACCCGAACGACCGCAATCTGGCCAGTCTGCATGAGATGTTCACCGGCATGAACCGCGAACCGTTGATCGTGCAGAAGTTTTTGCCGGCGGTGGCGGCCGGGGACAAGCGGGTAATTTTGGTGAACGGCGAGCCGGTGGGGGCGATCAACCGGGTGCCGCAGGAGGGGGAGACCCGGTCGAACATGCATGCGGGGGGGCGGCCCGAGCAGGTGGGGCTGACCGCGCGCGATCTGGAAATTTGTGCTGTGATTGGGCCAGTGCTGCGCGACAACGGGCAGATCTTTGTCGGCATCGATGTGATCGGGGACTGGCTGACCGAGATCAACGTGACCTCTCCCACCGGCATTCAGGAGCTGGAGCGGTTTGACGGGACCAATACGGCGGCCCGGATATGGGAAGTGGTCGAGGCCAGACGGGCGGCTTAGCGCGCCTTTGGTGTGACTGCCGTCATTTGGCTGGCGCGGGTGAAATGTCGGGACGAATTTTCTGCGAAAATTCGGGGTGTTGGCGGGGCATCAGACGGCAGGGCGACGGAAATTTTCGCAGAAAATTTGTCCTGCGGTGGGGCTATGGTTTTGCGCCCACCGCAAAGCGGTAGCTGATCGCCTCGGCCACATGCGGCAGGCGGACCTGTTCTGATCCGTCCAGATCGGCGATGGTGCGGGCGACGCGCAGCACGCGGTGGTAGCCCCGTGCGGTCAGGCCCATGCGTTCGGCGACGCGGGCGATCAGGGCGCGACCCTCCGGGTCGGGGGTTGCGACCTCTTCCAGGCGTCTGCCTTCCAGATCGGCGTTGACGCGCAGCGTCTCGTCATCGGCATATCGCATCGATTGCAGGCTGCGGGCGGCGGCCACGCGGGCGGAGATGGTGGCGGAGGTTTCGCCTGTCGCCGGCAGGTCGAGGTCGGCATAGGCGACCGGGGGCACGTCGACGCGCAGATCGAAGCGGTCCATCAGGGGCCCTGAGATCCGGCCCAGATAGTCATCGCCACACAGCGGCGCTTTGGCGCAGGCGCGGGCCGGGTCGGACAGGTAGCCGCAGCGGCAGGGGTTGGCGGCGGCCAGCAGCAGGAAGCGGCAGGGGTAGCGGATATGGGCATTGGCGCGGGCCACCATCACCTCGCCGGTTTCAATCGGCTGGCGCAGGGTTTCCAGCACCTGTCTTGGGAATTCGGGGAATTCGTCGAGAAACAGCACACCGTTATGCGCAAGGCTGATTTCCCCCGGTTTTGCGCCTTTGCCGCCGCCCACAATTGCCGCCATCGACGCCGTGTGATGCGGTTCGCGGAACGGGCGGTCACGCGAAATGCCGCCTTCGGTCAACAGCCCGGCCAGCGAGTGGATCATCGAAGTTTCCAGCGCCTCGACCGCCGACAAGGGTGGCAGGATTCCCGGCAGCCGCGCTGCCAGCATGGATTTGCCAGAGCCCGGCGTGCCGACCATCAGCATATGGTGGCGACCTGCGGCGGCGATTTCCAGCGCGCGTTTGGCGCGTTCCTGCCCCTTTACCTCGGCCAGATCGCGGCCGCCGCTGCGGGGCAGCACCTCGCCCGCCTCGGCCGGGGGCAGCGGGCATTGGCCGGTGTAGTGGCGGACCACTTCATCCAGCGAGGTGGCGGCGAGCACTTCGGTGGCCCCGACCCAGGCCGCTTCGGCCCCGCAGGCGCGCGGGCACAACAGGGCGCGGTCACTTTCTGCGGCGGCCATTGCGGCGGGCAGTGCGCCGATCACTGCGATCAACCGGCCATCGAGGGACAACTCGCCCAGTGCCACCGTGCCTTCGACCTCATCCTTCGGGATGATGTCGAGCGCGGCCAGAAGGGCCAGCGCGATGGGGAGGTCGAAATGCGACCCTTCTTTCGGCAGGTCGGCGGGCGACAGGTTGATGGTGATCTTCTTGGTCGGCAACGCGATGGACATCGCGCTGAGCGCAGCGCGCACCCGCTCTTTCGCTTCGGACACCGCCTTATCGGGCAGGCCGACGATGGAAAATCCGGGCATGCCGGGCGACACGGCGCATTGCACCTCGACCAGACGCGCCTCTGCCCCTTCAAATGCCACTGTGTAGGCTTTGGCGACCATTTTGTACCCCGATCCCTTGGCAAAGGGTTAACGGGGCAGGGTTAGCGAATGGTTAATGCGGGTGGCTTTGACGAGCGGCTTAGAGCAAAGCCATGAACTTCGGCCAGGCTGCCGGGTCGGCCACGGTTTTGTCGCGGCAAAAGGCGTTGCAGAAGCCAAAGCGGCGGCCATCCAGTTCGAGCACATGGGTGACGCGCTTGCCGGAATAGGGGCAGGCGGTGTTTTCTGATGCCGTGCCATCCACCGCGCGGGCGGGCAGCGGCGTGGGGCCGGGCCAGTCCCGTGTGGCGTAATCGCGGCGGTAGAAGTCCTGATCTGCACCGTCGACCAGACCCATGGCGCGCCATTGGCGGAACGAGGGGTGCGCCAGATGCGCCTGCACATAACCCATCGCGCGCGGGCTGACCGGCAGGTTATAGGTGGCGATGCGGCTGGCGACCGGGGCGAAGAACACATCGGCGGCGGAGTAATCGCCGCACAGCCATTTGTGGGCTCCGGTTTGGTCCCATGCCCATGCCCAGAGGGTTTCCAGCCGCTTCAGGTCATCCAGAACGCCTTGCGGCGGCGCGCAATCGGTGTAGCTGACCCGCAGGTTCATCGGGCAATGCGACCGCAGGGCAGTGAAGCCTGCGTGCATTTCCGCCGCCAGCACCCGGGCGATGGCGCGAGGGTTCGGACCTGTCGGCCAGATGCCCGCCTGCGGATGGCGCGAGGCGAGTTCTTCGGCAATCGCCAGGCTTTCCGGGATGACCACTCCATCGGGGGTTCGGATTGTGGGGGCGGTGCGGGCGGGGTGGAAGGCTTTGAGCAGGGTTGGCAGCTCATCCGTGTACAGCCGCGCCTTGTGCAGTTTGTACGGAATGCCGAAGGCATCGAACAGCAGCCAGCCGCGCAGGGACCAGCTGGAATAGGCGCGGTCGCCGATCACGAGGTCATAGGGGGTGGTCATTGGATGCGCCTTTCGCTTGGGGTGGGACCAGCTAAGGGCAGGGCGGGCAGCAAGGGAAGTGATGATTTATGGGGCGGGTCATCACGGAATGTGATTGATGCGCAGCGCCTGCCAGCCAGCTGGCGTCTTGTGCAGTTCTGTCACGGACAGATTGTCGATCTTGTGCCGGAACACCGCCTGCACGGTCAGGCCAAGCCGGTACTGCAGGGCGGCGAGGATGGCACCGAAGTGGCAGACGATGATGGTGTCACCTGTCAGCCGGTCAAGGGCTGCTGCGATGCGCCCGGTGATGTCATCCCAGCCTTCGCCCCCCGGCGCGCGCAGGGCACCCGGCGTTTCCCAAAAGGCGCGGATATGGGCGGGGTCTGCCGCCTCGGCTTGCGCGAAGGTCTGCATTTCCCAGGTGCCGAAGTGCAGCTCGCGCAAGGCGGGGTCATGCGGCAGGCGCAGGCGTGTGGGCAGGGCCAGCGCATCGGCGGTGGTGACGGCGCGCGACAGGTCGGAAGAGATCAGCGCGGCATCGGCGGGCAGATGGGCCGACAGACGTGCAATGGCGGCGGTGTCGGACAGGTCGGCGGCAAGGTCGGTCCAGCCGACCATGGCCTTGGCATGGGTGGGGCCGTGGCGGACGAGGTGCAGGCGGGTCACAGCGTACCCTCGGGCAGGGTGCCCTTGAGCACGAAGGGCAGGCCCGCCATGACACCCACCACCAGCCCGGCACGGGCGGCGATCAACTGGTTCAGGCGGCCCTGCGCGTCGCGGAATTGTCGGGCCAGCGCATTGTCGGGAACAATACCCCAACCCACCTCGTTAGAAACCACCACGACCGGAGCGGGGCTGGAGGCAAGCGCCGCGACAAGGCTGTGGGAGGAGGCGTCCATATCCTGACCGGCCAGCAGCACGTTGGACAGCCAGAGCGTGGCGCAATCAAGCAGAACCGCCCCGGCGGGGTCACACCTGCGCAGGGGGGCGGCGATGTCGAGCGGGGCCTCAACGGTCGTCCAGTCCGGGCCTCGGTCGGTGCGGTGTCGGGCGATGCGCTCCTGCATCTCGGCATCAAAGGCCTGGGCGGTGGCGATATAGGTGCGGGGGCGATGGGTGGCGGTGATCAGGCGTTCGGCAAGGCGCGATTTGCCTGACCGCGCGCCGCCGATCACCAGCGTTAGGGCGGGAAGCGAAAAAGTCGAGGGCTGGAGTGATCCGGTTGCAGACACGTTGCGTATAACCTTTCAAAAGCGGCGGCTGGTTTGCATGTTTGTTGCGCAAGACCGCGCCACCGCCGGGGTATCAGGAACCGGGAGTTACTGAGATGGCACTGGACGGATATAACGACCAAACCATGTCCCGCCAAGCGATGCGGGCGGAATTGCTGGATGCAGAGACCGAGCTGAAGCTGGCCTATGCCTGGCGCGACCAGCGCGATGAACGCGCGCTGCACCGGCTGATCACCGCCTATATGCGGCTCGCGATTTCGATGGCGTCGAAATTCCGGCGCTACGGCGCGCCGATGCCGGATCTGATTCAGGAAGCCTCGCTTGGCCTGATGAAGGCGGCGGACAAGTTTGACCCCGACCGTGGCGTGCGGTTTTCGACCTATGCCGTGTGGTGGATCAAGGCCAGCATTCAGGATTATGTGATGCGCAACTGGTCGATGGTGCGCACCGGATCGACCAGCAGCCAGAAGGCGCTGTTTTTCAATCTGCGCCGGGTGCAGGCTAAGCTGGAGCGCGAGGCGTCGCAGCGCGGTGAGACGCTGGATCAGTTCCAGTTGCGCCAGCTGGTGGCGACCGAGGTGGGGGTGCCGCTGGCCGATGTCGAAATGATGGAGGGGCGGCTTTCGGGCTCGGACTTTTCGCTCAACGCCACGCAGTCGAGCGATGAGGACGGGCGCGAGTGGATTGACGCGTTGGAAGACGAGTCGGCGGGGGCGGCGGAGCAGGTGGAGTTGTCGCATGATTCCGAACGCCTGCGCGAATGGCTGGTGACAGCGATGCAGGCGCTCAAACCGCGCGAGCGGTTTATTGTCGCACAGCGCAAGCTGCGGGACGATCCGCGCACGCTGGAATCTCTGGGTGAAGAGTTGGGGCTGAGCAAGGAACGCGTGCGGCAGCTGGAGGCGGCGGCCTTTGCCAAGATGCGGCGCACCCTTGAAAACCAGTCGCGGGAAGTGCAGCACTTTCTGTTATGACCAGACTGATCCTGACGCTGGGCCTGCCAATGGTCCTGACTGTGGCCGCAGGCTTCGCCCATGCGGCAGAAATCGGGGCGGAGGCGCTGGATACGGTGCCGCGCGTTGATGTCGTGGTGCTGGGCGAAATCCACGACAACCCCGAACATCACCTCAATCAGGCGCGGGCGGTGTTTTCGCTGACCCCGCGCGCGGTGGTCTGGGAGCAGTTGAGCGCGGAGGCGGCGGGGCGGGTGCCTGCCGACCTTGGCGACATGACTGCGGTGTCGCGCGCCTTGGGCTGGGAGGCCAGCGGCTGGCCCGATTTTGCGATGTATTATCCGGTTTTCGTGGCCGCACGCGACGCGCGCCACTATGGTGCCGAAGTGCCGCGCGATCTGGCGCGGCGGTCGGTGACAGAGGGGGCTTTGGCGGTGATGCCGGACGGGCCGGGGCTAGCCCGGGTGCTGCCGCAGGCGGAGCAGTCCGCGCGCGAGGCCGAGCAAATGGCGGCGCATTGCGATGCAATGCCAGAGGGTCTGCTGCCCGGTATGGTGCAGGCGCAGCGCTTGCGCGACGCCTATCTGGCGCAGGCGGTCTTGCAGGCGCTGGAGGAGGTCGGCCCGCCGGTGGCGGTGATCACCGGATCGGGCCACGCCCGCAAAGATTGGGGCGTGCCTGCGGTACTGGCGGATGCCGCACCGGGGGTGACGGTTCTGTCAGTCGGGCAGCTGGAAGGCACCGCACCGGAAGACGCGCCGTTTGACCTGTGGCTGGTGACCGAGCCGGTGGAACGCGACGACCCCTGTGCGGCGTTTCGCTGACGGGGTGTTGCCTTTGGCGGGCTTTGCGCCCTAACCTGCCGCGCGGCAGGGGAGTGGTGTATATGCTGGCCGGAAAACGGGTGCTGTTGATCATTGGCGGCGGGATTGCGGCCTATAAGTCTTTGGAACTGATCCGGCTTGTGCAAAAGGCCGGGGCATCGGTGGTGCCAGTGCTGACCCGGGCGGGGGCGGAGTTTGTGACACCGCTGAGCGTATCGGCACTGAGCGGGCACAAGGTGTATCAGGAGCTGTTCGATCTGACCGACGAGGCAGAGATGGGGCATATCCAGCTTTCGCGGGCCGCCGACCTTTTGGTGGTGGCCCCGGCAACGGCGGATCTGATGGCCAAGATGGCGACGGGGCGGGCGGATGATCTGGCCTCGACCCTTTTATTGGCGACCGACAAGCGGGTGCTGGTGGCCCCGGCGATGAATGTGCGGATGTGGGGGCACCCGGCGACGCAGCGCAATCTGGCGGCGTCGCGCGGCGACGGGGTGCTGATCGTCGGCCCGAACGCGGGCGAGATGGCTTGCGGCGAATACGGGCCGGGGCGGATGGCCGAGCCGGTGGAGATTGTGGCGGCCATCGGTGCCGCGCTGGGCGGTGGGCCTTTGGCGGGGCGGCATGTGCTGGTGACGTCCGGCCCGACGCATGAGCCGATTGATCCGGTGCGCTATATCGCCAACCGCTCCTCTGGCGCGCAGGGGACGGCGATTGCAGCGGCGCTGCGCGATCTGGGCGCGCGGGTGACGTTTGTGACCGGGCCTGCCACAGTGCCCGCGCCGGGCGGGGTGGATGTGGTGCGGGTGGAAACGGCGGCGCAGATGCTGGCGGCGGTGCAGGCGGCCCTGCCCGCCGATGCGGCGGTGATGGCGGCGGCGGTGGCCGATTGGCGGGTCGCCAATGCGGGCGCGCAGAAGATGAAGAAGGACAGCACGGGGCAGGCCCCACGGCTGGAATTTGCCGAGAACGCCGATATTCTCGCAACAGTTTCGCAGGGGACGTTGCGCCCGCGACTGGTGGTGGGCTTTGCGGCGGAAACCGAGCATGTGGTGGACCACGCCACCACCAAGCGCCTGCGCAAGGGCTGCGACTGGATCGTGGCCAATGATGTCTCGCCCGCGACCGGCATCATGGGCGGGGCGGAAAATGCGGTGACGGTGATCACTGAGGCCGGTGCCGAGGTCTGGCCGCGGATGGCCAAAGAGGCTGTGGCGCGGAAATTGGCAGATAGGATTGCGGAGGCGCTGCAGTGAGCCCGGTTGTGAAGATCGTCTTTGAGGATTGGGCAGACCGCGATCTGCCTTTGCCTGCGTATGAAACGCCGGGTGCTGCGGGGGCCGACATCCGCGCCAATCTGCCGCCCGATATGCGGGCGGCGGGGTTCACCCTTGCACCGATGCAGCGGGCGATCTGCCCGACCGGCATCCGGGTGGAAATCCCGCAGGGGTTCGAGATGCAGATCCGGCCCCGCTCGGGGTTGTCCACCAAGTCAGGCATCACCCTGCCCAACACGCCGGGCACCATCGACAGCGATTATCGCGGGCCGCTGGGCGTGGCTTTGATCAACCTGTCGGATCAGCCCTATACCGTGCGGCATGGCGACCGGGTGGCGCAGATGATCGTGGCCCCGGTGATACAGGCGACTTTTGCCGTGGTGGAAACCCTGGGCGATACCGCGCGCGGGGCGGGCGGCTTTGGCTCGACCGGGCGATCATGACCGTGCCGGCATGATCGGCATTCTGGGCTTTGTCGCGGTGTTCGGGGCCGGGCGCTGGCTGGGCTGGCCCGGGCGGTGGGTCTGGCTGATGGCCTGGGGTTGGCTGTTGGTGCTGTTGCTGGCGCACGCGCCTTATATGCCGGCGCAGTTGGGGGATTTTGTCGGCGGTGAGTTTCGCGGCTGGTTTGTGCTGGGCGTGCTTGTGGGGGTGGCTTTGGCCTACCGCGCAGCGCTGCGCCGGGTGCGCGGGCGGGTGCCCGAGCCTGCGACTGGGGCCGGGGTGGCAAAGCCGGTGACGTTTTCGCCGGTAGAGCTGGACCGCTATGCCCGCCACATCATGCTGCGCGAGATCGGCGGGCCGGGGCAGAAACGGCTCAAGGCCGCGCGGGTGCTGGTGGTGGGGGCGGGTGGTCTTGGCAGCCCGGCCCTGATGTATCTGGCGGCCAGCGGCGTGGGGGTGATCGGGGTGATTGACGGCGATGGGGTAGAGGGGTCGAACCTGCAACGCCAGATCATCCATACCGACGCGCGGATCGGGATGCCCAAGGTGTTCTCGGCAGAGCTGGCGATGAAGGCGCTGAACCCTTTCATTCAGGTACGCCCCTATCACCGGCGGCTGGATGAGGCTTTGGCGGCGGAACTGGTGGCCGATTACGATCTGGTGCTGGACGGCACCGACAATTTCGACACCCGCTATCTGGTGAACCGGGTCTGCGCTGCGGCTGCCAAGCCGCTGATTGCAGCGGCGATCACCCAATGGGAAGGCCAGATCAGCCTGTATGACCCGGCGCGCGGCGGGCCGTGTTTCGAATGCGTCTTCCCGGTGCGGCCTGCGCCGGGCATGGTGCCCACCTGCGCCGAGGCCGGGGTGGCCGCGCCCCTGCCCGGCGTGATCGGCGCGATGATGGCGATGGAGGCGGTGAAACACCTGACCGGCGCGGGCGCGGGCTTGCGCGGGCGGCTGCTGATCCACGACGCGCTTTATGCTGAAACGCGGGTGATCGGGGTGAAACGGCGTGACGGGTGCGCGGCGTGTGGCGGGTCAAGTACCGGAACGGACCACCCGGAATGATTGGCTATGTCACCGTGGGTGCTGACGACATTGCGCGGGCGCGGCGGTTCTACGCGGCGTTCCTGCCTGCTCTTGGCTATCGGCTGGAGGAAGATCATGGCGACCTGAGCTTCATGTTGCCAAGGCCTGAGGGTCAGTACGCGGGGCTGCCGGATTTCTATGTCAAATCGCCGTTCGACGGGGCCCCGGCCTCGGCCGGCAACGGCACGATGATCGCATTCGAGGCGCGCAGCCAGCAACAGGTCCGCGCCCTGCACGCGGCGGCGCTTGCCGCAGGCGGTTCTGACGAAGGCCAACCGGGGTTTCGTGCCGCTTATGGGCCGCAATTTTATGTTGGCTATCTGCGCGACCCGCAGGGCAACAAGATTGCCCTCTTCTCTGGCAACCCGGAAGAGCCGGGGCGCGACGGATAATGCGGGTTTTGCGGGCAGGTGGCCCGGTGATGCAGCCTGTGGCGGGTTTGCCGCGCGCGAAGCACCGCGCTGCCCTTGCCGCCATGCGCGCGGCATTCCATAGTCTGTGCCACATTGCGCCCCCGGTCGGGGCGATTCAACCGGGAGCCTGACCCATGAAGCTGACCCTTGCCGCGCTTGCGCTTGCCCTGTCCACCCCCTCTGCCATGGCGCAGGCCCTGCCCGATCTGGGCGGGCGCGAGGTGGTGGTGGTGACCGAAAACGCCTATCCGCCGCTGCAGTTTCTCGACGCCTCGGGTGCTGCGGTCGGCTGGGAATATGACGCGATGGCAGAACTGGCAAAGCGGCTGAACTTCACCGTGACCTATCAGACCATCAGCTGGGATGCGATGATCCCGGCAGTGTCGGAAGGGCAGTTCGATCTGGGCATGACCGGCATTACCATCCGCGATGACCGCAAGGAAATGGTGGACTTCTCGGACAGCTATATGACCAGCCAGATGGTGATGCTGGTGCGCGGCGATGAGACGCGGTTCAGCGATGCTGCCGGTTTCGCGGCGGATGCAGACCTTTTGATGGCAGCGCAGCCCGGTACAACGCCGTTCTTCGTCGGCGTCTATGAAGTGCTGGACGGCGACGAGGCCAACCCGCGCATCAAGCTGTTTGAAACCTTCGGGGCCACGGTCGCGGCCCTGCGGGCCGGCGATGTCGATCTGGTGCTGACCGATGGCACGGCAGGGGCGGGCTATGTCGAGGCATCGAACGGCGGGTTGAAGATCGTGGGCGACAAGTTGGGGACCGAGGATTTCGGCTTCATCTTCCCCAAAGGGTCAGATCTGGTGGAGCCGGTCAACGCAGGGCTCGCGGCGCTGCAGGCCGATGGCACGTTGGATGCGCTGAACACCAGGTGGTTTCTTGACTACAAGATGGGCCAGTAAGGCCAAAGGCCCCGGCCCGCGCGCCGCCGCCCGGCGATGACCCCACAGACACAGCCCGACAAAGACTTCCCCTGGTGGCTGGTGATCCTTGCTGTCACCGGGGCGGTGCTGTTCTGGCAGGTGCTGGTAAGCCCGGTCTACGGTGCGGTGCTGAACACGCTGGCGCGCGGGATCACGGTGACGGTCATCGTGGCGGTGGTGGCCTATCTGGGGGCCTGCGGTATCGGGCTGGGTCTGGCGGTGATGGGGCTGTCGCGCTTCATTGTGCTGCGGCAGGCGGCGCGGCTTTATATCGAGGTCATGCGCGGTGTGCCGATCATCGTGCTGCTCTTGTATGTCGCCTTTGTGCTGGCTCCGATGTTGGTGCTGGCGGTGAATGCGGTGACTGAACCGCTTGGCATTGCCCCATGGCGCACCCGTGATTTCCCGCTGATCGCGCGCGCGGTAATCGCGCTGATGCTGGCCTATTCCGCCTTTCTGGCCGAGATCTTCCGCGCCGGGCTGCAAGCGGTTCCGATGGGCCAGATCGAGGCGGCGCAGGCGCTGGGGCTGACGGGTTGGCAGCGGTTCCGCCACATCGTGTTCCCGCAGGCGTTCCGGATGATATTGCCGCCTTTGGGCAATGACTTTGTGGCGATGGTCAAGGACAGCTCGCTGGTGTCGGTGCTGGGCGTGACGGACGTGGCGCAACTTGCCAAGGTTACGGCGGCGGGAAATTTCCGGTATTTCGAGACCTACAATGTGGCGGCGCTGATCTATCTGACGATGACCATCGGGCTGAGCCTGATCCTGCGCCGGATCGAGGCGCGGCTGCGGGCGCGGTCCGCGCGGTAGGCGGGGCGCAGGCGGCTTTGAGTATTTGGAAAAGGTGCAAATCCTGAAAACACATCCGGGCTTGCACCTTTCTTAAATACTCCCGCCGGAGGCATAAAACCGGTGTGGCGCGGGCGCGGCATCACACCTTGCGCGGCACCAGGCCGGCGAGCGCCCGGCTGACGGTGCCCGAGGTCGAGGGGCGTTCAACCGCGACAAAGGGCATAGGGCGGCACAGGTCGATGGCGGCGAGGCCGACGCGGGCGGTCAGCGCGCCGTTGACCACGCCTTCGCCAAACCGGCGTGAGACCTTGGCGAGCACACCGCCGCCCGCGACCGAACCGATCAGGTCATCGGTCAGCGCCAGTGCACCCGCCGCCAGCAACGACGCAAACACCCGGCGCAAGAGGCCCCATGACCCCAGCGCGCCCGATCTGCCGCCATAGATCTCAGCGATCCGTCGGATCATCCGCAGGTTGGCGACCAACGCTGTGGCCACATCGGCGAGCGCCAGTGGCACAAGCGCCGTGACCATGGCCACCTGCCGCGCTGCCGCCTCCACCTCCCCTCGCGCCCGGGCGTCGAGCGGGGGCAGGAGTTCGGCCTCGGCCAGTGACAACAGGGCGTCGGCATCCAGTACTTCGGCCTCGCGCTCGGCAAAGCGGGCGCGGCCCCAGGCGGTGTCGGGGCGGGCGGCATAGAGGCTGACGAGCGAAGCCACGGTGCGGCGGGCGGCTCTCAGGTCGGCGGTCTGGCGGGCGGTGGCGGCATCGCGGCGCAGGTGATCGAGCCGCATCAGCCGCATGTAGGCCGACCATTCCCGGCCCGCGAGCAGCGCCGCTGCCAGCAGCGCGCCGACCAGCAGCACCCCCGCGACCCAGCCCAGCAGCGGATTGCGGGCAAACAGCCCGGTCACGAAATCATAGGCCGCGACCGACAGCGCGAAGGTGAAAAACGCGGTGAAGGCCCAGAGCGCGAAACGCGCCAGTTTGGACCTTGGCGCGCGGATGCGGGCAGCCAGTTGCATCGCCTGCCCCTGCGGCAGGTCATCTGGCACCGGGTCGGCGGAGGACGGGTCCAGCTCATCCTCCAGTTCAAGGATCAGCGGCTTACGGGGCGGCGGGGGCAGGTCGGTCACAGCCGGTCTCCGATCAGGAATTGGGCGGCGCGGTCCAGCCTTATGTGCGGCGGCCCCATGCCGGGGGCCAGGGTCATGCGCGCCGGGGCAAAGCCCATCAGCGAGAAATCGGCGTCCAGCCAGCGGTCTGCCCCTTCGCGCGCGGGGGCGAGGATGCGGGCCGGATCGGTGGGCAGGTCGCCCGCATACATCGCCGCCTGCTTGCCGGTAGAGGCCAGCCGCCCGCGCACAAGGTCCAGCGCCGCACCATCGCGCTGCACAGAGTCTTCCACGGTGGCGCGCAGGGATGCCAGCGACAGGGCCATGGTACGGGCACCGGAGAAATCGGCACGGCGCCGCGCGTCGGCCAGCAGCGCCTCGGTAATCGCGGTCAGGGCGGGGTGCTGGTGGTGGTGCAGGTGATCGGCCTTGGTGGCGGCGAACAGGATCTTTTCCACCCGCTTGCCGCCCAGAATCCGGGTGAGCCAGCCATTCGCGCCGGGGCGGAAGGCGGTCAGGATCTCGGCCATTGTGCGGCGCAGGTCTTCGACCGCGCGCGGCCCCGCGTGGATGGCCCCCAGCACATCCATCAAGACCACCTGCCGGTCGATGCGCGAGAAATGGTCGCGGAAAAACGGCTTGACCACCTTGGCCTTATACGCCTCATACCGCCGCTCCATCTCGCGCCACAGGCTGCCGCGCGGGGTGCTTGCGGGCAGGGGCAGGGGCGCGAAGGTCAGCACGGGGGAACCTGCAAGCTCCCCCGGCAGCAGGAACCGCCCCGGCGTCAGGTCAGACCAGCCCTTGCCGCGGGCGGCGTGCAGATAAGCGGTGAAGGTGGCGGCCAAACCTTGGGCGCGGGGTTCGTCCAGCACCAGCGACCCGTCCTCGGCGCGGGCCTGCGCCATGAAGGCGGCGGCCTCTGGCCGTTTGGCAATGCGTTCCAGCGTCTCGCTGGCCCAGCGGGCGTAGTCCTTGTCCAAAAGCGACAGGTCTAGCAGCCACTCGCCGGGGTAATCCACGATATCAAGGTGAAGCCGTGTGTTGCCGGTCAGGCCCAGAAAGCCTGACGGCCGTAGCCGGAACGACAGGCGCAGTTCCGACACCGCCCGGGTGGATTGCGGCCAGCGCGGGTCACTTCCCATCAATGCGGTCAGGTGGGACTCGAAGTCAAAGCGCGGAAGGGTCAGGTCGGGCTGCGGTTGCAGCAGCACGGTTTCGATCCGGCCCTGACTTTGGGCCACCAGTTGCGGCATCCGCCCCCGGTCCAGCAGGTTGGCGACCAGCGCGGTGATGAACACGGTCTTGCCCGCGCCCGACAGGCCGGTGACGCCCAGCCGCAGGGTGGGTTCAAAGATATCGGTCACAGACCGCGCAACGCCGTCAAGGCTGCGGGTGATGCCGTCGGTCAGGGTGGACAGAACCAATTGCGGGTTTCCTTGTGCTGGCCCCAACATAGGCACGCCCGCCCGTGCTGGGTAGGGGGAAAGCCCTGTGACAGGCCCGCGCCCCCCATGGGCTTGCACCTTTTGAAAATACTCCCGCGCGGAGCGCTCCCGCAGCCGGCCTCCGGCACAGGGCTTGCAGGACAGGCGAAATCCGTTATGCAGCGCAAATGCCCCGCTTTGCGCTGAAAATCGACTATGACGGTGGCCCGTTTCAGGGCTGGCAACGGCAGGCTGCGCATCAGCCTTCGGTGCAGGCGGCGGTCGAGGCGGCGCTGTCGCGGCTGCAACCGGGGCCGCATACGATTGCGGCGGCCGGGCGCACCGATGCCGGGGTGCATGGCACCGGGCAGGTGGCGACGGTGGATCTGGTGCGCGACTGGGACCCGTACCGGCTGTCCGAGGCGCTGAACTGGCATCTGAAGCCCGCGCCGGTGGCGATTATCGCGGCGGCGCGCGTGCCGGATGATTTTCACGCAAGGTTTTCGGCCACCGAGCGGCGCTATCTGTTCCGGCTGGTGGCGCGGCGCGCGCCGGTCACGCATGACCGTGGCCGGGTCTGGCAGGTACTGAACCCGCTGGACGCAGACGCGATGCGGGCGGGGGCGGCGCATCTGACCGGACATCACGACTTCACCACCTTCCGCTCGACGTTTTGTCAGGCGAAATCGCCGATGAAGACGCTGGATGAAGTTTCCATTTATGAACACCCCTATGCGGGGGGTGTCGAATATCGTTTTGTCCTGCGGGCGCGCAGCTTTCTGCACAATCAGGTGCGCTCCATCGTCGGCACGCTGGAGCGGGTGGGGGCGGGGGGTTGGACCCCTGATGATGTGAAGGCGGCGCTGGAGGCGCGGGACCGGGCGGCTTGCGGGCCGGTCTGCCCGCCGCAGGGGCTGTATCTGACCGGCGTTGGCTATCGGGTCGATCCCTTTGCTTGAAACTGCTGCGTGACGGGTTAGGGTCTGCACCCAAGCTGGGAGGCAGATATGACAAAACCAAAGCTGTTTATCGCGCGCAAGCTGCGCGCTGTGGTCGAAGCGCGGGCGGCACGGGATTATGAGGTGATCCTGAACCCCGAAGACCGGCTGTTTGACCGCGAAGAGCTGATCGCGACCTGCCGCGCGGTCGATGCCGTGCTGCCCTGCCATTCCGAACGGTTCAGCGCCGATGTGATCGCCGAGCTGGGGCCAAGGCTGAAGATCATCGCCAACCATTCGGTGGGCACCGATCATGTTGATCTGGCGGCGGCGAAGGCGGCGGGGATTGTGGTGACCAATACGCCCGATGTGCTGTCGGATGCCACGGCCGAGATTGCCATGTTGTGCATGCTGGGCGCCGCCCGGCGCGGGGCCGAGGGCGATGCGATGATCCGGGCCGGTAAATGGGATTTCTGGTCGCCCGCCTTCATGGTGGGGCGGCAGGTGACCGGCAAACGCTTTGGCGTTCTGGGCATGGGGCGGGTGGGGCAGGTGACAGCAGACCGGGCGCGCGGCTTCGGGATGGAGGTGCATTACCACAACCGCCGCCGCCTGCCGGAGCATCTGGAAAAGGGTGCGGTGTTTCATGACACGCTGGAGGGGTTGCTGGCGGTGTCGGATGTGCTGAGCCTGCATTGCCCGTCCACCCCGCAGAATGCGGGCATCATCAACGCCGCCACGCTGGCGCAATTGCCCGATCGGGCGATTCTGGTGAACACCGCCCGCGGCGGGCTGGTGGACGAGGCGGCGCTGGTCGAGGCGCTGCGCGGGGGGCGGTTGTTCGCGGCGGGGTTGGATGTGTTTCAGACCGAACCGGGCGGCAATCCGGCGCTTGCGGCTTTGCCGAATGTTTTCCTGCTGCCCCATATCGGATCGGCCACCGAAGAAACCCGCGATGCGATGGGATTCCGGGCATTGGACAATCTGGATGCGTTTTTTGCTGGCGCGGAGCCCGGCGACCGGGTGGCCTGAGGCAAGGCGCATACCGAACACTGGGTATAGTGGTAAATTAAACTGACCAGTGCTTGCTTTTCGGTGCCCTCACGTTAAACTTCAATCTGATAACAGGCTGCCAAGGGCGGCCATAATCGTCTGGGAGGACACCACATGACTGATACCCGCACTACCGGGCTTTCCCGTCGTTCGTTCCTGCGCAAGGGTGCAGTGGGCGGATCTGCTGCTGCGGCGGCCTCAGTGCTGGCGGCCCCGGCCGTTCTGGCGCAGGCCCCGATTGTGATGAAGATGCAGACCTCGTGGCCGGCGTCTGACATCTGGATGGATTTCGCGCGTGAATACGTCACGCGGGTTGAGGAAATGTCGGGTGGCCGTCTGAAGATCGACCTGCTGCCTGCCGGTGCGATTGTCGGCGCGTTTCAGGTCATGGACGCCGTGCATGACGGCGTGATCGACGCCACCCACACCGTGCCGGTGTACTGGTACGGCAAGCACAAGGCCGCATCGTTCTTCGGCACCGGGCCGGTGTTCGGCGGTTCGGCTTCGACCATGCTGGGCTGGTTCTATCAGGGCGGCGGGGCCGAGTTCTACCGTGAGCTGACGCAGGATGTGCTGGGGCTGAACGTTGTTGGCTACATGGGGATGCCGATGCCTGCGCAGCCGTTCGGCTGGTTCAAGGGTGAGGTGAACACGGTCGCCGACATTCAGGGCTTCAAATACCGGACCGTCGGTCTGGCGGCTGACCTTTTGCAAGCCATGGGCATGTCGGTGGCGCAGCTTCCGGGCGGCGAGATTGTGCCCGCGATGGAGCGTGGCGTGATCGACGCATTCGAATTCAACAACCCGTCGTCCGACCGCCGTTTCGGCGCGCAGGATGTCGCCAAGAACTACTATCTGTCGTCCTATCACCAGGCGTCCGAGGCGTTTGAATTCACCTTCAACAAGGATTTCCTTGAAGATCTGGACCCCGATCTGCAAGCGATTCTGAAATACGGCGTCGAGGCTTCGGCCACGTCGAACCTTGCACTGGCCATGCGCGAATACTCCAAGGATCTGGCCGAGTTGCAGGCCGACAACGGCGTGATCGTTCACCGTACCTCGAAAGAGATCCTCGAAGCGCAGCTGGGGGCCTGGGACACGTTGATCACCGATCTGGAAGGCGACGCCTTCAACAAGAAGGTGATGGACAGCCAGCGTGAGTGGGTTGAGAAGGTCGCCTATTACGAGCTGATGAACGCGCCGGATCTGGGGCTGGCTTACGAGCATTACTTCCCCGGCAAGCTGAAGCTGTAATCTGATCCGGGGGCGCGTGATTGCGCCCCCGTTTCCTCTGTGCCGTGATCCTTGCTTCGGGCCGATCCGCCCGCATGACCGCATGAACGGAGTTTCCCCTATGCTCGGGTATATTCGATTTGCCGACCAGCTGTCTGCCTGGTTTGGCAAGACCTTTGGTTGGCTGGTCATCCTGATGACCTTTGGCATGGCCTATGAGGTGCTGGTGCGCTACGCGTTCAACCGCCCGACGCCCTGGGCGCTGGACCTCAGTTTTATCATGTACGGCACGATGTTCATGATGGGCGGGGCCTATACGCTGTCACGCGGGGGGCATGTGCGGGGCGATTTCCTGTACCGCACATGGAGACCGCAGACACAGGCGCTGGTCGATCTGGTGCTATATGTCCTGTTCTTCTTTCCCGGCATTCTGGCGCTGGTGTTCACGGGCTGGAAGTACTCCAGCCGGTCCTGGGGCTATGCCGAAGTGTCGGTCAACAGCCCGGCCGGCATTCCGATCTATCAGTTCAAGTCGGTGATCGTTGCGGCCGGTATCCTGCTGCTGATTCAGGGTCTGGCGCAGGTGTTCCGCTGCATCATCTGCATGCGCAGCGGGGTCTGGCTGCAGGCCGATGAAGATGTCGAGGAAACCGAACAACTGCTGATCAAGCAGGCCGCCGAGGCGGCTGCCGACGCTGCCGCCAAGGCCCAAAGGTAATCGGCCCAACCGCCGCCCCATCCCGGAGTTCGCAAACGTGACCGACCCGCAAATCGCCCTTATGATGCTGGGCATCTTTATTGCCTTCGTCTTCCTGGGCTTCCCGATTGCCTTTACGCTGATGGCGCTTGGCATTGCCTTTGGCTATTACGCCTACTTCGACCCCAGCCGGATGTGGCGCGGCTACAACCGGCTGACCGAGGATGCCAGCTGGTGGGACAGCACCAGTCTGTGGATCGAGGGGTTTTACAACAACCGGATCTTCGATTTGTTCGTAAACCAGACCTATACGGTAATCTCGAACGAGGTGCTGACCGCGATTCCGCTGTTCCTGTTCATGGGCTACATCGTTGAACGCGCCAACATCGTCGACAAGCTGTTCGGCACGCTGGCGATTGCCACCCGCAACATTCCCGGGTCGATGGGCGTGGCGGCGCTGCTGACCTGCGCGCTGTTTGCCACCGCCACAGGCATTGTCGGCGCGGTGGTCACGCTGATGGGTCTGCTGGCGCTGCCGCAGATGCTGAAAGCGCGCTATGACCATTCCTTTGCCACTGGCATCATCTGTGCGGGCGGCACGCTGGGCATTCTGATTCCGCCGTCGATCATGCTGATCGTCTATGCCGCGTCTTCGGGTGTGTCGATTGTGCGGCTGTATGCGGGGGCCCTGCTGCCCGGCTTTACGCTGGTGGGGCTGTATCTGCTCTATATCATCGGGCGGTCGATCCTGAACCCGAAGCTTGCGCCTAAGCCGACACGCGAAGAAATGCCCGAAGTGCCCTGGAGCAAGCTGATCCTCATGCTGATGACCAGTTTCTTCCCGCTGGCCTTTCTGATCTTTGCGGTGCTGGGCTCGATCCTGTTCGGTCTGGCCACCCCGACCGAGGCTGCGTCCATCGGCGCGCTTGGTGGAATGGTGCTGGCGGTTGCCTACCGCGCCATGACCTTCCAGCGGTTGCGCGAAAGCGTGTATCTGACGGTCCGGACGACGGCGATGGTGTGCTGGCTGTTTGTCGGGTCCTATACATTCTCGGCAGTGTTCAGCTATCTGGGCGGTGAGCATGTGATCGCCGAGTTTGTGCAAAGCTTCGATCTGACGCCAATTCAATTCCTGATCATGGCGCAGATCATCATTTTCCTGCTGGGCTGGCCGCTGGAATGGTCGGAAATCATCATCATCTTCGTGCCGATCTTCCTGCCGCTGCTGCCGCTGTTCGGCATTGATCCGTTGTTCTTTGGCGTGCTGGTGGCGCTGAACCTGCAGACGTCATTCCTCACGCCGCCCATGGCGATGAGTGCGTATTATCTGAAGGGGATTGCCCCGCCGCAGATCAAGCTGACCGAGATTTTCAAAGGCGTGCTGCCGTATTGCGGTATGGTGATCATCTGTATGGTGCTGCTCTATACCTTCCCGCAAATCGTGTTCACCCTGCCGGAGGCGTTTTATGGCCCGGGACGATAAACGCAGCGATCTGACGGGTTTGGGCGCGCTGGTGCTGCGCGACCGGCTGGCAAACGGGGCCTTACGTGCGGTCGAGGTGGTGGAAGCCTACCTTGCCCGCATCGCCGAGGTCGAGCCGCAGGTGCAGGCCTGGGCGTGGCTGGATGGTGACCATGCGCTGGAACAGGCGCGCAGCTTAGATGCGCGCCGGGTGGCGGGGCGGCCCATCGGCCCGCTGCACGGTGTGCCGGTGGCGTTGAAGGACATCATCGACACCAAGGGCATTCCGACGGCAAACGGTCTGACGGTGGATGCAGGCCGGGTGCCAGCGGAAGATGCGTGGATCGTCGCGCGCCTGCGGGCGGCGGGGGCGATCATCCTTGGCAAGACGGTGACGACCGAAGGGGCCTATATGCACCCCGGCAAGACCCGGAACCCGCACAACGCCGGCCATACGCCGGGGGGGTCTTCGCAAGGGTCAGCGGCGGCGGTGGCGGCGGGCATGGTGCCGCTGGCCATCGGCACCCAGACCGGCGGATCGGTGATCCGGCCTGCGGCCTATTGCGGGGTGGTGGGGGTGAAGCCCAGCTTTGGCCTGATCCCGCGCACCGGCATTCTGCCGCAATCGCCGTTTCTGGATACGGTGGGAGTGTTTGCCCGGTCGGTCGAGGATGCCGCCCTGCTGATAGAGGTGCTGACCGGGCATGACCCGGCAGACAGCGCCACCGAAGCCGTGCCGGTGCCCCGGATGCTGGATGTGACACTGGCCAAGGTGCCGGTCACGCCGATGTTTGCCTTTCTGCGCCCGCCAGGCTGGGAAGACGCCGACCCGCAGATGCGGGCGGCGGTTGAGGAAGTGGCGGCCCTGCTGGGCGAGCAATGCTTTGAGGCTGACCTGCCGGGGTTGGGCGAGGTGGCGGCGATCCGCCAGCGGATCAACTTTGCCGAAATGGCCAAGTGCTATTACGGGATCGAACGGCGCGGGCGCGATCAGATGTCGGATGTGCTGAAGGCCGCGATGGACGAGGGCAAGGCGGTTCTGGCGCGCGATTATCTAGCCGCGCTGGACTGGCGCGCGCTGTTGAACGGCGCGCTGCACCCGGTGTTTGAGCGTTGCGATGCGATCCTGTGCCCGGCAGCGCCGGGCCCGGCACCTGAGGGGCTGGAGTATACCGGCTCGGCGATTTTCAACGGGTTGTGGACGCTGGCCGGGGTTCCTGCAGTGACATTGCCGCTGTTCTGGTCTGACAGTGGCTTGCCGATGGGGTTGCAACTGGTGGGGCGGCGGGGCGATGATGCGCGTTTGCTGCGCACGGCACGCTGGCTGATGGCGCATGTGGACACGCAGGCTGAGGGAGGCGAAAGCCGATGAACAATGTGATGGCGATTTTCGCGTTTGCGGTCTTGCTCGGGTTTCTGGGCATCCTGCTGTGGCATGTGCCGCGTCTGGACCTGATCGGCGTGGTCAGCGTGACTGTGGCACTGGCGGGCTGGGATCTGATCAGCAACCTGCGGCGCAAGGGCTGACAGGGGCCGCTCTTCCAGCGTTACCGCTGTCATCGTTGGGGCAGCGATGACAGCGGTCACGCTGGAAGAGCGTTCCGGTCAGGTTTGTGGCCGTTCGGCCCAGCCGGCAAAGATGCGTTCCAGCACCAGCACTGCGTAATACAGCAGGATGCCAAGTGCTGCGAGTGCGATCAGAACCGCGAACATCAGCGGGTAATCGCCATTGGTTTCCCCCGATTTAAACAGCGCCCCCAGTCCGCGCCCGTGCGGGGCCACGATCTCCACCAGATTGGTGCCGATGAAGGCCAGCGTGACCGACACTTTCAACGCGCCGAAGAACTCGGGCAGGGTTTTCGGCAGCGCGATCTTGCGGAAAATGGTCAGGCGCGATGCGCCAAGGCTGCGCAGAATATCGCGATACTCCGGTTCCAGCGTCGACAACCCGATGCCGACCGACACGGCAATCGGGAAAAAGCTGATCAGAAACGCCATCAGCACGGTGTTGAAATCATGCTGGCCGATGAAGATCAGGCTGATCACCGGCACCAGCGTCGCCTTGGGAATCGCGTTGAACCCGACGAGCAGCGGATAAAGCCCGTCGCGGGCAATGCGCGAAAAGCCCATGATCATGCCGATCAGCGTGCCGAACAGCACCGCTAGGCCAAGGCCAAGCACGGTGCGCCACAGGGTCTGCCAGCCCATTTCCAGAAACAGCCAGCGGAATTTCCAGAACGCGGGGGGCAGGTCTGACGGCGAGGCCATCTTGTAATTCGGCCAGTCGTTGACCCAGACCAGCGCCTCCCATGCCACAAGGAACAGGACAACGGCCAGAATGGGCACGGCGATTTTCTGCAGCGTTTCCATCAGTGTGCGTTCCCGTCGCGGCCTTGCGCAATGCGGATCTGGTCGCGCAGGGTGTGCAGCATCTCTTGCGCTTTCGGCTGATAAAGGATGTCGAGCGTGCGGTCGGCGGGCAGATCGACATCCAGCACCATCTGGGTGCGGGCGGGACGGCCAGACAGCACAAAAACCTGATCGCCCAAGAAGACGCTTTCACGCAGGTCATGGGTGATCAGCACGCAGGTAAAGGGCTCGGCCGCCCGCAGGTCACGCATGGTTTGCCACAGGTCTTCGCGGGTGAAATTGTCCAGCGCGCCAAAGGGTTCGTCCATGATCAGCACATCGGGTTTGTGCACGATGGCGCGGCACAGGCTGGCGCGCTGCCGCATGCCGCCGGAAAGTTCGCTGGGGCGTTTGGCCTCAAACCCTTTCAGCCCGACCATCTCCAGCAAGTGCATCGCACGCGCCTCACGGTCCTTTTGCGGCATGCGGGGGGCGACGATTTCCAGCGGCAGGATCACGTTTTCCAGAATGCTGCGCCATTCCAGCAGCACCGGGTTCTGGAACGCCATGCCCACGGTCTTGCGCGGGCTGGAGACGCGCTCGCCATGCAGCCAGACTTCGCCCCGGTCAGGCTTCATCAGGCCGGCGACAAGACGGGTGAGCGTGGATTTGCCACAGCCAGAGGGGCCGACAACGGCGGCGAATTCGCCTTCGGGCACGGCGATGTTCAGATTGTCCAGCACCGGCAGCGGGCCGGATTTGGTGCGGTAGGCGTGGGTGACGCCCTTGATCTCGATGAGGTTTGCCATGGTGTGCGCCGCCCGTTTCCGGGCGGCTGGGGCCTTATTGCATCATCAGGCTGCCATCTGCGGGCAGCCATGTCGGATCAAAATACAGCGCCGCATCGGGGGCATTGGTGAAGGTGTAAACCGATTTGGTCTGCTCGATCGCCTTGTCCATCCGGGCGGCGTCGATGTTGCCAAGGCCGTTGGCCATGACCCAATCGGTCATCACATTGTCCTTGATCGACAGCGCCAGACGTTCGCCTTCCAGCGTGGCATCGGCGGCGGGGTTGCGGCTGATCAGGCTGGCGATGGCGGCGTCGGGGTCGGCTACGGTGTCTTTCCAGCCCTTGGCGATGGCGCGCAGAAAGCCGGTGACCGCCTCGGGGTTAGCGGCAGCGAAGTCGGTGTTGACGATGACCGCATTGCCATAAAGTGCGACGCCATGATCGGCCATCAGGATGACCGAGATGTCATCCTCGGGCACGCCAAGGCGTTTGACGTTCAGGCTGGAGGTGAAGCTGAAACCGGTGACGGCGGCCACCTTGCCCTCGGCCAGCATCGGTTCGCGCACCGGAAAGCCTACAGGTTCAACGGTGACAGAGGCCATGTCGATGCCGTTTTCAGCCGCGAAGATCGGGAACTGCGCCCATGCGCCATCCGGCGGCGGCGCACCAAGGATTTTGCCGGAGATATCGCCGGGGGCGTTGATGCCCAGAGATTTGCGGCCGACCATGGCGAAGGGCGGTTTGTCATAGATCATCATGACGGCAGTCACCGGCGCGCCGGGGTTCTGGTCAAGGAATTTCATCAGGCTGTTGATATCGGCAAAGCCGACCGGATAGGCCCCGGTGGCCACCTTCGGAATGGCATCGAGCGAACCTGCGCCTTCGGTGATTTCCACCGTCAGCCCTTCGGCGGCGAAGTGGCCTTTGTCCAGCGCTACGAAGTAGGGCGCGGCGGGGCCTTCGAACTTCCAGTCCAGCGCAAAGGGCATGGCGGTGTCGGCACTGGCCGCCGACCCGATCAGCAGAGCGGCGGCGAAAATTGTGGCGGCGTGGCGGATCATCTCTCACTCCCATATTGGTTTTGTGAAAGGGTGACAAAGCCCGGGCCGGTGTCCATGCGCGGCGGTGGTGTTGGACCCACCGCCCACGGGTCTGCCTGATTTTACGCCATAATCACATGCGACCGCCTGTTTTGCGGGCAGATTGTTTGGCGAGGACGGTGGGCATTGGCAGTCTTGCCCTTGCGTCGTGGTGCCAGAGTCAGGCGAAGATCGCTGGCACCAGCGCGCCACGGGACTGGATCACCTTCGCTGCCAGGGCCATGGCGGCCTGTACGGCCTGATCCTCGGTTTCGCCCATCGCCAGATGCGCGAGAAAGCCACCGGCAAAGCTGTCGCCCGCCGCTGTGGTATCGACGATCTGCGCAACCTTTGCCGCCGGGTGCTGACGGGTGCCGTGGTCGGCAGACCAAAAGGTGACTGGGCCGCCGCCATCCTTGACCACCACGCGGCTCGCTCCGGCCTGCCGATAGCGCGCGATGGTGTCAGCGGCGGACGTGTCGCCCCAGAGGCCGGTTTCTTCGTCAAACGACGGCAGCACGATATCGGCCACCGATGCCCCCAGCATCACGCCTGCGCGCATCGCATCAGTACCGTCCCACAGGCGTGGGCGCAGGTTGGTGTCGAACGCGATCAGGCTGCCATTCGCGCGCGCGTGGCGCAAGGCGTCGCAAAAGGCGGTGCGGTGGTCGGGGGACAGGATGGCAAGGGTGATGGCGGAAAAATGGATGATGTCGCGCCCCTGCAGGGTGGCGGCCAGCCAGTCGGGGTTATCGGCGAGCATCTTGGCCGCCGATTGCCCGCGCCAGTAGGAAAAGCTGCGCTCGCCGTCGCGCAGGCTGATCATGTACAGGCCCACGGTGCGGTCGGGCAGGCGGCGCAGGGTGGCGGTGTCTATCCCTTCCCCCGCGATGAAGGCCGACATTTCATCCGACACGGCATCTGTGCCGATGCAGGACCCGTAAGCCACGGTCCAGTCTGCGGGCAGCAGGCGGCGGGCGTACCATGCGGCGTTGAACGTATCGCCCGCAAAGCCGCGCGCGTAATCCCCCGAGGCGGTCAGCGACAGTTCCACCATGCATTCGCCAAGGCTCAACAGGGATTTTGACATGGTTGCGGCTCCTATTCTCAGTGCCGCGCGACCGTAGCCGAGGGCGGCGGGGGCTGCAACGGGGGCAGGGCGCTGTAGTCTCTGGCGCAGGGCCCGTGTTGGTGGCAGAAAGCTGAAACAAAGGGGCCTCCGGATGACCGACGACGCAACGCGCTTTATCGCCAAAGGGGTGGCCCATGTGGACATGGCCGCCGTGTCTGGCAGTATGTCTGGCCCCGTGTCGGTCAGCTTTGTGCTCCTGCCAAAGTTCACCATGCTGGCGTTTGCTTCGGCGATTGAGCCCCTGCGGATTGCCAATCAACTGACCGGGCAGGCGTTGTTCCATTGGCAGACGCTGTCGGCGGACGGGCAGGCGGTGGCCTGTTCCAACGGCGTGCCGATCATGGTCGACGGGCCGTTTGCGGCGGTGCAGCCCGAAGGTGTGGTGCTGGTCTGTTCGGGGGTCGAGCCGGAGCATCAGGTGAGTGCGGCATTGGCCGACTGGCTGCGCGGGCTATGGCGGCGGGGCCGCGTGGTGGGGGGGCTGTGCACCGGGGCCTATGCTTTGGCACGGGCGGGCATTCTGAAAGGGCGGCGCTTTACCCTGCACTGGGAAAACCTGACCGGCTTTGCCGAAACCTTCCCCGAACTGACCGCGGCGCGACAGGTGTTCTGCATCGACGACCGGATCGTCACCTGTGCCGGTGGTGTCGCGGCAGCTGATCTGATGCTGGAGATCATCCACGACCGCTTTGGCATCGCCCTGAGCCAGGAGGTGATGAACATGTGCCTGCTGAGCCAGCGGCGACGCGAGGCGGATGAGCAGACCACGTCACTGGCGGCAAGGCTGGGCACACGGCATGAAAAACTGATCGAGGCAGTTGCGTTCCTTGAGGCGCGCATTGAGGAGCCGTTTGATCTGGATGCTTGTGCCGCGCAGCTGAAGCTGTCACGCCGGCAAATAGAGCGGCTGTTCAGTCGCTATATGGGGGTAACCCCGGTGCGCTATATGAACGACCTGCGGCTGCAACATGGCCGCGCGCTGTTGGCCGAAACTGACATGAGCGTGACAGAGGTGGCGATTGCCTGTGGCTATGCCAGCAGCTCGCATTTTTCCAAGTCTTTCCGGGTGAAATACGGCATCTCCCCCTATCGATTCTCGCATTTTGGCAAGTAGGGCGGTGCGTTGGGTGTGTCTTTGTGCACAATCTTTGCATTTCCTGCCCGACTGTTGCGTGTTGGCCATAGCCAGAGTCGCCCTGTGTTGTTAACCTTTCGTTAATAAAAACACGAGCAGACAAAAGAATAGGGACGGGCATGGGAACGGGCTTAAAGGGCACGTTCGTGATTTCCTGGTCACAGACAGAAATTGACGGCTTGGGCACCGCCCCGCTGGACAGTCTTGCCGTTGGTGCCTCGTGGCGCTGGTCCGGCAAGCCTGTCTGCGTGGATGGTCAGGGCGGGACACTTCTGCTGGAGGGGGCCGAGGGAACTGCGGACATTCGCAGGCGAGCTGCGAAAATGGTGCGGCGTCTGATTGGCGTTGCGGTGGCGTGTGATCCGGCCGGCGCAGAGTCCGCGCCGGAGGATGAGGATGAAGCCCCCGATCAGGGCTTCATCGTGACAGATGGCCATCACAGTTGGTCGGTAACGCTGCTGCCGGTGCCCGATACCGGCGCGCGGTTGTTGATGTTCGTGGGCGATCTGCCACCGCCGGGGCAGGATCTGTGGGTGGTGCGCACCGCGATTGACCGCACCCATTCGGGTGCGGGCGCACGGGTGGCGGGCGGGGTGATCTGCTTTACCCCCGATACGCGTATCGCCACCCCGGATGGCCCGCGGCTGATTCAGAACCTGCGCCCCGGTGACCGAATTCTGACCAAGGACAATGGCGCGCAGGACATCCTGTGGACCGGCAGTCGGCGGATGAGCGGCGCGCGGCTGTATGCGATGCCGCATCTGCGGCCCATACGGTTCCGCTCCGGCGCGCTGGGGCTTGACCGGCCCGACGGCGATCTGGTCGTGTCCCCTCAGCACCGGATGGTGCTGAACGGCCCGGCAGCCCGCGCGCTGTTCAACGCGCACGAGGTGCTGGTCAAGGCTGAAGATCTGCTGAACGATGGCACGATCTGCATCGATCATGCGCTGCGCGAGGTGACATATATCCACATTCTGCTGGACCGGCACAATATTGTCTGGGCCAACGGGATGGAGACCGAGAGTTTTCACCCCTCCAACACCGCGTTGGACACCATAGAGCCGGATCAGCGCGCGGCGCTGCTGGCGGCTGTGCCGGAGATTGCCGGGAACCCGGCCAGCTATGGCGACTACGCCCGGCGCAACCTGTCGTCATCGGAAGTGGCGATCCTGCGTCATGATGCGGCGGCCTGACGTTGCTGGCCTGACTCTTCTGGCTAGCGGTGCGGGGGGCTGTCTGCCCCCCGTCGCTTCGCTCCTCCCCCCCGAGGATATTTGGGAACAGATGAGGGGCTGCTGTTGACACTGTGGTTTTGGCGCGTATAAGCGCGCTCTGTCCCGGCGGGTATCCTCCGGGGCTTTTCATTGGTGTTGGTGGACCCCGCAAGGGGATGCCTGTCGGGCCGGAAGGCACAAGGACAACGCCCTTCAAATTGAACGAAGGAGATCAGCCGTGACCAAACGCACGTCTGCCAAGTATAAAATTGACCGCCGCATGGGCGAGAACATCTGGGGCCGCGCCAAATCGCCGGTCAACAAGCGTGAATACGGCCCGGGCCAGCACGGTCAGCGCCGCAAGAACAAACTGTCCGATTTCGGCACCCAGCTGCGCGCCAAGCAAAAGCTGAAGGGTTACTATGGTGACCTGACCGAAAAGCAATTCCGCAAGATCTTTGGTGAAGCAGAACGCGTGCGTGGCGACACCGGCGAGATGCTGATCGGCCTGCTGGAGCGCCGTCTGGATGCGGTGGTTTACCGCGCCAAGCTGGTGCCGACCGTGTTCGCCGCCCGCCAGTTCGTGAACCACGGCCATGTGCAGGTGAACGGTCAGCGCGTGAACATCGCGTCTTACCGTGTGAAAGAGGGCGACGTGATCTCGGTCCGCGAAAAGTCGCGCCAGCTGGCGATCATTCTGGAAGCCGTGCAGTCGTCCGAGCGTGACGTGCCCGATTATCTGGAAGTCGACCACAACAAACTGGTCGTGACCTTCGTGCGCACCCCGGGTCTGGGCGATGTGCCGTATCCGGTCGTGATGGAACCGAACCTGGTCGTCGAATACTACGCCAAGAACTGATCTGTCGCACAAGCTGTTGCAAAGGCCGTCCCCCGGGGCGGCCTTTTTGCGTTGTGCCTGTGGGGTTGTCCCGGCGGGCGGGGCGGTTGATTGCGGGTCCTGCGTCCCATAATCGCACTGGTCTAACCGCCCCTTGCCCGCTAGAACCCCCGGGTGAGTTGGAGGCCACTATGCACGACACAATCCGCCCGCAGCCCGGCATTCTGGACATTGCGCTTTACGAAGGCGGCAAGGCGCATCTGGCCGGCGTGTCAAATGCGCTCAAGCTGTCGTCGAACGAAAATCCGTTCGGCCCGGGCGACAGGGCGAAAGAGGTGTTTGGCAAGACCGTGCACAGCCTGCACCGCTATCCCGGCACCGATCACGCCGCACTGCGTCAGGCGATCGGCGATGTGCACTGGCTGGACCCGGAGCGGATCATCTGCGGTGTCGGCTCGGATGAGATCATCACCTTTCTGTGCCAGGCCTATGCCGGGCCGAAGGATGAGGTGGTGTTCACCGAACACGGGTTTCTGATGTACCGCATCTCGGCGCTGTCGGTCGGGGCCACTCCGGTGGAAGTGCCCGAGCGCGAGCGGATGGCCGATGTCGATGCCATTCTGCGCGCCTGCACCAAGCGCACCAAACTGGTGTTCATTGCCAACCCCAACAACCCGACCGGCACGATGATTTCGCCCGCCGAGATGGAGCGGCTGGCGGCAGGTCTGCCACCGCAGGCCATTCTGGTGATCGACGGGGCTTATGCCGAATATGTCGAAGGCTATGACGGCGGATCAGGTCTGGCGACCGGGCGCGAGAATGTGTTCATGACGCGGACGTTTTCCAAGATTTACGGGCTTGGCGGGCTGCGCATTGGCTGGGGCTACGGGCCAAAGCACATCGTTGACGTGCTCAACCGCATCCGCGGGCCGTTCAACCTGTCGACCACCCAGCTGGAGGTGGCCGAGGCGGCGGTGCGCGATCAGGACTGGGTCAACAAATGCCGGTCCGAGAACGCCCGGATGCGCCACTGGCTGGCCGAAGCTCTGGCCGAGGTGGGCGTGCCATCTGACACCAGCATGGCGAATTTTGTGCTGGCCCGCTTTGCCAGTGTCGAAGAGGCCGAGGCCTGCGATAATTTCCTGCAATCGCAAGGGCTGATCGTGCGGCGGGTGGCAGCGTACAAGCTGCCGCATTGCCTGCGCATCACCGTTGGGGATGAGGCTGGCTGCCGTCGCATTGCGCATGCGGTGGGGCAGTTCAAGGGGCTGAAATGACGGTCCTGTACCAGCGTGTCGCGCTGATCGGTCTGGGGCTGATCGCCTCGTCCATGGCGCATGCGATGCGGCAATACGGGCTGGCAGGCGAGATTGTCGGCCATGCGAAATCGGCCGAAAGCCGGGATATTGCCGTGCAGATCGGGCTGTGCGACCGGGTGTTCGCCACGGCGGCAGAGGCGGTGCAGGGTGCCGATCTGGTGGTGCTGTGCGTGCCGGTGGGCGTGATGGGCGAGATTGCCGCCGAGATCGGGCCGCATCTGGCCTCCGGTGCCACGGTGACGGATGTCGGCTCGGTCAAGGGCGCGGTGGTTGAAGCGGTGGCCCCGCATATGCCTGTGGGCGTGCATTTCATTCCCGGCCACCCGATTGCGGGCACGGAACATTCCGGGCCAAGGTCGGGCTTTGCCACGCTGTTCCAGAACCGCTGGTGGCTGCTGACCCCGCTGGACGGGGCGGACGCCGGGGGAGTCGCCCGCCTGCGGGCCTTGTGCGAGGGCATGGGGGCCAATGTCGATGAGATGGACGTGGCGCATCATGATCTGGTGCTGGCCGTGACCAGCCATACGCCGCACCTGATTGCCTATACCATGGTCGGCGTGGCGGAACATATGCGGCGGGTGTCGAATTCCGAGGTCATCAAGTACTCGGCGGGCGGGTTCCGCGACCTGACCCGGATTGCCGCGAGCGATCCGGTGATGTGGCGCGATGTGTTCCTGACCAACAAGGATGCGGTGCTCGATATCCTTGGCCGCTTTACCGAAGAGCTGTTCACCCTGCAGCGCGCCATCCGCATGGGGGATGGTGAGCATCTTCACGCCTATTTCACCCGCACCCGCGCCATCAGGCGTGGCATTATCGAGGCGGGGCAGGATACTGCGGCACCGGATTTCGGACGGGTTCCGCAGGGCGGAGAAAAGGGCAAAGGCTGATGCGACAGGCGGTGATGGCGGCGGTGATGGCTTTGGTCGCGACAGGCGTCGCCCTTGCCGATGCGCCCTCTGCTTCGCTGCGCCCGCTGGCCCGGCCCGGAATGGCGGCTGTGACCGATGCGCAGACGCTAGGGGTTACTACTCAGGCCGCCGCGCGCCCGGTCATGGCGCAGTCGCTGCGGCCCAAAGGGCGGCCCAGCGACCTTGCTGCGGCGGCTCCGGTCGTGGCAGTCCCTGCCGAGCCGGTTGCGCCGCAGGTTGAGGCCGCAGCTGTGGCGGTGGCAGCGCCGGAGCCGGTGCCGGAGCGAAAAGGCCTATTCAGTGTTCTGCGCCCGTCAAAACGCCCTGCGGAGATTGTGAACCAGCAGCTGGTCGCGGCCACGATTGCGCCGGTCAAACCGGGCAAGCAGGGCGTGGTCTCGGTCAAGGGTGCGGTCTGCGGCGATCCGTCGATCCGGGGTGAGGTGCTGGCACCGATCACTTCGCGCATACAGGGCTGCGGCGTGGCCAATCCGGTGCGCATCACCAGCGTGGCCGGTGTGCGGCTGAGCCAGCCTGCGACGGTGGAGTGTGACACCGCCCGCGCGTTGAAAGCCTGGGTGGAGCGCGGGGTAGAGCCGGCCTATGGCAAGGGCAAAGTCGTGCAATTGCAGGTGGCGGGGCATTATGTCTGCCGCCCGCGCAATCACCGCGCCGGGGCCAAAGTCAGCGAACATGGCAAGGGCCGGGCGATCGATATCTCCGGCTTTACCTTTTCAAACGGAAAGACGGTGCCGGTACTGCGGAATTTTGACGCCAGCATGCGCAAAGCCCATAAAGCCGCCTGCGGGATCTTCAGTACAACCCTTGGCCCGGGGTCTGACGGGATGCACGAAGACCATCTGCATTTCGACACCGCGCAACGCGGCAGCACCTATTGCCGTTAGGCATAATTAATTCAGACGCGGCGCAGGCCCCAGCGGCAGCGGGCCCAGCAGCATCTGGCCACCCTCAAAAATCAACGGCATTTCCAGAACATCCGGGTCGCCTGAACTGCCGGCCGCTGCCTGCATCATGTTGGTCATCGTCGGCGCAAACTCGGGCGTGATCAGCCCCAGACTGGCCGCCAGCACCGCCAGATTGCGCCAGCCGGTGGCGCGCAGGTCGATCCGGCCCTCGGGCAGACCGTTCACCACCCGCAGATCGCCCTTGGCCGACAGCGACAGCGCGCCCCATGTCATCACAGCCTCGCGCAGGGTCAGCGCGGTCAGGTCGGGGCGGGTTTCACCGGCAAAGCGGTCGAGCGGGGCGGACAGGGTGGCGTTTGCATTGATCCGTGTAATCGAGATCTGTGGCGGCAGCTCTGGCAGGCGGGCGACAAGCGCCGGATCGGGTGACAGGTTCAGCAGTTCCAGCCCGATGTCGTAGGTATTGGTCAGACTGGGATCGCTGCGCAGTGCAAAGCGCAGCGTGTCAGCCGCCAGCACCCAGCCAAGGCTGGACGTGGCGCGGATTTCATCGCCGACAAAGGTTGTGCGGTCCAGCGTCAGCGCGGTGGTGGGCGACACCACCACACTGGCCTGCAGCTTGCCCGATTGCAGGGTGATGTCTTCGCCCGGGGTGCGGAGGGTCTGTTGCGGCGCAAAGGCCGCGATCACATGCCAGGGGCGGTAGCTGAGCGAGAAGACCTGCACAAAAGGCGCCTCCCACCGGATTTCACTGCGCTGGTCGGTGACGCGCGGTTCCGTCACAGTCAGATCGAAGCGGTTGGGAAAGCCTGCCACGCGGTAGCCTGCCTGCGCCACCGTCAGCCCGTTTTCGGGGGCGGCCTGCACAAACCCCTCAAACCCGCGCTCCACTGTGATTTTTCCAACAAACCAATAGCCTGACCACAGCACGACCAGAACGGTAGCGATCCAAAGCACTGCGCGCATCTTCGGCCCTTTTCATTCATCCTTACCTGTTGTTTAGAGACAGGATGCAGGGAGGGCCAGTCACTTGACCGAGACGATGTGGGTCTTTGGCTATGGATCGCTGATCTGGAATCCGGAGTTTCCGGTGGCAGAAACGCGGATTGCGCGGGTGCAGGGCTGGCGGCGGTCTTTCTGCATGCGGTCGATCCATCATCGCGGGTCTGAGACCGACCCTGGGCTGGTTCTGGCATTGGACAGCGCCGCCGGGCACCATTGCGACGGCGTCACCTTCCGCGTGGCCCCGGGGGCCGAGGCAGATACGCTGGCGCTGCTGCGCGAACGTGAGCTGATCTCATCGGCCTATCTGGAAACGCAGGTGCAGGCGGATTGGCCGGATGGCGGCGGCTGCACGGCGCTGGTTTATGTGATTGACCCCGACCACTGGCAGTATTGCGGCGGCATCGCACTGGAAGATCAGGCGCAGATCATCGCGCGGGCGTCCGGCGGGCGGGGCATGAACCGCGATTACCTGTGGTCCACGGCGGCGCATCTTGCGACCCTTGGGATTTCCGACCCGGAACTGGAATGGCTGGCGGGCCGGGTGCGGGCGCTGGTTGGTTAAAGACACCCTAATGACACGGAGAATTTCTTTGGCACCAAGGCTTTCGTGGCGTACCCTATGCGCATAGGGCAGAACAAACGGGCGGGCAGCGTCTGATGAAACAGACCAAAGCCGGGACAAAAACCGGAGATCGCCGCCCTGTGCGAGAGCGCAGGGTCGCGACATTTACACAGCCGATCCAGCAGATTGTGACCATGCTGGTGATCATCGGTCTGGTGGCTGCGGGCGCATGGCTGATCCATGGTCAGGTGGCCGAGGTGTTTCAGTCGAACCTTTGGCTGAACGGCTTTATCGCCTTTGTCTTTGTGCTGGGCGTGTTCACCTGCTTCTGGCAGGTGCTGATCCTGATCCAGTCGGTCAGTTGGATTGAGGATTTTGTCCGCCATGGCTCGGGGGCTGAAACCCAGCACGCCCCGCGCCTGCTGGCACCGCTTGCGTCGTTGTTGCGGTCGCGCGGGCAGAAGATGCAGATTTCGTCCTCCAGTTCGCGGTCAATCCTTGAATCGGTGGCCACCCGGATCGACGAGGCGCGCGATATCACGCGATATCTGACCAACCTGTTGATTTTCCTTGGCCTTCTGGGCACATTCTATGGGCTGGCAACTTCGGTTCCAGCGATTGTGGAAACCATCCGGTCCTTGTCGCCGCAACCGGGTGAGGATGGCACAGCGGTTTTTGCCAAACTGATGGGCGGGCTGGAAGCGCAACTAGGCGGCATGGGCACGGCGTTTTCATCCTCGCTGCTGGGGCTGGCCGGGTCGCTGGTGGTGGGCCTTTTGGAACTGTTCGCCGGTCATGGTCAGAACCGATTCTACCGCGAGCTGGAAGAGTGGCTGTCGTCGATCACCCGTCTGGGTTATTCCAGTGGTGAAGGCGAGGGCGAGGCTGATGGCGGCGCGGTGGCCCTGGTGCTGGATCAGCTGGTCAGCCAGATGGAGGGGTTGCAGGGCCTTCAGCTGCAATCGGATGCCAGCCGCGACGCCTTTGACCAGCGCATTTCCGAGTTGTCGCTTGCCATAGGCACACTGACCCAGCGGATGCAGGAAGACAGCGGCCAGACGGCAGTGCTGGAGCGTATTGCCGCCGGGCAGGAACAGCTGATCGCCGCGCTGACCGGACCGGACAGCAGCACGCAGGCCGACGCTGAAACCCGGATGCGCCTGCGGTCCATCGATGTGCAGATGCTGCGGATTCTGGAAGAAATATCCGCCGGGCGGCAGGAAAGCGTGGCCGATCTGCGCGGCGAGCTTTCGGCGCTGACGGCGGCGGTCCGGCAATTGTCGCGCACGGGTGTGGGGCGCTGACCATGGGCCTGTCGCGGCGGCGGGACGCGTCGATCATCTGGCCGGGCTTTGTCGATGCCGTCACCACGTTGGTGATGGTGCTGATGTTCGTGCTGACGATCTTTACCGTCATGCAGTCGGTGTTGCAGGAAACCATCTCGACGCAGGATGGCGAGCTGAACTCGCTGACCGATCAGATCGCCGCCCTTGCCGATGCGCTGGGGCTGGAACGGACCCGGGTCGGTGATCTGCAGGCCGAGGTCGGCACCCTGCGGTCGGATCTTGCCGCGAGTGAAGCCGAGGGTGCGCGGCAGGCGGCGCTGGTGGCCGGACTGACCGGACGGCTGGCGACGGCAGAGGCGGATTTGCAATCGGCCGAAGCCCGGGTGGCGAGCTTTGAGGCGCAGGTTGCCTCGCTGCTGGCCGAACGCGATGCTGCACGCGGGCAGGTGGCCGATCTGACCGTCAGCAACGAGGAATTGGAGGCCGCGCGCGCCACCCTGCTGACCGAACGCGATGCGCTGCAACTGGCATTGGCGCGGGCGCGTGAAGAGGTTGATGCCGAGGCGGAGGCGGCGCGCCTTGCCGCGGCGCAGCGCGAGGCGCTGGAAGCGCTGATTGCGGATCTGCGTTCCAAAGCGACCGAGGATGCGGCGGCGCTGACAGCCGCACAGACCGCAGTGTCAGAGGCGGAAGCCGCGCGGCTGGTGGACGCCGCCGCGCTCGAGGCGCTGCGGGCGCGCATGGCCGGGTCAGATGACGCGATGGCTGCGATGACGCTGGCGCTGGAAGAACAGCGCAAGCGGGCCGAGGAAACCCTGCTGCTGCTGGCCGCCGCGCAAACCGAGGCGGCACAGGCGGCGCAGACTGTTGATCAGCGCGCAGCCGCTCTGGCGGCGGCAGAGCGGGCGCTGAGCGAGCAGGAGGCCAAGACAATTGCCGAGGCGCAGCGCGTCGCCCTGCTGAACGAACAGATCGCCGCCCTGCGCGGCCAGTTGGGCAGCCTGCAGGCGGTGCTGAACGAGGCGCAGGAAAAGGATGCGACGGCGCAGGTGCAGCTGGATGCCTTGGGGTCGCAGCTGAATGCGGCACTGGCGCAGGTGGCCTCTGAACAACGCCGCCGCGCTGCGCTGGAAGAAGCGGAACGCCTGCGGCTGGAGGCGGAGAATGCCGATCTGGAACGCTTCCGCAGCGAATTTTTCGGGCAGTTGAGCCGGTTGCTGGCGGGCCGTGAAGGTGTGCGTGTGGTGGGTGACCGTTTCGTGTTTTCCAGCGAAGTGCTGTTTCAGGCCGGTGCCGCCGATCTGGCCCCAGAGGGCCGGGCGCAGATTGCCGGGGTGGTCGAAATCCTGAACGAAGTGCGGTCCGAGATCCCGGACGGGATTGACTGGATCATCCGCGTTGATGGCCATACCGACAATGTGCCGCTGTCAGGTCTGGGCGCATTTGCCGACAATTGGGAGCTGAGTCAGGCCCGGGCGCTGTCTGTGGTGCGGTTCATGCAGAATGGCCTTGGCTTTCCGCCCGACAGGCTTGCCGCGACCGGCTTTGGCGAATACCGCCCGGTTGTGACGGGCGAGACAGAGGCTGCACGGCAGCAGAACCGGCGGATTGAACTGAAGCTGACCGAGCGGTAGGGGCAACCTTGAGGCTTTGGCGCTTGAGGCTGACCCCGGGATATTTATGAACAGATGAATGGGGGGCGGAGCCGAGAGCGGGGCCGGCTTGATCTGGGTCCGCGACCTGTCGGGTTGGCCTTGCGGCAAGGCGCGGGGCGGATCAAGGTTCTGACGCGGTGGGTGATCGGGGGCGGAAAAGCAAAGGGCCCCTGCAGTCGCAGAGGCCCCTTTCAGGATCGGTGCCGGATCATTCCGCCGTCAGAAGCGGCGGTTTGGAGCCGGTGAGGCGAGGCTTTTGCGGCTCGTCGATTTCGAGGACGATGGCATCGTCCTTCACCGTGACGCGGACCACGCCGCCCTTGACCAGTTTGCCGAACAACAGTTCTTCGGCCAGTGGCTTCTTGATGTGTTCCTGAATCACGCGGCCCAAAGGACGCGCGCCCATTTTGTCATCATAGCCCTTGTCGCCCAGCCAGGTCGTCGCCTCTGGCGTGAGTTCGATGTGAACGCCACGGTCCATCAGCTGTGCTTCAAGCTGCATCACGAATTTCTCGACGACCTGGAAGATCACCTCTTTGCCAAGTGACGCGAAGGAGATCACCGCATCCAGACGGTTGCGGAATTCGGGCGTGAAGGTGCGTTCAATCGCGGCGGTGTCTTCACCAGTGCGCTTGTCGCGGCCAAAGCCGATCGCTTCTTTCTGCATGTCGGCGGCCCCGGCGTTCGAGGTCATGATCAGGATCACATTGCGGAAGTCGACAGACCGGCCATTGTGGTCGGTCAGTTTGCCATGGTCCATCACCTGCAGCAGGATGTTGTACACATCCGGATGCGCCTTTTCCATTTCGTCCAGCAGCAGCACGCAATGCGGATGCTGGTCGATGCCATCGGTCAGCATGCCGCCCTGATCAAACCCGACATAACCCGGAGGCGCGCCGATCAGGCGCGAGACGGCGTGTTTTTCCATATACTCCGACATGTCAAAGCGCAGGAGTTCCACCCCGAGGCTGGAGGCCAGTTGTTTGGCCACCTCGGTCTTGCCCACCCCGGTTGGCCCGGCGAACAGATAGTTGCCGATGGGCTTTTCGGGTTCGCGCAGGCCGGCACGGGCCAGTTTGATGGCTGAACACAGCGCCGCAACCGCCTTGTCCTGCCCGAAAACCACGCGTTTGAGCGTTTTTTCCAGATCGCGCAGGATTTCGGCATCGTCTTTGGAGACGTTTTTCGGCGGGATGCGGGCGATTTTGGCGACCACAGCCTCGATCTCTTTGGTGCCGATCACCTTGCGGCGCTTGGAGTCTGACAGAAGGTGCTGCGCGGCCCCCGCCTCATCAATGACGTCGATCGCCGAGTCGGGCAATTTTCGGTCGTTGATATAGCGGCTGGCGAGTTCGACCGCCGACTTGATGGCATCGGCAGTGTAGCGCAGATCGTGGTGCGCCTCAAAATGCGGCTTCAGACCCATTAGGATCTTGATCGCATCGGGCACCGACGGTTCATTCACGTCAATCTTCTGGAACCGGCGCGACAGGGCGCGGTCCTTTTCAAAGTGCTGACGGAATTCCTTGTAGGTGGTCGACCCCATGCAGCGCAGCTTGCCGCCCTGCAACGCGGGTTTGAGCAGGTTCGACGCATCCATCGCGCCGCCGGAAGTGGCACCGGCACCGATCACGGTGTGAATCTCATCGATGAACAGGATCGCATCGGGATGATCCTCCATCTCTTTCACAACCGCTTTCAGACGTTCCTCAAAGTCACCGCGATAGCGGGTGCCAGCCAGCAATGCGCCCATGTCGAGCGAATAGATGGTGGCACCGGCCAGAACATCCGGCACCTGTTTGTTGATGATCTTCCACGCCAGACCTTCGGCGATGGCGGTTTTGCCGACGCCGGGGTCGCCCACCAGCAGCGGATTGTTCTTGCGGCGGCGGCAGAGCACCTGAATGCACCGTTCCACCTCGGCATCGCGGCCGATCAGCGGGTCGACATCGCCCTTCTTGGCCTTGACGTTCAGATCGACGCAGTATTTCGACAGCGCCGATTCCTTGGCGTCGCCGGCTTCGGCCTTCGGGGTTTCGTGGTGTTCTTCGGCCCCTTGCACCGGGCGGGCTTCGCCGAAGGACGGATCTTTCGCCACACCATGCGCGATGAAGTTCACCGCATCATAGCGGGTCATATCCTGTTCCTGCAGGAAATAGGCCGCGTTGCTTTCGCGCTCGGCGAAGATCGCGACCAGAACATTGGCCCCCGTCACCTCATTCCGGCCGGAAGACTGCACGTGAATGGCGGCGCGCTGGATCACGCGCTGGAACGCAGCCGTTGGCACCGCTTCGGACCCTTCGACATCGGTGACCAGTGTGGACAGGTCATCGTCAACGAATTCCATCAGCGTTTTGCGCAGGTCAACCAGATTGACCGAGCACGCCTGCATCACGCGGGCGGCGTCGGGTTCGTCCAGCAGCGCCAGAAGCAGATGCTCCAGCGTTGCGAGTTCGTGGCGACGGGCGTTGGCCAGGGCCAAGGCACCGTGGATGGCTTGCTCGAGAGTGGTTGAAAACGAAGGCACTTGCTGCGTGCTCCTGTTCCTCGGGGCAGGTTCGGGTGAGGATTTCACCTTTACCAACCGTTGCCTCATACTCTTAAAGTTCGGTTTTATTTGCCGTACTTCAAGCAGAATATTTACGCTTTGGGCATTGGTGACATATGTCACATCAATTGTGATCAGCCCTTGGGCGTTTCGGTGTCAGAACCTGTCCTTGCGTCTGCGGATTTCGGCGAAAGCTTCCGCGTCGGACGATCCGGCCATTCCGACCGCAGCCTTGAGTTCGGGCAAAGCAGCGCGCAGGAACGGGTTTGTGGCCAGTTCTTCGGACAGGGTCGAAGGAACCGTGGGGCGAACATCCTCGCGCGCCAGAGCCACTTTCGATGCACGTGAGATAAGCGCTGCATTGCCGGGTTCAAGGGACAAGGCGAAGCGGATGTTCGATGTTGTGTATTCATGGCCCGAACAGACCAGCGTTTCGGGGGGCAGGGCGGCAAGTTTTGCCAGGCTGGCCCACATGATATCGGGCGTGCCTTCAAACAGCCGCCCGCAGCCGGCGGCCATCAGGCTGTCGGCGGTGAACACCAGCCCTGACTCGGGGAAGTGAAAGGCGATATGGCCTATGGTGTGGCCGGAGACGTCGATGACCGTCCCGGTTTCCGCCCCGATGGTGACGCTGTCGCCTTCGGTCAGGGCGTGGTCCAGCGGCGGCAGGCGGTGGGCGTCGGCGCGTGCACCCCAGACCCGGGCCCCGGTGGCTCCCTGCAGGGCAGCGACGCCTGCGATATGGTCATCATGGTGATGGGTGATCAGAATGTCGGTCAATTTCCAGCCGCGGCTTTGCAGGACGGCCTGTATCGGTGCAGACTCGGGCACGTCGATCACGGCGGTGGCACCTGTGGCGGTATCGTGGATCAGAAAGGCATAGTTGTCTTTCAGGCAAGGGATCGTCACAAGATCAAGGGGCATGGTTGTCCTGTCGGTTGTCAGTTCGGTTGTCCGTTCGGTTGATTGTGTCGAGAATGGCCAGCATGGCCCGGAACAAGGATGGTCCGCAATGCATCTTGATGTGCTTGATCTGCGCAACTTTTACTATCGCACCCAATTGGGGCGCGTGGCGCAGCGGGCGATCCGGGATCAGGTGGTGCAGTTCTGGCCCCCGGCGGCGGGGCAGACGGTGGCGGGCTTTGGTTTTGCGGTGCCGTTGTTGCGGCCCTATCTGCCGAAGTCGCGCCGGGTGATCGGGCTGATGCCGGGGCCGCAGGGGGTGATGCCCTGGCCTGCGGGGATGCTGAACGTGTCGGTGCTGTGCGAGGAAACCGCATGGCCATTGTCGACCGGGCTGGTGGACCGGCTGGTGCTGATGCACGGGTTGGAGACGTCCGAGCATCCGACAGCGGTGCTGGAAGAGGCGCACCGGGTGCTGGGGCCGGGGGGGCGGGCGCTGTTCATTGTGCCCAACCGCTCTGGCCTGTGGGCGCGGCGCGATGGCACGCCGTTCGGCTTCGGGCGGCCCTACAGTGTCGGCCAGCTGGAGGCGCAGCTGAAGCGCCATGGTTTCACCCCGGACCGCGCCGTAGCCGCTTTGTTCGCGCCGCCCTCGGCGGGCCGGTTCTGGCTGCGCACAGCGGAGTTCTGGGAGCGGATCGGCAAGCGCGCGCCCTGGCTGGTGGGTGGGGTGCTGATGGTCGAGGCGACAAAGCAGGTCTATGCGCCGACGCGCGGCGGGCTGGCCGCTGCGGTGCGCCGCCCGCTGCGGGTGCTGGAGGGTGTGGGCCAGCCGGTGCCGACTCCCTGCGCCGCAGACCCGCACGGGGCGACGCAGGACTGACAGCGCGCCCGCCCGGGGGATTCGTTCAGGCTTGGAAGTGCTGCCTGACGGCGTGGTCCGGGGGCCTGTTTGGCCTTTGCAGACCAGTCACAAGAGCGCCAAAGAGTCGCAGGTGTGCAGGTGCAGCGCAAACATGTGTTAAACCAACGTGAATGGATCACAAACGGGCGACCAACACGGTTGCGGGGTGTCAAAGGCTCTGCTAGAGACGCGCAAAATCAAGACGCATACGCAAGTGTGCGCCATTGGCGGCCTCTGACCTGCCGAGCGCAGGGGGGCCAAGACAACGGAAGGGATGACGTGTCCGAACCAGCTTCGATCTCCTCCGGCATTGCCGCGCGCTACGCCACTGCTCTGTTCGAGCTGGCAAAGGAAACGGGGGCCCTGAAGGCCCTCGAATCCGACGCAGACGCGCTGACTGCCGCACTGTCCAGCAGCGCCGATTTCGGGACGTTGATTTCGTCGCCCGTGATTACCCGTGACGATCAGGCCCGGTCCATTGCTGCGATTGCAGCGAAGATGGGCCTGTCGGATCTGACCGCAAACACATTGCAGCTGATGGCGGCCAAGCGCCGCCTTTTTGTGTTGCCCTATGTGCTGACCGGCCTTGCCGCCCGCATCGCGGAAGAAAAGGGCGAGGTTACGGCAGAAGTCACCTCGGCTACCGCGCTTTCGGCTGAACAGGCCAAAACTCTTGCTGCCACGCTGAAAGCGCGCGTGGGCAAGGATGTGAAATTGAAAACCGCCGTCGATGAAAGCCTCATCGGCGGTCTTGTCGTCAAGCTCGGCTCCACCATGATCGACACCTCGGTCAAGGCAAAGCTCGCAGCTCTCCAGAATGCAATGAAAGAGGTTGGGTGATGGGAATTCAGGCTGCTGAGATCTCTGCGATCCTGAAAGAGCAGATCAAGAACTTTGGCATGGATGCCGAAGTGGCCGAAGTGGGCCGGGTTCTTTCGGTGGGTGACGGGATTGCCCGTGTGCACGGGCTGGACAATGTTCAGGCCGGCGAAATGGTGGAATTCCCCGGCGGTATCCGCGGGATGGCACTGAACCTTGAAGTCGATAACGTCGGTGTCGTGATCTTCGGCTCCGACCAGGACATCAAGGAAGGCGATACCGTCAAGCGCACCAAGTCCATCGTGGACGTGCCAGCGGGCAACGCCCTGCTGGGCCGTGTTGTCGACGGTCTGGGCAACCCGATCGACGGCAAAGGCCCGATCGCCGCAACCGAGCGCCGGATCGCCGACGTGAAGGCCCCCGGCATCATCCCGCGCCAGTCGGTGCACGAACCGATGGCAACCGGGCTGAAGGCCGTTGACGCCATGATCCCGGTTGGCCGCGGTCAGCGCGAGCTGATCATCGGTGATCGTCAGACCGGCAAGACCGCTGTGGCGCTCGACACCATTCTGAACCAGAAGTCCTATAACGAGGCGGCTGGCGACGACGAATCCAAGAAGCTGTACTGCATCTATGTCGCCATCGGGCAGAAACGCTCGACCGTGGCGCAGCTGGTGAAGAAGCTGGAAGAAACCGGCGCGATCGAATACACCATCGTGGTGGCCGCGACCGCTTCCGACCCGGCCCCGATGCAGTTCCTTGCCCCGTATTCGGCAACCGCAATGGCGGAATTCTTCCGCGACAACGGTCGTCATGCGCTGATCATCTATGATGACCTGTCCAAGCAGGCCGTGGCCTACCGTCAGATGTCGCTGTTGCTGCGCCGCCCGCCGGGCCGTGAAGCCTATCCGGGCGACGTGTTCTATCTGCACTCCCGCCTGCTGGAGCGGTCGTCGAAGCTGAACGCCGATTTCGGTTCGGGCTCCTTGACCGCGCTGCCGATCATCGAAACCCAGGGCGGCGACGTGTCGGCCTTTATTCCGACAAACGTGATCTCGATCACCGATGGCCAGATCTTTCTTGAGACCGAGCTGTTCTATCAGGGTATCCGCCCGGCTGTGAACACGGGTCTGTCGGTGTCTCGCGTTGGGTCGTCTGCTCAGACCAACTCGATGAAAACCGTGGCTGGCCCGGTGAAACTGTCGCTGGCACAGTACCGCGAAATGGCGGCCTTTGCGCAGTTCGGTTCCGACCTTGACGCCTCGACCCAGCAATTGCTGGCCCGTGGGGCGCGTCTGACCGAACTGATGAAGCAGAACCAGTATTCGCCGCTGACCAACGCGGAAATCGTCTGCGTGATCTATGCAGGCACCGCCGGTTTCCTTGACAAGGTTGCGGTCAAGGATGTGGGCCGGTTTGAAGCCAGCCTGCTGTCCTTCCTGCGCAATCAGCGCAAGGATATCCTCGACTGGATCACCACCGCTGACCCGAAAATCAAAGGCGCAGATGAGCAAAAGCTGAAAGACGCTATCGCTGAATTCGCCAAAACCTTCGCTTAAGCGTCTGAAAGGACAGGGATATGCCCAGCCTTAAGGACTTGAAAAACAAGATCGCGAGCGTGAAGAACACGCGCAAGATCACCAAGGCGATGCAAATGGTCTCGGCGGCAAAGCTCCGCCGGGCCCAGGACGCTGCCGAAGCGGCACGGCCTTATGCCGAGCGGATGAATGCCGTCATGGCAGGTCTGTCCGCATCGGTCGGCACATCGGAAAGCGCGCCCCGGCTTCTGGCCGGGACGGGCAAGGATCAGGTGCATCTGCTGGTCGTCATGACGGCAGAGCGCGGGTTGTGCGGCGGATTCAACTCCACCATCGCGCGGCTTGCCCGCGTGCGGGCGAATGAGCTGCTGGCACAAGGCAAGACGGTCAAGATCCTGACGGTCGGCAAAAAAGGCCGCGAGCAGCTGCGCCGCGACTTTGAAGCCAGCATGGTGGGTCACATCGACCTGAGCGATGTGAAGCGCGTCGGCTACGCCAACGCCCAGAACATCGCACGCGAGGTACTGGCGCGCTTTGAGGCGGGAGAGTTTGACGTCGCGACGATCTTCTACAACCGGTTCCAGTCGGTGATCAGCCAGGTGCCGACGGCGCAGCAGATCATTCCGGCCAAGTTCGAAGGGGGCACCACCAGCGCCCTCTACGACTATGAGCCCAGCGAAGAGGCCATTCTGGCCGACCTGCTGCCCCGGGGTGTTGCGACGCAGATCTTTACCGCCCTGCTGGAAAACGGTGCCTCGGAACAGGGGGCACGGATGAGCGCGATGGACAACGCAACGCGCAACGCAGGCGATATGATCAAGAAGTACACCACGATCTATAACCGCTCGCGTCAGGCTGCGATCACCAAAGAGCTTATCGAAATCATTTCGGGCGCTGAAGCGCTCTGAGGAACTGGAGAAACGACATGGCAAAAGCACCGACAGCAGCTGCCGCGGCAGGCAAGGTGACGCAAGTTATCGGCGCCGTCGTGGACGTGCGGTTCGAAGGCGAACTTCCCGCAATTCTGAACGCGCTGATCACCGACAACAACGGCAAGCCGCTGGTTCTGGAAGTGGCGCAGCACCTTGGCGAAAGCACGGTCCGCGCCGTGGCAATGGACGCGACCGAAGGTCTGGTCCGTGGCGCCCCGGTGTCCGACACCGGCAAGCCGATTCAGGTTCCGGTTGGACCGGCAACGCTGGGTCGCATCATGAACGTAATCGGCGAGCCGGTTGACGAACGTGGCCCGGTCAATGCGTCCGAGACCCGGTCGATCCACCAGCCTGCGCCGACCTTTGCGGAGCAGGCCACCGAAAGCCAGATTCTGGTGACCGGGATCAAGGTGATCGACCTGCTAGCCCCCTATACCAAGGGCGGCAAGATTGGTCTGTTCGGGGGTGCCGGCGTGGGCAAGACCGTTCTGATCATGGAACTGATCAACAACATCGCGAAAGTGCACTCGGGCGTGTCCGTGTTCGCCGGTGTGGGTGAGCGGACCCGTGAAGGCAACGACCTCTATCACGAGATGATCGAGTCGGGCGTTATCGATCTGGAAGACCTGACCAAGTCGAAAATCGCGCTGGTCTACGGCCAGATGAACGAGCCTCCGGGCGCGCGGATGCGGATTGCGCTGTCGGGTCTGACCATGGCAGAACAGTTCCGCGACGAAACCGGCGCTGACGTTCTGTTCTTCGTCGACAACATCTTCCGTTTTACCCAGGCCGGTTCGGAAGTGTCGGCTCTGCTGGGCCGTATCCCGTCTGCTGTGGGCTATCAGCCAACGCTGGCGACCGATATGGGCGCGATGCAGGAACGCATCACCTCGACCAAAAACGGCTCCATCACGTCCGTACAGGCCGTCTACGTTCCTGCCGATGACTTGACCGACCCTGCACCAGCCACGTCCTTCGCCCACCTTGACGCGACCACGGTTCTTGACCGTTCGATCTCGGAAAAAGGCATCTATCCGGCTGTGGACCCGCTGGGCTCTACCTCGCGTCTGCTGGACCCGCTGATCATCGGGGACGAGCACTACAAGGTTGCGACCGACGTTCAGAAGGTGCTGCAGCGCTACAAGTCTCTGCAGGACATCATTGCCATCCTTGGCATGGACGAACTGTCGGAAGACGACAAACTGGCCGTCGCCCGTGCGCGCAAGCTGGAGCGTTTCCTGTCGCAGCCGTTCGACGTGGCAAAAGTGTTCACCGGGTCTGACGGTGTGCAGGTCCCGCTGGAAAAAACCATCGCCTCGTTCAAGGCCGTGGTTGCCGGTGAATACGATCACCTGCCGGAAGCCGCCTTCTACATGGTCGGCGACATCGAAGACGTGAAAGCCAAAGCCGCCAAACTCGCCGCCGCTGCGGCATAAGGAGGGTAGAATGGCTTTTCAGTTCGACCTTGTCAGCCCGGAACGGCGCCTTGCGTCGGTTCAGGCGACAGAGGTTCAGATCCCGGCTGCCGAAGGCGACATGACGGCGATGGAGGGGCATACCCCCACCATCACCACCCTGCGCCCCGGTATCCTGAAGGCGGTTGCCGCCGATGGCATCAAGGCCTTTGTCGTGACCGGCGGCTTTGCCGAGATCACTGCGACCGGCGTTTCGGTTCTGGCCGAACGTGCCGTCCCGGTGGAAGAGGCGACCCCGGCCCTGATGGAGAGCCTGCTGGCCGAAGTCCGCGTCGCCGCCGCTGCCTCGGACGACAAGGACGCTGCCGACAAGGCGGTTGCCGACATGATGGCAGCCCGCAGCGCAATCGGTCAGTGACGCGCCTGCCCGTTGAATTCTGAACAGGCCCCGGCATATGCTGGGGCCTGTTCATTTTGCAGCAATGATTTTCGCTCGATAATGGCGCGTCAGAAAGGCCAGTCGCATGAAGCGGTTTTCCCCCGGCAGTATCGGCGTGGCCCAGGGGTCTTGCGTGATGTTTTCGGATTTCGCCGATGGCGGCGAGATGTGGACAGGCGAGGGGGGCCGGGAAAGCCGCCACGCCGTCGCGTTTTCACAGGTTTTCCGACAGGCCCCGGCGGTGCATGTGTGCATTTCCATGTGGGACATGGATCATCAGGCCAATGCCCGCGCCGACCTGACGGCTGAAAACATCGGCACAGCAGGCTTCGATCTGGTGTTCAAAACCTGGGGCAACACCCGCGTCGCCCGGATACGGGCCGATTGGATGGCGATTGGTCAGCTGTCGGACGATGACGACTGGGAGATAGACTGAGACGCACCTAGAACCGATACGCCAAGCGCAGCCCGCCCCAGTGGCGGCCATTGACCATGATTGGGGCTGAAACGTCTTTCATCATCACAAAGGTGCCGCCACCCATGTCGCGCCTGTAGATCTGCATCAGGAAAGGTGCGGTGGACTGGCCGGCCCCCAGACCCACCCGGTCATCGAAAACCCGTCGATTGCGGCAATTCGCAGTGTTCCAGACCGGATCATTGCTCTGACGGGCCGAGAATTTCTTGTTGTGGGTCGGGAGATAGCCGTCACGGGTTACCGCCGCACAAAAGACGATACGGGGGTCAAGCGTCAGCATCTGTTCCTGCACCGGGGGGAACAGCTTGTCTGTCAGGCTGGTGAAAGGGGCCAGAACCTGGGCAGGGTTGCTGCCGGGAACCGGGCGGTAGTCAGACGAAAACAGCTGCTCTTGCCGAATATCGCCGCGGTCCACCGCCTGTTCCAACGCCTCGCCCAGCCGGGTTGCCGACTGCATCACAGCCTCAATCAAGGGCCGGTCTTCCGACGCACCGCCAAGCGCGAACATGTTTTGCACCATACGCTCGCTGAGCGTGATCAGCCGGGACACGCGGCGGCGGGCATCGTTTATCATCTGGGTCTGGTCGATAACGCCTTCGTAAAGCGACAGGAATGTCGGCGCAAACCCCTGCATGACAGTGCGCATCTCTTGCGCATCGGTGCCCATTGCGGCCAGTTCCGATTCCGCTGCGCCGGCCTGTGTTCCAAGATGTTCCAACGCCGAGCCCGCAGAGGCAAGGTCACGCAGGCCGGTTTCGGCCTGACTGACCGTGACCTCGGCCTCGGCCCGCAATGCGGCAATTTCCCCGGCCAGCGAGCCCACCATTTCCGAAATCAGACGTGCGGCAGTGGTGGTCTGGGCTGACAGGGTATTGACCGCATCGGCCACCACGGCAAAACCGCGCCCGCGGTCCCCGGCGCGGGCAGCCTCGATCTTCGCGTTCATCGCCAGCATGTTCACTTCGCGTGCGATATCAAGAATGCGCGAGTTTGACGCCTGCGTGGCCCGCATTGCCTCATCGATCCGGGCCAAGGGGCCGCCGACGCCGCTGACCCAGCCCATGACCTGCTGACTGGCGCCGATCGCCTGATGCAACTGCGTGGTCGACGTTGCCAGCACGTCGATCAGACTGCCCATCACCGTGGACAGGCGTTCGGTCGTGCCGACCATAGAGGTGGATGCCTTCGACACGCTGCGGGCGCTGTCGCGCACGTGAGTCAGCCGCGTGACCTGTTCGGCGGCGGCATCATCGACACCGTCAAAAAAGCCCGCCACGTCCACGATGTCATGCCCTAGCTGCACCGAGGCCGAGACCATTTCATCCATGATCCGGTCGTCCGGGCACGGCATGGACTGATCAGGGGGCGGCGGCGTGGAACGGTCCCAGCCAAGAGCAGCATTTTCCATCGTGATCTCGCGGTCAGGGTCCAGACCCGCAGTCTGACCGCATCCGGTTTCAGCCAGGTTAACCGCGTTGGTACATGCCCTCATAGATCGGGACGAGGGTTTCAGTCTCGAACAGGCTGGAAACGCTGGTGCCGTTCCAGATGTTCAGGATGGCTTGGGCGAACATCGGCGCGGTGGGCACGATCCGGATGTTGGAGGCGGCGGTGGCTGCGGCGCTTTGTTCGATGGAATCGGTGATGACCAATGATTTCATGACCGAATTCTTGATCCGTTCGACCGCCGGGCCGGACAACACGCCGTGGGTGATATAGCTGTGAACCTCGGTCGCGCCGCTTTCCATCAGGACTTCGGCGGCTTTGCACAGGGTGCCGGCGGTGTCGCACATGTCATCGACGATGATGCATTTCTTGCCGGTCACATCGCCGATCACGGTCATTTCGGCAATCTCGCCGGCCTTTTCGCGGCGCTTATCGACGATGGCCAGCGGGGCATTGATCCGCTTGGCCAGTTCGCGGGCGCGGGCCACGCCGCCGACATCGGGCGAGATGACCATCAGCTGATCCATCTGGCCTTTGAAGTGATGTTCGATATCCAGCGCAAAGACCGGGCTGGCGTAGAGGTTGTCGACTGGAATGTCGAAGAAGCCCTGAATTTGAGCGGCGTGCAGGTCCAGCGTCAGCACCCGGTCGACCCCGGCGCTTTCGATCAGGTTGGCGACCAGCTTGGCCGAAATCGGGGTGCGGGCCTTGGCGCGGCGGTCCTGGCGGGCATAGCCGAAATACGGGATCACGGCGGTGATGCGCGCGGCGGATGACCGGCGCAGCGCATCGACCATGATCAGCAGTTCCATCAGGTTGTCATTGGCGGGGTTCGATGTGGGCTGGATGACATACATATCCTCGCCGCGCACATTCTCGAATACTTCGACAAAGATTTCCTGATCGTTGAACCGCTCGATCCGGGCGGCGACCAGCCCCACCGACATGCCGCGATGTACCGACATGCGGCGCGCGATGGCTTTGGCAAGCGGCATATTCGCATTGCCGGAAATCAGCTTGGGTTCGGTGATGGCGGGCATGATGGGTCTCCGGGGCCACGGAATCGGATCGTTGACACCGCTTATCACCCGGCTAGGGTCTTGCAAACCAATGCAGGGGAAGACTTCGTCAAATGACACAAATCGATTACTTTTTCGCGACCATGTCGCCGTATTGCTATCTTGCCGGCACCCGTCTGGAAGAGATTGCCGCGCGCCATGGGGCAAAGATCGCCTACAAACCGCTCAACCCGATGGCCCTGATGCCACGGATGGGCGGGCAGGTGCTGGCCGACCGGCCGGAAAGCCGCAAGGCGTATCGCTTGCAGGAGTTGCGGCGGCTGCCGTTGAAACTGGGGATGCCGCTGACCCTGAAGCCTGCGTTTTTCCCGACCAATGCCGCGCCTTCGTCCTATGCCATCATCGCCGCTGCCGCGACGGGGGCGGATGTGGGGCCGTTGGTGCATGCGTTTTGCCGGGCGGTCTGGGCGGAAGAGCGTGACATCGGCGATGATGCGGTGGTGAAGGATATTCTGGCTGCCAACGGGTTCGACCCAAAGCTGGCCGATTCCGGCCTGCTGATCGGAGCCGAGACCTATGCCGCCAATCTGGAAGAAGCGGTCGCGCGCGGGGTATTCGGCGTGCCGTTCTATCTGGTGGGCGAAGAGGCGTTCTGGGGGCAGGACCGGCTGGCCGATCTGGATCTGTATCTGGCGGGCAAGCTTTGACACCACAGGCGGATCTGGCGGAAAGCCGGATGTGGTGGCGGGAGTATGGAACCGGGGCGCAGGTGGCTTTGGCGCTGCACTGCTCGCTGGCGCATTCGGGGGCGTTTGCCGGTCTGGCGGCAGGGCTGCCCGGCCTGCGGCTGATTGCGCCTGATCTGGCGGGCCATGGCCGCAGCGCGGATTGGGACGGGCGGGGCGATTACCATGCGGAGGTGACGCGCGATGTGCTGGCCCTGCTGGCGCAGATGGGGAATGGGCCGGTGCCGGTGATCGGCCACAGCTTTGGTGCCACCGTTGCCCTGCGTGTCGCGCTGGAGCGTCCTGAGGCGATCAGCGCGCTGGTGCTGATCGAGCCGGTGCTGTTCTGCGCGGCCCGCTCGGCAGGTGGCCCGGCCTTTGCCGCGCATCAGGCCGCGCATGCGGGGTTTGGCGCGGCAGTGCAGGCCGGTGATCTGCGCGGTGCTGCGGCAGAGTTTCAGGCGATCTGGGGGGCAGGGCAGGACTTTGCCGCGCTGCCATCGGTGCAGCAGGACTATATCGCCGCGCGGATACCGCTGGTCGCGGCCGCAGATGCGGCGCTGAATGAGGATGCGGCGGGGATGCTGGTGTTTGGCAGACTGGAATCGCTGGGGGTTCCGGTGCTGTTGTTGCAGGGCGATCAGTCGCCGCCGGTCATCGATGCCATTCACGCCGAACTGGCACGGCGTCTGCCGCAGGCACAGCGCGCGCAGGTGGCCGGGGTGGGGCATATGCTGCCGGTCACGCACGCGGCAGAGTGTGCGCGGCTGATCCGGGACTTCTTGTCGCTTTAGCTTTTGAACGCGGCCAGCAGGGCGTCTACGTCATCCTCGGTCGTCGACCATGAGGCGACGAGGCGACCCAAGGTATCGTCGCTTTGGTAATAGACCGCGCCTGCCGCTTTCGCGCGCGCGTGGGCGGCTTCGGGCAGGCGGGCGAAGATGATGTTGGCGGGGGTGGAGTGCAGGATTTCGGCACCCGGCACTTGCGCCAGACCTGTGGCCAGCCGGGCCGCCATTGTGTTGGCGTGGCGGGCGAGGGTCAGCCACAAGTCATTGGAAAACCACGCCTCGAACTGCGCCGCGACAAAGCGCAGTTTGGAATTCAGATGACCCGCGCGTTTGCGGCGCAGCTCGGCCTCCCACGCTTTGGCGGGGTCGAACAGCACCAGCGCTTCCGCCGCCAGCAGCCCGTTCTTGGTGCCGCCAAGGCTGAGCACATCAACGCCCGCGCGCCAGGACAGTTCGGCGGGCGTGGCCCCGGTGGCGGCCAGTGCATTGGCAAAACGCGCGCCGTCCAGATGCACCGGCAGGCCATGGGCCTTGGCAACCGCCGTCAGCGCTGACAGCTCGGCGGCGGTGTAAAGCGTGCCGGCTTCGGTCACATTGGTCAGGCTCAGGGCACCGCGTTGCGCGACGTGGACGGAACCGCCAGTCTGGGCAATGGCCTGTTCCAGCGCGTTGGGACTGATCTTGCCATGTGGCCCGTCGATCAGGGTCAGCTTGGCACCGCCCGAAAAGAACTCTGGCGCGCCGCATTCGTCTTCGGCGATATGGGCGTGGCGGTGGCAGAAGGTGGTGCCCCAAGGCGGGGTCAGCAGCGCCAGGGCCAGCGCATTGGCGGCGGTGCCGGTGGTCAGCAGCAGGACTTCGGCCGTAGGTGCCTCAAACACAACGCGAATCCGGTCGCGCAGGGCATCGGTCGCCGCATCATTGCCATAGGACAGGGCATAGCCCGCATTGGCCCGTTCCATCGCGGCGAACACCGCCGGGTGGACCGGCGCGCCGTTGTCAGAGGCAAAGAACATCAGGGCGTTTCCTCGATGGTGTAATCTTCCCAATCGTCTTCCGACACCTCATATTCCGGAACCGTCCAGCCCCGCACCGATGCCCCGGCAGTGTGCGTGCTTTCAGGATCGCCGGTGATCAGGGGGTGCCACTCGGGCAGGTTTTTTCCTTCATGCAGAAGGCGATAGGCGCAGGTGCGCGGCATCCAATAGGCGATTTTCGGCAGGGTCTTGGGCGACAGCTGCACGCAATCGGGGACGAATTGCTTGCGGATCGGGTATTGCATGCAGCGGCAGGTCTCACCGTCCAGCAGGCGGCAGGCGACGCGGGTGTATTCCACCTCGCCGGTGTCTTCGTATTCGATCTTGTTCAGACAGCACTTGCCGCAGCCGTCACACAGCGCCTCCCATTCCTGGGGCGTCATTTTCGTCAGCGGGATGGTCTCCCAGAACTTCGGACGCATAAAGGGGCCTAACGGCAAAGGGTTACAGGGCGGCAAGAATGCTGCGGGCGCGGTCGCAATCGGCGTCCATCTGGGTGATCAGGGCAGGCAACCCGTCAAACTTCAGCTCGGGGCGCAGGTAGTCGACAAAGGCGATGGACAGGTGGGTGCCATACAGATCACCGGCGAAGTCGAACAGGAAGGTTTCAAGATTGGGCTGGTTTACGCCGAACATCGGGCGCACGCCAAGGCTGGCAGCACCATTGTAACTGCCTTTGTACGGGCCTTCCAGCACATCCGCCTTGACCGCATAGACCCCATGTTTCGGCAGGTGCAGCCCCGCGACCGACATATTGGCGGTGGGATAGCCCAGTTCGCGCCCGCGCTTTTCGCCGTGCACAACCTCACCTTCAATCCGGTGCCAGTGGCCCAGCATCGCCGCCGCATCGCGCGGGCGGCCATCGGTCAGGGCGGCGCGGATGGCGGAAGAAGAGATCGGCCGGTCGGCGCTGGTGATCAGATCGGCGATCGTGGTCTGGAAACGATGAGCGTTGCCAAAGCGTTGCAGATCTTCCGCCTTGCCCGCGCGGCCTTGGCCAAAGCAGAAATCAGCCCCCACAACGACATGGCTGATCCCCAGCCCATCGGCCAGCACATCGCGCACGAATGCCTCGGGCGACAGGCTGGCGAGCGCTTTGTCGAAGGGCAGTTCATACAGGTGCTGTACCCCCAGCTTGGCCAGCCGGTTCAGCCGGGCTTCGGCATTCATCAGCCGGAACGGCGGGGCGTCGGGGGCGAAAACTTCGCGCGGGTGGGGTTCGAAGGTGATGATGCCCAAGGGCGCAGGCCCACGCGCCAGGTCGATGACCGCCTGATGCCCCAGATGGACGCCATCGAAATTGCCCATGGCACAGGATGCGCCACGGGCGGTCGGGCAAAGCCCCTGCCAGGAATGGTGGATCTGCATTCTACCCCGGTCTGGGGCAGATGCCCCGTCAGTCGAACTTGCGGCTTGGCGCCAGAACCAGCGCCTCGCCCTTTAGCACCACCGTTTTACCCACAGAGCAATGGGTTTCAAGGGTCACCCGGCGTTTTGCATGGTCGATTGCCGTGACCGTGACCACGGCGTCGACCACATCACCGGGGCGGACCGGGGCCATGAAGCGCAGGGACTGGCCCAGATAGACCGTGCCGTGACCGGGAAGCTGTTCGCCGATGACGGCAGAGATCAGCCCGGCGGTCAGCATGCCATGGGCAATGCGGCCCGCAAATATGGTATCCTGCGCGTAGGCGTCATCCAGATGTACCGGGTTGCGGTCGGTCGAGACCTCGGCGAACAGTTCGATGTCGCGGTCGGTGATCAGCTTGGACAGGCCACGCGTCATGCCGATTTCAAGGTCTTCGATGCAGATGGTGCCGCGGGGCATATTGTCCAACATCTTGCGATTCCCGTGATTGAGCTGCGGTGACATTAGCAAATGCCGCAGTGCAGCGCAATTCCGTTGCGCAAGTTATTTTCGATTATGCGACCAAAGGCGCAATTTTGTTACGTTGAGGATTGTTCATTACCGCAGATAGCCGATGGCGTAGGTGGCCGAAAGCTGGTGACCATCCAGCCACTTCAGAAGTAACCCCTTGTTCGGATTATGGAAATCCGTGCCAAACTCTTGCGCGGCGATGCCGCCGGTGACAAACAGGGTATCCAGACCCTCGCCCACCCCGCCCTGCACATCGGTAAGGATGCCGTCGCCGACGCAGAGGATGCGGGCGTCGTCCATTCCCAGCCTGCGGCGGGCCAGATCGTAGATCGGCGGGTGGGGTTTGCCGTAATACAGCGCCTCGCCGCCCATATCCTCATAGGCCTTGGCCAAGGCACCGGCGCAGTACAGCCGCTTTTCGCCGCTATCGACGATGATATCGGGGTTGGCGCAGAGCATTTTCAGTCCTTTTGCCTTTGCCATCAACAGTTTACCCCGGTAATCGTCTGGCGTTTCGGTCAGGTCGTCGGCCAGCCCGGTGCAGATGACGCCGGTGGCTTGGTCCAATGGCACGCGGGTGATGTCGGCGGTTGCCAGCAGATGGGACAGATCATCCTCGAAATCGGTAAAGAAGGGTTCATCCTTGGGTGCGCCGATGTGGTGAACTTTCGTGCCTGCGGCACCTGAGAGCATGGCGGCCTGGGTCGCATCGCCCGAGGAGGCGATGTCATCCCAGGTGTCGCGGGGCAGGCCCATGGCATCCAACTGTCTGATAATGCTCGATTTCGGGCGGGGGGCGTTGGTGACAAGGATGACCTTGCCACCCTGCGCGCGAAAGGCTTGCAGCGCGGCGACGGCTGCCGGGAACGGTGTGACGCCATTGTGCAGGCAGCCCCAGAGGTCGCAGAACAGGGCGTCGTAGCGGCCCGACAGATCGTTGAGCGAGCGGATGATTTCGGTCATTCGGCGGGCCTTTCCGGCGGAATTTTACGTCTGGTCTGCGTCTGGTTTACGTATGGCAAACGTATGGCAAGCGTCGGGCTGTGTGTGCGCGACGCCTGGCCATGGGTTTTCAGAGCTTCAGCGCCGGGATGATCTGCTTTTTGCGGCTCATCACGCCGGGCAGAACCACGGTGTCGCCGGTGACGACGCAGCCGAACGAGGCTTCGGCCATCTGGCGGACCAGATCGTTGGGCACCAGCAGCGTCGCCTCTTCGCGCAGGATGTCGACGACGAACAGCAGCACCTGATCGGCACCGTCTTCTTTCGCCACGGCGTCCATCGAGGCCATCAGGCTGGCCTTGCGGTCGAGCACGATTTTCGGCGCGGTGGTTTCCAGAACCGAGACCCGCAGCTCTTTGCCCGCGACGGAGTATTCTTTCGAATCCATCCGCAGCAGTTCGGCATCGCTGAAGGCAGAGACATCGGATTTCGCTTCGAACATCGCGGTGGCGAGGTCGTTGAGGTTCACCCCCAGATCGGCGGCCAGCGCCTCGGCCACGGCGCGGTCATGCGCGGTGGTGGTGGGCGAGCGGAATTCCAGCGTGTCCGACACGATGCAGGACAGCATCGCGCCCTTGATCTCTCGCGGGGCCGATGCCAACGCGTCGCCCATCAGGTCGTGCATGATGGTGGCGGTGCAGGCGAGGGGGCGGATGGTGATGTCGATCGGGCCTTTGGTCTTCAGCCCGCCGACCAGCATGTGGTGGTCGATGATGCCCATGATCTTTGCGTCATTGATCGAGGGCGGCAGTTCGGCCGGGTTGTTGGTATCGACGATGACCACTTTGTCTTCGGCGGTGACGTCGGTGATGATGTCGGGCTTGGTCAGGTTCCAATGGGTCAGCACGAAGGCGGCTTCGGTATTGGGTTCGCCCAGCAGCACCGCTTTGGCCGGAGTGTTCAGGACGTTGGACAGATACCACGCCCAGATGATGGGCGAGCCGGTGGAATCTGTATCGGGGGATTTGTGGCCGAAAACGAGCGTGGTCATGGGGGCACCTGTGCGCATGGATTTGACGCGGCTTATAGGCCGGAGTGCCGGGGTTGTCACGTGGGGGTGGCGGGTGCGCGTATAGGGCGGCAGTCTCTGCGCCGTTGCCGGAGGAAAGGCGGGGAGACCCCCGCCCTGCATCCGGGGTGGGTCCGGTCGCCTGTCTGGCAGCGGTGCCGGTTTTGGGTAGGGCGGGGTTCACCCCGCCTTGTGCGCAACGAATGGCGGGGAGACCCCCGCCCTACGTTATTCGAGCCGGGTCACTGTCCAGCCTTGCTGTTGCAGCAGGTAGGGGATGCCGTGTTGCCCCGGCAGGTGCAGGGCACCAAAGGCGGCGAGGACAGGGCCTTTGGCGGCGGCGGACTCAATCACCGCAATCCAGCTCTGGTTGCGGGTGACCAGCAGGGCCTGTTCCATTTTGGCCAGATCGGCATCGACCTGTTCGGGGGTGTAACCGGGCATCTGCAATGAGATGTCGCGCATCAGCTCCCAGATCAGCCGTGATTCGCCGGCGAAAAAGGTGTCGGCCAGCGTTGTGATATAGTCTTCAGCCTGATCCTCGATGGCGAGCGAAGCGCGCAGCATGGCGATCTGATCGTCGCGCGAGAAGGTGTCGAACAGGGTGAAGACGGTGTCATAGGGTTCCAGCCCCTGCACCGGCAGGTCGCGGGCGATTGCGGCCTCGATGATCATCTTGTCCAGTCCCAGACTGCTTTGGGTCTGCACTTCGGCCATCATGCAGGGCGGCACGGCCAGCAGAACGCTGATGTACCACGGCTGGAATTTTGCCGCCATGAATCCGGGCATGCCGCGGCGGGTCATCGCGGTGGACAGGGCCTGCCATTCGGCAGGCTCCATCAGTTCGGGCAGCGTGGTGTCGGGCATGATGAACAGGCTGGGGTCAGCTGCCACGGCCGCCATCAGCGCGGCCTCTTCCTCTGGCCCGGCCTCGACCAGCAGGGTGGTGGCGGTGTCGAGATGCGGGGTGAGGGTGGCAAGGATCTGGTCATGGCGCGGGTCGCCCAGATGGTAGGTGCCGACAAGGGTGACCTGCTGGTCGCCCTTGGTGGCGTGGAACAGGTTGCCCTGATAAAACGGCTGTTGGGCGGCGGCCTGTTCCAGACGGCTGCGGTCTTCGGGGGCCATTTGCGACAGCAGGTTGGTGCCATTGCAGGCGGCATGGGCGGGCAGGGCCAGCGGCACGGCCAGAAGGCACAGCAAGGTCAGTATGATACGCATGGGTTATCCTTTGGATCTGCCCTGAACGTGGCAGGCCTGCGGGGCAATTCCAAGTAAAAATCCGGGCATCCGGCGGGGGTGCGCCGGTTGACAGGCGGCGCTGTTGCCCCTAAATAGACGTCGTTAGCACTCGCTGCCGGTGAGTGCTAAAAGTTTCAACCTGGAACCTAAGGGAGTGTTACCAGATGGCTTTCAAACCGCTGCATGACCGTGTGCTCGTTCGTCGCATCCAAGGCGAAGACAAGACCAAGGGCGGCCTGATCATCCCCGACACCGCCAAGGAAAAACCAGCTGAGGGCGAAATCGTCTCGGTCGGTGAAGGCGCGCGCAAGGATTCGGGCGAGCTGATCGCACCGTCGGTCAAAGCTGGCGACCGTATCCTGTTCGGGAAATGGTCCGGCACCGAAGTGACGCTGGAAGGCGAAGAACTGCTGATCATGAAAGAAAGCGACATCCTCGGCATCATCGCCTGAGGGATGGCGGGGTGAACCCACCCTGCCGCTTTTGATTTCAACATCTTAGACGAGGAGTCTGCACCATGAGTGCTAAAGACGTACGTTTTGACACCGATGCCCGCGACCGCATGCTGCGCGGTGTGAACATTCTGGCTGATGCTGTGAAAGTCACGCTGGGCCCCAAAGGCCGCAACGTGGTGATCGACAAGTCCTTCGGCTCGCCCCGCATCACCAAAGACGGTGTGACGGTTGCCAAGGAAATCGAACTGTCCGACAAGTTCGAAAACATGGGCGCCCAGATGGTGAAGGAAGTCGCTTCCCGCACCAATGACGAAGCTGGCGACGGTACCACCACCGCCACCGTGCTGGCTCAGGCCATCATCAAGGACGGCCTCAAGGCCGTTGCTGCCGGCATGAACCCGATGGACCTGAAGCGCGGCATCGATATCGCTGTGGCCAAGGTTGTGACCGCGATCAAAGCCGCCTCGCGCCCTGTCAAAGACAGCGCTGAAGTTGCTCAGGTCGGCACCATTTCGGCCAATGGCGAAGCTGAAATCGGCCGTCAGATCGCTGATGCGATGCAGAAGGTCGGCAACGAGGGTGTGATCACCGTCGAAGAGAACAAGGGTCTGGAAACGGAAACCACCGTTGTCGAAGGCATGCAGTTCGACCGTGGCTACCTGTCGCCCTATTTTGTCACCAACGCTGACAAGATGATCGCCGATCTGGAAGACGCCTACATTCTGCTGCACGAGAAAAAACTCTCGTCGCTGCAGCCGATGGTGCCTTTGCTGGAAGCCGTGATCCAGTCGCAGCGCCCGCTGATCATCATTGCAGAAGATGTTGAAGGCGAAGCCCTTGCGACGCTGGTTGTGAACAAGCTGCGCGGCGGTCTGAAAATCGCTGCTGTCAAAGCCCCGGGCTTTGGCGATCGTCGCAAGGCGATGCTGCAGGACATCGCCATTCTGACCGGTGGTCAGGTGATTTCTGACGATCTGGGCATGAAGCTGGAAAATGTCGGCATCGACATGCTGGGCCGTGCCAAGAAAGTCTCGATCAACAAAGACAACACCACCATCGTTGATGGTGCTGGCGACAAAGCCGAGATCGAAGCCCGCGTGGCCCAGATCCGTGCGCAGATCGAAGAAACCACGTCGGACTACGACCGTGAGAAGCTGCAAGAGCGCGTGGCCAAACTGGCTGGCGGTGTTGCCGTGATCAAGGTTGGCGGCATGACCGAAGTTGAAGTCAAAGAGCGCAAAGACCGCGTTGATGACGCGCTGAACGCTACCCGCGCTGCCGTGCAAGAAGGCATCGTTGTCGGCGGCGGCGTGGCTCTGGTTCAGGCTGGAAAAGCCTTGGAAGGTGTGACGGGCGCGAACAGCGACCAGAACGCCGGGATCGCCATTGTGCGCCGCGCACTGGAAGCCCCGCTGCGCCAGATTGCTGAAAACGCTGGCGTCGATGGCGCTGTCGTGGCTGGCAAGGTGCGTGAATCGACCGACACCTCGTTCGGGTTCAACGCTCAGACCGAAGAATATGGCGACATGTTCGCTTTCGGTGTGATCGACCCGACCAAAGTGACGCGCACCACGCTGGAGCATGCAGCCTCGGTGGCTTCGTTGCTGATCACCACCGAAGCGATGATCGCTGACAAACCGGCCAAGGAATCGGCTGGCGCTGGCGGCGGCATGGGCGGAATGGGCGGCATGGACGGCATGATGTAATCATGCCTGCATGATGTAAGCTGCGGCTTACCTTATCTGACCAGTTGTTTCCGTCAGGAAACAGGGGGGCGGTCCGCAAGGGTCGCCCCTTTTTTTCATGGTCCGGCCTTGAAGCGGCCGGAATGCCGGGTGACTGTTGCGCAGAGTTCCGGAGGTTTTATGCCGCATTTGCTGATGCTTGCGCCCGCGCCTGTGATTTGCCTGCCAGACGGGCGGCTGCGGCTGGATGTGAAATATGTCGAGGGGATGCGGGCGCATCAGGCGATGTGGGATGGCACAGTATCGGCGGTGGTCTGGGAAGGCGCAGGCGCGGTGCCGTTTGGGGCCGATTATGCGCCGGGGGATCTGGGGTTTGATCTGACGGTGCTGCCGGCGGGCGCGCCGGTGTCTGCGGTGGGGGCCGATCTGATTGCCGCGCCTGCCGATATGGCAGAGGCTCTGGCCCTTGCGGACGGGCCGGTGCCGGTGGTGTTTGTGGTGGAATACACCATCGGCACCCGGCTGCGGATTGTGACGCTGGACCGGGAGCGGGGGTTTGTGCGCAAGGGCTGGTCGGTGTTGTGGAACCTGTCAGTGGAGCGCAAGCGGCGGGCGGCGTTCCGGCGGGCGGCGGGGGTGCAGTGCAACGGCTATCCGGCGTTTGACGCCTATGCCGGGCTGAACGGCCACGCGATGCTGTATCTGGATGGGCGGATGCGCGCGGGGATGATGGCGACGGGGCCGGAGATGGCGGCAAAGGCGGCGTATCGCGGCCCGCTGCGGCTGGTGCATTCGGGGCGGATGGAGCCGATGAAGGGCGCGCAGGATCTGGTGCCGGTGTGCCGCGCGCTGGTCGCGGCGGGGGTGGAGTTTACCCTGGATGTGTTCGGGACCGGGGCGCTGGAGGCAGAGCTGCGGGCCGGTGCCGGGGCTTTGGGCGGGCGGTTGCGGCTGCATGATCCGGTGGATTTTGAAACCGTGCTGGTGCCGTGGATGCGGGGGAATGCGGACGTTTTCCTGAGCTGTCACCGGCAGGCCGACCCGTCCTGTACCTATCTGGAAAGCCTTGGTTGCGGGGTGCCGGTGGTGGGATATGCCAATGAGATGTGGGGCCGGATGGCGGCAGAGTCCGCAGCGGGCTGGGCCGTGCCCCTTGGCGACCGGGGGGCGTTGGTCGACCGGATTGCGCAGCTGGCAGGCGACCGGGGGGCTGTTGCTGCTGGTGCCGATGCGGGCCTGAGATTTGCGCAAGCTCATGGTTTTGAGGCGGAATTTTCGCTACGTATGGCGCATTTCGCGGCCTGCCTGTCGCCGCAGCGCGCGGTGGTCTGAGGCCGCGTTAACCGATTGTTGATAGCCCTGTCCCTCGCATAGGCCGGGGGCAACCGCTGGCCGAGAGGACCAAGCGAGGGTTTAAGACATGAACAAGGCGATTACTGACGGTCTGGTGCTGATGCCGCCGCCGTTTTCTGCGGGGCTGGCCCTATGGTCGCGCGAGGACGGGCAACCGGGGCAGGGGTCATACGCGGGGCAGTCCAACGCGGCTTTTATTCCGGCGGATCAGGATTTCGGCGGCGCGCTGGAGTTGCAGAAAACCGCTGCCACCCAGAAGCTGCGCTGCTTTCAGCAGATCCCGATGCAGCCGGGCCTGTATCTGCAGGTGACGGTGCGGATCAAGGGGATTTCGGGGGCCTTGCCATCGGTGCGCATCGCGGGCTGGGCCGGGCGGTCGAACGGCACCAATGTGCCGGGGGTGGTGCAGACCGGGCCATCGGTGGCGCTGACGCAATACGGGCAGGTGGTGGAGGTGACGGCGATCATCGGGGCCGGGACGCGCGGCGGGGTGGCGATGGCCTGGGGGGCGAGTGCCACCTATGGCCATATCGGGCTGGACCTGACCGGGCCGAATGGCGGCGTGGTGCGGATTGACGATATCGAGATCGAGGATGTGACCGGCATCTACCTGCGCGACATTTTCGATGCGGTGGATGTGCGCGATTTCGGCGCGCAGGGGAACGGTGTGGCGGATGACACCGCCGCCTTTGCCGCCGCAGACGCCGCGGCGCAGGGCCGCACGGTGACGGTGCCGGCGGGCACCTATCTGATTGCCGGGAACCTGACGATCAACAACCCGATCCGGTTTCAGGGCACGCTGGTGCAACCCGCAAATGTGCGGCTGGCGTTGACGCGGAATTATGATCTGGACACCTATACCAGTGCCTTCGGGAATGAACTGCTGGGCTTTCGCAAGGCGTTGCAGGCGCTGTTCTATTTTACCGATCATGTGGCGCTGGATCTGTCGGATCGCCGGATTGATCTGGTGGAGCCGCTGGATGTGGCGGCAATCGCCGGGCTGAGCACATTCGCGCAGCGCCGGTTTCTGACCAATGGCCAGCTGAACGCGGTGGCCGGGCCGGGGTGGGATACGGTGGAGGTGACATCGGGGGCCACCTATGCCCCTGCCAATCCGACCACGCTGACCGGGGTTGCCAATGTGTCCACCATCCCCGTCGGCGCGCATGTCAGCGGCCCCGGGGTCGGGCGTGAGGTTTATGTGACTGGCAAGAACACCGGCACCGGCACGGTCACGCTGAGCCAGCCGCTGTGGGGCGGGGCGGGTACGCGCACGCTGACCTTTACGCGCTTTAAGTACCTGCTGGATTTTTCGGGCTTTGACGATCTGTCGCGGTTCGAGCTGGACCGGCTGGACATGAACTGCAACGGGCTGTGTTCGGCGGTGATGCTGCCACGGATCGGCCTGACGCTGCGGATCAGCGATTGTGTGTTCAACCGGCCCAAGGATCGCGGCATCACCTCGACCGGGACCGGGTGTCAGGGGCTGATCGTGGATGGCTGCCAGTTCTGGTCGAATGAACAGCCGATGCTGGCGCAGGACCGCACCTCGATTGCGCTGAACGTGAATGCCAATGACGCCAAGATCCGGTCAAACCGGGTGGTGCGCTTTGCGCATTTCATGGTGGCGAATGGTGGCGGCCATCTGATCAGCGGCAACCACTTCTTTCAGGGCGACAACGCGCCCTCGGGCATCCGCCGGGCGGGGCTGATCCTGACCCAGACCAACCCGCGGGTGACCTTTACCGGCAACTACGTCGACAACTGTTTTATCGAATGGTCGAACGAGCATGACGCCTTCCCCGATTTCACCACCGGGCTGGGCTATGGCAATCTGTCGATTGCGGGCAACCATTTCTATGCCAGCGGCGTGGCCCCGTGGTTCCGCTGGATCGTGATCGCGCCCAAGGGGGCGGGGCATTTCGTGCAGGGGCTGAGCATTTCGGACAACACCTTCCGCGCTGTCAATGGCGCGGTGGACCGGGTGGATGCGGTGGATACCACCCATGCGAGCCTGGATTACAGCCGGTTCCGCAATGTGAACGTGGGGTCGAACGCGTTCAACGGGGTCAGCCAGATTGTGATGAACCCGCTGACCATCCTGCACACCCAGAACACCGAAGCCGCGACCTGGGTGGTGGATGGCGGCGCGTTCATGCCGTTTGGGGCGCGGGTGCGCAACACGCAAAGTCTGGTGGCCGATGGCGCGATCACCAATGCCTCGGGCGCGGCGCAGCATGTGATGCCGTTTGTGCTGAACGAACAGGGGGCGGATCGTACTCTGGCGCATGTGCGATGGCCGTCGCCGGTCAAGGGCAAGGTGCTGGCGACGCTGCGCTGCGACAACCCGACCTGACGAAAGGGTCGGGGCGCGGCCTGCCGGGCCGCCCCGGTTCACACCAGATCGGCGGGCGTAAGACGGAACGCCCGCCCGAAGCCGCCGTTCAGCAGGGCAGAGACCGGGTGAAGGCGGACAAAGGCAAAATCGGCGAAGTCGATGTAAAGCTTTGATTTCGGGTGCCGCGCCAGCCAATGCGCCCGCAAGCCGGGGCGGTCGGGCGCATTGGGGGCGACGAATTCTGCCCGCGCCTGCAGCATCAGGCGCGGGTGGGTCAGCGGGTCGCCCTTGGCGCCCGGCTCGCCCAACAGCAGCGCACAGGCGGGGTGGGCGCGCAATCCGGCGCTGTGCGGGGCCAGTGCCGAGATCAGCGTCATCGGCACGCCATCGGGGCACAGCCCGAAGGCGATGCGGCTGATTCCGGGTGATGCATTCTCCGCCTCCAGATACGACAGCGCGGCATGGGCTGCGGCCAGCAGGTCGCGCGACAGCGCGCGGCCTGCGTCGTCTGCCGGCAAAACGGGATCGGGTCTTGTGGCCATTGTCTGCTCCAATGCAATTGACAGGGTGGGTTGTGAGGCGCTTGCATGCGGCAAGCAAGGGACCGGACCGAAAAATGACCGACAAGGCGACAGAGACTGCGACCGACCGGGCACTGCAACGCCGTGCCGAGTTCATGCCAAAACTGGTGACGGTGCTGCGCGAAGGCTATTCGGGCCGGGATTTCCGCGCCGATGTGCTGGCGGGGCTGACCGTGGCGATTGTGGCTTTGCCACTGTCGATGGCGATTGCGATTGCCAGCGGGGTGGGGCCGGAGCGTGGGCTTTACACCACCATCATCGGCGGGTTTCTGGTGTCTGCCCTTGGCGGCAGCCGGTTTCAGATCGGCGGACCCGCGGGGGCGTTCATTGTGCTGGTGTCGGCCTGTGTGATGCAGATCGGGGTGGAGGGGCTTATTCTGGCCACCTTCCTGTCGGGTCTGTTTCTGGTGCTGGCCGGAGTTTTGCGGCTTGGCACCTACATCAAGTTCATTCCCTACCCGGTGACAGTCGGGTTTACCGCCGGGATTGCGGTGATCATCTTCGCCAGCCAGATGAAGGATCTGTTCGGGCTGAGCCTTGCCGGGCAGGAACCGGCTGAGATTGTGCATAAGGTCGGCGCGTTGTGGGGCGCGCGTGGGACCGTAACCCCGATGGCCTTTGTGGTGGCACTGGCGACGATTGCGCTGATTCTGGGGGTAAAGCGGGTGCGGCCGGGTTGGCCGAACCTGCTGATTGCGATTGTGACGGCGGCGACGGTGGTTGCGGTGACGGGCCTGCCGGTGGAAACCATCGGGTCGCGCTTTGGCGCATTGCCGCGCTTGCCGCCGTCACCTGCGCTGCCGGGGCTTAGCGTTGATGCGGTGATGGCGGCCTTGCCCTATGCGGTCAGCTTTACCCTGCTGGGGGCGATTGAATCGCTGTTGTCGGCCGTGGTGGCCGACGGGATGAGCGGGGGCCGCCACCGCAGCAATGCCGAGCTGGTGGCGCAGGGGGTGGCGAATGTGGGGGCGGCACTGTTTGGCGGGTTCTGTGTGACCGGCACCATTGCGCGCACCGCCACCAACGTGCGTGCAGGCAGCCGGGGGCCGGTTTCCGGCATGCTGCATGCGCTGTTTGTGCTGGGCTTCATGCTGGTGGCTGCACCGCTGGCCGCGTTCATCCCGCTGGCGGCGTTGGCGGGCCTGCTGGCCGTGGTGGCCTGGAACATGTTTGAGAAGGAAGAGTTCTGGGCGCTGGTGAAATCGACCAAGGGCGATGCGATGGTGGTGATCGTCACCTTCCTGCTGGTGGTGTTCCGTGACCTGACCGAAGGCATCGTCGTCGGCTTTGCGCTTGGCGGACTGGTGTTCATTCAGCGGATGTCGGATGCGGCGGGGGTCGAGCCTGCCTTTGCGCCGGACGGGCCAGAGCAGGGTGGGATGACGCGTGACCGGGTGGTGTACCGGCTGCGCGGGCCGTATTTCTTTGGGGCCGCGGCCCGGCTTGGGGTGGTGCTGGACCGGATCGCCGATTACCCGCGTGCCTTTGTGGTCGATTTCAGCGATGTGCCGTTCATCGATTCCAGCGGGGCGCGGTCATTCGAGCTGCTGGCGCATAAGGTGGCGCGCAAGGGCGGGCAGCTGTACCTGATCGGTGCCCGGCCCGAGGTGCGCCGCACCCTGCTTGCACAGGGCGCGCGTGAGCCTTTGGTGCGCTTCCTGTCCGGTCTGGATGACGTGGATGCGGCAGAGGCTGCGCGTTAACACGTTAGCGCAAGCATGATTCGCGGCCGGCTTTGCCGTTTGACCCCGCCTGCCCGAGGCCCCGGCGGGGCATGGCGGCTGGGATGTTTCCCCAACGTCACCGGCGGTGGCGTTATCACTGAACTGTGAACTGCCATGCGTTTGAAAAGCCTTGTCAAATTTTCGCCACTTTTCGGAAGTTTGCAGTCTTGACAGCGTTACAGAAAATTTATTTACAAAATAATCCATTTAATAAAAGGGGTTACATTAAAATTAACCCCGCGCTAAACTGCCGGTGGGTTGGAGGCAATCTTTGAAGCGGCAAGATCGCCCTCAAAGTGCAAGAAGCGGGCATTGGCCTGCCCGCGTTGGAGGATAAACCAAATGTCAGATCAGGGTTCAGCACCGGGCGTCTATCACGCATCCGCTGATTTCATCGCAAATGCGCATATTGATGCGGATGGTTACGCGCGGATGTACGACGCATCGGTCGCCGATCCGAATGCCTTCTGGGCCGATCAGGCGCAGCGCCTTGACTGGGTGAAACCCTTCACCAAGGTCAAGGACAGCACGTTCGATCTCGGCAAGGTCTCGATCAAATGGTTTGAGGATGGCACGCTGAACGTCAGCGCAAATTGCATCGACCGTCACATGCTGACCCGGGCCGACCAGACCGCGATTATCTGGGAACCGGACAATCCGGCGACGCCGTCGCTGCACATCACCTATCGCGAATTGCTGGAAAATACCTCGCGGATGGCGAATGTGCTTAAAGCCCATGGTGTGGGCAAGGGCGACCGGGTGGTGCTGTATCTGCCGATGATCCCGGAAGCGGCCTATGCCATGCTGGCCTGCGCGCGGATCGGGGCCATTCATTCGGTGGTGTTTGCCGGGTTCTCGCCCGACGCTCTGGCCAACCGGATCAACGATTCCGAGGCCAAGGTGGTGATCACCGCCGATTTCGCCCCGCGCGGCGGCAAGAAGACGGCGCTGAAATCCAACACCGACAAGGCGCTGTTCGATTGTTCGGACCGGGTAAAGTGCATGGTGGTCAAGCACACCGGCGACCAGACCACATGGGTCGCAGGGCGCGATATTGACCTGAAGGCTGAAATGGCCGCCGCCAAACCCTATTGCGCCTATGTCGAGGTTGGGGCCGAAGACCCGCTGTTCATCCTGTATACCTCCGGCTCGACCGGGCGGCCCAAGGGGGTGGTGCATACCTCGGGCGGCTATCTGGTCTATGCGGCGATGACGCATCAATACACCTTCGATTACCACGATGGCGATGTGTTCTGGTGCACCGCCGATGTGGGCTGGGTGACCGGGCACAGCTATATCATCTATGGCCCGCTGGCGAATGGCGCGACGACGATCATGTTTGAAGGCGTGCCGACCTTCCCCGATGCCGGACGGTTCTGGGAGGTCTGCGCCAAGCACAAGGTCAACCAGTTCTATACCGCCCCCACCGCGATCCGCAGCCTGATGGGCATGGGCGCGGAGTGGGTGGAAAAGCATGACCTGTCCTCGCTCAAGCTGCTGGGCACCGTCGGCGAGCCGATCAACCCCGAGGCGTGGAACTGGTACAACACCCATGTCGGCAAGGGGAACTGCCCGATTGTCGATACCTTCTGGCAGACCGAGACCGGCGGCCACCTGATCACACCGCTGCCGGGGGCCATTGCACAAAAGCCGGGTGCCGCGACCAAGCCTTTCTTTGGCATCAAGCCGATCATTCTGGACCCGGCCAATGCCGAGTTGCAGTCGGAAACCGCCGCCGTGGGGGTGCTGTGCATCACCGACAGCTGGCCGGGCATGATGCGCACCCTGTGGGGCGATCACGAGCGCTTTGAAGAGGCGTATTTCAGCCAATATCCGGGCTATTACTTCACCGGAGACGGCTGCCGCCGGGACGAGGATGGCGATTACTGGATCACCGGCCGGGTGGATGACGTGATCAACGTCTCGGGCCACCGGATGGGCACGGCAGAAGTGGAATCGGCGCTGGTCGCGCATGAGGCGGTGGCCGAGGCTGCGGTGGTCGGCTACCCGCATGATATCAAGGGGCAGGGCATCTATGCCTATGTCACGCTGATGAACGGGGTGGAGCCGACCGATGGCCTGCGCAAAGAGCTGGAAGTCTGGGTCCGCACCGAGATTGGCCCGATTGCCAAGCCCGACCTGATCCAATGGGCGCCGGGCCTTCCGAAAACCCGCTCGGGCAAGATCATGCGCCGTATCCTGCGCAAGATTGCCGAGAATGATTTCGCGGCGCTTGGCGATACCTCGACCCTTGCCGATCCTTCGGTGGTGGATGAGCTGATCGAAAACCGGATGAACCGGGGCTGACGGGGGATGCGCGACATGACAACCCCCACGGTTCTGATCCTGCTCGGGCCTCCGGGCGCGGGCAAGGGCACCCAAGCACGGATGCTGGAAGAAGACTTCGGTCTGATCCAGCTGTCGACCGGCGATCTGTTGCGGTCCGCCGTTGCCTCGGGCAGTGCGGCGGGCCAGCAGGCAAAGGCGGTGATGGAAGCCGGTGGTCTGGTCAGTGATGATATCGTGCTGGCCATCCTGAAAGACCGGATGAACCAGCCGGATGTGGCACGCGGCATCATCCTTGACGGTTTTCCGCGCACCGATGCGCAGGCAGCGGCGCTGGACGCGCTGCTTGCGGCATCTGGTCAGCGTGTGAATGCCGCCATCAGTCTTGAGGTCGATGACGAGGCGATGGTGGGCCGGGTTGCGGGCCGCTATACCTGCGGCAGCTGTGGCGAAGGCTATCACGACGATTTCAAACAGCCCGCGCAAGCGGGCGTTTGCGACAAATGCGGCGGCACGGGTTTCAAGCGCCGGGCCGACGACAATGCCGGAACCGTGCGGGAAAGGCTGAAAGCCTACCACGCACAGACGGCACCGCTGATCACCTATTACGATGCCAAAGGCGTTCTGCAACGGATCGACGCGATGGGTGACATCGCGGCAATCCGTCAGACGCTGGGCGGCATCGTGGCGGGTGTATCAGCGCAGTGAAGGGGGGCCTGCATCCCCAAGGGGGTGCGGGTGTGGAGACGTAAAAAACAGGGAGTAACACTCATGGCGGACAGAACTTCGTCAAGTGCCTACTGGGCAGCCAACGTGCGGGTGATTCTGATATCGCTTGCCATCTGGTTTTTCTGCTCGTTCGGCCTTGGCATCATCCTGCGCCCGGCATTGTCGGGCATCATGGTCGGGGGCGCTGACCTTGGCTTCTGGTTTGCACAAAACGGGTCGATCTATGTCTTTCTCGTGCTGATCTTCGCCTACGCGTGGCGGATGAACAAGCTCGACAAAGAATTCGGCGTCGAAGAATAAGGGGCGGGGACAGATGGATCAATTTACCCTCAACCTGCTTGTGGTTGGCTTTACTTTTGCCATCTACATCGGGATTGCGGTCTGGGCCCGTGCGGGCACCACCGCAGAGTTTTATGCTGCCGGACAGGGTGTGAACCCGGTTTTGAACGGCATGGCGACGGGCGCTGACTGGATGTCGGCGGCCTCGTTCATCTCGATGGCCGGCATCATCGCGTTGGCCCCGGCCGGCGGCTATACCCAGTCGGCCTTCCTCATGGGCTGGACCGGCGGCTATGTGCTTCTGGCGCTGCTGCTGGCCCCGTATCTGCGCAAGTTCGGCAAGTTCACCGTGCCGGAATTCATCGGCGACCGTTTCTATTCCGGTGGCGCACGTCTTGTCGGCGTGATCTGCTTGATCGTGATCTCGGTGACATATGTGATCGGCCAGATGCGCGGTGTGGGCGTTACCTTTGCCCGCTTTCTGGAAGTCTCGACCGACACCGGACTGTACATCGGCGCGGCGATTGTTTTCGTCTATGCCGTGTTCGGCGGCATGAAGGGCATCACCTATACGCAGGTGGCGCAATATGTCGTGCTGATCATCGCCTATACCATTCCGGCGATCTTCATCTCGCTTAACCTTACCGGATCTTTCCTGCCGCAGCTGGGGCTGATCGGGTCCTATGCGCCGAGCGGTGGCGATGTTGCGATGCTGGCGAAACTTGATGCTGTGGTGACCGAACTGGGCTTTACCCAGTACACCGCCGACTCGCCGAACATGTTCAACATGATCCTGTTCACCATGTCGCTGATGATCGGTACCGCCGGTCTGCCGCATGTGATCATCCGCTTCTTCACCGTGCCAAAGGTCGCCGATGCGCGTTCCTCGGCCGGTTGGGCGCTGGTGTTCATTGCGTTGCTCTATACCGTGGCCCCGGCTGTCGGTGCCATGGCGCGTCTGAACCTGACCACCACCTTCTGGCCCAACGCCGTTCAGGGCGAAGCCTTTGCCGGTGATGCAATCAGCCTTGACGCCATCAACAACGATCCGTCACTGGCCTGGGTCAACACCTGGAGAAACACCGGGCTGCTTGATTTCGAAGACAAGAACGGCGACGGCCTGATCCAGTACTACAACGAAGGCAACGCCGCTGTTGCTGCCATCGCGGCAGAGCGTGGCTGGGCCGGGAACGAGCTCACCAAAGTCGACAACGACATGATGGTGCTGGCAAACCCTGAAATCGCGGCGCTGCCGGGTTGGGTGATTGCTCTGGTTGCTGCCGGTGGTCTGGCTGCGGCTCTGTCTACCGCTGCGGGTCTGCTGCTGGCGATCTCTTCCGCCGTGTCGCACGACCTGATCAAAGGCTCGATCAACCCGAACATCTCGGAAAAGGGTGAGCTTCTGGCGGCCCGGATCTCGATGGGCGGTGCGATTGTGGTGGCGACCTACCTTGGCCTCAACCCGCCCGGCTTTGCCGCGCAGGTGGTGGCTCTGGCCTTCGGTCTGGCGGCTGCGACGATCTTCCCGGTTCTGATGATGGGCATCTTCTCGAAGCGCATCAACAAGGAAGGCGCGATTGCCGGTATGCTGGCAGGTCTGGTGTTCACGGCTGTCTACATCTTCCTCTACCTCGGCTGGTTCTTCATCCCGGGTACGAACCTGTATGCCAACACCCCTGATCAGCACTTCTTCGGCATATCGCCGCTGTCGATCGGGACTGTCGGTGCCGTGGTCAACTTCGGCGTCGCCTATGTGGTGTCGATGGCAACCAAAGCTCCGCCACAGCATGTGGTTGACCTGATCGAGTCGATCCGCGTGCCGAAAGGTGCGGGGGCCGCGACCGGCCACTGAACCAAACACGCGCCCCTGGATCATCCGGGGGCGCGTGCCTTACCAAGGGGCGCATGTCATGGACCACCCGCTGGAAACGATCATCGGATTTCTGCAATCGGTCCACCCTTACGATACCCTGCCGCAGGACGAGCTGGCGCGTGTCGCCACCTCCTTCAGCCGCAGAGAATACAGCGCCGGTGAAGAAGTCTATCACGCCGGTACACCGCTGCGCGGGCTGTACCTGATCAAGCGCGGCTCGGTCGAGGTGCAGGAACCATCGGGGCAGGTTGTGTCGCTGCTGGGGCCGCGCAACAGCTTTGGCGAACGTGGGCTGGCGCGGGACGGGCTGGCGGTCACGACGGCGCGGGTGACCGAAGATTCGGTGCTGCTGCTGCTGCCGGTGGCCGAGTTCCGCTGGCTGATCGCAACTTTCCCGGCCTTTGAGCGCTTTTTCAGCCGTGGGCGCGGGCATGACCTGCGCGGCGGCGATCTGACCACGCAAAAGGTCGGCGACCTGATGGCGCGCAAGCCGGTGATCATCGGGCCGCAGGACAGCGTACGGATGGCGGCGCAAAAGATGCGCGATGCCAAGGTATCGTCGCTGGGCGTGGTGCAGGGCGGGCACTTTCTGGGCATCATCACCACGCGCGACATGACGAACCGGGTGCTGGCCGACGGGCTGGACCCGGCCACCCCGGTGGCCGAGGTGATGACGGCCGACCCGGTTTCCTTGCGGCCCGACTCGCTGGGGTCGGATATCCTGCACATCATGCTGGAACGCCGGATCGGCCATCTGCCGGTGGTCGAGGGCGGCACGCTGGTCGGCATGATCACCCAGACCGACCTGACCCGGTTTCAGGCTGTCAGCTCGGCGCAGCTGGTGCGAGATGCGGCGACGGCGGAAACCGTGGCCGAAATGGCCGCCGTGACCGCCCGCATCCCGCGCCTGCTGGTGCAGCTGGTCGGCGGAAACAACACGCATGAGGTGGTGACCCGCCTGATCACCGACATCGCCGATACCGTGACGCGCCGCCTGCTGGCCATGGCCGAGGCAGAGCTTGGCCCGGCGCCGGTGCCCTACCTGTGGCTGGCCTGCGGAAGTCAGGGGCGGCAGGAACAGACCGGCGTGTCGGATCAGGACAACTGCCTGATGATCGACGATGCGGCCACCGATGACGACATGGCCTATTTCCACGCCCTCGCAAAGATCGTGTCCGACGGGTTGAACGCCTGCGGTTACGTCTATTGCCCCGGCGACATGATGGCCACCAATCCGCAATGGTGCCAGCCTATGCGGGTCTGGCACAGCTATTTCCGCAAATGGGTGCAGACGCCGGACCCTATGGCACAGATGCTGTCGAGCGTGATGTTCGACCTGCGCCCGATTGGCGGGCAGGCCAGCCTGTTCAAGGACCTGCAGCATGAAACGCTGGAAATGGCGGCGCGCAACTCGATCTTTGTGGCGCATATGATCAGCAACAGCCTGAAACATACGCCACCCCTTGGCCTGCTGCGCGGCTTTGCCACCGTGCGGTCGGGCGAGCACAAGAACCACATCGACATGAAGCTGAACGGGGTGGTGCCGGTGGTGGACCTTGGCCGCATCTATGCGCTGATCGGCCAGCTGGAGCCGGTGAACACCCGCGCCCGGCTGGACGCCGCCGAAGGCGCGGGGGTGATCAGCGTGTCGGGCGCGCGCGACCTGATGGAGGCTTATGATCTGATCGCACAGACCCGGCTGGAAAATCAGGCGCGGCTGGTGCGGTCAGGGCGCAAGCCCGACAACTTCCTTGCCCCGTCGGATATGTCCGATTTCGAACGAAGCCACCTGCGTGACGCCTTTGTCGTGGTGCGCACCATGCAATCAGCCGTGGGACAAACCCGCGGTGCCCGGAGTTGATGAATGGCCCTTGAATTTTTCGCCGCACTTGTCGCTGCTGTCGCCTTTGGCGGCGTGGTGCATCTTTTGCGCAGACTGACCGGATACCGCTTGCCGAAATGGTCGGTGACGGTGGCCGCGGCGGTTGGCCTGATCGGCACCACGATCTGGCTGGAATATGACTGGTTCAACCGTGTCAGTGCTGAACTGCCAGAGGGCGTGCAGGTGGTCTGGCATGCCGAAGAGGTGATGGCGCTGCGGCCCTGGACGCTGATCGCGCCGATCACCACGCGCTTTGTCGCGATGGACACGCGCGCCATTGTCCAGCACCCCAACAACGCAAATCTGCGCATGGCCAAGCTGTTCAACTTTGGCCGCTGGCGGTCCGTGACCGATGCGCTGATGGTGGTCGACTGCGCGCAGCGCCGGCAGGTTCTGGTGACCGAAGGCGTCGGAATATCAGATGACGGCGTTCTGCAAGGCGCTGAGTGGGTCAGCGCAGCCGAAGGCGACGGATTTCAAGCGGCGGCCTGCAAGGCAGCCTGAGGGGGAGAGGGTGATGACGGCCGAAGGGGGGAGACGGCACCGCGTCCTCGTGGTCGAGGATGAGGATAATATTGCCATCGCGCTGGATTATCTGATGACGCGCGAAGGCTATGACCATGACCGCATCGCCAACGGGGCCGATGCTCTGGCCCGCATCCGTGACACGCACCCCGATCTGGTGCTGCTGGATGTGATGCTGCCAGAGGTGTCGGGGTATGAAATCTGTCAGGGCGTCCGGCAAGACCCTTCGCTGGCCGATGTGAAGATCCTGATGATGACCGCGCGCGGATCGGCGATTGAACGGCGCAAGGGTCTGGCGCTGGGGGCCGACGGATTTATCTCGAAACCCTTTGAACTGAAGGAGTTGCGCGACGAAGTGCGCCGCCTTCTGGTTGCGGAGGGGTGAGCGTGCTGCAAAAGCTGTCCCTGCGCCTGCGGATCTTTTTGCTGTTTGCGGGGCTGGCGGCAGCGGCACTTGGTGCCGTCATGGCCGGGCTCTGGCTGGGCTACCGGCGGCTTGGCGCACCCGAGACGCTGGATGCCTTTGTGCAGGGCGGCGTTGTGGCCGGTTTTGTCATTCTGGGCGCGGTGGCCTGGGTCTGGTATCTGTTCGATATCAATGTGGCGCGGCCCATTGATGTGCTGGCCGGGTCATTGCGCGCGCGCGCGCACTCCGATGTGAACGGCGGCATCGATGGCGGGCTTGCCGCCTATCTTGGCGATCTTGCCCCTGCGGCCACGGCGGCAGCGGCGTCGCTGTCTGAAACGCGCAATGCCCTGGCCGAGGCGGTGGCGCGGGAAACCACCCGGCTGATGGGTGAGAAAACCCGGCTGGAAACGCTGTTGTCGGACGTTGATGCCGGGGTGATCCTGTGTTCGGGCGATCATACGCTGGCGTTTTACAACGGGCAGGCGGTGGATCTGATGGGGGCTGGCATGGCCGCCCCGGGGCTGGACCGCCGGTTGTTCGAATATCTGCGCGAAGGGCCGATCCTGCTGGCCCACGCGCGCCTGATCGCCACCGGCGACAGCGATGCCGCCTCAGACCTGTTGTGCGCCACCCTGACCGGCAGCCGCGTGCTGTCGGCCCGGATGCGCCTGATGGCGGCCGACAACGGAACAGTGCCCGGCTATGTGCTGACGCTGCGCGACGTGACCGCCGATCATGCCGCCTATACCCGGCGGGAGGCGTTGCTGGCCGAGGTGTTCGACCGCGTGCGCCGCCCTGCGGCCAACCTGACCACCCTGATGGCCGCCATCCCCGAAGGGGCCGCGGCCCCCGGCAAGCTGGACACCGCCCTGCGCGAAGAGGTTGCGGCCCTGACCACGGCGGTCACCGACCTGAGCCGGCGCCATGATGAGGGCCGCGAAGGCTGGTCGCTCACCATGACCCGCGCGTCTGACCTGCTCGACGGTCTGCGCGCCCGGATGGAGGGGGAGGGCCTGACCGCCGAGACGCAAGCCGACGCGCTGCTGCTGCGCTGCAACGGGTTTGAGGTGATCGCGCTGCTGGCGGGCCTGACCGAAGCGATGGCGCGCGAAGACGTCGCCCGCGCCTTCCGCCTCCAGGTCGAGGAAGAGGGCACCGGCGCGCTGATCCGGCTGGTGTGGCACGGGGCGGCGCTGCCGGTAGCGCAGCTGGAACGCTGGCTGGACGCGCCGCTGGAGCCGGGCATCACCGCGGTACCGCGCCGGTCGGTGCTGGCCTCCCACGGCACGGAGATCTGGCCCGAGGCTATCGGGCAGGGCGCGCACAGCCTGTGCCTGCCGATCCCGCAGGCCCGCCGCGTGGTGCGCCGCCCCGCCCCGATTGCCCGGCCCGTGGTCTATGACTTTGACCTGTTGTCCAAGGCCCGCAGCGCCGGGGTGCAGGATGCGCGGCTGCTGGACCTGACCTATGTGGTGTTTGATACCGAAACCACCGGGCTTTTGCCCGGGCAGGGCGATGAGATCGTGCAGATCGCCGCCGTGCGGATCGTCAATGGCCGCCGGGTCGAGGGCGAGGTGTTCAACACGCTGGTCAACCCGCGCCGCGCCATTCCGCTGACCTCGACCGATGTGCATGGCATCACCGACGCCATGGTGCAGGACGCGCCCTTTGTCGAAGAGATCGTCCCCCGGTTCCACAAATTCGCCGAAGGGGCGGTGCTGGTGGCCCATAACGCCCCGTTCGACATGGAATTCCTGCGCCGACTGGAGCCAGTGACCGGGTTGACGTTCGACAACCCGGTGTTCGACACCGTGCTTTTGTCGGCGGTGGTCTTCGGCCAGCACGAGGTACACAGCCTTGACGCCTTGTCGCACCGTCTGGGCATCACCATCCCCGAAGAGGACCGGCACACCGCCATCGGCGACACCATGGCCACCGCCGAGGCGTTCCTGAAGCTGCTGCCAATGCTACAGGGCCGGGGCTTCACCACCTTCGGCGCGGTCCTGTCGGAAGTGCGCCGACATGGACGGTTGCTCAAAGATCTGAACTGACGGGCGAATGAAGCCATGGCCGAACAAAACTGCGGCCAAACAAAAAGCCGCCCGAAGGCGGCTGTTTGTTAATTTGGTGGAGCCACGCGGGCACTCCACCACATTTTCAAGCCATTGATACGCAAAGATAATCAAGTGCGGGGTTAAGGTGTGTGTCACACCCTTGTGTCACACTTAGCGGCATCTTGGCGTAAGTTGCAAGAATTTTGGAACCGAGGCCAAGATGCAGTGCACCTATCGTGACTAGTGACTGCTCTGGAGCATGGTGGTAGTGCGCGGGTTAGTGCAGCTCGCGAGGTTTGGAGTTGTGATTGCAATCTTGCTTAAAGTGCGGACTTCTGAGACGCTGCACAGAAGATGCGGGGGTATTATGCTCGAAGGCTTGGCGCTGAGTTACTCACAGTTGTCCGATGGTGAAATGCGCGCGGTCGGTTATGGGCTCGTTATTCTAGGTGGTATCGTCGGTGGCGTGACCAATCGCTCGCTAGCCGAGATTAGGCGATCTCCATACTTCGCTCTCTCTGGCTTGGTCTTTTTGTGTGTGTCTGCGGTATCGTTGGCAAATATGGGTGCCATCGTACAAGCGATCGTAGGGGGCTTTTTTTGGACCCTTGTAGTGGTGGAAATGCTGACCTCCCTTATTGCAGGTTTTTTCTTCGCCAAGATAGCAGCCGCAAGGTCTCGTGATGCCTACGGGCATGGCCGGATGGCTGCACTAGCCTTCATCCCAATTGCCAACCTTTGGCTCCTCCTGACACCATCGAAGAACGAAGCATCAACTAACCGTGCGCCAACCATCCCGTTGCTAACGGGTGGCATAGGCGTTCTGTCCGGTCTTGTCATGTTCGGTGCAGGCAGTGGGCTTTCGGCCTATGCGCAGGAAGATGGGATACGCCGGGTCGAGGAGGCCGCGACAGCGGGCGTGTTTAGCGAGGTGATGCTTGACCGGAACCTTGCCACAATGGCTGCAGAGGTCCAAACCCCTATGGTGGTCGACGAGACAACGACGCTTGCACGCATGGAGGCTTTGGGCACTGAAATGCGGTACATCTATGAAGTCGACCCACCGCCCAGCTTTCTGAGCGCAGAAATGCGCATAGGATTGATGCAACGCAATTGCACTTACGAGGGTTTTTCATCTGTGATCGATGCAGGCGCTGTCATCAAACACATCTACCTGCGGAGGGACGGCAGCGAAATAGGAGTTGTCGAGGTGACGAAAGCGACGTGTGGCCGGTGATCGAGACTTGCTTAGCGTGGACCTCGCAGTAGTTGTGTAGCATATTGGAGGCAATGGTACGTCTAGTATGCGGCGTGTTCATACATGCCGTTTTGGCGCATTAGGGTGGTCGATCTCTAGTCGGACACCAGAAGTCTCAGCCCTTAGGCGCACGTAGCCTCTGATCATCTTCTCTGTGAACTCGTACCATCCAGCGCGAGACCCAGTTAGGATGCTCGCATGGCTAGATTTCTTTAGGCCGTTTAGCCTTTGATTGAACTTTTTCCGGTCGAGCGGCGGGCTTTCGATCTGGTCCATTATCCTTTCATAGCTGCCGAAGATATCGGTACTCCTACGTGATAGTTCATGGCCATCTGCTGCTGCCCACAACACCGTCTCGTAGTCGTTGTTATATTTTCTTGTTGCCAACTCGTAGGGTGATCTCAATCGCATTTGCATTGCTTGAGACGCAGAGAGCATCGCGTCTGAAAAGTGCAGAGGGGTTGCTACCCCATCTCCGTGATCGCTAAACACTCGCCAGAACAACTTTTCTGAAAGAAAGTGTACATAATGAGGAAAGCCGTCTGAGATACGAGCAACTCGCAAGCTAGTGTCCCTGTCGACCACCACCCCGACTGCCTCTGCCGCCTCGTTAATAATCTCCTCACGTGCTTCCCATGGAAGCTGGCCCAAACCTTCAGTGTGGAAGTATCGGTCTGCGCTGCCGTGTGCGGACATTATTGCGTCGACACTTTCTCCGATGCCGCAAAAGATGAACTTAGCACCCACGTGCTTGTCGGATACTGACTTTATGAAGTTCGCGAAATGCTCTTGCTCAGAGGCACTAGTGATCTGATCGAACTCGTCGATAACGATGACTGGGTTAGCGGTGAATTCGTCGCATAGAAACTGGATTAGTCTAACTGCGTCATTCGTCGAGGCCGGGTGTTCTACTGCTCCCTGTGCAGTTTGCACTTTGGCACCGACTGTAATGCCGAAGCGGGCCAGCGATGCCCCTATCTCAGTTGATTTCTGACGAACTCGCGGGTCGCGCTTTTCAACTTCATCGAAGATCTCCCGAACTATGCTCTGAAAGGTGCTGTGCCTATCACAGCCCACCAATATAGGGTCTTGCTCTCGCGCGAGGGTAAATGCCGCAGTCTGGGCCAACGACGATTTGCCTACGCCCCTGAGGCCATGGATTAGCACGTGGCGTCCCGGTTGATATAGGGCCTGCTTGATGTCCGCGAGTTGCTGGTGCCTCCCGCGCAGAAATTCCTCCGACTGCAATGGCCGCGAAGGTGACAACACTCTTGCTAATAATCCTCCGAACTCATCCTCGCTGTAAGTCAGTACCGGCCTGTCACTGTACAGCTTCGTCATTCTTCACACCTTTTCACATTTGTTCTGACTAGAGCGAAGTGCAACGCCGACGGCAAGAGAAAGTGGCACATTTTTTCGCGGGGGTATCTATGGCAACCTGCAACAGCATCGCCCCCCTGTACCCCCCATCTCTCAAGGCACGCCACGAAGCACGCAAGCTAGCACCTTATGCCACAGCACAACACACGTCCCCTGTCTCACAGGGCTTGCCCAAGCGGGATGTCTCAACCATGGCCGAGGACATCATCCTTGGCCCTGATGTGGCCTCATTGAAGCAAGTGTCGTTGGATAAGCAGGACGAGTGCGTTCTCAGTGTGCTGCACGACTGACTGGAATTTTCCGACACATTTTTGTGCGGGGGTATCTATGTCCACCCGCGTTGCCCCCGCCCCCGTGCCGGGTCTTCCCTGTAGCGTTGGCCGGGTATGCCTGTCGCGAGGGCTAAAGCATGCGCGACTATGACTACTGCGGTAGCGGTGGCGGGCATCAAGCCTTGACGTGCTGGGGGCATCTGCAAGGGCGGACATGGCGCAGCGCGGACATGCAGACCATCAGCCAAGCGCCAGCGACATCGGCAGGACTGTTGCGGTGCCATTTGAGTATGCCTCAAGAGGACCGGCTTAGGGCCGGTCTGATAAATGCGGATTGACAACCCATATCGAACCGATCATAAGCGAACCATTCAAAACGAACCGATGGGTTTCCGCCATGTTCATCCGAGCCTACCTCCGCGCCTCCACCGCCGATCAGGATGCCAGCCGCGCCGCTGTTGATCTTGACGGCTTTGCCTCTGACCGGGGCCTGATGATCGCAGCCCGATACACAGAGAACGAAAGTGGGGCCAAGCTGGAACGGCCCGAACTGTTCCGCCTACTCGCCGACTGCCTGCCCGGTGACGTTCTGCTAGTGGAACAGGTTGACCGCCTGAGCCGCCTCAACGGGGCCGACCGGGAACGCCTCAAGGCGCAGATCGCAGCGAAGCGGGTCCGCGTAGTCGCGCTTGACCTGCCGACTTCACACCAGTTGATGCAGCCGGGGGCCGATGAGTTCACGGCCCGGATGCTGGACGCGATTAACGGCATGATGCTGGACATGCTGGCCGCGATTGCCCGAAAAGACTACGTGGATAGGCGCAGGCGACAGGCGCAGGGTATCGTCAAGGCCAAGGCCGACGGCGTCTATCGGGGACGGCCCGAAGATGTGAAGCGTAACGCCGCAATCGTCGGGATGCTACAGGGCGGACAAAGCTGGAGCAGCATCATCGCCGCGACAGGCTGTTCCCGATCTACGCTGGCGAGGCTGGCGAAGCGGGTGGCACTGTCATGATGCCGGACCCCTTCGTTTTCTGGGCCTCCCCTTGCTATCGGTATAACGGCAGGTGGGGGGGGCAACTGAGATCGCCCGTCAACTCGGCATAGGTCGTGCATCGGTGTCACATAGTTCTCACTACCGAGTGACGCTGGCGGGCAACTGGGTGCATCCATAACCGCGCCTATGGGGTGATCCTCACGGCATCTCTGATCAGCTAGGCGGCACGCGTAGCCAGATCGTGCCAGCGGGTGGCTGACGGGCCGGATACGGGGTCTCGGTGGATTGTGAGGCTAGGGCAAGCCCCGCGCGTCTGTTGGCATATCTATTCCTTTTCATCTGGGCTTCTTCGGGGGAGGCCGATCCCTTTTGCGGTTGCTTCGAGCTGGCTTTGCATCGGGCATGGATCAAGCCTTAACCGGTATGGAGGCGGCGTCACGGGTTGACCTGGCATCATCTAAGCCTGACCCTGCGTCCTAAGACAACTAATCCGGCACATCGCGGGGGCCATCAGGGCGAACGGCATAGCAGGCTGTATCTCCCTTTGTGCTTATCCCCGCGTCCCTAGATGAAATGCATACATTTGCCCTCAGGGTGGTCGCCCCGCTCCTTGCCCACAAGTCATACAGTACCCCGCCGACACACATTCATGTGGTGTTGGATTTGTCCGCAATTGGACTGCCATATTGTCTAGCTGACACCTCTGGCGGCTACGGGAAAATGCCCTCATTGGGCTGCTTCTGGTGGTCGTCAAAACCTTGCCAATGAGACCCTTGGACAGGTGCGGTGTCCACGGGGGGCTGCAAGGTATTGTTTTTCAATGATAAAAATGGCCTCCGCCGTAAGAGGTTCATATGTTTTTACCTCGGGCCGTAGGCTGGTTTTCCCGGTGGCGCTCCAAGCCACTATCCCGGCATGCGCGGCAGCCAGAATATCCCGGTTATCCACTCATGCGAACAGTGCACATCAGCACATCATCACGTCGATCACGTATCTTAGGAACATCACCCATGACACATATCACCATCAAGGACCGGCCATGCGGCTGGGGCAAGAGCACAGAAATATTCTCCAGCTACAAGGCAGGTGAAAAGTACATCACCGTATTGCCGTTCCTGTCAGAAGTGGACCGGGCGGTGAAACGCGCTGCCTCGGAAAGCAAGCACATCATGTATGCTCCGGTGGACACCCAAGGCTCCAAGACAGACCATGTAACTGACCTGATTAAAGCCGGGAAGTCAGTGGCGTGCACGCATGCGCTTTTCTTTCGGCTGGGCACACTTGCCACCACCAAGACCGGCGAGACGCTTGATATTGTGGGTTTGTTGAGTGACGCTCACAATCTAAAGGTATCGCATACCGAGCACTTCCTGCTTGATGACTTCCACGTCATCATTGATGAGGCCATCGACCCTTTCAATACCGTCAACACTGTCACACCGAACGACTTCCAAAAGGATTACGTCGAACTCGGGTTGGTGGAGGTTTGCCCGGATGGGAAGATTTCACCTACAGGTCTCTGGGATACCAGATACCGGGATGGTGGGCAGACGTTCGACAGGTCGCTGTACGAGCAAGCAAAATCCGGTGCGCTCTACACGGTCCAAGGCAAGCTGTTTGTGCTCACCATACCCACGGAACTCATGCTCAGGCCGAAGTCTGTTACCATCTATACCTATCTGTCGGGCGGAACTGTCCTTTTGAAATTCATGCAGAGGCTACAACAACAGCTATCAGATACGTCTGACGCGTTCACGCTGGAAGTTGACCGGCTTGCTCCGGTTGACGAAGCAGCATGGCGACAGGACGTATCCCGTGCGTTGTTGATCAATAGCATCCCGGCTCTCGAAAGCTACAACTGGTCGTATAGCAAGCAGTTAGCGACTTTCAGCAAGTCCGGTGGAAAAGTTGCAGCCCGCCGGGTGGGCATGGCGCTCAAGCATTGGGCTGGCAAGGAACTCGCAGCCACCCACAAAGGCACGGTGATGCTGACCTGTGCGCGAGACCTGTGGTGCGGAAGTGCGAACACGCAGCAGCCCATGGCGGGGCCACTCGCAAAGGATAGTCGGCTTTTCGGAAACGCAGTTCGTGAATACGACGAGGCAGGCTTTGCCGATGGCTGGAGCACAACCGGCGTGAAGTTCGTGGCCAATACCACCAGAGGCGTCAACGACTACATTCTCTGTGGGACGGCAATCTATCTTTACGATCAACACCCTAACCCCAACGTGACCCTGTTCCTAGGGATGCCCAAAGGCTCGAAAGCTGAGCGCGAGTTCTCGGATGCCTACGCCTTGTCTGAACTCGTACAATGGCTTTTCCGGTCATGTATTCGGTCCGGGGGCATGAACAGCGTCCCGAGTGACATCAGACCGCGACGGAAGGCAGTGGTCTATATCCCGTCGGCCCGCATGCGGAACTTGCTGATCAACTGGCTTGCCACAGGGGAGGTGTGCTCCATGGATCGCAAGGCATTCCCGACATCGCCTAAGACTTCGACATCAGAGAGGGTTGCAGCATGAACGCAATTAGTCGGCCTGAGAACTTCGCAAACGCCACTGCGTTCAACAACGTGACCTCCTACCACGACCGGCACAACAAGCTACGCTGGAGACACCGCAAGGGCGGGAGGACGACCAGCCTCGGCACGGAATACGGCAGCGCGGAGTTCATCCGGAGATACGCTGTCGCAACGAACTCCGCGCCTCTACATCCAAGCGACATTGCCGCCCGCGTTCCGTCGCGCTTCCAGCAGGGCACTTTGTCTCGGCTCATTGATGAATGGTATAAGTCCGCGCACTTCGAGGCACTGGGCAAGGGCACCCGAAAAGGCTACCGATGCCAAGCTGAAAGACTGAGGGGCAGCTACGGGGATTACTTGGTGCAAGCCATGCAGCCTAAGCAAATCAGGGACATGATGGCTGCAAAGGCAGGGATGCCGAACGCCGCGAACAATGTCCTGCGTATTCTGCGGTTCATCTTGGATGTGGCACTAGAGAAAGGGCTGATCGGGCACTACGTGGCACGGGACGTAAAAAAGTACGCCACGCCCGACGAGGGCTTTCACACATGGACGGAGAAGGAGATCAGCGCATTTTACGCCGTTCACCATCCGGGCACCGTTCCACATACGTGCATGACCATCATGCTTTACACTGGGGCTGCGCGTAAGGATGCCGCCAGCATGGGGCGGGCAAACCTTTGCGACGGACGCATCTGCTACAGCAAGAATGCTACAAAGACCTGCGCTGGCGTCGAGGTCAATATCCCGATCCACAGTGCCCTTGCCGCCTGTCTGGCACTCGTCCCGCCTGAGTTCAAGTTCTTCATACAAACCGCCAAGGGGACCGAACTCACTCCGGGCACCCTCGGGAACTACATGCGGAAGTGGTGCAATGAAGCGGGGCTACCGCAGTGCAGCAGCCACGGGCTGCGCAAGGCTTGTGAACGTCGCTTGGGCGAGGCGGGCATGAAAGAACAGGAAATTGCCTCAGTGTTGGGCTTTGTTGATACCACTACCCCGCACATACGTTTGGGAATGAGCGTGCGGAGTGAACTGGCAGATAGGGCTATTTCTATTTTGCCTTAGTCGATGGTCAGAACTGGGAGGCTTGACATTTTAACGACCGCCCGCTGCGCACCTGAGAACCGGAATAGCGTAGCGGGCGGACTTTGCAGGAACACGCAATGACAGCGTTTTGTACTGGTCTTCCCGCGCCCCAAGCGATGCGGTCGCGACGGTCAGCTATGCGGACAAAGCTGCCGTTCAGCCCAGACTGATGTTGAGCATGAGTGAGACTGACACAAACATCAGCCATGCCGACGCTACGCGTTGAAGGATCATCAGCCTTTTGGTCCCAGCAGCCGATACCTGTGTCATCAAGCCGAGGCCGCCCCATACCAGTGCGACACCGATCACCATCACAGCAAACAAAGCAAGATGTGGCACAAAGCCTTCGGTTTGGGGGGAAGGAAGCAAGACAAGGCTGAAGACAAGTGCCTTTGGGTTCAGGCATGTTGTGATGAAGACCCGTCGAGCGCTGATCTCCTTACCCTTCCCGCCCGTGGATAACGACCTCCATAGCTTTATGGCAAGAACAGCGATCCAGATCGCGGCTGCACCTTTGAGGACCAGTCCAAAGCCCGGAATTGCCTGAAGAAGCGCCGCTCCGAGAAATGATAGCGGCAGGATCGCGGTGGCATATCCCGCCAGTTCTGCTGGGATAAGCCGGACAACTCGGGAAAGCCCTCCGTGAGCACCGGCCAGTCCCATCAGGGTGTTGGTGGGGCCAGGCGCAAGGAGTAGCGCCAATACCCCGGAAACGAATGCTAAACTTATCATCAAGACCTTTGGTCGCCAGAGGAGAAAGCTGCTGTATCGTGGTAGATGAGCGATGGCAGCACTAAGCAATGACCGCAATGGGCTCAATGCGTCGACCTGACCGCTTGGTGCGTCTTTGGCGCTGCACTGGGCCAACTGTGGCAGCTATGCGGACGAAGTGGCCTGCTGCCGTTGACCGGTCTAGCCAAACTCGCTATGTTTTGCTTGTCTGAAACAGGTTAGGCTCGGGAAGGTTGGCCCGGCCCCCGCTCTGCGGGTCCTTCCGTTGCAAGGCAACGGCCCAAGACTATCAAAGCGTCTGCACGGTGCAGGTGCCGATAGAAAGGGCATGACATGCAACCTAGAATATCTGTTATCACACTTGGCGTCGCCGATCTTGAGCGATCGCTGATGTTCTACCGTGACGGGCTCGGGCTGCCGACGAAAGGCATTGTCGGGCAGGAGTTCGAGCATGGCGCAGTCGCGTTTTTTGATCTGTCTGGCGGGCTGAAACTTGCCCTGTGGGCGCAGGCGGACATTGCCCATGACACCGGACTACCAGTGCAGCCAATCAGCCCGACCGCCCTCACGATCGGGCACAATGTGGCGCTGCGGGAAGAGGTCGATCAAGGTCTGGAAGCTGTGCTGCGGGCAGGTGCGACGATCGTAAAGCCCGCACAGGATACCTTCTACGGTGGTTACGCAGGCTATTTCTGCGACCCTGACGGCCATCTATGGGAGATCGTCTGGAACCCGGACATGCTTCCCCCGGAGGGTTGATCTGACCAAAAGGAGTCGCTGGCCAATCGACCGAAGGCCAGCGACCGTTTTGGGCTCTTCGCCGTCAGTTGGTTCTTGTGTCATGCGCCGAATACCAGTCCTGCCTTAAGAAGTCGGGGCGGGATACTTGTTGATGGCCTGTTGTAGTTGCGATAGCGTATAGCCTTCCCGATTATATGTGCCCTGTGTTACTCCCTTGCGTTCATGTCCGACGATAGACTGGCACACCGCGTCGGCCACTCCAGCTTGTATAAGTCGCGTCACCATTGTGTGCCGCAGGCCGTGGAACACATGCGCTTTGGATTTGATGCCCAGTGCAGGTGTCAGAACGTCATTGAACCATCGACCTAGTGAGCGGCCATAACCTGCTTTTGCCTCGAACGTGTAATCCGGGAACATGCGGCTAGTCGTCCGGCTGCATATGTCTCTGTGATAGTCGAGCAAGCCGAGTTCAATTAAGCGGTTGTGCACGGGAACCTTGCGGCGGGCAGCGGCAGTCTTGAACTTCTTGTTGCCCGCGTCGTCTTCGCTGTCGAACAGGTTGAAGAACCATATGCCGTCTTGCTGTTGCAGGTCTGCCGCTTCCATCTGGCATATCTCGTTAAGTCTTGCGCCGCTGAACATGCCTATCATGGTGGCCCATCTGTGGCTCTGCTTCTTGACAAGTCCACGGGTGTTCTGCGTGAGTTCAGTGTATACAGCTTGCAGTGCATCGGGTTTGAACGCTTGGCGCTGTTCCCTGCTATCCTTCCGGCTGCCCAAAACCCGCATGCCCTCAAAGGGGTTCGCCGCAGTGTGTCCGTTCTTGTCGGCCCAATCGAAGAAACTCTGATAGATGCTGATATAGCTGTTCACTGTGACTGTGGACATTGGCGCGATGTCGGGAAGTGCTGCGGCATCCCTTATGGTCAAGTGGCGGGTTGCCTGTTGCTTGTTCCTGTTCGGCGGTAGCTTGGACACAACCTGCTTCACGTCTCTTGCGTGTTGCTTGGTGATGGTCCCTATCTTGGTGTCAGCGCCAAGCAACTCTGTCAGTGCGTCAAGCGCAGCCTGCTTCTTTCCGAATGTGCCGAACTCCCAACTCTTTGCGCGGCGGTTCTCTGCGATGTACTCCGCTATCGCGTCTGCCAAGCTGATGCCCTCAAGTGCCGCTGATACTGGTGCAGGTTCTATGATCGGCGCAGGGACATGGGTGCTGTTGAAGTCGTAGTGGTTGAGCGCGGCGTGATGCTTCTCGAACTCCCTGAGCATGTCGCGCCAAGCCATCTGAATTTCTCGCAGCAGGCGTTCGGGCCGTTCTTCTGCCTCGGATTGGGGGAGGCCGCTGGAGGCGCAGAAATGGCTCAGGAAGGGGGTCGGGTTTTCGGCTAGGGCTATGGCCCGGAAATCCTCTGGCGTGCCCTCTGCGAGCCTCAGGGATGTTTGGAGGGGGGCGAGTGCCAGTTCCGACATCGGGCCGTCCGCACCAACGCCGTCCAGCATCTTGGCAAGCCGGGCCTTGAAGGCCGCATGCACCACCTTGCGAAGTTCATCGTGCCGCATGGTGTTGAGTTCTCCCGTCCGCTCTAGCGATGTGCCGAAGGCAGCGAGTTCACGGGCAAGCGTCGTGGCCTCCCTCGGGCATCGCGTCTGCAACGAGATCCGGATACACCGTCGCCCTTCGTTAGCAGCAGCCGAGCGAAGCGGCCAGCGAAAGTAGAAAATGCTGTGCCGGGAGCGTGTCAGGTAAGCATGTACTAGCATCGTGTGTCACCCGTTGGGGCCACACCTGAGTATCTGCTATCCTAAGTCCTTGAAAAGTATAAGTTTGGTGGAGCCACGCGGGATCGAACCGCGGACCTCTTGAATGCCATTCAAGCGCTCTCCCATCTGAGCTATGACCCCACCGGGTATCGTCACGTTTCCGTTTCGATGGGCGGTATTTAGGCGAGGGCGTGGGGGGGTGCAAGGGGTAATTTGCACGCTGTCCCACGTCCCCGCACTTTCTCAGGTGCCCGGAATTGCGGGCTGCCGGAATTCTCAGGACGTAGTTCTCAGGCCGGACTCTTCAGGCCTCGTCTTCATCCCCGGCCACATCGGCCAGTTCGTCCAGCGAGACGTTGTCGTCTGCGTCGTCTTCCAGCAGATCATCGTCCAGATCCGCGTCATCGGTCGCGGTTTCCAGCAGATCGTCATCAGCCTCCAGATCATCGACCAGAACCTCTTCGTCCTTTTCAGGCACGACACGGGCGATGACCGATGCCGCCATCTTGCGGCGGGCGGATTCGATGTCCACGACCTCGCCCGTGTAGGGGCTGACGATCGGGGTGCGGTTCAGGTCATAGAAGCGTTTGCCGGTGGTCGGGCAAATACGCTTCGTACCCCATTCTTCCTTGGGCATGGTGGTTCCCTTAAGGCTGTGGAATTTCAGTAACGGCGTCGCTTGCCACAAGGGCCCGCGTCTGTCAAAGGCTTTTGGCCCCATTGCGGCCATTGTCAAGGTGGCTATGCTGTCCCCGCCTTGCAAGAGCGACAAATGCCCCAGCTTCCCGGTTCTCCGCCCGTTGAAATCACCCTGCGCCGGTCTGCCCGGACGCGGCGGTTTTCGCTGCGGGTGTCGCGGCTTGATGGCCGGGTGACTCTGTCGATGCCGCTGCGCGCCCGCGAATCAGAGGCGTTGCGCTTTGCGGCCGAACAAGAGGGCTGGATCCGCCAGACGCTGGCGCAGATGCCGGGGCGGCGGGTGGTGGGTTTGGGCGATGTGATCCCGGTCGAGGGGCAGATGCGCCTGCTGGCGGCGGGGGCAGGGCGATCGGTCCGGCTGGAGGGCGATTCGCTGCTGATCCCCGGTGATCCGGCACAGGCCGGGGTGCGGGCGGGTGCCTTCCTCAAGCTGATGGCGCGTGACCGTCTGGCCGCCGCCTGTGACCGCCATGCTGCCCGGCTGGGGCGGCCCTATACAAGGCTGACCCTGCGCGATACCCGCTCGCGTTGGGGCTCCTGCGCGCATGACGGGGCGCTGATGTTTTCCTGGCGGCTGATCATGGCCCCGGTGCCGGTGCTGGACTACGTGGCCGCGCATGAGGTGGCGCATCTGGCGCAGATGAACCACTCACCCGCGTTCTGGGCGGTGGTCGATCAGCTGTTTCCCCGCTGGCAGGTGCAGCGTGGCTGGCTGCACGGTGAAGGGCAGGCGCTGCATGGCTATGTTTTTGGTCCGCAAAGCAACGGGGTGGATTGACCGCCAAGGATTGACTGGGCCGCAAATCCGGTGCTTGGCTGGCAATCATGCCGATCACACCCCGCCTGACCGATCCCAACGCCGCCGCCCATGAGCGGCTGTACCGCAGCCTGCGCCAGCAGGTGATGCATGGCGAGGTGCCGCCCGGCCACCCGATGACGCTACGGGGGCTGGCCAAGGACTATGGCGTGTCGATGACCCCGGCGCGTGAGGCGATCCGCCGGCTGGTGGCCGAAGGGGCGCTGACGATTTCGGGTTCGGGCCGTGTGTCGACGCCGGAACTGACGCCGGAACGGATTGAAGAGCTGGCCGCCATCCGCGCCATGCTGGAACCGGAGATGGCTGCCCGCGCCCTGCCGCGCGCGCATTTCGCCCTGATCGACCGGCTGGCCGCGATCAACGCGCTGAATGCCGAAGCGGTGCAGCGGCAGGATGCGGTGGCCTATGTGCGGACCAATCTGGAATTTCACCGCACGCTGTACCTGCGCGCACAGGCTCCGGCGATGCTGGCGATTTGTGAGACGGTCTGGCTGCAATTGGGGCCGACGATGCGGGCGCTGTATTCCAAGCTGCGCCGGAAAGAGCCGCCGCACTACCACCGGCTGATCCTCGCCGCCCTGAAAGCGGGCGACGAGCCGGGGTTGCGGCTGGCGGTGCGGACCGATGTCACCCAAGGGTTGCGGCATCTGGCGGGGTAGAGGCCCCGCCAAAGGCTCAGGCGTGGATCGCGCCATCGCCGCAGGCGAGGGCGGCTTCGCGCACAGCCTCGCTATATGTCGGGTGTGCGTGGCACGTCAGCGCCAGATCTTGCGCCGATGCGCCGAATTCCATCGCGACACAAACCTCATGGATCAGATCCCCGGCTGACGGGCCGATAATATGCGCGCCCAGGATGCGGTCGGTGTCCTTGTCGGCGAGGATCTTGACGAAGCCTTCGGCCTGAAACACCGCCTTGGCGCGGGCGTTGCCCATGAAGCTGAATTTGCCAACCTTGTAGGCGTGACCCTGTTCTTTCAACTGTTCCTCTGTCGCCCCGACCGAAGCGACCTCTGGCGTGGTGTATACCACACCGGGGATTACGTTATAGTTAACATGGCCATGCTTCCCGGCCATGATTTCGGCCAGTGCCATGCCCTCATCCTCGGCCTTATGGGCCAGCATCGGGCCGGTGATCGCGTCGCCGATGGCATACAGGCCCTTGATATTGGTAGAGAAATGGCCATCGGTCTTGATCTGCCCGCGCGGCAGCATCTCGACCCCCAACGCCTCCAGCCCCAGACCGTTGACATAGGGTTTGCGGCCTGTGGCGACCAGAACGACATCGGCCTCAATCTCATGCGCGGAGTCGTCCTTGCGCAGTTTGTAGCTGACCTTGGCTCCGGTCTTGCCGGCCTCGGCCCCCTGAACCGCAGCGCCCAGAACGAACTTAATGCCTTGTTTGGTCAGGATTTTCTGGAACGCCTTGGCCACCTCGGCATCCATGCCGGGGGTGATGGCATCCAGATATTCCACCACCGTCACCTGCGTGCCAAGGCGGGCGTAGACCGATCCCATCTCCAGCCCGATCACGCCCGCGCCGATCACCACCATGGATTTCGGCACGGCTGACAGGGCCAAGGCGCCGGTGGAGGTGACGATGGTTTGCTCGTCCACGGTCACGCCGGGCAGCGTTGACGGCTCGGAACCCGTTGCAATCACTATGTTTTTTGCGGTGTGAACGTCTTCACCCACCTTGACCTGACCAGCCGCCGGGATCGTGGCCCAGCCTTTCAGCCAGGTGACCTTGTTCTTTTTGAACAGGAACTCGATGCCCTTGGTGTTGCCGTTGATCACATCATCCTTATAGGCCAGCATCTTGGCCCAATCGACGGTGGGGTTCGCCCCCATCAGGCCCATTTTCTCAAAGTTTTCATGCACTTCGTGCAGCTGGTGCGTGGCGTTCAGCAGCGCCTTGGACGGGATGCAGCCCACGTTCAGGCAGGTGCCGCCCAGCGTGCCGCGCCCTTCGACGCAGGCCACTTTCAGCCCCAGCTGTGCCGCACGGATCGCGCAGACATAGCCGCCGGGGCCTGCGCCAATGATGATCACGTCAAACTCTGCCACGGTCTTTCCTTTCGGCAATCGCGGGTCTGGCCCGCGTATGGTTCATGTATGGCTGACGTATGGCTTACAGCATGACGTCAGCGTCAGATCAGTGCAGCCACAATCATGGTGACGGTGGCGGCGAAACCGATGCCCCAGACGACCGAACGCCAGGGGCGCAGGCCAAGGGCATAGGCGGGGATGTAAAGGACGCGGGCGGCCAGATAGACCCATGCGGCGGTCTGGGTGACCGCGCTGGACTGCTGGCCGAGGGTGACGACCACCACGGCGAGGGTGAACAGGATCAGCCCCTCAAAGTGGTTGTTGAGCGCGCGCTGCATCCGGGCGGTCCGCACGGAGAGCTGGCGGCTGGGGGGCTTGTCGCGGGCCGATGAGGTGTAGCCGGTGCCAAGCTCCATATTCGCTGGGACCGCGAAGAGGAGGAACTGCACGGCTTGCAGCAGGCCCGCGAGGGCGAGGGTGGTGAGTTCGGGGGTCATGCTAAGCGCTTCCGAGTGATTTCAACAGACCCCCAACAAAACCTCCGCCTAAGTCTCCCAGTCCTGTGTAAAAACCAGTGTCTTTTGACGTCTGCTTGACGGCGGCCCCGATAGTGGTTGTTTGCTGGCCAACGCTCAATGTTATCCCCATCAATCTAAAACCATGAGCAGTAATGGTCGGCCTCTCAATGAGCGCATGCCCATCGATGAACTTGTGAACCTTTTTGACGCGAATAATGCCCTCGGCCTCCAGCCATTCAATACAGGTCGTAAAGAATTGGCGAAAATCCTCTTCAAGACCGAGTTCCTCAAAGCGCATTTCAGTTTCTGTTAATCCCCACTCCATCAATAGGCCGAGGATCTTAGCAATAACTAATTCGCTTTGTTCAAGGTTATCCATAGCCATGCCCAGATTGATGGCGGGGTGAACCCCGCCCTACACACAACGACTCGACCGGGTGTAGGGCGGGGTTCACCCCGCCGCGCATTACAGATCCATCAGCAACCGGCGTGGGTCTTCCAGCGCCTCTTTGACGCGCACGAGGAAGGTCACGGCACCTTTGCCATCGACAATCCGGTGATCGTAGGACAGGGCCAGATACATCATCGGGCGGATGACGATCTGGCCGTTGACGACCACGGGGCGGTCCTGAATTTTGTGCATGCCAAGGATGCCCGATTGCGGCGGGTTCAGGATGGGCGAAGACATGAGCGAGCCGTAGACGCCGCCGTTCGAGATGGTGAACGAGCCGCCCTGCATGTCGGCCATCGACAGCTTGCCATCACGGGCGCGCAGACCCAGTTCAGCGATTTTCTTCTCGATCTGGGCGAAGCCCATCTGATCGGCGTCGCGCACGACCGGGACGACCAGACCGTTGGGGGTGCCGACGGCCACGCCCATGTGGACGTAGTGCTTGTAGATCACGTCGCCGCCGTCAATCTCGGCGTTGACCTCGGGCACTTCTTTGAGCGCATGGGTGCAGGCTTTGACGAAGAACGACATGAAGCCCAGCTTGGTGCCGTGTTTCTTCTCGAACGCGTCTTTGTATTCGTTGCGCAGGGCCATGATCGCCGACATGTCCACCTCGTTATAGGTGGTCAGCATGGCGGCGGTGTTCTGCGCGTCTTTCAGGCGCCGTGCGATGGTGGCCCGCAGGCGGGTCATCTTGACGCGCTCTTCGCGGCTGGCGTCATCGGTGCTGACCGGGCCGCGCGGCAGGGCGGCGGGGGCTGGGGCTGCTGTCGGGGCCGGGGCTTTCGCCACGTCTTCCTTCATCACGCGGCCATCGCGGCCGGAGCCTTGCACCTGATCACGGGTGAGACCCGCTTCGGCCATGGCTTTCTTGGCGGATGGCGCGTCTTCGACATCCTTGCGCTCGGTCAGCGTCTCTGGCCCGGCACCGGGGGAGTTCACCGCCCCGGCGTCCTTGGCCTTGGGGTCTTCCTTGGGGGCAGAGTCGTCCTTCGTGGCGCCTTCGGTGATGATGCCAAGGCGGGCGTTGGCGGCGACGGTCTCGCCTTCCTGCACCAGAATTTCGGCCAGCACGCCGGAGGCCGGGGCCGGAACCTCGACCGACACTTTGTCGGTTTCAAGTTCGCACAGCATTTCGTCCTGCTTGACCACATCGCCGACCTTTTTGAACCAGGTCGAAACGGTGGCCTCAGAGACCGATTCACCAAGGGCGGGAACCATTACATCAGTCATCTTCGTCTTCCTCCACGCCACTTCGGGCGTAATTGACTGGGGCGGGCGGGGCCGGGTGGCCCCGCAACTTGTGTCGTGTTCAGAGCGTCAGGGCTTCGGATATCAGCGCATCCTGTTCCATCTTGTGGCGGCTGGCCAGACCCGTGGCGGGCGAGGCCGAGGCCGACCGGCCAACGTAGCGCGGGCGCGACTGGGTGGCACCGATTTTGGTCAGCACCCATTCGATATTGGGTTCGACAAAGGTCCAGTAGCCCTGATTCTTCGGCTCTTCCTGGCACCAGATGATTTCGGCACCCTTGAAGCGTTCCAACTCCTTGCTCATCGACTGAACCGGGAAGGGGTAGAACTGTTCCAGCCGCAGCAAGTACACATCATCCGCGCCGCGTTTATCCCTTTCGGCCAGCAGGTCATAGTAGACCTTGCCCGAGCAGATCACGACGCGCTTGATCCCGGCATCGGGCTTGAGCACCAGTTCGGAATGGCCCTTTTGCGCATCATCCCACAGCACGCGGTGGAAGTAGGACCCGGTGGTGAAATCGGCGGTATCGGACACCGCCATCGGGTGACGCAGCAGCGATTTCGGCGTCATCAGGATCAGCGGTTTGCGGAAAGAGCGGTGGATCTGGCGGCGCAGAATGTGGAAATAGTTGGCCGGGGTCGAGACGTTGGCCACGATCCAGTTGTCATTTGCCGACATCTGCAGGAAGCGTTCGGGCCGGGCGGACGAATGTTCCGGGCCCTGACCTTCATAGCCATGCGGCAGCAGGCACACCAGACCCGACATCCGCAACCATTTGGCTTCGCCCGAATTGATGAACTGGTCGAACATGATCTGCGCGCCGTTGGCGAAATCGCCGAACTGCGCTTCCCACAGGGTCAGCGCGTTGGGTTCGGACAGCGAATAGCCATATTCGAACCCGAGCACCGCATATTCCGACAGCATCGAGTCGATCACCTCATACCGCGCCTGCCCCTCGCGGATGTTGTTCAGCGGATAGTAACGTTCCTCTGAGCTTTGGTCGACAAGGCCGGAGTGACGGTGGCTGAAGGTGCCGCGCGTACAGTCCTGCCCGGACAGGCGCACCGGGGTGCCTTCGGTCACAAGGCTGCCGAAGGCGAGAGCCTCGGCGGTGGCCCAGTCAAAGCCTTTGCCTTCGGCAAACATCTTGGCCTTGTTGTCCAGCAGGCGGCCCACGGTCTTGTGCAGGTCAAAATTCTCGGGCGCGCGGCTGAGCGCTTCGCCGATTTCGGCCATGGTTTCCGGTTTGATCGCGGTTTCGCCGGCCTGATACTCTTCACGCTCCCGCTCAAACCCGGACCAGCGGCCATCGAGCCAGTCGGCCTTGTTGGGCTTGAAGCTTTTGCCGGAGTCGAATTCTTCGTTCAGGCGGGCCTGAAACGCCGCCTTCATATCCTCGATCTCGCCTTCGGGGATCAGACCGTCCTTGACCAGACGCTCGGTATACAGCTGCAGCGTGGTCTTGTGCTTTTTGATCGCGGTGTACATCGCCGGGTTGGTGAACATCGGCTCGTCGCCTTCGTTGTGACCAAAGCGGCGGTAGCAGAAGATATCAAGCACCACGTCCTTGTGGAACTTCTGGCGGAATTCGATCGCCACCTTGGCGGCGTGCACCACAGCCTCGGGGTCATCGCCGTTGACGTGGAAGATCGGGGCTTCGACCATCAGGGCGATGTCGGTGGGGTAGGGGCTGGAGCGGCTGAAGGCCGGGGCGGTGGTGAAACCGATCTGGTTGTTCACCACGATATGGATGGTGCCGCCGGTGCGGTGGCCTTTCAGCCCCGACAGGCCGAAACATTCGGCCACCACGCCCTGACCGGCAAAGGCCGCATCGCCGTGCAGCAGCACCGGCAGCACCTTGGTGCGGTCGGCGTCGTTCAGCTGGTCCTGCTTGGCGCGGACCTTGCCCAGCACGACCGGGTTCACCGCCTCAAGGTGGCTTGGGTTCGCGGTCAGCGACAGGTGGACCTTGTTGCCGTCAAACTCACGGTCTGATGACGCGCCGAGGTGGTATTTCACATCGCCCGAGCCATCCACGTCTTCGGGCTTGTAGGACCCGCCCTGAAATTCGTGGAAAATCGCGCGGTAGGGTTTGCCCATCACATTGGCCAGCACCGACAGACGGCCCCGGTGCGGCATGCCGATCACCACATCCTGCAGGCCCAGCTGGCCGCCGCGCTTGATGATCGCCTCCATCGCGGGGATCAGCGCTTCGCCGCCATCAAGGCCAAAGCGTTTGGTGCCCATGTATTTGACGTGGAGGAATTTCTCAAACCCTTCGGCCTCGACCAGTTTGTTCAGGATGGCGCGGCGGCCTTCACGGGTGAACTGGATTTCCTTGCCATAGCCTTCGATCCGTTCTTTCAGCCAGCTGGCCTGTTCCGGATCAGAGATGTGCATGTATTGCAGCGCGAATGTGCCGCAATAGGTGCGCTTGACGATATCCATGATCTGCCGCATCGACGCGACCTGCAGGCCCAGCACGTTGTCGATGAAAATCGGGCGGTCCATATCGGCATCGGTAAAGCCATAGGAGCGCGGATCAAGTTCCGGGTGCGGGGTCTGGTCGCGCATGTTCAGCGGATCGACATCGGCAATCAGATGGCCCCTGATCCGGTAGGCGCGGATGATCATCAGGGCACGGATGCTGTCGAGGACGGCGCGCTGCACCTGCGTGTCGGACAGGGACACGCCCTTTTCCTCGGCCTTCGCCGCGATCTTGGTGGCCGCCGCACGGCTTTCCTTGACAGGGGCCACCGGCCATTCGCCGGTCAGCGCGCCGGTCAGGTCATCGGCGGGCACCGGCGGCCAGTCGGCGCGGGCCCAGCTTGGCCCTGCTGCCGCTGCCTTGGCATCGGACTCAGTTTCGCCAAGGCCCCGGAAAAACTCGGCCCATTGCGCATCGACCGACGCGGGGTCTGTGGCATAGCGGGCCTGCAACTGGTCGATGTAATCGGCATTGGCACCGTCAAGGAACGATCCGGCGCGGAACTGGCTGTTGGGAGATTGCTCGGTCATGGGGTAACCTTATCTGGGTTGGGACCGTATCGGTTGGCAGAGCGGTCGAGCGGGACAGGACGCATCCCCGATATGGGGTCTGCGGCGCGGGATGACACCGGAAGACCGTTGAAAAACAAAAGATCCAACCGCAAAATGGTGCCCGGGAAGCGCGGGCTTCCGGTCACATCGGTGCGATTGGTCTGTGTCTGTCCCATTTCGGGGCGTGTTCCTGTGTTTGGGGCTGCGGGGGACACCCGCAGCGCCCGGGTTCTTACTTGCCGAGGGCTTTCATCACGGCTTCGCCCAGCGTGGCGGGGCTGTCGGCCACGATGATGCCAGCGGATTTCATCGCTTCGATCTTGGATTCCGCGTCGCCCTTGCCACCGGCCACGATGGCCCCGGCATGGCCCATGCGGCGGCCCGCAGGCGCGGTGCGGCCCGCGATGAAACCGGCGGTCGGCTTCCAGCGGCCGCGTTTCTTTTCGTCGGCCAGGAATTGTGCGGCCTCTTCTTCAGCGGACCCGCCGATTTCGCCGATCATGATGATCGAATGGGTTTCCGGGTCGGCCAGGAACATTTCCAGCACGTCGAGGTGTTCAGTGCCCTTGATCGGGTCGCCGCCGATGCCGACAGCGGTGGACTGGCCAAGGCCGAGGTCCGAGGTCTGCTTCACAGCCTCATAGGTCAGGGTGCCGGAGCGCGAGACCACGCCGACAGACCCGCGACGGTGGATGTGGCCCGGCATGATGCCGATCTTGCAGGCATCGGGCGTGATGACGCCGGGGCAGTTCGGCCCGATCAGCCGCGATTTGGTGCCTTGCAGCGCGCGTTTCACGCGCATCATGTCCAGCACCGGGATGCCTTCGGTGATGCAGATGATCAGCTCGATCTCGGCATCAATCGCCTCGAGGATCGAGTCGGCGGCGAAGGGCGGCGGCACGTAGATCACAGAGGCATTGGCTTCGGTCATGGCTTTCGCTTCATGCACCGAATTGAATACCGGCAGGTTAAGATGCGTGGAGCCGCCCTTGCCGGGGGTCACGCCGCCGACCATCTTGGTGCCGTAAGCGATGGCCTGTTCGGAATGGAAGGTGCCCTGGCTGCCGGTGAAGCCCTGACAGATCACTTTGGTGTTTTCGTTGACGAGGATGGCCATGATGGTCCTTCTTTTCTTAAACGCGGTAGCTGCTGAAGATCAGGCTGGTGCCATTGTCGACACAGCCGTGTTCGGTGGTTGAACCGATAACCTGCCCAATCTCGTTGGACGGGTCTTCATAGCGCACACAGGTTGCGGGTTGTCCCGACGGGCCGGCTGGCCCGGTTTCGACCTTGCGGACATAGGTCGGATAGAGCGTCGGGATGAGTTCATCGAGAAGCTGCGAGGCAAGGGTCACGCCAAGATGGGCGGATTTCACACTGCAGTTTTCAGGCATTTCGCCATAATACAGTTCCGCCACCACGGTGTCGGCAGGGGCGGTGAACCAGTGGGTGGTGTCGCTGTTGGTGCTGCTCCGCTCGACCCATTCGGAAAACCCGGTGTTGCGGAAGGCTTGCGCCTTGGCCGTCATGTCGTTGGTCCGGGTTTCGCACAGCTGCACCGCAACGGCCATATTGGCCCAGGCCGCTTCGGCCATGGTTTGTGCCGGGGCGGGGGCGGCCATCATCGCAAGCATTCCGACAGTGCAAAGCGCACGGTGCCCGTGTGCGGCCTTCGCCGCGCCAGAGCCGCGTTTGCGAGACGCCGGAAGGATCGATGACAGCCGCATCGCCGTGTCAGCCCTTGACCGCTTTGACGATCTTCTGCGCGCCGTCCTTCAGGTCGTCCGCCGCAATGACGTTCAGACCCGAATTGCGGATGATGTCCTTGCCAAGCTCCACATTGGTGCCTTCCAGACGGACCACCAGCGGCACCTTGAGGCCGACCTCTTTCACCGCTGCGATCACGCCTTCGGCGATGATGTCGCAGCGCATGATGCCACCGAAGATGTTGACCAGGATGCCTTTGACGTTCGGGTCAGAGGTGATGATCTTGAACGCCTCTGTCACCTTTTCCTTGGTGGCACCGCCGCCGACGTCGAGGAAGTTGGCGGGTTCGGCACCATAGAGCTTGATGATGTCCATCGTGGCCATCGCAAGACCGGCCCCGTTGACCATGCAGCCAATCTCGCCATCCAGCGCGATGTAGTTCAGGTCGAACTTGGATGCGGCCAGCTCCTTCGGATCTTCCTCGGTCTCATCGCGCAGGGCGGCGATGTCGGGGTGGCGGTACATGGCGTTGCCGTCGAAGGCCATCTTGGCATCCAAGAGCTTCATGTTGCCGTCCTTCATGACGACCAGCGGGTTGATCTCCAGCATGTCCATGTCTTTGTCGACAAACAGCCGGTACAGGTTTTTGACAATCTGGCCGCACTGCTTGATCTGGTTGCCGGTGAGGCCCAGAGCAAAGGCGACGCGGCGGCCGTGGTAGTCGGAATAGCCTGCCGCCGGATCGATGGTGAAGGACAGGATCTTTTCGGGCGTGTCATGCGCCACGTCTTCAATGCTCATCCCGCCTTCGGTCGAGCAGACGATGGAAATGCGGCTGCTCTGACGGTCGATCAGCAGGGCAAGGTACAGTTCACGCTCGATGTCGGAACCGTCTTCGATGTAGATGCGGTTGACCTTCTTGCCCTCTTCGCCGGTCTGCTCGGTCACAAGGGTGCGGCCCAGCATCTGGCGGGCAAATTCGGCGGCCTCACCGACCGAACGGGCCAGACGGACGCCGCCCTTTTCGCCGGCTTCCGGCTCTTTGAACGAGCCTTTGCCGCGGCCACCCGCGTGGATCTGCGCCTTGACCACCCAAAGCGGGCCGTCCATCTCTCCGGCGGCGGTCTTTGCCTCTTCGGCCTTCAGCACAACGCGCCCGTCTGAAACGGGAACCCCGTAGGCCCGCAAAAGTGCCTTGGCCTGATATTCGTGGATGTTCATGAACAGCGTCCTTGGGTCGTGAATTTGGACGCGTCATGCCATGAATAGGGGCGTTAACCAAACGGGTTTGTGCGTGTTAGCGCAAAATGTCGGTAAATTCCGGCATTTGTGATCACACGATTGAAGGGTGTGATCACAGAAATTGGGGCTGTGATCACTGCGGCCGACTTTGGGCTGAAACTCCGCGCTTGCTGCGGGGATCGGCGCTGATTCGCGGCGATTCAGGGGGCCGGTGTTGCGGCAATCAGAACCTGCCCGCGGGGCAGCATGATCTGTGAGGCTGTGGCCTGCCAGCCGGTGCGGGCGCAGGCCGCCTCTACCTCGGCGCGGGCGAAATGATAGGGGGGGCGATCGGGATGCGTCACCACGCCATCGGGCTGACGCAGTGGGCCAGACTGCGGATCGGGGGACAGGAACACGGTGAAGACCAGGTGCTTGAGGTGGGGCAGGCGCGGGCGCATCTGTGCCAGTGCAGCTTGCAGCTCTGCGAATGGCAGATGGGTGAACACCCCGAAAGCGATGGCATAGTCCATGTCCGGCGGCACGCCGGGCAGGGCGAAGCGGCTGTCCTCGATCAGGTGATCTTCGGGCAGACGCTCTGGCGCGGCCAGTTCCACCGCGCGGCCCCGCAGCATCAGCGCGCGGCTGGCATCGGTGGCCCAGTAGTGGCCGGGGTTCAGGTAGGGCACTGCCTTGCACCCCAGCCGCAAACTGCCCGCGCCGATATCGAGCAAGCGGTGATGCGGCAGCATCCCCGCATCTTGCAGGATCTGCATCTGGATGCGCCCGGTTTCATCCCACCGCCCGCCGACGATGTCACGGTGGCGGCCTTTGGCCAGGGCGGTGTCGTAGAACCCGGGCGCGAGGTAGGGCGAGGCGGGGCGGGCCATGCCGGCTCAGGCTTTGCGTGTGGGGGTCATGGTTTGGGCACCGCGGCTTCCTGCACCAGCGCAAGCAGAAGGTCGGTCGCCTGCGCCATATCCTGCACCGACACCCATTCCAGCGGGCCGTGGATGTTCTGCATGCCGGTGAACAGGTTGGGGCAGGGCACGCCCATTTCCGTCAGCCGCGAGCCATCGGTGCCACCCCGGATCGGCACCGATACCGGGTCTACCCCGATGCGTGTGCAGGCGCGACGCGCGAGGTCTACCGGGGTCATGTCCGTTTCCAGCCAGTAGCGCATGTTGCGGTACTGGGGGGTGATGGTGCAGGTGATGTCCGCGCGGGGTTCCGTGGCCTGCACGGCCTCGCACACCCGGCGCAGGATCTCGCCCTTTTGCGCCAGACCGTCGCGTTCAAAGTCGCGCAGGATGAAATGCAGGGTCATCTCTGCCGCGCCGCCGGTCATGTCGGTGGCGTGGATGAAGCCGTCGCGGTTTGCGGTGGTTTCCGGGGTCATGGTGGCTTGCGGCAGGGCGGCGATGATCTTGGCGGCCAGCGTGATGGCGTTGACCATCCGGCCCATGGCGGTGCCGGGGTGGATCGACACGCCCTTGATGGTGACGACCGCGCCGTCGGCAGAGAAGCTCTCATATTCCACCTCGCCCACTGCACCCCCGTCGAAGGTATAGGCGAAGTCGGCTTTCAGGTCTGCGGGCAGGCGTTTGTCGACGCCGCGGCCGATTTCCTCATCCGGGGTGAAGGCGATGCGGATCTTGCCATGCGGGATCTGTGGGTTCTCCAACAGGTGGCGGGCGGCGGTCATGATGATGGCGACGCCGGCCTTGTCATCGGCACCCAGCAGGGTGGTGCCGGAGGCGGTGACGATGGTGTGGCCCTGTTTGGTGGCGAGGTAGGGGAAGTCTGTGGGGGAGAGGGTGAGGCCGGGCGCGTCGGGGAAGGTGATGTCGCCGCCGTTGTAGCCATGGATTGTGCGGGGCTTCACGCCGGTGGCGTTGAACTGCGGGGCGGTGTCGACATGGGCGAGGAAACCGATGGTGGGGCCTTGCGCCGTTGCCGGGATGGTGGCGAGGACGGTGCCGTAGTCGGTCAGCGTGACCTCGGCCGCGCCGATCTGGGTCAGCTCCTCGGCCAGCAGGCGCAGGATATTCCACTGGATTTCGGTGGAGGGGCCGGTGGGGGAGGCGGCGTCGCTCTGGCTGTCGAGGGCGGCGTAGCGGGTCAGGCGGGTTGCCAGTTCGGCATCGAATTGGGTCATCGGTGGCTTCCTTGGGGGTCTGGCGGAGTTGGCAAGACCTGTGGGGGGAAGTCAAGGTGGGGTGGGATGCTCCCTGTGTTACACGGGTGTGGATGTAATGAAATCAATGGGTTATTGGTGTGAGTTTAAGGGTTTGGTAAGGATTGGGGGGCAAGCAGTGGTTCTGACGGATAGGTAAGATGGCTAAATTCGGACCTTCTTGCCCAGACCGCCTGCGAACCTGACAAAGCGAGATAGATATTCAGCAAGCAGGCTGATACATAGCAAGGTAAGACAGCGCTGTTAGTGGCCAATGTAGATTTTATGGCGGGAACCGAATTGGCAGTCCAATGATTAACTTGGCGCCCGCTATTGCACAGATTGAACTGTTGCTTGCGCAAAATACTGATGCAAGCCTTACATATGCGGCCTTGGAGTGCCGACTGGCGATTGAGGGTATTTGCTATGAGCGGCTTCGAATTGCACATGACTATATCTCACACGACGACCTGAAGCGCTGGCAGCCACGTGATGTGGTGAATACTCTAATTCAAGAGGTGGATTCGGGCATTGCAAAGACATTTACTCTGTCCATTTCGAAGGAGCCGTTGCAAGACAGTTCCACTCCGCCCACGAAAGAAGAATATCAGGCGATTGAATTCTTGCCTGTTGGAAAGCAAATAGGTTTCGATCCGAACAAATTTGGAAAGCTCTGGAATGCGCTTGCGAAGGTCGCTTTGCACATTACTATACCGGTCAGCAAAGATCATGATGTTAATAGATACGGCAACAAAGATAAGATACGGGCAAAGGTTGTTGAAGCCTTAGAGGAAATCAAGCGTATTGGCGAGGGAACACTATTATCTACTGGAGTGGGAGAAGAAGTTTCTTTTGAGTGCGTGTGTGGTGCCAAGAACAAGCGCAGACTTGAACTACTTAAGGATTTACAAGAAATTAGCTGCATTCGTCCTGAGTGTAGCGAGAGCTTTACCTTCACAAAAGGCGATAAAGCGTTCAATCGTAGGGTTTTTGATGTCTCGTGTAAGAAATGTGGGAAGCATAGAGAAATCCCAATAAGGACGCTTGAGAAATTGCGTGTTGATCAGAGTATCAATTTTGGATGCGGTGGATGTGGAGCTAAAATTATCATTTGTTGGAGGCCTGCTCAGTTGCAGTAGGTTGAGCTAGCGACGCAGGCAGAAGACTTTTGTGATGCTGATAGCGACGGCTTGCAAGACTTTCGGGCGCAATTGAACTACTTAAGCTAAGCACAACACAGGGCCGCGCCCGACCTCGGGATGGCGCGCCGACGCTGGTTCTAGGCGGTTTATGGGTCAGTATCTCCCACCGGAGTTCTAGGCGGAGGTGTTGCAAAGCGCCCTCCCGGGGGGAGGTCGGGCGCGGCCCGGGCCGCTTCGCGGCTGTTCCGGGCCAAGAGCGATTTGGTTCAGGGGTTCGTTTGGAAGAAGAAAACAGAAGGTGTTAATGCAAAACGCGCGCCCCTTTCAGGCCGCGCGCCTTTTCTCAAACCTCAGCCGATCACGCCAGCGACGGGTCAATCGCCTTGCAGGCCTCGACCAGGCCCTTCACCGCATCCACCGATTTGTCGAACATCACCTGTTCGTCCTTGTTCAGCGTGATGTTGACCACGCGTTCCACGCCGCCGGCGCCGATGATGGTCGGCACGCCGACATACATGCCGTTCAGGCCAAGCGCGCCGTCAACATAGGCCGCGCAGGGCAGCAGGCGTTTCTGGTCTTTCAGGAACGCCTCGGCCATCTCAATCGCGGAAGTTGCGGGGGCGTAGAAGGCAGAGCCGGTTTTCAGCAGGCCGACGATCTCGGCACCGCCGTCGCGGGTGCGCTGCACGATGGCGTCGAGTTTTTCCTGCGTGGTCCAGCCCATCTGCACCAGATCGGGCAGCGGCACGCCGCCAACGGTGGAATAGCGGGTCAGCGGCACCATGGTGTCGCCGTGGCCGCCCAGCACAAAGGCGGTGACGTCGCGCATCGAGACGTTGAATTCAACGCTGAGGAAGTGGCGGAAGCGGGCGGAATCGAGCACGCCTGCCATGCCGACTACCTTGTTGTGCGGCAGGCCGGAGAATTCGCGCAGGGCCCAGACCATCGCGTCGAGCGGGTTGGTGATGCAGATCACGAACGCGTCGGGGGCGTGCTGCTTGATGCCCTCACCCACCGATTTCATGACCTTGAGGTTGATGCCCAAAAGGTCATCACGCGACATGCCCGGCTTGCGCGGCACGCCTGCGGTGACGATGCAGACGTCAGCCCCGGCGATGTCGGCGTAGGAGTTGGTGCCTTTCATCACGGCGTCAAAGCCCTCGGACGGGCCGGACTGCGCGATGTCGAGCGCTTTGCCCTGCGGCGTGCCTTCGGCAATGTCGAACACGGTGATGTCGCCGAGTTCCTTGATCGCGGCGAGGTGGGCCAGCGTGCCGCCGATCTGGCCTGCGCCGATGAGAGCGATCTTGGGTCGTGCCATGGGTATTCTCCCGTCTGGTGATGAGTCGCGCCATGGGGTAGCCCCTTGCGGCGAGTCTGGCAAGCGCTGCTTGGCGCGGTTTGTATGCGGCCCATGTGCAGGTTGTCTGGCGGCGGTGCAATGTTTGCGCTAGCGGTGGGCGCAAAGGGGAGGCGGGGTTGGAAGGTTGGGCGTTCTGGGTGGCGGCGCTGGTCGCCTCGGTGCTGGTGGGGATGAGCAAGGGCGGCTTGCCGGCGGTGGGCATGCTGGGGGTTCCGGTGCTGGCGCTGGTGATCAACCCGGTGACGGCGGCGGGGCTTTTGCTGCCGGTCTATGTGCTGTCGGACCTGTTCGGGCTGTATGCGTACCGCCATGCCTTTGACCGCCGGGTGCTGGCCATTCTGGTGCCGGGGATGGTGGCAGGGGTGGTGTTTGGCTGGGCGACTGCAGCGCTGGTGCCGCCTTGGGCAGTGACGGCGCTGGTGGGGGCGATCGGGTTTGTGTTCGCGCTGAACCTGCTCTTGCGCCGGCGCGGCCCGGTGGTGCCGCGGGCGGCGCGGGTGGGTCCGGGGCTGTTCTGGGGGACTGTCACCGGGTTCACCAGTTTTGTCAGCCATTCCGGCGCGCCGCCCTATCAGGTCTATACCCTGCCGCTGGGGATGCCGAAGGTGGTGTTTGCCGGCACCTCGACCATCGCCTTTGCCATTCTGAACGCGGTGAAGCTGGTGCCTTACTGGCATCTGGGGCAGCTGAGTGCGGCCAATCTGCAGGTGGCGGTGGTGCTGATGCCGGTGGCGGCGGCGGCGGTGTTTCTGGGGGTGCGGCTGGTCAAACGGCTGCCAGAGGCCGCGTTCTTCCGCTTTGTCACCTGGGCGCTGCTGGTGCTGTCGGTCAAGCTGGTGTGGGACGGGCTGTCCGGCGGGCTGGCCGGGTGAGCACATAAGAAAAGGGTGCCACGAGGGCACCCTTTTCCGGCCTTGAGGAAAGCCTTGCGAACATCGACTTTCAGACTTTGTCGATGGTCTTTTTAACCGCATCCTTGGCATCGCCAACAGCTTGCTGGGCTTCGCCCTTGCGCTCTTGTGCGAAACCTTCGCCTTGCAGTTTTGGATTGTCGGTCGCTTTGCCGACGGCCTGTTTCACGTTGCCCGAGGCTTCGTTCGCCATGCCTTTAACCTTATCACCAGTGCTGCTCATGGTTCATTCCCTCCATAAGTGTGACGTTGTATGCCGGGTCAACGCAGGCTTGGGGCGGGTGGTTCCATGCAGATGCAGAAATAAGCCGGACGGTCAGATCTTGCGACCCTTGGCCGGCAGGTCGCCGGTTGTGGCCTGATAGCCCTGACCTGCGGCGACAAGGCACATGCGGCCGTCGGGCAGGGTGACGGTGATGGTCCAGCTGCCCGAGGAGGGCGAGGCGTAAACCTCCATCACGCTGTTGTTGTTGGCCACCCCGATGCCGCGCAGGGTTTCACCGTATTTTTCTGTGAGCTGGCCCAGCACCAGATCACGCGTGCCGCATTGCGGAGCGGCGTGGATCTGGGTGGCGGCAAGGATCAGCCCGGCAGCGCCGAGCGAGAATGCGGGAAGCGTCTGGGTCATGGCGTGCCTTTCCGGGGGGAGGTTGGGTTTGCTGCAGGCGTCTGTCAGAAAGGCTGCGCCCGGAATGCGTAGAAACAGTTAAGCGCACGCGCGGACCGGGGGCGGTTTATGCTGCATTGCGGCACATTTGATCTTGCGATTTGTGACGAAATCGATGCTTCTGGCGCAAGATTATTGCTTGAGGTCGAATCGATGACACACCCTGGTCCAACGCCCACCCGACCGTTCCGGTCTGTGCTCTACATTCCCGGCTCGAAAGAGCGGGCGCTGGAAAAGGCACAAGGGCTGGCGGCTGATGCGATCATCTTCGATCTGGAAGATGCGGTGGCCCCCGATGAAAAGATCCGCGCGCGGGCGGTGCTGGCGCAGGCGTTGCAGGCCGATTACGGGCAAAGGGCGCGGATTGTGCGGATCAACGGGTTTGACACCGCATGGGGCCGTGACGACGCGGCGGCCTTCGCCGATCATCCGGGGGTGGATGCGGTGCTGATCCCCAAGGTCAGCACGCCCGCCGATCTGGATGCGGTGGCGGCGATCGTGTCGGGCAAGCCGCTGTGGGCGATGATGGAAACCGCGCTTGGCATGCTGAACGCGGGCGCGGTTGCCGCGCATCCGGCGTTGCAGGGCATGGTGATGGGCACCAATGATCTGGCAAAAGAGCTGGGCACGCGCACCCGCGCCGACCGGCTGCCGATGATGGCGGGGCTGGGGCTGTGCCTGCTGGCGGCAAAGGCGCAGGGCCGGGTGATCGTTGATGGCGTCTATAACGCGTTCAAGGATGACGACGGGTTGCGCGCCGAATGCGAACAGGGCCGCGACATGGGTTTTGACGGCAAGACCCTGATCCACCCGGCACAGCTGGACATCGCCAACGCGGCCTTTGCCCCAAGCGACGCCGAGATCGATCTGGCCCGCCGCCAGATCGCGGCGTTTGACGCGGCGCTGGCAGAGGGGCAGGCGGTGGCGGTGGTCGATGGCCGCATTGTGGAGAACCTGCACATCGTGACCGCCAAGGCGACACTGGCGCGGGCGGATGCGATTGCGGGTCGGTCAGTTTGAGGCCATGGTGCCGGCAGGCAACCGGAGGTGACCCATGACAATCCTTATCCTTGGTGTGGCGCTCTGGTGGGGCGCGCATTTCTTCAAACGGCTGGCCCCCGATGCGCGGGCCCGGATGGGCGACGCGGGCAAAGGGGTGGTCGCGGTCGCCCTGGTGATCAGCGTGGTGCTGATGTGGTGGGGCTATGGTCAGGCACAGGGGCCGGTCTGGTGGGGACGCAGCCCGGCATTGGTGGGCATCAACAACCTGCTGATGGTGCTGGCGTTTTACTTCTACGCCGTGTCAGGGTCCAAGACCTGGCTGGCGCGCAAGGTCCGGCACCCGCAGCTGACCGGGTTCAAGCTGTGGGCGGTCGCGCATTTGCTGGTGAACGGCGATCTGCCAAGTTTTGTGCTGTTCGGCGGCTTGTTGGCCTGGGCGGTGGTCGAGGTGATCGTGATCAATCGCGCGCAACCCGAATGGGTACGCCCTGCACCGCGCCCGGTGACGAAAGAGTTCGTGGCGATTGGTGCCACGGTCGTGGTGACGGTGGTGGTGATGCTGATCCACAACTGGCTGGGCGTGCGGCCTTGGGGCTGAGAGGGGGAACGCGATGAAACTGTACCGGTTCTTGTCGGATGATGACACGTCAGCGTTTTGCCACAAGGTCACGGCGGCACTGAACAAGGGCTGGGTGCTGCATGGTGCCCCGACCTATGCCTTTGACGCCGCGCGCGGGGTGATGCGCTGCGGACAGGCGGTGGTGAAAGAGTCGCTGGGGGAATACACGCCGGAGACGAAGCTGGGCGACCATTGAGCGCGCAGTGTGCTTGCCTGAAGCGCCGGGGGGCCAGCCCCGCCGCCACTGGCTCTTCGGACCAGTGGCGGCCCCCCAGGGTATTTTTGCCAAGATGAAATGAGGGAGAGCGCGGTGAAGACCAATCCGGGGCGATTTTTTGAAGATTACCGGCTGGGGGAGGTGATTTCCCATGCAGTGCCGCGCACTGTGTCGGGCGGTGAGCGGGCGTTGTATCATGCGCTGTATCCGGCGCGGCATGCGATCTATTCGTCGGACACGTTTGCGCAAAGCTGCGGGCTGCCGGCATCGCCGCTGGATGATCTGGTGGCGTTTCATACCGTGTTCGGCAAGACCGTGCCCGATATCAGCCTGAACGCGATTGCCAATCTGGGTTATGCCGAGGGCCGCTGGCTGCAGCCGGTCTATCCGGGCGATACGTTGCGGGCGAGCAGTACAGTGATCGGGCTGAAGGAAAACTCGAACGGGACATCGGGCGTGGTCTATGTGCGCACGCGCGGGATCAATCAGCATGACGTGCCGGTGCTGGACTATGTGCGCTGGGTCATGGTGCGCAAGGGGCGGCCGGATGCGCCCGCACCTGCGCCGGTGGTGCCAAAGCTGGCCCCGGTGGTGGCACCGCAAGATCTGGTGCTGCCGAAGGGGCTGGATTTCACCCGCTATGATTTCGCGCAGGCGGGGGAGCGGCACCGCTGGGGCGATTACGCGGTGGGCGAACAGATTGACCATGTCGACGGTGTGACGGTGGAAGAGGCCGAGCATATGCTGGCCACACGGCTGTGGCAGAATACCGCCAAGGTGCATTTTGATGCGACGGTGCGGGAGGACGGGCGGCGGCTGATCTATGGCGGGCATGTCATCAGTCTGGCCCGCGCGCTGTCATTCAATGGGCTGGCCAATGCGCAGATGATCGTGGCGCTGAACGGGGGGGCACATGCCAACCCCTGTTTTGCAGGCGATACCGTGCGGGCGTGGTCTGAGGTGCTGGACCGGGTCGAGACCAGCGCCCCCGGCGTGGGCGCGCTGCGCCTGCGGTTGGTGGCAACGCGCGGGGCGGCGTTTGAAATGCGCGGTGCCGATGGCAGGTATCTGCCCGAGGTGCTGCTGGATCTGGACTATTGGGTGCTGATGCCGGTGTAGTCACGCGTTGTGATCACAGCTTGAAAATTCGTGATCACAAAGCCGGAATATTTCCGATGTTATCGCTAAAATGCTGCGCATGCGGCATTGCAAGACGTGACAGGCCCGAAAAAAGCGCTATTCAGTGATAGAGAAACCGAAGCGCGCCCCGGACCGGACCAGTTGACGGACCCGGGACCAGCCAGCGACGAAGGAAACCGAAATGGGACACGTCAAACAGGCCAAGCGGCCGCTTTCCCCGCATTTGCAGATTTACCGGCCACAACTGACCTCGATCACCTCGATCCTGACGCGGATCACCGGCAATGCGCTGATCGTCGGCACGATGCTGGCGGTGTGGTGGCTGCTGGCGGCGGCAACTTCGGCTGAGATGTTTGCCACGGCCAATGCGGTGGCGACCAGCTGGTTCGGCGATCTGGTGTTCACCGGATCGCTCTGGGCGGTATGGTATCATTACCTTGCCGGGCTGCGGCACCTGTACTGGGATTCAGGCAAGGGCCTGGACATTCCGACGGCGGAAAAGCTGGGCTGGGCTGTCATCGGCGGGTCGGTCGTGCTGACCGTGATCACAATTCTACTGGTTCAGTGAGGGGCAGGGAAGATGCGGTATATCACGGATCGTAAACGGGCCGTTGGCAAAGGGGCGTCTGGCACCGGGACCGAACATCACTGGGCGATGCAGGTGTCGTCTGTCGGGCTGGCGCTGTTGATGCCGGTCTGGCTCTATGTGTTCGGCTCGGCGCTTGGCGGCACGCAGGCAGAGGTGGTGGCCACCTTCTCGCGCCCGTTCCCGGCGATCCTGACCGCGCTGTTGCTGGTGGTGGGCATGAAGCACTTTGCCAGCGGCGCGCAGATGATGCTTGAAGATTACACCAACGGCACGGCGCGGAAAGTGGCGGTCATTCTGGTGACCTGTCTGGCGTGGGCTGTGGCGGCGACGGGGCTGTTTGCCCTGGCGCGCATGGCGCTGTGAAGGAAAGAACATGACGGCTTATCCTTATGAAGTGCACGACTATGATGTGGTCGTGGTGGGTGCGGGCGGCGCCGGTTTGCGCGCCACGCTGGGCATGGCAGAGCAGGGGCTGCGCACCGCCTGTGTGACCAAGGTTTTCCCGACCCGCAGCCACACGGTGGCGGCGCAGGGCGGCATTGCGGCGTCTCTGGGCAACATGGGCCCCGACTCTTGGCAGTGGCATATGTATGACACGGTAAAGGGCTCGGACTGGCTGGGCGACACCGATGCCATGGAATATCTGGCGCGTGAGGCCCCCAAGGCGGTGTATGAGCTGGAGCATTATGGTGTTCCGTTTTCGCGCACCGAAGAGGGCAAGATCTATCAGCGCCCGTTCGGTGGCCATACGACGGAATATGGTGAAGGTCCGCCGGTGCAGCGCACCTGTGCGGCGGCTGACCGGACCGGGCACGCCATTCTGCACACGCTGTATGGGCAGAGCCTGAAGAACAACGCCGAATTCTACATCGAATATTTCGCGCTGGATCTGATCATCACCGATGGTCGTTGTACCGGCGTGGTGGCGTGGAAGCTGGATGACGGCACCATGCATGTGTTCAACGCCAAGATGGTGGTGCTGGCCACGGGCGGCTATGGCCGCGCCTATTTCAGTGCGACGTCTGCCCATACCTGCACCGGCGACGGCGGCGGCATGGTGGCGCGGGCCGGTCTGCCGCTGCAGGATATGGAATTCGTGCAGTTCCACCCGACCGGCATCTATGGCTCGGGCTGTCTGATCACCGAAGGCGCGCGCGGTGAAGGCGGCTATCTGACCAACTCGGAAGGCGAGCGGTTCATGGAACGCTATGCGCCGCATTACAAAGACCTGGCACCGCGCGACTATGTCTCGCGCTGCATGACGCTGGAAATCCGCGAAGGCCGGGGCGTGGGCGCGAATGGCGATCATATCAGCCTGCACCTGAACCACTTGCCGAAAGAAACGCTGGATCTGCGGTTGCCGGGGATTTCCGAGTCGGCGCGCATCTTTGCCGGGGTGGACCTCACCAAGGAACCGATCCCGGTCCTGCCGACGGTGCACTACAACATGGGCGGCATCCCCACCAACTATTGGGGCGAAGTGCTGAACCCCACCGCCGACAGCCCCGATGCGATTTTCCCCGGACTGATGGCTGTGGGTGAGGCGGGCTGTGCGAGCGTGCATGGCGCGAACCGGCTGGGGTCGAACAGCCTGATCGACCTTGTGGTGTTTGGCCGCGCGGCGGCCATTCGCGCCGGCAAGGTGGTGAACCCGGAAGAGGCAACGCCTTCGACCAATGTCGCCGAAGTAGAGCGGGCACTGGCACGCTTTGATGGCTTGCGCCATGCAAACGGCGCAATTGCCACTGCCGATCTGCGGCTGGACATGCAGAAAACCATGCAGGCCGATGCGGCGGTGTTCCGCACCGACAAGACGCTGGCCGAAGGTGAGGTCAAGATGACCGAAATCGCCGGGCGGGTTGCTGATCTGAAAGTCACCGACCGCAGCCTTGTCTGGAACAGCGATCTGATGGAAACGCTGGAACTGACCAACCTGATGCCGAACGCTCTGGCCACCATTTACGGTGCCCATGCCCGTACTGAGAGCCGGGGTGCCCACGCGCATGAGGATTATCCGACGCGCGATGATGCCAACTGGCGCAAGCATTCGCTGGCGCATGTCGATGGCGCATCGGTGACGCTCAGCTACCGCGCCGTGCACACCGACCCGCTGACGACGGAAGCCGAAGGTGGCATCAGTCTGAAGAAAATCGCCCCGGCAGAGCGGAAGTTCTGATGCGGGCCTTCGCTGCGCTTTTCCTGACGATTGGCTTGTCTGCCTGTGTGGCAGGCGAGACAATGATGCAGGAAACCACGCGCAGTCTGGCGCGGACAGCCGTGGACGGGGCCGCCGCGCGCTATGCGCCGGGGGTTCCGGTGAAGCCCTTTACCGATTGTGTGATCAACACAGCTTCGACATCGGAACTGTTGCAGCTTGCGCAGGCGGCTGGGGCGGGGGATGCTCAGGCGGTGGCATCACGGGCATGGCCAGTGGTGCAGACCGTAACGGGCCGGCCCGAGGCTCAGCAATGTCTGGTGCAGGCTGCCCTGTCTGGCAATGGCCTGCTTGCATTGCAAGCGGCCGGCCAAAGGGGGGGCTTATGAGCTTTATCCGGAATGTCGTGATGTTTGCCGTGCTGCCGATGACGCTGGCCGCCTGCGATCCGCAGGATGTGGCCGATCAGGCCGGGCGGCGCATTGCCGCCTCGGTGGTGTTGCCGGTGGTGCAGCAGGATATGCCGACGCCATTGGCGCAACGGGCCACCGATTGCATCGTGCGCAACGCCACGGCGGCAGAGGTGCAGGCACTGGCGCGGGATGTGGCGGTGGTGGCGGGCTCGTCGACCCGTGCCACGATCCGCGGCATTGCCATCCGCCCCGAAGCCTCGGCCTGCTTTGCCGCCAATGGCGTGCCGCCGGTGCGGGCATGAGGCGGGTTCTGGTTCTGGGCCTGCCATTGGTGCTGCTGGCTTGCGGGCCGGTGCCTTTGCCGCAGGCCGAGCGGGAATGTTTTCAGCGCGCCCGGCTGGCCCAGCAGCCGCGTGGCGAAGTGGCGGCAGGCATCGGCACCGGCGGCAGGGTCGGCGGGCGGATCAAGCTTGAGGTCACGTCCGATTATGTCATGGGCCGTGATCCGGCAGCGGTTTACGACTCTTGCGTCTATCAGAAATCCGGGCAGGCCCCCAGCCGCCCGCTCTATTCATTCCCGGAATGGAAGGGATAACCCATGGTCCAATTCACGCTTCCCAAAAACAGCACGATCCGCACCGGCAAGACCTGGCCGAAGCCGGAGGGCAAGAATGTGCGGAAATTCCAGATCTACCGCTGGAACCCGGATGACGGGAAAAACCCGCAGGTCGATACGTATTTCGTCGATATGGACAGCTGCGGCCCGATGATTCTGGACGCGCTGATCAAGATCAAGAACGAGATTGACCCGACGCTGACCTTCCGCCGGTCGTGCCGCGAAGGCATCTGCGGGTCTTGCGCGATGAACATCGACGGCATCAACACGCTGGCCTGTATCTATGGGTTGGATGAGGTGAAGGGCGATGTGAAGATCTATCCGCTGCCGCATCTGCCGGTGGTCAAGGATCTGATTCCGGATCTGACGCATTTCTACGCTCAGCACGCCAGCATCATGCCGTGGCTGGAAACCAAGACCAACCGCCCCGCGAAGGAATGGCGCCAGTCGATCGATGACCGGGGCAAGCTGGACGGGTTGTATGAATGCGTGATGTGCGCCTGCTGCAGCACGTCCTGCCCAAGCTATTGGTGGAACGGCGACAAATATCTGGGGCCGGCGGCGCTTCTGCACGCCTATCGCTGGATCATCGACAGCCGGGATGAGGCGACGGGCGAGCGGCTGGACGATCTGGAAGATCCGTTCAAACTGTACCGCTGCCACACCATCATGAACTGCGCCCAGGTCTGTCCCAAGGGCCTGAACCCGGCCAAGGCCATCGCCGAGACCAAGAAGCTGATGGTGGCGCCAAGCCGGAAGAAGACGGAAGCGGCATGATCGGGCGGGCGACGTTTGCGGTCGCCGCCTGTCTCGCTCTGGGGCATGCCGGATCGGCGACGGCCCAGGAGACCGAAGTCAACGCCGATGTCCGCGCCGCCGCCCGACAGGTTGCGGCGGGGGAACGGGACGCCGGCCTGCGTCGGCTGGAAACCCTCGCCGAGGCCGGCGACATCGACGCGCACAACATGCTCGGCGAGATGTACATCGGCCTCGGTGGGGTCGAGCGTGACCGTCTGAAGTCCTGCCAGCATTTCCGCGCCGCGCGCGAAGCCCGACCCAGCGCCTCCCACAACTACGGCCAGTGCCTGTGGGAGGGCGCGTTCGGAGAGCGGGACTTCGCCGAAGCGCGCATCTGGTACCGGCGAGGCGCGGATGGAGGTTTCCTTCAGGCCAAATGCGCCCTCGGCAATATGCTCATCCGGGGCGAGGGCGGTCCAACGGACCCCGAGGCCGGAGTGGCCCTGTGCCGCGAGGCCGCCGAGGCCGGCGAACCGAACGCCCAGACGGACATGGGCGATCACTACAGACGGGGCGGGGGCGTGCCGCAGGACTATGCCGAAGCGCGCCGCTGGTATCGTCTCGCTGCGGCCCAGGACCAGCGCAACGCGGCTTATAATCTGGGCACGTTGGACTGGAACGGTCAGGGCGGTCCGATCGACCTGGCCGCGGCCGGCCAGTGGATGGAAAAGGCCTATCAGGCGGGACGCCGGGACGCCGCCGCCCTCGCCGGTCAGGCGGCCTTCCTCCGGGCGGTTCCGAACGCGCCCTCCGGACCTGTCGATATGGAGCTGCTGGCGCTGGCCAAGCGGTGGTTCCTCATCGCGATGAACGAAGATCCGTCCGGGGAGGGTCGCGCCCACGCGGCCGTGTCGCTGGCCCAGATTAGCGGCTATGAGGCGCTGGCGCGTCAGCAGGCCGCCGACGAATAGTGGTCAGTCGGCCAGCTTCAGCCCGCCATGGGTGACGAAGTGGCGGAAATCGGGGTCGTGCGCGATCAGCGGCGCACGGGAGTCGAGGCAGCACTGGGCAATCAGCGTATCGGCAAGCTTCGCCTTCAGGCCGACCTGGCGGATGCGCCGCCGCATCAGGCCGGCGCGCTCCCAGAACCCGTCCATGATCGGCAGCACCGGCGCGTTGCGTAGAAGCGGATCGAGCAAAGGGCGCGCGCCCGTATGGGAAAGCAGTTCCGTCACGGTCATGGGAGCGAGCACGAGGTCTTCGTCCTCAATGGCCGCCGCGACCAGATCCACGTCAGGGCCGTTCTCGCCGTCGAGATAGCGCGCCACGCTGCTGGTGTCGGCGCAGATCACGGCTTGGGTTCGCTCACGCCCCAGCCGTATTCCTTGTCCTCGCGCAGTTCATCGAGGTCGAAGTCGGAAAAATCCACCTTGCCGCGCAAGGCCTTCATCATCGCGTAGAAGCGCTCGCGTTTCAGCTTCTCAAGTCCCTGACGCACGGTTTCTGTGACGCCCGCACCGGTCGCGGCCTGAGCGGCCTCGACCAGGTCGGCCGGCAGATGAACCGTAATCTTGCGAGTGGCGGACATAGCGGGATTATGCCATAGATCCATGCCTGTCACAACTTACGGCATTTGCCCGCGCGAGCCACTGCGCTAAGAGCGCCCCATGCCCAAGATCACCTACATCGAACACGACGGCCGCGAGCATGTCGTGGAGGTCAAGACCGGCCTCTCCGTCATGGAGGGGGCGATCCGCAACAATGTGCCGGGCATCGACGCCGACTGCGGCGGGGCCTGCGCCTGCGCCACCTGTCATGTCTATGTCGACGAGGCCTTCGCCGCCGAGACCGGTCGCGCCTCGGCCATGGAGGAGTCGATGCTGGACTTCGCCGAGAACGTCCAGCCGAACAGCCGACTGTCCTGCCAGATCCGGGTGTCGGACGATCTCGACGGCCTGATCGTCCGTCTCCCCGAAAATCAGCACTGAGCCGCGGCCATGGGCCGCGCCGATCCTGACCTCATCGACCTGATCGGCCGTCTGATCGCCGACGGCCCGGAAGACCGCCCGCCGCTGATCGCCGTGGTGGGGGCGCAAGGGTGCGGCAAGACCACCCTGGCCCGGGCCGCCGCCGAACGGTTCGGCGCCGTCCAGATCTCCATCGACGACGTCTATCTGACCCGCGCCGAACGCGAGGCCATGGCGCGCGATGTCCATCCGCTGTTCCTCACCCGCGGGCCGCCCGGCAGCCACGATCTGATCCTGCTGCAACGGTTGATCGACGCCCTGTCCGCCGCCGGACCGGACGACGAAACCCGCATCCCCGATTTCGACAAGCGTGGCGACGACCGGCGGCCAGTCGGGGACTGGCGCGTTTTTCCCGGCCGACCCTCGGCGATCCTGATCGACGCCTGGTGCCTCGGCGTCCTGCCCGAGGACGCGACGGCCCTGGCGGAGCCGGTCAACGCCCTGGAAGCCGGGCAGGACCCGGACGGCCGTTGGCGCCGCGCGGTGAACGGCTTCGTCGGCGGGCCTTACGCGGATTTCGTCGCGACCTTCGACGCCGTCCTGTTCCTGCGCGCGCCGTCGTTCGACGTGGTGCTGGACTGGCGCTGCCAGCAGGAGGCCGATCTGCTGGGGGTGGCTCCCTCTGACCTGCCCCCCGCCGAACGGGTCCGGCTGGCCGGCTTCATCCAGTATTTCGAACGGATCACCCGACGCATGCTGGACGGCGGCGTGCGGGCCGATGTCGTCGTGCAACTGGATCGAAACCGTCTGCCGGGCTCTATGATCGGATGACCACCCCGCAGGATCGCCGTTTCGAGCCCCGGTCGACCATCAATACCCGCGGGGTGGTGATCGCGCCCGGTCTGGAACTGACCTGTCTGATCGTCGACCATTCGGCGACGGGCCTGCGCCTGCGCCTGGACCGCAACATCGCCCTCCCGGACCAGGTGCAGGTCATCGACATCGGTCGGGGCCTGGCTATCGAGGCCGACGTCGTCTGGCGCAAGGGCCAGGAGGCGGGACTGAAACAGCGCGACCAGTCCTCCCTTCGGGGCCTCGTCCCCTCCCGTCTCGCGGCCGCCCGCGACGCCTTCCTCCGCGCCGGCGGCCGTTAGAGCGCGGTCACCGCCCTGATCGCCACATAAACGGCCACGACCAGGATCAGGCCCGAGAACAGGCGTCGGCCCAGCAGGACGTTGGCTCCAAGCCGTCGGGCGATCGGCAGGCCGGCAAGGGTTCCGACCCCTCCGCCCGCGGCCATGGCCGCCACGATCGGCCAGTCGATCAGGCCGGACACGGCGTAGTTGGTCGCGGTGGCCGCCCCGAAGGCCGCGACACTGACCAGGGACGAGGCCTGGGCGACGGCCAGGGTCATGCCGGCGGCCCCCATCAGGCCGGGGACGATCAGGAATCCGCCGCCGATGCCGAAGAAGCCCGCGGCCACGCCGACCCCGGCGCCCGAGGCGGCGATACGCGGGGCCATGATCCGGTTCAGCCGCACGTTCTCGGTCCCGACCGGCGCGTTCGGCCGCAGCATGGCCAGGGCGACCAGCCCCATGGCGAAGGCGAAGAAGAGCAGCAGGGCGTGGCCGTCGATCGCCTTGGCGACGGATGAGCCGGCCACGGCCCCGACCGCGCCGGTTCCGGCGAACAACAGGGCGCAGGGCCAGCGCACCCGCCCCGCCCGGGCGTGGCCGGCCAGGGCCGTCAGGGCGTTCAGCGACACCCCGGCGGCCGAGGCGCCGATCGCTACATGGGGATCCCGCACCCCCACCACATACAGCAGCAGCGGCACGGCCAGCACCGAACCGCCGCCGCCGAACACGGTCAGCAACAGGGCGACGATCCCGCCGCTGAGCACGGCCAGCAACAACTGGGCGACGGTCGCGTCCATGCGATCACGCCGTCCGCGACGGAGGGTTCCCGGATTCGGCGACCGTGGGCAGGCCTTCGGCCTTCCAGGCGTTCAGACCGCCATCCAGCACGAAAGCCTCGCCGGGGATGCAGGCGGCCAGACGGACGCAGTTCATCCCGGTGCGGGCGCCGGAGCGGCACATATAGATGACGTCGCGGCCCGGCTGGACCTCCAGGTCGGCCGCCCCGAAGGCGGACAGGGGCTTGACGACGCTGCCGGCGATACGCTCGCGCGCGACTTCGGCGGCCTCGCGAATATCGACCAGCACGGCCTTGCCGGCCTTGATGCGGGCCGCGACTTCGGCGGCGGAGAGGGGGGTGAGTACAGCCATGGATCAGTTTCCTTCAGCAGGAGGACAATAGATGTCGGCGAGCACGGCGATAAGTTTCAGGGCCGCCGGCTCGGCGATGCGGTAGAGGATGGACACGCCCTCGCGCCGGGCGGCGACCAGACCTTCCTCGCGCAGCACCGCGAGGTGTTGCGACAGGGCCGACTGGGACAGACCGACCAGCGGAATCAGTTCGCCCACGGCGCATTCGCCATCGCCGAGCCGGCACAGGATCATCAGGCGCTTCTCGTTCGAGAGCGCCTTCAGAAGTCTTGCCGCCTCGCCGGCGCGGGTGTGAAACTGTTGGAGAGACAGGGTGTGAACGGCGTCCATGCCGCGTTATATATGAGTTATTGCTAATTTAGCAAATTCTAATATATTGAGGGCTACAGAGGAGCATCGCATGACTGTCGCCCCCGCAACCGTCCCCGCTGTCGAAGGTTTTTTCGACGCCGCGACCCACACCGTCACCTATCTGGTCGCCGACCCCGCGACCGGCGCCGCGGCCGTCATCGACCCGGTGCTGGATTTCGATCCGGCCAGCGGCCGGACCTCGACGGCCTCACTCGAGCGGGTCCTGGCCCGGATCGCGGTACGCGGCCTGACGCTCGAGCGCGTGCTCGAGACCCACGCCCACGCCGACCACCTCACCGGCGCTGACGAGATCCGCGCCCGCACCGGCGCGCCGATCGGCATCGGCGCCCGCATCACCGAGGTGCAGAAGGTCTTCGGCGTCCTGTTCGAGGCCCATGACGTCACCGCGGACGGGGTGGTCTTCGACAGCCTCTATGCCGACGGCGCGCGGTTCACCCTGGGCGCGCTGCCTGTCGAGGTCATGCATACGCCCGGCCACACGCCCGCCTGCGTCAGCTATCACATCGGCGACGCCGTCTTCACCGGCGACACCCTGTTCATGCCGGACTACGGCACGGCCCGGTGCGACTTTCCGGGCGGCGACGCGCGGACCCTCTATCGCTCCATCCAGCGCATCCTCGCCCTGCCGCCCGGGACGCGGATCTTCGTCGGCCACGACTATCTGCCCGAGGGCCGATCGGGGTTTCGCTGGGAGACGACGGTGGCCGCCCAGGCGTCGGACAACGTCCATATCGGCGGCGGTCGGACAGAAGACGCGTTCGTCGCCCTGCGCGAGGCGCGCGACGGGACCCTGACGGTCCCGTCCCTGATCCTGCCATCGCTGCAGATCAACATTCGCGCCGGCGCCCTGCCGCCGGCCGAAGCGTCGGGCAAGCGGTTCCTCAAGCTCCCGCTGAACGCGATCTAGGGTCAGAGATCGGCTGGCATCGTCCCCGCATTGACGGCGATGCGGCCGATCAGACCCTTGACGATCAGGTCGACGGCCGTGCCTTCGCGATAGTCGGCTGCGGCGACGAAATTGACCCGGTCCTCCGAGATCAGCCGGTGGATCTTGCGGGTGTCGCGCGGGGTGTTGTCGGGGTCATAGACGGCGATCGAATAGCCGCCCTTGGTGTGCATCATCTTCATCGTCGGCACGTCGGTGTCGCCGTCGCCGAGGAAGATCATCCGCTCGAACGGAACCGGGCGTTTGTCGTCGGGGATGAAGCGGTTGATCCGCTCGTCGTCCCAGTGGTTGAACACGCCCTTGTTGATGCGGAACAGGTACTGGGTCTTGGTCGTGTAGTTGACGCCGACCGCCGGCCAGATCGCCACATCCTCGGCGTCATAGACGTATTTCGACGCATAGACGTGATGGAAGGCCCGGGCGATCGGGCAGCCCTCGATCATTTCCGTCAGCCCGGCCGAGATGATGTAGTGTTCGATCTCCAGCCCGACCTCGGCGCCGTAGGCGTTCATCCGGTCGAACCAGGACAGGTCGCGCAGACCCTCGAACAGGGCGACGTCGCGGCCGTGGTCGCGCAGGGCCTGTCTGGTCACGGGCTGGCCGGTCTCGCGCGCCGCCTGCAACATCATCTGCATATACATCAGGATGCCGTCGCCATCGGCCTTCTGCGTCTCCGGATAGACGCTGTCCCAGAACTGCTGGGGCGTCATCCCGATCGAGGGAATGAAGCTGACCTCCTGCATATTGCCCCGCGCCAAGGTGCCGTCGAAGTCGTAGATCAGCGCGGTTTTCAGACGTTTGGCCATGACAGGTCCAGTGGCGAGTGGCGTGTGGCGAGTGGTTAGTGAGTGCGCAGGGACGAGTCAAAGCGAGCAGGCCTTTCTCGCCACTCGTCACTCGCCACTCGCCACGCCCAACCTGAGCTCCGGGGCCGCCGCCACGCCGGCGGCTTCCAACGGCAGGTGCAGGATGAAGGCCGCGCCCTTGCCGGGCTCGCTCTCGACCTCGGCCCATCCGCCATGCAGTTCGACCAGGGCCTTGACCAGGGCCAGGCCGACGCCGGGTCCGCCGCGCTCGCGCCGCACGAACCGGTCGAAGACGTGGGCCTGCAGGTGATACGGGATGCCGCGACCCGTGTCCTCGACGCGGATGCGGACCTCCGATGAGGTGGCCTCGGCGGTCAGGGTCACGGCCCCGCCCTCCGAAACAGCCCGGGCGGCATGATCCAGCAGATGGTCCAGCGCCTGTCCGACCCGCTGTGCGTCGGCGCGGATGGGCCGCAAACCGTTCGGGCATTCGACCTTCAGACTGGCTCCGCGCGCCTCGATCCGGGCCAGGACCCGTTCGGCGGCGGAGTCCAGCAGGTCCCGCACGCGCACGTCGCCGAGCTGCAACTCCATCTCCCCGGCGTCGATTTGGGCCATGTCCAGCACATCGTCGATCGAACTGGCCAGCTGGCTGGCGGCGACGCGGATGGCCCCGGCGTGCTGGCGGCTGCGCTCGGGCAGATCGGCCTGCATCTCCAGAAGTTCGGAATAGCCGACGATGGTGGTCAAGGGGGTGCGCAGCTCATAGCTGACACTGCCGACGAACTCGCGCTTCAGCGCCGTCGATTCCTCCAGCGCCTGGGCCTTGGCCGCCAGGGCCTGCTCCAGTCCGCGTTGGGCCGTCACGTCGGCGAAGGCCACCAGTGTGGCGCCGTCCGGAAGAGGTCGGGTCAGCCACGAGGCGATCCGGCCGTCGGTGGTCTTGCCCTCGCCGGCGATCGGAACCCGGCTCTCGGGATCGGGGTCGGCGACCCGCGCCTTCAGCCCCAGCCAGAGGGCCGGGTCGGGCATGATCGACTGGCACAGGCCTGCGACGGCGTCGAAATCCCCGGCCGCGTCCAGCGCCTCGCCGGTCACGCCCCAGAAGGCGTCGAAGGCCTCATTGTGCAGACGCAGGCGACCGTCCGAGCCGAACACGGCCACGGCGTCATTGAGCTTGTCCAGCGTCGCGGTCTGGACCTGGATCTGGGCGTTGAACCGGCTGCGCAGCTTCAGCTCGTCGGTGATGTCCGAGAACAGCAGCAGCACCCCGCCCAGAGGATGCGGCTGGCGCACGACCCGCAAGGTCCGCCCGTCCGGCAGGGACCAGCTATCGTCGGGCGCGGCCTCCGAGGCGCCGTAAAAATCGAGTTCATTGGCCTTCCAGCCGGCATAGTCGACGACCTCGGGCAGCAGGCGGCGCTGACGCAGCCGGTCCAGCAGTTCGGCATGGGTCGGCCGTTCGTCCAGCCAGGCCGGATCGAGGTTGAACAGGGTCTGGAAGGCCGTGTTGTG
>NZ_JAUSNR010000044.1 GCF_030656345.1 Pseudotabrizicola sp. | reverse complement strand
CCGCCGGACGAATGGTTTGAGACGCCGAAACCCATGTTGATTGAGGCGGCGCGGCTGGCCTCGGCGGCGATTGATGATCTGGAGGGACTTTGACATCGGCTCCACACTTGTTCTGATCGACATTCTGGGGGCGGGCGCGCTTTTGCTCTGGGGGCTGCGCCTGATCAAGACCGGCATGCTGCGGGCCTTTGGCAGTTCGCTGCGGGTCTGGATCGGGCGCGGGGCGTCGAACCGGGTCAAGGCGGTGATCGCCGGCTTTGTCGCCACGCTGGCGGTGCAGTCCAGCACGGCCACGGCGGTGATCACCGCGTCTTTCGCCGCGCGCGACCTGCTGTCGGGGGTGATCGGCCAGGCGGTGATGCTGGGGGCCAATATCGGCACCAGCGTTGCGGCGGCGATCCTGTCGCTGGATCTGCACTGGCTGTCGCCGGTGCTGATCCTGATCGGGGTTGTGGTGTTTTCGCGCAGTGGCCGGGCAGGCGGCAAGGGCATTGGCCGGGCGATCCTGGGGCTGGGGCTGATGCTGCTGGCGCTGCAGCTTCTGGGGCAGGCGACGGAACCGATGCGCGACTCGGTTGTGGTGCGGCAGATTCTGCTGGGGCTGGGCGATGCGCCGCTGTTTGCGCTGATCTTTGGCACCGGGCTTGCGGCGCTGGCCTCGTCCAGCCTTGCCACGGTGCTGTTTGTGATGCTGCTGGCGCAGGCCGGGGTGGTGTCGCCCGAACTCGCGCTGGTGCTGGTGGCCGGGGCCAATCTGGGTGGGGCCATTCCGCCCTGTCTGGCGGTGATGTCCGATGGCGTGCAGGCGCGGCGGCTGGTGGTGACCAACCTGTGCGTGCGTGGTCTGGGGGCTTTCGCGCTGACGCTGGCCGCCCCCATGCTGGCCCCGTTGTTGCAGCCGCAGTTTGCCGATGCCGCCGCCCTGACACTGGGCGCGCATATCGGGTTCTCAGTGGTGCTGGCGCTGGTGTTCCTGCCCGTCCTGACGCCGCTGACCGCACTTGTCGACCGCTGGATGCCGCAACATCCGGCCACCGGCTTCGGCCCCAGATACCTTGATGACAGCGCCATGTCCTCGCCCACCATCGCGCTGGCCGCCGCCGCCCGCGAAACGCTGCGCCTTGGCGATCTGGTGGGCGACATGCTGCAGCTGAGCCTTGCCACGGTGAAGGGCCATGACGACCCTGCGCATGACCGTCTGTCGGCCATCGAAGATGAGGTGGACCGGTTGCACAACGCCATCAAAACCTATCTGGCCCGGCTGTCGCGCGAAGAGCTGGACAGTGATGACATCGGGCGCATGGCGGAAATTCTGTCCTATGCGGTCAATCTGGAACATATCGGCGATCTGATCGATTCCGGCCTGTCCGAACTGGCGGTCAAGAAAGACCGCCGCCGCCTGAGCTTTTCGCCCGAAGGGCTTGAAGAGATTTCAGAATTCTACCAGCGCACCATCGAAATTCTGGGTGTCGCGCAAAGCGTGTTTCTGTCGCGCGATGCAAACCTTGCCCGCGACCTGGTCAAATGCAAGGTCGAGGTCCGCAGGATGGAGGCGCTGTCGGCCGAGCGCCACATGGAACGCCTGCGCGCGCGGCGGCCGGAGACGGTGGAAACCTCCGGCCTGCATCTGGACATTCTGCGCGATCTGAAACGGGTGAATGCGCATCTGATCTCGGTGGCCTATCCGATCCTCGATGGCATCGGCGCCCTTGGCGACACCCGCCTGCACCCCCAACCGAAGAAACCCTGATCCATGCACCGTTTTGCCGTCATGGCCGACCCCCATCATCACGCCCTGTTCCCCGGCTA
>NZ_JAUSNR010000043.1 GCF_030656345.1 Pseudotabrizicola sp. | reverse complement strand
AAACCGCGTCCTTGGGGCGAATAGGGTTGGTGCGATAAAGAGCAGTCAGACCAGTGGTTTTGCCTGCCTCCTTCTTGCCGACGAAGCAGGTTGTCTGATCGTCTACCTTTATTGGACCAGTGTCCCAGATGCTGCGGAACTCACGGACCCTGTATTCCTTCAGCTTCATCGCAAATCACCCCGTTATGTTCGCCCCCAACGTTACCAAAACAATCTATGAGTGAACAGGTATCGAACAGCAAGTCTCGCCCCGCGATGCATTAGTGGCCGCTTTGGAGAAGGAGCACGCAATATTTGGTAGCGCCAGCAGACCGCTCTAGACCGAAAACGAGATCTGAGGGGGCTCACGCCCCCTTCTCGAACTTCAGGACCGGGATGCCGAGCTTCTTAGCCTTGTCTGCGAGGTTCTCCTGGATGCCATTGCCGGGGAAGACGAGGACGCCCACGGGCAGCACTTCCAGCATCGCGTCGTTGCGCTTGAAGGGTGCGGCCTTGGCGTGTTTTGTCCAGTCCGGCTTGAAGGCGACCTGCGGCACTTTACGGTTGGAGGCCCAGGTGGCCGCGATGCGCTCGGCGCCCTTGGGCGATCCGCCGTGCAACAGCACCATGTCGGGGTGCTTGGCGTGGATCTGATCGAGACGCTCCCAGATCAGCCGGTGATCGGTGGTGTCCCCGCCCGAAAAGGCAACCTTCGGTCCTGGGGGCACCAGGCTCTCGGTCTCTGCGCGTTTTTTGGCGGCGATGAAGTCGCGGCTATCGATCATCGCAGCGGTAAGGTGGCGATGGCTGGTCCGTGAGCCCGAACGCGGTGACCAGTGCGTGCCGGTGGCCTTGAGGAAGAGGTCAGCAGCAGTTTCGCGGAAGAGTTCCATGCTCTCACGCCGGTCGATCAGCCCCTGCCCAATGTCGATCAGGGTTTCAAGCTGGACGGATTTCACCTCGGAGCCGTCCTGTTCGCGCTGAAGGCGTTTCTGCGCTTGCTCGTTATCGTCGAGCTTGGTCTCGATCCGCTCGGCGGCGCGGTGAAAGGTGTTGACGGTCGACCACAGGATCTCATCGAGGTCGAAATCGAGGCTGGTGTCGGCCATGGTGGACACCAGCGCGTCGAAGATCTCGGCGACGGCGGTCTGGATGCCCGGGTCTTCGGGCGTGATCCGGGGATCGGCCTCGCCCGCTGCGGGACGGTAGCCATAGAGCGACAGATCCTGGATCATGGTGTCCGTCGGCGAGGAGGTGTGATCGGGTTCGAATTCTTCATGGGCGTACATGGGATACTCCATCGTCTGGACCGCGACCGTCGCGGCCTTCATGGCGACGAAAAGCCGACAAGCGGTCCGGTCTGGCAGCCCGAGCCTCTTGCGAGGGCCTCGATGGCAAAGCCCGGCTATTTTGCCTCGCGATGCAAAGGCGGCTTTGCCGCCAGCGGAAAATAGTCGGGCGCCGCCATTGCCTGACCGGACCGTTTGTGGGCCGCTCGCCCTCTAGAAGGCCGAGGCTCGGTCCCGCTGATGGAACTGCAGCCTCGTATGCCCGTGACGAGATCGGACCTCTGGAATCACCCGCTTCGACGGTTCACATGATCCTGCGTCCGGAAGCGGCTGACATCCTCCGGCGCGAGTTGCACCCGAATATGCGCCCGAAGTGCATCCAGACCGCAGGCGGTGAGGTCGTCGTTGAAATCCCCCAACATGGGCGAGAGCGTGATTGCCTCGATCCCGACCTCGTGGGCCCGGGCGACCAGGCTGTCCCTTGCACCGTCCCCCGCCGGATCGTTGTCGCGGACGATATAGAGCCTGCGCAGATTCGTCGGAAAGAGGAGGGCTGCGAGATGTCCGGCCGACAGCGCTGCAACCATCGGCATTTTGGGCAGGGCCTGTCGGAGGGAGAGCACGGTCTCAATCCCCTCCCCTGCTGCCATGACCTCTTTGGCCACCCCGAACCTGACCGCGTGGCCGAGCAAATCCCCCATCGCCTTCCGCTGTGTGTCAACAGGTGCCTTTGAGCCGCCATCGCGCGCAAGCCAAGTGCGGTGAACGCCTGTGGCCTTGCCACTGAGGTCGGTGACAGCAGCGATCATGGCGGGCCAGGTCTCGGTCTGATGTTCGCACTGCCCCCGATAGTAGCAGTTCGGATGGAACTTCAGGGCGCCAGAGTCGCGCAGATTGGTGATGCCGCGTGACCGTAAATAGGTTACCGCCAGCGAGCCTGTGAGCGGACCGGACATGCTAAGGAGCCGCCGTGCAGCTTCCGACGATCCAGATGGTGCGGGTGCAATCTTGGGTGTTGGGGTGTTCGGCACCGGTTCCAGTTGCGGCAGGCTGAGGAAGCGGCGGGCCTCCTCGAGCACATCGGCGAAATCGCTGAGCCCAAGGCTTTCGCGGATAACGTCGAGAAGATCGCCATGGCTGCCTTCGGATGGATCCTGCCACTTACCAGCGGCACCCTTACCCGAAGTTGGGCCGGTAAGGCGTACGAACATCGAGCGCCCTGCCGAGTTGCGTACATCGCCAACCTGCCAGTAGTTGCCCTGTCTGCGCCCGTTGGAGAGATAGGTTCGGCAGACAGCCTCGGCCTGTTGGCCAAGGCGCTGCGCCAGATCTGCGGCATCAATGCGGGACATCAGGCAACCTCACGCTCAGAAATGCGGGAGATAGGCCAAAGGTTGAAGAGCTTGGCAAGAACTCCCGTGCCATCAGATCCGACTGGCACGAAGAAGCGCAGTTTCCAAGAGATGATCTCGCTGAAGAGGCCATATGCCCGCAGGCGGTCGCGCATCCCCTCGGTGAACCCGGTCAACTCGATCCGGTTCACTCCCATCACGCGGGAGCGGCGCAGTTGCAGGCCCTCTGTCAGATCGATGATCGTCTTGCCTTCGATCAGCGCAGCATAGGCCTGTTCCGCGGAAAGGTTCGGCACCCCGGCCCCGGTGGCCGTGGCAGCCCAGGCGGGCGACACCCTCCGTCCAATGATCCGCTCGCCGTCATCGGTCTGAAGGCGATAGACGCGGGTTTCGTCCTGAGGCAGGCGCTTCCAGACCGGCAGGAGAAGACCGGAGACCACATGCAATGTGGCTTCGGTGAACTCCGGCACCTCTGCCACTTCGGCATTCCAGGCGGCGACAAAGGTGGGGCGGTCTGTCTCGACCCATTGCGTGCCGCCCATCATGCGGACGGCGATGTTCTGACTTTCCGTGGGGCGGATCAGTCGCACGCGCCGTTCGATCTCGCCATCATCCAGCATCAAGCTGGTGGTTGGCACTTGGACTGACGCCCTGCCCGAACGGCTGTTGATCATCAGGACGGCTCGCGGATCGTCGAGTTCGGCGAGGGCTTCGTCCAGCAATCGCGGCCGATTGCGCCGGCGTTCCGTGATGGAAAGAAGTCGGGTCTCCGCGCCGGTGGTCGGGTGGGTGTAGATCACCTGACGGTCGGTGACACGGAAGCTCTCGGCGCGCAGGGTTTCCAGCCCAAGATCATATGTGCCTGAGGCCATCGCCCCGTCGATCCGCGCCTCAAGAAGCTGTTCGAAGGCCGTGAAGAGGATGCCCTGCATCTCGACGGTCAGGGACAGGAGCCGGTTCAGGAAGGTTGTGATCGGCGGCAGATCATCTTTGATGCCATTGCTATCCATCAGCTTCAGGCCGGTTGCCGCCTCGAAGCGCTGCAGCGAACAGCCTTCGATCTTGCCTCGCACGATCATAAGGTAAAGTTGGCGCAGCGCGTCTCGCGCATAGAGGCTTTCGAGATTGTCCTCGGGCCGGAACAGCCCCTGCCCTCCTGTCTGACGTTGCCCGCGGGTGATGGCGCCCAATGTGTCGAGGCGGCGGGCGATGGTGCTGAGGAAACGTTTCTCCGCTTTCACATCGGTCGAGATCGGCCGGAACAGTGGGGGCTGCGCTTGGTTGGTCCGGTTGGTGCGCCCAAGTCCTTGGATGGCGGCATCGGCCTTCCAGCCCGGTTCCAGCAGGTAGTGGACCCTGAGCCTCTGGTTCTTGGCCGAAAGCTCGGCGTGATAGCTGCGCCCGGTGCCGCCCGCATCGGAGAAGATCAGGACGCGCTTCTGGTCATCCATGAAGGCAGAGGTCTCGGCAAGGTTGGCTGATGGCGCGCGGGTTTCCACGGCAAGTCGTGCCGTCGAACCTTTTCCCTTGCGGATGATGCGGCGCGACCGTCCCGTCACTTCAGCCACCATCTCCGTCCCGAAATGCTGGGTCACTTGATCGAGCGCGCCCGGAACTGGGGGCAACGATCCGAGGTGCTCCAGCATTTCATCGCGCCGGCGCACGGCCTCGCGGCATTCGACCGGCTGACCATCGCGGAACACCGGGCGTGAGGACAGATTGCCTTCACCATCGGTGAACGGTTCATAGAGTTGAACCGGGAAGGAATGCTGAAGATACGAGCCGACGTACTCCCTAGGCGTGACATCCACCGTCAGGTCATTCCATTCCTCGGTCGGTATTTCCGCCAAGCGCCGCTCCATCAGCGCCTCGCCGGTCGAGACGATCTGGATGACGGCGGCATGGCCTGCAGCAAGATCGGCAGCGACAGACCGGATCAGAGTCGGGGTCTTCATGCTGGTCAGAAGGTGGCCAAAGAAGCGCTGCTTCGTGGATTCAAAGGCCGAGCGCGCGGCGGACTTGGCCTGGCGGTTTAGCGTTCCATCCGACCCTGTAATGTTCGCCGCCTCCATCGCCGCATCGAGGTTGTTGTGGATGACGGCGAAAGCGCCCGCGTAAGTATCATAGATGCGGCGCTGTTCTTCGGTCAGCTGATGTTCGATCAGCTCATATTCGACGCCGTCATAGGAAAGCGACCTTGCGGTGTAGAGGCCGAGGGCGCGAAGATCGCGGGCCAGCACCTCCATGGCGGCAACGCCGCCGGCCTCGATTGCCTCGACGAATTCAGCACGGGTAGCGAAGGGGAAATCCTCGCCACCCCAGAGACCCAGCCGCTGTGCATAAGCAAGATTGTGGACCGTCGTGGCACCGGTAGCAGAGACGTAGACCACCCGGGCATCCGGCAACGCGTGTTGCAGGCGCAGGCCCGCCCTGCCCTGCTGCGAGGCTTCAACATCGCCACGCTCCCCCTTGCCGCCTCCGGCATTTTGCATGGCGTGGCTTTCGTCGAAGATGATGACGCCGTCAAAGTCGCGGCCCAGCCAGTCCACGATCTGACGGACGCGAGAGACCTTTTCGCCTCGATCATCTGAGCGCAGCGTCGCATAGGTGGTGAAGAGGATGCCCTCCGACAGGGTGATCTGCCTGCCTTGGGCGAAGCGCGACAACGGCGTGACCAAAAGCCGCTCTTGCCCGAGCGCTGACCAGTCGCGCTGTGCGTCCTCGATCAGCTTGTCCGATTTCGAGATCCAGACCGCCTTGCGCCGACCGCGCAGCCAGTTGTCGAGGATGATCCCAGCGGATTGGCGGCCCTTGCCTGCACCGGTGCCATCACCCAGCATGAAGCCGCGACGGAAGCGGACCGAGCCTGCCACTCCGTCAGCAGCAGCGCCGACCGTGTCGAGGGTCTCGTCCACGGTCCAGCTTCCGGCAAGATGATCGGAATGGGCCTCGCCGGCATAGATCACCGTCTCCAGCTGGGCGTCCGACAGCCGCTGGCAGATGTCCGCAGGCAACATAGGCCGATAGGTCGGTCGTGGCGGCGCGACCGAGGCCATGGCAGCAGATTGCACCAGTTTGGTCGGATGCGGCACGGCGCCGGGAATCCGGACCGATTGCAGACCGTATTCTTCGTAGATCGCATCCGATAGGCGTGCGGCTTCCGGCGGCGCCGCATCGATGGTCTCATAGCCGAGTTCGATGGCACCGGGGGATGCATGGGGCTTTCGGATAGCGGGGGCAGCATTGGCCCGAGTGAGATAGCCGCGGACTGAGCGCGCAAGCGAAGTGGGTGACGGCGGCTTGGGCAGTTCGACAGCAGGACGCGGCGGCAAATGGTCGGCGACCCAGCCGAGCAGAGTCGCAACGTCGGGTGCCATACCGGGCGAGGCCGGAAAGCGCGCGGAGTCCTCGGAAAGGATCTTGTCGATCACGGTCAGCCGCGTCGGAAACGTCGTGCCATGGCGCGCATAGACCGAACCGTCAATCGCCGCCGAGAACACCACCTGCCCCCCTTCCTGCAACCGGACGAAGGCATCGCGCCAGGCAGGCATGTCGGGACCAAAGCCGGCGCCGGTGATCGTGACCAAGCGTCCACCGGGAGCGAGGCGCGAGAGAGCAGATGCGATATGCCGGAAGGCGGCGTCCTGAACTTTGCCTGTGACATTCGCCAACGCGGAAAATGGTGGGTTCATCAGGACGACAGATGGGATGGCACTAGCATCGAGGTGGTCATGGATCTGCGCTGCGTCGAAACGGGTGATCGAAAGGGTCGGAAAGAGGGAAGAAAGGAGGTCAGCACGGGTGTCAGCCAGTTCGTTCAGGATCAGATTGCCGCCGAAGATTTCGGCCAGGATCGCCAGAAGGCCAGTGCCTGCCGAAGGCTCAAGTACCAAATCGTCGGGGCCAATTGCGGCGGCGGTCAGCGCAGCGAGCCCAAGCGGGATCGGCGTGGAGAACTGCTGGAACGCCTGACTTTCCTCGGAGCGTCGCGTGTGGGTGGGCAGGAGGCTGGAAATCTTCGAAAGCGCTGCCAGCTGCGCAGTGGGCGTATCGGCTTGAAGAAAAATCGCGCGGCCGTATTTCCGCAGGAACAGAACAGTCGCGGCCTCGCAGGCATCATAGCCCACTTTCCAGTCCCAAACGCCGGAGGCATCGGATGCGCCGAAGGCGGTCTCCATGGCCGTGCGCAGCGTCGCACTGTCAACGCGCTGCCCGCGTTCGAGCGCCGTAAGCAAAAGGCCTGCCGCAACCAGGATGGCGGAAGCCGAGGCGACCGGCGCTTGCGCCACGGTCGCCGGGGAAAGGTCGTTCATCGGGAATTCCTCAAGAGAGCAGGAACGGTTCAGGCCCGATCAGCGCTCTCTCTTACCCGCCGGACCTGACCCGTTCCGGCACCCCTCTCCCTCTTCGCGCCAGGGATCGTAGCCCGCATGGGGGGAGACTGCCTCGGCAGGCTCACGTCCGAAGAACCAGAGCTCGGTCCCGGCAAGACGCCGGGAGGTGCAATAGTCTTCCTCACAACATGGCAGGATCAGGGGTAGCGTCGCGACCGCATTTCTTGTTGACTGCTTGCGTGGCAGCTCTCAGTGGCGGCAATTATTGAATAGTTTTCTTGGAGGCCGCATGTGGTCGGATAACGAGACAGATCGTGATTTCCTGAATTTTAAGAGCGTTGCAGATATTGCCGCTGAGATCATATCCCAAGCTGATGGTCGTGCCCTGTCTATCGGCCTGTCGGGGAGTTGGGGGGTCGGGAAATCTTCCATGCTTAAGCTGTTGGGAGTCTCGCTCAAAGAGCGAACAAAGGAGCGACTGATCTTCGTTGAGTTTAACGCTTGGCTTTATCAAGGTTTCGATGATACCCGCGCGGCACTAATGGAGACAATTGCTGAGGCGATCATCCAAACGGTTGAGACCGAAAAGACGGTGCTGGGGCACGTAGCCGAAAAGGCAAAATCTCTCGGCAAGCGTGTGAACTGGTTCCGGCTTGCCGCAGTCAGTGCGACCTCCGTAGCGGGAATGCTGATCGGGTTGCCTCCGGTGGGGCTGCTTGGCGAAGCTGTCAATACTGTCAGAGGGTTTACCGACGGCGATGTTTCCCGAGACGACCTTACGAATTCCGAGGGCACATTCAACGAGGCCGTTGCAGGGGCCAAAGGAATGATCCGTGACGAAGTAAAAAGGGAGTCGCCTCCGAAGGCGATTCATGCTTTTCGAGAGGAACTCAAGACAACGCTGGCAGCGATGGATGCCACACTGGTCGTGTTGATCGACGATCTCGATCGTTGCCTGCCTGAGACGACCATTGCAACATTGGAGGCGATGCGCCTGTTCCTCTTGGTCGAACGAACTGCCTTTGTTATTGCAGCCGACGATAAGATGATCCGTGAGGCCGTTCGGCACCATTTTTCGAGGCTTCCCGACTTCGACAATGATCTGGTTACAAACTATTTCGACAAGTTGATCCAGGTTCCAATCCGCGTACCACCATTGGGCACGCAGGATGTCCGCGCCTACCTGATGCTGCTCTATATCGAAAACAGCGAACTCGCTGCCGATGCCAAGGAGAAGGCGCGGGAGGCAGTGTCGAAGCAATTGGGCGAGACTTGGAAGGGCAAGCGCGTTGACGCTAAGTTCGTCCACTCCTTGCTCGGCGTCGTTCCGGAAGCGCTCGCCACACAACTCGAACTTGCGAACCGGTTGGCGCCCATGATGGTCAGCGCCACCAAAATTGCCGGCAACCCCCGGCTCATCAAGCGATTTCTCAACACGATCGCGATTCGGATGTCGATAGCGAACAAGCAGGGCATCGACATTGACGAGGAAGCCTTGGCTAAGGTCTTGCTTTTCGAGCGAAACGGCGACGAAGCCGCGTACCGGCAGCTATTGAATGCCGTGAATGATGATGTCGAGGGCAAGCCGCGCTTTCTCACAAGTTGGGAAGACAAAGCAAAAACGGCCCCGACCGATCTCACTCTGGAGGCTCCGTGGTCTGCCCCGTTCGTCAAGGAATGGCTGGCGCTCAACCCGCCGCTGGCCGATATCGACTTGCGCGGCATCGCCTATGTTAGCCGTGAATTACTCCCTATTGTTAATGCGGGAGACCGTCTCTCGTCTGTGGGCGCCGATTTGCTCGAAGGGATACTCCAGGTTAGGTCGACCGTAAGTAAACCGCTTGCCGAAGGGCTGGCCGGGCTCTCGAGCGCCGATATGGACATTATCGGTGACCGCCTTGTTGCAAAGGCCAAGGCAATCAAGGACTGGGGCACTCCCGAGGCACTTTGGCAGTTACTGACTTTCGCGCAGGTGCCAGGCCCGCATGTTGATAAGGTCACACGATTCCTGAAGGCCATTCCGGCCGGACAGATCACGGCGCCGATAGTTCCAGTGCTCTCGCCGATGGGCTGGGCGTCCGAAGTTTTCGCCAGTTGGGGTCGCTCGCCCGAACTCGACGAGACGGTCAAGAAGGCAATTGGCCAGACTGCAAAACGAGTAGGGCGTGCATAGTGGGAACCTCAGCATCGAGTAAGGGGCCAGGATCAGGCGTGCCATTGGTGCCTGCATGGGTTGATAGCGATCCGGCGGTCGCGCAGCCCGGGAGGTTCCGGAGCGCGCGGACCAATTTAGGAAGCTTCGCCAAGAGCGGCACCGAGGACAGTTTGAAGCGAGGTCTCGGTCATTACACGAGATCTGGTTTGGGTGGTTCGGCAATAGGAACCATGCGGATGGGCCGCACCACGGCGGCCGCAGGCAGCTTTGCAGATGTACTTTCGGCACTCCGGGATGGATCGCCACTCCCGCTAAACATCCCACTTGATCCGGCCACGCTGACCGGCAAAAGCCAACAAGAAATTGCTGACGCCATCATCGACGCGGTCACGCCGACGGATGGGTCGCAAGACGCTGAAAGTTCGAGGGATTCAGCGGCCCGTGCCTTCGCTGAGGTCCTTGAGATCAATCCCACTGCGGACCTCACTGCGCTGCCGCAAGACATGGTGGAACTATTCTTCGAGCGCTTTCTCGCCAACGATTTGGTCGCTCGTATCCAGCTTGATGTTGGGAAAGCCGTACTCGATCGGGCGAAAGATGCTGCTACTGCGGTCCAACGCCTCGAAACCATGCAGTCGTTCGTCAAGCAGGAGTTCAGCCGTGCTGTACTGGCATTAAAGGATGCCGGACAGCGCCTCCAGCAGGGTAACGGCAAGGAGCTCGGGGCCGCCGCCCTCAAGGCAACGCTGGACGTATTCGAAGGGTGGCTAAAATGAAAGTCGCGGCTATTCCCTCAGGTGTGCCAGTCCCGGCTGGGCAGCACCTCGTCGTCGATCTCTTCAGCCAGTTCGATGACAACGGTCACGGTGCGGTGGGTGGTGTGATTCCCCATATCGTCCGAGGTGAGCGGTTGCGTCCCAGCGCCCGGGCTTGGGACTTTGCCGCCATCTCAATGGCAGTGGTCGCTGCAGACGAAGGATGCCCAAGGGTCGGTAGTGCCGACGGGTGGACTCGGCAGATCGAGCTCACAGTCTGCGTCGCGGACAGCAATTTCTGGACCGGGCAGGCAGCCTATATCGCTCGAATGCTTGCCTTCCTTACTGGCGATATCTGGACGCTTTCATTTGTCGGCGGTGGGCTTCAGCCAGCGCCCGACAAAAACGCAGTGCTGCGGCCAGAAAATGTCGTCTGTCTCCTGTCGGGAGGGCTCGACAGCCTCATCGGAGCAATAAACCTAGTGAGCGCAGGCTGGAAACCTTTGTTTGTCAGCCAAGTTGCCAAGGGCGACAAGGCCCACCAGCGCGCTTTCGCCTGCGCCATTTCGCCGGGAAGCCTGCACTTGCAGATGAACCACAATGCTAGAATGCCGCACACTTCGGAGCGCTCGCAACGGGCCCGATCGATGGGCTTCTTCGGTTTTGCAGTTCTCGCCGCAACGTCTTTGCAATCCTACGATGCTGGTCAGCGGGTTCAATTGCTGATTCCAGAGAACGGCTACATTAGCGTCAATGTACCTCTGACTCCGCTCAGACGCGGATCGCTGAGCACGCGGACGACCCATCCACATTTTCTATCAATGCTGCAGGAACTTTTCAACGTTGCAGGCCTGCGGATCGACATCGCGAACCCATACCAATTGAAGACGAAGGGCGAGATGCTCAAGGAGTGCCTCGACCAAGTAAAGCTGAAGCAACTCGCCACCTTGTCCACCAGTTGCGGACGCTTTGCCCGGTCCGGCTTTCGGCAGTGCGGGCGTTGTGTGCCATGCCTTGTGCGTCGGGCGGCATTCGAGGAGTGGGGTGGAGGGGATGGGACGAAGTACCGGTTCGACGACCTGGGAAAGCCGGGACCGAGATACCGCGATTTCGACGACGTGAGATCAATGGCGGTCGCGGTGCGGGTCCTGAAGTCGACCGGGCTGAAGGGCTGGGTGGGTGGTGCATTGAACTCAGTTGCCTTAACAGATCGCGCAAACCTCAGTGCCGTCGCAGAGCGTGGGCTGAGGGAGATTGAACGCTTCCTTTCTGCTCAAGGTGCCCTTTGATAGACTTACACTGCCATATCGACCTCTATCCGGATCCGGCAGCTGTTGTCAGGGCAGTCAATGATCGCGGCCTGTACGTGTTGTCTGTCACGACCACACCCCGCGCCTTTCCAGTTATGAAGCGTATGATAAAGGAAGCTCCCCGTATTCGTCTGGGGCTTGGCCTACATCCCGAACTTGTCGCGCAGAGACACTCAGAGGTGGATCTGTTCCCGGCGCTTCTGGCAGAAACGGATTATGTCGGTGAGGTCGGCATTGATGGTTCGCCGCCGCATCGAGGCAGTCTTGACCTACAGGAGCAGACATTCCGCAAAATCCTCATGCACTGCTCAGATCGGGGCGGCCGCGTCCTCAGTATCCATTCCCGTGGTGCGGCCGGTAAGGTGCTTGATTGCCTCGAAGCGTATCCAAACTCCGGAGCCGCGGTCCTGCACTGGTTTAGCGGAAGTCCAAAGGAGCTCGCGCGAGCTGTCGATCTCGGAGCCTGGTTTAGTGTTGGTCCAGCCATGCTTCGGTCTGATCGGGGGCGCAATCTTGTTGGTCGCATGCCGCAACAGCGCGTATTGACCGAGACTGACGGTCCTTTTGCCCAAGAAGGTGGTCGACCCCTCTATCCTTGGGACGTCACCAGTGCGGAGGCAGCCTTGGCGGAAATGTGGGGCTTTGACGCCAAGAGTACTCGTGACGTTCTCAAGCAGAATCTAGCTCGCCTTTCCACCACCCACCGCGGTGCAAAAGTGCTTAGTGAATGACTCTTCGGCCCCGGTCATTCGACCGGGGCCTTTGCTTGTGCACGATCAGTCGCCGCGGCGTGTGTTGGGGCGGGACCAGATGAGGCTCCAGCTCTCGCCGTCTTCGTCGTCGAAGAGGTTGGCGTAGATCGGGGCGGCGAAGCTCGGATCGTCCAGCTTCAGGCCCAGGTATTCGCGGCCCTC
>NZ_JAUSNR010000042.1 GCF_030656345.1 Pseudotabrizicola sp. | reverse complement strand
GCCGAACAGGCGTGGTGTTGGATCCATCACACCTGCGCACCAGGTTGCAAGCAAGGGTGCTGCGTCCAGTTCGGCCGGGCTGGGAGGTGTGGTGCTCAGGCGCTCCATCAGATCCAGAAAGTCGCTGAAGCGTGCAGCTTTCCTGTTGGTCGATTTGGATGGCTCGTTCACGTGGTCTTTCATGTATTGCACAAAGAAAGACGCCATGACCGGGTCAAGCGCATCCTTCGCCAGATACGCCTCCGGGTCACCTTGCGACAGGGCGCGGGTGACCTCGATCTCATTCAGCATAGGTGTCCTTGGGGTAAAGAAGTCATCGTTGAACATGTTGAGTTCCCGGATGTGGTGGAGTTTGTTGGGTAAACGTGATCCGTTCGGGTCCGCGATTTCATTCGATCTTTGACACGCGTGAGCGCCCCTTCGCGCGGCCAGCCGCAGAGGGGTCACATGACGCCAGGCAAGAGGAAAGGCTAAGAGGCAGGAGATGCATGCGCCTCTCCTCACTTGGGCTGCTTCAAAACCTCACCCTGCCGGATCCGACAAATCTGCCATGCTACAGCATATCTGCCGCGGGCCAGCACGTCGGACATTGTCTCGGTGATTCCGACAACGCTTCCCCAAAGACATTCCTGAACAACCCCCCAGATCATGGCTTTGGGCAACTCCTCTTCCGGACCGTCCGGATCCTGCTGCCATCTGGCCGGCGCGGCATAGGGGTTTGAGGACGCGGTTTTGCCCTGATCAAAAACCATCTCATGGACCAGAATTTTGACCACAAGATCTGCCGTCTGCTCGTCGCTCATGCCGCGCGTATCGATCTCGTCAAGGAGATGTTCAAGGAAGGCATCGCGAAGAACAAAAACCTCACAGGCTTCAACGGTCAGTTTTTTGAAGCCCGCAAAGGCACGGTGGGGCAAGCCGGGGTTCAGGATGCTGTCCGGATGCGGATGGTGCCGGTCCAGAACTCGCCGGATCATTGCTTGGAAGATTTCGGCTGAGGGCGCTACAGGTTTTCCTGTCTCCATCATCTCAAGAAAGCTGCGGTCCAGTTCCTGATCGTATCGGCGTTCAAGATAGTCACTGTAACCCACAGGTCCGGCAAAGCCGTAAAGGTGGTCAATCACAGCACATTCCGCCGGGGTGAAGTCTTCAAGTTTGCGAGGCATGCAGGGCTCCGTTCTGATGTCCCTGACGACTACCGGGCCCAAAGCATTCCCGGAGCCCGTGTAGCCTGAAGATCTTTGCCTCTGTGGTACAAATGGTGCTCATGACCCGCCACCCGCCGGTACCGCAGAGTGCCTAGTAAGTACTTTTCTTGCGGAGAACGCTTGTGTCTTGCAAAGCTTCGACAACATTACTCCATATAGCATGGAGTTAATTATGTCATTGATAAACAAAAAGTATTCAGTCGTCCTTCGGTTCAAGGGGCTCTATCCGCATCAGCTTGCACGCATCAGAATGCATGGCAATCGTTCAGGAGGTGACCTGTCACACATCGATGTTGAGCAAACCAAAAAGAACGAAATCCTGATCGGGCCGGACACTTGGATGGAGGATCTGAAGGCAGAAATTGCCCAGGTTGCGGCCAGAAATCTGAAGGACATCGTGGCGGCCCGCAAAACCCGTCAGCGCCCGACCGAAGCCGCAGCCCTCAAAAAGCGGGGTCCGACAGACCCTTGGGCCCGATCAAAGGAAGGTCCCCTGCGGGAAGGCATTCTGAGTGCAAATGCAAAGTGGTTCGGCGGCAGTGGTGCTGCAAAATGGGATCCCGATAAGGTCAGCAGTTTCCGCGATCTGGCGGTCCGGTTTCTGAAGGGGCAATTCGGAGAGGCTTGTGTGCATGCCCGTATCGATATGGACGAAGAAGCCGTGCACATCCATTTTGTCGTGGCCCCATGGACCGTGAAACAATCCGCAAGCCGCGGAATCCAAAGGTTGCTGCAACCCTCCAGCAACCCGCTGTTTGCAAGCTATGAATATGCCCAGACGGTTGCCGGCAATTACTTCTCTGGCCTGGGCCTGACACGGGGTGCCCCGCATGCGAAAATTAGGCGTGAGGCGAAGGCGGAAAACCTGCCCCTGCCGGAACCTGTCAGCCATGTTCCCCCCACCCGTTGGCGGCTGCAGCAGAAGGCCCGGTTAAAGCAGGTCTATCTCGCCCTGCAGGCCCAACAGATTGATCTTGCTGAGCAGCAGTCCAGATTGGCCCGCGACCGTGAAGACCTTGCTACCCAGCAGCAAAAGCTGACGGATGTCTGGCAGATGCAGATAGATGTTTCCCAGCAGGCGCAGGCGCGTGAAAATCAGGTTATGTCAGACGTGAAGCTGCTGGCGGCCTCGTGGCAGCAGGCAGGGCTGGAGGTGCCACCTGACCTGAACGACATGATCCAGCGGTATTTTTGAGCAGATTATGGAGTGTGCCAGAGGCCGCAAGGGTCTCGGGCTGCTCCGAAGGGCACGTCTGCCTTGGGTCAAAGCCAATTCCGTCGCGCTTTCTGCGCTGATTTCGACCCATCAGCGCCGTGAGGGAGACAGACCACGCGTCGGGTCAATTTTAGGCATTTTCCGCGGGCGGTCTTGACGGTTGCTTCACGGGGCCTCGCCCAGAGTCCGGGACTGGTTTGCAACGGAGTGACGTCATGAAACTGTCTGCAGTATCCGCCTTTCTGGTCATGCTGGCAGGGCTGGGGCCCGGGCTTCCGGCTCTGGCGCAGGAGGGGGTTACCGACACCGCCGTCAGCTTTGCACAGGTCGCCACCCTTGAGGGGCCGGCGGCCGGGTCGGGGGTGCCGATCAACCTTGGCATCCGCGCCGCCTTTGAAGAGGCCAACCGCGCCGGGGGGGTGAACGGGCGCAAGCTGGTGCTTGATGTCTTCAACGATGATTATGAACCCGAACGGGCGCTGGAAGAGGTGCGCGGCGTGATCGCGGGCGATGCCCATATCGCGCTGATCGCGCCGGTGGGCACGCCCACCGCGCAGGCCACCCAGCCGGTGGCCGCCGAAGCCGGTTTCCTGATGATCGGTCCCGTGACCGGGGCCGATTTCCTGCGCGCGCCCGAACTGGGCAATGTGGTCAACGTGCGGCCGTCCCATTCCCAGGAAACCGAACGCTGGATCAAACATCTGGTGGATGACAAGGGTCTGACCAAAATCGCCATCCTGTATCAGGATGACAGCTTTGGCCGGTCCGGTCTGGCGGGGGTTGTGGCGGCTCTGGAACGGCGGGGCATGGTGCTGGCGGCCGAAGGGTTCTACACCCGCAACACCGTGGCGGTGAAATCGGCGCTGATCGATATCCGCAAATCCGGGGCCGAGGCCGTGGTCATGGTGGGCACCAGAAACCCGATGGCGGAATTCATCCGCCTGTCGCGCCAGCTCAAGTACACCCCGGTGTTCATGCACATGTCGAATGTCGGTCCCGATTTCCTGATTGCCGATCTGGGTGCCGAGAGCGCAGGCATCATCAGCACGCAGGTGGTGCCCTTCCCGAGTGATACCTCGGTCCCGCTGGTGGCGGCCTATCAGGCGGCGCTGGCCGCGGTCGATCCGGCGGCAAGCCCCGGGTTTCTCTCGCTGGAAGGCTATATCACCGGGCGTCTGGCCATTGCCGGGCTGCAGGCGGCGGGTCCCGCCCCCACGCGGGCCGGGTTCGGGGCCGCCATGGCCGGGCTGGGCACGGTCGATCTGGGGGGCATTACCCTTCAATTCGGCCCGGGCGACACCCAGGCGATGGATGATGTGTTCATGACCGTGATCACCGCCGACGGACAGGTCGAACCCTACGGCGGCTGATCTGACGCGGCAGGCCGCACGCGCCTGTGCGGGCCGCCCCTTTATTGCTGGAGTTTCCCACGATGAATGCGCTTGCCAATGTCGCCGCCAGCCTTGGGCTCCGGATTGTGGGGCTGATGTCGGTGCTGGCCCTGACCACCGTTGCCGCCATCGTGGTCAGCCTCAACGCCTTTGGCGAAACGCGGGTGCTGGTCGACCGGCTGGTGGGCGCGCAGGTGACGGTGCTGGAGGAAAGCGCCGGGCTGATTGCCGACCTGTCCCGGGTGGAGCGGGCCTTTGCCGGGGCGCTGGCCGCAGACACCGCGGCCGAGCTGTCGGCGCGCAGTGCCGAGCTGGCTCCGGTCATGGCGGACCTTGACGCGCGCATCGGCACCGCGCTTGATCCTGCCATCCGGGCGATGGCGGCCCCGCGTGCCGCGATGCGGGACAGCATTTCCCGGATGGCGGCGGCGCGCGTCGAGGTTTTCACCCGGATGGATCAGATCAGCGCGGCGCTGGCGGGGATGGATCTGGCCAGCCAGCGCATCGCCGAACAGACGGCAGAACAGGGCGACACCGCCTATTTCGATCTGGTCATCGGCGGGGATGCCACCGTGGCCGATGTGCGGGGCACGCTGGAGCGGCTGATCGCACAGGATGTCGGCATGATCCAGCTGGCGCTGTCGGTCCGGGTCGAGGTGAATGTGCTGCGCGGCATGCTGCTGGCGTTGGGAAGCACCTCTGATACCGGGCGGGTGGCCATTCTGGCGGGAATCGCGACCGCGGCGCTGAACCGGCTGGACCGCTCTGTGGCGGATCTGGCCGCGCTGGACGGCGGGGCCGACCGCGCCGCCATGCTGGGCCAGATCATGACCGGCACCGGCGCTATACTGGCCCGGCCCGCCACAGCCCAGACGCAGGCCCGCCCGGTGCTTGACCAGATAGAGACGCTGGATGCCGATTTTGCGGTCTGGCTCGATGACCTGAACTTCAGCCTGGAAATCGCCTCGGTTGACGCCAGCGATGCCAATGAGGCCGCGATTCAGGGCCTGATAGAGACCCATGTCGAACCGATCCGCCATCTGGCCCAGATCGACGCGGGCGCGCGGTCGACCTTTGCGGCTGCGGTGGCCGTGGCCTCGGTCCGGACCGCGGAGGACTTGCCGCGCGCCAATACCAACCTTGCCGCCGCCGTGCAGGTGCTGACCCGCAGCCTGGCCGGCACCGAAGGCCCGCTCGCCGCCGAGGTTGCGGCGCTTCTGGCCTATGCCGATCCGGCCACCGGCCTGCCGGCGCAGCAGGCCGATCTGCTGGCGGCGCGGGCGACGGCGGTCGCGGCCTCAGAAGAGGCGCAGGCCAGGGTGATCGAACTGTCGGGCACCGCCGCGCAGCTGGGCAATGCCACGCTGGCCACCGTGCTGCAGGCCGGGCGGACGATCCAGCAGATGACAGCCGCCTCGATGGCCAATCTGTGGACCATCACGGCGGTCTGCGCCGTGCTGGTGCTGGTGGCCCCGGTCATGGCCTGGCTGATGGCGATCCGGCCCATCAGCCGCGCGACCGAAGCCACCACCCGGCTGGCCGCAGGCGATCTGGCGGCGGTGGACGGGCTGCGGCGCGGCCGGGGCGAAATCGGGCAGCTGGTGACGGCGCTGCATGTGTTCCGCGACAGCCTGAAGGAGAAGGCCCGGATGGAGCGCGAAGAGCGGCGCGCGGCTGAGCAGCAGGCCGCCCGCGCCCTGGCCGAGGAACGCGCCGCGCATGACCGCGTCCTGGCCGAGGCCGCAGCACAGGCCGAACAGGACCGGCGCGAGCATCTGCGGGTTGAGGCCGAAGAGGCCGAGAAACAGCGGCTGCGCGCCGCCGCCGATGCCACGCGCCAGCAGCTGATGGAGGCGCAGAACCGCGTGGTTGCCCTGCTGGCGCAGGGTCTGCGCGATCTGGCCGCCGGCAATCTGGGGGCCGAGATCTCTGAGCCGTTTTCCGACGGGTTCGACCAGTTGCGTCAGGATTACAATCTGGCGGTGTCGCGCCTGCGCGACGTGGTGACGGCGATCCTGACCACCGCCGAAAGCATCAACGGCGGGGCGGCCAGCGTGTCGGGCGTCGCGGATGATCTGGCCCGGCGCACCGAAAGCACCGCCGCCACGCTGGAGCAGTCCTCGGCGGCCCTGTCGGCGCTCACCCAGCTGGTCAAAGGCACCGCGACCCGCACGCAGGATGCGCGCACCATCGCAGGCGACGCCAATACGAAATCTCTGGGCGGGCGCGAGACCGTGCAAAAGGCGATTGCGGCGATGCAGTCCATTGCCGACTCTTCGGCCCGGATCTCGCATATCGTCGAGCTGATCGAAGGCATTGCGTTTCAGACCAATCTGCTGGCGCTCAATGCCGGGGTCGAGGCGGCGCGTGCGGGCGAGGCCGGGCGCGGCTTTGCCGTGGTCGCCTCCGAGGTCCGGGCGCTGTCACAGCGCACGACACAGGCCGCGCAGGAAATTTCCGGCCTGATCACCGAAAGCCGCAGCGAGGTGGACCGCGGCGTGCAGATGGTGGCCGATGTGGACCTGTCGCTGAAAGACATTCTGGACTCGATCTCGGTGCTGGGCGACCGGATCGGCGAAATTGCCGCCGCATCACAGGAACAGTCCTCCGGGATCACCGAGATTGACAGCGCCGTATCGCAACTGGACCACAACACCCAGAAAAACGCGGCCATCGTGGAAGAAACCATGGCCGCGGGCCAGACCCTGTCGGCAGAAGCGTCCCGGCTGGTGAGCATGCTGGAACAGTTCACCCTGTCGGCCAGCCCCGCCCGGCCCGGACACCGCCAGGGCCGCGCGGCCTGAGGACGTTCCGGACAGGTATGGGTCGTGTCGTCCGGCCCGGGCTTTCCTGTCACGGTCAAACCGATGAGACCCTGCGGCTTGCGCCGCCGGGCTTTGACCGGCCGTATCTGGGCCAGCGAACCGGTCTTCGCCTTCGGTCACGCGGTTGGAATATGGCCGGCTAAACGTCTATCGTGTAGGTGATCCGGTTGGTGGGCGTGGCAAGCAACGAGCGTTGCAGCGGGCGCATGGCGTCATCATAGACGATCTTTTCCATGTCAAACAGCGGCTCGCCCAGGTTGCAGCCCAACACCTGACGGTCGGCCTGCCCAGCAAGGCGGACGTTTATGTGCCGCCGCGAATGTACGACCTGCACGCCGAATTTCTGCCGGAGCAGACCATAGAGGGACACATCGTCGTGCAGCTCTTCGGCCAGACCCGGAAAGCGCGCCAGCTCAAAGTAGGACTGGTCGATGCTGAGCGGTCCTTTGCGGGTGCGGATCAGGCGGCGCACCTGCAACACCTGTGTGCCGCGCGCGATGCCAAGGGCCTCTGCCGTCGCCGCATCTGCAGGCATGGTGTCGATGGACAAAAGCTGGTTGTGCGGATCGGCCCCAAGGGCGGTGTAGGTTTCCGTAAAGCCGTTGAGCTTTACCAGGCTGGTCACGATCCGCTGGACGGAAACGAATGTGCCCTTGCCGGCGCGTTTTTCCAGCACCCCCTCGTCCTGCAATTCGCTGATGGCCCGGCGCACCGTGATCCGGCTGACGGCATAAATTTCGCACAGCTGGGTCTCGGTCGGCAAAAGGCCGCCCTCGGCATATTTGCCCTCACCGATCTCGGCCAGAAGGCGCTGTTTGAGCTGGCTGTAAAGCGGAACGGAGTCGATGCGCGAGAGGTTGTCGGCGGCATCTGCCAGCCTGCTCTGCCCGGTGAAATCGGTCATATGGAAAAGGCCTTTCATCGGCGGCTGTCGGGACTGAAAAATGCTCTGAAGATTTTCGCATCTCTCACGATAAAAATCAATCCTATTGAAAAGTAACGGAAAATTACTGTTGACAGACTCGGGCATCGCTGAGACCTTATATATAACGTTATATAACATCATATCGGAGAAAAGATGCTGACCGAGACGATCACCACCCAGATCACCAACGCCCTCAAGGCGGTAAATGACCGCGATGCCGTCACGGATATTTTCTATGTCGCCTGCGGCGGCTCTTATGCGCTGATGCTTCCCAACCAGTATGCCGTTGAACGCGAATCCGCCTCGATCGCGGGGCAGGCCCTGAATGCGGCCGAATTCAAGGCGCGTGCGCCAAAGCGTCTGGGCAAAGGATCTGTCGTGATCCTGTGCTCGCATTCCGGCACCACGCCGGAAACCGTCGAGGCGGCAAAAATCGCCCGCGCGGCAGGGGCGCTGACCATTTCGCTGACCCATGTGCCGGGCAGCCCGCTGGACGAGGCGTCAGAGCACACCATCAACTATACCCACGCCCCGATGTCGATGAGTGCCGAGCATTCGCCCGCCGTGCTGGCCCGCCTGACCTTTGGCATTCTGGCGGCGCGTGAAGGCGGCAAGCTGGTGTCTGACATCGACACTGGTCTGGCCAAAATCGGCGGCATCGTCGACAAGGCCATCGCCGACCAGAAAGAGGCGATTGCGGCCTATGCCGAGACACATAAACGCGCGCCGGTGATCTACACCATGGCATCGGGCGCGAACTATGGCCCGGCCTATTCCTATGCGATCTGTATCTATCAGGAGATGCAGTGGATTCACTCCGCCTGCATTCATGCCGGGGAATACTTCCACGGGCCGTTCGAGATCACCGATTTCGACGTGCCCTTCGTGCAGCTGATCGGCGTGGGCGCCTCGCGCAGCGTGGATGAGCGCGCGCTGGCCTTTGCGCAGACATACTCACAGCGCATGACCGTCCTCGACGCAAAGGCGCTGGGGGTCGAGGCGCTGCCTGCATCGGTGGCCGAATATCTGCAACCTTTGGTGTTCTCATCGGTGCTGCGGGCCTATGCCGACAAACTGGCAGAGGCCAAAGGTCATCCGCTTTCGGTCCGTCGTTATATGTGGAAGATGGAATATTGAGCTTGCCCCGCCGGAGGGGCAAGCCCCCTCCGGCAAACCCAACAGGAGGACGAAAAATGAAAAGACTGTCCCGGACGGTTTCGGCCGTCACCCTTGCCCTGCTGAGCGCCGCCCCCGCCTTTGCGGATGTGGAGCTCAAGCTGTTTCACCGCTGGCCCAACGCGCCGTTCAAGCCCTATATCGACAGCGTGATCGCTGATTTCGAAGCGGCAAACCCCGGCATTACGGTGGTGACCGATCAGGTGCTCAACGATTCCTACAAGGACAAGATCCGCGTTGTTCTGGGGTCGTCGAACCAGCCCGACATCTTCTTTTCCTGGAGCGGCGAATGGGCGTTCAACATCGCCCGCGCCGGCCGGTCGATGGATCTGACACCGGTTCTGGCAGCCAACCCCGACTGGGCCGCAAACATCATCGAGGCCCAGATCGAGCCTTTCACCATGGACGGCACGGTCTATGGCCTGCCCTGGCAGATGGACGGCAAGGCGATCTTTTACAACAAGGACAGCTGGGCGCAGGCCGGCATCACCGAAGAGCCAAAGTCCTTTGGCGAGCTGATGGACGTCTGTGCCAGGCTGAAAGAGGCGGGCCAGCTGCCGCTGTTGTTCGGCTCGAAAGCGCCCTGGGCGATCAGCCATTACATCGGCACCTTCAACGAGCGGATCCTTCCCGCCGACGTGCTGGCCGCCGATTATGACCGTACGACGGGAGAGTTCACCCATCCCGGCTATGTGACGGCGCTCGAGAAGTTCCAGGAGCTTTCCAGCTGCATGAACCCCTCACCGAACGGCATCGACCATGAGACCGAGCGCAACGGCTTTGTTGCCGGGCGGGGGGCGATGTCTTATCTGCAATATGCAGAAATGGGCTATCTGAAAGACGCGGCCTTTCCCTACGGGTTCTTTGTCTTCCCGCCGATCGAAGGCGGCGAGGGCCAGCAGGACACGCTGCAGGGCGCGCCTCAGGGCTGGATGATTGCCGAAGGCTCGCCCCATAAGGAAGAGGCGGTGAAATTCCTGCAATTCCTGCTTTCGCCCGAGATGGGGGCGCGGCTGACCTCCGAGACCGGCATTATCAGCCCGATCAAGGGGGCGGTGACCGATCAGTCGGCAACGCCGGAACAGATCGTCGCCTTTGACCAGATCATGAACGCCGGCGACCCCTATCTGTGGCTGGACACCGCGCTCGATGCGAATGTCGCGGATGCCTATATGAAGGGGGTTCAGCTGTTGCTGGACGGGCAGAAAACCCCTGCAGACGTGATGGCCGATGTGCAGGTCGCAGCCAAGCGCGTGCGCGACGGGCTCTGACCATCGCGCAGGCGCACCCTGGCGCGCTCCCCGCCAAGGTGTGCCGGACGACAGGCAGCGGCCCCCAAGCCGCTGCCGGTTTTACGGTCTCTGACGCTCTTTCCCTGATCGCCCGGACCCCGTGACCTTTGCCCCGCGACTTTTGCAAGGACAGACCGATGCCCGCCAGGCTTACCGACCTCTTGCTTTATACGGCACCGTTCCTGATCGTGACGGCGGTTTTCGTGTTCTATCCGCTGGTCGCAAACATCTGGTACAGCTTTTACAGCTTTTCCGCCTTTGACCCGGTGATGCGCCCGGCAGGCTTTGGCAATTACCGGCGGCTGGTGTCCGATCCGGCAATCGTGACCGCACTGATCAACGTCAGCCTTTATGCCATGCTGTCGGTGATGTTTCAGGTCGGGCTGGGGCTGGTGCTGGCAGCGATCCTGAGCCAGGCGTTTCTGGGATTCTGGGCAAAGCTGTTCCGCACCCTGTTCTTCATTCCGGTGGTGATGTCGATCACGGTGATCGCTTTTGTCTTCACCTTCTTTTACGACCCGTTCAGCGGCCTGCTGAACATGGCGCTGCAGGCTGTGGGTCTGGGCCACTGGGCGCGGGCCTGGCTGGGCGAAAGCGCCACCGCGATCTATGCCGTCATCGCGGTCTCGCAATGGCAGAGCGTGGGCTATGTGATGATGCTGTTCATCGTCGCCATCCAGTCCATTCCGCGTGATCTGTATGAGGCGGCCGAACTTGATGGCGCGGGCGCAGTGGCCCAATTCTTTCACATCACCGTGCCGCAGGTGCGCGAGATGCTGATCGTGGCCACGGTCGTCACGGTCACCGGATCGATCACCGTGTTTTCCGAACCCTACATCATGACCGGCGGCGGGCCGGGCGATTCCTCGGCCACCCTTGCCACCTATATGTACCGCTCGGCGTTCTTCCGCGACGAGATGGGCTATGCCGCTGCGATTGCCGCCCTGATCTTTGTGGCGACCATGGCGGTGTCGCTGCTGCAACTGCGCGTCTTCGGAAAGGCGAAATAAGATGACATCCCCTCTCACCCGCCATCCCGGCCGCTTGCTGGTCATTCTGGTGCTGCTGCTGCATTCGGTGATCGTGATCTATCCGCTGTTCTGGATGATCACCAATTCGTTCAAGACCACGCAGCAGATCTTCGAGGCCTCCTGGACCATGCCGACGGTCTGGGTGGTGGAGAACTACGTAAAGGCATGGCAGGGCGGGATTTCTGCCTATTTCATGAATTCCGTCATCGTGACCGGCAGCACCATTGTTCTGACCCTTGCCCTGTCGTCGCTGGCCGCCTTCGGCATGACCCGGGCCGAGGCGGGCGGTGCCGGGCGCGCAGCAGGGCTGGTGCTGATGGCCTGCATCGGCGGCATGCTGGTGGCCCCGCAGGTCGCGCTGGTGCCGCTCTACAAGATGATGCAGGCCTTGCGCCTGCATGATACCCATTGGGCGCTGATCCTGATGTACACCGCCTACCGGCTGCCGATCACCGTGCTGCTGATCCGCGCCGTCTTCATCACCGTGCCCCGCGATCTGGATGACAGCGCCCATATCGACGGCTGTTCGTCATTCCAGACCTTGTGGCATGTCTATCTGCCGATGAGCCGGTCGATCCTGCTGACCGCCTCGGTGCTGACCGCCTATCATGCGTGGAACGAGTTTCTGTTCGCGATCATTTTCATCGACAGCGACCGGCTGAAAACGGTTCCGGCCGGGCTGATGAATTTCCGTGATGCGCTGATGACGGACTGGGGCGTTCTGGTGGCCGGGCTGGTCATTTCGGCGGCCCCCATCGTGCTTTTGTTCATCCTTGCGCAACGCTACTTCATGTCCGGCTTTGCCGCAGGGGCGGTGAAGGGATGACCAACCCCGGAGATCTGAAAATGACCACGCCTGCGCATGGCCTTGTGGGGATCGGCGACAATGTCGTGGACCACTACCTTGATCAGGGCGTCTACTATCCCGGCGGCAACGCGCTGAATGTGGCGGTTCTGGCCCGGCGCTTCGGGCTGCACGACACCGCCTATATCGGCATCATCGGCAATGACGCGGAAGGCGCGCATGTGCATGCCAGCCTGTTGTCCGAGGGTCTGTCCGATGCCGGCCTGCGGATCGCCATGGGGGAAACCGGCAAGGCGAAAGTCACGCTCAAGGACGGCGACCGGGTCTTTGTCGGGTCGAACAAGGGCGGGTTGCGCAAGCGGCTGACCCTGCGGCTGGACGAAGGGGATCTGGATCTGGTGGCACGGCTGGGTCATGTCCATTCCTCGTGCTTCAGCTATCTGGAACATGAATTGCCGCGCCTCGCCGCCACGGCGCAAAAGCTGTCCTTTGATTTCTCGACGCTCCGGGATGCGGCGTATTTCGCGCAGGTCTGCCCCCATGTCACGACGGCCTTCCTGTCCGGGTCTGATCTGGACGAACAGGCCGCAAAGGCTCTGATCCGGCAGATCCATGCGCTGGGGCCGGAACAGGTCTGCGTGACGCAAGGCGAGCGGGGGGCCTTGTTCAGTGACGGAACGCGGGTGGTCCGTCAGGGCATCGTGCCGGCACAGGTGGTCGATACGATGGGGGCGGGGGACGCCTTCATCGCGGGCTGGCTGGCGGCGACGATCGGGGGAACCGATGCCTTTGCCGCCCTTCCCCTTGCCGCATCCGCCGCGGCGCGCGCCTGCGGATGGCCCGCCGCCTTTGGCCATCCGCACCCGGCACTTTGACCCGAAAGATCGCAAGGAAACCTCATGGCCAAGCTTGTTCTGTCCGACATCCGCAAATCCTACGGCACATTCGAGGTGCTCAAGGGCATAGACCTTCAGATCGAAAGCGGGGAGCTGGTGGTCTTTGTCGGCCCGTCAGGCTGCGGGAAATCCACGCTGTTGCGGATGATTGCAGGGTTGGAAGAGATTACGTCGGGTGGGCTGGAGCTTGACGGGGTTCGGGTCAATCAGGTGCCGGCGTCAAAGCGGGGGATCGCGATGGTGTTCCAGTCTTATGCGCTCTACCCCCATATGACCGTGCGCAAGAACATGGCCTTCGGTCTGAAAATGGCGCGTCTGCCAAAGGAGGAGATTGCGCGCCGTGTCGATAAGGCGGCGCAGATGCTTCAGCTTGGCCCCTATCTGGACAGGCTGCCCAAAGAGCTTTCCGGCGGGCAGCGTCAGCGCGTGGCCATCGGTCGGGCCATCACGCGCGAGCCGCGGATTTTCCTGTTCGATGAGCCGCTGTCCAACCTTGATGCCGCGTTGCGGGTGGCGACGCGGGTAGAGATTGCCGGCCTGCATGAACGTCTGCCACAGGCCACGATGGTTTACGTGACCCATGATCAGGTCGAAGCGATGACGCTTGCCGACCGTATCGTGGTGATGAACGCCGGACGCATCGAACAGGTCGGCACGCCGATGGATCTGTACCACCGTCCGGCCAATCTGTTTGTCGCCCAGTTCGTGGGATCTCCGGCCATGAACATTGTGCGCGGCCGTATGATGGACGGGCGGCCGGTGTCAGACCCGGACGGCCCGCTGCATCTGGGGATGCGGCCGGAAAATCTGGTGCTGGCCGATGCGCAGACCCCTGCGGTGATCGAAGGCCGCGTCCTGCTGGTCGAGCATCTGGGCGAGGTGACGCTGGTTCATGTGAAAACAGCCGCTGAAAAGACGGTCATTGCCAAGCTGGCCGGGGATTGCCCCCTCACGCGCGGTGCGGAGATCCGGCTGGGGATCGCAGCGGACGATGTTCATTGCTTCGACGCCGACGGGCAGCGACTGGGCTGAGCTGTCGAAAAAGGGCCGCATCCTTCCGGATACGGCCCCTGGGGTGTTGATCGGGGGTGTTAACCGGTCTGCCCTTCAGCGCGCGGCCAGGGTGTTGTGCAGCTGATTGCCATTGTAGGACAGTTTCAAAGCGGCCGCCCCGACAGTGATGCCATTGTCTGAAAGCGTCAGGCATTTGGCGGGGGAAAAGCTGTCCAGGGTAGAGAGGGTCAGGCGGTGGATCCGCATGTCCGATCCGACGGTGGCCGATTTCACCACGCCGACAGCCACGCCGTTCGAGGCAAAGGCAATATAGTCGTTGTAGACGCTGCTGTTGCCGCCTGCAGGGCAGCTGCGGGCCTTTGCCGTGCGGACCTCACTGGCCCCCGGGATGACCACACCCACCGGCGTTGTGCCCGGCGGGACTGTGCCTGGCGGGGTTCCGGGCGCGACCCCGGTCGTGACGCCGACCCCGACCGACGCGAGAGACCCCTGTGTGCCGACCCCGACATTGGCATTGACGCCGCCGGACCCGATCGACGCGTCCACATCGGCCAGCGATCCGACCCCGACATTGGCCTCAATGCCGTTGGAGGTGCTCAGGCCGACAGAGACTCCGCCGATCCCGAGACTCAGCCCGTCAGCCAGTGCCGGGCCGGACACTCCGGCAGTCAGGACCAGTGAACAAGCCAGGCCCAATGGCGGTAACAATTTCATCATCGTGTGGCCTCCATAGGTTAAAAGTGCTCTCTTTGAACCGCTATGGTGCCGCCGCATCTGTGGCAAGAATGTGGCAGCAGGGTAAATTGGAAGGGTGTGAACGGGTGCTGCGCCGGTTGGAATGTCCTGCGACATTTGCCAACTGCTGTTCTGCCGTACAAGAAGAAGCGCAGCGAAAACCGCTGGTTGCAAACAGTCCGTTTGCGCGAATCAGATTATGGCGATTGTGGGGCGATGCAGACCACGCTAAATCGTTAACGCGAATGACGTCCCCCTCAGAGAGTCTGTCCGATCCCCCATCATGACTGTGACGCATTCGATCATCATCCCCACCAAGGACCGTCCCGCCTTGCTGCTGCGCGCGGTGCGCTCGGCCTGTCAGGGGCAGGGTGCAGACTGCGAGATCCTTGTCATCGACGACATGAGCCTGCTGCCCGCCGCGCAGGTTCTTAAGGATCTGCCGGAATTTGAAAGCGGCCGGGTCAGAGTGCTGCGCGACGCGCGCGCGACCGGGGTTTCGGCGGCGCGCAACACGGGGATCGCGGCGGCGCGGGGCCGGCTGATCTTCTTTCTTGATGATGATGACGCATTGCAGCCCGGCTATTGCGCCCGCATTGCCGCAGGACCGGCGCAGCACTGCGATTATGGGTTTTCCGCCTATCGCCTGATCCGCAGCGATGGCACGATCATGGTGCCGCGCGCCCGTTTTGCCACCGGGGCCATTCCGCCGGATGCGCCGTTGCGCAAGCAGCTGTGTGGCATGGGGATGGGGTTCTGGATCCATCGCCGGGTGGTTGAGGAGACCGGCCCGTTCGATAGCGGGCTGCAGATCAACGAAGACACCGATTTCGTCTGCCGGCTGATCGACCGCAACAAGCGCGGCTGGTATGAGGCCAGCCCCGGGGTTGATATCTATCAGCATGATATCACAGGAAATCTGGCGAACATCACCCGGCGGACCCATGCGCTGGAACGGGCCCGGTCCATGCGGTTGGTGTGCGAGCGCTATCCCGCGATGGTGGCGCATCTGGGCAGAAGCTATCTGCGCCATTGCGCCAAGGTGGACCTGCGCCCGCAGGCGCTTGGCTTTATCAACACACAATCAGGCCATGGGCTGCGGGTGCGCCTCTGGCTCTATTTCCATGCGAAACTGCTGTCCTATGCAGCCGCGCGCATCGGCAAAAGGCGGGCACATGCGGATCGCGCATTGCGTTTTTGAGCCGCCCTCCGGTTCCGGCTCGGGCGCGCAGTTGCGCAGTCATGCCCTGAATGCGGCGCTGCACCATCAGGGGCAGGTTGAAACCCATGTGGTGCAGGCGTTTTTCACCTCGGGCAAAGCCCATCCTGCACGGCGCCCGGCCTTTATTGTGGGGGCCCTGCCGGAAGAGGTTCTGGCCCCGATTGCCGCAAAGATTGCGGCGCAACGCCCCGGTCTTGTCGTGGTGGAAGGGGTCTATCTTGCCGATCTTGCGCAGCGGCTGATCGCCGACGGGCACCGGGTGGTTCTGGATGCGCATAATGTCGAAAGCGTTCTGTTGCGTCAGATCGACAGTGCCAGACACGGGCTTTGGGCGCGGGTCATCCGGCACCGGCGCTGGCAGCGCGCCGCTGACGCCGAACGGCAGCTGTTCGGGGCGGTTGCGGGCATCTGGGCCTGTTCGGCGCAGGATGCAGAGCGGATAGCAAGGCTTGCGCCGCAGGCCCCGCAGGCGCAGCTGGTGCCCAACCCTGTGCCGCAGTGGTGCGACAGCGTCACCCCCGCGCCGGACCGCCCCGGCGTTGCGGCGCTGTTTGTCGGGCATCTGGGGTATCGACCCAACATCACTGCCGCCTTGCGGCTGGCAAGGGGCATTGCCGCCCAGATCCGCGCGCGCGACGCGCAGGCGGTGCTGACGGTTGCGGGCCGGTCCCCCGACCGCCGGTTGCGCAAGGCGCTTCAGACCGCGCAGATCCGGCTGGTGGCAGATCCGGCGGATCTGGCCCCGCTGTATCACGGCGCAAACATGGTGCTGGTGCCCCTGACCGAAGGTGGCGGCACAAGGATCAAGATCCTTGAGGCCATGGCCTGCCATCTGCCGGTCGTCGCAAGCGGGATTGCCGTCGAAGGGCTGGGCCTGCGCCCCGGCGTGCATTTCCTGCAGGCCGGGTCGGATGCGGACTTCGCGGCCTGTGCCCTGCGGCTGTCCCGGGACAGCGCGTTGCGCCAGAGCCTGAGGCAGGCGGCAGCGGAATTTGTGCACGCCCACCACGGGCCACGCGCCCTGCAAACCGCCGTTGGTCACGCCCTGCGCGCCGTGGTGACAAAACAGAGCTGAGGAAAGCAGACGCATGATCCCCCGACTGATCCACCAGATCTGGCATGATGCGCATTTGCCCGGCTATGCCTGCGACAGCTGGCAAAGGCTCAATCCGGGTTGGAGCTGGCGGTTGTGGACCGACGCCGATCTGCTTGATCTGGTGCGCACACAGTACCCGGCGCTGGAAGCGCTGTATCTGTCCTACCCCAGAAATGTGCAGCGCGCCGATCTGGGGCGCTATCTGCTGTTGCATCATTTTGGCGGGGTTTATGCCGATATAGACACGCAATGCCTGGCATCGCTGGAGCCATTGGCCGCTGAGTCCCGGATCGTCCTGTGCGAAGAGCCGATGGAGCATTGGCACCATGGCATCGCGCTGGGGCTGGAGCGGCTCTATTTCAACGGGGTGATGGCGGGGCCTGCGGGGCACCCGTTCTGGGCGCATCTGTTGCGCACGGTCGAACGCTGTGCGCCCGCGCGCGACCACGTGCTGGAATCGACCGGCCCGCTGGTGCTGACCGGGGCGGTGCTGGACTATGACAGGCCATCGGATCTGGCGCTGCATTCGTGCCATCTGTTCACGCCGCTGACCTCGGCGGGGTATGAAACCGCGGGGGCAGAGCAGGGTCCGCTGGCACCGCTGCGGCTGGTCAATCACGACTGGCGGGGCAGCTGGGTTCCGCCTGCCCGCAGCCGCACCGGTCTGGCGCATGCGCTTAAGGGATATCTGCGCAGCGCGAGATACCACCTGACCCGCGGGCCGCACCTGACCCGGGGCCAGCTTCAGGCCAGGCTGAACATGGAGCTGCTGCGCCGCCCCGTGACCAAAGGCGGACAGGTTGCGGTGCTGATCCCGGTGCGCGATGCGGCCCCGTTTCTGGACCGGTGCTTTGAGCTGCTCTCGGCGCTGGACTACCCGGCGGACCAGCTGTCCGTGACCTTTTGCGAAGGTGACAGCCGCGACGATACTCTGGCCCGGCTGAAAACCTTGTGTGACCGTCATGCGGGCCGGTTCCGTCAGATCGGCGTGACGCAGCTTTCGGGCGGCCCGGAGCTGAACCGGGCGCAACGATGGTGGCCGTCCTTGCAGCGGGCGCGGCGCGGGCATCTGGCGCGGGTCCGCAATCACCTGATTGACCATGGCCTGACAGCGGCAGATGACTGGGCGCTCTGGCTTGATGCCGATGTCTGCGACTATGATCCCGGCATCCTGCGCCGCCTGCTGAGCGAGCGGCGCAAGGTGGTCACCCCCGATTGTCGGCTGGAACCGGAGGGCACCAGCTACGATCTGAACGCCTTTACCGATCCGGGCGAACGCCGCGACCTGCGCTATTACAAGCATGTGCATCGCGGGCTGTACATGCCGCCCGCGCGCCATGGCTATCGCAAACACCTGCACGATCTGCGGTTTCTGCACCGGGTGCCTTTGTCATCGGTGGGCGGCACCATGCTGCTGGTCGATGCAGATGTGCATCGCAGCGGCCTGCGCTTTCCGGATCTGCCCTATGAGGATCTGCTCGAGACCGAGGGTTTTGGGCGGTCGTGCCGCGATTTCGGGGTGACGCCGGTCGGCCTGCCGAATGTGGTGATCCGGCATGTGGCCTCGTGAAAGATCCGCGCAGATCCACTCCCGCAGACCCTGGATGCAGACACTGGACGCAGGCTGTCAAACCCGTCAAAATCACAGCCGTATGAGTGACAGGAGGAGTGTATGGCGTACACCTTGGGTGAGGCAGAAAAAGTAACCGGAAAATCGAAGGCGACGCTTTCGGCGGCGATCAAAAGCGGCCGTATTCCGGCGCGCAGGGATGACAGCGGCACGTTCCACATCGACCCTGCCGAGCTGCACCGGATCTACCCGCGCACGGTGTACAGTGACCACAGGCAGGCAGCTGCGCCTCTCCCGGACAAGACCCCGGAACCCCCCCCGGAAAAGGGCGGTCTGGAAGCCGCGATCAGCGCCTTGCAGGCCCGGCTGGACGCCACGCAGGACCGTCTGTCCGACAAGGAAACCGCCCTCGCGGATCTGCGCGAAGACCGCGACCGGTGGCGCCAGCAGGCAACGGCGCTGCTGGCCGGTCATCAGCCACCAAAGGGCCTGATCGCGCGCCTGTTCGGACGATAACGCCACTCCCCCGCGCCAAAGCCCCACAAACCCGGGCCAACTGCGACCTTGGTACAATAAGCCGGACCTGCCCCGCGCTTGCCATTATTTTGCCCCACTGCTCAACTAGGGATTGGCAAAGGCATCTTTGATGCTTTCCCTGATTGAACAAGACTTAAGGGTGACCAAGACATGATAGCTTTCGTAGCCATCGGCATTCTGGCTGGAGCGGTGAGCTTTGCAACCGCCCTGTTCATGGGCGCGTCGTTCTGGTTTGCCCTGATGCTCTACAGTCTGGTTGGCGCGGCCTCGGTTCTGGTCGCCGCCGTGATACCGCTGATTGTTGGCGAAAAAACGGCACGCGGGGCGGAAGATCCGCAAAATCTGCCGGTGCCGGAGCCTGTCAGCGAAGCTGTTGTCGAACCACAGGCCTATCTGGCACAGGGGGGCATGCGGATTCTGGCGGTTGATGATGACCCGATCATCCTTGGTCTGATCCCGCGCATCGCGGCCGAAGTGGGCTGTGCCGATACCACGATTTCCAGCTCGGGCGCGCAGGCGCTGTCGCTCTTGGAGCAGTCGTTCCGGCCCTATGACTGCCTGCTCTTGGACATCAACATGCCGGGCATTGACGGGATCGAGCTGTGTGGCCGCATCCGCCAGATCGCAGCCTACCGTGACACCCCGATCATCATGCTGACGGCGATGAAAGACCTTGATCACCTTGACCGCGCGTTCCGGGCCGGGGCGTCGGATTACATCTCCAAGCCCTTCGACGTGATCGCTTTCGGCACCTGCCTGCGCAATGTTCAGGACAAGATCCTGCTGTCGCAGATGGAACCGCCAGCAGAGGCCGCACCCGCCACAACCGCGGCACCTGAGGCTGAGGACTGGATCGTGCCGGCACCCGGGTCGATTGCGGGCGTCGAGACCCTGATCGAACACGCGGCGCTGCAGAACTATCTGATCCGCCTGTCGGGCGTGGCGCTGTCGGGGGCCTATGTCCTGGCGGTCGAGGTGGAACGCAACGCCGGTCTGGCCGAGGGGCCTGTGGCTCTGGCGCCGGTGGTGGCCGCCATCAGCGCAGCCTTCACCAAGCAACCCTGCGTCCTGTCTTATGCCGGCGACGGGCAGTTCATTGTGGTCTCCAACAGCGCCAGCATGCCCGATCCGTCCGCGCTTGAACGCGCCATCGAAGACGCGCTGCGCACGCAGACCGGCCCGACCCTCGCCGCCGGACTGACCGTCAACGTCGGCATGGCCGTCCGCCCCGGATCAGGCCGCACCCTGCGCGCCAAAACCGCCATCGAAAGCGCCCTGCGCCTGTCGGCCAGCCGCGCTGCGGGCCGGAAAACGGTGGCACGTGCCTTTGGCGGGCTGCGGTCGTAGGGGGCAGCCAAAGGGCGGAAAGCTTCCGGGCACATGCGGCTGAAACCATCGCATGTGCTGTGCCGCTTTGAATTTGTTCAGCCTCCAAACAACGCTGTTAGCGACAAAGTATGGAAGTTTGTCGCCAAGAGCGGCAAAAACGGTGGCCATGATCACAGGTCTTCTCAAATGATATCAGATCTGCCCATGCGCTGACCGCAAAGCCTGTTGAAACCGCGCTCTTCCGGAAAACTGTGCACAACTCTGCACGCATCAAAAATACTTGTTGACTTCACGATAACGTGAAGTCTCTAGCTTCCTCAGTGGTTGAGGAAATGTGCGATGCGGTACCCGGTTATAGATGGTTTTCGAGGATTTTTTCTCATTTTCATGATGGTTGTCCATCTGAATCTTGAGCTTGATACCATATTGGGCAAGCTGAATCATCACTATCTCGGTTGGGTCGAGGACGCACAGGGTTTTGTGTTCATTTCTGGTTTTGTCGTGGGGCTGGTCTATACAGGGATAATGCTCCGCCGGTCTGAACTGGCCATGCAGGGGGCAATCTGGGCGCGTATCGGTACAATATGGAGCCATCAGGCAGGATTGATCTTTCTGTTCCTTCTGGCTGCCTTGTCCTTGCCTGCTTTGGGTGTCCCGGCTTCTGTCTTTGCTCCATATAATGCTGAGCCCATAGCGTTTACGACAGCTTCTCTTATGCTGGTGGCGGCTTCGAAGCATATGGGCATTTTGCCAATGTATATCTGGTTTATGATGATAACGCCCCTGGTGCTGCGGGCCTTTGCGTCAGGATACGCAGTGGCTGTTCTGGTGTCTTCGGTGCTTTTGTGGATGTTTGCGCAGACGGGTCTGGTTGATTTGTTTACGCTTCATGCGCAGCAATTGCTGGCAGGCACCGGTCATCCGATCAAATTGGGGATTTTCTTCAATGTTTTCGGCTGGCAGGTCTTGTTTTTCGGCGGTCTCTGGCTCGGTTTCCTGACCGCGACGGGTAAACTTAACCTCTTGGTTCTGAAGGACCGGCCATGGACTGTTGTTGCAATCATGGCAGCAATGGGGTTCGTGGCTTTTGCACTGCTCGACCGGCTTGTGTATTGGAACCTTGTCTCGGAAGAGTTTTCGGTAAGGTTTTTGGCGAAGTCATCACGTCAAGATCTCTCTCCAGTGCATGTCATCAATTTTGGCTTCGACCTTTTTCTTGTAACATGGCTTCTTGTCGCTGGGCGCGAAAGCGGTATTCGAGTGTTTTTCTGGATGTCCAATATGGTTCATTGGGTATTTACCCGCCCCGCGCTTGTTTTGCTGGGCCAGCATTCATTGCATGTCTTTTCATTCCACATTCTGGTGGTCTATGTCGCAGCGGTCATCTTTGACGCCGGCCCGCCGACCGAATTGACAGGCAGCATTCTCCTGATACTGGGTGTATTGTCGCTGTGGCTTCCGGCATATCTTAATGCACGTACGCAGGCAGCGAAACGCGCCCGGCCGGCCTGATCGGGAAGGTTACTCAGCTTGTGCTGTTTGACTTTGCCATCATGGGCCGATCATGCCTTTGCTGTCATTGCCCTTACGCCGAGCGCAGGCGGGGGGAGAGCAGGACGGCCAGAACGGTCAGGGGCCAGATCAGGCACAGCGCGTAGCCGCCGATCGTGTAGGCCACGCCGTCCGATCCGGTGCGGCGGCGTTCCTGAAAGGTCATGTAGAATGAGAAAACCGCGATGAACGCGTAAAGGGTGAGAGCGAGCAGGGCGAGGACTTCCATAGATCATTCTCCTTCTTGATGCATTTATCCGCAGTCTTGTGGCGTGAAAAAGGCAGAACGCAGGTCACAGGATGGCGGGACGGTCCTTCAGTGACTGTCTGTCCAAGGGCGGTGCAGGGTCTCATCCTGGGGCCTTCACCTTCAGGGTGTCACCCGCATTCTGGAAACAATAACCGGTTTTGGCGGTGTCAAAAAGCAAATGCCTGTACCTTTTGCGCAGGGGCCGGGGTTTGACCGGTTTTTCGCCGATTCAGGGCAAAACCCGCCGATGCCTGTATTCAATGCCCGTATTCAACGCCCTTGACCGCCATTTTGTTCCCGGCGGCGGTGCGCGACGCGGTGCCATCAGGGTCATGTCTGGCCGTATCTTGCGGGGACATCGTTTACAAAACGTAAACGGTGGCCCGGCGGAGCAAGACTTCTGACAGTGTTTTCGGGCGGCGGCGGGCCATCATCGCGCCAGATCAGGTGCGGATCAGGCCCCGTAGCTCAACCGGCACTTCAGACCGGCCCAAGCCGCCGGTCGATGACGACGGCGGCGATCCAGCCGGTAACAAAGCCGCCCAGATGGGTTTCCCAGGCCAGCTGGCCGTTCATCGCCCACCACAGCACCAGGTTAAGCGCCACCAGCCCCGCCACCGCCTTTGCCACCGGCACCAGCGTGTCATGGCTCTGGCGCCGTTCGCGCGCGTGCAGGCCGACATGGGCCCCGGCAAGGCCGAACAGCGCGCCCGAGGCCCCCACCATCGGCAACACCTGCGACGACAGCAGCGCAAAGCCGATGGCACCGCCCAGGATCGACAGGGCGTAAAGCAGCAAGAACCAGCGTTGCCCGAAACGGCCGACCAGATCGGGGCCAAGCGAGAACAGGGTCACCATATTGACCGCAAAATGCACGGCCCCGGCATGCAGAAAGCCATAGGTCAGAAACATGGTGCCGGGTTGCAGCGCATATGCCGGGCGCCAGTTGCCCAGGAGCCCGGCCCAGAATCCGGCAAGCTGCAGCGCCTGCATCCGCCAGCGCGCGGTGCCCCACAGCCCCCAGTCGGCCCCCGACAGCACCAGTTCGGGCAACAGGCACAGCACGAACAGCATCAGCAGGACAGGAATGCGCCAGGCTTTTTCTGGCGCATCAGGGGTCTGTGGCGGCTTGGTGCCCGGTGTCATACGTCCTGGCCTTTGGTTGGCCTTAAGCGGTGCCTGATGCGAGGGACGTCTGCAAGCAAAAGCTCAGTCTGACCGAAAGATTCAGTCCGACCCGAAGATATCGCGGGTAAAGACCTTGGCCGTCACATCGGCCAGATCCGCCGTGTGACGGTTGGCGATGATCACATCGGCGCGCGCCTTGAACTCGGCCAGATCGCGGATGACGGGCGAGCGGAAGAAATCTTCCGCCTCAAGGCTGGGTTCATAGATGATCAGCTCGATCCCCTTGGCCTTGATCCGCTTCATGATGCCCTGAATGGAACTGTCGCGGAAATTGTCCGACCCCGCCTTCATCGTCAGCCGGTAGACCCCAACCACCTGCGGGTTGCGCTGCAGGATGGTGTCGGCGATGAAATCCTTGCGGGTCGAATTGGCGTCGACGATGGCGCGGATCAGGGTCTGCGGCACCTCATGGTAATTGGCCAGCAGCTGTTTGGTGTCTTTAGGCAGGCAATAGCCGCCATAGCCGAAGGAGGGGTTGTTGTAATGCATGCCGATGCGCGGGTCATGCCCGATGCCTTCGATGATCTGCCGGCTGTCGAGCCCGCGCGACAGGGCATAGCTGTCCAGCTCGTTGAAATAGGCCACCCGCATCGCAAGATAGGTGTTGGCAAAGAGCTTGATCGCCTCGGCCTCTGACGGGCCGGTCAGCAGCACCTCTACATCCGCCTTCAGCGCGGCGCGGCGCAGCAACTCGGCAAAGGCGGCACCGCGCGGGCTGTTCTCGCCCACCACAATGCGGCTGGGGTGCAGGTTGTCATAAAGCGCGCGGCCTTCGCGCAGGAATTCGGGGCTGAAGATCAGGTTGCCGGTGCCAAGGGCGGCGCTGGTGGCTTCGGTGTAGCCGACCGGAATGGTGGATTTGATCACCATCAGCGCCTCCGGCGCATGCCGCATCGCGTCGCGGATCACGGATTCCACCGCACTGGTGTCAAAGCGGTTGGTCTGCACGTCGTAATTGGTGGGCGCCGCGATCACGATATAGTCCGCACCCCTGTAGGCCGAGGCCGCATCGGTGGTGGCCGTCAGGTTCAGCCCGCCCTTGGCCAGATAGTCTTCACATTCCGGATCGATGATCGTGGATTTTCCGGCATTGATCAGATCGACCTTGGCCTGCACCACCTCGACCGCCACAACTTCGTTCTGGCGCGACAGAAGAATGGCATTGGACAGGCCGACATAGCCCAGTCCGACAACGACAATTTTGGGCACTCTTGACGCTCCTTGACAGTGGCCTTGATGGTTGGCCTTGGTTGGGTGGCCGCTGTCCCTGACAGGGGCACGCAGCGCGGCAGATCTTTCAGGGCGCGGTTTATCAGCCGCGACAGGCGGGCTCCGGCAGCGGCTTCGGGTCTGCTGTGGCTGGTATCCACCATGGTGACGCGGTGCGGGTCAAGCAAGAAGATCGCCCGGCCGCCGGCGGCCATGCAGACTTCGGGCGAAGGGATGCCGGCCCCTTTGCTCTGGATGATATAAAAGGCAAAAAATGGAAAAAATGCACGTCATCCGCCTCGCCCGGGGCGATAGCAGGCATGGGGCGGATGCCGGGCAGGGGGCTGGCGATAACGGCGGGGGCCCAGGGTTGCCCGGCGCGGCGCGCGTGCGTACACTGACACGGCGCGGAATCATGGGATTTTGACGCAGAGTACATTTCATTTCCGGGAGTATCAGTGCATGTCTGCTTTCCTATCCCGCTTCATGCGGCCGCTTGTGGCCACCGGCCTCGCCCTGGTGCTGAGCCTTGGTGTGGCCAGTGCCGCGACCGTGACCTATTCCACCACCTTGCCGGGGATGGCCACCCCAAACCTGATCGCCAACGGCACCCTTGGGGCTGCGGCGGTGCTGGATGAGAATGTGACCGGCTCCATCCTCAACCAGCGGGCCAGCCCCTGGGCGGCGGCCAATTCCACGCTGGACCCGTTGGCCGCCACCTCGGTCTATTCCGCGATCCGCAGCACGACGGCAGACCTCGCCAGTGCCTATTTCGATTTTGACACGGTCATGCGTGGTCTCAGCTTTGTCTGGGGCACGCCCGGGCCGCTGAACCGGGCAGAGCTGTTTCTGGGCGGCGTGTCGCAACTGGTCCTGACCGGGGCGGTGCCGCAGGGGCAGACCGGGGCATTGTCGGTGTTTACCGAAGTGACAGGTGTCACGTTCGACCGGCTGGTGTTCACGGCGGGCAAGGCCGCGCTGGAATACGCCAACCTGACGGTGGCCCCTGTCCCGCTGCCTGCCGGGCTGGCGCTGCTCGCGGGGGCGCTGCTTGGCCTTGGCCTGCTGCGCCGCCGGGGCCGTCAGGCCGCCTGATCCGGGTGCCGTATCCGGGCACCTGACGGGACCAGCCATGATTGCACGTTCTGAGTGTGTATCCGCAGCGCCCGGCAGGGCCTGCGGATACAGGCTTTTGCGGCCCGGTCACATCAGCGGCGCGGCCATATCCATCGCATGCGCGCTGAACGGATCGAAGAGTGTCGGCCCGTCATTCACCGCAATCGCGAATTCGGTGACATCGCCGTTGAAAAAGCTGCTGTGCCATGGGTTGCCGAAGGTCAGGTCATGGCGGCCGACATCGGCAAAGGTGCCGTTGAAGGCGGTGTCCTGCACCATCTTGCCGTCCACCCAGAGCGACATGCGGCCCTCTTCCAGCCGGATGTCGATGTCATAGCTGCTGCCATCGTTCACGCGGATGCCGGTTGAGGTGAGCTTGACGGCTTCGCCTTCTGACGACCAGGCCCTGAACACAATTTCACCCTTGTAGTCGACCGAGACAATGAAACTGCCGGTCAGGCGCAGAACCTCGCCGGTTGTTCCGGCGGCATCGGCATCGAGGCGCAACGAGATGGTGACATCGTCGCTGCCGAGGATGGGGGCAAGGTGTGATCTTGCCACGCTTGCCGAAATACCGGGACCGCCAAGCTGAATGCCGCCCTCTGGATCCAGCGGACCGGTAATCTGAATTGCATCCCGTGCTCCGTCCTGGGTGACAACAAGTGTTCCGTTGTCGCTCAGGTGCAGAAGGGGGGGAGGCGGAGGAGGCAGCGGAACCGGAACCGGCGGGACCGCCGCGTCTTTTTCAGGCTCACCGGGCGGATCGAAGAGTGTCGGCCCGTCATTCACCGCAATCGTGAATTCGGTGACATCACCGTTGAAAAAGCCGCTGTTCCAAGGGTTGCCGAAGGTCAGGTTATGGTTGCCGACATCGGCAAAGGTGCCGTTGAAGGCGGTGTCCTGAACCATCTTGTCGTCCACCCAGAGCGAAAGGCGGCCCTCTTCCAGCCGGATGTCGATGTCATAGCTGCTGCCATCGTTCACGCGGATGCCGGTTGAGGTGAGGGTGACGGCTTCGCCTGCTGACGACCAGGCACGGACCGCAACTTCGCCCTTGGCATTGACCGAGACGATGAAGCTGTTGTGCAGCCGGACGACTTCGCCGGTTGCGCCGGCGGCATCGGCATCGAGCCGCAGCGAGATGGTGACATCGTCGCTGCCGAAGACGGGGGTCAGGTAGGTCCGGGCGACACTGGCCGAAACGCCCGGTCCGCCCAGCTGGATGCCGCCGCCTGCGTCCGGTGTGGCAATCGTGGTCAGCACGGTATCTGTTCCTGCCACAGAGGCAACAAAGGTGCCTTTGCCGGTAAGCGAGACCAGTTCGGTGTCATTCACGACAACGCGTGCCATGGCCGTATCATATGTGCCGTCGGGAAGAATGACCGTCAGCCGGGCGTCATATTTGCCGCCGTCCGTGTAGGTATGGGTCACAGTGGCGCCGGTCGCTTTCGTGCCATCGCCGAAGTCCCAGACATATTTCGTGCCCTCGGGCTGGGGGCCGGTGGAATGGGACGCATCGAATGTAACCGTTTTCCCGCCCGTGATGTCCGAACTGCTGTGGAAGGCCGCGTCAAGACCGGAAGAGTCAGACGAAGGCATGGTCGAAGCAGCACCCGCATTCAGGTGGGCCAGAATCCCGTCCGGATGCGCCTTTATGGCCTTTGCCCCCTCAGGGCTGGTCAGGGTCGAGGCGATGAACACGTCACCATACCAGCCGGGAGCGTTCGGGTTCTGATCCTGCACAAAGGCGTTCATACCGACGGTCCAGTCTGACTGGCCGTTGTGGCCGCTGATCGCGGAGGTGGCGTTATGGGTGATGGTCACATTGGTCGAGGTCACGGCGACAGAAATGCGCGGAATCTCGACCGACGAATCTGGCCCGTCCGGATTGGCACCGTCATCATGCAGGACCGTGTTATTGGTGATGGTCAGGCCGGCGGTTTCACCGACGGTAATGCCGTGAAGATGGCCGTTTACGATGATGTTTCCTTCAATGGTGACATTGCGGTAGAACATCTCTTCGCCAGCAAGTCCGCGGTCGACCAGTTCATTGCGCATGAGGATCGACTGGGTGTAATGTCCGTTGCCGATGTCCAGAATATTGTCGCGGATGACGATGTCGGTTGAGGGACGGGTCGTTCCGGATGTCCAGAACTGGATCATGTCGGCATGATCGTCAGAGTCCATCGATCGCAGGAAGTCGTGGATATGGTTTCCTTCGATCAGCACGCCCTGCACTGCGGCAAAGTTCATGCCGTCCATGCGGATGGAATGGATGTCGTTATCCGTTATGGCAACATCGTCGCTATTGGAAACCAGGAGTCCGCGAAAGAAGCCATGGATTTCACAATTGTCGACCGTGATACCAGTGGTTCCGGTGACATTCAGGCCAAAGCCTGTCGGGTAGCCATTGTCCGCGGCTGTGAGGCCGCGGGCCACATCACCGTCAAAGGTGCAGTCGGTGAAGCTGATGCTTTCGCTGCCCGAGACCGTGAAGGGCTTGTACCAGTTCGGCTGGCCGTCCTGATAGGTATAGTCGAACAGGATGTTCTCGAAATGCAGATCCGTTGCGCCGTGCACTTTCAAGCCGGTGACAACCGGCGGGTTTGCAGGATCGGCTGCGGCAATGGTGACCGGGGCCGTGAAATCCAGATCGAACTTCGGTTTGTCGACCAGGCTCAGGTCGCCGTAATTCCCCGGGTTCAGCAGGATGGTTTCACCGCCCGTTGCCATTCCAAGGGCAGAGATCAGTTCGGCGTGGGTCGAGACTGTGATGGTCTTTGACATGTCATGAAATCCGGTCTGGAGGCATTTGTCTTGATATGGAAACTATCCTGCCGGAAAATGTCCAAAACATGCTGCTATTGCGCCTGTCCTGTGGCCAGTCAAAAAATAATGGAGCGTTACAGCCGGGACATCACTGTCCGGCAGGGGCTGGCGGGTGCCCCCCCGCCCCCAGCCGTTGATTGAGCCGGGCAAAGGCCAGAGCGCGCGACAGCCGGGCACTGGCAAAGGCGGATTCCGCGTTTGACAGGGCGTCTTCGACGGCGATCAGATCGCTCAGCGTGGCCTCGCCTGCGGCTGTCGCCTCGCGGGTCAGGCTGCGGGCCTTCGCATGCAGGCCGACCGCCCGGTCGGCGGCGGCTTCGGCTTTTGCCGCTGTCTGGTAATCCACCAGGGCGGCCTCGACCTCGTAAAGCGCGCCCAGCACGGCGGCGGTCCAGTCCGCATGGGCGGCGACAACCTGTGCTTCCGCCGCATCGGCGCGGGCGCGGGCCGGGCCTTGCGGCAGGCTGGGCAGGCGCAGGGACGGGCCGACCGAGACCAGCCCGCGCCCCCCGGTTCCGGGGGCGCCAAGCGTGCGGCCGGCCTCGATGGTACCCGACAGCGAGAGCTGCGGGAAAAACGCGGCACGGGCCTGACCCAGCGCGGCGCGGGCAGCGTCATAGCGTGCCTCGGCCACTTGCAGGTCGGGGCGATTGCGGATCAGATCCGCCGGAATGCCGGGATCGGGTGCCAGCCGGGCACGCGGCTGCGCGCCCAGGCTGCGCAGGCTTGCGGTCAGATCCGGCGGCAAGGCCCCGGGGGCATCGCCGGCCAGAACCGAAAGCTGAAGGATGCCTTTGGCAACGGCGGCTTCCAGCTGCGGGCGCGCGGCGTCCAGACTGGCCAGCCGCGCCTGACTGCGCAGGGTTTCAATCTGCGTGCCTTCGCCGGCCTGCGCCAGCGTGCGGGCCATTTCCAGTGTCTGGCGCTGCCGCCCGGCCTCCGTCTGGGACAGGGCAAGCCGTCGCTGGTCATGGCGCAGCGACAGATAGGTTTCCGTCAGCCTGCCGATCAGGAACAGGCGCGCGCCAGCGGCCTCGGCGAGGGCCTGCCTTGCCCCGGCCTGTGCACCGCGCCGCGCCGCGTCGCGTCCGCGCCCCGGATCGAACAGCAGATCAATGCCTGCATCTGCCGACAGGGTGCCATTGCCCGCAGCGCCGTTGCCGCCGGTTGCCAGAGCCGATCCGCCGCCGGTCACCGACAGGGCACCGGGAATGCTTCGGGCGGTGGCAAGCGCGGCTGTGGCGCGGGCCTGTGCCGCGGCCAGATCCGGGCTGCCACGCAGGCTGCGCGCGATCAGCGCATCCAGCGTGGGATCGCGGAATTCGTGCCACCACAGGGCATTGTCCATCAGGCGGGGCGCACCGGAGGTCTTGCCCTGCCAGCTTTTGGCGAAGGGAAAACCGGGGGCTGCACTGTCCGTCGCGGGCGCGCAGGCTGTCAGCAGGCACAGGCTCAGCCCCCCGGCCCAAAGCCGCAGGCTGGCCGTTTGCGGCCAGATAGCCGCCCTGAAACAGGGCGGAAAGATCCATGGCGTTGCCACCTGTCAGGCACCTGCTCGTGAGGGCGGGCCGGTCTTGCGCCGGTTGCCGCCAATGGAAAACACGATGCCGCCGGGGCTGTGGCAAGGCAAGCAGCCCGTCACCGGGCTGCAATTTTTGCCTGAGGATGTGCCTTTGCCGTGCCACTTATGCCGGCGCGCGCGTCAGTCCTCGCGCAGCGCATGCGCCATGGGCCGCAACAGCGGGGCCAGCAGCCAGGACAGCAAGGGCCGCTCGCCCGTGGCAAGGAAAGCCTCGACCGGCATGCCCGGCACCAGCTGCATGCCTTGCAGCAGGCTGGTGTCATCCAGCATCAGGGTGACACGGTAAAAGCTGCGCCCGGTGGCTTCATCCGTGATCGCACCGGGGGGCACGTTGGTGACATGCGCAGGCAGACGCGGAAGCGAGCGGGCATTGGTCAGGCCCAGCATGATTTCGGCGCTCTGGCCGGGGTGGATGTTTTCGATGCTGCGCGGATCGACAGCCACTTCGATTTCCATCGCGCGGTCGGCGGGCACGATCTGCATCACGGTGGCCCCGGCTGCAATCACGGCACCCGGGGCGGTGACCGCCAGTTCATGCACCACGCCCGCCACCGGCGCGCGCAGGTCGCTGCGCACCAAGGCCTCGGTCAGCGACAGGATTTCCGCCGTGCGTTCGGCAATCCGCGCCCCGCTGTCGCGCAGCCCTTCGGCCACTTCGGTTGCAATCTGGCGATCCTGCTGGTTCAGGGCAAGGACCGCATCGCGCCGCGCCGCTTCCAGCCCGATCGCTTCGGCTTCCAGACCGGCAAGACGCCCCGTGAGCGCCGCCTCCTGACGCAGAATATCACTGAGCGGCGATTGCCGGGCCAGACCCTGCGCCACCAATGTCGCCATCCGCTCGCGTTCGGTTTGCAGCAGACGGGATTCTTCCTGCGCGGCCGTGGTCTGGGCGGCGATTCCGGCCATCTGGGCGGTCAGTTGGGCATTGGTTTCGGCCAGTCTTGCCACCGCCTCGGCCCTTTGGGCCTGACGTGCGGCGAACATGGCCTGCTGGCGGGCAATGGCGCGGGTCAGATCGGGGGCGTCAAAGGGCAGGGGGGGGCTGGTGAAATCGGGGGTGTCCAGACCATTGGCCTCGGCCATCAGCCGGGCTTCTTCGGCCAGCGCATTGGCAAGCTGGTCGCGCGCGATGTCCAGCCGGGCCTTTGCGACCGTCGGATCAAGCGACAAAAGGACCGCACCGGCCGCCACATGATCGCCGTTCCTGACCGCAACATGGGTGACAATCCCCGGATCAAGGCTCTGCACCGGCTGGGCCTTGCCCTGAACCATCAGCTGGCCGCTGGCGATGACGGCACCGTCAATCGGGATCAGGGCAGAGGTGACACCCAGGCCCCCCACCAGCAGCGCAAGGCCGATGGCCCCGGCCCGGATCAGAGGGGTGGTCCGGATCACCGGCCCAAAACCGGGGCCAAAACCGGAAACGGCGGGATCGGCTATCGCTGTCATGATGCGCTCTTTTGCTGCAGGACCCGGAACAGCATCGCCCGGGTGCTTTGTGCGGAGACTGTGGATTTTTGCCCGGCAGCACCCGTGCCCTGCCCCGGCGCTGTGCGGGGGGGCAGCGCGCGGACGGTGAGCTTGGCAGGAACCGTCGGCGACGGCGCTGTGCGGGCACCGCCAAGGTTGGTCAGCACCGCATCGCGGGGGCCGTCCTGAAGGATGCGCCCGTCTTCGATCACCATCAGCCGGTCCACGGCGGCCAAAGCCCCGGCCCGGTGCGCCATGACGATGACGGTGACCCCGGTCGCGCGCAGGGCGGTCAGGGTGCGGATCAGTGCCGCCTCGCCCGCCATGTCGAGATGGGCATTGGGCTCGTCCAGCACCAGAAGCCGCGGATCACCATACAGCGCGCGGGCCAGCCCGATGCGCTGGATCTGACCGCCCGACAGCGGCAGGTCGCTCTGGCTCAGGTCGGTGGCATAGCCGCCGGGAAGGCGCAGGATCATGTCGTGCACGCCCGCCGCCTGCGCCGCGGCGATCACCCCGGCATCGGTGGCCTGCGGGTCAAAGCGGGCGATGTTGTCGCGCAAGGACCCCGGCATCAGGTCGATGCGCTGGGGCAGATAGCCGATCTGGCGGCCCAGACGGTCCGGGTCCCAATGCCGCAGGCTGGCCCCGTCAAAGCGGATGTCGCCGGAATCGGCGCGCAGCGCGCCGACAATGGCCCGGGCAAGGGTGGATTTGCCGCTGGCCGACGCCCCGACCAGCCCCAGCCCCTCGCCCGCCGCCAGAGTGAACGACACCCCGTCGAGCAGTTTTGCAGGCGCTGCACCATCCTCGCGTTTTGGGGCAAAGCAGGTCAGATCCTGCACCTCCAGCGCGCCGGTCAGCGCGGGCAGGCTCATCACGGCGGGTGCCGGGGCCTGCAGCTGTGCCAGCCGGTCATGGGCAGCGCGGGCCTGGGTCAGGCTGCGCCACTGGCCGATCAGCTGATCCACCGGACCCAGGGCGCGCCCTGACAGGATGGAGGCGGCAACGATCGCGCCGGCCGAAATCGCCCCGCCGATCACCAGCCAGGCCCCCGCCGTCAGCAGCGCCGACTGCAACAGCATGCGCAGGCCGCGCGACAGGGCCGACAGCGTCTCGGACGGTTCGGCCCCCTTTTGCTGATGGCCAAGGGTCTGGCGGTGATGCCCCAGCCAGCGGCCCAGCACGTGCCGTTCCATGCCAAGCGCCGCCACTGTGGCCGCCCCGCGCCGGGCCGCTTCGGCCAGACGCTGGCGCGCCAGATCGGGCAGATGCGCATTGGCGGTGGGGGCCTTCAGCACCAGCCGGTTCACCGCGGCCAGAGCCGCCGCCAGGGCCATGCCGCCCAGCGTCAGCCAGCCTAAGATCGGGTGGATCACGAACAGCACCCCGACAAACAGCAGCGTGAAGGGCAGATCGAACAGCGCCAGCGTGGCCGGACCGGCCAGAAAGCCGCGCAGCACTTCCAGATCGCGGCCCAGACTGCCGGGGGTGCCTGCACGGGCCGTGGCCAGATCGGCGCGGAAGGTCAGGCCCGACAGCCGGTCGTCCAGCTGCAGCGCCAGCCGCGACAACAGCCGCATCCGCAACCCGTCGAACACCACCAGAAAACTGTAGAGCATCACGACAATGGCAAAAAGCGCCATCAATGTGGGCACCGACCCGGAACTCAGCACCCGGTCATAGACCTGCAGCATGTAGATCGACCCGGTCAGCATCAGCACGCTGATGATGGCGGACAGACCCGCTGTCATCATCAGCCCACGGCGCAGGCTGCGCAGGGCATCACGGTAGGGGGAGGGGGAAACTGCAGTCATATCGGCCCCGGATCTTTTGATTCAGGGACTGTGGTGATCCGGGAAAGCGGCAACTGCAGGTGGAAAATGCGGCAAGTTTGTGGCTGTAGTGGAAACAATCACAGGTCCACTCAAGGACAGACCTGACCTCTGCAGGCTGGCCTTGAGCACCTCTGCACAGTGTGGCCCATTTCTGCACCTTGCGCGACAGCCCTGCGCGGGTCCGGCCAGACGGCCTCAGCCCTGTTTGCGGCGTGATCCCCTCATACGCCAGATTTCGACCATGCGGTCGCGGAGAGACCAGAGCGGGGTCTGGATGAAATTCTGCGCCATGATCTCGAAGGACGACGGATGCGACAGCCCCTCCATGACCTGCGGCGGGAACAGGTGCAGATAAGGGTCGGGTGCCACGCGGTTGCCGCGGACCTTGTTGGACACATTGGTCTCGTGCACGATCTGCAACCAGCCCGGCGCGCCATCAATCTGGTGGATCGGTCCATAAGTGTCGAGCTGCATGTGCTGGATCGCCGGGGCCGGGCACAACGCGCCCTCGACAGGCTCCAGACGGCTGAAAAAGGCATTTTTGGGGTGGTCAATGGCATAGAGCGCATCGCCTTGCCGGATCAGGCCATTGCGGAAATTATAGGCCCCCGGCCGGAACTGGTTGGCCCGGACCGCCGCCTGCAGCCGGTCGGTGAAATCGACCGGCAAGGCATCGTCATTGTCCAGCCGCGTGGTCAGCAGCAGCTTTTCCTGCAACGGATAGGTTTCCCGCAAGGAGCGGTTCCAGCCTTCGCTGCGGAAGAGCGGCGTGTAATAGGCGTGAAAGGGGAAAACCTTTTGCAACGCCGTGATGTGGCGCTTGAAGATATCGGGCGTGTCGATATCGAAATAGATGATCCAGTCAAAAGCCGTGTTACGCTGCGCCGCAATCGAGGGAAGGCAGTAAGTCTCGAATAGGTGGAACCTGCCTTCAAGCCAGCCGGCTTGTGTCCGGATCGCGGCTTCCTTTCCCGGCGTGGCCAGGTTGAACCGCGTCATGATGACATAGCTGAACATGGGACAGGCACCTTAATAATCAAAGATTATAACCATTCAACGCAAGGCGGACAAGATTGGGTACCGCCCCGCGAAAATCACGCGCTGGAGATCGGTGTCAAGCGCTTTAGTGCGCTTCAGGTCGTTTCAGAGCCGGAAAACCGTTGTCCTGCCGGAAGATGAGCTTCTGGATGATGGCATTGCCAAAGCAAAAACAGATTCTCTGCCCGATGCCGCACGTCGGCTCTGTCCGCATCCCGGCCGGGGATCAGACCCGTCTGCCCCGGTTGCGGGTGCTTGTCTGCAATTTTGCGTCCCTCTCGCGTCGCCTGACGCTTCAGGTTTCGCCCATTTTTGCGGCCCCGCCCACAACCACCCCGGGAGGCGGCTTTTCATGCCCTGTGAGTGTTTCGGTGCTGGTCACAACGCTGCTGCATTTTCCCCCGGCGGTTTCCGCTTTTCTGGATCAGGACAGTGCCCTGCGCAGCTTGCACAAGGGGCGCGCGCGGCTATTCCGGGATGAACCGGGGCAGTCCCGGCAGGGCCAGAGCCATCAGGCGCAGCATGCGGGCCTCTGCCTCTGCCTCGGTTTCACCCTCCTCAATCGGGGTGACAAAGCGGACGATGGCACCGTCGCTGCGGCCGATGGTCAGGCTGTCCCAGACCACGCCGATCTTGGCGGCGTAGTCATTGGTCTGGCGCTTGCCGCGCTGTTCGAACCAGTAATAGACCAGCTGTTTGGACAGGCCTTTCTGGATCACGGCGCGGTTGACCGGAAAGCTGCCGTAAGGCGAATCCGGCAGGTTGACCGTGTGCTGCGTCAGCGAGAAAATCTCCCAGCCGCCGACGGGCAGGCAGACCTCGGGCGAGTGGATGCCAGAGCCTTCGGTCTGCTTTTCATACCAGGCCGAGAACAGGTTCACATAGCTGCGTTCCCCCGCCGCCATATAGGTGGCGTTGATGTAATCGGTGGCGCCCAGTACCCGTTCAACCTCGGGTTCCAGCGATTGCACCGCGCCGGACCATTCGCCCAGATCGCGCGGATAGCCGGAGAAGCCTTCGCGCGCCACGGTCTGCACCGGGCGCTCGGGCGTCAGCACGAAGGCGGCCCCGATCACCAGCGTCAGCAGGGCGGCCACGGCCAGCCCGCGCGCCGGGGCAAGGCCGGTGATACGCTGCATCTGCGTGCCAAGGCCTGCGGTATCAAGGTCGATGGTTTCCGACAGGGACATCGGGCTCGGCGTCAGCCGCTGCAGGGCGATGGCGGTCAGGAACAGAATGCCGATACAGGCGCCGAAGATCACCCAGCCCTCAAAGAAGTGCAGGAATCCTTCTGCCTGGCCAATGCCATAGCTGTTGACCAGAACCCCGATCATCCCGATCCGGAACGAGTTCATCAGCACGGTCAGGGGTGCTGCCATCAGGAACAGCACCGCTTTGTGCCAGAACGGTCCCCGGTACAGGATGCCGAACAGGTAGGAGAACGACAGGATCGGGAACAGATAGCGCAGCCCCGAACAGGCCTCGGCCACCTGCAGTTTGTAGACCCCAAGGTCGATGATATTGCCTTCCAGAAACACCGGGATGTTCATCAGCTGAATAAACCAGACGCCGATGTTGGACGACACCAGCTGCAGGAAGATGGTCATTTTCCAGAACAGCATCTGCGGCAGCGGCAGCATGAAGATCAGGTGCAGCACCGGCAGCTGATGGCGCTTGCCACGCTCCCATCCCATCACGGTCAGCACCACGCCGCCGACCCAGAGGATAAAGGCATAGGTCACCACATCGGGAATGCGGATCATGTTGCCGAAAATGCCGAACGCCAGGGAAAACAGGATCAGGGCAATGCCGGGCTTGCGGTTGATGACGCTGTGGTGTGCGGGGGCCGGGGAGTCGCGCAATTCGCGCAGGAACAGATACAGCGAAATCAGCGGGATCAGCGGCCCGTGGCTGTATTCCGGGGTGATCCAGGCCGCCCCGAGCGAGACAAAGCCGATCCAGTACACCGGGATCGCCGCCACGACCAGAAGCGCAAACCAGCCAAGGCCGATCGGGTTCACGGCAAAGGACGGGCTTTGACTGGTGGAAAAGGTCATGGGGGGTATCCGGACTGGAATGAAATCGCGCTTACTGTAGGGGAAAAAGCTTTGTCCGGCCAGCAGGATACACAAGGATCAGGCACAGGAAACGGAGTGTTTATCTTTTGGACGTCTGGCCCCGGGCCTGCCCATATTCTGGCTTGCCGCACCGCTCACAACCGCGGGAGGCCCGGAGATTTCACAGCAAAACAAACAGGGCACCCGAAGGTGCCCTGTTCATAAGATCTGTGATGGCGAACCGATCAGGCTGCTGCTGCAGCTTTGTTGCGACGACGCACCAGCGCAACCCCACCCAGAGCGGTCAGGAGCAGAAGGCCGCCAGCTGGCAGCGGAACCGGTGTCAGGTTGCCATAGGCAATGCTGGTGGACGACCCGAGGATGCCGTCATTGGCATAGGCGTAGAAGCCGAAGGCCTGACCAGCAGCAACCAGGAACGAGAAGACACCGTTCTGGAACGCCGGAGCGGGCATACCGTTCGTGCTCAGCTGCACCAGATTGATGAAAACCGAGTCGATGAAGTAGCCGAACGGGTCGAAGCTTGATCCGTCGACATCAGATGTCGAATACTGCCACACACCGCTGACTTCATAGGCCTGATCTGCGACGCCAGTGGCGGTGGTGTAGATACCACCCGTGCCATTGTTGTTGCTGACCAACGAGATCTGGAAGTCATATGCACCGACCGGGCCGTTGTCGACACCGGTGCCGCTGCCGCCGTTGCTGTCAAATGCGAAGGTGACAGCCCCTGCAGAGGTTGCACCGATTGCGAGGGCCGCAACAGCGCCCAGTGCCGTAGTACGAATAAAATCAAGCATAGCCTAAGCTCCCTAATGGAAATACATTGCTTTTCCTCGTAACGGCATCGTCTTTTGATTCGAAACACGTTGCCGTTAACTTGAGTTAACAATGAGGCAAAATGGCGATAATTTCAAGGGCAATCTGCTGAGATCAGATCGCGATCAGCCTTGTTTTTCACGTCTTTCAGGCACACTGTTTCTTTATGGTTGACAGTCACGATGGCGCGCGCCGAGTATCGCGCAAATCGTGGACAACCGTTCTGTTCCTGCAATGTCCTGCTCCGGCGATGTGCTGTCATGTCTGCCGGGCCACAGCGGCCCCGGCCGGTCGCGAAACCGTGATTCGCCGGGCTGCAAGCTTGTGATGGCCTGCATCCGGGGAAGCCTTCGCACGCGCGGCGGGAAGCTTAGGGATAAAACACGAAATCCCGGCTGAGCGACAGGAACACACCGTTGGATCTTGCCCGTCCGGCAGCGCTGTCATCCTTGATCCTGTGGGTGACCCCCAGATTGAGTCCCCAGTCCTGTGCCAGTTCCTGGCGCAGGCTGGCGCTCAGGTTGGTGGTGCGGCTGGACAGGCCGGTCTGGGTTTCGCTGCTGTCCTGCAGACCTGCCGACAGGTTCAGGCCAAGGGTGGGCGTCAGTTCCTGCGCATAAGACAGGGTCAGACGCGAGACGCGGGTTTCTTCATCCCGGTCATTGCCGGTGACAGAGCGGGCCAGACCCAGCCGGAAGGTCGCGTGCGCCAGATCCTGTTGCCAGTCCAGCGTGCCGATCCCTTGGGTCTTTCCGGTGACCGGACGGCTGAGGCCGAGGCTGGCCGAAAGTTGCCCGGCCGGCAGATCAAGGCTGCGGCCAAAGCTGAGCGACTCGCGCGTGCCATCCTCAGTGCGGCCAATGGTCATGCTGGCGCTATAGGCCCCGTCGGGCCGGCTGTGGGTCAGGCCGATCGTCAGGGTTTCGGTGTCCTCGCGCGGCGCGCCCGCCTCTTCCAGCCGGGTGGCGGACAGGGTGGTGGTCGCGCTGGTGACCTCGGTCAGATCAAAGCGCAAGGCCAGCCGTGCCGTGGTACGGTGGTTGTCGATCAGGCTGGGATCGGTTGTGTCAACGTAATCGGTTTCGGTGCGCCCCAAAGAGAAACGGCCCCCGAACGGCGCATCACGACCGAATTCGACCGAAGCCGTGGCCCCGGTCTGACGGCGGGTGCCGGACCCTGTGACCGCTGTCACGACAGGCGCATCCAGATCGTCACCGCCAAAGATGAAATCCAGCGTATCAACATCCGCCTCGCGCAAAAACGCCTCCAGCTCCAGGGCGGTCGCGGCGCTTTCCAGACGATAGGCCAGCGTGGCAGAGGGCGTGGTGAGGCCTTTTTCTGACCCATTGCCCGCAACCACCGTTCCGCCAAGATCGAAAGCCAGACGCTGGATGCGGGTTTCAGCCACAAGGCCAAAGCGCAGCTGGGTGCGGCTGGTGGCCTCAGTGCCGGAAGACGGGATATCAAGGTCGGGGTTGTCGCGCCAGTGAAGGCCCTGATCGATCCCGAAGGTCAGACGCAGACCGCCCGGCTCCTGCGCCTGCGCCATGCCGGGCAGGACAAGCCCTGCCACCAGACAGGCGGCACCAAGGGTTGCAGGCAGGAACCGGTCCATATCCATCTGTCCTTATTCGAACAGTTTTCGTTGCGGGATGACGAGGACATCGCCTTCCGCCAGAACGGTGTCGCCCGCCGTGCTGGTTCCGGCCTCGATCGCCTTGTAATTCAGGGTCCAGCTTTGTGCGCCGCGGCGCAGCTGAATGCGTTTGGTTGCCGCAAACTTGCTGAATCCGCCCATCTGGGCAAAAGCCTGCAGAACTGTGGTGCCGGGCGTCAGGTCAAGCTTGCCGGGCCGGGTGGCCTCGCCCATCACGAAGACCGAAATCACCGCCTCTTTTGCCGACTGGCCGGACGGGACGATGTCCCTCTGGCGCTCCAGTGCCACAAACACGGTGGGCGGGGCGGCAAAGTTCGGGGCGAGTTTTGAGGCAAGCTCACCCTGCACCGCTTCGAGGGTGCGGCCTGCTGCCGGAATACCGCCCGCCAGCGGCAGGGCGATGCGCCCGTCGGGTGCCACAAGGACCGCACGGTTGAGGCTTGGATCTTCCAGCACCTCGACGCGCAACGTATCGCCACTGCGCAGGCGGTAGCCGTCCTGGGCCATGGCTCCGGTGGCAAAACTGGCAAGCAGGGCAAGGACCCCGGCACACAAAGTGAAGATCTGTCGTGACATGGTCATTTCTCCTACGGGGGCCTGCCCTTGCGGTGCTGCCGGTCCGTGATGTGGCAAGGCTGTTGTTTTTATCTGTAGACGGAAACTCAAAATCCCGAAAGTGAGAATGGCATGGAACCTTCGCGTGACGGATCTCATCTGCGCAACGTGGCAGGAGTACAACTTATCCACAGATCTTAACCATAGGGAGGTGCAGGGTCTGCCGGCTTTTTACGGGGCTGCGGTCAGCGCGCCCAGTTTCTCTTCGGCCTGCCTGAGTTGCGGCAGATCACGCCCCGCCCCCAGCTCCAGAGCCCGGCGCAATTGTGCGATGGCCTCGTCCTTGCGGCCCAGATCAGCATAGGCCATGCCAAGGTGAAACTGTGCCAGCGGATCGTCGGGCAAGCCTTTTGCCGCGGGTTCCAGATATTTCAGGGCCACGTCCGGATTGCCGCGCCGGTATTCGATCCAGCCATAGGTATCCTGAAAGGCGGGCACCGGGCTGTCGCGCAGGCGCCGCGCGATCGCATAGGCCCGCTCCAGACTTTCGGGATCGTCCCGGTAGCTGGTGATCATGCTGGCAAGGTTGTTGGCGGCTACAATGTTCGAGCTGTTGCGCTCATAAAGTTTCTCGTAGATCGCAATCGTCTCGTCGAACCTGCCGTCCCGTTCCAGCAGGCCCGCCCGGGTCCAGAGCAGGCTTTCATTGTCGGGCTGCGCCTCCAGACCGGCGTCCAGCACCGCGCGGGCATCGGCATCGCGGCTCTCGCTGACCAGCAGCCCATACAGCATGCGGACCGGCAGATCGGCTGTCGGATCATCAGAGATCAGGGCACGATACGCGGCCTCGGCTTCGGTGGTCTTGCCCAGAAGGGCATCGACATTTGCGCTCAGCACGCGAAGGGTCGGATCATTTGGCGCCTTCTTCAGCGCCTCGTCCAGAAAGCTGCGGGCCTCATTGGTTCTGCCTGCGCGGATCTGGATCATCACCACGGTGACCGAAGGCCGGACATCATCGCTGCTGGCCGCCGCCTGGGCTTCCAGCAAGGCCAGGCCTTCATCCATCCTGTCCTGCCCGAACAACGTGGCCGCCTGAATCCGTTCGGCGGCTGCGAGGGTTTCGGGGGTGCCGAGCTGGCGCAAGGTGTCGGCCACTTCACGCGCCTGCGGCCATTTCGCATTTTCCAGCAGCACCTCGGCCAGGGCCTGCAAGACCCCGACATGGGCCGGAGACGCCCGGCGCGCATCCGTCAGGACAGTCTCTGCCACCTGTGGCCGGCCTTGCTGCAGCAGAAAACTGGCGTAACGCAGCGATTCGTCCGGTGCGGCCCGGGAGACCTCAAACGCTTTGGCCAATTGTTCGGCGGCAAGATCACGGTTGCCATCCCGCTCATAGGCGGCGGCCATCAGGGTCATGATCTGCGGGTCGCGCGGGGCCTGACCCTGGGCGGTCCGCAAATCCTGTATCGCCAGACCTGCGCGGTCGGCGGCGATATGCCAGGCGGCCCGGAGTTTCAGGGCATCGACGTTGCTGGCGTCTTCGGTCAGGATCTTTTCAACCAGAACCTCGGCTTTGTCGCGTGCGCCGGTGCGATCCAGCATCTGGGCCTGCATGGTCATAAGTTTGCGGGTCTGATCCGAAGGCGCGGCTGTTTCCAGAATGGCGCCAAGTTGCGCAATGGCCTGATCGTTCTGCCCGTCCTCAAAAGTCATGGTGGCCAGAAAGGCCCCATAAAGATCAGCGTTCGCAGTCCCGGCATTGGCCGCGATCAGCTGTTCCAGCTCGGCCTGCGCCGCCTCCCGGCCTTTGGTTGTGCTGAGCAGGTAAACCACCTCCAGATGGCCCTTGGGGTCAGCTGTCAGATCGCCCGCCTGATCCCGCAGAAAGGCCTCGGCACCGGCGGTATCGCCCTGCACCATGAGCCAGCGGATCATGGAGGCTTTCAGCTCTTCGTTTTCCGGAAACAGCGCAACCATGGTTTTCAGCTGTTGCCCAAATCCCGCGACATCCTCGGCCTGCCCGAGAAGGCTCAGCCGCATGCTGTGAAACTCGAAACTCTCCGGCTCAATCTCCAGAGCCGCGTCGATTTGCGCAAGGGCGGTCTGCGGCTCGGGGCCACGCATCCTGTTGTCGATCAGGATGCGCCGCAGGACCAGATTTTGCGGCAGCCCTGCCTGCAAGGCTTCGGCCTTGCGGGCGATGTCGGCTTCCGCCCCAACATCCCGGGCGAGGACGGCAGCGCGGTAGTCGAGGGCCAGACCAATCGCCTGCACGTCGGGTGCATCCGGGGCCAGTTGCAGGGCGGCACGCCCATGACGTTCCGTCTCGTCAAAATTGCCCTGCGCCAGAGCCATTTCGGCCAGTGTCTGACGGACCTCGACCGTGTCGGGGTATTGCTCGATCAGTCGCAGATACTGGCCATAAGCCTCGCGCAGATCGCCCCGTTTCACCAGGATATCGGCATAGGTTTTGCGGGCGTCCTTGTGGAAGCCGTCATATTTGAACACATTGCGGAATTCGACCAGCGCGCGCTCTTCATCGCCAGCGGCCAGAAGGGTCAGGCCAGACTGGAAATAGCCCTCGGCCTTCTCTTCAGAACTCTGACATCCGGAGAGGACCAGAAACGTGCTCAGAAGCAGAGCGGAAGCGCGCAACATGGGCATATGAGGGTCCGTCTTTCCTGGAAAGGGCCCGTCTGGGCCTGATGCTCATGCACATAGCATAAGTCAGCATTGACAAAATATGCGATTCCAAAATTTCTTTTGGCCGCCCGCACAGTGCGGTGAAATCAGTGCCCGGTTGCCCGCAGCACGACGCGCACAGTGGCCAGAATGAGCCGTATGTCGGCCCCGAAGGACAGGTCGCGATTATACTCCGCGTCAAAGCGGGCGCGGTCCGCAAAGGTGGAGTCGTTGCGCGCCGAAACCTGCCAAAGCCCGGTGATGCCGGGACGCAGGGCGTAATAGTCCTTGCCGGGGTAAAGATCCTGCTGGTTGACCATCATGGGGCGTGGCCCCACAAGGCTCATGTCGCCTTTGAAGACGTTCCAGAGCTGTGGCAGCTCGTCCAGCGAGGATTTCCGGATAAACCGGCCGAACGCCGTGATCCGCGGATCGGATTTCAACTTCTGCGTGCTGTCCCATTCTGTCCGCGCGACCGGATTCTGGCGCAGATGCGCCTCAAGTCGGCTGTCCGCATCGACAACCATCGAGCGCAGCTTCCACATTGTATAAATGCGGCCGCCGCGACCAACGCGTTTCTGGACATAAAACGGCCGTCCGCCATCCAGGGCGACAAGCAAGGCCAGCAGGCCGATCACAATCAGAATGACCGGCGCCGCCATCAGCACCAGCGTCACATCAACGATGCGCTTGCCGATCCCGCGGTAGAGCCGCCGCCGGCGGGGGATTGTTTCCTGGCTTGGCAGCACAGGGTGGGCGTCGTCAGCAGATCCGAAAATATTATGATAATGCGCGGTCATGATAAATGCCTCAAATGTCGCCGCAACGCAGCACAAGCGACTGTAAACTCACAAGGTCCTGCGCCGCGGACATACATACTTTCAGGCGCTGACCGCTGAAATCGATCCTTCGAATCTCATTCAACAGCTTCTCATTCTTTACACACTTTTAACCTCGACAACAATCCTTTCGTCATCTTCATGGCATCATATAAGATCCGTTTGGCTTTGAAATAGAATAATAAAAGCTGACACCGGGTATTGTTTCCACATCCTGTGCAATCATACCCCTATCGGTGCAAGTCTTGATCAAGGCGCCCGAAAATGAGGCCGCCGGTGCATTGCGGCACGGGGTCTCGGGAAATCCCGCCCTGGTTGCGGCGGCTTCATCTTGTCGGTGAGGGTGTTTGTGTATACTGCACTGCAGCAGAGCACAGCCTCGCGTCATGGCCTGACTTCCTGTATAGCGGCGCTGAGTTTTTTTCCGATCGCCACACGCTGGCCTCTATTTTCGTCAAGGATCTGCAGGGCATTGAGTGATACAGTAGTGGCCGGGCGGGTATGGGCAGCAGTTTGAACATCTATACAGAGTTTTTCGGGCTGAAAGAGCGCCCCTTCTCGCTCGTCCCGGACCCGGACTTTTTGTATTGGTCCAAGCCGCATGCCCGTGCGTTTTCCATGCTGGAATACGGCATCCTGACCCGTGCGCCGATCACGCTGATCACCGGAGAGGTCGGGGCCGGCAAGACCACGCTTCTGCACCACCTTCTGAAAACGGTTTCCGAAGATGTGCGCATCGGTCTGGTGTCGAATGCCCATGGCGACCGGGGGGAGCTGTTGCGCTGGGTCCTGCTGGCACTGGACCAGCCGGCCTTGCCGGGGGAAACCTATGTTGATCTGTTCGGACGTTTCCAGCAGTATCTGATCGACGAATATGCGGCCGGCAAGCGGGTGATCCTGATTTTCGACGAGGCCCAGAACCTGAGCCGGGAAAGTCTGGAAGAGCTGCGGATGTTCACCAATATCAACGCCAACAAGGACGAGCTGTTGCAACTGGTCCTGGTCGGCCAGCCCGAATTGCGCGACATCGTGCGCCGCGCCGATCTGCGCCAGTTCGCACAGCGCGTCTCGGCCGCGTTTCACCTGCCGGCGATGGACGCGCAGACGGTGCGTGCCTATATCCGGCATCGTCTGGAGGTTGCCGGCGGCGCGCCCGACATCTTCAGCCTGCCCGCCGCCGATCTGGTGCATGATGCGTCTGGCGGCGTGCCCCGGCTGGTCAATCAACTTTGTGATTTTGCAATGGTCTATGCGTATACGAAAAATACCCTGAAGGTTACGCGCCTGACGGTACAGCAGGTTCTGGATGACGGCGTGTTCTTTGCGGGCAGTCTGGAAGAACAAGGCCCGGCGTTTGTAAGCGTCACCAGCCAACAGAAGGGCACCTGAAGAATGGATTTGCGTTTCTACGCCACGCTTTTTCTGCGGCGGCTTCATTGGTTCATACTGATCGTCATCCTCTGTTCGGCGCTTGGCATCACCCTGGCGCGGATGCTGCCCACGGTTTATTCCGCCGAAGCGCGGCTGGTGGTGGAATCCGAACAGATTCCCGATGAGCTGGCAGCCTCGACCGTGCGCACCCAGGCCACAGAGCAGCTGCAGATCATCCAGCAGCGCATCCTGACCCGCGACATTCTGATCGAGATGGCCAACCGGCTGGGGATCTATGCCGCGCGGACCGCGGATGGCAGACGGCCGCTCAGCGCGGAAGAGATTGTCGAAGATCTGCGGCAGCGTATTTCCATCCGGACGGTCGGAAGCTCTCCGGCACAGCGGCGCAGCGATGTGCAGGCGACCATTGTGACGGTTGGCTTCACCGCGCCATCATCGGATCTGGCAGCCGCGGTGACCAATGAGATCGTGACCCTGATCCTGCGCGAAGACGTGGCGATGCGGACCGGGGTGGCCCGGCAGACACTGGATTTCTTTGTGCAGGAGGTGGCACGGCTGGACCGGGAACTGGCGCAGAAGGCCGCCGTGATCCTTGAGTTCACCGAGCGCAACATGACCGCTTTGCCCGACAGCCTTGATTTCCGCCGCACCCAGCAGGCGGCCGCACAGGAGCGGTTGTTGCAGATCGAACGCACGGATGCAGAACTGCGTGACCGCCGGGCACGGATGGTGCGGCTGCACGAGGCTGCCGCCGGTGCAAATGAGACTGTCCCTGCCAGTCAGCGCACCCCTGAACAGGCCCAGCTGCAGACCCTGCGCAATGAATTGTCCGGGGCTTTGGCCGTGCTGTCCCCCGAGAACCCCAGGGTCAGGCTTCTGACGTCCCAGATCGCGGCACTGGAACGCGTGGTGGAAGGGCAGGTCACCGGCGCGGCTGTCGGAGAGGATGGCCAACGGCTGTCCGCCTTTGAGGTCCAGCTTGCCGATCTGGATGGTCAGCTGGGCTTTCTGGACCAGCAAAGGGCACAGATCCAGGCCGAGATTGATGCCGTGACGGCGTCCATCGCGGCGACCCCCAGCAATGCCGTGTCGCTGGAAACCCTCGAGCGCGATTATGCGGCCACGCGCCAGCAATACAACGCGGCCGTCCAGAACAAGGCAAAGGCGGAAACCGGCGACATGATCGAGGCCTTGTCCAAAGGCCAGCGGATCTCCGTGATCGAACAGGCGATTGCACCGCGCGAACCCACAAGCCCGAACCGCCCGCTGATTGCCGCCGGTGGTGTGGGGGGCGGGTTGTTCCTTGGGCTGGCGCTGGTGGCCTTGCTGGAGGCCTTCAAGGCCGGCATCCGCCGCCCGGTGGATCTGAGCAACGGTCTTGGCATCACGCCCTTTGCCACTTTGCCCTATCTGCGCACAAAGGGTGAAGTGTTGCGGCGCACTCTAACGATCTGGGGCGGGGTCGTGCTGGTGCTGCTGGTGATTGCTGCAGGGCTTTGGGTGATTCATGTGCGTTACATGCCGCTTGACCTGCTGCTGGAGCAGACACTGCAACGCTTTTACTGACGCGGCAGGCGGGACATAAGGGAAGACAGACGATGGAAAAGATACAGGAAGCCCTGGCCAAAGCCCGCGTTGCGCGCGCAGATGCCCGCGCAGATGCGCCCGCCGTGCCCGCAAGATCCGAGGCGCAAGCGGTGCTGGAGGCTTTGCAGTCAGGCCCGGAGATGGCCGCTGACGCAGCCTGGCTTGCCTTGTCGCCCCTGTCGCCCGATGCGGATGTGCTGAAAAAGGCCCGGATCATGACCCTGACGGGCGGACAGGACGCCGCCCCGTTTGACGTGATGCGGACCAAGGTGTTGCAGACCATGCGCGCCAACAAGTGGTGCAGGCTAGCCATCACCTCGCCCACCCCTGGCTGCGGCAAAAGCACGATCACCCTGAACCTCGGCTTCAGCCTGTCCCGGCAGCCCGACCTCCGCACCATCGTGACAGAACTCGATCTGCGCCGCCCCTCTCTGGCCCGGACGCTGGGTCAGAAACCCGTCAAGAGCTTTGCCGAGGTGCTGCAGGGGCAGGCTGATTTTGCCGAGGCCGCGCTGTGTTTCAATCACAATCTGGCCTTTGCCCTGACCGATGCTGCGGTGCGCAATCCGGCAGAACTGCTGCACGGCTCTGGCGTACAGGCCATTCTGGCCGACATCGAGGCCCGCTATGCGCCTGACCTGATGATCTTTGACATGCCGCCCATGCTGGTCAGCGACGATGCCATGGCCTTTGCCGGGCAAGTTGACTGTGTGCTGCTGGTCGCCGAGGCCGAGACCACAACGGTCAAGGAAATCGACACCTGCGAGCGCGAGCTTGCCACCCAGACCAATGTGATGGGCGTCGTGCTGAACAAGTGCCGGTTCATGGGCAAGGAATACGGCTACAGCTACTACGGCTGAGTGTCGGGCGGATCGTCCGGCACCGGACAGGATGCGAAGTGCATGGTTAACCATGTGTAAAGCATTAACGGTGTGTAAAGCGGTTGTGCGCTGGCCGACAGCTTCTTTAGTCCTGTTGTGCGAGTTCTGCTCCTGACCGGCCCAGGCGGCCACAATCAGGAAGCAAAAGATATGTCAGATGTTTTCAAGACCCATCAGGCCGGACTGGATTCCCCGGCAGAAGGCGCGACCCCCATCTCTGCAAGCGACACGCAGCCCCTGACCCTTGCAACGCGCGCAATTTATGTCGGTGGCCCCGGCACTCTGCGGGTCACCATGGTCAGCGGGGATACGGTCACACTGACAGGTGTGCTGGGTGGCATGATCTATCCGCTGCGCGTCAGCCATGTGCTGGCCACCGGAACCACCGCCAGCGGCCTGGTAGGGTTGCGCTGATGCCGGGGCTGTCGCTGGGGCTGGTCCCCGTCATTTTGCCGGAGCACGGCAGCCAGGCCCCCGCCAATACCCCCTTCCAGACGGTCAATGCGGACGGATGGACGGTCGCCGCATCCGATCCTGCGGCGGCGGTGGCGCAAGCGGTCACCGTGCAGCGTCAGGGGTTCGATGCGGCAGGGTCGGCGGTGACGGTCACGAATGGGCTGACCTGCACCAAGCGGCTGCGGCTGCCTTTCCCGGATCAGGCCAGTCTGACGGCGGGCGGGGCGGTGCTGTCTGATTACGTCTATGCCGGTGACATGATCGCCGGGGTCACGAACGCCAGCGAACGGCCCTATCCCGCACCCATCGCGCATTGGCTGCGGCCTGACCGGGAAATCATCGCGGATTCGACCTATACCGCGCGGCTGGTTGTGGCCCATGCCCATGCCCGCAACGGCCGGCCGGTGGCGGCTGTAAAGTTCATCATAACCGATGGTGCTACGACCGTAGAACAGACGGTCTCCGTGCTGACGCCGATCACCTATTCCGCCTCGGGCTTCACTGTCCCGCATTTTGCCGCCGGGCTGGACCTGTCGGGTTTTGCCAATGGGGCCACCCTGACGGTCGATGCGGTGATCTATCCTTGGGTCGGGGCTGCCTTTACCATCAGCACCGATGCCGACGCCTACCCCAGCCCGAACCTGACCACGCTGCGCGCCTTGTGCAACCGCACCGGGGCGTTCGGCACCGCTTATGCCTATGTCGATGCCGCCGGGGCCGGGGCCACCCCGACCGTGTCCACCAACCCGGCCACGGCGGCAGCGAACCCTTACGCTACACTGGACGCAGCGGCAACGGCGCTGCGGGCGTTCAACAACGCCAATTTCGGGCGCAACTTCACTGATGGCGGCGTGATCCGGCTGCTGGAAGGCACCCATATTTTCAGCGCCCGATCCGCACACCGGGCGTGACCACCGAATGGCCGCTGACCATTGAGGCGGCAAACCCTGCGGCGGTGGCCACCACGATCCTGCGCGACCGGGGAACCACCATGGCAAGCAGCCTGCCGAACCAATGCGTGATCAGGAATCTGACCCTCCAGCGCAGCGGCACGGGGTCTTTCGTTGCCTATGACAACGCTGCCGGAAACCTGAATTACGCCCCCGTGATGATCTTTGACGGATGCGTTTCGACGCCAACGGGGCGGGCCTCTACACTGGCTATATTCAGCGCATGGGCAACGGCTATTTCATCAACTGCGGCCAGCTCTCCTCATTCAGTCAGGCCGGGCGTCTTGCCACGAACAACAAGACCGTTAAGGCCATCGGCTGCAACGGGGATTTCGCCAATGTGTCCACAAGCCATGCCGTCATAGGGTCGCGGTGTGCCCGTGGCGGCGGGGCGCTTTTCGGTCAACCTGCGGCAACCACGGGAACGCCAGCGGGCGCGGGGTGTCTGGCTGCGTTCAGCCATTTCACCCAACTTACCAACGGGAGCCAGACGATAGGCAACGGCGACGTCATAGGCCCGCGCGGGTTTGGGGTGGTGGGATGCGTTGTTGAGGCGGCGGCAGGGGCTACCTCCCCTGCGTTCTATGTGAACGCGGACAACAATGTGAACGCAGTGCAGAACCTGGTTGTGCTGGCAAACACCACTGTCGGATCGCGCCTGAATTATCTGTATCAGGATACCGGAACGGTGACGGTTGCGAAGTCGGGCTACCTTGCCTTCAACGTCATGCGGTCGCGCAACACCAAGTCCGATGTGTTCGGGGCGAATGCGAACCTGACCGGCAACTGGCCTGCCGTCCACAATGTCGGGTCGCGCTACAATGCCTGGCTGCAAGGGTCTGATCAGAGCGACAATTATGGTGTCGGGTCATGGATGGCGAAGTGCAGCCACCGGGAGAATCCTACGGCACCGAAGCCACACCGCTGGTCGCGGACTGGGCGCTGGACGCCTCTTTCGACGGTACTGGCGCAGGGGCGGGCGACTACACACCGGGGGCCGCAACGGCCCTGCCAACGGTGGCCACAGCCTTTGCCCCCCACAGCCACGACATGCTGGGCCGGGCGCTTGGCGAGGGCTGGCATGTGGGGGCTTTGCAGCGGGCAGGCTGAGGGTCACGATGACGGCCTGCGTCGCACAAACCGGCTGCTGCAGCGCAAAAAATCCAGCAAAGGGCCAGGATACTGATGTACAAGGCCATCAGGTAAGCAAGGCAAGAGGCAGGAGATCGCATGGCCGTCAAAAAGCAAACGGTTCCGAAACGTATCGGGCGGCTGATCCGGTCCTTCCTGCATCCGCAGGTGCTGCTGCATCCGTTCCGGATGCTGCACTATTACGGCTATTCGCATGTGCTGGAACGGCAAAAGATGGTGCTGGGCCGTGATGTGCGGCTGGCCCCCAACACCTCGTTCCGCAATGGCGAACGGATAGAGCTCGGGGATCAGGTGCAGCTTGGCGAATATACAGCGCTTTGGGCAGGCCGCAGCACGTCGTGGATCCGGATCGGGGCCCGCACGACCTTTGGCCCGAACTGCTATGTGACCGCCGCCGATTACGGGCTGGCCGCCGGGACCCGGATCACCGATCAGGAGATGCGCGAGCGTGATGTCATCATCGGCCCTGACTGCTGGATCGGCACCAAGACCATCATCACCGCAGGCGTGACCCTGGGGGAAGGCTGTGTCATCGGCGCAGGGTCTGTCGTGACACGCGATATCCCCGCCGGCGCGATCGCCGCCGGGGTGCCGGCCCGGGTGCTGCGGATGCGCGGCTAGTCTATCGCCCGCGCAGCGCCTGCCCCAGCATCCAATACATCCGCAAGACCCGCAGCCGGAAAAGGGTCACCGCCGCGCGCAGACGTTCGCCCGGGCCGGACAGGGCCGGACTGGTCAGAACGCGGGGCAGATGGACCAGACTGCTGAAAGGCATGGCCAGAGCCCTGAAGCCCCATTTCGCCCGTGCGACAGCCCCCCGCCCGTTCACCCCGAAACTTTCCTCGGTCAGTCGCCGCCATTTGCGGACAAGGGCCGGCCAGTCCCCGCGGGACGGATGCGACACCCGCAGCTCCGGGGCATAGACCAGCCGGTAGCCAAGGGCCGTCGCCCGGCGGCACCAGTCCAAATCCTCGGACAGACCGTGGATGAAGGGGCCGGTCGCCTCGAACACATCGCGCCGCGTCAGCAGATTGGCGGTGACCGAAAACCCCTTGGTCTCGACATAAGCCCGGTTGTCGAAGGCAAACACCGCCTCAAAGGCCTGCGCGCCGGTGCGCGGGGGCGGGGTTTCATCAAAGACATCAATCCGGCCCCCGGTCACATCAGCCGTGGCGGCGAGGGTCATCGCCGTGGCAAACCAATCCGGGGCCGGAATACAGTCACAATCCAGAAAAAACAGGGTCTCTGCCGTGGTTTCCACCACCCCGCGATTGCGGGCATTGGCGGCCCCTTTGCGGGCTTCGGTGACGATGCGCAGGTCTGGCCAAAGCGCACGGATCTGGTCCAGGCTGTCGGTCGAGCCATTGTCGATCACAACCACCTCCGCCCCGGACGCCACCTGAGGCATAAGGGAGTGCAGGCATTTGATCAGGCGCTTTGTGTCGTTGTAATGTGGAATGATAACGGCAGGATCAGGCACCAGCACGCTCCAGCAGATGTTCGAGACCCTGCTCATATGCCAGAAGTTTGTCCCGACCCAAGGCAAGGGCAACTGATGCCTCAGCGGCCAGATCTGCGCGCGTCTCATAGGCGGCCATGATTTTTTCTTCGATCACTGCCGCGCTCTCGGATGTGCAATCCACGGTGCGGCCATAACCCAGCGTGCCGAACAGGCCTTCGAATTTGCGGCTGTAGGCCATCGGCACCACCGGCACGCCTGAAGAGAACGCCGCGATACAGGCATGCATCCGCGCGCCCATGAAGAAATCAAGCCCTGCGATATAGGACTTGGCCTCGGACGGGCTGTCAAACGCCGGGGCGAGGATGGTGCCGGGGAATTCGGCCGCCAGGGCTTCACTGGCGCGGTAGTCGTCCTCCTTGACCATGGCACCCGACCGCACAATGACATGCGGCACCAGATGCACCTCTGCCCCGGCGGTCTGAAACCGGCGGATCAGATTGCGGATCAGGGCCGGGTAATCCAGTCCGATGCCCAGTTCGTTCTTGCCGGTATAGCCTCCGGCCATCAGAAGCCCGGAGACATTGATGCCAACACGTGGCGGGCCGTCTGCCCGGGGCGGCGGGGCGGTATAGGGCAGCCGCAGCGCCACATCCGATGCCTCAATCGCTGCGGCCCGATAGCCAAGTTCCCGCAGGGCGGCCGTTGATTTTGCATCCCGCGTCACGACCAGCGCCGACAGCCGCAAGGACAGCAGGGCGAGCGTTTTTGACCACCCTTTGGTGAACGGCCCGATGGTCTGCGGGGCCACCACCAGCGGCGTCCGCGCCAGATGGGTCAGGAATTTCATCACGAACATGCGGATCAGGCGTCCGCGGCCGTAAATATCGGCAAAGCTGTCCCCTGCGCCGATATCGATCACCAGATCAGACCGGCGCACGGTGGCAAAGAACCCGCGCGGATTTTTCAGGAACCGCCCGTCCAGATCAAGGATGCGGATATCAGGGCCGCTGACATAGGGGGTGCGGGCATCTTTCCAGTCCAGCACGGTGATGTCGATGTCACGCCCCAGACTGCGGCCGATGCCGCGCAGGATCTCGATCTGCGACACCGTCAGGGCCCCGACCCCAAGATTGTCGGACCGGGTGGAGTGCATGATCAGGCAGACACGGATCGGGCGAGGCGTCATTATGAATGTCCGTTCAGGTTCAAGCGCGCAACGCGCGGCGCTGCATTCCGGCGAAATCCTTCAGATTCCGTCGCAGCGGATTTTGTCTGGCGGCGGCAGAGATTTGCAACCCCTCATAGCGGGGAACAGGCCAGCCAGCCAGACGCAAGGCCGCAAGGCGCAAAAAAAGGGCGCGGCGGCGTTCGCGCTGGCCGGGTTGAATCGCGGCAAGGGTCTCGGTCTTGGCCGCATCCGCCTCAAGGGCGGCCAACACCCCACGCGCGCCGCTGTGGCTGGGCACGCCTGCTCCTGCCGCCACGACGCTTTGCCCAAGGCCCGGACAGACCGCCGCGATCAGCACCGGGGACAGGGAGGCAGAGATGGGGGTCAATGTCATTTCCTTGGGCGCAATCTTGCATCCTGAGAGAAATACATTTGCCTATAAGACGGAATTCACATGATTTTGCCAGCCCCAATTCGGTGCAGCGCACGCTTCATGCTTGACCCTGATAGTCCAAGGGTCAAGAAGCAGTGCATTGTCCTTTTTCAGGGTCCGGTTCTTTTCATGCTGCGCACCGCACTTCTGATTCTGTCGGGCAATGCGGCGGCCTCTTTGCTGTTGCTGGCGCGCAATCTGATCGTGGCCCGCATGATTCCGGTGGCGGATTATGGCATTGCCGCAACCTTTGCCTTGGCGATGGCGGTGGTCGAGATGGCCTCGGCCTTTGGTCTGCAACAGCAGATCGTCCAGTCCAAAGACGGCGATGATCCCCGGTTTCAGGCCGCACTTCAGGGGTTCCAGCTGCTGCGCGGCGTGGCAAGCGGTGTGGTCCTGTTCTTGCTGGCCGGGCCTCTGGCGCGGTTCATGGGTATCCCCGAGGTGATCTGGGCCTATCAGGTGCTGGCCGTCGTGCCGGTGCTGAACGCGCTGGTGCATTTCGACATTCACCGCATGAACCGGCAGATGCAGTTCGGCCCGCTGCTGATGACGGGCGCCATGCCTGCCGTGGTGGCGCTTGCGCTGGTCTGGCCCCTGTCGGTCTGGTTCGGTGACTGGCGTGTGATGCTGTGGTCCATCCTCGCGCAGTCCGGGATCAGCGTGCTGACCTCGCATCTGATGGCAGAGCGGCCTTACCGTCTGGCCTGGGACAAGACCATCGTTGCAGGATCGTTGCGCTTTGGCTGGCCCCTGCTGGTGAACGCGGTTCTGATGTTTGCGGTGTTTCAGGGCGACAAGCTGATTGTCGGCCGGGTCATGGGGATGGAGGCGCTGGCGATCTTCGCCATGGGCGTGACCCTGACCCTGACGCCGACGCTGGTGCTGGCCAAATCGGCGCAGAACATCTTTTTGCCGAAACTGTCACAGCTGGCAGAGAACCCCGCTTTCAGCATGACCGCACAGCAGACAATGCAGACTGTCTCGCTGGCAGCCTTGCTGTTCACGCTGGCCACTTTGTTGATCGGAGGACCAGTTGTGACCCTTCTGCTCGGGACAAAATACGCCACGCTTCTGCCTTTGCTCATCTGGTTCGCCGTCACGCAGGCTCTGCGGGTGATGAAGGCTGGTCCAGCAATTGTGGCCCTTGCCTTGGGGCATACCACCAATCCGATGGTGGCCAACATCGTGAGGGTGATCACACTGCCGCTGGCTTGGTTGCTTGCCCTTCAAGGTGGCGGACTGCAGGATATACTGATGGTTGCGCTAGTGGGCGAAGGTTTGGGTCTTATCGTTTCCATTTTACTCTTGGTCCGGCACCTGCCTTTGCCCCGCACCAAAGTGCTCGGGCAGCAGACAATCATCGTGGCCCTGATTCTAGCTGCAGGAGCCTGGTCTTGGTATCAACCGCCCGGAGCCGACATCGCCTCTTGGCCTGAATGGCTTTTCTGCAGTCTTGCTCTGCTCTTTGCATTGGCCATCATGCCTGAAACAGCACGGGGAATTTGCCGCATGAGGATACGATGACACGGGTACTTCCTGATAATCCTTGGACACCGGACGCATTGTCGCGTGCTCTCATGTCTGACATCAAGGCCCGACACAGACTGGCGCTCGCCCTGCGACGACTGTACCGGATCAACCGTCTGCGTAATCTGATAAAACGGATTTGCCTGCGCCTTGAAGGCGGACAGATGTATTCAGCGACATGGCGCCAGATCCTGCACGACTTTCATGGCGTCCAGATCGGGCGCTACAGCTATGGCGATATCCTGAAGCCCGGCCTGCTGCCCCCCGGCACCGTTGTCGGCCGTTATTGTTCGGTGGGGATGCAACTGATCGTCCGGCGCCGCAATCATCCGCTGGGGCGGCCCTTCTTGCACCCGTTCTTTTACAACAGCCATCTGGGTCTGCTGCAACAGGACACGATCCACGCCATCCATGACAACCCGCTGAGCATCGGTCATGATGTCTGGATCGCCGATCGTGTCACGATCCTTCCGGGCTGTAAGTCCATTGGGAACGGTGCCGTGATTGCAGCGGGTGCAGTCGTTACCCGTGACGTCCCCGCTTATGCGGTGGTTGCCGGCACTCCCGCACGGCAGATCAGGATGCGCTTTGGCCCGGACCGGATCGCAGAACTGGAAGCGAGCAGATGGTGGAACCAAAGCATCGCAGACCTGATCAGGACGTCCCAGATCACGGGCATTTTCGGACCCGATCAGGACAGCCCGCTACCGGCTCAATAATACCCCCCACAATACCCCCACCGACACAACCGGATCAGAGTGCACTCCGTCTGCCGCAAGCCCGGCCCTTTGCGCACACAGCCGACGCATGTGGATGAGCGGCCTGCACAGCATCTCAGCAAGCTGCGGCAACAACGGACCCGGGGCGGCGGAGTAACACTCATTTGCAAGACTGGCGGCATCTGACGGGTCGGGAAAAATTGACTTGGCAGACACGATCTGCAAGTCAACGATCAGACAGGTTATCCGGGTTTTGGAAAGCGCTCTGACTCGCGGGCAGATGTGGAGGACAGCGGAATGTTGAGCGCTGGCAGAAAATTCATCGGGACACTGGCCCTTCTGTTTGGCCTGGGCCTGCTAACTGTGGCATCGGCGCAAACCACCGTGCGGCTTGCACCGGGGGACAATCTGGCCGAGGCGATCACAGCCGCAAGACCAGGGGATGTTCTGGAACTCCGGGGCGGCGATTATGGCGCGTTGACGGTCAGACGAGCGGGGGGAGAGCCCGGACTGCCGGTAACTGTAAGATCGGCCGATCCGGCCAATCCGGCCCGGTTCTCCGAACTCACTCTGCACGAGATGACGTATCTGGTGCTGGACGGGTTGGTCTTCGACTATCGCTACAGCGCCGGGGACAAGCACAATATACGGCCGTTCCGGCTCTTGTCCTCCCGCGGGCTGACCATCCGCAACAGCCTGTTTGACGGCGACAGCGCGCCCGACGACAGCCCCGGGAACGCCGCTTATCCCACGGGTTTCGGGATCGGGGTCCGCAGCTCTGCAGACATCCGGCTGGAAGGGAACGATATCCGGGATTTTTATCGCGGGCTTGTGGTGCATGACACGGTCGGCATGGCGGTGGTGCGCAACGACATTCATTCCATGCGCATGGACGGGATGAACTTTTCCCAGGTCGAACAGGTCCTGATCGAGGAAAACCTGGTCCGCGATTTCACGCGCGCCCTCGATTCCGATGATCACGCCGACATGATCCAGTTCTGGACCACAAAGACCGAACGTCCCAACCGCGACATCACAATCCGCAACAACGTGCTGAATTCAGGCCTGGGCGGGTATACGCAGTCGATCTTCATGCGCAATGAAGAGGTGGATACCGGCCGGGCCGGAGCGGAAATGTATTACCGCAACATCACCATCGAGGGCAATGTCATCATCAACGCCCATATGCATGGGATTACGGTCGGCGAAACCGACGGGCTGATCATCCGCAACAACAGCGTGCTGCACAACGCGCGCTCTGACGGCAGACGGCAGAATGTCAGCCTCTGGACCCCGCAGGTGCGCGTCGCCGGCACCTCGCGCAACGTGCGGATCGAAAACAACGTGCTGCACAAGATCAGCGGCCATGAGCGGCAGTCCGACTGGACCGTCCGGAACAATGCCGAGGTTCAGGACCGTTTTGCAAACCAACCCAATCATTACAATGCCCTGTTCATGGCCCCGATCAACGGCGATCCGCGTGACATCGGATCGTTCCGCCATCTGCCGGGCGGCGCATTGGCCGGGTCGGGGCTTGGGGCGGCATTGCTTGACAATGCCTCAACTGCTGTTTTGCCCGAACTGGATCTCTCCGGTCTGGGGCCCGCCGTCCGCACCTTGCCCGACCCTGACCGCCCCAACCGGTTTACCTTCGACATTGCCGAAGGCAGCGCCAAAACCGGCCTGGACCTGACTGGCACCCGGGCGGTCTGGGACTTTGGTGACGGGAGCCATGCCGAAGGCATCACTGTCAGCCATACCTTCGACAAGCCGGGCCTGTTCAACGTCGCATTGACGCTGACGCTTGCTGACGGTCAGGTGCAGACCAGTTCGGCCCGGGTCACGCCGCGCCGGCCGGAGGTGATCGAATATGATCCGCGGGCCGGAACCATCACCTCCTTCGTGGAAGAAAACCCAAGTGTGCTGGATATTCCGGTTCAGGCCGGCAGCCTGAAGCTCGGTGGCGGGAATGCCCTGATCACAGTGCCGCGCGAAAGCCTGACCCCGTTTTTCGGCGCACGCAGCTTCAGCCTGCAGACGCGTCTGCGCACGGATGGCGGCTACAAGGCGGCAGGTGTCGTCCTTCATCTGCACAAGACACTGATCGTCACGATCAGCGGGCGCGGCACCGTTGATGTGGAGTTCACCACCGAAACCGCGCGCCTTCTGAAGGTCAGCACCCCGCCAATTCCCATTCTGACCGGAGACTGGGTGGATCTGACCATCGACTATTCGGATGCTGACCAGATGCTGCGCGTGCTGGTGGACGGCAAGGTTGCAGCACAGGGACGATCCTCCGGGCAGATCCGCCCCCTTGAATACTGGGGGCTTTCGTTGGGGTTTGCTTTTGAGAACCGCAACAGCTTTCAGGGAGAAATGGCGCACTTGGTTCTGAAGGTTGGAAAAGATGGTACTTCGACTGGGAATTGAAGCCACGCAGGTGCCGGTCGCGCGGGCCAGTCTTCCCCTGCCGGTCATCCTCTATCTGCTGGCTGTTGTCTTTCCAGTTGTGTTCAACCTGGGCCCCATCGTCATGACACTGGTCCGCATAGTCCTGCTGATCATGGTCCTTCCGATGCTTGTCGGCCTGTTTGCGGGCCGGTTCGGGAAACTCATCCCGACCGACGGGCTGTTTCTGGCGCATCTGATCTGGATGATTCTCGCACTTGCGGTCACGACACCGGCGCAGGTCATTACGCAAAGCGGCTCTGTTGGCGTTGAGTTCATCGGCGGCTATCTGATGGGCCGATGCTACATCCGGGATCGGGCAAGCTTTCTGGCGCTGTGCCGCTGGCTGGTCTTGCTGGTGCTGGTGTCTCTGCCCTTTGCCCTGCACGAGACCATGACCGGGCGGCCGCTGATTGTTGAAACCATCCGCAGCATCCCGGGACTGACATCGGTGGCGGTTGTATATGCTGAGCAGCGTATGGGTCTGGAAAGGGTTCAACTGGTCTTTGCCCACCCGATCCATTACGGGCTGTTCTGTTCTGTCGTCTTCTCGATGTGTTTTGTGGCGCTGAAGGATGTGTTCTCGTTCCCCCGCAGGATGATCAGCAGTTTTGGCATCATGCTGTGTGGATTTCTCGCCCTGTCAAGCGGTGCCCTGCTGGCGGTCCTGCTGCAGATTGCCCTGATCGGCTGGGCGGCAACCTTTGCGCGGATCCGCTGGCGGTGGTGGCTGCTGGTCGGGCTGTTCGTGCTTGCCTATGCGGTCATAGATATTTTCTCAAACCGCTCACCGATCCGGGTCTTCATGAGCTATGCGACGTTCTCCGCCCACAACGCCTATTGGCGCGGGATCATCTTTGAATGGGGTGTCAAGAATATCCTCGGCGACGCAGCAGAGAACATCCCGGCCGCAGTCTGGTTCGGGATCGGCCTGAACGACTGGGTCCGCCCCGTGTACATGTATTCCGGCAGCATGGACAACTTCTGGCTGGTGACCGCCATCAGATATGGCGTGCCCGGGTTGATTTTCCTCAGCCTGGGTATGATCCTGGTGATTTTTCATGTCATGCGCCGCCGTTTCGACGGTGATCAGGCGCTGATCAACATCCAGCGGACCTGGATTTTCACCATGCTTGGCCTGTCCTTTACCCTTACCACGGTCTATGTCTGGTCGAATATATTCTCGTTTGTGTTCTTCATCTTCGGTGCCGGTGTCTGGCTGATGACAGCCAGCCCGCTCAAGAGATCCGAAGATGGTGCAACACTCGGCTCCAACGACACGGCAGACCCGAAAGCCCTGGCGTCGCCCTATACCCGTTTTGACAAGCGGAACCGAAGAGACGTGCCACACCCTGCCTAGTCAACAACACTGGATTTCACATGGCTGATACTCCCTGCCTTGGTGTGGCGATCTGCACCTTCAATTCCGCCGATGTCATACTGGACTGTCTGGAAAGCCTGTTGGCCTCCACCGGGGTCGCATTGCGGATCGTCATTGCCGACAATGCGTCAGGCGACGATACCGTCACGCTCCTGCAGGACTGGGCGGCGGGGCGGCACGCCTATCTGATGCCGGAAAACTGCCCCTTTGCCTTCACCCCTGCCGCGCGCACCGCTTCCCTGCCCCTGGATGGCACCGCCAGCCCCGGGCTGCCCCACCGGATCCGGCTGGTGGAGACCGGCGTGAACGGCGGATTTGCCGCCGGGGTCAATGCGGCCCTTGCCGTGCTGGCAGAGGACCCTGAGGTCGACCGTTTCTGGATTCTCAATCCGGACAGTATGGTGCCGCCGGACACCGCGCGGGCCTTTGCCCTGGCGCAGGGACCGGAGGCGGGTTTTGCGCTGATGGGCGGGCGGGTGGTCTATTTTGACACGCCCGATCAGATCCAGATTGATGGCGGAACCCTGAACCGCTGGACCGGCGTGACCGGCAATCTCAACGTGAGAGGGCCCCATCCGGGCGCACCAGAGCCTGATCCTTCAGACATGGCCTTCATCACCGGTGCCAGCATGGTTGCCTCCCGCGACTTTATCGCGACCGCGGGGCCGATGCCGGAAGACTATTTTCTGTATTACGAAGAGGTGGACTGGGCCTTGCGCCGGGGGGCTTTGCCTCTGGCCTATTGCCCGGGCGGCGTGGTCTATCACCGCGCCGGAACGTCGATCGGATCGCCGACACCCTGGCGCCCGGCCAGCCCGTTTTCGCTTTACTTCAAGCATCGCGGGCGGTTGCGGTTTATGGGGCGGCATTTTCCGGCCGGGGTGCCGACGGCCTTGCTGTATTCCGTCGCCAAAGCGGGGCAGTTGCTGCTCAAGGGCTATCCTGTTGAGGGGTGGACCGTGTTGGCCGCCAGTCTTGGCCTGCCGCCCTCTGCCCGCGTGCGGGCGCGACTGTCGCCCGAGGCGCAAAAGCGCGCCTTCTGACCCGACACCAGAAAATACAAAAGGCCCGGGCGTGATGCCGGGCCTTTTTACGCGGGCAGACCTGAAACCTCAGGCAGCAGTTTTGCGCGACTTGCGGCGCTGCGCCACAAAGCCCATCAGGCCAAGCGCGGTCAGGCTCAGCGGAAGCGCGCCCGGAACCGGGACAGCCACCAGCTCAAACGTTGCATTCACAAAACCAATACCCGCACGGCCCTGGACGAAGGACGTGCCATCAGTGCCGAACACGGTATCCGCAAGGGTGATCTTGATGCCGAGCCCGGGGGCAATGCTGATGATGCCACTGATGAAGGTCGCCAGGGCGCTTGCCGGTGCTCCGGCAACACCAAAGCTTGTGCCAAGGATGGTGAGGCTGCCGATTGCGCCGCCAAAGTCAAAGGTGGCGGTGCTTGGGCGCGGGATCAGATCATCAGGGTCAAGCGGCCCGTCGTAATGCACCAGACCGTAGACATTCATCGAAACGCTGTCGCCTGCGTTGGTCAGGTCAAAGCTGTAGGTCGCGCCGTTGAAGGTCTGCGGTCCCGAAGGAGACAGAACAACAGCGCGGGTTTGCAGACCATCCATACCGGGAACACGGAACGGCGTTGCGGTCACATCAACCGAGTAGGTCGCTGCATGCGCGGCACCCGAAATGCTTGCCGCGGCAACGCAGGAAAGAAGGAACTTTTTCATAACTATACCTCGAGGGTTGACGTTCTTTCATTCCAGTTATCACGACGGCATCCATACGCAAGTTTCCAAATCGGAAATCGCAGCATTCACGCCTTATTTCACGTAACTTTCGCACTTGTGCCCAGCCAATAAGCACTATGCTGTCGCGGCACCCCCGTTATTGTTTCCATTTGGCCAACCGTTAACAAAAACATTAATAAAAACATTAACAAAGACGGGGCGGCCAGACCGCGCAACCACCGAATCCCTCAGACCGGTCCGGAGAGGGAAAAGCGGGAGGGGCAAAACGTCTTTTGCTGGCTGGCCCCGGGGCAACCGCAGCGCAGCGGCAAAGCCCGCGCAGACAGGCCATCAGCCGCGCTTTTTCAGCCAGCCCAGAAAGGCCGCATCCGGGCTGCGCAGCTTTGGCCGGCCTGATCGGTGCCAGATCTCGCGCCAGTCCGCCTCCAGCGCATAGATGTCCCAGCCCGGCATCATGGCGCGGGCGGACTCGAGCGTGGCGGGTTTCAGCGCAGGTCCTGTCTGCCCCGGCAGCACCACCACATCGCGCCGCCGCACCGCAATGATATCGCCCGGCTCTTCCGACAGGTGATAATCCGGCAGCTGATCGGCCGTGATCATGTCGCGCATCATCTTGCGAAACACCCGGAGCGGGCTGGCCGAGCCGGATTTGCGCGCCAGCACTTCCAGGCTGATGTGCCATTCGGCCTGCCGCCCGCAATGCTTGCGCGCCAGCTCATACACCCTCCGCTCCAGCGGTTTGCGCAGGCGGAAATAATCCCGGCTCAGCGTCAGCACCGATTTCGACATCACCGCGCGGAACAGCCAGTCCGACAGCGTGACCGCCACCTGCACCATGCGCCCGCCTTTGGTGGCGCGCACGATCTGCCAGCTCTCAATGAGGCCAAAGCCGGTGGTGACGTCCTGCCCGCCGGTCATCATGTTGGTGGTGATCCTTGTGCCCGCCAGCCGCTCGAACGCCTCGCGCAGCCGGGCGTAACCGTCACCGGAGGTCTCGCGGTTGGTGGCGACCATCAGATCATGCGCGGTCAGCCGCAGATGCCGCGTGATCTCGCGCCCGGCATTGATCGCCGCCATCAGCTGGCTGATGCAGTAGATCAGGATATCCTTGTCAAACAGCGTGGCCAGCCCCCTGACCGAGGGCGTGACCGTGATCTCGGTGCCGTTGTGGCTGTAGGACAGGATGCGCAGATCGGTCCGGGTCGAGAGCGAGAACAGCGGATGCTCCATGCTGGCCATGTCATCCTTGGGCAGCGCATCCAGAAAATCACAGATGAAAAAATCGCCGCCCCGGGCCTGCACCCTGTCAGGCAGCAAACCGCCCTGCCCCGCCAATACCGCCGCCATGCTCTGCCCTCTGCCTTGCACAGCCGCCTGGGATCCTTCGATCTGCCGGCCATGCACCCCTGTTCCGGGGTCTGTCGAAACTTCGTGGTTTCATTAACACCCAACTTATCCACAGCGCGGCAAAGCACCAAGCAGAAATTTGGCCTGATCGGGGTTTCAGAGTCGGGGCTTCGGGGTTCCGGAATCGCATGATCGGGGTTTCAGAGTCGCCCCATGGAGCGATGTGGCATTTTTTTCTTTTAAGATCATATGGTTGAAAATCTTCGTCGACACGTAACTAATAAACTAACACATATCTAACAAAACCCTTGGGAACCTGCGACGCAGACCACGCGCCATGCCACCCAATGCGCCCAAAGCAACCTGTTGATAATGCTATAGAAAATATAGACCGCCCGAGAAGGTAGCACCTTTTCTTTCATGTGCTGTGTTTTTGTGTATATTGATGAAAACAACGCATATGAGGCAGCTATGGCCCGCGAATCGAGCCGTGACCCATCCCCAGATCTTCCGCCCTATTTCAACCTCTCGCCCGATGCGGCGTTGTCAGCGCTGGGGGCGCCGGTCAGCACCCGGGATCTGGCACAGATCGCAGACCGGGCCGGCAAGGGCCGGGACGAGCTGGCGGCACGCGGCATGGACGCAGCCGGGCACAAGACCCTGCGGCAGTTTTCCACATGGGAGATCTGCCGCTATCTGATCCCGGTGGCGCAGGGCCATTTCCGCCGGGTGCTGAAAGCCAACCCCACCCTGCCGCAGGGCCGGTCGGAGACCGAAGGCGGCGCGAAATGGTTCAGCCTCGATGAGGTGCTGCGCCTGCGCGCCTTCTTTGCCGCCGAAGGGTCCAAGGCCAAGGACTACCTGCCCTACCGCCCCGCTGGTCTGCCCGCCAAGATGGTGGCCGTGGCCAACTTCAAGGGCGGGGTCGGCAAGACCTCGACCTGCGCGCATCTGGCGATGTCGGCGGCGCTGGATGGCTACCGGGTGCTGGTGATTGATCTGGATGCCCAAGGCTCGATGACCTCGATCTTCGGTGGCAAGGTTGCCGATGAATGGCAGACCGCTTTCCCGCTGATCGCCGGCCATTATGCCCGCCACCTGCAGGCCGAGAACCGCGCCCGTGCCGATCGTGGCGACACCCCCCATCCGCTCGATGCCACCCTGACCGAGGCCCTGAAGATCACCCCGGATCAGATCATTCAGAAAACCCACTGGCCCAATATCGACCTGATCGGCAGCCAGCTGAACCTGTACTGGGCCGAGTTCCAGATCCCGGTCTGGCGCATGCAGGCGCGGGGCTGGAAGCTGTGGGATGCGCTGTCGGATACCTTGGCCGACAGTGGCATCCTTGACCGTTATGACCTGATCTTCCTCGACACCCCCCCCGCCCTTGGCTACCTGACCATCAACGGTCTGGCCGCCGCCGATATCCTGCTGGTGCCGCTTGGCGCGTCCTTTCTGGAATTCGATTCCACCGGCCGGTTCTTCGACATGCTGCATTCCACCTTTGCCAGCATCGAGGAGGGCGAGAATATCGCCGCCCGCGCGCTTGGCCGACCGGAGCTGGCCTTTGAATGGGATGCGGTGCGCACCGTCATCACCCGCTATGATGGCAGCCAGCAGGCCGAGCTTGCCGCCTTCATGCAGGCCTATATGGGCCGCGCCATGGCTCCGCAGCGGCAGGAATTCACCGCGCTGATCGGGCAGGCGGGTGAACAGGTCAACGGCATCTATGAGGCCGATTACCGCGACTTCAACCGCGACACCTATATCCGCGGGCGCGAAACCTTTGATGCCACCTGGGCCGAGTTCAAGAAACTGCTCTACGGCATCTGGCGCCGCGATGATCTTGCCCGTGACAAGGCGGCGGCGGAGTGAGGGGGGCGCGCACAAGACCTGCCCCAAATGTTTCGCGCGCGAAACATTTGCCGGGTCCGGCCCGCGCACGCTGGTCTGACAGAATGGCAAGATCCGCCGGACAGACTGGCCAGACCATTTGCGCAGATTCTGGCGCAGCACATTCCGGAGATTGCCCATGGCAAAGCGCAGACGTCTGACCTCTTTTCCCTTTCTCGCCGAGGATACCGGCTCTGAGCGGGCGCAAAACGAGCCTTTGGAAACCAAGGCCTTTCTGCGCCCGGGTCTCGGATCACCGGCCCCGATTGCGCAGGTGGTGGCCGAGGCTTCGGCGCAGGCCGCGCTGACCGAGCTGTCAGATGCCATGGCGCGGGCCCGGGCCGAGGGGCGGCTGGTGCTGCGGCTCGCGCTCGACCAGATCGACTGTGACCATCTGATGCGCGACCGCATCAGCCTTGACGAAGACGAGCTCGCCCCTCTGATGACCTCGCTGCGCAGCCATGGCCAGCGCACGCCGGTCGAGGTGGTTGAGCTTGCCTCGGGGCGCTTCGGGCTGATCTCTGGCTGGCGGCGGATTCAGGCTCTGACACGGCTGTTTTCCGAGACCGGAGAGCAGCGGTTTGCCGAAGTGCAGGCCCTGCTGCGACAGCCGGGCAGCGCGCAGGATGCCTATGTCGCGATGGTCGAGGAAAACGAGATCCGCCTTGGCCTGTCCTATTACGAACGCGCCCGCATTGCCGCGCGCGCCGTCGATGCCGGTGTGTTCGAGACGGAAAAACAGGCTCTGCAACGGCTGTTTGCCTCGGCCAGCCGGGCCCGCCGGTCCAAGATCGGCAGCTTTTTGTCGCTGTACCGGCTGCTGGATGGCGTGTTGCGTTTTCCTGCCGCCCTGCCCGAACGGCTGGGTCTGGCCCTGGCGCAGGCGCTGGACCAGCGCCCGGCAGAGGCGCAGGCGCTGGTCGACCGCCTTGCCGCCGATCCGGCCCCGGATCCGGCGGGCGAACAGGCGCGGCTTGCGGCGTTTGTTTCGGGCAAAACCGGCTCTGACACCGCGAAAACCAAGGTTCTGCCGCCGTCTGTCAAAGAGTTCAGCCCGGGCGTGTTTCTGGAAGTCTCCGGCGGCTGGTCGCGGCCGGTGCTGACCCTGTCCGGCCCAAGGGTAGACCCTGATTTCCGCGACGCGCTGGAGCGCTGGCTGGCGACCCGTGGGTAGCGCTGCGGCCCTTGTCGCAGTCAGCCTGCTGGCGCTTCTGGCCGCGCCGGTGGTTGCGCAGACCCCTCCGGCCAGCCTTGGCCGGATCAGTCAGGGGGCCAGCGTGCAGCCCGGAACGCCGGTCTGTACCGGCGCGCTGGTGGCCGCCGATCTGGTGCTGACGGCGGCGCATTGCGTGCGCGGCGCGGTCAATGATCCGACCCGCATCCGGTTTCACTTTGGCTGGCGCAGGGATGTGGCGGGGCGCAGCCTTGGCCCCGCAGACCGGCGCTTTTTCGACCTGCGCCATGGGGTCGAGGTGATCGTGACCGAGGCACCGGGCGGGCCCGGCCTTGCGGCTTTGGCCGCAGATGTGGCTCTGATCCGGCTGAACCGGCTGGTGATGCCGGACAAGGTGGCACCGCTTGCGCTGACCGCGCCGGGCCGTCTGCCGCCCCTGGGCACGGTGTTTGAGGTGTTTGGCTTTGACCGTCAGACCCCGGACCAGATCGGCGACAAGCTGACCTGCCGTCTGACCGGGGTGGTCCCGGGCCTGCTGGGTTTTGATTGCCCGGTGGTGTCGGGCAATTCCGGTGCGCCTGTCCTGCTGTCGTCGGAGGCGGGCTGGTCGGTCTCTGCCGTGATGGTGGCGGCAACCACTGGCGCGGTGCGGTCCTGGGCCGTGCTGCCGCCGGACTGGCTGCGCGACCGGGTGACGGCGGGAAATGTTTCGCGCGCGAAACATTAGCAGGCCGAGGTCAGGCCGCGCCGAAATCTAGCGCCGCTTGTCAAACACCCGCGCATAGGCTGCCAGAAGCTGTGGCACCGAATGTTGCCAGGACAGCGTGTCCAGCACCCGCTGCCGCCCCATCTTCCCCATCTGCTGCGCCTCAGCCGGGTTGTCGATCAGCCAGGCGATTTTCGTGGCGAAATCCACCGGATCATTGGCGCGGGCGTAAAGTGAGGCATCCCCGGCCGAGGCGCGGCCTTCGGTCAGATCAAACTGCACCACCGGCTTTTCCAGGGTCATGTATTCCATGACCTTGTTCATGGTCGAGATGTCGTTCATCGCGTTCTTCGGGTCGGGCGAGACCCCGATATCGACCGCGTTCAGCGCCGCCAGCATGTCATCGCCGAACAGGGCGCCGGTAAAGGTGAAATACCGCTCCAGCCCGCGGCCCGCGACATCGGCCCTGACCTCTTCCAGCGTCGGGCCAAAGCCCACGATGACGAAATGCACATCGCGCTTGTCCAGCTTGCGGATCAGATGCTCAGCCGCCTGCACCAGCAGATCCATGCCTTCCTGCTGGCCGATCACCCCGACATAGCCCATCACCGTGCTGGCACCGCGGCGATAGTCACGGTTGCCGGGGCCGGGCAGAAAGGTTTCCACCTTGGGGGCCGAGCGGATGACGAAGACATCTTCGGGCTGCATTTTGCCGCGCCGGATCGCGATCTGACGGAAACTTTCATTGGTGGCCATCGACACATCGGCCACGGCAAAGGTCATGCGTTCCCAGATCAGCATGATCCGGTACAAAAGCCCGCGCTTGTTGAACTTGGCCTCGAACAGCTCGGGGCAGACATCGTGATGGTCAAACAGATAGCGCACGCCCGACATCCGGTAGCGCAGGCCCAGAAGGAAGATCAGATCGGGCGGGTTGCAGCCATGGATCACATCAAACCCATGCTCGCGCCGGACCACGCGGGCCAGCCGGAACATGTGCCACAGCGCATGCAGATATTCGCGGGCATAGGCCACAGCCCCGGAATGCGCCTCGACAGGTTCGGGGTAGCGGTAAATCTGGACGCCGTCGATCTCTTCCCGGGCCTTGGTCCAGCCCCGCCCCATCGGGCAGATCACCGACACCTGATAGCCTGCTTCGGTCAGCGAGGTCGCCTCCAGCCAGACACGGCGGTCAAGGGGAACAGGCAAATTCTCGACAACGATCAGAACGCGGCGCGGATCTTTGAATTGCATCTGTTCCCTGTTCAATCATCTTTGTGAAATTGCTGCTTTATTCCGTAGCCATATCCAAAGAACCGGGGCAAGAAAAGCGTATTCCCCTTGCACCGCAGCAAAGCCACATATCTTCAATATATGTCACAAGCATAAACCTCAGGCTTCGCTGAGCATCAGAATTCAGCTAGATTGTTTCCAAAAGAACAATAAAACAGCGCGACCGGGGAGGGCAGGGCTGAATGATATGCAGGATCATAACAACAATTGCCGGCAGCATGACCGGCGCCATATGGATGGTAATGTCGGACCCTCAGACGGCCTTGCCGCTGGATGTTGCTCTGGCCTATCTGGCCGGGGGGCTGGCGGGATTTGCGCTGACACTCCTGTGGTACCCGGTTTCGTCCTGAGTCCAGACGGAGCCCTGACTTCATGGAGCAGGCATGGCGATTTCGCGTTTTCTGAAGCGGCTCAAACCGCAACCCCCCTATGCCGCCCTGCCTGCCCCAAAAGACCCGGTCTGCATCATCGGTGACATTCATGGCCGGTCTGATCTGCTGGACACTCTGGTCCGGCACCTGTGCCATGAGCCCGATCCCGCCCGGACCCGCGTGATTCTGGTGGGCGATCTGATTGACCGCGGGCCAGACAGCGCCGGGGTGCTGGCCCGTGTGCGCGACTGGTGTGCCGCCCCCGCGCCCTTTGCTGCGGTCGGGTGCCTGATGGGCAATCATGAACGCATGATGCTGGATTTTCTGGAAGACCCGGTGTCACACGGGCCGCGCTGGCTGTCGAGCGGCGGGGATGCAACGCTGGAAAGCTTTGGCCTGTCGCCGTACCGCCGCCTGCCGGGCAGCGCCCCCGGCAGCACACTTGTTGCGCTGCGCGACGATCTTCTGGGGGCCCTGCCGGACGGGCTGCACAGCTGGCTTCTGGCGCTTCCGCTGATCTGGCAAGAAGATCACATCGTCGTCACGCATGCCGGTGCCGACCCCGGCCGTCCGATGGAAGCTCAGACAAGCACCAGCCTGCTTTGGGGGCATCACAGCTTCATGACCCGTTCCCGCAGCGACGGGCTGTGGGTTGCACATGGTCATATGATCACCCGCACCCCAAGCGCCCGGAACGGACGCATCGCGGTGGACACCGGGGCCTGGCGGACTGGCTGCCTGACGGCAGCGGTGCTGAATGCACAGGGTGTGTGTTTCATCTCAACCCCCCCGGGTGACGCGGTCTGATCGCCATTCCAAAAATGATCCCTGCAGCCGCCAGAGGTGGGAAATGTTTCGCGCGCGAAACATTTGGCCGGTGCAGGCAGCAGATGCGGCACCCTTGCGCGAGGCCGGGCGCTATGCTGCCTTCCGGGGCTGACCCCGATGGTCGAGGCCGAGGGTGCGGCATGGATTGTCCGGGTGCAGGAACTGGCTGCGGTGTCTGAACCCGAGCTGAACCAGCGGGTCGGGACGCTGATCCAGCATCGGGACGCCTTGAAGCGCGCGCTGGGTATCCTGATCGACGGCATCTGAGGGAACGGGGGCGCGCATTTCGCCCCCTTTGTTCTGAGACCCGATAATGCAGGATTATCGGACATAATTTGGATATGAATGATGCAGCGCTTTTTTTAAAAAATACCAGACAAAAGAGCCGCCATCATCTAAACTGACTGCATGAGAAAATCCCGCGTCAAGCCATCAGAACCCTTGCCGATGCTGGTGCCGCTGAGGCGGGCGATGATCCGGGCCCGGCGGGAAGGATCTTTCGGCATTGGTCCAAAGCCGTGGCGAGGCCGATCTCCGTGGCGCATCTGAGCCGCGCGCTGGAGGGCGCTGCGACCGATCAGATTGTTCAGTGTCTGGATGCCGGCGGCTCAACCCCGGTGGATCGCGCGGCGAAAGCACTCGAGGCGTGGCTGGAGGAAACGCCGCGCGGCGAGACTGCAACCCTGATCCTCGCAGATGCCGTGCTGGCACAATCGCTGAGCTGGCCCATTCCCTCGGCCCGCTTTTGGACAGTGTGACTTGAAATATCCTAAAGCCCTGACGGAAATCTGGGATACTGTCTCAAAGAGCCTGGGGGCGAAAGATTGGACATTGAGTATGACGAATACGGCAGACATGAGCAGCGCACTAAAAACGCACTGCGTGCCTACTCTGCGGAAAATGGGCCTCAAGGGCTCATTTCCAAATTTCTATAGGGATGTCGATGGCTTTGTGTCGCTGGTGAACTTCCAGTTCCATGCCCCCAGTGAAAGGTTTTGCATCAACTTGGGTTTCGCTGATCCTGAGCGCAGAAATGTTGTGGACGACTGCAAATCTTTCGCGCCAAATAAACTCCGTGTCTCTATGACCGGCGCTTTCTACCGGAACGGAATCTATTTGCCCGACCGCTGGCGCGTTGGTCAGCAGCCTGTTGGCGACAGATTTTTCAGCGATTCCTGGTTTTCTTATGCCGATGGGCAGGATGAAGGCGACCGCGAAGGACAGGCAATCGATCTAAGCCAGCTGGCACGGCACTGCGCCGATTTGTTGATGCAAGAGGCAGAAGATTGGTGGACAGGACGCCGCAAATTTGTAGCCTCTACCTTTCTGGAGCATGGCTCCTAGATCAGTTGCCCTTTGACTGCGACGCCCGCGCTGCTGGATCGCGCATCGGGTGTCTTTGGGCGCCGCCGCTGTAACGTGTCGGGCTGATGTGTCAACTGGATAGCATTCCTGCCGACCTCGGCTTCGATAGTCTTGAACGATGGCGATATTCGGCTGCCCTTATCAGGAACACCGGATCGGTCATTTTGTGCTCCGATCATCGTCTGCATCAAGAATGCACAGATCTCGAAGTGGATGATCTCCCGGAAACCTCGCCTCACCGGGGTAGCCCATCGAGATATTGCGGATGTCTGTTTTGCCGACAATGGCCGCAAGGCGGCGGTGCGAATGACCGAAGAACCAGTAGTCGGGTTGATGGCGTGCAATCATGTCCGACAGGTCCGAGTGGAAAGCTGCCGTCAGCGTGTCCTGGCTGCCCGCAGTGGCGGGATGGGGCCCGTGGTGCGTGACAACCACTGTTCTATGATGCCCTGCTGCAGTTGGTTCAGAAAGTACGGCATCAAGCCATTCTCGATGATCGAGATGCAATGTCAGTATGTCTGCCGGTGTCACAGCACGCGGACGTGCTAGGCCCGGCACAGTCGATGAGGGATCGAACGACCACTTGCTTGCGATGAGACGAAAATCGTTCATGAGGGCCCGCGCCTCCTGCATCGCCTTTCTTGTGTCTCCACCCAAGGCAAAATCGGTCCAGAGCGTGCAGCACAGGACCCGGGTTGATTCGTGATGCAGCACGCGCTTTTGCACGTAGGTCGCGCCTGCAGCATTGGTCATCTCAAGCAGCTCGGCTTCGCGGTCGAGGGAGTGCCGGTAGAAATCATGGTTGCCCGGAAAAACATACGTCCGGTCGGACGGAATATAGCGGCGCAAGAACCTGAACACGTCTGGCCAGGTCTGTGTCGGATTGTTGGCAAGGTCGCCAGCGACAATGAGGGCGTCTATGCCCGACCAGTCGACCTGATCGAGGCCATGAGCAGCAAATGGATCTCTGTTGGACCTGGGATAATGATCCATATGCAGATCGGCCAGAATGATCAGTCTGCCGGTGACATATGGGACAACAATAGGCGACATGGTGACCCTCTGATTGGGCATGCTGAGGCCATCGTGGAAAACGACCTCGCGCGCAGCATGTGCGTTCGACACTGTCAGGGCCTGGATTTGCCGGAGACGGACCCCATGATCAGAAGATCGATCATCCCCGATGAGGACGGGACAACGCCGTCGAGGATCAGCTCTGCAAGAAAGCGGGGCTCATGATCGCCCAGCCTGTAATAGCGGCTCCATGTGCGCGCCCAAGCCTGTTCCGGGTTCACTTGCAGATAGGGCGATGTGATAATCCGCGCACCGTCGCGAAGGCGCGGATGACCCGTGACCTTGCCGAACAGGCGTGGTGTTGGATCCATCACACCTGCGCACCAGGTTGCAAGCAAGGGTGCTGCGTCCAGTTC
>NZ_JAUSNR010000035.1 GCF_030656345.1 Pseudotabrizicola sp. | reverse complement strand
AGGACTTCGCCACGCAATGGCTATGGACTTACAACAACGACCGCCCGAACATGGGCATCGGCGGTATCACACCCGCCCAGAAACTGAAAATGGCCGCGTGAATTCTACGGATCCACCCCGCTAAGAATGGGGGGATTACCGACTGTCGAGGCGCTCATCTGAACTGTTTAGCCACGGCAACGGACATTGGATGCGTCGACAAGGTGTTCATGTGCCCAAGGGGAGACCTGACGCTCTCGCTCAGCGGTAAAGCGGCATGGCGATGAAACCCAGGCTTGGACAGATCAAGCCGATCAACGTCCAGGTCCACCACGCGCGCAAAGTCTGTTGTCCTGCGGCAAGGTATCTGAGCCGCTACCTGACTTGGTTCTTGGCCCGATCCAGGATGCCCGCAACGATATATTCCGGTGGGCCCCCGACAGGGACATTCGTAACCACCTGATTGGCACCGCCTGCCTGACCGCATGACGATCATTTAAGACACGTGTTTAACGACGTCGTTAACGACGTGTCTTATGCGGGGTCTGCGATGCGTGGTGAAATTCTTGGGTTGGAGCGGCGGCGCTTTTGGCGTGACGAGGACAAGCTTGAGATTGTCATGTCGGTGGGGATCGACGGGGCCACGGTGACACAGGTGGCGCAGCGCCATGAGGTGACCCGGCAGCAGATTTATGCGTGGCGGCATGACCTCAAGAAAAAGGGCCTGTGGTCGCCTGATGCTGGGGCGCTTTTCTTTCCGTTGAACATGCCAGTTGCGGCCGGAATGCCGGTGGCGCAGGCACCGGTCGCTGAAGCGCGGCCACCGGTTGCTGTTGAGTTGCGTCTGCGTGGTGGGCGCAGCTTGCATTTTGAAAGCACAATCGACCCGGCTGCATTGTCGGTGCTGATCCGTGCGGTGGACGCTGCATGATCGGTCCTGGCACTGGCGTTCGCGTGTATCTGGCCTGTGGTGTGACGGATATGCGCAAGGGGATCGCAGGGCTGGCGGCGCTGACCCAGGACGTGTTGCGGCAAAAGCCTGCCAGTGGGGCGGTGTTTGCGTTTCGGGGTCGTCGTGGTGACCGGATCAAGCTTCTGTTCTGGGATGGGCAAGGGTTTTGCCTCTACTACAAGGTGCTTGAGCGGGGCCGTTTTGTGTGGCCGAGCGCGCAAGATGGCGCGGTGCGGCTGACTTCGGCGCAACTGGCGATGTTGTGGGAAGGGATCGACTGGCGGCGTCCGGATTGGGGTACTCCGCCTGCGCGGGTGGGATGATTTTGTTGCCTAATATGCTATATTTATATGGTTCCTTTGTCTGATTTTTGGTAGTCAGGCGCATGTCAAAGCCTGCTGAAATCCTGCCTGACGATCCCGCCGTTCTGAAGGCAATGATCGCGATATTGCAGGCAGAAAACGCCAAGATATCTGCCACGCTGCGGGTTCATGACCAACTGGTGCAGGCCCTGCGTCTACGGATTGCCAAGCTCCAGAAACTGGCTTTCGGCAATTCCTCGGAAAAGATCGAGCGCGAGATCAAGCAGCTGGAACTGGCGCTCGAAGACCTGCTGGTGGCGGTGGCCGAAGACGATGAAGCGATCATCGACGAAGGGCCGGATGAGCCATCACCGGAAGCTGCCGATGCGCCCGCTTTGCGCCGCCGCCCGCGTGTCTCGGATACGACCCCGCGCGAGCGCCGTGAACTGGACCCCGGTGCCTGCTGCCCCGACTGTGGCGGCGATCTGCGCGTGGTGGGTGAGGATGTCAGCGAGCTGCTGGACATGATCGCCGCTCAGATGAAGGTGATCCAGATCGCCCGCATCAAGAAATCCTGCCGACGCTGCGAGCGGATGGTGCAGGAACCGGCCCCCAGCCGCCCGATCCCGGGCAGCATGGCGGGGCCGAACCTGCTGGCCCATGTCCTGGTCTCGAAGTTCGACGATCACCTTCCCCTTTATCGCCAGCACGAGATCTTCGCCCGCATGGGGGCGGACATTCCCGAAAGCACGCTCGTCGGCTGGTGCGGGCGGGCCATGAAGACCCTGCAGCCGCTGATCGCACGGATCGAGGCGGACATCATGGCCAGCGACCTACTGCATGCGGACGACACACCCATCCGGGTGCTGGATCGCAGCATGCGCGACAAGGGGCTTGGCAAGGGTGTCAAGCAAGGCCGGATCTGGGCCTATGTGCGCGACCAGCGACCCTGGGCGGGGGCATCGCCACCGGGTGCTGTCTATCGCTTTGCGCCGGACTGGAAGGAAGAGCACGTTCTTGGCCACCTGGCCGATGCGCGCGGCATCCTCCAAGCGGATGGTTACAAAGGGTATGCCAAGCTTTACGAACCTGAACCTGATGGCATGCGGCGTTTGCGCGAGGCGGCCTGTTGGGCGCATCTACGCCGCGACTTCCACGACTTCTGGTCCTCGACCAAATCCGAGATCGCCCGCGAGGCGTTCGACCGGATCGGCAAGTTCTACGACATCGAGCGCGACATCAACGGCCAGCCCGCTGACGTCCGCTATGCAGCGCGGCAAAAGCTCAGCCTGCCCAAGGTCGAGGCTTTCTTTGCCTGGTCCGAACAGCAGCTTCTGCGCATCCCGGGCAAAAGCGATCTGGCCAAGGCATTCCGCTATGGCATCGCGCGGCAGGCGGCCTTCAGGCTGTTCCTGACCGACGGGCGTGTGGCCATCGACAACAACCCGGCCGAACGCGCCCTGCGCCCGATTGGTATAGGACGGAAAAACTGGCTCTTCGCGGGTGCCGATACCGGCGCGGAAACCCTCGCACGGGCGATGACCGTCATTGAAACCGCAAAACTGAACGGTCTCGACCCGCGGGCCTATCTCGCCGACATCCTCGACCGCATCCACGATCACAAGATCAACAGGCTGGATGAACTACTGCCGTGGAACTGGGTGCCGCAGACGTCCGCAACGGACAGTCAAGCCGCATAAGCTGCGGTATCAATGGGGCGCTTACGGACATTCGTTGATTAACACAGTTTGCAGACACAGCCCTTATTTAACTGTAGTGGTTTCCGTGAGTGTTCCCGGCCACCGCACACAAACCACCATCCGCAGCGCAAGCAAAAGCGCCACAACGGTCCCAGCCGCACTGTAAATCGCAAGCGCCGCCCACCAAGGAGCACCGGCCACAAGACTGGCTACTGCGACCAACAACCCGCATACAGAGGCAACAAGGATAAGGCCGAGTCCTTTGCCGGAAGTTCCTTCCTGCGAAAGGGCAAGGTCTGAAGTTTCAGAAAATTTAATGGGGAGGCCCATGCGCACAGAATCCTTATTTAACTTACAAGGACATTATGGCGGTTTTCTGCGGCAACCTCTTGTGCGCAATTTACCTAGATCTTGCGCATGAGCGCAGCTTTATATCTTTTGATATCGTGCCGCGCTTTCGACGGTCGCCGCTCCGCTATGGTCTGGCCAGCGACGCTGCATGAGGTCTATTGTTCTGGCCATCCCGGACGCAATATCAGGCTTGCAGCGTTCCAGGGCATTTGCATCTTTGGCCAGGATCGCCCGCTCGCCTTGGAGCAATGACTCTGCCAATGTCGCGGCCCCGACCACGGCCGCCGAGCCCGCTGCCCTATGCAATGCTTGGTGCAGTGCCTGCAGATCGCGTGTGTCCTCGGGCCCTTCAAGCATAGAAAGCGCTATCTGGGCGTCGTGGAGGACCTCTGCCATCATCCGCGCCATCTTTCTGTCGCCCATCAATCCCCACACCTCGTCAAAATTTTCTTCCTCTGCATCTTCTGGCAGGTGATCGGAAAAAAACTCTGCCAAGTAGGCGCGCAGCCTCGCAAGGCCTAGTGGCTTGCTGAGAACATCTTGTAGCCCCGCGTCAAGGATACGCGGGCGATCCTCGTCCAGCACTAGCGCCGTGACCCCAACCACCGGGCAGAAGGCCGAAGCTCCGCCGGCGCGGATCGCTCGCGTAGTGGCCAAACCGTCCATCCCTGGCATGTTGATATCCATAAGGATCAAATCAAACGCTTTGCCTTTTGCCAAGTCTAGCGCCCTTGGTCCGTCAAGGGCCGTATTAGGCCGGTGGCCGAGCCGTTGCAGCATCTCTGCCATCAACGCAAGGTTGACCGGATTGTCGTCGACCACAAGGATTTCTCGGGGATTAAATTGTGCGTCGGGAAGCTCGGATACGCGCAGATTTGGGTTAAATGCTTCGGCAGGTGAAGTGACAGGAGCGGCGTCGAGCACCATGCGAAACGAAAAGCGGCTGCCCTGACCGAGGGAGCTGTCCAAGCTGATCTGGCTGCCCATCCGCTCGATCGCAGAACGCGCGATCGCCAGCCCGAGACCCACCCCCCCTGCAGCGTCCCTGTCGGCATTGTCTAGCGTTTCAAATTCATGGAAGATACGGTCGTGATCAGCAGGGTCTATGCCAATGCCGGTGTCGCTGACCTCCACATTTATTGCTAAACGCCCATCGGCTTGCGGCGTGCATCTGAGGCTCACGACGATCTCGCCGTCACTGGTGTTTTTCACCGCGTTTGAGATCAGGTTTCGCATCACCAGCAGAAAGCCCCTCCGCCATCCCAGCACGGGCGGGCAATGCCCAGTTAGCGGAGGAGCAAGCACGAGACAATTCCCACGCCTGGTGGCAAGCGGACGTAGAACCGCCAGCAGTTCTGCCACAACCACGGGTGGGTCGAAGGCCGAAATTGTCACCTCCGTGGCACCGCTGCGGGTTACTTCGAGGACCTCATCGATCTGATCGAGCGCAGAGTAACCACAGGCTTGGGCCGTCGCTAGAAAATGACGGTCCGTGACGCACAAATTTGCATTGTCGATAAGATCCAGCGCTGCCAGTACGCCGTGCAGTGGTGTTCGCATCTCGTGGCTCATAACCGCAAGGAAGCGGCTTTTGGCTGCGGCATCGCGGCGGGCTTGATCCCGTGCCTCTCGCAACCCTGTTTCGGCCTGCACCTCGGGCGTGATGTCGCGTAGGAAGCCGATGAAGAGCAATCTGCCGTCGCTGTCTCGTTCCGAAACTATCGAAACCTCAATCGGGAATTCATGCCCCCGACTGTGCAGAGCAGACAGCCGGTGGCGGCCCGTGTCTACGATCTGCCCGGGCTCACATAGTGGGCCAGTCATGGTTTGGCTTGCGCTGCTTTCCGCTGTTTGCGGAAAAAGAAGGCCAAAGATCGAGGAACCTTGCTCATCAAGCGAATTCCACCCAAACAGCAGCAATGCAGCCGTATTGAGATAAACGATCTTTCCTGTCGCATCCGACACTATTACCCCGTCAAGAGAGGCATCGAAGGTCCTGCGCAGGCTAGCGGCGATGTGATCCGCTCGTCGGGCCGCGCGAGCTGCTTCGCGCGAAATGCGCATCGCAAGCAGCACCGCCACTGTCATCAGTATGAACAAAACCCCCATCAGCATGCCCAGTCGGATCAGAAGATCACGATATTCGCGCCTCTGGGCCTCGGCAAGTGAGGTGAACTTCAGAATCGCGTCACTGGTGATCTCGCGGATGCTGATTGCATCCCGCAACGTGATCTGGATCAGCTGGCTGATTTCCGGTGCCCTGAGCAGGGGCATCCGGTCTATTAAAGCCGCCATCTCATCACGCGAGGCTTCTATTTGGGTGATATAGTCCGCCCTCATGAACTCATCAGTCGCAAGTTGCAGGGCAGCAGTCACTGTCAGGATACGGCTATAGTAGATGTCGAAGGCTTGCCGTACTTCACGGTCGGCCGCGATGCCAGCCTCCGCTCCACTTGCTGATGCTTGTTGCGCCAATAGCAGCGCGATCCGCAATTCCTTGTGTTCAACCTCGAGCTGCGCGACCAGCCACGTGCGGTTGTCCAAATCGGCATCGCGGTTCGTGCTGATGCGATCCAGCAGCAGCACTCCGTGCACCACGACCAGCACCAAAGCCGCAAAAATGAGTCCGAGAAGAGGTATGGATGCCGTGGGCCACAAAACCTTTAGCGGAATAGTGCCATTGGAAGCATCGGGTGGAGCTGCGTCCGCGGCGGCACTTGCACGCTCAGGGGGCATCATCTGCCCGGATATCCGTCAGTTGCCAGATACTTGCGGCAAAAGTACGCTCCGTACGGAAGCGAGAGTCTGCATCATAAGGAAACACGAGCCAAAGTGGACCACGGTCGCGCAAGCCGAAGGTCTGCCCGTTGATCCGGGTGGCTACGATTGGGGCCATCGTCTCTATCATCTGCGGTGGCAACTGGATTGAATAGTCGTTGGCAGCCTTCAGCCGCAACGGCTGACCGAGTAGCCCGGAAAGCTCCAGCACCTCCACAAGCGCCGGTCCTGAAAACTCTGTCTCGGTGGTGGTCCAGATAGTCGACGTAGTGAATTTTTGCTGCGGAAGAGCGTCAAGGTCGGCGAGGCGCATCACTTGCAGTCTGCCGACACCGTGCACAGTCAGCAGGATAGGGTCTACGGCTTGGGCGCGCGCTGTTTGAGGGCGTCCTCCAGCGGCAATCAAGGCTCCCGCAGACAGAAACAGGAGGGTGCGACGTTCGATTCGAGCCAATGTGCTGATCCATTTCCGTTTCTATCACAAAATTATTAACTGAACTTTCGGCGCTGTTCAAACTATCTAAAGATAGCTATGCTTAACTTTCGATAAAAAAAGAAAACGCGGAAGATGGGTCGTCTGGCTCTGGATAGCCGTGATTTTGCGGGATAATTCGATCCCGGCCTCACGCGTCAGCTTTGAAAATGCTGGACGAGGCCGCTCCTTGCCGCGCAAGAACACTCAAGGACAAACAATGAAAGAGCATCTGTCCATTTTGATCGGGGACGATCATGAACTTATTCGCGACGCGGTGGCTCATTTACTGCGCTCCGAGCCGGAATTTTCGGTGCATGTCGCAAAAGATGCGTCTTCGGTGTTGTCCGAGATAAGGAGGGCAGGGAAGTTTGACATCGTGTTGCTTGATGTGCTCATGCCCGGAATGAAGGGGCTTGACACCGTGAAAGATATGGTATCGGCCAACAGCGGCGGTGCCGTGGTCATCTTCTCCGGGCAAGTGGATAGTGATTTCGTCTGGGCGGCGGTCGAACTCGGCGCGATGGGCTATATCCCGAAGACAATGCCCTTGCGCGCTTTGTCGAGTACGCTGCGCGTGATAGCAACCGGACAGATCTTTGTGCCAATCATGGAACGGCCAGAGACTAAGCTTGAACTGCCCGGTTTCAATCTGACCGATCGAGAAAAGTCTATTTTGCGCAAACTTCCCAAAGGCATGACTAACAAGGAGATTGCCAGGATCGAGAATATTCCAGAAGTTGCAGTCAAGATGCACATGCGCGCGATCTGCGCCAAGCTGAACGCGAAAAACCGCACCCACGCCGCGATTCTCGCACAAGAAATGTCTATCGTGTGACGACACGAACGTTGTCGACACCACTCTCGCTGTGAGCTTCTCCCTGAGCTTTGGACAAATTTCGTAAGCGAACGGGTGCCCCCCCGGCGGCATCGATGCGCCATGGGGGCGGGTGTTGAAAGCCCCGCTACGGAGGGGGGGCGTCCATGGGGGCCTGTCCTGGCTTCTTGTGTCGAGCGAGGAATGCTGGCACCGGGTGTTGTAGGTTCAGGTGTCGACAGACTCCGGCGCGTGCCTCCGACACGCGGCATGGCTCGCAGGCAGACCTCTTCACATTTGATGGTCCGTCACAGACGCTCGGCGAAAACGTTGCGGCACTAAGGCACCATCGCCATCAATACTGATCCAAGTCTCGCGGGCTGCCAGCACAGTGATTAACTCGGTTGAGGTGAACTGTCTGCCCTGAGCGCCCTTCTAAGAGTAACCATCCGGCGTAGGCCGCGGACGGTTGGTCGTGCTCAGGGAGTGGCCTTGGGTGCTTTAGGCTTGCCGGGCCGGGGCGCCCATTTCTTCGCGAGCCGGTCAAGGCGTTCGATGATCCTGTGGATCCGGGCATCTTCGGGATCGAAGGGTCTGCCTGACCAGCGAACCATGTCATCGTGCTGTTCGTGTTCCGGATCAGCGAGGGCTTCAAGGAATTCCTCGTAACCGGGGGCACCACCGACGTCCTCGGGTGGGCATGCTCCGCTGGCTTTCAGAAGCCTCGGATAGTTTGTGCCCGGGGTTGCCTCGCTGACTCTCTCGATCCGGATGCTGTGGTCCCAGTCATCACCGAAGTCGTAGACATACTGGATCGTCCTGGCGCCGGTATCCTCGATGACCTTTTGCAGCGTTGTCTTCTTCGCGGGCATGGGGCCGTCGTAGAAGCCGTCCGGGTCGGGCACGCCCCAGCCGGCACCACCGGCGCGGAACTCGTAGAGATGGGTGTCGGTCCAGCCCATCGCGGCCTGGACCACCTCGTGCAGCCGGTCGAGCCTGATCTTCAGCGGCACCTCGATCTGGCGCATCGGCTGCGGATCAACATCATTCAGGATGATCCTGAGGCGGGCGATGAGGGTCATGCGGCGATCCTTTGCGCGGTTCGGGGCCAATTCCACGGCAGCAGTTCCGGCAGGCGCGACATGGGCATGTCCGGCAGTCGTGCCAGAACATCGGCCAGCCAAGCCTGAGGATCGACGTCGTTCATTTTGGCGGTGACGATCAGGGAATACATGAAGGCGGCGCGTTCGCCTCCACGGGGTGATCCGGCGAAGAGCCAGGCCTTGCGACCGAGGGCGATACCGCGCAGAGCGCGTTCGGCTGCATTGTTATCGGGCATGTTGTCTGCGGCGCCTCTCGACCGTCTGACATTCCTCGCCTTGTCATGGTAAGGTTGATCTGTCGGGACAGGGGCGTTGGAGTGCGAAGAAACGGGCAGGCCGTTTTGACTATGAGCTGCGAGCTCGCGTTGTTATCTGGCCGCCCCTGCGACTATCCCGTCTGCGCTGTGAGCGCGTATCCGTAGATGTCGCACAGCCCGTGCACTCCCTATCGACAACAGGGAGGATTTTGTATGCGGTCGATTGGAATGGATGTGCATCGAAGTTTCGCCCAGGTGGCGATCCTCGATGGAGGAAAATTCACGGAAGAATGTCGGATCGAACTTGAACACGATGCGGTTCTGGCCTTCGGGCAGAGGTTGCGAAAGGACGATGAGGTCGTGCTGGAAGCGACCGGCAACACAGCGGCCATCGTCAGGTTGCTGACGCCTTTCGTCGCGCGTGTGGTGATCGCCAACCCGCTCCAAGTGAAGGCCATCGCCCACGCGCGGGTGAAGACCGACAAGGTGGATGCCAGGATTTTAGCGCAGCTTCATGCGTCCGGGTTCCTGCCGGAGGTCTGGGCGGCAGACGACGCGACGCAGAATCTCCGGCGCCTTGTATCGGAACGCGCAGCGCTGGTGCGCTCCATCCGGCGAGTGAAGAGCCGGGTGCAGGCCGTTCTGCATGCCAACCTCGTCGCTGGATACGCCGGGCACCTGTTCGGGAAAGGCGGCCGCCGCTGGCTTGCGACGGCCCCTTTGCCAAAAGCGGAACGTGACCTTCTGGCTCGTCATCTCGATGAGCTTGACTGGCTTGATGCCAAGCTGGAGAAACTGGATAGCGCCTTGGCGCGAACGTCGCTGGATGATGCCCGCATGCGAAAGCTGATGAGCATCGCCGGCATCAGTTCCGTAGTCGCGACGTCGGTCATAGCCGCAATCGGCGACATCTCCCGGTTCCCCTCGCCCGACAGGCTGGCAAGCTACTTCGGCCTGACGCCACGGGTGCGTCAGTCAGGCGATCACCGCGCAGTCCACGGCCGCATCTCCAAGCAGGGGAACACGGTCGCAAGGACCATGCTGATCGAAGCTGCTTGGTCGGCAGCATCAGTGCCCGGACCGCTGCGCGCCTTCTTTCTGCGGATCAAGAACCGCAAGGGGGTCAATGTCGCGGCTGTGGCCACGGCGCGCAAGATCGCAGGTCTGATCTGGCAGTTGCTGACGAAGGAGGCTCCATATCGATGGGCTCGCCCTGCTTTTGTAGCAATGAAGATGCGCAGGCTGGAACTGAGGGCCGGTGCTCCCAAGGCACACGGGCCAGCCGGGCCCGGCCGCGACTATTGGATCAAGGAACTCCGTCATCGAGAGATGGATCTCGTCGCGCAGGCCGAAGCGGCCTACGCAGCCATGGTCGAAGCATGGAAAGACAGGCCACCAAAACTGCAAAAGAGCTGAGAAAGGGGCTGTTCAACAACATCCGTGGTCAGGCAGATGCGACCGTCGTCGAGGAAGCGGGCGAAGGCGGCCCAGCGACCCTCTTCGTCGAGCATATAGTTGATGGCCTTGGCGACGGGGTTGTGCTTCGACATCCGGGCGCGCTCAGCCCGCATCCAGTCATGCAGGTCCTCAACCATCGGGCGCACCAGCCTCTGGCGTGCGTCACGTCGTGCCACGGCGCTCAGCCCTGTGATCCCGCGCTCGGCATCGAAGATGGCATCGATGCGTTTGACCGCGTCCAGTGCGATGGGCGAGATCTCTTCGGCGACCGATCTGCCCTTCCGGGCGGTGGCCTTGAGGTCGGCCAGTTCGAAGAACTTCCGCCGGGCATGGCTCCAGCACAGGGCACTCAGAACCGGTGCGGGTTTGCGGGCCGCATCGTAAACGCCGTTATAGCCGCCATAGGCATCGGCTTGCAGGATGCCGCTCCAGCCCGTCAGATGCCGGGTCGGATGTTCCATCCTGCGGTCTGTCGAGAAGCAATAGAGCGCCGCAGGAGGTGGCCCACCCCCGAAGGGTCGGTCATCGCGCAGATAGGTCCAGAGCCGGGCGGTCCTGGTGCCGCCCTTGGCCAGAAGCGGCACGGTGGTGTCGTCCGCGTGCAATCGTTCGGCACCGAGGACATGGGCGCGGATCAGATCGTGGACCGGCTGCAGCGCCACGGCGCAGGCCCCGACCTGATCGGCTAGGGTGGAAAGGCTGATCTCAACCCCTTCCTTCGCGTAGCGCTCGGCCTGCCGGTTCAGGGGCTGGTGCTGGCCGAACTTCTCAAAGAGCACCATGGCCAGCAGGTTGGGGCCGGCCCAGCTCCGAGGTATGGGGTGGAACGGCGCTGGCGGCTGGCTGATCTTCTCGCAGTCGCGGCAGGTGAACTTCTCGCGGACGGTCTGCACAACCTTCCACTGCCGGGGAATGACCTCCAGCGTCTCGGTGACGTCTTCGCCCATCTTCACGATGCGCGCCGACCCACAGCAGGTGCAGGAGGTCGGGGCCTCGATCACCACGCGCTCAAGGGGCAGATGTTCAGGGAAAGGCTTGCGGGCGGGACGGCGGCGTTCGAAAGTGGTGACCGTGGTCTTCGTGGGGAGCGCGTCAGCCTTGGCACAATCTTCCCCAAGGTCTGCCTCGAGATCCTCGAGCTGCATCTCGAGTTGCTCGATCAGCCGGGCATGGCGTTCGGCGCTGTGGCCATACTGTTCACGCCGGAGTTTGGCGATCTGCAGTCGCAGGTGACGGATCATATCCTCAGCCGCTGAGACCACGGCCTGGACTTGGGTCAGTTCACCCTTTGCCGCGACCAATGCCCCTTCGGCCGCCGCAGCGCGGGCCTCTGCCGCGGCAAGGGCAGCACGCAGAATATCGATCTCCGAGGGGGTCTCCGACATGCCGAAGACCTACCACAAATCCCAAGAATAGTCCAATAAAACAAAGAGATTATTGCCCTTCAACCTGCTGAAGCAGGCCGTTGCGTCCAGCGTGGATTGCGCCAGTCGATCCCCTCAAGAAGGTAGCCGAGCTGCGCCGCTGAGACTGGCACGGCGGCCCCGCTCTGGCTCACCGGCCAGATGAACTTCCCAGCCTCCAGCCGCTTCAAATACAGCGACATGCCAACCCCGTCGTGCCACAAAAGCTTAACCAGGTCGCCCTTGCGCCCCCGAAAGCAGAAGATCTCGCCCCCGTGTGGATCACGGCCGATCCCCTGCTGGACGCGTCGCGCCAGACTGTTCATCCCGCACCGCATGTCCGTCACTCCGCCCGCAATCCACACCTTCGCCCCAGATGGAAAGGCAATCATCGGCCGACAACCAGGCCGTTGAGCAACCGTGCGGCTGTCTCCATGTCAAAGCCTGCGGGGATCGTGATGCGATAGCGATCGCCCAGATCAATGGTCATCGCAGGGGGTTGCGGCTCTGGCAGGGGCGGCACGACGTCAGGCCTGGGGCCACCGTCCATCGGAACCAGCCGTATGAAAGCCGCCGGGGCACCAAGCAACCCAAGTTTGTGCCGATAACGCCAATCGTAAAGCATCGACCGCGAAATCTCATGCCGCCGCGCCACCTCGGCCAGCGTCACGCCATCGCGACGGCTTTCCTCGACGATCCGAATCTTCTCAGCATCCGTCCACCGACGACGGCGACCTGTATCGGAAACCGACAAAATCTGAATGCGAGGGGTGTCTTCGTGTGCGTCCATAAGGACACTCGATAGCCGGAGCCGAGAAATCCGCTCAAGACGGCCCTCGCCGCAGGCTTACTTCTAAGATTCATGCCGCGATAGATAAGGTAAACGTCCTCGATCTGACGATACGCCGTGAGATCTGGTCGCCAAGCTGCGAGCGTGTGGATCACCGGGAGGTCGACGGGCAACGGTGTGCTGCCATTCGAAGCGCGACCGCGTGCGGACATAAATCTTCCGTATGTATAGATGATCTAAATACCGAAAAAACGCAATGGAAGGCGAAAACGTTATCTTTTGAACTCCCGGTTCGTCTCATGCACAGTTTTTTTCACAGGATGGAAGGGCGATGATGACGAAAAGTCTAGGAGCAATATGTGTGTTTGATTTAGAGTCGTGGCGGAGACCCACTCGCGCGAACAATCGTCGCGGTTTGGATTTTAAAGCAAGACTTGCCAGTATGTTGAATATAATTGGGAGTCCGGGATCACAGGACTGCAAGCGTTTGCGCTACAGGTCGACTGCAGTTGATCGGAACCCTTTTCCCGCAAGCCCCCTTATGTATTGTGATAATTTTTTCAATGAGCTGGTATTGTTTGTTGATCCCAAAAATTCACAGAGCGAAGCACGGGAGTGGATAAGCGCGGCATCGGTCCAGACCATGCGACTGACCGACCTACCTGATGCCAGCCGCGTTGCAGCGAATACCCAAAGTGTGGGTCTGATCATCGTCGACTTGGACGGTTGCGGTGGCATCGCGGTGGCCGCCAGCGATCTGATTACCTTCAGGCTCGAACATCATGAAATTCCTCTGATTCTAATATCCTCAGAATCAGCTTGCGACGAATTTGGATCTGAGCGGCTGGCGATCGCTGACGTCACCCTGCGTTTTCCGCTGTCAATTTCCCGTTTCGATCTGGCTTTGGCCAAAGTAGAAATGAATAACTTAGAGTGGCAGCATCGCGTGAAGTGTCAGCTTACGACGTCGCTATTGAAAGATGTTTTGGAAGCAGGCCAACGGCGAAAGATATATTAAGTAGTTTTCCGGCGGCTTCACGGACACGAAGATAAGATCGTGACAAAGGAACTGGCGAGTGGATTTAACGCGATCGAAATTTGCGCGCGCGTTCAAGCCTGAGGCTTTTAGCCTGCTGAAGAACTGAGGCGCAGAGGTGGCGCGTCGCCTCGAGCAGGCGGAGAGCGTTTAGCACGCTGGATGCGGAAACTGGTCCACAACTCCAGCCGCAAGATTTGACGAAATCGGGAAAGAGCGAAGGGATCTGGCCCAGATTGCCGCTTTGACGAATGAGATAGCGCGCCTACGCGCAGAGTGGGACGTCCTCAAGAAGCCTGCGCGCGAGGCGATACGTATTTCGCCTTCATCACCAACCGAGACGAAGCACGAGCCGACGCGTTCGACTATGTAGAGCGTTTCCACAAACCGCGTAGACGACACTCGAAACCGGGATTAACTCGCACTTGGTTCACACGACAATATTGCTTGGAACCCTACTTTTGATCTTTCGATCAAGTTCCCTATCTTTCGCTAAATTGGGTTGAGACAGGTAGAGCTTTAACGTAGACCATTCCTCGACGGATGCAAAATGTCAATACATTGGCAATTTGATGGAGGACAATCACCTTGCATTTTCAAGATCAGTCAAAACTTGTTTCCAAAGGCATCACAAGAACTCAACCGAATGTTCTGGTGGCTGACGATCATCTTATGGTGCGAGATGCAATCGTTTCTGCGATTTCAAGGGAAGGTGAATTTCAAGTATTTGTTGCATCTACATTTGAGAATGTTATTGAGCAAATTAATGAGAACGGTCCCTTTTTGATTACGTTGCTCGATATCAACATGCCTGGAATGGATGGAATAAAATCTGTCGCGAGCATCGTGGCAACCACGGCTGCCGGCGCAGTTGTCATGATTTCTGGAAATGCCAGTCAAGATATCGTTCGTCAGGGCATGGCGGTAGGCGCGAGTGGGTTCATCAGTAAATCCATGAAACTTGGAGCGTTGGTCCCGGCTCTCCGGTTGGTGGCAACGGGTGAAAAATTTATTGCTACATCCGCAATGGGTTATGTGGATGGAAACTGGCATGCACAATCAGATTCTTTATCTGATAAAATGGGGCTAAGCAAGTCAGAGCATGAGATCTTGCAACTTGTTGCGGGCGGCCTTCAGAACAAGGAAGTTGCCTGGAAAAGTGGGCATTCGGAAGTTAAAGTGAAGATGCACATGCGCAACATCTGCAAGAAGCTTGGCGCGAGTAACAGGACCGGTGCCGCGTTGAAAGCGAGGGAGCTCGGCTTGATTTGACTTCCCTGTTTGGGACATGGTCAAAGCCAACCTTCGTTCACTTACTGCAAGGGACATACGCGCTGTAGTCAGGATTCAGAACCCGCAGATGGCGGGTGCGACCAATGCGCAGGCGGAGAGAAAGAGGATTGGCGGCGGTAGTAGCCAGTGGCGATCCACCGCGACTCTTTGAAAGAGGCAAACATGTTTTGGATCCGATGGCGCAAGCGGTATAGCTCTGCGCGGTATGAGATCGCATATGTCCGCTTTCCGCGAGATGGGATGCACGCGAAATCTTCATCTGAATCATCGCGTGGGCGTTGATGATGTAACCGCCCCCCGACGGCATCGATGTGTTAAGGTGATGGGTCTTGGAGGATCCATAACGGAGGACGGACATGTTGGAAATTGCTGTGGTCGGGCTTGATCTGGCGAAGAACGTGTTTCAGGCGCAT
>NZ_JAUSNR010000005.1 GCF_030656345.1 Pseudotabrizicola sp. | reverse complement strand
ATAAAGCCCTGCATTCCCGGCAGGAAGTCGCGCGGCAAACCCATCAAGCATGACAAGCGACGCTACAAACGCCGCAACCGCATCGAGATCATGTTCGGGCGGATCAAGGACTGGCGACGGGTCGCAACACGCTACGACAGGTGCCCGAAGGTCTTCCTCTCCGCCGTCGCCCTCGCCGCAACAGTCATGTTCTGGCTATGACGATCAATGAGTCTGGAGCCTAGTCATCGACCGGGACACCGGCGAACAATAGCTCTGATCGTCCTCTAGGGGCACTTTTCGACATTTCATAGGCGAACGCGGAGGCCCGCGCAGCAGCGCGGGCCAAGTCACTCAATGGACAGACGCGGCACTCAACCAGGCCTTGCCCGGCTCGCGCCGCGTCTGACGACACTTCCATTTCTTTGGACCGCCCAGCATCCCTGCGGATGCCGGTCAATCGGCAAGCGCCGCCCAAAGGCGGCGTGATCGGTGGCCCCGTGTCCTCGGCTGCGCCTGCGGGCCGCGCCAAGGCCCCCGATCACCATTGACAGTCATCCGCAGGGCCGTGGGTCGGGCTTCGCCCTCCGCACACTCTGTTCCGCCGGAAACTGTGTTTCCGGTCAGACCAGATCGCCGGAGGCGCTGCCCGAGAGGCGGTGAAGGCACAAACCCGATCCGTCAGATTGAAACCCATAAGGCCCACAACCTAAATGCGGCTGAACCGAAAGCCAGACATGCCAGAACACGCCACGAAGCAATTTCGTGACGCAAAAGGCAGTTTTGCCTGGAGTTTACAAGAGGGGGGATGGTGAACCCGGAGCGATTCGAACGCCCGACCCTCAGATTCGTAGTCTGATGCTCTATCCAGCTGAGCTACGGGTCCACTATGGGGGCGGATTTAGCGGCCCCCGCCGGGGTTTGCAAGGGCAAAAGTCACCCGGACACAAGACTGTTTTCCGAAACCTGTTTCGGCAGCTGAATCAGGAACTGCGTGCCGTCAGAATCGCTGCGCGCCAGATCCAGCCGCCCGCCATGCCCCCGCACCAGCTCGGCCGAAATCGCCAGCCCCAGCCCCGCCCCGCCCTTGCGCGCCCCGCCCTGAAACGCGGCAAACAGATGCTCGCGCGCCTTGGCCGGCAGCCCCGGACCCGTGTCCCCAACCCGCAGCCACCAGGCCGCGTCATCCTCCCCGGCAGACACCTCGACCACGCCGCCCTGCCCCACAGCCTCCATCGCCTGCCGGGCGTTGCGCACCAGATTGGACAGCACGCGGTACAGCTGTTCACTGTCGGCGCGCAGGGTAAAGCCGGGGGGGATGTCGATCAGTGCCGTCACCGGACTTTCGCCCAGCAGGCCCTCGGCCTCTACCACCTCTTCGACCAGCGGGCGCAGGGTCAGGCGTTCCAGGCGCGGCGGCGGCTCTTCGGCCTTGCCGAAGGCAAGCGTCGACTCGCACAGGCTGACCGCGCGGCTGATCGAGTTCACCAGCTTGGGTGCCGCGCGGGCCACCATCGGGTCGGCGCTGCCCTCGATCCGGTCGGCGAAAAGCTGGGCGGTTGTCAGGATGTTGCGCAGATCGTGACTGATCTTGGCCACCGCCCCGCCCAGCTGTGCCAGCCGTTCCTTTTGCCGCAAGGCCCCGGTCAGCTGTTTTTGCATGCTTTCCAGCGCATCCTCGGCCGCCCGCAGCTCTACCACGGGCGAGGTCGGGGCGATCACCCGGCGCGCATCCTCAGGGGCCTCGGCATAGGCCTGCATGTGGCGCACCACCCGCTGGATCGGGATGACGATCATCCGCTGCACCGATATGAACAGCAGCACCGCCGTCACTGCGGAAATCAGCACCGACAGCACCAGAATGCGCAACCCGTATTCCACCATCGCTGCCCGCAGCGGCCCGGTCTCCATGGTCACCTCGATCAGCAGGCCCGCCTGCTGCACCGGGTTGCCGATGACGCGGATCACCCGGTTCACCGGGTCGCGCAGCACAACAAAGGCATCGCGTATCAGCTCCCACGGGCCAGACATGCGCAGGTCATAGGTGTCATAAATTGCTGCCGGAATGGGGGAAGACAGCACCAGTTGCCGCACCTCGTCGCGCCGCAGCACCACGTTGAACACGCCCGCATTCACCAGCAGTTCCGCCTCCAGATCGGGGGCGATCACCTCATCCGTGGTCAGCAGCGCCAGCGAGGCGATCTGCGCCTTTTCCAGACGCAGCAGCAGATAATCGGCCCGGAACCGCGCGATGGACGGCACCAGAATCAGCACCTCGGCCAGCATGACAAAGGCAATCGTCAGCAGCAGGAACCGCCCCGAGAGCGTCTTGAAAAACCCGCCTCGTCCCGCCTTCACGCTGCTTCACCCTCCTGTCGTCTGCGTCAGGGCAGAACCTTCTGCACCAGCCGCACAAACCGCTTGAGCATAGGATTATCAAAGAGTTTGGGGGAAAAATAGGCTCCTGCCGCGCGTTTCGAGATTTCGCCCAAAGTCGGGTAGGGCGCGACCATCCCGGCAATGGCCGAGATTTTCGCGCGCGAAACAATTGCAAAGGCCCAAAGCCCGATCAGCTCACCCGCCTGCGGCCCCACGATGGACGCCCCGACCGGGCGACCCTTGACCACCATCAGCTTCAGCAGGCCCTTGGGCTTGCCCTCGGCCTGCGCGCGGTCATTGTGCGCGAACTCCTGCCGCAGCACCGTCAACGCGCTGCCATGCGCCTTGCGCGCTTCGGCTTCGGTCAGGCCGACCTGCGCCAGCTCGGGGTCGGTATAGGTGACCCAAGGAATGTGGCGGGTGCTGGTCTTGGCTGGCAGGCCCAGCACAATCTGCCGGATCACCACGCCCGCATGATAGCCCGCCACATGGGTGAACTGCAGCCCGCCCGCCGCATCGCCCACCGCATAGACCCGGCGGTTGGTGCTGCGCAGATCGGCCCCCACCGTCACGCCCTTGCGGTCATGCTTCACGCCCGCCGCGTCAAGGTTCAGCTGATCCAGATGCACCTTGCGCCCCACCGCCAGCAGCAGATGCGTGCCCCGTACGCTTCGGCCGTCTTCCAGCGCAACGGTGATATCGCCCGCCTGCCCCGACAATGCGGCGACCTTGGCATCTTCCAGAATCTCCACCCCCTCGGCCCGCAGATTGGCCAGCACGATGGCCGACAGCTCGGGGTCGTCGCGGCCAAAGGCCTTTGCGCCCTCAATCACCGTCACCTGACAACCCAGCCGCCGATGCGCCTGCGCCATCTCCATCCCGATGGGGCCGCCACCGATGATCAGCAGATGTCCGGGCCGGTCGCGCAGGGCAAAGATCGTCTCATTGGTCAGATAGGGCACCGAGTCGACGCCCGGAATCGGCGGCACCAAGGGGCGGCTGCCGGTGGCGATGACAAAGCGGCGGGCCCTGATACGGTGATGCCCCGCCTCTACCTCATCCGGCCCGGTAAAGCGGGCCCAGTCGCGGATGACGCGCACGCCCAGACCCTCAAACCGCTCCTGGCTGTCCACCGGCGCGATGGTGTCGATGACCCGCGCCACGTGATCCTTGACCGCGCCGAAATCGACCTCCGGCTCTGTCGGCGTGATCCCGAAGCGCGCCCCGTCGCGCATCGCCTGCGCCGCCTTGGCCGCCGCGATCAGCGCCTTTGACGGGATGCAGCCCGCGTTCAGGCAATCGCCGCCCATCTCGCCGCCCTCGATCAGCACAACGCGGGCACCCATCTGCACAGCGCCTGCCGCAATGGACAAGCCGCCGGAGCCTGCGCCGATGATGCAGATGTCGGTCTCTGTCACGCTCATCTCAGGCCCCTTTGTTGAAGCGTTTCATCACGATGGGCAAAGCCGACAATGCCGCCAGCCCCAGAATTGGCCCAAGGATCTGTGGTGCGAAGATGATCGACAGATCCGGCGTCTCGCCGCGCGCAAACACCTCTCCCAGACCAGTCCCTACCCAAGTAAACACGAAGGTGCCCGGAATGATCCCCAGAAATGTTGTCACCACAAACGGGAACAACGAAGTGCCGACAAAGGCGGGCAGCAGGTTGGCGATAAAAAACGGCACCGCTGGCACCAGCCGCATGATCAGCAGCGCCGACCATTCGTTTTCGCGCAACCCCTGCTGTAACCGCGCCGCAGCCCCTCCCTTTTCGGTGATCCGCGCCGCCACGTCAGCCCCGAACCCGGCGCGCGCCGCCAGAAACACGCCCGCAGCCCCGATGGTCGCTCCAGCAACATTGTAGAACACCCCCGGAAACAGCCCGAACAGAAAGCCGCCGGTCAGCGTGGCAATCGTTGCCCCCGGCAGGCTGAAAGCCACAATGACGACATAGGCCGCCACAAAGCCAAGACTGGCCAAGGCCAGATTGCTGTCACGAAACGCCAGCAGCGTATCGCGGTGCCGGGCCAATGCCTCAAAGCTGATCTGGTCGCGCAACAAGACCGCGCCCAGCACGGCAACGGTTAGAATGACCAGAAACGGCAGACGCTTCAGCCATGGATTGGCGGTTTCCTTCGGGGGGGTGGGCATGGCATCCTCTCGGTCTGTGACAGATGTGTTACGCGGTCTCCCCCGAACTTGTTTCAGCAAAGCCCAAATGCGACAGGCTCCTCACGCCGCCTTGATCGAAACGGCAGGGTTTGACACAGCTTCGGCGCTGACCGGCGGCCCTGCGCAAGGGGCATCTGCGATTTGTTGTGCAAAATCCGGCTGCCTTGCGTTGACTTGGGGGCCAAGCCTGCGTAAAGGACGGGCTTCAAGTTCCCTGCCCTCGAATCCTTGGGGTTCGGGCAAGCCGTCTGATGGAGAGCCGCGATGAAGCGCACATTTCAACCGTCCAACCTGGTCCGCAAGCGCCGCCATGGTTTCCGCGCCCGCATGGCCACCAAAGGTGGTCGTCTGGTGCTGGCCGCCCGCCGCGCCAAGGGCCGTCACAAGCTGTCGGCATAAGGTTTCCGGCCCCGATCAGGGCCGCTTATGGACAGGCAAGATATGACGCCGCCGGAGGAAATGGGCCAAGGCATCGCTGCCGAAGCGCCCATCGCGCCTTCGGCGGTTTCCTTTTGCATAACGACCATGCGCCACCGCCCCGAATTCCTGCGCACCGCTTCGGCGCGCAGACAAGGGGCCGGTGGCTTTCTGGTGCAGGCGCGCTTTCGGGCTGATGGCAAGCCGGGCGTGCAGGTCGGCTTTACAGCCTCAAAGAAAATCGGCAACGCCGTGTTCCGCAACCGCGCCAAGCGCCGTCTGCGCGAAGTGGCGCGCGCCGTGCTGCCGCAGCTGGGACAGCCGGGTTGGGATTACGTGCTGGTCGCGCGCCCCGGTGTGACGGTGGACCGCCCCTTCGCCCAACTGCTGACCGATCTGGAAACCGCGCTGCGCGCCATCCATAGCGTGCGTGCGTGACGCCGCTGGCGCATCTGCTGGCCCTGCCGGTGCGCGCCTACCGTCTGCTGCTGTCGCCTTGGGTCGGCCATGGCTGCCGCTTCCAACCCACCTGCTCGGCCTATGCGCTCGACGCGTTACAGCGCCATGGCGGGATCAAGGGCGGTTATCTGACAGTGCATCGCCTGTGCCGCTGCCACCCCTGGGGCGGCCACGGCTATGACCCGGTGCCGGGGGCAGACCCGGGCCATGACGCCTCACACCAAAGTGGCGATGATCGCGCGTAGGGTCTCGACCCCCTCACCCTTTTCCGAGCTGGTCACCACGATCTCCGGATACGCCGCCGGATGCTTGGTCAAGGATGCCTGCACCTGCGCAATCGTCTCTTCCCGGGTGGCGGCGTTTACCTTGTCGGCCTTGGTCAGCACGACCTGAAAGGTCACGGCAGATTTGTCCAGAAGCGACAGGATCTCCTGATCCACCGCCTTGACCCCATGCCGCATGTCGACCAGCACAAAGGCCCGGCGCAGCGTCTGGCGCCCCTGCAGATAGGACCGCAGCAGCGCCTGCCACTTTTCCACCACGGCCAGCGGAGCCTCGGCATAGCCATAGCCGGGAAGGTCGACCATATAGCGCTGGTCCCCCAGCGCAAAAAAGTTGATCTCTTGCGTCCGCCCCGGCGTGTTTGACGCACGCGCCAGCGTCTTGCGCCCGGTCAGCGCGTTGATCAGGCTGGATTTGCCAACGTTCGAGCGTCCGGCAAAACACACCTCGACCCGGTCCGCCGGGGGCAGGCCGGACATCGCGACCACACCTTTGACAAAATCGACCGGCCCGGCAAACAGCAGGCGGCCCTTTTCGCGCGGTTCAGTTTCCGGCAGCTCGGCAAGGGGGAAACGTGCAGCGCTCATAGCACCTCCACTTGGTCACCAATCGCGATGGGACCGGATTTGATGACCAAAGCATAGGTGCCAAAGTCCTGATGGCCAAAAGCGGCCCGTAATGCGCCAAGCGTGTCTGCATCGGACACGCCCGTATCGGGGTTCACGGTGGTGGCCAGACAGCGCGTGATCCGCCGTTCGATCCGCAGCTCGGCACCGCCCACGCGCAGGGTGCGGCCGATCAGATTGAACTCAGCCCAGGGTGCCATCCCATCCAGCCACAGGTTGCCGCGCCAGCGGTGCAGCGACAGGTCCTGCCCCATCCGCGCGCCCAGATCGGCGTTGGAGGCTGTGTTCAGCACCGCCACAAACGGTTCCGGCACATCGGTCATCGCCTGCCCGGGCAAGTGATCCACCCGCACAGGTGCCGGCTTGTCCGCTGGCCACAACGGGCGCAGCCAGTCCAGCAGCCGGTCGCCGTCAGTGTCAGGCGCAACCGTGATCTCACCCGCTGTCGGATGGGTCAGCGTCACCCGGCGCGCGCCCTCATCCAGCTGCGCGCGGATCGCCATCAGCTCTGGCCCCGCCACACCGCGCAGGAAGTTCATCTTGTGAACCCATTGCGTCAGTGCGCCAACCTTCGCCGCGTCGTGCAGCACCGCCCATTCCCGGTCAAACGGCAAAGCGCGCCCCTCGGTCAGGGACGCGCTTGCCAGTTCCTCAAAGCCGATGGATTTGATCGGATGGCGGCAGATCTGGGCCAGCCGCATCATTTCTTCTTCGGCTTCGCGCTCTTGTCAGCCACCGGAACAACCGCGGGCTTTTTCTTGAAGCCCGATTTGATGTTGCCGAACAGGTCCGGCTTGTGCCCGTGGCTGCGCATGATAGCGTATTGCTGGGTAAAGGTGATCACGTTGTTGGTGATCCAGTACACGACCAGACCGCTGGCAAAACCGCCCAACATGAACATGAACACCCAAGGCATCCACGCAAAGATCATCTGCTGGGTCGGATCGGTGGGTGCGGGGTTCAGCTTTTGCTGCAACCACATCGAGATGCCCAGCAGGATTGGCAGAATGCCGATGAAGATCAGCGCAAGGATGGTGCCAGGCTCCGGCGCGGCCCAGGGCAGCAGGCCGAACAGGTTGAAGATCGACGAGGTGTCGGGGGCCGACAGATCGCGCAGCCAGCCAAAGAACGGCGCGTGGCGCAGTTCGATGGTGACAAAGATCACCTTGTACAGCGCAAAGAAGATCGGAATCTGGATCAGGATCGGCAGACAGCCCGCGGCGGGGTTCACCTTCTTATCCTTGTACAGCTTCATCATCTCGCGCTGCATCATCTGCTTGTCGTCACCGGCACGCTCTTTAAGCGCCTCCATCTCGGGCTGCAGCTCTTTCATCCGCGCCATGCTGACATAGGATTTATAGGCCAGCGGCAGCACCAGCAGCTTGAGGATGAAGGTCAGCCCGATGATCGCCAGACCCATGTTGCCGATGTTGGCGTTCAGCCAGTGCAGAACGGCAAAGATCGGCTTGGTCAGGAAAAAGAACCAGCCCCAGTCAATCGTGTCGATAAAACCCGGGATAGGCTGGGCTGTTCCTTCGACCGCGCCATCGTTCTGATAGGCGCGCAGGGTTTCCCACTGCTTGGCCCCGGCAAACAGCCGCTGCGTCGACGTCACCGTTTCACCCGGGGCAACGGCAACCACCTGCTGGCGGGTTTCCGTCTGGTAGATATCGGCCTGCGGCACGTATTTGGTGACCGAGGTAAAGGGCTTGCCCTGTTCCGGCACCAGAACCGTCATCCAGTACTTGTCGGTAAAGCCGATCCAGCCATCGGTCTGCGCCTCGACCACCGTCGCCTGAGCGCCTTCGCGCGCGACCAGCGGCAGGTCGGCCACCTTGTCATATTTGGTCTCGGTCAGCTTGCCATCGGCGCGGGCCACGACGCCTTCGTGGCTGACAAAGAAGTTCTCAAGATTGGTGGGTTTGCCATGACGCGCCACGATGCCATAGGGGAACAACCGCGCCTCTGCCGCGCCGGTGTTCTGCACGCTTTCGGTTACGGTGAACATGAAATGGTCATCCACCGCGATTTCGCGGGTGAAATTCAGGCCACTGCCATTGTCCCACCGCAGAGTGACCGGCTGACCCGGCGACAGGGTGCCGCCACCGGCAGGCGTCCATTCGGTGTTTGCCCCGGGAACATCTTCGAACCCCAGCGCCCCGGCCGGGCCCCAGCCAAACAGCGCGTAATAGGCATTGGCCTGCCCGACAGGGGCCAGCAGACGCACGATGCCGGAATTCTCGTCCAGCGTCTGCCGGTAGGTTTTCAGCTCCAGATCATCAATCCGGCCCCCCAGCAGCGAGATCGAGCCGGTCAGCTCGGGCGTGTCGATGGTCAGGCGCGGCGCTTCGGCGGCCGGGGCGGCACCATCTGCGGCGACCGTGGCGGTCGGCTGCGCGGCGGCGGGCGGCTGGGTGCCATCCACTGCGGTCACCGCCGGCGCATTGGGGTCAATCACCGGTTCAGGCGGTGGAAACAGCACAAACCAGACCATGATGACCACGAAGGACAGCACGGTTGCCAGGATAAGGTTCTTGTTTTGATCGTCCATCGGGACTTCCGCCGCCATTGTTCAGGTCAGCGGTCGTTCAACAGAAGGGGGCGGCAAAGGTCAAGCGGTATTCCTGTTTGTTCCCGAGTATTGATCCCGCAAACCCGTTGCCGGCAAGAAACCCGTCCCACAGCCAGCAGGCATCGGGCTGCCCCCTATAGCACCCGGCGGTCATCCCTTCTGCCCGAATGGCGTGGCATGCTGGCGGGCGCGGTCATGCCGGTCGATCCAGGCAAAGGTGTCTTCCACCGCCATCGGGCGGGCGATGCCAAAGCCCTGAACATGGCCGCAGCCCAGTTGCGCCACGGTCACATGCTCCCCCGGGGTTTCGACGCCTTCGGCAACAGTCTCCAACCCCAGATGTTCGCACAAAGACAGGATCGCCGCGACCATCCGTTTCTGATCGGGGTCGGTGTCGCAGCGGGTGACAAAGCAGCGGTCGACCTTGATCCGCCGGATCGCAAACCGCCTTATGTTGACGATGGACGCCTGGCCGGTGCCGAAATCATCCAGATCAATGCCGCAACCCAGTTCGGCAATCCGCGCCAGATTGGTGACGATCACGTCATCGTCAGACCGCGCCGCGACCGTTTCCAGCACCTCGATCGTCAGCCGTTCCGGCAGCAGGGAAAAACGGTCAAGCTCCCAGTGCAGCCTGTCGGGCAATCGCGGATTGCGCAGTTCGGCCCCGGAAAAGTTGACAGACACGCGCGGCACACTATGCCCGGCCTTGTCCCAGCGGTTCAGCGCCGACAGCGCCCCGTACAACATCACCTCACCCAACCGTTCAGACAGCCCGGCCTCTTCAGCAAGTGGCAGAAATTCGGCGGGCGGCACAATCCCGCGGTCCGGATGTTGCCAGCGGGCAAGCGCCTCAAAACCCGTAATTTCGCCGGTGTCGGTCGAGATCTGCGGCTGGAACCACGGGCGGATCTGGCCGTCGTCCAATGCAGCCTCCAGCCCGGCGCGCAATGCGGCACGGTCTGCGCGGCGGCGGGCCATCTCTGGCTGAAACGCACGCAAGGCGCCGGGGCCGTTGCGCAGCGCCTCATCCGCCGCTGCCTGTGCAGCCTCCAGCAAGGATGCACCCAACGGGGCGGGTGCCCGGTCGGCAAGACAGAAACCCACCGACAGCGACGGATGCACGGTCAGGTCATCGACCACCAGCGGTGCTGTGACAGCCGCCTGCAACCGCGCCGCCATCTGCACCGCCATTTCCAGATCGAAGCGCCGCACCGGCGCAAGGCTGACCGCAAAGCCATGCCCCGGCAGCATCGCCACCCCATCACCGTCACGCAGGGCAAGGCCCAGACGTTCGCCGGTCCGCTGCACCACCCGGTCAAGCGCAAGCCGGCCATGCCGGTCTGTCAGCAGCGCCAGATCATCAAACATCAGCACGAAACAAGCGGTTGTGCGGCCCTGCGCCGTGCTGTCCGCCAGCAAACGGTCAAGACTGGCGATAAACTGCACTTCGGTTGCAACCCCATTCGCGCGGCCCGCCTCCGCCCCTGTCGTTGTCCGCCTGCGCCAGACGGTGAGGGCGCAAACCACCGGCACGGTGACCGCAAAGGCCAGCAATGCGGGTTCCCCCGCCAGCCAATACCCCGCGACCGTCAGACCCGAGAGCAGAATCAGCCCACCCGCACCAAAAAGCCGACGAAGCAGCGCCCAAGCTGCTGATCTGATGGACGCATTTCCGTTCATACCGCCCCCGAAACGCCGGAGGGCCATCCCCCCGCAGGGTCAAGGCTAGGGTCGTGCGGTATCTGAACCCTTAATCCGGGTCCCGAAGTTGTGGCGGATTTTCTGCATTTGTTCCAATTTGCTGCATCAGCCCGGCAAAATCGAACAGGCCCGGATCAGCCAGATGCGACGGGCGCACATTCATCAGGGACCGGAACATCACCTGCCGCCGCCCCGGCACCCGCGATTCCCACTCATCCAGCAGCTTTTTAACCTGCGCGCGCTGCAAGCCTTCCTGCGACCCGCACAGATCGCATGGGATGATCGGATAACCCATGGCGCGGGCAAACCTGTCGCAATCGGCCTCGGCCACAAAAGCCAAAGGGCGGGCGACAAACAGATCACCATCCTCATTCAACAGGCGCGGCGGCATTGAGGCAAGGCGTCCACCGTGGAACAGGTTCATGAAAAACGTCTCAAGAATATCATCGCGGTGATGGCCCAGAACCACCGTCGAACAGCCCTCTTCGCGCGCAACGCGGTAGAGGTTGCCACGCCGCAGCCGCGAGCAAAGGCTGCACATCGTGCCGCCCGGCTTGATTTTGTCGATCACCACCGAATAGGTGTCCTGATATTCAATCCGGTGCTCGACCTCCATCCGGGTCAGAAACTCGGGCAGCACGGTGGCGGGAAAACCGGGCTGGCCCTGATCCAGATTGCAGGCCAAAAGGTCCACCGGCAAGAGCCCGCGCCATTTCAGCTCGTGCAGCACCGCCAGAAGGGTATAGCTGTCCTTGCCGCCCGACAGGCAGACCAGCCAACGCTCGCCCGGTTTGGCCATGCCATAGGTCTCAATCGCCTCACGCGCCTGCTGCACCAGCCGCTTGCGCAGCTTGCGGAACTCCAGCCCCTTGGGCGCACCGTGAAACAGCGGGTGAATGTCGTCGGCATCGTCAAGCATAGTGGCCTCCGGAACTGCGGCGCGTATGCGCGGCGTCCGCGCGCTCGTCAAGCCTTACGGCTTTCCTCGCTCGGGCCGACACAGCGAGAAGCGCCCGCGAGGGAGCGCCGAGCGGCCCGTCACACATGCTGCGCGCCGTTCACCTCGATTTCGGCACCCGAGATATAGCTCGACTGGTCCGAACACAGGAACCAGATCACATCGGCCACCTCTTTGGGTTGCCCCAGCCGCTGCATCGGCAGCTTTTCGACAATCTTGTCGGTGCCCGGAGACAGGATCGCGGTTTCCACCTCGCCGGGGGCAATCGCGTTGACGCGAACGCCCAAGGGCCCGAAATCATGCGCCATCTCGCGCGTCAGCGCGGCAAGCGCCGCCTTTGACGTGGCATAGGCCGCGCCCGCAAACGGATGCACTTTGACCCCGGCAATCGAGGTCACATTGACCACCGACCCCTTGGCCGCCGCCAGCTCATCCTTCAGCCCGCGCGCCATGATGACGGAGGAGAAGAAATTGACATGAAACACCTGCCCCCATGTCCGCAGATCGGTGTCCAGAGTGTTCAGCCGCGCGCCATCCGGCCCCTTCGGGCTGATCCCGGCATTGTTGACCAGTGCATCCAGACGGCCGTTGATCTTGCTCTTGATGGTCTCAATCGCCGCGATGGTCTTGTTGGGATCAGCCAGATCAAGCTGAATATGATTGTCCTCCCCCCCGGGCCAGGGGCAACGGGCGTCAAAAGGCTGGCGCGAACAGGTCAGCACCCGCCACCCTTCGGCTGAAAACCGCTTGACCGTGGCATGGCCGATGCCGCGCGATGCGCCTGTCAGAACAATGGTTTTCTGCTCGGTCATGGCCTACTCCTTGAGCTTGGGCAAACCCTACGCTTATGGTCGGGAAAGACAAGGCGGGACAGGGTGCTTGGCAGCTTGCTGCAAAGGCGTTACCAACCACCCCAACCCGGAGGCCCCATGAAACAGCAGACCCTGACCATGCAAGACGCGCTGAACACCGCCAAGATGCTCTCTGAGGCCCTGCCCTATCTGCAACGCTACGCCGACTCGGTCGTGGTGGTGAAGTTCGGGGGCAATGCCATGGGCGACGATGCCGCCATGGCCGAATTCGCCCGCGACATCGTGCTGATGCGTCAGGTCGGGGTGAACCCGGTTGTGGTGCATGGCGGCGGACCGATGATCAATGACATGCTGAACAAGCTGGGCATCAAGAGCGAATTTGTGCGGGGCAAGCGCGTCACCGACAAGGCCACAGTGCAGGTGGTCGAGATGATCCTGTCAGGCCTCGTCAACAAGCGGATCGTGCAGGCGATCATGGATGCCGGTGGCCGCGCCGTCGGCATTTCCGGCAAGGACGACGACCTGATGGTGTGCGAGGCGGATGATCCAGAGCTCGGCTTCGTGGGCCGCCCGGTCGAGATGAACGTGCAGGTGCTGCGCGATCTGTACACTGCCGGGATCATCCCGGTGATTGCCCCTGTCGGCACCGGCATGGCGGACAATGAGACCTTCAACGTGAACGGCGATACGGCTGCCGGGGCGATTGCCGGGGCCTTGCAGGCCGACCGTCTGCTGCTGCTGACCGATGTGCAGGGCGTCAAGAACGCCGCTGGCGAGGTCATGACCCAGATCACCCCGGATGAGATCCGGCAGCTGACCGCCGATGGCGTGATCTCGGGCGGGATGATCCCCAAGACCGAAACCGCACTGCTGGCGATTGAACAGGGCACGCGGGCGGTGACGATTCTCGATGGCCGCATCCCGAATGCCTGCCTGCTGGAGCTGTTCACCGACCATGGTGCGGGCAGCCAGATCCGTTCGACCGAGCCGCGGGTGAAGCCGCTGGTGCGGCGGTGATCTGACGGCGGCCTTGGTGGCCGCTGTCGGAGCGCGCCGCGCGGGAGTATTTTGGAAAGGTGCACATGGCAAAGCTGAGCCTGGACCGTCTGACCGCGCTGCTGGAGCCGCACTTTCTGGAGGTTCTGGGCGGGTTTGACTGTGCGGGTGAGGCGGGGTTTCCCGATTGGGCGCGCAGCGCGCTGTTGCTTGGCCCGCGTGAACCGGGGTTCTGGGCGCATCTGAAGGCGCAGCCGGAATGGGGCGGGGCCGATCCGGTGGATCGCTGGTCGCGCCGGGTGATCGGGCGGCTGGCCTGCGATCTGGGCGGCAAGGCGCGCTTTCCCTTTGGCGGGCCGCCCTATGATCCGTTCTATCAATGGGCGCTGCGGACCGGCCGGGTCTGGGACAGCCCGGTCAGGCTTCTGGTGCATGGCACCCAAGGGCTGATGGTCAGCATCCGGGGGGCGTTGGTGCTGCGCGAGGCGCTGAAGCTGCCTGCCGCCCATAAGCCCTGCGAAGGCTGCGCGCAGCCTTGCGTCACGGCCTGCCCCGTCGGGGCGTTGGGGGCGGAGGGTTATGATGTGCCTGCCTGCCACAGCTTTCTCGATCAGCCGGAGGGCACCGACTGCCTGTCGAACGGCTGCCGGGTTCGCCGTGCTTGCCCGGTGTCCCAAGGCTATGCAAGACTTGGCGAACAGTCGGCCTATCATATGGGTCGATTCCACAGGGCGGGGTAACCGCCCGTATCGGGGGGAGAGTGGGAATGAAGCGCCTTATCTTGACGCGACATGCGAAATCGAGCTGGGACGATCCTTTGACGCCGGATCACGACCGGCCGCTGAACGAACGCGGGCGGGCGGCGGCGGCGGATCTGGGGCAATGGCTGGCCAGCCGGGGCTATGTGCCCGGTCAGGTGCTGTGTTCCGATGCGGCGCGGACCCGCAAGACCTGGGCGGGGATCGCACCCGCCCTGCCCGCGACGCCGGTGCTGGAGCTCAAGCCCTCACTCTATCATGCCGGGCCGGATGTGATGCTGGCGGTGCTGCGCCATGCCACGGCTGATACGGTGATGATGATCGGGCATAACCCCGGCATTGCCGAGTTTGCGACCCGTCTGGTGGCGCATGCGCCCGTCAATCCGGAGTTTTCCCGCTACCCCACAGGGGCCACGCTGGTGGTGGATTTTGTGGTGGAGTCCTGGGCGGATCTGGGCTTTGGGCAGGGGGTGGTGGACGATTTCATCGTTCCGCGAGAGATCATGGCCTGAGCCTGCCCACGGGATTCCCCCGGTGTTGCAGGATATAAGCGTCATGCAATCAAAGCCTTGGCTCCTTGATCTTCCTGAAATCTTAACGATTGCCCCCAAAACCCGGCCCTTTGGGCACCGCTTGCAGCGGTGCCCGGTTTCAGGCATGACGCATGATCAGGATCTAGAACAAGGCGACAGCCCATGGATTACGCAAAATCAGGCAACCCGAAACTGAGCAAGGATCAGGGCCGCCAGAAAGACCCCAGCGCCAAGCCGGGCAAGGAATTGAAGGCCAAGGCCCCGACCAAGACCCCGAACCTGCGCCCCAGCAAGGAAGAGCTGCTGGAGCGGATGAAGGCCAAGGCGGCGGGCAAGACGGAAGAGTAAGGCGCGCAACGGGCGTTTGCACCGGCGGGTCTTTGCCGGTGCAGGCGCAAGCGCCGGCCCGTGACCTATTGAAAGATCAGGGCAATCTGTGCCTCGGTCAGCAGCACCCACTGACCGGGCGACAGGCTGTCCGGCAGGGACAGCCCGCCCAGACTCTCGCGGTGCAGGTCTTCGACGTGGTTGCCGGTGGCCGCAAACATGCGGCGTACCTGATGGTAGCGGCCTTCGGTCACGGTCAGCCGCGCCTCGGTTTCCGAGATCACTTCCAGCCCCGCCGGGGCCAGCGGCTTGGCCTCACCTTCCAGCATCAGCTGACCCGAGGCGAACAACGCGGCTTCTGTCCCGTCCAGCGGCCGGGCCAGCCGGGCGCGATACACCTTTTTGACATGCTGACGCGGGCTGATCACGCGGTGCAGCAGGGCACCATCATCGGTCAGCAGCAGCAGGCCCGATGTCTGCTTGTCCAGCCGCCCGATGGTGGAAATTGCCGGTGTGCGCTGCCGCCAGCGGGGCGGCAGGATGTCATAGACCAGCGGCCCGGCCTCCTTGTGCGAGCAGGTCATGCCCAGAGGTTTGTGCAAAAGCATGACCAGACCCGCAACCGGATCAATCGGTTGACCGTCGATCTTCATGCGGGTGGGCAGATCCGGGGTGACCTTGATGCGCCCGGACGCACTTGACAGCGCAGTGCCGTCCAGCGTGATGCGACCGGCCTTGGCCAGTTGCGCCATTTCGCTCCGCGAGCCATAGCCCATGGAAGACAAAAGCCTGTCCACGCGCGAGGTTGAAGGGCTGGCCATGGTGCTTTGCTTTCTTGCCCGGTGCGACGGGCACCGCTCAGGGTGCTTTTCGGGCAGGCCGTGCCTGTGCACAAGATGAAAAAAGGGCCCCGCAGGGCCCTTTTGTGGCGGTCCGGTGCTGGGCCCGCCTGTGTCAGTGGCCCAGAATCTGCGACAGGAACAGTTTGGTCCGGTCCGATTGCGGGTTGTTGAAGAACTCTTTCGGCGCGTTCTGTTCCACGATCTGGCCCTGATCCATGAAGATCACCCGGTTTGCGACAGCCTGCGCGAAGCCCATTTCGTGCGTCACACACAGCATGGTCATCCCCTCTTCCGCCAGTTCGATCATGGTGTCGAGCACCTCTTTGATCATCTCGGGGTCGAGCGCGGAGGTGGGTTCGTCGAACAGCATGATGCGCGGCTTCATGCACAAGGACCGCGCGATGGCGACGCGCTGCTGCTGGCCGCCGGACAGCTGGCCGGGGTATTTGTTCGCCTGTTCAGGGATTTTCACCTTGCGCAGGTAGTGCATCGCCACCTCTTCCGCCTCGGCTTTCGGGGTCTTGCGGACCCAGATCGGCGCGAGGGTGAGGTTTTCGAGGATGGTCAGATGCGGGAACAGGTTGAAGTGCTGGAACACCATACCAACCTCGGACCTCACCTTGTCGATGTTTTTCAGGTCAGAGGTCAGTTCGGTGCCGTCAACGATGATCTGGCCCTGCTGGTGTTCTTCCAGCCGGTTGATGCAGCGGATCAGGGTGGATTTGCCGGAACCGGAGGGGCCGCAGATCACGATCCGCTCCCCCCGGTTGACGGTCATGTTGATGTCGCGCAGCACGTGGAAGGTGCCGTACCATTTGTTCATCTGGGTGATCTGGATGGCGACTTCATTGCTGACCTGCATATGGCTGCGGTCAATCTTGCGGGCGATGGCTTCGGACATGTTCCGGCTCCCTTAGCGATGATCGGTTTTCAGCTTGGCTTCCAGATACATCGAGTACCGGGACATGCCGAAGCAGAACAAAAAGAAGATGGCACCGACGAAGATGTAGGGTTCCCAATAGATCCCCTTCCAGTCGGTGGAGGCGCGGACGGCGTCGGTGATGCCCTTGAGCGGATCGAGCAGGCCGACGAAGACCACCAGTGTGGTGTCCTTGAACAGGCCGATGAAGGTCGACACGATGCCGGGGATCGAGATTTTCAGCGCCTGCGGCATGATGATCAGGCGCTGCGCCTTCCAATAGTCCAGCCCCAGTGCATCGGCGGCCTCGTACTGACCGCGTGGCAGGGCGGCGAGACCGCCCCGGACGACTTCGGCGATGTAGGCGGCTGCAAACAGCACCACCATGATGATGACGCGCAGGATGATGTCGAAATCGGTGCCCGGCGGCAGGAAGTAGTTCAGCAGCAGGGAGGCGGTGAACAGCAGGGTAATCAGCGGCACACCCCGGATGAATTCGATAAACCCGACCGACAGTTTGTTGACGATGAACATGTCGGACTGACGGCCAAGCGCCAGCATGATCCCCAGCGGCAGCGAAAAGGCGATGCCGGTGAAGCCGATGGTGAAGGCAAGGATGAAGCCGCCGAATTCCCGCGAGCGCACGCCTTGCAGCGCGATCGGGAGGATGGATTGCAACGCGTCAGCCGCAGGGCCGGCAAGGAACAGCCACCACAGCACAGGTGCCAGAACGGCGGCGATGGTGGCAAGGATGGTGCCGGCGACGGGCTGCAGCAGCTTCGCGGCGAAGTAGCCGATGACAAAGCCCGCGACCGCCATGACCGGAACCCAGACCGTGCCGCCCCACAGCAGCCAGAAGCCGACGGCGGGGTAGATCAGCGAGAACCACAGCATTTTGCGCGGCAGTTTGTCGAACAGCACTGGGGCCACGGCGACGCACAGCAGCACAAAGGCCAGAACCGGGCGCCAGTACAGGTGCGACGGGTAAAAGCCGAACAGGTATTGCGGCCAGCGTTCGCGGATCACGGCCCAGCAGGCGCCGGTGACACCGGGGCCATGGCGCTCGGCGATGATCAGGCGGCATTCGGACAGGCTGCCCGCGTTCCAGACCGAACGTGACAGCCAGGGTGCGATGTGCAGGATGATCCAGGCCACGGCCGCGATGCCCAGAACGGTCAGGATACCGTTAAGGACGGACGAGAACAGGTTTTCGCGCACCCATTTGACGGCACCGGCCTCTGTCAGTGGCGGGGCCTGTTCGGGCAGCATTTCGGTGCGCACGAAGGTGCTTGTGCTGGTGTTCATCTCAGCGCTCCTTCAGCTTGACGCGGTTGTTGTAGACGTTCATCGCAGACGAGATCAGCAGGCTGATGATCAGGTAGATCAGCATCAGCAGCATCATCGCCTCCAGCCCGCGCCCGGTCTGGTTCAGCGTGATGCCGCCCAGCGTGCCGCGCAGGTCCATGTAGCCGACGGCGATGGCCAGCGACGAATTCTTGGTAAGGTTGAGGTATTGCGAGATCAGCGGCGGGATGATGACCCGCAGCGCCTGTGGCAGGATGATCAGGCTCATCGTGCGGCCAGGGCGCAGGCCGAGGGCAAAGGCCGCCTCGGACTGCCCGCGCGAAATGGCATTGATCCCGGCGCGGACGATTTCGGCGATAAAGGCGGCGGTATAGAGCGTCAGCGCCAGCCACAGGGCCACCAGCGAGTTGGAAACCTGCAGCCCCCCGGTGAAGTTGAAGCCTTGCAGGCTGGGGCTGTCCAGATGGGTCCCAAGCGCCAGCAGCACCAGAATGATCGGCCCGAACAGCGCCAGCAGGCACTGCCACCAGGTGGTGGGGCGGACGCCGGTGGCTTCCTGAATGCGGGTCGCGCGGCGCAGGATGGCGCGGTTGATCAGGAACCCGCCGAGCAGTGCTGCCACAATCGCCGTCAGATCAAGGTTCAGCCACAGCGGACCCAAGGGCAGCCAGCCGAGCGAGCGGTCAAACATCAGCCACGGAATGGCGGTGTAGCGGTTGGTAAAGGCCACCGTGTCAAACATCACCATCGACGCCGCCGGCGTGTCGCCGCGAAATGCGTTCGGGGCCGGAAAGGCTTCGGTGAACATGGTGTAGATGATCAGGATCCACAGCAGCAGCGGAATGTTGCGGAAAATCTCGACATAGACCGTCATCAGCCGGCCAATCACCCAGTTGTTCGACAGGCGCAGAACTCCGGCGATAACCCCCACAACCGTCGCCGCGATACAGCCCAGAAAGGCGATCAGCAGCGTATTCAGCAGCCCGACCAGCGTTGCACGGGCATGGGTGCTGTCATTGGTGTATTCCACCAGCGTCTGGTTGATATCATACCCGGCGCGGTTCCACAGGAACCCGAAATCGATGCCCCGCCCCAGTGCGGCCAGATTGCGCAGCAGGTTGTCAATCAGCCAGGCAGCCCCCAGCATGACAAGCATGAGCACAATGATCTGAATGGTGATGGAACGATAGCGGGTGTCGTAGATGAGCATCCCGAGCCGAAAGCCAGCTTTCGGTTCTTCCGTGACTACGGCCATTTATTTTCCCCTGAAGTCCGCGCGTGCCCGGGCTTTGCCCTTGTGTGTGGGGACGATCCCCCGACGCTGCGGATTACCCTGTTCTTGCTTTGGAAAGGATCTTGGTTTTGGAAAGGGCGCGCCATGACGGCGCGCCCAGATCTCCTAGCCGATCAACGGAACGGCGGGGTGTAGAGCAGACCGCCCTGGGTCCACTGTGCGTTCAGACCGCGTGCCAGACCGATCGGGGTCGATTCGCCGATGGTTGCCGCGAAAATCTCGCCATAGTTGCCCGAGGCCTTGATCGCGTTCTTGGCCCATTCAACGTCAAGCCCGATCATCGCGCCCAGATTGTCCGAGCTGCCCAGCAAACGCTGAACTTCCGGATTCTGCGACGAGGTCGCCAGTTCGTCGATGTTGGCCGAGGTGATGCCGAATTCTTCGGCAGCGACCAGAGCGTTCATCGTCCAGCGGATCACATCACCCCATTCGCTGTCGCCATGGCGCACTGCAGGCCCGAGCGGTTCTTTGGAGATGATTTCCGGCAGGATGACGTGGTTTTCCGGGTCAGCAAAGGCTGCACGGGTGGCTGCCAGACCGGACGCATCGGTGGTGTAGGCGTCGCAGGCCCCAGCCAGATACTGCTGTTCGCCTTCGGCGTTGGTCTCAATCGGAACCGCCGTATAGGTCATGTTGTTGGCTTTGAAGTAGTCAGCCAGATTCAGTTCCGTGGTGGTGCCGGTCTGGATGCAGATCGTGGCGCCGTTCAGCTCTTTGGCCGAAGACACGCCCAGATCGTTGCGGACCATGAAGCCCTGACCGTCATAGTAGTTCACGCCGACGAAATCCATTTTCAGGTCCGTATCGCGTGAGAAGGTCCAGGTGGTGTTGCGGATCAGAAAGTCGATCCGGCCCGAGGTCAGCTGTTCAAAGCGGTCCGACGATGTGGTCGGGATATAGACCACTTTGGATGCATCGCCGAAGATCGCGCCGGCAACGGCTTTGCACAGGGCAACGTCAAAGCCCTGCCAGTTGCCGCTTGCATCCGGGGCGGCAAAGCCGACCAGCCCGGTGTTGACGCCACAGTTCAGTTCGCCACGGGCCTTGACGGTTGCAAGCGTCGAGGTGCCCTGCGCCAGTGCCATACCTGCAAACAGGGTGGTGGCCGCGAGGGTGCCGAGGAATACGGATTGTTTCATTCTTACCTCATCCTGAGTTGTCAGCCTTGTGCCGACGTTTTTTATGCCCCGAGGCCGGTTGATGGGCGGACGGGGACGAAACTAGTGGAGGTGAGCCTCTCCCAGTTGGGACAGTTTCCTCCGAAGCGGTTTGAAAGGTCAAGCGTGTCGCAGAAATTTGCCTAAATTCTTTGCATATTAACGCTTTAAAGGCTGTTCCGGGCAGGTTGGCGTCGCAGCGCCTGCGTTTTAGGCAGGATTGTTACCCGCACAATGCAAAGAATCGCTCTGCTGTCAGCAAAGCGTCGCGGCGAAGGGCCTCCAGCGCGGCGGCGTCTTCATCGGTGCCCCAGAGCTCATTTTGCCAGGATTCGTCGATTCGGCTGAGGGCAAAAGCCTGCTCTGCCGTAAGTCGCTGCCGCGCCACCGCAAGGCCCAGAACCAGCGAGCCGGAGATCGCCACAAGGTCATGCAGGGCCGCCAGCTGGAACGGGGTATGCGCCGCCACATGGGCGCGCAGGCGGGCAAGGCTGGTGGCAGGTTGCGGCACCGGAATGACGCCATGGGTGACATCCAGCGGCGCGCCAAGTTCGTCGCGCGCCCAGTCAAGCCACGGACCCCAGCCCGCCGCCTGCCGGTCGATCAGCGGCTGCGGATCGGTGGCGCGGTAGCACAACAGGTCGGTGCTGCCGTAATTGGCAATCTCAGCCACCACGCCATCCACCTGCGGGGCGACCTTGTCGATGGCGGAATTGGCGGCGCGGGTCAGCGGCATGGTGTCGGGCCGGATCAGGCCCTGCTGCTGATCCCACTCAGCGGCAATGGCCTGCGCCATTGCCAGCGTGGGCAATGTCAGCGGCTGCTTGGCCGGGGTCTTTACCGGCTTCGCATCCAGCCGGACGGTGAAGCCGCCAGCGCAAGGTACGGCCTGCGCCGCAGCCCAGAACCGCTTGGCCGCCCAGGCGCTCACCGCAAGCTCTCAAACGGGTCGGCGGGGACGTCTTTTTCGTTCCAGTCCAGCAGCTTCCACGTCCGTGCCATGTGTTCGGGCAAGGGTGCTGTAAAGGTCATCATCTCCTTGGTGATCGGGTGCTGAACCGACAGCATGCGGGCGTGCAGGTGCATCTTCTTCGACATCTCACCCCCGGCCTGCGCGCCCCAGCCGTCACCCATATTCTCTTGCGCGGTGCTGCCGTATTTGCCGTCACCGATGATCGGGTGGCCCAGTTCGGCCAGATGCGCGCGCAGCTGGTGGGTGCGGCCCGTGACCGGCTCCAGCGCCATCCAGCTCATGCGGGTGCCGAGGAACCAGAGCGTAAAAAAGTCGGTATGCGCGCGTTTGGCATCTGGGAAGTCTGACATCTTGGCGGGGTGGATGCAGAGCATCTTTTCACCCTCGCCCCGCCCGCCGCCGGGGGCCTTCATCAGCCCGTATTTGATCGACCCTTGCCGCGGGTGCGGCACACCGGCGACCAGCGCCCAATAGATCTTGCGGGTGTTGCGGTGGCGCAGCGCTTCGGACAGCGCCCGCGCCACCCGGTCGGTGCGCGCCAGCATCAACAGGCCCGATGTGTCCTTGTCCAGCCGGTGGACCAGTTTGGGCTTGTCTTTGTAGCCGAACTTCAGCGCTTCGGCCAACCCATCCACATGCCGGTCGCCCTGCCCAGAGCCGCCCTGTGACGGCAGGCCGGCGGGTTTGTTCAGGATGATGATATGCTCATCCTTCCACAGCACCGCGTTCTGGATCAGCTTGGTATCGGCGGCAGAGATCCGGCTTTCGGGGGAACGGCTGGGCGCTTCGGTGTCGGGCAAGGGCGGCACGCGGATGGTCTGGCCGGGGGCGATGCGGTCTGCCGCGCGTGCCCGCGCACCATCGACCCGGATCTGCCCGGTGCGGCACATCTTTTCGACATGGCCCTGGGTCAGCTGCGGAAAGCGGCGCTTGAACCATTTGTCCAGCCGCTGTTCGCCCTCATCTTCAGACACCGTTAATGTTTTCACGCCACTCATATCATGGACCTTGCAAGTTGGAGGCCCACCAGACCTGCGGCAAGCGAGAACGAAACGACACCCCGGTCGCCCGCAACGGGCCTGCAGGGGTCAGGATTAAGGGCTGTCTTTGCGGTTATTGGGCGGAATTGTCAACGTGCGCTCGCCCGACGCACAGGCATTGCGCATTCTGCTGCCGCATTCATCCTGGCTAAAACACGCCCTGTGGCCCGCACCCTGCGCTGCGCTCAGCCACCCTGCCGCTTTGCCCGCAGTTTCGCAAAATACTCCACCCGCTTTTTCAGCTCGCGCTCATAGCCGCGTTCGGGCGGCAGATAGAACACCGGGCGCTTCATGCCTTCGGGGAAGTAGTCCTGCCCGGAAAAGCCATCCTCGGCCTCATGGTCATAGGCATAGCCCGAGCCATAGCCGATATCCTTCATCATCTTGGTCGGCGCGTTCAGTATGTGGCGCGGGGGCATCTGGCTGCCAGTCTCACGCGCCGAGGCCCGTGCCGCCTTATAGGCTACATAGACCGCGTTCGATTTGGGCGCGAGCGCGAGGTAGACCACGGCATTGGCCAGCGCCAACTCTCCCTCGGGGCTGCCAAGCCGTTCGTAGGTGTTCCACGCGTCCAGACAGACCGAATGCGCCTGCGGTTCGGCAAGGCCGATATCTTCTACCGCCATCCGGGTCAGGCGGCGGGCAAGGAAGCGCGGGTCCTCGCCGCCTTCCAGCATGCGGGCAAACCAGTAAAGCGCGGCATCGGGGTCCGACCCGCGCACCGATTTGTGCAAGGCAGAAATCAGGTTGTAATGCTCTTCGCCCGATTTGTCGTATTTCGCGGCCCGCCGCATCAGCCGGGTGGCCAGCTGATCACGGTCGATGGATTTTTCCACCCGCCACGCCGCCACCTGCTCGATCAGGTTCAGAAGCGCCCGCCCGTCGCCATCGGCCATTTCCAGCAGCGACTCGCCCGCCTCGCCGGTCAGGGGCAGCGTGCGGCCAAGCTCCATTTCGGCGCGCTGCATCATGCGTTCCAGATCGGCAAGCGACAGGCGTTCCAGCACAATCACCTGCGCGCGCGACATAAGGGCGGCGTTCAGCTCGAAACTCGGGTTCTCAGTCGTGGCGCCGACCAGCAGGATGGTGCCATCCTCCATATGTGGCAGGAACCCGTCTTGCTGCGCCTTGTTGAAGCGATGAATTTCATCAACAAAAAGCAGTGTGCCCTGCCCGTTCTGCCGCCGGATCTTGGCGGATTCGAACACTTTGCGCAGATCCGGCACGCCGGTGAAGATGGCGGAGATCTGCACAAAGGCAAGATCGGTTTCATCCGCCAGGAGCCGGGCGATCGTGGTCTTGCCCACGCCGGGCGGGCCCCAGAGAATAAGCGAAGACAGCGATTTTGCCGCCAGCATCGCCCCAAGCGGCCCTTCGGGGCCCAGCACGTGGCGCTGCCCGATTACCTCTGCCAGCGTCTGCGGGCGCAGACGGTCGGCCAGAGGGCGGGGGCCTTCGGCTTTCGGGGTCGCGGCGGCGGTGTCAAACAGGTCTGGCATGGGCTTAACCTACGCCCCTGCGCGCGACTGCGCCAGAGCATGTCACGTTCAGGTGTATTCCAGCCAAACCCGACATGCGTCAGAGCCGGAAACGCAGGCGCAGGATCTGGCCACCCCGGTTCACATCGATGGCCCAGAGGCGGGTCTGTTCCTGCGCGGCGGTGGCCACATCCTGCGGATCGGTGATCGGGCGGCCATTGATCGCCAGCAGCGCATCGCCGGGGCGCAGACCAACCTGTGCGGCAAGATCCTGCGCTGCCGTCACGACCACACCGCTGGCATCCATCAGCAGCCCCATCTCGGCCATCAGGGCCGGGTTGATCCGCGCCACGCTCAGGCCCCGCAGGGCGACCCGGTCTGTGATGCTGACCGGATCACGCGGCGGCAATTCGGGCGCGGCGATCAGGGTGACATCGACGGTCGTGGTGCCGTCCTCATCCAGATAGGTGACCGGCACGGTCGCCCCGATGCCAAGCGCGGACAGGCGGAAGATCATTTCCTGCGGCGTGTTGGTCGGCGCGCCCGCGACCGACAGCACCACGTCGCCGGGGCGCAGGCCCGCCTTGCCAAAGGGGCTTTCCGGGTGCAGATCGGACAACAGAACACCATCCGGGCGCGGCAGGTTCATCGCCGCCGCCAGCCCGGCATCCATCGCCTGCCCGTTCACTCCGGCCCAAGGGCGTTCAAACCGCGTGCCACCCGCCACCGCCTGCGCCACCACCGTTTCCACCAGATTGGCCGGAATGGCAAAGCCGATGCCATTCGACCCACCCGAGCGGGTCAGAATCGCTGTGTTGATGCCGACCAGACGCCCCTTCATATCCACCAGCGCACCGCCGGAATTACCGGGGTTGATCGCCGCATCGGTCTGGATAAAGTAGCCGCGCCCCAGCTCGACCGAGCTGCGTGCGAGGCCCGACACGATACCGGAAGACACCGTCTGCCCCACGCCGAACGGGTTGCCGATGGCCAGCACCAGATCACCGACCTCTACCTCATCGGAATCGCGGAATTCCAGCGCGGGCAGGTCGGCGGCATCTTTCAGGCGCAGGATGGCCAGATCGCTTTCCTCATCGCCCAGGATAAGATCGGCGGCATATTCGCGGCGGTCGTTCAGCACGACGCGGATTTCGGTCGCGCGGCCCACCACATGGTAATTCGACACCACGATGCCATCACCCGAGACAATCACCCCCGACCCCAGCGAGTTCTGCACCCTTGGCTGGCTTTGGCCATAGCCGCTGAAGAACTGATCAAAAAACGGATCACCGGCAAAGGGCGACAGGCGTTCTTCAACCACACGGCTGGCGTAGATGTTGACCACGGCGGGCGCGGTCGATTTCACCACCGGGGCAAAGCTGAGGCTGATTTCTGCGGCAGTGACCGGGGGGCGGGATTCGGTCTGGGCGGCCAGCGGGGTGGCGCAGAGAAGGATGAGGGCGGCGAGGCGGAGCATGTGGCATCCCTTTCAGGTTTGCACAGGGATATGGCAACGCACCGGGAGGTTTCAACCGCTTGCGCACAGGTCAGCGGACATGGTCAAAAACAAAGCCCGCCCCTGTTACCGGGGGCGGGCTTTGCGAAACTCTGGCCGGTTGGCTGGTCGGCTTATTCAGCCTCGAACGCTTCGGTCCGGGCGTGGTCGGCAGCGCCTTTGGCATTCGGGTCGCGGTCAACGAATTCGATGATCGCCATCGGGGCCATGTCGCCATAGCGGAAGCCAGCCTTCAGCACGCGCACATAACCGCCCTGACGGTCCTTGTAGCGGGGGCCGAGGATTTCGAACAGGCGCGCGGTGTGCATGTCCTGTTTCAGCTGCGAATGCGCCTGGCGGCGGGCGTGCAGATCGCCGCGCTTAGCCAGCGTGATCAGCTTTTCGATGATCGGGCGCAGTTCTTTGGCCTTCGGCAGGGTGGTCTTGATCTGTTCGTGTTCGATCAGCGAACCGGCCATGTTGGCGAACATCGCTTTGCGGTGTTCATGGGTCCGGTTCAGTTTGCGGTAGCCGTTCGAGTGACGCATGGGAATCTCCTAAAGACGCGTGTTTTACTTTGTCCGGTGCGGCCTACGTGCGGCTGCACTCACCTTGGGGCCTTGTGGCCCAGTTGTTCCCCGGCAGTCCGGGCATTTGGTGCTGGGGGGCGTTGCCGCCCCCCGAATTGTCAGAACTGGTCCTCAAAACGCTTGGCCAGATCTTCGATGTTCTCTGGCGGCCAGTCTTCGACTTCCATGCCCAGATGCAGACCCATGCCCGACAGCACTTCCTTGATCTCGTTCAGGGACTTGCGACCGAAGTTCGGGGTACGGAGCATTTCGGCTTCGGTTTTCTGGATCAGATCGCCGATGTAGACGATGTTGTCGTTCTTCAGGCAGTTGGCCGAGCGGACAGACAGTTCCAGCTCGTCGACTTTCTTCAGCAGCAGCGGGTTGAATTCCAGACCCGCATCGACTTCGCCCAGTTTCGCCGATTCCGGCTCGTCGAAGTTGACGAAGATCGACAGCTGGTCCTGCAGAATGCGCGCAGCATAGGCCACGGCGTCATCCGGCGTCAGCGAGCCGTCGGTTTCAACCTTCATCGTCAGCTTGTCATAGTCCAGCACCTGACCTTCGCGGGTCGGCTGCACTTCGTAGCTGACCTTTTTCACCGGCGAGTAGATCGCATCAATCGGGATCAGCCCGATCGGGGCATCTTCCGGGCGGTTCTTGTCGGCCGAGACATAGCCTTTGCCGGTGTTCACGGTCAGTTCCATGAACACATCGGCACCATCGTCAAGGTGGCAGATCACGTGCTCACGGTTCAGAATCTCGATGCCGTTCGACTCCGAGATATCTGCCGCCGTCACGACGCCCGGGCCCTTGGCCGAGATCGACAGGCGCTTTGGCCCCTCGACGTCCATCTTGATGGACACGCCTTTGAGGTTCAGCACGATGTCGGTCACGTCTTCGCGCACGCCAGCGACGCTGGAAAACTCGTGCAGCACGTTGTCGATCTGAACGCTTGTGATGGCAGCACCTTGCAGGCTGCTCATCAGCACCCGGCGCAGGGCGTTGCCCAGCGTCAGGCCGAAGCCGCGCTCCAGCGGTTCGGCGATCACGGTCGCAACACGCGCCGCATCCGATCCCGGTTTTACAACCAGTTGGGTCGGTTTGATCAGTTCTTGCCAGTTCTTATGGATCATGCTGTCGCCTCCATTCTTGTCCCATTGCCCATGTCCAGCAAGCGGTGGGACGCCCGAGGGTCCTTAAATGCCGAAATCGGGCCGTGCGATGTCGCACGGCCCGACACAATATCTGCCGATCAGACGCGGCGGCGCTTCGGCGGGCGGCAACCGTTGTGCGCCAGCGGAGTCACGTCGCGGATCGAAGTGATGTTCAGGCCAACAGCCGCAAGGGCGCGCAGCGCCGATTCACGGCCCGAACCCGGACCCTGCACTTCAACCTCAACGGTTTTCATGCCATGCTCCTGAGCCTTGCGACCAGCATCCTCAGCAGCCATCTGGGCGGCATAAGGCGTCGACTTGCGCGAGCCTTTGAAGCCCATGGTGCCCGAGGACGACCACGAAATCGCATTGCCCTGAACGTCAGAGATCAGGATCTTGGTGTTGTTGAACGAAGAGTTCACGTGAACAACGCCAGCGGCGATGTTCTTGCGCTCTTTTTTCTTGGTGCGGGATGCTTTGGTATCGCGTGCCATATGTGTCTGCTCCCCTTATTTCTTCTTGCCAGCGATGGCTTTTGCGGGGCCCTTGCGGGTACGAGCATTGGTATGGGTGCGCTGACCGCGGACCGGCAGGCCCTTGCGGTGACGCAGGCCGCGATAGCAGCCAAGGTCCATCAGACGCTTGATGTTCATCGAAGTTTCGCGACGCAGGTCACCTTCAACGGTGAAGTTCGCATCGATGAATTCGCGGATCGCCAGAACTTCGGCATCCGACAATTCATTGACGCGACGGGCGCGGTCGATGTTGAGCGAAGCGCAGACGGCTTCAGCATTGGCGGGGCCAATACCGGTGATGTAGGTGAGGGCGATCGGAACCCGTTTCTGGGTCGGAATGTTAACGCCAGCAATACGTGCCAAACGTGTGTCCTTTTCATTGTTGCGGTTCCGTGGTGCCAGAACCTTTTTTCACAACTCCATCAGGGCCAGGCCCGGATGACGCTCTTCCCGGAAATGGGAAACCTCGGCACGATTCCATGCCGGGACGGTGTGCTTTATGGGCAAATGCCGCGCCCGTCAAGGGCGGCGGCGGGGTTTTCAGGGTTTGTCAAGAATTTTCGAGACAGCATCGGCCACACTGTCCATTTCGGCCAGACCGTCAACCGACCGCAAAGCACCTTTGGCGTAATAATAGCCGATCAGCGGCGCGGTGTTTTTGTAATACTCCCGCAGGCGCACTTCGAACACTTCGGGGGTGTCGTCGCGGCGGACCGGCTCGCCGTTCAGGCGCGCCTCTTCCGCGCGTTTGACGATGCGGCCCACAAGGGCTGCGTCATCAACCGACAGCTCGATCACCGCGTCCAGCGCCAAGCCCTTTTTCGCCAGCAGATCAGCCAGTGCATCGGCCTGTTTCAGCGTGCGTGGAAAGCCGTCGAAGATGAAGCCGCCCGCAGCGCCCTTTGTCAGCTGCTCATCGATCAGACCGATCACGATCTCATCGGTGACCAGCGCGCCACGCTCCATCACCTCGGCGACGCGGCGGCCCATTTCAGTTCCGCTGGTCTTGGCGGCGCGCAGCATGTCGCCGGTGGACAGCTGCACCATGCCACGACTGTCAACCAGCCGCTTGGCCTGCGTGCCCTTGCCCGCCCCCGGGGGCCCCAGAAGAATAATGTTTGCCATGGGTCAGCGCCGTGTGGGGGCTTTGGGCGTTGTCTTTTTCCGCCCGCGCAGTTGCGATTTTTCGATCAGACCTTCGTATTGATGCGCCAGCAGATGCGACTGCACCTGATTGATCGTATCCATCGTAACCGACACCACGATCAGCACCGAGGTGCCGCCGAAGTAGAAGGTAAAGCCGAACTGATTGCGCAGGATTTCGGGCAGCAGACAGACAGCCGCCAGATAGGCCGATCCCAGCACCAGAATACGCGTCACCACGTATTCCAGATATTCCTCGGTCTTCTTGCCGGGACGGATGCCGGGGATAAAGCCGTTCTGATTCTTCAGATTCTCGGCCACATCCTCAACCTTGAAGGCGACGTTGTAGGTGTAGAAAAAGCTGAAAAACACGATCATGCCGGTGAAGAACAGCAGGTACAGCGGCTGACCGGGGCCGAAATAGGCCAGAACGGTCGACATCACCGGGCCGGTCTGCTGGCCCGAGAAGGTAGAGATGGTAACCGGCAGCAGCAGCAGCGACGAGGCAAAGATCGCCGGGATCACACCCGCCGGGTTGACCTTGACCGGCAGGTGGCTGGAGCCGCCGTCATAGACCTTCATGCCGACCTGGCGCCGGGGGTACTGGATGTGGATCTTGCGCAGCGCGCGTTCCATGAACACCACAAAGCCAATCACCGCGATCACCATCACGATCACTCCGATGATCACGGCAGGCGAAATAGCGCCCGCGCGGCCCTGGCTGAGGAATTGCGCAATGGCGGCGGGTAATTCAGCGACAATGCCGACGAAGATGATCAGCGAAATCCCGTTGCCGATGCCGCGTGCGGTGATCTGCTCACCCAGCCACATCAGGAACATGGTGCCGCCGACTAGCGTGATCATGCAGGCCGCCTTGAAGAACAGCCCCGGATCATGCGCCAGACCGCCCGCCTCAAGGCTGGCGGCGATGCCCCAGGCCTGAAACGTCGCCAGAAACACCGTGCCATAGCGGGTGTACTGGTTGATCTTCTTGCGGCCCTGCTCGCCCTCTTTCTTCAGCTGTTCCAGCTTGGGAACCATCGCCGTCATCAGCTGCACGATGATCGAGGCCGAGATATAGGGCATGATCCCAAGGGCAAAGATGCCCATCCGGCTGATCGCGCCGCCGGTGAACATATTCAGGATGCCACCGATCCCTGCCCCCGCATCCTCCATGAAGGCGCGCAGCTGCACGCCATCGATGCCCGGCACCGGAATATAGGTGCCCAGCCGATAAACGATCAGCAGGCCGATGGTAAAAAAGATGCGCTGGCGCAGGTCGGTCGCCTTGCCAAGGGCGCCCCAGCTGAGGTTCGCCGCCATTTGCTCTGCCGCAGATGCCATGTCCGGTCTCTTTCAAAGACAGCGCCGCCGGACCGTTCTCCGGTCGGCGGCGCGGGAAAACTAAAGCTGATGTAAGCGGTCTGAGGGCCGCTCACAACACCCAATTGGCCCGAAGTGGCTTACTCAGCCGCGCCAGCCGGAAGAGTGATCGACCCACCAGCCGCTTTGATGGCCTCGACAGCCGCGGCGGATGCGCCCGAAACCACCAGTTTCACGGCCGATTTGATCTCACCCTTGTTCAGGATGCGGATGCCGTCGCGCTTGTGATTGGTCAGGCCAGCGGCCACCAGCATGTCTTCGGTCAGGTCAAGCTTGATGTCCAGCTTGCCAGATTCGACGAATTTCTCGATCAGGCCCAGGTTGACGACCGCGTATTCCTTGCGGTTCGGCTTGGTGAAGCCGCGCTTTGGCAGGCGGCGGTACAGCGGCATCTGGCCGCCTTCATACCCGCCGATGGCCACGCCGGAACGCGATTTCTGGCCCTTGATACCACGGCCAGCGGTCTTGCCCTTGCCCGAACCGGGGCCACGGGCAACGCGCTTTTGCTTTTTGTTCGCGCCGTCATTGTCACGAAGTTCATTCAGTTTCATGTCGCACTCTCCATCGCCGGAACATCCCCGCCTGCGACGGGAGGGGACAACACGGCATTTCTTGTTGATTCTGTGACCATGTTGGTCACTGGGGGCGTATAGTGGCTGCGGGGGTGTTAGGCAAGCGGATTGGATTTCTATAGAGCTTGCGTGAAGTCAAACTATTGAGGCGCTTAGCCGCGCCTACAGAAATCGCTCAACCTCTCCCGATCATCCGGCCTATATCAAACAAAGTCGCATCTGGGTTACGGCCACAAAAATAGACTGCAGCGCCAATGCTACGACCATAGACTTCTTTCATGTCACCAAGCCTAGGATCGTTCGATCCCAGACCCAGAAGGAAAGCATATGCAATGTCCTTTTCATCTTGTCTGAAAATCGCATCATCCGCTTTGTCACGTGCCAGTGCGGCCTGAATCGAAACTCCGCAGGGCACTTTCATTATAACTTCTTCTACCACTTGCCCATTTGAGGACGTCGCGCTGGCAGCCAACCAAATGAAAAACCAGCGCGATAGTGTCATCTTCATCGCTTTCAAAATCCCAGCGAACTGCACCTGATTTTCCATAGCCCCTACCCCGCCGCCGGATAGCTGCCGTCGGCGTCGTGCTTTTCCTGCCCGGTCAGCGCGGGGGTGAAGACGCAGATGATCCGCATATCGCCGCGTTGCGCCCGCAGGATGTGTTCCTCATGCCGGTCCAGCACATAGACCGTACCGGGGCTCAGGGCAAACACCTCTCCGGTTGCCACATTCTGCACCTCGCCCTCGCCTTCGATGACATAATTCGTCTCGACATGGTTCTTGTACTGCAGCACCTGTGCGGTGCCTTCCTTGCAGATCGTGTCATGCAGCGAATAGCCAAGCCCATCGGCAGCCAGCAAAATCCGGCGGCTTTCAAAGCTGTCGCCCTTCACATGGGCGGCGGTGTTCAGGATGGAGGCGAGGGAGCGGACGATCATTCTGCGGTCCTTTCAGCAGGGTCTGCGCACCCTAGCGGATCCCCGCAAAAAGAAAACGCCCCGCGGTTTCCACGGGGCGGGTAAGTTCTGCGCTAGGGCCGGGTTTACCCCGCCATCCACTGAGTCAAGCCGACGGACGTTGGGGTCAGTGGCAATGCACCCTGCCCTTTGAGTTATCCATATGGCAGCACTGCCCCGGAGGAGAGCTTTTCCGGCATCCACCGCCATGGGCTTGCACTTGCAGGCCAAAACTGGCCAGTCCGAGAAAGACAAGAGTTGCAATCAAGTGGCGCATGATAAGAGTCCCAATCAAAAGTTAACGAAGATTAAAATTCGTTAACAAACATGCACGCAATCACCTAACGAAAACGCCCCGTGGTTTCCCACGGGGCGCAAAAGTTTTGCGGTAGGGCGGGGTTTACCCCGCCAGCCCTTAGCCGCGCTCTTCGATGATCTTCACAAGATGCGAGATCTTGTTGACCATGCCGCGCACGGAAGGTGTGTCTTCCAGCTCGCGGGTGCGGTTCATCTTGTTCAGGCCCAGACCTTTGAGGGTCGCGGTCTGAATGGCCGGGCGGCGGGCGGCCGAGGCCACCTGCTGCACGACGATGGTCTTCTTTGCTTCGGTCATGATCAGGCCTCCTGCACTTCAGCTTCGGGCTTTTTCAGGATCTCGGCCACCTTTTTACCGCGACGTGCGGCAACCTGGCGGGGCGAAGTCTCTGCTTTCAGACCGTCGATGGTGGCGCGGATCATGTTATAGGGGTTCTGCGAGCCGATCGACTTCGCAACAACGTCCTGGATCCCCAGCATCTCGAACACGGCGCGCATTGGACCACCGGCAATGATGCCGGTACCCGCAACGGCGGTGCGCATCACGACTTTTCCGGCGCCATGGCGGCCTTCCATGTCGTGGTGCAGGGTGCGGCTGTCCTTCAGCGGCACACGGATCATCTGGCGCTTGGCCTGTTCCGTAGCCTTGCGGATCGCCTCCGGCACCTCTTTCGCTTTGCCCTTGCCGAAGCCTACGCGACCACGCTGGTCACCGACGACGACGAGTGCTGCAAAGCCAAAGCGCTTGCCGCCCTTGACGGTTTTCGAAACACGGTTGATCGCGACCAGACGGTCAGCGAATTCGGGCGTTTCCTCACGGGAGTCCTGACGACGATCGCCGCCGCGGCCCCGATTTTCACGTTCTGCCATATCCAAACTCCTCAGAACTTCAGGCCGCCTTCACGGGCAGCGTCGGCCAAAGCCTTGATCTTACCGTGAAAGAGGAAACCACCACGATCGAAGTATACATCTTCAACCCCGGCCTTCTTCGCCCGCTCTGCAATCGCAGCGCCGATTTTGGCCGCAGCCTCGACGTTGTTCTTGCCGATCAGACCCAGATCTTTCTCCAGCGTGGAGGCGGACGCAACGGTCACGCCTTTCACGTCGTCGATCAACTGGACGCTGATGTTCTTGGACGACCGATGCACGGACAGGCGCATGCGCCCGTTCGACATCGCCTTGATTTTGTTCCGGACGCGCAGGCGGCGCTTGAGGAACAGCTCTCTTTTGTTCAAAGCCATTTTGCCACCCTTACTTCTTCTTACCTTCTTTGCGGAAGATGAACTCACCCTTATAGCGGATGCCCTTGCCTTTGTACGGCTCGGGCTTGCGCCATTCGCGGATGTTTGCTGCGACCTGACCAACAAGCTGCTGATCGATCCCTTCCACAACGATTTCGGTCTGCTTCGGCGACGTGACGGTCACGCCAGCCGGAACGGCGAAGTTGACTTCGTGGCTATAGCCAAGCGACAGCTTCAGAACATTGCCTGCGACCGCAGCACGGTAACCAACGCCCTGAATCTCAAGCTCTTTCTTGAAGCCGGTCGAGACGCCCACAACCAGGTTGTCGACCATCGACCGCGCCATGCCCCACTGCTGACGGGCGCGCTTCGAGGTGCCGCGTGGCGTCACCTTGATTTCGGCGCCGTCGACAGTGATCGTCACATCGTCGGTTGCGGTAAAGCTGCGGGTGCCTTTCGGCCCCTTCACTTCGACAGTCTGGCCGGACACCGACGCCGAGACGCCATTGACCAGAGAGACGGGTTTCTTGCCGATACGAGACATTGCACCCTCCTCAGAATACGGTGCAGAGCACTTCGCCACCAACATTGGCGGAGCGTGCAGCTGCATCGGACATGACGCCTTTGGGCGTCGACACAATCGAAACACCCAGGCCATTGCGGACCGAGGGGATTTCCTTGACGCCCATGTACACACGGCGGCCCGGCTTCGACACGCGTTTGATTTCGCGGATCACAGGGGTGCCTTCGTAGTACTTGAGCGAGATCACGAATTCGCCCTGACCGTTGTCGGTCGGGTTCTTTTCGTAACCGCGGATGTAACCTTCCGACAGCAGCACATCCAGAACCCGGCCACGCAGCGCGGACGCCGGTGTCGAAACAGTGGATTTGCCGCGCATCTGAGAGTTGCGGATACGGGTCAGCATATCGCCGATAGGATCATTCACAGGCATTTCTGCTCTCCCTTACCAGCTGGACTTGACCATGCCCGGGATCTGGCCAAACGAGGCCAGTTCACGCAGCATGATCCGCGACAGTTTCAGCTTACGGTAGTAAGCATGCGGACGACCCGTCAGCTGGCAGCGGTTGTGCAACCGGACAGCAGATGAATTGCGGGGCAGTTGTGCCAGCTTCAGGGTCGCGCCGAAACGCTCTTCCATCGGCTTGGATTGGTCTTCGATCACCGCTTTGAGCGTCGCACGCTTGGAAGCATACTGCTTCACCAGCTTGGCGCGCTTCACTTCGCGGTTCACCATGGATTTCTTTGCCATTACTCTGGTTCCTCGCGCTTACGACGTGAAGGGCATGTTGAAAAGCTTCAACAGCGCCTTGGCTTCCGCATCGGATTTCGCGTTCGTGCAGATGATGATGTCCATACCCAGAACTTCATCGACCTTGTCGAAGTTGATTTCCGGGAACACGATGTGCTCCTTCAGGCCCATGGCGTAGTTGCCATGGCCGTCGAACGACGAACCCTTGACGCCGCGGAAGTCGCGGACGCGCGGCAGGGCCACGTTGATCAGACGGTCGAGGAATTCGTACATCTTGTCGCCCCGCAGGGTGACCTTGCAGCCCAGTGGCATCAGTTCCCGCACGCGGAAGCCAGCGATGGACTTCTTGGCATGGGTGATCACAGCTTTCTGACCCGCAATCAGCGACAGTTCTTCAGCAGCCTGTTTCACCTTTTTGGTGTCTTTGACCGCTTCGCCGACGCCCATGTTCAGGACAATCTTGTCCAGACGCGGGATCTGCATGTCGTTCTTGTACGAAAACTCTTCCTTCATCGCAGCGCGAATCTTGGACTCGTACTCGCCTTTCAGGCGCGGGGTATATGTGGCTTGGTCCAACATCAGATTGCATCCCCCGTCGTCTTAGCAAAACGCACCTTCTTGTCGCCATCCATACGGAAGCCGACGCGGGTGGGTTTGCCGTTCTTGTCCACGATCGCCAGGTTCGACAGGTCGATCGGCATGGACTTGGGCACACGGCCGCCTTGCGACCCGGCAGATTGCTTGGTGTGGCGGATGGCGACGTTGATGTTCTCGACCACGGCTTTGTTGGCGGTCGGGTTCACAGAGGCGATTTCGCCCTGCTTGCCCTTGTCCTTGCCGGTCAGCACGATGACGGTGTCACCCTTTTTGAGTTTCGCAGCCATCAGAGCACCTCCGGAGCCAGCGAGATGATCTTCATGAAGTTCTTGGCGCGCAATTCGCGGACAACCGGCCCGAAGATACGCGTGCCCACGGGTTCACCCTGATTGTTCAGGATGACTGCGGCGTTGCGGTCAAAACGGATGGCGGTGCCGTCTTCACGACGAACCTCTTTGGCGGTGCGCACGACAACGGCTTTACGCACGTCGCCCTTTTTCACACGGCCTTTTGGAATAGCTTCCTTGACCGACACCACGATGATGTCGCCCACGGATGCATAGCGGCGGTGTGAACCGCCCAGAACCTTGATGCACTGAACTCGGCGAGCGCCGGAGTTATCAGCAACATCCAGATTGGTCTGCATCTGGATCATTTGGTTTCTCCCGACCTTTGGGGACGGTCATGCAGATGACGCCCCAGGGTTTCGATTATCGCAGAACGAAAATTGCCCCGGCCTTAAGCCGAGACAACCACCGTCCAACGCTTGGTTTTCGAAATCGGCGCACATTCCTCGATACGGACGGCATCGCCAATCTTGAACTTGTTCTCTGCATCATGTGCGCGATACTTCTTCGATTTACGCACAGTTTTTTGCAGCAGCGGGTGCTTGAAGCGACGCTCGACCAGAACCGTGATGGTCTGTTCGTTCTTGTCCGAGGTCACGACGCCTGAAAGGATACGCTTGGGCATGATAAACCTCTTACTTCGCCGCTTCGGCGGCTTTTTGGTTGAGAATGGTCAGCACACGTGCTGCGTCCCGACGGACGACGCGCATGCGCGCGGTGTTCTCAAGCTGGTTCGTGGCGGCCTGGAAGCGCAGGTTGAAGGCTTCCTTTTTCAGTGCAACGAGCTGGTCGCGCAGCTGATCAGGGGACTTGCCCCGGAGTTCGTCGGCTTTCATGCCGTGTTCCTTTTTTCAATCACCAGAAGGCCCCGGCAGATGCAGGGTAACCTTGAACCCGGTGGATCAATGCAAAACCAACGATTCCGAGTCGCCCGGGAACCGCAGGATGGGTCTCCCTACAGGGGTTGCGGCGACAGGGCAAGGGGTAAGTTGCGCCGTCGCCTTTTTCCACAGGGCTTTGGGCCCCGGCCCTGAATCCTATGCCCACCCATAATTGAAGCTGACCGAAATCCGTTCTTCTTCCGACATGTTCATCGGCACTTCGTGCCGCAGCCAGCTTTCCCACAGCAGCACATCGCCGACGACCGGGGCCACATAGACGAACTGGCGCAATCCTTCCGGCGCGTCCTTGCGGCGCAGCGGCGACATCATCATCATCGGCAGCCGGGGGTCTTCCAGTTTCAGCGCGCTGGTGCCGTCGGGCATCTGCACGTAAGTTGTGCCGGAAATTACCGAATGGGTGTGGATGTGGCTGGCATGGGTGCCGCCCTCGGGCAGGATGTTGATCCACAGCCCGTTCAGCTTCAGCTTCTTGCCATCCAGATCAAAGGCCAGATCGTCGCAGAACGCCGCCACATGCTTGTCGAGCGCGGCCTCAAGCGCCTTGAAGATCGGGAACCGCCAGGGCAGATCGTTCAGCGAGGCATAAGAGGTGTAGCCTGGATAGCCATTCTCCTCACACCAGTCCTGCCCCGCCTCGTCATCCTCGGCGATGGCATTGCACGATGCAGCCAGCTCTGCGTAATCGACCTTCTTTTTGGCCAGATCATTCAGGCCGGCGCGATACAGCGGGGTAACAAATAGCGAAGTGGTAGGCATTTTCTGACCTCGGATCTGAAAAAGCCCCCGCCGTGTCCGGCAGGGGCCAATCTTTCGGTAGGGCGGGGTTCACCCCGCCACGCGCGGTCTGCCCAAAGGCAAACCTTACCAGTCTTCGCGGGCGACGACGCGGGTCAGCACCGGCAGCTTCATCGCACCAAGGCGCAGTGCCTCACGCGCGATGACGTCCGATACGCCGTCGATTTCGAACATGATGCGGCCAGGTTTCACCTTGGCTGCCCAATAGTCGACAGACCCTTTACCTTTACCCATCCGGACTTCGGTTGGCTTCGAGGTCACTGGAACATCCGGGAAAATCCGGATCCAGACACGGCCCTGACGCTTCATGTGGCGGGTGATCGCGCGGCGGGCCGCTTCGATCTGACGCGCGGTCACACGCTCTGGTTCAGTGGCTTTCAGCGCATAAGAGCCGAAGTTCAGCAGGAAGCCGCCTTTGGCTTCGCCGTGAATGCGGCCCTTGTGCTGTTTGCGGAACTTGGTCCGTTTCGGTTGCAGCATCTTTCAATACTCCCTTACGCGCGTTCGCGGTCGCGACGAGGTTGACGCGGTGCCGCGCCTTCCTGTGCTTCTGCGTGACGGCGGTCATGCGCTTGCGGATCGTGCTCAAGGATTTCGCCTTTGAAGATCCAGACCTTCACACCGATGATCCCGTAAGGGGTCGTTGCTTCGGACAGGGCATAGTCAATGTCGGCGCGCAGCGTGTGCAGCGGCACACGGCCTTCGCGGTACCATTCGGTCCGTGCGATTTCCGCGCCACCCAGACGGCCCGCCACGTTCACACGGATGCCAAGGGCACCGATGCGCATCGCGCTTTGCACGCCGCGCTTCATGGCGCGACGGAAAGACACCCGGCGTTCCATCTGCTGCGCGATCGACTCTGCCACCAGCTGTGCGTCGAGTTCCGGCTTGCGGACTTCGACGATGTTCAGGTGCAGTTCCGACTTCGTGAACGCGGTCAGTTTCTTGCGCAGCGTTTCGATGTCGGCACCCTTTTTGCCGATGATCACACCCGGACGTGCCGCGTGAATCGTGACGCGGCACTTTTTGTGCGGACGTTCGATGATCACCTTGCTGATGCCGGCCTGCTTGGCCTCTGTGTGAATAAATTCACGCATCCGCAGATCTTCCAGCAGCAGGTTGCCATAGTCTTTCGACTCGGCAAACCAGCGGCTGTCCCAGGTGCGGTTGACCTGGAGGCGCATCCCGATCGGGTTAACCTTCTGTCCCATTATGCCGACTCCCCGGACTGACGAACCTTGATGGTGATTTCAGAGAACGGCTTCATGATCTTGCCGAAACGGCCCCGTGCCCGCGGACGGCCACGCTTCATCACAAGGTTCTTGCCACACCAGGCTTCGGCGACGACGAGGCTGTCGACGTCAAGACCGTGGTTGTTTTCGGCGTTCGCAATCGCGGACTGCAGGCACTTCTTGACGTCAGCCGCGATGCGGCGCTTCGAGAAGGTCAGGTCAGCCAATGCCTTTTCAACCTTTTTGCCACGGATCAGACCGGCAACCAGATTGAGCTTTTGCGGCGAGGTGCGAAGCATACGGCTGATCGCCATCGCTTCGTTGTCCGCCACGCGGCGCGGATTCTTTTCCTTGCTCATGGCTTACTTCCTCTTGGCTTTTTTATCGGCGGCGTGACCGTAATAGGTCCGCGTCGGCGAATATTCACCGAACTTCTGGCCGATCATGTCTTCGGTGATCGCCACCGGAATGTGCTTGTGGCCGTTATACACGCCAAAAGTCAGACCGACAAACTGCGGCAGGATGGTGGAACGACGCGACCAGATCTTGATCACTTCGCTTTTGCCCGACTCGCGCGACTTTTCTGCCTTTTTCAGGACATAGCCATCGACGAACGGGCCTTTCCAAATGGAACGTGACATGGATTAGCGGCCCTTTTTCTTGGCGTGACGCGAGCGGAGGATATATTTATCCGTCTCTTTGTTCGACCGGGTGCGGTTGCCCTTGGTGCCCTTGCCCCACGGCGTAACCGGGTGACGACCACCAGAGGTCCGGCCTTCACCACCACCGTGCGGGTGGTCGATCGGGTTCATGGCAACACCGCGAACGGTCGGACGCACGCCCATGTGGCGCTTACGGCCAGCTTTGCCGAGGTTCTGGTTGGAATGGTCAGCGTTTGACACGGCACCGATGGTGGCCATGCATTCCTGACGCACCAGACGCAGCTCGCCCGAAGACAGGCGGATCTGGGCATAGCCACCGTCACGACCGACGAACTGGGCATAGGTGCCAGCTGCACGGGCGATCTGACCACCCTTGCCGGGCTTCATCTCGACGTTGTGGACGATGGTACCGATCGGCATGCCCGAAAACGGCATGGCGTTGCCCGGCTTCACGTCGGTCTTGGCGCCAGCGATCACAGAATCGCCGACAGCCAGACGCTGCGGGGCCAGGATGTAGGAAAGTTCGCCGTCCGCGTATTTCACGAGGGCGATGAAGGCGGTGCGGTTCGGATCGTATTCGATCCGCTCGACGACCGCTGCAATATCGAATTTACGACGCTTGAAATCCACAATGCGGTACAGACGCTTTGCGCCGCCGCCTTTGTGCCACATCGTGATACGTCCGGTGTTGTTCCGTCCACCCGTTTTGGTCAAGCCTTCTACAAGGCCCTTGACCGGGCGTCCTTTCCACAGCTCCGAACGGTCGATCAGAACCAACCCGCGTTGGCCAGGCGTCGTCGGTTTGTACGACTTGAGTGCCATGCTTTCTGTCTTCCGTCAGCTAGAGGGCCTGTATTCCAGGCCCGAATTATAGGGCCCCGAAGGTCCCCGGTTTATAGGGCCCCGAAGGTCCCCGGTGGTGTGATCTGGCCGTGGAACACCACAAACAGACCGATTTCGCAAAAAATCCACGGCCCCGGAAAGTCCGGGGCCGTGGGATTCGGCGCCTTCTATCAGAGCCCGGTGGACACGTCGATAGTGTTACCCTCTTCGAGCGTAACATAGGCTTTTTTCTTGTCGGACCGCACGCCGGGACGACCTTTGAAACGCTTGGTCTTGCCCTTGGTGATGGTGGTGTTCACCGCCTTCACCTTGACGCCAAAGACAGCCTCGATGGCCTCTTTGATCATCGGCTTGGTCGCGTCCATGGCGACCTGAAACACAACCGCGCCATGCTCCGAAGCCATGGTGGCTTTTTCGGTGATGATCGGCTTTTTTATCAGGTCGTAGTGCTGGGGTTTCGCGCTCATTTCAGACGAGCCTCCAATGCTTCGAGTCCTGCTTTGGTGATCACAAGCTGATCACGCTTCAGGATGTCATAGACGTTGGCACCCATCGTCGGCAGAACGTCGATCCCTTCGATGTTGCGCGCGGCCAGAGCAAAGCCCTGATCCACAGCCACACCGTCGATGATCAGAACGCGCTTCCAGCCGAGTTCCTTCGCCTGTTTCGCAAGGATCGCGGTTTTGGCTTCCGCCATCACCAGCGTGTCCAGGATGATCAGCTCACCCGCTTTGGCCTTGGCCGACAGCGCGTGACGCAGACCCAGGGCGCGGACCTTTTTCGGCAGGTCATGCGCGTGGCTGCGCGGGGTCGGGCCCTTGACGACACCACCCTTGCGGAAGATCGGCGCCTTGCGCGACCCGTGGCGTGCGCCACCGGTGCCTTTTTGGCGGTAGATCTTCTTGGTCGAATAGGACACTTCGGCGCGGGTCAGCGTCGAGTGTGTGCCAGCCTGGGCTTTCGCCCGCTGCCAGCGCACCACACGGTGCAGAATGTCTGCGCGCGGGTCCAGACCGAACAGGTCGTCGTTCAGATCAACCGAACCGGCTTTGCCGCCGTCGAGTTTCAGAACATCAAGTTTCATGCTTCACCGCCTTCGGACTTGGTGGTGCCCTCATCAGCGCCCTCGGCAGGTTCGTTCCCTGCGTTCAGCGCTTCTTCGGCTGCCTTGGCTTCCAGAGCGTCCTGCTCGGCGGCCTGTGCGGCCAGACGGGCTTCTTCTGCTGCTGCGGCTTCTGCTGCGGCGGCTGCGGCTGCAGCTTCTGCGGCTTCACGTGCGGCTTTGGCAGCGGAGCGCAGGGCGGCCGGAATGATCACAGAATCCGGGACCGGCTTCTTCACCGCGTCCTTGACCGTAACCCAGCCACCTTTCGATCCGGGGACAGCGCCCTTGACCATGATCAGACCGCGGTCGGCGTCGGTACGGATGACCTGCAGGTTCTGCGTGGTCACGCGCACGGCACCCAGATGGCCCGCCATTTTCTTGCCTTTGAACACCTTGCCGGGGTCCTGGCACTGGCCGGTCGACCCGTGCGAACGGTGCGACACCGACACACCGTGCGAGGCGCGCAGACCGGCAAAGTTGTGCCGCTTCATCGCGCCGGCAAAGCCCTTACCGATCGAGGTGCCGGCGATGTCAACGAACTGACCGGGGAAGTAGTGGTCAGCGGTGATTTCTTCACCCACGTCGATCATGCAGTCGTCGGTCACCCGGAACTCTGCCACTTTCCGCTTCGGTTCGACCGAGGCTTTGGCAAAGTGGCCGCGCATCGCAGCCGAGGTCCGCTTGGCCTTGGCCGAGCCTGCGCCGAGCTGAACAGCCGTATAGCCGTCCTTGTCAGCGGTCCGCTGGGCCACAACCTGCAGATTGTCCATATGCAGAACCGTGACCGGAACCTGCTTGCCGTCTTCGAGGAACAACCGGGTCATGCCCAGTTTCTTCGCAATAATACCAGAGCGCATGTTCTGATGCCCCCTTATACTTTGATTTCGACGTCGACGCCGGCGGCCAGGTCGAGCTTCATCAGCGCGTCCACGGTCTGCGGAGTCGGATCGACGATATCAAGCAAACGCTTGTGCGTGCGGATTTCCCACTGGTCGCGCGACTTTTTGTCGATGTGCGGACCACGGAGAACCGTGAATTTCTCAATCTTGTTCGGCAGCGGGATCGGCCCGCGAACCTGTGCGCCTGTGCGTTTGGCCGTGTTGACGATTTCCTGGGTGCTGGCGTCCAGCACGCGGTAATCGAAGGCCTTCAGGCGAATGCGAATGGTCTGACCTTGCATTTCTTGTTCCTTCGGAACGTAGACGGGGCAACATGCCCGGCCCATAGGTTCACATTTGTGGATGGTCTGCGGCGCGCCCAAGCCTTGGGCGCGCCGCGTGTCGTTATACTGTCATACCGCCTTTGGAAAGGCGATTCGCGCAGCCTCAGGCGAGGATTTTCGACACCACGCCTGCGCCGACGGTGCGGCCGCCTTCGCGGATGGCGAAGCGCAGCTTCTCTTCCATGGCGATCGGGGTGATCAGCTCGACGTTCAGCTCGGCGTTGTCGCCGGGCATGATCATCTCGACACCTTCCTTCAGGTGCACGATGCCGGTCACGTCCGTGGTGCGGAAGTAGAACTGCGGGCGGTAGTTGGTGAAGAACGGGGTGTGACGGCCGCCCTCTTCCTTGGTCAGGATATAGGCCTCGGCCAGGAATTTGGTGTGCGGGGTGATCGAACCCGGCTTGCACAGCACCTGGCCGCGCTCGACGTCCTCGCGCTTGGTGCCGCGCAGCAGCACGCCGACGTTGTCACCCGCCTGGCCCTGGTCCAGCAGCTTGCGGAACATTTCCACGCCGGTGCAGGTCGTCTTCTGGACCGGACGGATGCCGACGATCTCGACCTCCTCGCCGACCTTGACGATGCCCTTTTCGATACGGCCCGTGACCACGGTGCCGCGGCCCGAGATCGAGAACACGTCTTCCACCGGCATCAGGAACGGCAGGTCCAGCGGACGCGCCGGCTGCGGAATGTAGTCGTCGACCGTCTGCATCAGCTTCAGCACCGCCTGCTCGCCGATCTCCGGGTTCACGCCGTCGGTCGCGGCCTTGGCCGAACCCGCCGTGATCGGAATGTCGTCGCCCGGGAACTGGTACGACGAAAGCAGCTCGCGCACTTCCATCTCGACCAGTTCCAGCAGCTCGGCGTCGTCCACCAGGTCGACCTTGTTCAGGAACACCACCAGCGCCGGAACCCCGACCTGACGGGCCAGCAGGATGTGCTCGCGCGTCTGCGGCATCGGGCCGTCGGCCGCCGAAACCACCAGGATGGCGCCGTCCATCTGCGCCGCGCCCGTGATCATGTTCTTCACATAGTCGGCGTGGCCGGGGCAGTCGACGTGGGCGTAGTGACGGGCCGCCGTCTCGTACTCGACGTGCGCCGTGTTGATCGTGATGCCGCGCGCCTTCTCTTCCGGGGCCGCGTCGATGTCGGCGTAGTTCATCGCCTTGCCGCCGCTGGCCTTGGCCAGAACCATGGTGATCGCCGCCGTCAGCGTCGTCTTGCCGTGGTCGACGTGACCGATCGTGCCGATGTTGCAGTGCGGCTTGTTACGTTCGAACTTTTCCTTGGCCATGGCCAAAACTCCTGTGGCCCTGGCCCAGAGATGGGGAGCGGACGTTGGTCAGCTAGAGAATTCTGGAGCGGGTAGACGGAATCGAACCGACATATTCAGCTTGGAAGGCTGCTGTACTACCATTGTACTATACCCGCACGGAGACGGCCTCGGGCTAGGTGCGCCTTCGACCGCCGACCCGATATGGGGTCCGGACCTTCGTTTCGAAACCGCGTGGTGGGGGAAGCAGGACTCGAACCTGCGAAGCTTACGCAGGGGATTTACAGTCCCCCCCCTTTGCCACGCGGGACATGCCCCCCGCGCGTTTTCGAACCGTCGGTCCGATGCACCGGCGACCTTTCGGCCGTCGTAACAACAAAAGCTCTCGGTGTCCCGCGTCGCCTGGTTTAGGAGGGGCGCCAGACCCGAAAGCCCTCAGGGCTCCAAATCGGAGGGCGTCTTATAGTGTCGAGAAATCCAGAACGCAACGACCGGAAATCGGGCAAAAAGCCGGCTTTCGGCGACAAGTCGACGGCTCGTCCCGGCGGGCGGGCGGGCTCCAAGGGACCGTCGCAGGACGGCCCCGACCGGGGCGGCTGGAACCCCAATCCGAAGGCGAAGGCCTTCTCGGATTCCGCCCCGCGCCCATCTCGCGCCAAGGCCGACGCCGACAATTTCGTCTGGGGCCGGCATCCGGTCCTGGCGGCCCTGGCCAACCCGGCCCGAAAGGGCATGGGCCGTCTGTTGGCGACCGCCGACCGCGCCGCCGAGCTGGAGCGGGACAAACTGGCCCACGGCCACAGGATCGAAATCATCGAGGTCCAGGCGCTGGACCGTATGCTGCCGCCCGGCGCGGTGCATCAGGGCCTCGCCTTCAAGGTCCAGCCGCTGGAAGGCGTGGCCCTCGAGGACATCGCCGATGCCGCATCCGGCGTCATCGTCATGCTGGACCAGCTGACCGACCCCCAGAACGTCGGCGCCATCTTCCGCTCCGCCCTCGCCTTCGGGGCGCGCGGCATCGTGGTCCAGGACCGGCACTCCCCGGCCCTCGCCGGCGCCCTGGCCAAGGCCTCTGCGGGCGCGACCGAACGCCTGCCTTGCGCGCGGGTGACCAATCTCAGCCGGGCGCTGGAGACGCTGGCCGACCTCGGCTGGCGGGCCGTGGGTCTGGACGGCGCCGCCGAGCTGACGCTGGATCAGGCGCTGGACGGGCGGCCGACGGTTTTGGTCATGGGGTCCGAGGGCGACGGCGTCCGGAGGCTGGTCGCCGAACACTGCGACGTCATGGCCCGGATTCCCATGCCCGGTGGATTCGAGAGCCTGAATGTCTCGAACGCGGCGGCCGTGGCGCTCTATGAGGCCAGCCGCAAACAGGGCTGATCCGACCGGCAAACGCGACCAGTTGCATTTCGTCGCGGCGGGGATAGAGAGCGAACATGGAATTCCTCGCCTCCCCCGAATTCGCCAGCCAGGCCTCCGCCCTTGGCAAGGTGCTGATGATCGACCTGGTGCTGGCCGGGGACAACGCGGTCGCGGTCGGCCTCGCCGCCGCCGCCCTGCCCCCCGAACTGCGCAAGAAGGCCATCCTGATCGGCCTGGCCGCGGCCGTCGTGCTGCGCATCGGTTTCGCCCTGATTACCGTCCAGCTGCTGGCCATCATCGGTCTGCTGCTGGCCGGCGGCTTCCTGCTGCTCTGGGTCTGCTGGAAGATGTGGCGCGAGCTGCAGGAACAACGCACCCACGACCAGGCCGAGGCCGAGGCCGAGCTGCAGACCGCCCTCTCCGTCCACCACGGCGGCGGCCCGGCCCCCGAAGCTCTGGGCCTCAAGCGCAAATCCTTCGGCGCCGCCCTCGTCCAGATCATGATCGCCGACATCACCATGTCGCTGGACAACGTTCTGGCCGTCGCGGGCGCGGCGCATGAACATCCCTGGATCATGGTCTTCGGCCTGGTCCTGTCCATCGCCCTTATGGGCGTGGCCGCGACCTTCATCGCCAGAATCCTGACCAAACACCGCTGGATCGGCTACGTCGGCCTGGTCATCGTCCTGTATGTGGCGCTGCACATGATCTGGGACGGGGCGCGGTCGGTGATCGTGCGGACCGAGCGCATGGACGCCTTCAACGCCTCCGCCCCCGCCTTCCTCGATATCAGCGAGGAAGAGAAGGCCAAGTATCTGAAGGGCGTGCGCAGCGAGGACACGGCGACGCCGGCGACCGGCCTGCCGGCCCGGGCCGCGGAGGGGCCGCCGCCCTGATAAGACAAAGGCCCCGGGGCGATCCGGGGCCTTTGTTATCATGGCGCTTCCGTGGTCAGACCCCGGCCCCGCCGAAGCGCTCCGACCACTCCGCCACCTGACCGTCCTCGATCTTGGTGAACAGCACGGCCGCCGCCGCGACCGCCTGGCCGCGCGGCAGGGTGTCGATCAGGCCGGCGTCCGGGGCCGGCCAGCTGAGGTCGGTGGCCCCCACCGTCGCCGCGATCCTGACCGCCGAACCCGGCATCACGGGCGCCGCCAGCCGGGCGAACAGGGCTACCAGATTCAGCCCCGTGCGCACCCCGACCGCCGCCCGGTCCACATCGGTCTTGAAGGCGGTCCAGGGCGCGGCTTCCTGCAGATATTCATTGCCCAGCACCCAGACCGCGCGCAGGGCGACCGCGGCCTTGCGGAACTCCATGGCCTCTAACTGGGCCGTGGCCTCGGCGATCCCGGCGCGAATGTCGGCGTCCAGACGGGCCTCCAGCGGCCCCGGCTCGCCGCCGTCCGGCACGACGCCGTCGAATTTCGACTCGGCGAATTTGACGATCCGGTTGACGAAATTGCCCAGCACATCGGCCAGGTCCTTGTTGGTCGTCGACTGGAACTGCTCCCAGGTGAAGGCGGCGTCCGAATGCTCCGGGCCATAGGCCGTCAGATGCCAGCGCCAATAGTCGGCCGGCAGCAGCTCCAGCGCCTGGTCCATGAACACGCCGCGCTTCTGGCTGGTCGAGAATTTGCCGCCGTACCAGTTCAGCCAGTTGAAGGCCTTCAGCGTGTCGACCGTCTTCCACGGCTCGCCCGAGCCCAGGATCGTCGCCGGGAAGCTGACGGTGTGGAAGGCGACATTGTCCTTGCCCATGAACTGGACATAGCGGACGTCGTCGGCCCCCTCGTCCGTCCGCCACCAGTCGCGCCAGGTCCGGCCCGTCGCATCGGCCCACTCCTCGGTCGCGCCGATGTATTCGATCGGGGCGTCGAACCAGACGTAGAAGACCTTGCCCTCCATGCCCGGCCGCGGTCCGCCGTCGGGCCCC
>NZ_JAUSNR010000046.1 GCF_030656345.1 Pseudotabrizicola sp. | reverse complement strand
AGGCCGAGGTGATCCTGCCGGTCCGGCGCGAAACATTCGACGGCAACGCCCATGTCTTTGACCGGATCGATATCGCCCGCATGCAGCTGTTGTGCGATCTGGCCGATGGTCTTGATTTGGACGAAGATGCGCTTGGCGTCGTCATGTCGTTGATTGACCAGCTGCATATGGTCAGGCGCGACCTGCGAGCCATGGCACTTGCCGTAGAAGCTGAGCCACCCGATGTGCGGACCCGGATCGGTGCTGCATTCCGAAATTCTCAGAGATGAATCCGCTTCGCAGAGTACCAGTATCGTCGATACACTGCGCTTGCCAAGGCTCAGGCTGCTGGCCATCGGGGACTGAACCGGTAGTCGCGCAAAATATGACCAGCTTTGTAAAAGTACGTCGTCAAGACACCGAAGCCGCCCATCCAGCGTGAGGGGACAAAGCAAGCCGCGCTGATTGCGATGTTGCGCGCACCCACTGGCGCGACGATGGAAGAAATCGTTGCGGTGACGGGGTGGCAAGGCGCACAGCACCTGCGGTGCTATGTCTGAGGCGCTGGGCAAGAAGCTGGGGCAGGTCGTGATCTCGATGCAGGGGAGGCGGGGGCTACCGGATCGATCAGTTAGCGCCCTTGCTTGGCTTGATGCTCGTCAGCTCACCAGACGATAATGAACCTCGGTCGGTGTACATGCGGCACCGTTGATCGGGATCATGTCCTGCGGGCAAGTGGACATCACAACGATGCAATCGAGGACCGCCCGCAGTGTCACGTGATCCCCGGGTTTGCAAAGCGGCTCGCCCCACGTGATCTTGCCGTCCGGGCCGACCGGAATATTCATCCACAGGTTCAGCGGGGCAGGGCAATCAGCTGCCCGCAGACCCAGTTGCGCCAAAGCGGCCGTGAGGTTGTCGGTGCAATTGTCATGGTATTGCGTGCAGCCCAGTGCGGCGTAGCGGTGAACATCGCAGGCCGCGATGACCGTATCATGGCGGCCGGGTGAGGTATCCTCTTCCAGGATCAGGATGGGACGCCGCCGGTTTGTCGTCAGCCCGTCACCCTTTGCGGGGAAAATCCCCTGAAGCGTGGCGTGCAGATGCTCCATCGACATGAATTCCGATAGGTCATCGGCATTGAAGCACCAGGTATCGACAACCTGCTGACCATGCGTGTTGATGATCTGGATCGCCTCGCCCTTGGCCAACCGTACTGCCCGACCACGCCGAGCAGGGACAACGTGGAGGTCTGTCACCATGGTCTGCTTCCTTTGTTGCCGCGCAGGTCGTGCACCTGACCTGCAGTTGAAAATATCATAGGTGGTCCTGGTGGGGTCAAGGCAGATAAATCTGGCGTGCATCTGGCAGGCTTCTGGACTTGGACTGCCAGGCGCTTCGCGCAAACGATGCTGTCTTAGATGGCACGCCAAATGCCCGAGAGCCTTGGCTTCCTGCAGGGTGATGGAGTGGATGCCTCTCTCCCTGACGGCATCGCAATGTGCCAAGCTTGAGATGTTGGAGTTCAAGCGAATGGAAGGAGGCATCATCGGGGTAGATCTGGCAAAGAACGTGTTCCTGCTGCTCGGTTGTCTTGGGCTCGACAAAGCGCATGGTCGGGCGCAGCGCCGCCTCGACAATCGCCTCAGCATCAGCACTGTCGTTCTTGTGCCGCTTGACAAAAGCCTTGACGGGCCGCGCCGTCCTGTTTCGCACGCGTACCCAGTTCATTCACCAGCGTACCGAGGCCGTGAATGCGCTGCGCGCTTATCTTTATGAGTTTGGGCACATCGCTCCGCTCGGCGTGCATCAGGTCAAGCGGCTCGCCGAGATCGTGGACGCGGAGGACGGCAGGCTGCCCAAAACGGTTCGCTTGTGTTGCCGTGAAATCTTGGCGCAGATCGTGCAACTAGGCGAACGGCTGCGGTGTCTGGACAGTGAAATTGCGCGGCTTCCTCGGCAATCTCGGCTGTGGCCGCCGCCTGACCGCCACGTCAAAAAATGCCCGCAACACCTTCCAGCATCACCTTCCAGCAGCGCCTTCTTCTACTGATGGATCATCGTCGGATGGACCTCGTAAGCGGTCGCAAGTTCCGAAACCGTGCGCTCGCCCTTCAGCGCCTCCAACGCAACACGCGCCTTTAAAGCCGCGTCATGGTTGCTGCGTTTTGGCATGTTACAGGGTGCACCATGTTCAGGCCGATATGTACATGTACATGGTGCCGGTCACCGGACCGAGATCACCATTTGATGCGACGCGGCGTCGAAATCGATCAACATAACCCGTGCGGCGGGAAACATCACTGTCAGGGTGACGCGGAGCGGCGGCCCGGGTTGCGACAGCAGGTGGGTCGCCATCAGCACCCCGCTGGCCCCGCCGCCAACGATCAGGACAGGGTGGCCGGGACAAAGCAGGGGCGGGACAGGGAGCTTTTGACAGCCACCGCGCTGCCAGTCATGGCAGGGAGACGGCGCAGAGCCGAGGAAACGCCCGTCGCGCGCTGGACGATGATCGGCCTTGCCGTGATTGGCCTCGCCATCCTTGTGGGCGCGCCCCTGATCGCGGTCTTTGCCGAAGCCCTCAAGCAGGGCGTTCAAACGGCCATCGCCTCCCTCGGCAACCGCGACGCGCTGGAAGCGATCAAGCTCACGCTGATCATCGCCGCGATCTCGGTTCCCCTGAACGCCGCATTCGGCATCGCGGCGGCATGGTTCATCACCAAGTTCGACTTCCGCGGCAAGGCCTTCCTGATCACCCTGATCGACCTGCCGTTCTCGGTCTCGCCGGTCGTCGCGGGCCTGTGCATCGTGCTGATGTTCGGCACCAACTCTCTGCTCGGCGGCTGGCTGGTGGGCAACGGCTACCCCATCGTCTTTGCCCTGCCGGGCATCGTGCTGGCCACGATGTTCGTGACCTTCCCCTTTGTCGCGCGGGAGTTGATCCCGGTGATGATCGAACAGGGCCGCGCCGAGGAAGAGGCGGCGCTGACGCTGGGCGCGTCGGGCTGGCGCATGTTCTGGACGGTGACGCTGCCCAATATCCGCTGGGCGCTGCTCTACGGGGTGCTGCTCTGCAACGCCCGCGCGATGGGCGAGTTCGGCGCGGTGGCCGTGGTGTCGGGCAAGATCCGGGGCCAGACCGCCACCATGCCGATCACCATCGAGATGTTTTACAACGAATATCTCTCGGTTGCGGCCTTCTCCCTCGCCGCCGTGCTGACGCTGCTCGCCCTTGTCACCCTGCTTCTGAAAACCGCTCTGGAACTCCGCCATGCCGATCAACTCGCCGCAACGCACCGCCATTAGGAGAGCCCCCATGCATATCGACATCGACGAAATCTCCAAATCCTTCGGCACCACCGCGGCGCTGCACCCGGTGTCGCTGTCCTTGCCATCGGGCGCGCTGGTGGCGCTGCTGGGTCCATCCGGCTCGGGCAAGACCACGCTTCTGCGCATCCTCGGAGGGCTGGAGTTCCCCACCTCGGGTCGGGTGCTGTTTGACGGGGCTGATGCCACCGGCCTGACGGTGCAGGAACGCCGCGCGGGCTTTGTGTTCCAAAGCTACGCCCTGTTCCGGCACATGACGGTGTTTGACAACATCGCCTACGGCCTGAACGCCCGGCCCCGGGCCAGCCGCCCCACCAAGGCCGAGATCGCCCGCCGCGTGACGAAACTGCTGGAGCTGATCCAGCTGCCCGACATCGGCGCGCGTTACCCGTCCCAACTCTCCGGCGGTCAGCGCCAGCGCGTAGCCCTCGCGCGCGCACTCGCGATCGAGCCGCGCATGCTGCTGCTCGACGAACCCTTCGGCGCGCTCGATGCCAAGGTCCGCCGCGAACTGCGTCAGGGCTTGCGCGACATCCACGACACCACCGGCCTCACCACCATCTTCGTCACCCATGATCAGGATGAAGCCATGGAACTCGCCGATCTGGTGGTCGTCATGTCCATGGGCCGCATCGAACAGATCGGCAAACCGCAGGACATCCGCGCAAGGCCGGCGACGCCCTTCGTCAAAGAGTTCATTACTGCATGAGGGAAGGGGGCGCTTGCCCATCCGGGTCTTGCGGCTGGGGCTGCCGGCCGAACAGCAACCGGCCGGGTTTTGGGAGGCTTCTTCAAATGTGGTGCTGTTCTTCGATCTGGCACTGTTTTCGGACAACGTTTTGCGGGCGCTCCCGACAAGCGGAGGACTTGCCGTTTCTGGACACCGCGTTACCTCCAAACGCAATGTTATTTGCCTGAGGTGACAGGTCAGATTGCCTATCAGCTTTGACCTACGCCGGGACCAAACGGACATCCTCCAGCCTAAAACCAAGATGCACAGTGTCGCCTTGCCGGAAGGGCAGCGGCTGCGGTGCGCCGATGGCAAAGATTGATCCGGCTGGGGTAGAGAGGGTGTATTGCACTGAATTTCCGAGCCATGCGGCATAGGTTATTTCGGCTGGCAGACGGTCTGCAGCCGGGTCGCGGTCAAGGCGGATGTGATGCGGCCGCACCACCAGTTTGGCCTGACCCTTGGCGGTGCTGGTCAGGGGCAGCGTCAACCGGCGGTCCAGCAGCGCAATCTCGGTCGGTTCGCCAGCTTGAGTGATCTCGACGTCGATCAGGTTCGCATCACCGATGAAATCGGCGATGAAGGCGTTGGCCGGGCGGTCATACAGATCGAACGGCGTGCCTTCCTGCGCGATCTCGGCGTTTTTCATCACGATGATCCGGTCCGACACCGCCATCGCCTCTTCCTGATCATGGGTCACATACACCGCCGTCAGGCCAAGGCGTTGCTGGATCTGGCGGATTTCTTCGCGCACATGGCGGCGCAGCTTGGCATCAAGGTTCGACAGCGGTTCATCGAGCAGCAGCACCTCGGGTTCCAGCACGATGGCGCGGGCCACCGCCACGCGCTGCTGCTGGCCCCCCGACAGTTCCGATGGCAGCCGCGCGCCAAAGCCCTTCAGGCCCACGGTTTCCAGCCCGGCCTCGGCGCGGCTCCGCACCTCCGCTTTCGACATGCCCTTGACCGACAAGCCGTAGCCCACGTTTTCCAGCACGGTCATATGCGGGAACAGGGCGTAGGACTGGAACACCATAGACACCTTGCGATAGGTGGCCGACAGATGCGTCACATCCTCGCCCCCGATCAGGATGCGCCCCTCGGTGGCACTTTCCAGCCCCGCGATCAGCCGCAGCGTCGTGGTCTTGCCGCAACCCGATGGCCCAAGCAGGGTGACCAGCGTGCCGGGGGTGATGTCCAGCGAGAGCGGCTTCAGGGCCACCACATCGCCGAATTTTTTCGTGACATTCTCGAACCGGACAGAGCCTTTCATGGCATCCTCCTTCAATGGGCTTCGATGCGATCGGTCCGGCGCAGTTTGCGCCGCCCGATGATCAGTTGCAGGGCAAGGATGGCGGCCAGCATGGTCACGATCAGCACGGTGGCATAGGCGATGGCGATGCCAAATTCGCCGTTCTCCACCCGTCCGACGATAAAGCTGGTGGCCATGTTGTAGCGCGCCGACACAAGGAAAATGACGGCAGAGACCGAGGTGATGGCCCGCACGAAACTGTAGGTCAGCGCCGCCAGAATCGCAGGCCCCATCAACGGCAGGATCACCCGGCGCAGGGTGGTGGCCGAATTGGCCCCCAGCGTGATCGACGCCTCATCCAGCGATTTGTCCAGCTGGCTCATCGCTGCGATGCCGCCGCGCACGCCCACCGGCATGTTGCGGAACACAAAGACGATGATCAGGATCAGCCCGGTCGCGGTCAGTTCAATCGGCGGAAAGTTGAAGGCCATGACATAGGCCACCCCGATCACCGTGCCGGGAATGGCAAAGGACAGCATGGTGGAAAACTCGAACGCATCCTTGCCGGTGAACTTCTGGCGCACCAGCAGATAGGCGGTGGCAAGGCCCACGGCGGCGGTCAGGGGGGCGGCGATGGCGGCGATGGTCAGCGTGGTGAAATAGCTGCTCCAGGCCGCCCCCGTAAAGTGGATGCCGTTGCGATAGACGATGCCGAAGGCGCGGGTGTAATGCTCGAAGGTCAGGGTGTGGTCATAGCCCCACAGCTTGACGAAACTGCCAAAGAAGATCAGCCCGTACAGCACCAGCGTAAACGCGGCCCAGGGTAGCGCCACGGCATAGCAGGTCCAGCGCAACCCGTCATTCAGCGCGGCATTGCGGCCAGAGTCACCCTTGCCGGTCACGGTGGCATAGTTCTTGCGACCCAGCCATTTGCGCTGCGCCAGAAACGCGCCCAGCGTCAGCGACAGCAGGATCAGCGACAGGATCGCCGCCTTGGCCGGGTCGGCCACGGTGCCAACGATGGCAAAGTAGATCTCGGTCGACAGCACGTTGAAATTGCCGCCCAGCACCAGCGGGTTGCCGAAATCGGCCAGACTTTCGATGAAGCCCAAAAGGAACGCATTGGCCAGACCGGGGCGCATCAGGGGCAGGCTGATGAAGCGGAAGGTTTGCCAGCGGTCGGCATCCAGCGTCTGGCTGGCCTCTTCCATGCTGGGGCTGACTCCTTCGACCACGCCGATCAGCACCAGAAAGGCGATGGGGGTGAACGACAGCATCTGCGCCAGCCAGACCCCCCAGAAGCTGTAGAGCCAGCGGGTTTTCTCCCAGCCGAAGGCATACGCGAAGAATTCGGTGATGGTGCCCGCGCGACCGAACAGCAGGATCAGCACCAGCCCGATCACGAAGGGCGGGGTGATGATCGGCAGGATGGTCAGCACGCGCAGCAGCTTTTTGGCGCGAAAATTGGTGCGGGTGAAGATCAGCGCAAAGGCCAGACCCATCAGCGTGGTGCCGGTTGCGGTGGCCAGCGCCAGCATCAGCGAATTGAGCGCAGCCCCACAATAGCCCCTGCCGGTCAGGCAGGCTGGCGACCAGATTTCCGCCGCCAGAAAGCGGGGCAGGAATTCTGACAGGCCAAGCCCCGCGCCGCCACGCAGCTCGAACGCGCGCAGCAGGATAAAGCTCATGGGGTAGAACACAAAGATGCCGACCAGCGCGACAATCGCCCCGATCATCCCGGTGATGAAGGCATCGCCCCGGCCACGCCCCAGACCGGATACGCCGGTGGTCAGCAGGAACAGCAGTGAGGCCGCAACCACAAGCGCCCCTGCGCCCATGCCGGGCTGCGTGGCCCCCTCAAACAGCCCCAGCCTTGTGCCGTTGCCAAGGATGATCAACCCCTGCGCCGCCATCAGCGCCAGCCCCAGTGCACCGCCGATGACCAGCCCGCGCGCCATGGCCAGCTGATCGCGTGCCAGTGCCAGCGCGGCCCCCGCCACGGCAAATCCCAGCAGCGGCAGCCACAGCCAGCCGCGCCCGCCCGCAGACCACAACAGCGCGGGTTGCGCCTCGCCACCCATCGCTGAAAGCCAGCCAAAGGACCAGAAGCCCCCCGCCACCATATACCAGGGCAGCAGGGCATAGCCCGCCAGCCCGATCAGAAGCCATAGCCCCGCCGTGCGTCGCATATCGTCAATCCCCCGGAAACTCTGCCGTGAAAAGCATGGCCCGCCCGTTTGAAGGGGCGGGCCGGTCAGGCCTTATTCCTCGAAATTGCCGCCCTTGGATTTCACTTCGGCTTCCCAGCGCGCCAACAGCCGCTCACGCGTTTCAGACGAGCCATAGGTAGCGAAATCATAGTCGATCAGCTTCACCGCAGCCATGTCGGGGGCCTCCGGATCGGTCGAGGCTTCGGGGTTCGACGGGATGTTGAACACGCCGACCTCCAGCCCCGCCGATTGCGCATCGGCGCTGATCACGTATTCGACCCACTGCTTGGCTGCTTCCAGGTTCGGCGTGCCGTTGATCACGGACACCGCCCCGACTTCATAGCCGGTGCCTTCGCAGGGCGAGACGATTTCAACCGGGAAGCCCTGCTTTTTCAGGTTCACCATGTCATGCATGAAGCCGACCGCGATGGTGGTCTCACCCCGCGCGGCCATCTTGCCGGGGGCGGAACCGGATTTGGTGTTCTGGTTCACGTTGGCCCCGATTTCGGCCAGCATCTTGAACGCCTCATCCTCGCCGAACAGCTGCACCAGGGTGGCAAGCTGGGTATAGGCGGTGCCCGAGGATTGCGGGTTCGACACCGTCACCTCACCCTTGTATTCGGGCTTGGCCAGATCTTTCCAGCAGGCCGGGGCGGGCAGCCCCTTTTCGGCCAGCACATCGGTATTATAGAGCATGCCCAGCAGACCGACATGCACGCCAACGGCCTTGCCGCCTGACATTTCGGTCATGTTCTGCGACCAGCCCAGCTGGCCCGACACATCCACCCCGCTGGCCACGGTCAGATCCTCATTGGCCGCAATCAGATGCGGATCGCCGGTGCCGCCCCACCAGACATCAATCTTCGGATTGCCCGCTTCGGCGCGGATCTGCGCCAGCACTTCACCGGTCGATTTGCGCACCATCGCCACATCGACGCCGGTGTCGATCTTGAAATTCTGTGCCATCAGATCGCACCATGCCTGCTCGTTCGAGCAGACCACATTCAGGCTTTGGGCTTGCGCCGCGCCTGCGGCCATGGCCGCGCCCAGTGCCAGAGCACTGATCATGCAAACTTTCATCTTTATCCTCCCAGATATCCCGCCTCTCCTCAGCGGTATCCGGCCAGACTGGCACGACATCTGCCCACAAGGGGAGGGGGGGCAGGGTTAACAGACTGACCCTGGGGCAGTCTTTTGATGAACAGTGTTACAAAACCCCGGCAAACGCGGAACATTGCTAACCTGAATGGGATTGCGCCGCCCCGCGCTTTGACCATCATGGCCGCAGGGAGGACAGGGCAATGGAACAGGCTTCCATGCCGCACGGGGACATGCCGGATGGCGTGTGTCCGGTCGTGGCCATCATAGATGATGACGCCGATCTGCGCCGCACGGTGGCCGACCTGCTGGCCGGCAACGGGTTCACCCCGCTGCCGCTGCCCGACGGCGCGTCGTTTCTGGCGCTTGGGCCCCGCCCCGGCGTGGACCTTGCGCTGATTGATCTGCGCCTGCGCGGCGAAAACGGCCTGACCCTTGCCATCCGCATTCGTGAGACGATGGGCATTCCCATTGTGATGCTGACCGGGCGCGGCGATGAGATGGACAAGATCATCGGGCTGGAAACCGGCGCCGACGACTACATGATGAAGCCGTTCAACCCGCGCGAACTGATCGCCCGGCTGCGCGCGGTTCTGCGCCGGGCCGGGCATCCGGGCGTGCTGCCGCCCGACCGCAGCAGCAGTGCTATGCTGGCCTTTGGCCGTCTGCGGCTGGACCAGACCCGGCGCGAGCTGCTGGATGCTGCGGGGGCCGAGATTGCGCTGACCAATGCCGAATACCGGCTGCTGGAGTATTTTCTGCGCCATCCGGGCCGCATCATCCCGCGCACCGAACTGCTGACCGAGTTGGGCAATGACCTGTCGCAATATATGGACCGCACCATCGACGTGCTGATCCTGCGCCTGCGCCGCAAGATCGAAGCGGTGCCGTCCAAACCCGTGCATCTGCAGACGCGGCGGGGGCAGGGCTATATCTTTGTCACTGGTGCGGCGGCATGAGGCGGTTTTCGGTCCGCAGCCGGTTGCTGGTGGCGCTGGCGCTGCTGGCGGTGGCGGTGCTGACCGTGGGGGTCATCGCCTGGGGTGCGCTGACGCGTGGCAATGACCGGATGGACCGGATGCTGGCCGAAACCCTGACAGGGGTGGATCAGGCGCTGACCCTGTCGCGGCAGGCGGCGGATCTGGCAACCCTCGCGCCCTATCTGCTGACACTGGAAAGCCCGTTCCGCATCGCACAGGAAGGGCAGGCGGCCACCGCGCTGGTAGACGGGCTGCTGGCCGGTTTGCCCCCGGATGAGCCGTTGCGCGCGTCGCTGGCGGGCACGCGGGAGGCGATTGCCAATCTGGTGCGCGACACATCCCTTCGCGCAGGCCTGCGCGACCGCACTCTGCGGCTGAACGCCGAACTTGCCGCCTCTGAACGCCGTTATGCCGCGCAATCGGCCCGCGCCACCGCCCCCTTGCAGGAACGGCAGGACTGGCTGGTGCTGCAACGCACCGCAGCGGCCCTTCTGGGGGCGGGGCGGGCAGAAAATCTGATCGGCGTGGGGGAATTCCAGCGCGAATACACCCGCCTGACCAAGCGCCTGACCGGGCAGCGTCCGGCGGCTGAGGCGGCAGAGCTGAGCCGTCTGGAAACCATCGCCGAAGGTCCGCAGGGGCTGTTCGAGCTGCGCCGGTTTGAACTCGCGCGCCAGATCGGGGCCGAGGCGGCGCTGGTCCGCATCCGGCGCGGGGCCGCTGCCGTCACCGCCCATGCCGCCGCTGCCACAACGCTGGCGCAGGCGGCCATCACGGCCGAGCGCGCCAGCACTACCACGGCCATCGCGCTGGCCAAATCCACCCTGCTGCTGGTGGTGCTGGCCAGTGCGGCGCTGGCGCTGGCGGCGGCGCTGTATGTCTCGGGCTATGTGACTGCCAATCTGCGGGCGATTTCGGATGCGATGATCCGGCTTGCCGCAGGCGACCGCCAGACCCGGTTGCCGCGCGGCGAAGGGCAGGGCGATGAGATTGGCAAGCTGTTCCACGCCTTCCGCACCTTCCGCGCCAATGCCCTGCGGCTTGACAGGTCGCACCGCCAGATGGCGCAGCGCACAGCACTTTATGAAAACATGATGGCCGGGATCAGCGATGGCGTGGCGATCCTGTCGGATCAGGGCCAGATCGTGACGCAGAACGCAAGGCTTGCGTCGGTGCTGCGCGTCGATCCTGCCCGCCTGACCGGCCGGCCCCGTCTGACCGAGGTGATCGCCGGGGCAGGCTGGCAGGAGGGCGAGCATGCCGGGGTGGGCGTGCTGTCGCTGGGGGCGGCGCACCATGCCGAGCTGCGCGAAAGCCCGCTGCCAAAGGGTGGGTCGGTGGTGCTGATTTCCGATGCGACCGAACGGCGGCAGCTGGAAGATCGCCTGCGCCAGATCCAGCGGATCGAGGCACTGGGCAAAGTCTCGGGCGAGGTGGCGCATGATTTCGGCAATATCCTGTCCACCATCTCGGGCAGCCTGCATCTGATGGATACGGCCCCGCCGGAACGGCAGGCGATGCTGCGCCAGACCATCGCCTCGGCGGTTGATCTGGGCGGCGCGCTGATCGGGCGGCTCTTGGCCTTTGCCCGGCGTCAGCATCTGGAACCGGAACTGCTGGATCTGCCTGCGCTGGTCGATGGCATTGTCGATCTGGTCAGCCTTGCCCTGCCGGACCGGGTGGATCTGGTGGTCAACATCGCCCCGGTGCCCCTGCCGGTGCGGGTCGATCCGGGGCAACTGGAAAGCGCGATCCTGAACCTGTGCCTGAATGCCGGTCAGGCCATTGCAGATGTGGGACGGGTGACGGTGACCGTGTCGCAGGACCGCGATCAGGCAGTGATTGAGGTGGCCGATACCGGCACCGGGATGCCGCCGCACATTCTGGCCCATGCGATGGAGCCGTTCTTTACCGCCCGCGCCGACGGCACCGGCACCGGGCTTGGCCTTGCCATGGTTTACGGCTTTATCCGGCAGTCGGGCGGCGATATCAACATCACCTCTGCCCCCGGTCAGGGCACCACGGTGCGCCTGACCCTGCCGCTGTGCCTGCGCCAACCGGCCCCGCTGCCCGCGCTGGGCACCGTTCTGTTGGTCGAGGATGATGCGACGGACCGCAAGGCCGCCGTCGGCCTGCTGGTCCCGCTGGCGGAAACCCTGCTGCTGGCGGAAGATTTGGCGCAGGCGCTGACGCATATGTCGACCCCGCTGGCGCTGATCGTCACCGATCTGTCGCTTGGCGGGCGCGTTGACGGCTGGCGTCTGGCCGAAACGGCGCTGACGCGCTGGCCGGAGGCCCGGGCCATTGTGGTTTCTGGCCACCTGCCGCAGGTTGACCCGCTGTCGTCCCGCTTTGTCGGGCGGCTCGCCACGCTTCCCAAGCCGCTGACCGCCGATGCGCTGTCGGATGTGCTGACCATCCTGTTCAGAAAGACCGAAGATGCCAAAGCCGCCCACCGATGAATCAGCCAGCCCAAGCGCACCCGCCGCCCTTCTTTTCGATTGCGACGGCACGCTGCTGCTGACCGCTGATCTGCATTATACCGGCATGGCCAAGGCGCTCCAGCTGCAAGGCCTTCAGATGCCGCGCGACTGGTATATGACCCTGACCGGACTTGACCGAGCCCGCCTGTTTGAACGGTTCATGGTTGATTTCGCGGTCGTGGCAGATTTGCCGCGCCTTGTGGCCGACAGCATTGCGCTGACTGTCACACTGGCCGGTCAGGCGCGGGAAAACCCGTTGGTCGCCAGGCTGGCGCGTGGGGCCGTCGGCGTCTTGCCGACTGCAGTTGTGACCAACAGCGAAGCCGCTATTGCACGGGCCTTTTTGCGGCAGACCGGGCTGCACGATCTGTTTGACTGTATTATCACAGTGGACGACGTTCCCCGACCAAAGCCCGCACCTGACATTTATATGGCCGCAGCGCTGCGCCTTGGTGTCAGTGCAGAGCTTTGCCTTGTCCTTGAAGACAGCGATCAGGGGATCGAGTCTGCGAGGACTGCCGGAATGCAATGGATTGACGTGCGTTCACCGGGTTGGCCCAGCAAGTGCCAAGAATTGCTCAGGGTGCTTCAGGTTGATTTTTCGGACGCTGGCACGGTTTAGTTCGTTCGGCTTCCTTCGTCGCAGCCAGAGTGGTGAAATGCCGATTGAGTTCGTCACGGCAGCGCCACGACCAAGCACGCCCTCAGAGCAGCAATAATGAGGGTCGGCCCGCCATCGGTCCGAGGGTCGGCCCGAATGATCGCAAGCTTCGCTCGCGCAACTGAGCCGGGAGTTGGGCATCAATCCCAAGACCGTGGCAAAGTGGCGCGAGTGCGCGACGGTCGAGGATATGAAGACTGGTCCTTCGGAGCCACGATCCACCGTGCTGACCGAGGCGGAGGAGGCGATGGTCGTGGCATTCCGTCGCCATACGCTGCTGCCATTGGACGATTGCCTTTACGCCCTGCAGCCGACCATCCCCCGCCTGACTCGATCTGCGCTGCACCGCTGCGGAACGAGCCATCCGCCTGAAGAAAGGGCGCACGGCTGCCCGCCTTCATGCCGATCAAGGTTGCCCCCAGCAGCGTTCCAACGTGAATGCCATTTTGGCCCAACGCATACTCGTCGCGATGGAACAGCTGTCCCGTTTGCGGCTCCAGATCATCAATTGCGTAAGTGACCCGTGATCCGCCCGCTGCGGTCGCGGCACCGATCTTGTCGTCTTCCCGAACAGTCGCATAAAGCAGCTTTTGGCTGAGCAATCGTGTCAGCATTTCAAAGGCGCCGGTTCCAACCTTGTCGGCGCGCAGAATGTGCTCTGCCAATGCGCGCCTGTCCGCTTTGGTCAGAACACAGTGTACTGACAAATCGCACAAGGCTGCATAGCCTTCCTTCTGAAACGGAACTGGCTCTTCGATCCGTTTATGTTGTCCTGAATTGATCATGTTTCCCCCTCGGACGACATCTCGGTCGCCCTTAAAACTCAGATGATTGGATGAGGTGGATTGACCCGGGGCAGCAGCGCAGGTGTTCCGCGTTCAAACTGCCCCGGGCTCGGGGCAGTTCTGACGCAAAACCCGATACAGGATGAACACGTTCGCCATCCAACGACCCTGAGCATCCTGTCTGAAAGAATGAACGTGCATCCGCCCGGCAGGCTGAAGCCTGCGCGTCACGGACAACAGGTGACGCATTTCCGGTCGCAAAGGGGCCATTTTATGCGGCTCTTCTGAATTCGGCATAGGACGTGTCCTGCTTTTCAGGTTCTGGAGCGACCGGCTGCATCTGCAACTCTCGCGGATCGAACCCATCGACGACCCGTTCAATTTCGCCTCGTGGAATGCCGATGTCGCGGAGGATATGGTCGTCCAAAGCTGCCAGAGCCGCGATCATCTTTCGGCGTTGCCAATTCTGAACAGCGCTGTGCCACCACCGCAGGAGCAGGTTAAGCTTTTTAACCTCGACGGGGCGCTGCGCCGTCCGCTCGGGCGTTCTTTGTTTGATGTAGGTAGACATGTGTTTCTCCAAATCTGAAACCACTAAACATGTCTCTCACTGCCGGGCGCTTGGGCGCGTCAGGCCATGGCCCAAGGGTTCGCGCGGCATCAATGCCGCGTGTCGCTCTGCCAAGTTGAGAGATGCTATTGCGGAAGGTCCCCGTGGCGTCTTCGAGCAAAACTGCTCAAGCCGCCCGGGGCTATCGGCGGTTCAGTAGAATTCCCGCGGACCGCAGGAACCTCATATGGAAGCTGAACATTGTCATGCTCTACACATGGCCCTTTGCGTCGGCGCTTTCAATCTGGCGGTTAGACAAAGCGGCCACGGATCGGCGCAAAAACGCCGATAGAACAAACTTTCTGACATATGTGGAGCGCGAGGGTATTCCACGGGACGCGCCTTCCTGCAGGACATGGAAGCATGTGTGGGTCAGCGCGATGCATAAAGCAGAAGTTCAGAATTTTCCGTCCTTCATCCAGTTGGTATCCAATGCTGTCAGGCACCCCACACGTCGTGGAGGAGCTTGATCCAGTTCTCGCCCATGACCCGCTCAATGCGCCCTTCGGTCCAGCCCCGGCGAAGCATTGCGGCGGTCAAGGCACCCGTATGGCCAATAGTATCGAGACCTTCGGGATTGCGGATCGTGCCGAACTGCGTCAGGCGACGGGCATAGCCTTTGTCATGGGTGATCCAGTCAAAGAACGGCTGCTGATGCCCTTGGGTGAAATCGGTGCCATAGCCGACGCGTTCCTCGCCGCAAAGGTTGATTACATATTCCATCGCCTCGACGTAATCGTCGACGGTGGAATCGATGCCACGGGCCAGGAACGGCGTGAACATGGTGACGCCCACAAAGCCGCCATGGTCGATGATAAAGCGCAGCTCTTCATCGGTCTTGTTGCGGGGGTGTGCTTTCAGCCCGGCTGGCAGGCAGTGCGAGTAGGCGACAGGTTGTTTGGACGCCAGAATGACGTCGCGGCTGCTGACCGGGCCGACATGTGACAGGTCGCACAGGATGCCCAGACGGTTCATCTCGTCCACCACCTCACGCCCGAAATCGGACAGCCCGCCGTCTTTGGATTCGTAGCAGCCGGTGGAGACAAGGTTCTGGGTGTTATAGGCAAGCTGGATGATGCCAACGCCCAGATCCTTGAACAGGGACAGATAGCCGATCTGATCCTCCATCCCTGACACATTTTGCCAGCCAAGGATGATCCCGGCCTTGCCTTCGGCCTTGGCGCGACGGATGTCGGCGGTGGTTCTTACCTGAAGGATCAGATCGGAATGGTCGCGGAACCATGCTTTCCATTGCATGATATTGCGCATGGTGGCGGTAAAATCCTCCCATATGCAGCAGGTGCAGTTGGCGGCGGTGATCCCGCCTTTCTGCATGTCGCGGAACACATCAGGGCCAAAATCCGAGACGATTAGGCCGTCGATGACGGTCAGCCGGGCATGCAGGGAGTCGGCCCCCGAAAGAGTCTGTCGGTTCATCATTCTTATCCCGAAAATTCAGTGTTTGCTTACGATCACACCGGCCGAGGGCGACCAGTGCAGCCAGACCGGCGTGGTATTTGACAACAGGGCGGGGCCACCCAGGCCGGGTGCGATGGCCCGGGCGGTCAGCATCGGCCCGGCATCGGTGCGGACCTGATATTCGACCGCCGCGCCGTGATAGGTCATGATCTCGACCCGCCCCGTCAGATGGTTTGCATCTTCGGGCGGCGCTTCGGGAGAAATCATGATCACCTCGGGGCGCAGAGCGAGCAAGGTTTCACCCGCAACCGGCGACTGCCCGGCCATGCGGAACACCGGGCCTGCGTCCATGGCAAAGCTGCGATGGTCCGCAGACAACTTCCCCGCCAGCAGATTGGGAATGCCAAGGAAGCTGGCCGCAAAGGCCGACCGGGGCTGGCCGTAGACCTGATCAGGCGGTCCCACCTGTTCGACAAAGCCACTGTTCATCAGCACCATCCGGTCGGCCGTGCTCATCGCTTCGTCCTGATCGTGGGTCACGAAAACCGTGGTCAGGCCCAGCGTTTGCTGCAGCTGCCGGATCTCGATCTTCATTTCCTGCCGGAGCGAGGCGTCGAGGTTTGACAGGGGTTCGTCCAGCAGCAAAACATCTGGTTCGATCACCAGCGCACGGGCAAGTGCCACGCGCTGTTGCTGGCCGCCCGACAGCTGCTTGGGGAAGCGGTCTGCATATTGCGCCAGCCGCACCCGTGCCAGTGACTCGCGCACCTTGCGGGCGGTGTCGGTTTTGTTCAGGCCGCGCATTTCCAGACCAAAGGCGACGTTCTGGGCCACGGTCATATGCGGAAACAGCGCATAGTTCTGAAACACAAAGCCCATATTGCGCCGGTTCGGTGGCAGGCCGGTGATATCGCGCCCGCCCACCGTGATGCGCCCGCTTGTGGTGTCGACGAAACCACCGATCATCCGCAGTGTCGTGGTTTTGCCGCAACCCGACGGGCCTAGCAGCGCAACCAGTTCGCCATCGGCGATGCGCAGCGACATATGGGCCACGGCGACCGAGGTGCCGTAATGCTTGACAACATCCTCAAGAACGACTTCCGACATGGGTTTTCCTTTCAGAAGGCACGGCTGAGTTTTGCGTAGCGGTCGGTGATGAGCAAAAGCACCGTGATAAGGGCGATCTGTACCGTTGCCACCGCACCGATGGTGGAGTCGAAGTTCCATTCCAGATAGTTGATCAGTGCGATCTGCAGGGTCGTGCTGTCTGGTCCGACCAGAAAAATGGATTTTTCCAGATCGATGAACGAATTGATAAAGGCAAACAGCGACCCGGCGATCACCCCCGGCTTGATGACGGGCAGGGTGATGCGCCAGAACACGATCAGCGGACCGGCACCCAGACTGCGCGCCGCCTCTTCAACAAACGGATTGACGCTGATCAGTGAGGTGGTGACAAGACGGATCATCCAAGGCAGGGCGATCAGGCTGTGCGCGATGATCAGGCCAAGGCTGGAGCCTGCAATCCGCATGCCGGTCAGGAACTCGACCTCAAGAAAAAAGACGAACAGCGCGCTGCCGCCGACGATCCCCGGCACCACCATTGGTGACATCAGGATGGTGTTGATGCCTTCGCGCCCCTTGAACCGGCCCCGGACCAGCGCGAAACTGGCGGGCAGGCCCAGTGCTGCGGCCACCACGGTGGCAATCAGGCTGGTCTGCAGGCTGAGAAAGAAGCCGTTGCGAAAATCCGACATGCCCCAGGCCCTGCGATACCAGTCGAGGGTGTAACCTTCGGGGGGGAACGACAGGATGCGGTTGGAGAAAAAGCTCATCCAGACGATGAAGACCAGTGGCAGGACGATGAAACCGATCACCAGGATGCTGACGATGGTATAGCCCAGCCGGATGGTGCCTGCCTGACCTGTCTGCATCATTCGCTCCACTTCCGGTATCTGCGCTGCACAAGGACCGAGACGGCGACGGTCAGTGTCAGGGTCACTGTCATCAGGATGAAGGCCAGTGCCGAGCCGAAGGGCCAATTCATCACCTTGGCAATCTGCTGATAGACGGTGGGGGCCATCATGTGGAACGTCGGGCCGCCGATCAGAACCGGGGTGGCATAGGCGTTCATCGACAGGATGAAGCACAGCACCGATCCGGCCAGAATACCCGGCAGGGCCAGTGGCAGCACGATGCGGGTCATGACGGTCAGGTGACTGGCGCCCAGACTTTGCCCGGCATCTTCAAGGGTCTGGTCGATCGATTCAAACACACTGTTCAGGGTGATGATCATGAACGGCAGCAGCACAGAGACCAGCCCGATCACAACGCCGGCGGATGAATACATCAGCCCCAGCGGACCGGAATGCCCGAACAACCCGAGGAACGCGGCCAGCACGCCCTTGTCATTCAGAATGAGCATCCAGGCCGAGGTGCGGACGGCATTGCCGATCAGCAAGGGCACCAGAATGACGATCAGCAGCATCCGCTTGGCAAAAGGGGCCACATGGCGGGCCAGAAAATAAGCGACCGGCACGCCTGCACCCAGACAGATCAGGGTCGACAGTGCCGATATCCAGACGGTGCGCCACAGCACCTCCTGATAGAAGGAATCCGAAAAGAACTTCACATAATTCTCGGCCGTGACGGCGCTGATCATCAGTTCCGCCGGATCATAGCGGTTCAGGCTGTTGCGCAGCATCAGGGCGAGCGGGGCAAGCAGACCGATCACCACCACGATCACGCCGGGCGCGGCCAGCATCGGGGCCGTCAGCCCGCCAGCTGCCCGTTTCGGGGCGTCTGGCGGGGGTGTGCTGGTTATGGTTTCGGTCATACTCACGCGCTCTCTCCGGGCCGGGGCTGATCAGGTCGGGCAGATCAGGTTGCGAAGGACTTGTTCCACCATTCCAGCCAGCCAGCGGTATTCTGGGCAACATAGGCATAGTCGAGGAAGCGCATCGTTGCGCGTTCTTCCGGTGAGAAGTCGACAAGGGCGCGCAATTCATCGGACAATTCCGCCTTGGGGTTGGCCGGGGCGTAAAGGCTTGCCTCGGCCAGTCCGGCCATGGCGGTCGGGTCCAGCATCGCATCGAGATAGGCGTAGCCCGCATCGCGGTTGGGGCCGAATTCTGTGAGGCAGGCCCCAAAGGTCACGGCAATCGCGCCTTCATCCGGGTACTGGATCGCAAGCGGCTGGCCGTCAGCGGCCCATTGCAGTCCGCGCGCCTTGTAGTTCACCGCGATATCTACTTCGCCATTTGCGAGACCAGCCTGCAACTGCTGATGCGCGGCATAAAGCCGTGGTTTGCTTTCGGCCACCATCTTTTCCAGCAGCGGCTTGCCCTCTTCGGCGCTGGTCATGTCACCGTTTGCGACAAGGCCCGCCATCATCATGTAGTTGAAGTAAAGCTGGTTGGTCAGGCCGATACGCCCGGCCCATTTCGGGTCAAACAGATCGGCATAGGATGTCGGCGGTTCCGGCACCTTGTCCTTGTTATAGATGATGACAACGGCGCTGTAGAGCCAGGGCACGAAATAGGGTGCCTTCAGTTCTTCGACGACATCGGCGTAGTTCGGGATTTTGCTGAGATCCAGATCGGCGATCACTTCCTGACCCTTCAGCTCGAACGCGTCCGAGCTGTTGACGTGGATCACATCCGCAGAGGCGCGGCGGATGCGCTTTTCGGCGATAAGCTTGGTCTTGCGCTCCGGCTCCATCCCCAGATCGCGGACGACGGTAAAGCCTTTGTCTTCCAACAGCGGCTTTTCAACATAGCGCATGGTGCGTTCGTTCCAGTCGCCGCCCCAGTTCGAGACGACGACGGTGCCACCCGCCGCCAGCGCCATCCGCGGCATCAGGGCGGGGGCAGCAACGCCCGCCAGCAACAGGCCCAGCATGCGTCGGCGCGAGGGCGTGAACGGTGCGGAAAGATCCTTGGTCATCTGGTCATTTTCCCCTGTTGTGATGCGTGCAGCCATCGTCGGCCGCCGCAGTGTTGTTCTTTAGTCATCAAACGATGCGGCAAGAAAGCGTGTTTGTAAAATATCAATTTTCACTGTATTAATTCCACATGATTATCAATAAAGGGGCATGAATTGAGCTTGGAACTGCGCCATCTGCGTGCATTTGCGGCAGTAGGAAGAACCCTGCATTTTGGGCGGGCCGCGGACGAGCTGCATATTGCCCAGCCTGCTCTTTCCAAAATCATTCAACACCTTGAAGCAGAGATCGGCGCACCGCTGCTGTTGCGGACCACCCGGCGGGTGGAGCTGACCGAAGCGGGCAAGGCGTTTCTGGCAGAAACCGGCAGTATCGACGCGCAGATCGATCAGGCCATCGCCAGTGCCCGGCATGCCGCGCGCGGCATCCGGGGAGAGCTGAGAATCGCCTATACCGATTTTGCCATCAACGGCCGCCTGCCGCATTTTTTGCGCGATTTTGCCAGCGCGCATCCCGAAATCCGGCTGAACCTGATCTTTATGCCAACCACCAGTCAGCAGATGGCGCTGTTGCAGCAAACGATTGATATCGGTTTCATGATCGGCGAATTCGCGCACAAGACAACGGATTGCCTGACGTTTGACGAAGATGATTACGTGGCACTGCTGCCCGCGTCGCATCCGCTGTGTGCCGAAGCGTCGCTGACACTGCAACAGCTGGCGGATGAGAAATTTGTGCTTGGCACCGGCGACAATTGGGCGGCGTTCCGCAACCGGCTGTTTGCGGAGTGCCGCAGCCGGGGCTACTTTCCCAACATCGTACTGGAGGCATCAAACAGCGAAGGCATCTTCGGGCTGGTCGTCGCCGGGGTGGGGGTGACGATCTATTCCAGCTGCGTGGGCAATCTGCCGCGTCAGGGCGTTGAGGTGCGGCCGTTGCGCGATGTGACCACGAAGTTGCCGGTCACGGCGGTCTGGGACCGCGAGAACAGGTCGCAGGTTCTTGATACATTTCTGAAATTTCTGCGCCGCTCGGCCCGGAAGCCGGCGGCGCAGGCTTAAGGTCCGGTCGTCAGGCGGCGGATTTCTGTGCTTTGATGCCGTTCAGATAGTTGACGCAATCGTCAACGCCGACGACATCGCCGAACTTTGCGTCGATGTCGAACAGGTTCCATGCGACAGCGCCCGGCACCCGGTCACCGATCGCCTCTTTCACGGCAATGGTGCGGAAGCCGTCGGCCAGCCCGTCGCAGATGGTCTGACGCACGCAGGCGCAGGCGGTTACGCCGGTGACAAGAATGGTATCCACATTCGCCGCGCGCAGGATGCCCGCCAGTTCGGTGCCGTGAAAGGCCGAGGCGCGCTTTTTCAGCAGCGTGTATTCGCCTTTGACCGGCGCGATGCGGCTGTCGATGGCCCACAGATCCTTGTCTGCCAAGTTCACCACGTCGACCGGGATCTTGTCATGCCACAGGCCCATATCGGTAAAGGGCGCGTTGCGGTCGGTGATTTCATAGGCGGTGGTGACATGGACCACCGGAACGCCATTGGCGCGGCAAGCTGTGAGCAGCTTCTGCATGGCGGGGATGATTTCGCCATCCATTTTTTCCTGATCGCAGGTGAAAGGATTGCCGGGCCGGGTCCAGGCATTGGCGAGATCGACACTGATCAGCGCCGGACGGCTGCCGAACCCGATCCGGCGTTGGAAGCCGCGCTCCTGATACAGTTTGCTTGCCGTGTCGAAGGCCTGTTGCAACAGGCGGTCCAGTTCTTTGGCGTCGGGGTCTTGCATCGGATATCTCCGTTCGAGTGGGTGTGTCGCGATGCGTCATTCTGCATCTGGCGCAAGGATGCGGATGCGGTGCGGAAAAATGAAATGGTTATTGGTCAATAATTGATGCACCATGTGCATCACTGGAAACCACACCTATGGTGCATTGTGCAGAACCTGAACGGCCTTGATCTTGTCAGCTCTTTCCTTGTTGTCGCGGAAGAACTGAACTTTCGCCGCAGCGCCGACCGGCTGAACCTTGACCAGTCGGCGCTGACCCGGCGCATTCAGAAGCTGGAGCATCATCTGGGCTTCAAACTGCTGGAGCGCAGCACACGTGAAGTGGCGCTGACCGCGGCGGGCCAGTCATTTTACCGCGACAACGCGGCGATGATGGACGGGTATCACAACAGTGTGCTGGCCGCACGGCGGGTGGCGCAGGGGCATACCGACGGGTTGCGGATCGGCTACATGACCTTTTCGGCACCGCGCCTGATGCCAGAGCTGCTGGCCCGCTTTCATAAGGCGCACCCGTTTGTCCGGCTGACGACGGCCTATCTGAGGACACAGGCGCAACGGCTGGCACTGGCCAAGAACGAAATTGACGCGGGGTTCATGATCGACCGCTTTGACCACCCTGAATTTCAGAGCATCGAGATGTCGGACGAACCGCTGTTTGCGATTCTTCCGGCGGATCATCCGCTTGGCGGGCAGGATAGTGTGACGCCTTCCGACGTTGCCAGCCTGCCGCTGGTGCTGGGAGAAATGCAGGAATGGGACGAATACCGCTGGCGGCTGGAGGGGCTGTTCAGCGCCGAAGGCCTGGTGCTGACACCTCAATTCGAGGCAGCCCATACGCTTGCCATCGGCGGTATGGTCGGTGCCGGGCTGGGCATCACCATTTTTCCACAAAGTCTTGTGGGGCTTTTGGGTGCCGGTGTGGTGGTGCGGCCGATTGACCACCCGCTGTTCCGCCTGCGCACCGCTTTGGTCTGGCGCAGCAGCAACCCGTCGACCGAGCTGATCAATTTTGTCGACATCGTCATGGCTTCCCGGAAGCTTGAGGCATCAAGGTAAGACGTTCGCTGGGCGCGCTGCAGTCACTTCCGCCGTTCGCTCTCCGAACAGGTCCCTGATATTTGCACCGGGTGGTTTCATTGGCATTGCCAAGTTGTTGCGCCGCAAGATTGCTTCGATGATTGCAGTGGCAAAGCCCCGCGCAATTCCCAGATCAACGCCGTCAACGAGCCATCGAGGCGATCGCCAAGGGGCAGGATCGGGTTCTGTTGGTCATGGCGACCGGCACCCAGACAGGGCCAGACTTCTGCAGTCTGGATTTTGCTCTTGCAAAGGCCGACGTCGGGGTTGACCGCTCTGCCATGCGTAGATTGCTCAAATTGCCAGACGTGAACGTCTGCCATGACAGCCGTGGATGGGCAACGGGGCAGGAATTGTGCAGAATGTTGCCTTGGTCTGCAGAAAAAGGAGTCGGTTTTGGACGCGTTTGATCGCAAGATTCTGGCGATTGTGCAGCGTGACAGCCAGATCAAGGCCGAGGCGATTGCCGATGTGGTTGGCCTGTCTGCCTCGGCCGTGCAGCGTCGCTTGCGGGGTTTGCGTGCCGAGGGCATCATTCGGGCTGACATTTCGGTTGTGGACCCCAAAGAGGCTGGGCAGGCGATGAGCTTTATTGCCGGACTGGAAGTCGAGCGTGACAACTATGATGTGCTGCAAAAACTGCAAGCCTGGGCGGACCGGACCGAGGCCATACAGCAGCTGTATTACGTCACGGGCGCGGTGGATCTGGTGGCGGTGATTCTGGCCCGCGACGTGGAGGACTATGACGCGATCACGGCGCGGATGATGCGTGACAATCCTCTGATCCGGCGGATCACCACGAATGTCGTGCTCAGGCCGCTGAAGGTTGGGCTTTATGTGCCAGTGGCCGAAGCTTGACGGCGTAAACCACCCAGCTGGTGGCCAAAGACGGCGGGGATCTGCAATAATCCGCCGCGCAGCGGCGCGGATCGCCGGTATCCTTGGCGGAAACGCTGACCAGAGGTGCCTGCCATGCTTCCCCAACTGCCGCCCGATGCCCGCCCTGAAACCCTGTCGCTGGATGCCGGACTGACCCTCAACCCCGCGACCCGTTCCATCCAGCCGGATATCTCCATGTCGGTAAACCATCTGGTGGCGCCCGGCGAAGGGGCCTTTTCCGCCGCTGGCCTGGGCGATATTGCCGACGAGCCCTATACCTATGCCCGCTGGCTCAATCCCACGGTTCGGGCGCTGGAAACCCGGATGGCGGCGCTGGAGGGGGCCGGAGATGCGCTTGCCTTTGCAACCGGGGTGGCGGCCATTGCCGGGGTGTTTCTGACGCTGCTGAAAGCGGGTGACCATCTGATCATCAGTGACGTGACCTATGCCGGGGCTGCCGAACTGGCCCGGGTGATCCTGCCCGGTCTGGGGATCGAGGTCACGCCGGTCAACCTGTCGCGGCCGGAGGATCTGCGCGCGGCGTTGCGGTCCAATACCCGGCTGGTGCATTGCGAAAGCCCCTGCAACCCGATCCTGCGGCTGACCGATCTGGCCGAGATTGCACGGATCGCACATGGGGCCGGGGCGCTGGTGTCGGTGGACAGCACGCTGGCCACGCCGGTTTCCACCCGCCCGCTGGCGTTGGGGGTGGATCTGGTGATCCATTCGCTGACCAAGTTCATCAACGGCCATGGCGATGCGCTGGGGGGCATCGTTTGCGGCCCGCAGGCGCTGATCGCGCAGCTTCGCGGCTGTGCCGGGGTATATCTGGGGGCATCGCTGTCGGCGTCGAATGCCTGGCTGATCCTGCGCGGCATTGACACGCTGTTCCCCCGGATGGTGCAGATCAATCAGACTGCGGCCACCCTGGCGCAGATGCTGGAGGACCATCCGGCGGTGGAGCGGGTGATCTGGCCCGGTCTGCGCTCGCACCCGCAGCATGATCTGGCGCAGCGGCAGATGGATCATCCAGGCGGGGTGATCGGCTTTTGCACCAAGGACGGACCAGCGATGGCGCGGCAGCTTGCAGCGCGGCTGCGGGTCGCGCACTACGCATTTTCACTGGGCCATCAGCGCAGCATCGTGACCTATCTGGATACCGCAGAGATGATCACAGGCACCTACAAGCTGACCGGCGAGGGGCTGGAGGATTACCGCCGCTTTGCCGGCGACGGTATCTTCCGCCTGTCGGTCGGGCTGGAGGCGGCGGCGGACCTGATCCGCGATCTGGATCAGGCCCTGTCTGGCTAAGCCCTGTCTGGTTAAGCCCTGTCTGGTTAAGTCCTGTCTGGTTAAGTCCGGGCGGGTCAGACTTTGTCCGCGTGACCCAGATGCCCGGCCAGATGGTGAATGTGTTCGGTGCCGATCCCGCAACAGCCGCCGATGATGGTGGCACCCCGCGCCGCCCAGCCCTCGGCCCAGCCGCAGTAATGCGGCGGGTCCAGATCGGCGCGGATGGTCGAGACGACTTCGTTCGCGGCCCCGTCATCATCTTGTGAATCGCTGAAGGCGTTGGCGTAGACACCAAGGCGCAGGGCGGGTTCGGCGGCGCGGGCGGCGTCAAGAGCGACCCCCATCACCTCGGGGCGCGAGCAGTTGAACAGCATTGCCTCGGCCCCAAGTTTCACAGCCAGATGCGCGGCTTCGGTCACGGTCTGGCCGGAGCGCAATTCGGGCCGGGGCAGGGCTTCGGCCCCGTCATCATCGCGCAATGTGAACGAGATCCACAGCGGCTTGCCGGTGGCGCGGATGGCGATGGCAGCGGCCTCGGCCTCTTCCAGACTGGATTGGGTCTCGGCCAGCCACAGATCGACATGCGGGGTCAGACCCTTTACCAGCACCGCCAGATACTCCTGCGCGACATCGGCCTGAAACAGCTCGGGCTGATACGATCCGAACACCGGCGGCAGTGATCCGGCGACCCGCACGGCGGGGTTGCCCGCCGCCGCCTGCCGCGCCATCCGCCCCGCCAGATCGGCCAGCCGTTCACCTTCGGCACGAAACCGCGCCTCACCGATGTGAAACGGCACCAGCGCGTAGGAATTGGTCGTGATAACCCCGGCACCGGCCTGCACATAGGCGCTGTGGACCTGCGCCACAGTCTCCGGGGCTTCGATCAGCGCCAGAGCGGACCATTCCGGCTGGCGAAACGGAGCGCCGACGCGTTCCAGTTCACGGCCCATGCCGCCGTCAAGGATGGTGATCTGCGTCATGTTTTCTCTCCCGTTGCGAGGCTGTGAAAGCCTGCAACATCCTGTGTTATCGAATAGTCGATGTGATCGCGTACCGCCCGTTCGGCCTGATCGGGGGTGCCGCCGGTCAGCGCATCGAATAGCGGCTGATGTTCGCCCAGCAGGGGGTTGCGGCATGGCCAGTGACTTTCCGACCAGCGGTAAAGCCACTCCATCTTATCGGCCAGCATCCCGTGGCGGCGGATCAGATGCTGATGTCCGGTCTGGCGCACGAAACTGGCGTGAAACCCCAGGTCGGCAGCCACCCGCGCGCCGGTGTCTGCATCCTGTGCCACGGTCAGCGACGCAAAAGCGGCCACCACCTGATCTAGCCCCAGCAGATCGCGCCGTTCGGCCAGAATGCGCGCTGCCAGCCCTTCGAATGCGGCCCGCAACGTATAGATTTCCCAGATCACCTGCGCGTCCAGCACAGCGACGCGCCAGCTGGAATAGGGCGTGCGGGTCACAAGCTCCTGTGCTTCCAGCGCGAACAGGGCCGAGCGCACCGTGCCGCGCCCGGTGCCGATCTGTTCGGTCAGGGCTTGTTCGGTCAAGAGGGTTCCCGGGGCCAGGTCACCGCGCACAATCGCTTCGCGCAGCCAGTCGGTCGCCTGATCCTGAAGGCTTTTGCGTTCAATGGGCTGGCGCATGGCTTGCCCTTTCCTCACCGGGTCCGGTCGAAATGGCCCGACAGAAAGGCCCGCGCGCGGTCTGACTTCGGGTTGGCAAACACCTGTTCGGGGGTGCCGTCTTCCTCGATCTGGCCCTGATGCAGCAGCACCACGCGCGACGAGACATCGCGCGCGAACCCCATCTCGTGGGTCACGATCAGCAGGGTGCGGCCCTCTTCGGCCAGACTGCGGATCACCTTGAGCACCTCGCCCACCAGTTCCGGGTCAAGTGCCGAGGTCGGCTCGTCAAACAGGATCGCGCGGGGGCGCTGCGCCAGCGCGCGGGCAATGGCCACGCGCTGCTGTTGTCCGCCCGACAGATGCGCGGGCCAGGCATCACGCTTTTCGGCCAGACCCACCTTTTCCAGCAGGGCGGTCGCCTCATCCACCGCCTCGGCCCGGCTGCGGTTTTGCACGAACAGCGGTGCCTCGATCACGTTTTGCAAAACGGTGCGGTGCGTCCACAGATTGAAGTTCTGGAACACAAACCCCAGATGCCCGCGCATCCGCCGCGCTGTGGCCTCTTCCGCCCGCGTCAGGCGGCCACCTTTCGGCGACAGGCTGTCTTCGCCCACGGTGACAGTGCCCGTATCGGGGATCTCCAGCATCGGAATACAACGCAGCAACGTGCTTTTGCCCGAGCCGGATGCCCCGATCATCGAGATCACGTCGCCGTCGCGCGCACTGAGGTCAATGCCGCGCAGCACTTCATTGGCCCCAAAGGTTTTGCGCAGCCCGGTGATCGACAGCGCCGGTCCCATAGCATTGCTCATGGTGTCGTCCTTCCAAATTGCCAGGGCGAAAGACGCCGCTCGAACCACGCGGAAAACCGGGTCACAAGCAACGAGATTGCCAGATAGATTGCCGCGGCGCACAACAGGATTTCCACTGCCCGCCAGGTTTCCGAAATGGCGGCGCGCGCAATGCCGGTCATGTCCATCAGCGTGATGGTCGACACCAGCGCCGTGGCTTTCAGCATAGAGATCACCTCGTTGGAATAGGCGGGCAGCGCCTGACGAAAGGCCAATGGCAAAGTGATGCGGCGCAGGATGGCAAACCGGGTCATGCCCGACACGCGCCCCGCCTCAACCGCGCCCTTGGGCACGGCGCGCAGGCCGCCACGCAGAATTTCCGAGGTGTAGGCGGCGTCGTTCAGGATCAGCGCCAGCAGGCCGCACCAGTAGGGTTCGCGCAGAAACGGCCACAGAAAGCTTTGCCGGATGAAGCCAAATCCTGCCAGCCCGTAATAGATCATGAAGATCTGGATCAAGAGCGGCGTGCCCCGGAACACAAAGACATAGGCCCCGGCCACCGCATTGCCGATCCGGGTGGTCCGCATCAGGTTGAGGATCAGCGCCAGCGTGCCGCCGCCCAGCAGGGACAAAACCCAGAAATTCAGGGTCAGCGGCAGACCCTTGAGAAGATTTGCGAACATGCCGCCCAAGAATGTGAAATCCATGCTCACATCCCCCCTTGCGGGTGGCCGCGCAGGCTGCGGCGCTCGGCCAACCGGAAGATCTGATCGGAAACTGTGGTGATGCACAGATAGATCACTGCGCCTGCGGCATAGAACAGAAAATGCTCCTGCGTCGTGCCCGCCGCGACCGAAACCTGACGCATCGTTTCCACCAGCCCGGTGACAGAGACCAGCGCGGTTTCCTTGATCACCGATTGCCACTGGTTGCCCATACCGGGCAGCGCCGTGGTCATGGCTTGCGGTGCGATCACCCGGCGGAACAGGGTCAGGCGGGTCATGCCCACCACACGCCCGGCCTCGACCATGCCCTTTGGCACTGCCTGATAGGCCCCGCGCAGCACCTCGGACTGACCCGCAGCGGAAATAAGCCCGATCGCCAGCATCCCCGCGACAAAACCCGAAATGTCGAACGGGCCCTCAAACCCAAGGCCGGTGCCGATGGCCGTCACCACCTGACGGCCACCGAAGTAGAACAGATAGATCACCAGAATATCGGGAACCCCGCGCAGCACGACCACATAGGTTTCGGCCAGTCGCCGCAGCACGGCATTGCCGCCGATCCGCGCCCAGGCGATCAATATGCCCAGACCAAGCCCGAACACAAAGGCCGCGACCGATACCGCCAGCGTCATCAGCCCGGCGCGGACCAGCACCAGACCCCAGCCTTCGGGGCCAAAGCCCAGAAGCGCGAGTTTCCCGAATTCCATGTCAGAGCTTTGGCGTCACGACCATGCCGAACCACTGGTTCGACAGGGCCTCAAGCGTGCCGTCATCAGACATGGATTTGAGCGCGGCGCTGATCTTGTCGGCCAGTTCGGCATTGCCCTTCTGCACCACGAAAGCCGCGCCTGCGCCCATCACGCCGCCCTTGAACGACGGGCCGGTGGCCATAGCGGTTTCGACGTTCTTTTCCAGAAACGCCGAGATGTTGGTGACAGAGGCCATGCCCGCATCCAGCCGCCCGTTCATCAGATCCTGATAAACATCGGGACCGTTCGGATAGGTGCGGATGGTCACGCCTTTGGGTGCCAGATAGGTCGCCAGAAAATCGGCCTGAATTGTCGCCACATGCACGCCGACCGTCTTGCCCGCCAGCTTTTCGGCAATGGCGTTGACGGCTGCTTCGGTCGGGGCTTCCTCGGTCAGGTCGACAAAGGTGCCGGTGCCTTCCAGTTCCAGACCGCTTTCCTTCATCACCGCAAAGGTCGAGCCGCCGGTGGTGTAGGGCAGCGAGAAATCGACCACTTCCAGCCGCTTTTCGGTGATTGTGACGGAATCGACCACGGCGTCGTATTTGCCATCGACCAGCCCCTGAATCATCCCGTCCCAGGCCTGCGAGATCACCTCGTATTCGAACCCGGCGCGTTTGGCGACTTCATCCAGCATGTCCAGCTCAAAGCCGTAAAGCGTGCCATCGGGGCGGGTCATGTTGAAGGGCGGAAAGGCCCCTTCGGTGGCGAAGACAAGCTTCTTGTCCTGCGCGAGCACGGGGGCTGCGGTCAGGGCAACGGCTGCGGCCAGTGCGGCGCGCAGAAAGGTGCTGCGGGTGATGGTCATGAATGGTCTCCTTACAGGGTCAGGCCAGAGTTATGGGGTCAGGACAGAAATTCGGTCGCCATGCGCGTCAACGCGATGGCGCTTTGGGCGATGCAGCCCTCATCAGGCTGGTAGTCAGAATTGTGAACCCGGTCGTCACGACCGGGCTGGCCGGAACCGATGAAGATCTGCACCGACGGTATCCGTTCCGAGAAATAGGAAAAATCCTCGGCCCCGAAGCTGGTGCCCGGTTCCACCACCGTGGGCCTGCCAAACTGGGCCGACAGCGCCTCGGCGGTGCGGGTGATCATGTGGTCATCATTCATCAGCGGCGGTGCGCCGCGCATATACTCCACCTCGGCCCGCAGGTTCAGCCCTGCCGCCGCGCCGGTGCAGATGCGGCGGAACGCAGCCTCGGCCAGATCGCGCGACTCGGGTGACCGGCAACGGACCGTGCCCTCGAACATGCAGCTGTCAGGGATGATGTTCTGCGTGGCCCCGCCTGCGATGTGGCCGACCGTCAGCACCGCCGACAGCGCCGGGTCCATCTCGCGCGAGATCACGGTTTGCAGCTGCGTGAGGACATGGGCCGCGCCGATGATCGGGTCAATGGCGGCATGGGGCCGCGCTGCGTGACCGGATTTGCCGTGCAGCACCACACGGAATTCATCGCTGGACGCCGTGCTCGCGCCGCGGTTCAGCGAGATCTGGCCAACGGGATGTTCGGGGCGGTTGTGAAAGGCGATGGCCATATCGACGCCGTCAGCTGCACCGTCGGCGACCATGGCGGCTGCGCCACTGTCTTGTGTTTCCTCGGCAGGCTGGAAGATCAGCCGCACCGTCCCTGCAAGGGTCGGGGCCAGTTGCACCAGCGCCGCCGCAGCCCCCAGCAATGACGCCGTATGCAGATCATGGCCACAGGCGTGCATCTTGCCGGGGATCGTCGAGGCGAAGGGCAGCCCGGTTTCTTCGTGGATGGGCAGAGCGTCCATATCCGCGCGCAGGATCAGGCAGGGGCCGGGGCGACCCCCGGTGATTTCGGCCATGACGCCGGTTCGCCCCACGCCGGTTTTCGGCGTCAGCCCCATTGTGCGCAGTTCCTCGGCAACGATCGCGGCGGTGCGGATGGTGTCGAAGCCGGTTTCGGGGTGAGTGTGCAGATCGCGTCGTAGCGCGATCAGCCGAGGCTCCACCGCACGGACAAGGCGCTCGATTTCGGGGGCAGGGTCATTGGGGCGTTGGGTCATGGGCGGCATCCGGGAACAAATGGTCAGGGGCAGTTGGACCGTACTGTTCTTTACGTCCGGAGTAATCGACGGATTGTCAAGGATCGACAATCGACCAAGGACACAAAAGGCGGGCACTGTGGTGATCTGCCGAAATGGCCACCCGGCTGCGCTTACTCGTCAGCGGTGCCCGTGCCAGGAGCCTCGTGCTGCCCGGCCCAGAGGCCCGGTTGCAACTTGACACCCTGGAACACCGCTTCTAGCATGCCGCGGATAGATCAAGCGCCGCCTTCCCGCCAGCCAGATATCCGCTCTTCTCTCTGGCCCGCATTTGGAAGGTACTTCGCCATGACCAACACACCCCATATTCCGCTGCGGGCAACGCTGACTGGCGCGACGCCAAAAGACGCTCTGTCCTTGTTGCCGCAGATGGGCAAAGTGATGCTTGTCGTCTCTGCATCCGGGGTGACACATGAACGGATCGGGCCGGTTGAAACGGTGACCGAGGGTCGGGGACGGCTCTTGATCTCGGGGGCCTGCCATGAGGCGTCGATTGACGGCGCGGCGGTTGCCGGCATCGTTCTGGATACACGTTCGGTAATGCGGGACAAGGTCTATCCCCGGCTGGAGTTTCTGGATGCCACCGGGCAAGCCGCGTTTTCCCTTGTCGGGATGGATGGGCTGGAGGCTTTCACAGATCCGCTGTCCTGCTTTCGCCGTGAAATCCTGCCACCACGCGACACGGAGGTCATGCCAGGGGCCGGGCGCAACGATCTGCAAGAGTCCGACCCCGTGCATCTGCCGTTTCAGACCCTTTTGCTGCGGGGCGGTGCGGCGGCTATCACGTTCGACACCGGCACGCTGCGCCAGACATGGCGCGGTGTGATCGAGGCGACCAAGCCTGCCATGGGTTTTCTGAACGTGATGACCGGCGATTTTCACCTGCACCTGAAGGGGGGGCGTTTCAGGGCTGGCGCGACGCCCCAGGCCAGCGCATCGCGCTGGACAGAAGCGGCACGCCGAACGGGCTTGTGATTGCGTCGGACAGTTTTGCATGACCGGGTCTGTCTGGCGGGACGCACGGGGCCGGCCCATAACCTTTGACGCCCTGATGAACCGTGCGGCGACGGGCCGCGTCGTTCTTCTGGGCGAACGCCACGACCGCGCCGACCATCACCGCTGGCAGTTGCATGTCGCGGCGGCCCTGTTGTCGCGGCGCCCTGTCACACTGGGGTTCGAGATGTTCCCCGCCACAGCAAACCCGGTTCTGGCGGAATGGGTGATGGGGGGGCTGTCCGAGGATAGCTTTCTGGATCGGTCGGGTTGGGCCAAGAGCTGGGGCTTTGCCGCCGACCTTTACCTGCCGATCTTTCGCTTCTGCCGCGAGATGAGGGTGCCGATGGTGGGCCTGAACGTGCAGCGCGATCTTGTCCGGGCGGTGGGGGCCGACGGCTGGGACAAGGCACCTGATACCCTGAAGGAAGACCTGACACGGCCTTTGCCCTCTTCGATGGCCTATCGCCGGTTCATCTTTGAACTGACAGGAGGTCAACGGCCGGGGCGCAAGGCGCAATCGGCCGAAGACCCCGCCTTCGACAGCTTTATGCGGGCGCAAGAGGTGTGGGACCGCGCCTTTGCCACCCGGCTGGCCCGTGTTGCGACTGCCGATCCGGCGCGGCTGGCCGTCGGCATCATCGGCATGGGGCATCTGCAATTCGGCGGTGGAGTCTCATGGCAGTTGACCGATCTGGGCATTGCCGACAGCCTCGCCCTGATCCCGCGCGATGCGGGTGAGGTGGCTGTTCCTTTTGCTGCTGATGCCAGTATGGAGCTGCCCGGACGCGGCGACGCGCCCTGAAATCACATGACGCCAGCGCGGACCCCGGCCCGCATGCCAGCCCGAACCTCAACCCACAAAGGGACTGCCATGCAAACGATTCACGCGCAGATCAACGATGTTCTTCCGGCAGCGGTGCTGCCCGCCTTTTCCGAGTTCGCCCGGCTTCTGGACCTTGAGGTCGCAACCGAGGGCGAGACCATGTCGCTCAAGATGTTCAGCGGCAGCATCGACCTGACGGCGGCAAAGGGGGGCCTGTCGCTGCGGCTGGTGGCAGAAAACGAGCGCCGGCTGTATCTGTTGCAACAGATGGTGATGGGCAGACTGGACCGGCTGGAGCCCGTGCCGCAGCTTGAGTGGGAGCGGGTGGATGCCGGGGCCTTGCCGCCGAACCTGTCCATCGCCACTGTCACCGGCATCCGCCAGATCAGCCCGAATGTCCGCCGCGTGCGCGTGACCTTTGCCGACATTGCCCGCTATGCCGAGGACGGGCTGCATTTCCGGCTGGTGATCTCTGCCCTGCCGCCCGCGCAGGCCAGCGGCGGTTCGGTGCGCGAATGGCCGGTGATCGACGCCAGCGGCCGCACCCGTTGGCCTGAAGGGGACGCATCGCTGCATCGTCCGGTCTATACAGTGCGCGAGATTTCTCCGGCCGAAGGCTGGATGGATTTTGACGTCTACATTCATCACGGTGGCCGGGTCAGTGCTTGGACCGAACGGGCTGGCGCGGGTGACAGGATCGGGCTGATGGGGCCGACGCAGCTGAAACGCGACCTGCCGGGCTGGGTGGCGTTCCTTGGAGACGAGACCGCCTTGCCTGCCATCGCGATGTATCTGCGGTCGTTGCCCGCTGATGCATCCGGACAGGCAGTGATTGCCTGCGCCGATCTGGCCGACCTGCAAGACCTGACGCATCCTGAAGGCGTTCAGGTGACGTGGATTCAGCGCATTGACAGCGCGCTGGTGAGCGCGCTGAAGGCAATGACCCTGCCCGCCAGTGACCGTTATGTCTGGTTCGCCGCCGAGCGGGCGGAGGCCGAACAGGCCCGTGACTGGCTGCGCGACACCAGGGGACTGACAAAGACCGAGATGAATGTGACGACCTTCTGGTCACGCTCCGAGATTGGCGACAGCATCTGATCACTTTATCTTGACAATTTAAGTCAGAAATAGTGTCTATGCCGCACAAGATTGAATCGGCCGACCAAGGCCGATTCCTTGCCGCCAGCGTATCTTCGCCAGCACAAACCCTTGCTGACCGGAGAGTCCTATGCGCTTGCACCCTGTGCGGCCTGCGCTGTTGCTTGCAACAGTCGCCGCCGTGACCCTGACCTCTGCCCTGCCGACACTGGCGCAGACGGCAGAGGAGAAAACCACCTTTCTTGGCCGGATAACCCTGTTTGCTGATCGCCTTGGCCGGTCGCTGAATGATGTGCAGGGGCATATTTCGGTGGTGGACGACGCCGAGTTGAAACAGCGAAACGTCCAGACGCTGGAAGACCTGCTGCGCTACATCCCCGGCGTGACGGCGGTGCGTCAGGTGTCCGGTGCCGATCCGTTCGGCGGGCAGACCGGCATCCGCATTCGCGGGGTGGAAGGCAACCGTATCCAGATGGTCGTGGATGGCGGGCGCATCCCGGAACGGATCATCGACGGGTCGCGCGACTATCTGGATTTCGGCTTTACCAAACAGGTCGATGTGGTGCGTGGCCCCGCCTCGGTGCTGTGGGGGGCCGATGCCCTCGGCGGTGTGGTCGCGGTGCAAACCATCGACCCCGAAGACCTGCTCGCGGGCCGTGACCGCGGCGGTCAGGTGACACTGGGCTATGGCGAGATCACTGATGCCACCAATGTCGCCCTTGCCTTCGCACAGCGGTTCGGCAGCGATGTATCGCTGCTGGTCGCCCGGTCGCGCGGCATTGACCATGAGATGAAACTGACCAATGCCGATCCGGCCGGCGGACAATGGGGTTGCACACGCGCAGTGATCTATGGCGCTGTGAACTGCGGCGAATTCAACCCGCTGACCCGCACCAGTGACCGCACATTGGTCAAGCTGGTCTGGGAGGTCGCCGACAACCAGAGCTTGAAGCTCACGTTCGACCATCTGGACCGGCTGAGCGAGATCGACAACACCCTGACCCGCAGCGCCACAGTCTTTGCCAACCCGCGGGAGCGTGACATTTTCCGCACCCGCTATGCCGCTGAATACACCGCAACCTTTGGCGGTGCCATCGACGAGGTGAAGGCAACTCTGGCCTGGACGCCATCAGGCTATGACCAACACGCGCTGAGCGTGGCGAACACAGCAGGCGTGATCACCCGGACGCATGACTACGTCAACTATGCCGAAGATTTTCTGGAACTGGATGTCCAGGCCACATCGCGGTTCACGCTTGGCAGCAGCGAGCACGTTCTGACCTTTGGTCTGAATTCTGACCGGGCCGAAACCAGCTATGACCGCACCCGCCGCGTGGTGGACACCACAGCGGGCATGGATGTCTGGACGGTGCCGAGCGGTTTCAACTTTACCGATGGTGCCACGACGCGTGCCAACCTTTATGTTCAGGACCAGATCACCCTGCTGGGAGGCAAGCTCGAGCTGACGCCGGGCCTGCGCTATGCCACCTACGAGATGGCACCGACAGCGAACGCTTCCGTCGTGGCGCATCCCGATAACCCGACGACCGACCGCGCGAAAGAGGCGCTGCTCGCCTCGATGGGGGCGACCTGGCGGTTCAACGACACCTATTCGGTCTGGGCGCATTACGGCGAAGGCTTCAAGATGCCGACGTTCCAGCAGCTTTTCACATCCTCGACTTCGGGCAGCTTCGATCTTGTTCCCGCCCCATGGCTGGTGCCGGAGGAGGTGAAAAGCATCGAGATCGGCTTTCGCGGCGAATATGACAAAGGCTTTTTTGCGGTGAACGCCTTTCAGGCGAAATACAAGAATTTCATCGAGAGCTTCTGGTTCGTGCCTGGCACCAATGACATCTCATACCGCAACATCGCCGAGGTCGAGACGTGGGGGGTGGAACTGGAGGCGGGCTGGGACGCAACCGACCGGCTGCGGCTGACCGGATCGGTCGCCTGGATGGACGGCAAGGCCATGGCAACACCGGGGGCGGCGTCGACGCAGCATCTGGTGCCGCCGCTGACGGCTGTTCTGGGGGCCAGCTATGAATTGACCGACATGGGGCTGACGCTGAACGCTTCAGCCACGCTGGTTGAGGACATGCAGACGGTCAACGCCGCCAACTTCACGCCGCCGGGCTATGGCGTGCTGGATGTGGGCGCGTCCTGGAACTTTGCCGAAAACGCGGTGCTGAACCTGACCGTAAATAACGTCTTCGACAAGAAATACTATGAGATGGGGGCAGCCAGTTCTGCGCTTGCCTCCACTGCGGCCACCACCAACACCGTGCCGCCCCAGCTGTTCACGGGGCCAGGCCGCAGCGTCGCGCTGAACCTGGACTACCGGTTCTGAGATGCGGGCAATCCTTGCAAAGATGTGGCGGTTGTCAAAAATCGCCACATCGGGCCGCGATGGCAGGTTCGGACTGTTCCTCTATTGCGCGATTCTGGGCCTGTCGTTCTGTTCGGTCTGGCTGTCGCTGCAGATGATCGCCTGGAACAAGGCGTTTTATGACGCACTGGAACAGATGGATGCCGCCGAGGCCGCCCGCCAGATCGGGGTGTTCTTCCTGATCGTCAGCGGCGTTGCGGGCAGCAATCTGGTTCAGGCCTGGCTGCGCGATGACCTGCGCATCCGCTGGCGCAGGCGGCTGACAGAGCGGGCGCTGGATGTATGGGTGGATGGCAAGGCCTATTGGCACCTGCGCGCCGGGTTCACGCCAGAACCGATCGACAACCCGGATCAGCGGGTCGCGCAAGACTGCGATGCCTTTGTCGGGGCGTTGATCCGCGAGACACTGGATCTGGTTTCATCCTCGGTGGCGTTGTTTTCCTATGTCGCGCTGCTGTGGTCACTGTCTTCCTTTGCGCTGTCTTTCACCTTGTGGGGGACGGACATCGTCATTCCTCGCTATATGTTCTGGGCGGCCTTCGTCTATGTGGCGATCTCCAGCGTGATCACCCACATGCTGGGCAAGCGGCTCAAATCGCGGCTGTTCGTGCAGGAAAAGCGCGAGGCTGATTTTCGCCATGCCCTGATCCAGCTGCGTGAGAATGCCGAAATCGTCGCCCGCTCTGGTGCCGAGGCGGCCGAGCGGCGGCGGTTTGACACCCTGTTCGATGCGCTGCGGCAGAACTGGCGCAGCGTGATCAACCAGCGGTTCAAACTGGGCCTGTTCACCACGCCCTACACTCATACCATCCTGCGCATCCCGAATTTTCTGGCCGCGCCCACCTATTTTGCAGGTGCAGTCACGCTGGGCGGCATGATGCAACTGGGCAGCGCATTCGGCAGCGTGACGCAGACGCTGTCGTGGTTCATCTTCAGCTATCGCGACCTGGCGGCCTGGGCCGCCGTGACCGACCGGCTGGATGGGCTGTTCGCGGCGGCGGCTGATCCGTCCCCCATGCCTGGCACGCCGCGCGCGCTGGCGTTGCGGGACGGTGGTGGCGACCTGGAACTGCGCGGCGTGGCCCTGTTCACACCGGCAGGCGAAGCGCTGGTGCCGGTGCCGGATTTCACTCTGCGCAAGGGGCAGCGCCTTTGGCTGTCCGGGCCTTCCGGTCAGGGCAAGTCAACGCTTCTGGCGGCGATCTCTGGTCTATGGCCCTATGGCCGGGGCCAGATCACGGTGCCGGTTGGCCGCTGGCTCTTCGTGCCGCAAGGCGGCTGTCTCAGCCCCGAGGGGCTGGTCGCCAGCCTTGCCGCGCCCGACACCGACAGGCCGCACAGCCGGGCAGCCATGGCCACAGCCCTGATGCGTGTTGGCCTGGCCGACCGCATTCCGATGCTGGATGTGGCGGGCCCGCTGTCCATCGCCGGCCTGTCGCAGGGGCAGGCGCAACGCGTGGCCATGGCGCGGGTGCTGCTGGCACGGCCCGATGTGCTGCTGCTGGACGAGGCAACCTCGGCGCTGGACCCTGTGGCGGAACAAGAGATGTTGGCGCTGATCCGGCACGCTCTGCCCGATTCGTCGGTGATCTGCGTCGCCCACCGCCCGCCTGAAGCGCTCGACATCACCCGCCGCGTTGTATTGGGAACACCGGCGCGCCAGTCAACGGCGGCCTCATGATCACGCGCCGCTTTCTTTGCGTTGAAGCGTCTGGATGCTTTTGGAAATGCTTCGTGCGAAGGACGTCGCAACTGAGCGGTGGCAAAGGTCGGCGCTGATGCCGTGCAGCGTCCCGACCGCGACGAACAGGTCTTCGTCGCCGAAATCCGCACCAGATCGGACATTCTCGACGCCGATGGCACGGCAGTCGAGATCGTCCCGGGCATGGTGGCGGAGGCCGATATCCTGGCCGGGCGGTGCACGGTGCTCGATTGCCTGACGCAGCCCTGACACTCTGCGGCGGGCGCATTACTTATCAGCCGCTTTGACCCGGCTCTGGCCGGTCTTTCAGCAGGGGAAGCATCAGCGCGAACAGTTCCGCCTGTGACGAGATCCTGCAGCGGGCATATAGCTGCTTGCGGAACACCTTGACCGTCTGCGCCGAAAGGCCCAGCCGCAAGCCGATCGACACGGTGGAATGCCCACGCAAGATCAGCAGCGCCACCTCGGCCTGTCTTGGCGACAGATGGAGCCCATGCCCGGCCCGCGCGGCATCGGCCAGCAGGGCGGGGGTATTCTCCACCGGCCCCGTCGCCCGCGCGATTTTGGCCCAGTGCGCCTCGACCAGCGCCAGAATGATCGGCGCGATCCGGCTGCAGGTCTCTGCCTCGCGCATCGAAAACACCCGGCCAGATGACGCATCGCGCCCCACACAGATGTTCAGCGTGACCCAAGGGGAAGGATAGGCCACAAAAGTTATCTCGTCGATCAGCGTGGTCTGGTCGTAGTATTCGATGAAATACCGGCTGCGCTGAAACGCATCCGGCGCAATATCGGCAATGCGATACGCCCCGGCAGGCGCACGGCGCAGGTGCAGGTCGTAAAACGGGTCCAGCCGGTAGGCCCCGGCCAGGTAGGTGCGATCCAGTGAGGCAAACACCTGCGGATGATCGGTCTGTTGGTACAACACCAGCGGCGGCCCCGCAGAGCGATAGGCCAGGATGATCAGGTTGTCCGGCGCACAGACCGCCCGCAAGAACGTCGCCAGCGCCTGCTCAAATCCCGGCAGCCCCCGCAGGCGGATCGTCTCGGCCAGTTGCGCCTCGGCCAGATTGGGCAGAGCCTTCATTCGACTGTCATACCTCGTTAGGGGTATATACCCCGGAAAATCCCGCAATTAGCGTTTGATGGCATATTCCGGGGGTATGGACCAGCTGCATGCAGACCGCCATCGACATCCGCACCGTGACCAAGACCTTTGGCACCTTTACCGCGCTGCATGGCGTGTCACTGTCGATCATGGACAACGAGTTCTTTACTTTGCTCGGCCCCTCCGGCTGTGGCAAGACCACATTGTTGCGGATGATCGCAGGGTTCGAGGATGTGACACAAGGCGACATCCTGCTGTTTGGCCAGAACATCGCCACGCTTGACCCCAACCTGCGCCCGGTCAACACAGTGTTCCAGCAATACGCCCTGTTCCCGCATATGTCGGTGATCGACAATGTGGCGTTCGGCTTGAAGATGAAGGGCTTTGACCTGCCCACCCGCACAAAGAGGGCGGGCGAGATGCTGGACATGGTGCATTTGTCCAGCTTTGCCGATCGCCTCCCCGCCCAGCTGTCCGGTGGCCAGCAGCAGCGCGTGGCATTGGCCCGCGCCCTTGCCCCGCAACCCAAGGTGCTGTTGCTGGATGAACCGCTTTCGGCGCTGGATCTCAAACTGCGGCAGGCCATGCGGATGGAGCTGAAACAGCTGCAACAAGACACCGGCATCACCTTCATTTTCGTGACCCACGATCAGGAAGAGGCGCTGACGATGTCAAACCGCATCGCGGTGATGAGCGCGGGCCATGTGCAGCAGATCGGCACCCCGCGTGACATCTACGAAACCCCGGTCAACCGTTTCGTCGCCGATTTCATCGGCGAGACCAATCTGCTGGAGGTGGACGTTGCCAGCATCGCAGGCGATCAGGCGCAGGTGATCCTGCCCGGAGGTCATGCCATCACCTGTTCTACCGCCACCCACGACCCCGGCCGTCACCACCTGTCGATCCGGCCGGAGCGGCTGACGATTGTGCCCTTGGGCGCAGGGATGGAGGCTGTGGTGGACCAGGTGATCTACCTCGGTACCGATCTGCAGATTCTGGTCCGGCTGGATGGCGGCACGCCGCTGCAGGTCCGCATCCAGAACGCCGCGCGGACGGAAGTGCCCACACCCGGCACCCGCATCGGCCTGTATCTGGAGGAAGGTGCCGCGCGCCTTCTGGCCGACTGATGGCCGGAGCGGCCCCCGACAGCGGCACCAGTGCCGAGACGACCTATCGCAGCGCCCGCGTGCCGCTGCTGTTGCCGACATGGCTGGTGATCGGGGTCTTCCTGATCCTGCCCGTCGCGCTGATGGCGGTCTACTCTTTCCTGACCAAGGAAATGCGCGGTGGCGTGATCTGGGAATTCTCGCTTGCCGCCTATGACCAGTTCTTCATAAACCGGGGCCTGTTCGGCGACGAGCCGCCCTCGCTGGAATGGACCTACATCAGCGTCTTTGGCCGCTCGATCGCGCAGGCCGCCACCGCCACCACCCTGTGCCTGCTGATCGGCTTTCCCACCGCATGGTTCATCGCAACCCGCCCGGCCGCCACGCGTGGGGTCTGGCTGTTCCTGATCACGGTGCCCTATTGGGTGAACCTGCTGATCCGCACGGTCTCCTTGCGCTTCCTGATCCGCGAAAACGGCCCGCTGAACGACGCGCTGATGGTCGTGGGCCTGATCTCTGAACCGCTCGGCATGATCAACACCAACTTTGCCGTGCAGCTGGGCCTGTTCTACAGCTATCTGCCCTTCATGGTGCTGCCGATCTATGCAGCGGTCGAGCGCTATAACTTCGCCCTCTCTGAAGCCGCCGCCGATCTCTACGCCAGCCGTTGGGTCACCTTGCGCGACATCGTGCTGCCCATCGTCAAACCCGGCATCATCGCCGGCTGCCTGCTGGTTTTCATCCCGTCGCTGGGCGCGTTTCTGGCCCCCAACCTGCTGGGCGGGGCCAAGAACTTCATGATCGGCTCGCTGATCGAAGAACAGTTCAAACGCTCGCTCGGCAACTGGCCGTTTGGGGCTGCGGTGTCGATGATCCTGATGAGCCTCGTGCTGATCCTGCTCATGCTCTATGCGCGCAGCACGTCCCGGGCGGAGGCACGCTGATGGCCCTGCGATCCGTCCGCCATTACCCGGGCTTTTTCAGCATCGCCATGCTTTGCCTGATCATCCTTTATGCGCCGCTGATCGTGGTGATGATCTATTCCTTCAACGACAGCCCCTCTCTGACCAACTGGGGCGGGGTGTCGCTGCGCTGGTACGTGGATGTGTTCACCGGGCCCGAGGCCCCGCGCTTTCGCGCCGCCGCGTGGAACTCGCTGACCATCGCGGTGCTGGCCGCGACGATTGCCACCGGCATCGCCACCGCTGCCGCTCTGGCCATGCTGCGGGCGGGCAAGTTCAAGGGCCGGTCGCTGACCTTTGCCCTGATCAACCTGCCGCTGATGGTGCCGGAAATCGTGATCGCTGTCGCCACGCTGATCTTTTTCACCATGATCGGCTTTACCACCGGCTATCTGACCATCCTGATCGCACACATCACCTTCTGCATCCCCTTCGCCTACCTGCCCATCGCTGCCCGCCTGCAGGGCATCGACGGCAGTTTTGAGGCCGCGGCCCGCGACCTCTACGCTACCCGCGCGCAGTCGTTCTGGCTGGTGCTGTTGCCGCTGATGGCCCCCGGCGTGATCTCTGGCTACCTGCTCGCCTTCATCATCAGCCTTGACGATTTCATCATCACCAATTTCGTCAAGGGTGCGGGTATGGAAACCCTGCCGACCGCGATCTTCGGTTCGGTCAAACAGGGGATCAAGCCCAACATCATGGCGATTTCCACGCTGATGCTGGGCGTCTCGATCCTCTTTGTCACCCTGTCCTACCTGATCAACCGCAAGGGCCGTCAGAGCCCGTAAACCAATCCCGCCCAACAAGGAGTGCCCCATGAAACGCCTCATATCCACGACCTCCGCTCTGTGCCTGCTGGCCAGTGCCGCCCAAGCCGAAGGCACGCTGTCGGTCTATCACTGGTTTGAATACATCCCGCAGGAGCTGGTCGACAAATTCACCGCCGAGACCGGCATCAAGGTAACCATCGACACCTATGACAGCAACGAATCCATGCTCGCCAGCCTCAAGGCCGGCAAGCTGGGCCAGTATGACGTGGCCGTGCCTGCCGATTTCATGGTGGAAATCATGGCCGAAAGCGGCATGCTCGACACCTTCACGGCGGAAGAGATGCCAAACCTGCCCAATATCGCGCCGCAATGGCTCGATGTGCCCTTCGATCCGGGCCGCAGCTCGTCGATCCCCTATCAATGGGGCTCCACCTCCTTTGCGGTGAACCGCGGGGTTTATACCGGCGACATCTCCAGCCTTGGCGTGATCTTCGACCCGCCAGAAGAACTGCGCGGCAAGATTAACGTGCTCGACAGCCAGAACGAGGTGCTGATCCTTGGCTCGCTGTACCTCGGCATCCCGCAATGCTCGACCGACCGCGACCAGTTGCGCGCGCTGGCCGAAATGCTGGTGGCGGCAAAGCAGCACTGGGCCAGCTTCGGCTCTGACACCGCCAAGGATGTGATGGTCTCCGGCGATGCGGCGGCAGGCATGATCTACAACGGCTTTTCCGCCAAGGCCCGGGCCGAGGGCGCGAATGTCGAATACAGCTACCCGACCGAAGGCCATGTGCTGTGGATGGACAATGTGGTGCTGCTGAAAGACGCGCCGAACCGCGCCAATGCGATCACCTTCATGAACTTCCTGCTGGAGCCTGAAAACGCCGCCGCGGTGACGAATTACGCGGCCTATACCTCAGGCGTGTCGGGGGTGGAGCCGTTCCTTGATGAGGCGATCCGCACCAGCCCGGAAAACAACCCGCCCGCAGGCACGACCCCCGGCGTCTTTGCCGAAGTCTGCGATGAAGACACCCAGAAACTCTACGATGCGATCTGGATCAACCTGAAAAAATGAACCCGCCGGGGGCCGGGCATGCTGGCCCCCTTTCATCTGTTCACAAATATCCCGGGGGTCCGGGGGCAGCGCCCCCGGGGTTTGCATCATGCGCATCGCTGTCTGGCAAGGGCCATCGCCCGCCTCTGATCTGGAAACCGGCCTGTCACAGGCAACAGCTGCCCTTGCCGCCGCAGGTCGGGTGAACGCTTCCGTTCTCGTCCTCCCCGAGATCTGGCTGCCGGGCTACAATCAGCCCGATATCCCGTCCCGGGGCCTTGCCGCCGATGCGCCAGAACTGGCGCGCCTCGCCGCCGCCGCACGTGACGCAGGTTGTGCGCTTGCCATCGGCTATGCCGAACGCGACGGCGAGGCCCTTTACAATTCCGCGCTCTGTATCGGCCCCGACGGCACCATCCTTGCCAATTACCGCAAGATCCAGCTTTACGGCCCGCGCGAGCAGGCGCTCTATACGCCCGGCACCGGCTATGTGACCTTTGACCTCGCCGGGCACACATTCGCGCTGCTGATCTGCTATGACATCGAATTCGCGCCGCATATCAATGCACTGGCCGCGCAGGGCGTCAGTGTCATCCTGTGCCCCACCGCCAACATGCACCCTTTCACCCATGTCCCGCGTGTTACCGTGCCCGCCATGGCCGCCAATCACGGCATCGCCATTGCCTATGCCAATTACTGCGGGTCCGAGGGCGATCTGACCTACACCGGCGGCAGTCAGATCACCGGCCCACATGGCGAAACCCTCGCGTTGGCGGGCGAACACCCGGCTTTGCTGATCGCCGATCTGCCGCCACGTGATCCGGCCCGGCTGTCCACCCAATCTGCCGATTTCAGGACGATGTGACCATGCCGAAAGATGTCCGCGACAGCCGCTATGATATCCTGTTCGAGCCGCTCCGGGTCGGCCCGAAAACCGCCAAGAACCGCTTCTATCAGGTGCCGCACTGCAATGGCGGCGGGTACCGCGACCCTTCCGCCGTGGCCGAGATGCGCCGCACCAAGGCCGAGGGCGGCTGGGGCGTGATCTTTACCGAACAGACCGAGATCCATCCCAGCTCTGAGATCACCCCGTTCATCGAACAGCATCTGTGGGAGGATAAGGATATTCCCGCGCTTGCCGCGATGGCCGATGCGATGAAATCACATGGCGCGCTGGCGGGGATTCAACTGGCCTATTCCGGCATCAACGGCCCCAATCTTTACAGCCGTGAGGTGCCGTTGGCGGTCAGCGGCGGCCCGATCCTCACCTTCACCTCCGATCCGGTGCAGGCCCGCACCATGGACCGGGAGGATATCCGCGATCTACGCCGCTGGTTCCGCAACGCTTTCCGCCGCAGCCAGACGGCGGGCTTTGACCTGATCTGCCTTTACGGCGCGCATGGTTTCGGCATCCTGCAACATTTCCTCTCCCGCGCAACCAACCACCGCACCGATGAATACGGTGGAAGCCTGGAAAACCGCGCCCGCTTCCTGCGCGAAATCGTGGAGGAGGCGCGCGAGGAAACCAAGGGTGAGCTGGCCATCTCGCTGCGCCTGTCGCTGCACGAGGCGGGGGCTTTTGGGTTTTCCAATGCCGAGCTGCGCGATTTCATCGAAATGCACGGCGATCTGCCCGACATCTGGGATCTTGCCCATGGTACTTGGGAGGCGTGTTCCGGCACCTCGCGCTTCAAACCCGAAGCGGCACAGGAAGATCTGGTGCGCGGCATCAAAGCGCTGACCAGCAAACCCGTGGTCGGCGTTGGCCGCTTCACCTCTGCCGATGCCATGGTCCGCCAGATCCGCTCCGGCATCCTCGACTTCATCGGCGCGGCGCGGCCCTCGATTGCCGATCCGTTCCTGCCGAAAAAGATCGAAGAGGGCCGGTTCGACGACATCCGCGAATGTATCGGCTGCAACATCTGCGTTTCGGGCGACATGACCGGCGGCATCAGCCGCTGCACCCAGAACACGGCCTTCATGGAGGAATGGCGCAAAGGCTGGCACCCGGAACGGGCACGGGCCAAGGGCGCTTCCGACACCGTTTTGATCGTCGGTGCCGGTCCTACCGGGCTGGAAGCGGCATTGCAGGCCGCAAAACGCGGCTACCACGTCACGCTGGCCGAGGCGACGACCACACTCGGTGGCCGGGTCGCCCGCGAACGCTCCTTGCCCGGTCTGTCGGCCTGGGGAAGGGTCGCCGATTTCCGCACCGGGCAGCTTGCCCCCCTGACCAATGCCGAGATCTACCGCGACAGCCGCCTGACGGCAGGTGACGTGCTGGCCATGGGCGCGCAGCATGTGGCCATTGCCACCGGGGCCGACTGGCGGCGCGATGCGGTGGCCCGTCTGCACCTGCGTCCGATCCCGACCGATCCCGCGATGCCGGTATTTTCCCCCGATGACATCATGGATGGCAACGGCCCGATGGGCGGGCGCGTCACGCTCTATGATGATGACCATTTCTACATGGGCTCGGTCATCGCCGAGGTGCTGGTCGCGCGCGGCTGCCGCGTCGATTTCATCTCCCCCGCCACAAAAGTCGCCGAATGGGCCGAAAACACGCTGGAACAGGCCATCATCATGCGCCGCCTGCTGGAGCTGGGCGTCACAGTCCACACCAGCAAAGCGCCCGAGGCCATCACCGCAACCCAAGTCATGCTGGGCTGCACATGGACCGGAGCGCAAAGCACCCTGCAAGCCGATGCCGTGGTCATGGTCACATCTCGCATCCCACATGACAGCCTGTATCACGATCTGCGCGCCCGTCAGGGCGAATGGGCCGATGCCGGTATCCTTTCGGTCAAGCTGATCGGCGATGCTGCCGCCCCCGGCCCGATTGCCTGGGCCACCTATGCCGGTCGCCGCTTTGCCGAAGAGCTGGACCAGCCCGAGGACCGCAGCGACACCCCCGCCTTTCGCCGCGAAGTGGCACGGCTGGAGCCATTGCCCTCACGCCTGCCATCGTAAGGACCGGCACCAAGGGGGCATAGCAGGACGCCGCCCGATCATTGGCTGGCCCAGCTGATCACCCATCTCACCGCCAGCAGCCACACATCTGCCGCTGCTGGCTGAGGCTTGACCGGCGTTGACCGCACGCTGTGCCGTCAGCACCGGCTTTGCTGATGCTGCGGGGCAGAAAACCGCGCTGCACGCGCGGGCCGGGCGCGATCTGCCGGGCGGGCTGATGCTGTTCGGCTGCACCTGTGTCCACCCGATGCCTGTTGCTGTCGCCGCCCGCAACAAAAGGCTCGACCACCTGGGGCTAGGCCAAGGTGAGCTAGGGGGCGGATGATTTCGGGGTCAGTTCACGCTCGGACCGACACTGCTGGATGACCGCCGTGCTGTGGATGTCTCGCGGCTGCCGGGACTGATCCCGCCACATACGAAGTGGAAGGGGCTATGATCCTAAAGTCTGCACAGGTGAAGCGACCAATCGGGGTGTTCAAACACTGACCGTGCGCGCATTTTTTTCCACATGCCATATTTATGGAAATCAAAGTCAAGGCGCGACACTTTCAGTTGCACCATAGACCACAAGCACCACTTCACGTCTGCCAGGGCCTTGTGCACCGTGATACGTGAAACAATCTCAGGCGTCACCGTGCCGAAATATTCTTCGATCAGTTCAAGTTCTCGTTCCGGCCTGAAAAACATTTCACCAAACCAAATCCCCAAATCGTAGCAGCGGTCATTCATCGACGCATATTCATAATCGATGAGCATGATGGACCCGTCTTTGCCGATCATGAAATTTCCGGGCATCGGATCGTTGAACGAGGTAACAAGATCAAGGCCCGAGGCGTGCATGGCATCGCGCGCCAGATCGGTGTTGATGCGCAGCCAGTCTGCATCCTTATACATCGGCGCACCAAGTTCTTTTATCTGCGCCAGATGTTCGTCGATCATGTCGAAAATCGTCTTTGTCAGCTGCAGCGGCGGCAGCCCATGCATGATGCGATACGCGCCCATTGCGGCCTTGCACATGCCCAGATCGCGGAAATCGCTGTGATTGGAGGGGCGTCTGTCGTGCAGGAAATCATTGATCTCTATCCCGCGCGCGGCCAGGTCGTCATGCACCTTTGGCCCCAGACCTGCCTGAGCCGCCTTGCGTGAGGCGTCCAGCGCCGTCGCGCGGTCAATGAACATCTCGGTGCCCGCGCCGGGAACCTTTACGAACCAGTCGCCCGGGCCTGCCGTGTTGCGCACGCGCCAGTTCTCGTTGGAAATGCCGCCCGACACCATGCCGTAGACCATGGTCTGACCGCCGTTGAACAAGGGCGCTTCGCGGATCGCGGCTTCGATGGTTTCTTCCATTGCGTTTTTTGCGCTGCCCAGAAGTTTCATGGTCATGCTGCCCCCTGCGCTGTCTGGCGAACCCGTTCTTCGAACAAGGGGTGCTGCAAGGCCATCGTCAGGCGCAGCAACCGCCATTCACCGTATTTGATCCATTCCACGGATGTACGTTCGGATTTATGCGCCATCAGCCCGGACCAGAGCGCATGCAGCATGTCGTCCACATGCGACCACAGCCGCGCGCGGGCAAAGCCGACCGGGTCGAAATGTCCGACATAAGCCTCGAACGCAGGCCGCATTTCGCTTTCGTGGTCGGTCAGTTCGGCAAGCAGGCAGCCCAGATCGTAAAGCGGATCGTTCATGCCCGCGCGGTCAAAGTCCACCAACATCACCTGCGCGCCGGGGCCGATCATCAGGTTGGAACAAGACCCGTCGTTGCGGCAGGGCCGCAGCGCTGCGCTGTCTGACAGCCCCTTTGCCATCCAGACAAGACGGCGCAGCCAGCCGATGTTGTCGGGCAGCGCCAGCCCATCGGCCTTGTAGGCTGCGATCAGATGATCAATTTCGGCAAACGGGTCAAACCTGTGGTCAAGGGCGGGGCCGGCGTGCAGCGTTTTCAGCGCCTTTACGGCGGATGTCATCACCGCCTCGGTCTGCAGATCATTTTGCCGCGCGGTGATCCAGCCGTTGCCAAGGCGGTTCATGGCAATTGCGCCAAGCCCCTCATCTGACCACAAAACCTCTGGCCCGACCCCGGCCGCGCCTGCGTTTCGTGCGGCCTGAAGTGCGGCCCCAAGATGAAAGGTGCCGCGCATTTCAGGATGCATGCGTTTGACAAACGCACCTGCGGTCACAACCGAGCGGCTTTCCAGCGCCTTGTAACTTGGGGACGCAAGCGCTGCAGGGCCGTCAGAGACGACATCGGCCATCGAAAACCCGGCGGCGGTGACAGCCTCGGCCATCATGGCATCTGTAACAAGTTCCGTCATTTTGCCCCCGCTGCTGTGTCCAGGCACCCGCCCGCCTGATCGATCCGTCGTATCATGTCCAGAACCACTCCGGCTCCGGCTTTCAGGTCTTCCGGCGACGTGTATTCGTCATTGCGGTGGATCACACCGTTGACCGAAGGCACGGCAAGCACAAGGCTGGGCAGGATCGCATTCAGGGCCACAGCGTCATGGCCCGCGATGGTATCCAGACGCATGCGGGGCAGGGCGAACCGATCTGCGGCTTGTTCGGCCAGGGCGACAAGCCGGGTGTCAAACTTTCCGGCGGGACGGATATCAACGCCAACCACTTTGGCGGTGACAAAGGCGCGCCGGGCGAGTTCGGGCAGGGCGGCGCGTAGTGCTGCCTCTGCCGCAGTCAGCGTGTCAGGTTCGGGTGCGCGCAGTTCGGCAAAGAGCACGGCCTTTCCGGGAACGACGTTGGGCGAATTTGGCGTGACATCGACACGCGCGACCGAGGTGTAAAGCGTGTCTTGCGCCTGATCGGCAAGCGCGCGCACTTCTGCGATGATATAGGCCGCCCCCAAAAGCGCATCCTGGCGGTCTTCCATCGGAGTCGGGCCCGTGTGGTTTTGCTTTCCGTCGACTTCGATGCGCAGCTTGACCGCCCCCCAATGGCGCACGAATGGCGCTATCTTTGCGCCGCTGCGTTCCATGTGGCTGTCGCCTTCGATGTGCACCTCGATATAGCAATCGGGGCGCGGGGCTTCATCGTGGCCCATATACCCCGTGCGGGTCAGTTCCGCCCCGACCGATGCGCCATCGCGGTCTTTGCGCGACAGGGCGAAATCGCGGGTCAGTGCGCCCGAAAAAACCGAGGAGCCAAGGAGCGAGGGCTGAAAGCGCGCGCCCTCTTCGTTCATCCAATCCGCGACAACGTAGTTGCATCGTGGCGTGATGCCGTTTTGGGCGCAATGGTTGCGCCAGCTTTCGATGGCCACCACTCCGGCGATCACGCCGTAAGCCCCGTCAAAGCGCCCGCCTTTCGGCTGGCTGTCCAGATGCGAACCGACCATCACCAGCGGCGCGCCGTCCCCTGCCAGATCAAGCCGCCCGAACACATTGCCAATGCTGTCGATCAACACCGTATAGCCGCGCTGTTTCAACTCCGCGCACAGCCAATCCCGCGCGGCCTTATGTGCATCGGTCAGCACGGGCCGGTCCACGCCGCCATCGCCGGTGCTGCCAAAGGCCGACACCTGTTCCATCAGCATATCAAACAAGGGCGCGTCGATTGGCGCAAGGTCGGCAGTATCAGGCATCGGCGGTGGCTTTCGCTGTGGACGTGGCATTCAACAGAAAACAGGCGGCCAGCGCCTGATCCCCGCGGCTGACAAGGACCGGATTTTCGCGGTGGCAACGGTCAAACGCATGCGGGCAGCGGCCAGCAAAAGCACAGCCCGGCGGCAGGTCGATGGGCGAGGGCGGCTCGCCTTCCAGCAGGCAGTCTTCGGGCCGATAGCGCCGCTCTTCCAGAGTCGGCGCAGCTGACAGCAGCGCGCGGGTATAGGGATGGCCCGGATCAAAGAACATCCGCTCGTTTGGCGCAACCTCGACCGTCTCCCCCAGATACATCACCGCAATGCGCGAACACACTTGGCGCACCATCGTCAGATCATGCGAGATGAAGATATAGGTAAACCCGTGTTGCGCCTGAAGGCGGCCGAACAGGTCCAGGAGCTTGCCCTGTTCGGTCTGATCCAGCGCCGAGAGCGTTTCATCCATGATCAACAGGCGCGGCTCCAACACCATGGCACGCGCCACCTGCAACCGCTGGCGCTGTCCTGCTGAAAGGCCCGTTGGCAGCTGATCATAAATCCTGTCGCTCAGTCCGACTTCGTTCAACGCCGCACGCGCGCGGTCCTGACGTTCTTTCTTGTTGCCAAGGCCATGAATTTTCAGGGGCTCTTCCACAATGGCACCGATGGAGGACTGGGGTGGCAGCGACCCGAACGGATCTTGCAACACCAATTGAAACCGCCTGCGCAACTGCCGCAGGCGCGACGCGCTGGCCGTGCCGACATCTTCGCCCTCAAAGATGATCGACCCGGCGTCGGGCCGTTCGAGCCCGGTCAGAAGACGCATCAGGGAAGACTTTCCGCAACCGGATTCCCCTACAATTCCAAAGTTGTCGCCCGGAAACACATCAAATTCGACATTGCGCACGGCCTGAACCACGGCCTTTCCCGCCTTGCCACGGCTTTCATAGAACTTGGCAACGCCGCGCACCGACATGATCGCTTGCCGGTTGCGGTCTTGTCGCGCGTCGCGCCCGTCTTGTCCGTTTGCCCAAAGTGTCGGCAGTTCGGCAATCAGACCCTGCGTGTAGCCATGCTGCGGACGTGCCACCAGATTGGCCGAGGTCTGGCGTTCCACCACCTCACCCGCGTGCAGCACCATCACCTCGTCCCCCGCATCGCAAGCCACTGGCAAAGACGAGCAGATGAAAAGGATCGCAGTCGAGAATTTTTCATTCAGCTCCCGCATCAGTTTCAGGATCTGGGCGGCCACCGTCACATCCAGAGGCTGGGTGATGTTGTCTGCAATCAGCAGGGCAGGGTCCGAAATCAGGGCGTCTACAATCATCGCCCGCTGCATCATCCCGCCCGAGTATTGAAAGGGATATTCGTGGAAACGGCTTGCCGCAGACGGAATTTTGACCGCCTCCAGCAACCGGATCGCCTTTTCCTGTGCGTCTTTGCTGGAAATGTCCGGCCTGACGGCACGCAGCTTTTCGACCAGTTGCGCGCCCACGGTCATCGTAGGGTCCAGGGCCCCGGCGGGGTTGCCGCCGATATAGGCAATCTCGCGCCCGGCAAGACCGCTGGCATAGGCCTTGTCGAGGATCAGGTCGCGCCCCTTGAACAGGACTTTGCCCGCCGTGATTTTCAACTGTGGTGCCATCCAGCCAACCAGCGCCCGCGCCAGCACGGTTTTACCCGACCCGCTTTCCCCGATGACCGACAGGATTTGACGGGGTTCGAGATCAAAGCTGATGCCGTTCAGGATCGTCCGGCTGACCCCTTCGCTTTGCGCAACAACTGTCAGGTTGCGCACTGACAACAGCGGCGTATCCGGGGGGGATGGATCTGTGGTCATCTCATGCACCTCCGTAAATGCTGTTGCGCGCCCGTTCGAGGGAAGCGCCCATCAGGTTGATGGATGTCAGCGTCAATACAAGAAAAACCCCCGGCATCGTGGCAATCCACCACGCGTTCAGCAGGTATTTGCGCCCATCCGCGATGATATTGCCAAAGGTCGGCGTCGGAGGTTGCACGCCCAAACCCAGAAACCCCAGCACCGATTCAAAGATCATCATCCGCGCAATATCCAGCACCGCGACAAAGGCAATCGGCGGCAGCACCAGCGGCAGGATCAGCGTGAACATGATCCGCCAGTCAGTCGCCCCCAGAACCATGGCGCCGCGCACGAATTCCTTCTTGCGCTCTGACATCACACTCGACCGCATGACCCGCGCGTAAATCGGCCAGCCCGACAGACCCAGCACCAGAATGATCGCCGGGATGGTGGGCCGCGACACGCCCAGAATGGTGATGGCCAGAATGATCATCGGGATGGCCAGTTGCGCATCTGTCAGGCGCATCAGAACCGTATCAACCTTGCCGCCGAAATATCCCGAAAACAGCCCCATCATCGCGCCAACGGCCACCATCAGAATGGTGGTCGAAATCCCGATCAGCAAAGAGTAGCGCAAGCCAACCAAAGACCGCGAAAGCATGTCGCGCCCCAACTGATCGGTGCCAAGCGGGCGGGCCCAGCTCCAGCCTTCGCCCATGAACAGGGGCGGCAGAAGTTTGGACGAAATCGCCATCTTTGTGGGATCGATGCCGGAAAACATCGGATAGAAGACCGCTGCAAGCACAAGCGCCGAAAAGACCGCCAGCCCGATCTTGAACTCGATGGCGGCATAGGCTTGTGACCAGATCCGCGCAGCAATCTTGCGGTCCTTGCGGGCCGCCGGCGGGTCAGATGCCATCTCTTGAATGCTCATCAATATTCCAATCTTGGGTCGATTGCCGTTGCACACAGATCAACGACGATATTGATCAGGACAAAGGCCGCTGCGGTGACGATGGCGATGCCTTGAATCAGAGGAAAGTCCCGCTGCATGACGGCATTGATCGTCAAAAGTCCAAGGCCCGGATAGTCAAAGATGAACTCGATCACCAGGACGCCACCCAGCAGCATCGAAAACTGTACACCCAGCAGGTTCAGCAGCGGCACGGACGAGTTGCGCAAGGCGTGGCGGAAGATGATCTGGTTGCGTGTCAGACCCCGCACGGCCGCAATGTCGATGAAGTTTTCGCGCATCACCCCGGCCACTGACACGGTCAGCGTTCGGATGATGAAGGGCGCAATTTCGATGGCCAGAACGATGGCGGGCAGGATCGTGTAGGCAAATCCGCCATAACCTATGGCCGGAAGCAGCTTGAGCTTAACCGACAGCAGCAAGGCCAACACGATCCCAAGCCAGAAGTTTGGCAGGCTGACGAAAAGCGATGACAGATAGAGCGCCAGCTTGTCTGGAAAGCGCCCGGGTCTCAGGCCGCCCCAAACACCGATGGGCACCGCGATGATCAGGGCAAACAGCATCGACAGCAGGGCAAGCTGCACGGTCATCGGGGCGGTCTGGGCAATCAGATCCCAGACCTTGGCGCGCTCACTTCGAGTGTTGTCGTCAAAACTGGCCCCACCCACCGCCGCACCGCTGGCAGGGCGCACAAAACTTTGCCCCAGATCGCCCTGCACGATGCCCCAGACATAGCGGCCGAACTGCTGATAAATCGGATCGCGCAGGCCCATGTCTTCGGCAATCTGTTCGATCAGCGCCTCTGGGGCCATCCCGCCTGCCATCAGTCGCACCGGGTCGCCGGGCACCACACGGAGCAAGGTGAAGATGACGGCCGAGACAAGGAAGACGATCAGTGCACCCTGAAGCAATCGTCTGGCAAGGAATCTGGCGATGAACATGGGTTTCTCCGGTCAGCCTGTCGAAGAAGCACCGGAACCCCCGCAGGCAGGGATTCCGGTTCTGGTGATCAGCCGCGCATCGCGCTGGCGGCATCCATTGTGCCGTCCGGATAGATGAACAGGTCTTTCACATCGGCCCGGACCCCGTGCATCAGGACAGAGGTGAACAGGCTGTAGGCAGGAACCTTGTCCGCCAGCATCGGCATCAGGTTGGTTTGCAGGCTGGTCCGACGTGCCTCGATCGACGGTGCATCGCGCTCTTCGTCCAGCGCCGCGTCGATTTCGGGGTCTTCGATCCCGCAGATCCGTTTCGATGTCGAATGGAAGTGCGTGCGCAGCACAAGATCCGGTTCGGGCGAGGCACTGGTCCAGCCGCAGTCGATCATGTGGCCCGGCCCGCCGCCGGGGCGGTCATAGAGCCGCTCGTTCCAGGCGGCGACTTCCATCACATTCAGCGTGACCGGAAAACCCTGTTCTTGCAGCATGGCGGTGATCACCTCGCCATATTCCTTGGTCTTGGGATAGAACCCGGTCGAGGTGATGTATTCCAGATCAGGCAGGCCTTCGCCCCCCGGATATCCAGCCTCGGCAAGCAGGCGTTGGCATTCCTCGGGGTTGTATTCCGGGTAATTCTCCAGTTCGATGTAGCCAAACTTGATCGGCGAGACAAAGTTCGACGACGGCTCCCCGGCGGTTCCCATGACCTCCATGATCACACTGCGATCAATCGCATGGCACACGGCTTTGCGCACCAATGGATTGTCAAATGGCGGCTTGGAGCAGCGGAACCACAGATATTTGTTTTCCACCGAAACTGCGCGGTTCACCACGATGTCGGCTTCGCTTTGCAGGGTGGTCACCTGTTCGGGTTCCAGCCGTTCGATCACATCTGCCTGCCCGTTCAGCAAGGACAGCATCCGTGTGGTCGAATCCCCGACAAAGGTGAAGTTGACGCCCGGCACTTTGGGCGCGCCGCGGAAATACCCCTCGAAAGCGGTCATCTGCGTGTCATTGCCGGCTTGTTGTGCAAACCGGAACGGACCTGTGCCATTCAGCCGCTGCGACAAGGGGCCGTTGGGGCCGCCAGCAATATCCTTGGCCGACATGATGGGCAGATAGGACGCAAGGAACACGAACATCCCCGCGCCATAGCCCCCCTTGGTCGTGTCCACGATCACCGTGAAATCGTCCGGTGTCGTCACTTCGAACGTGTCGGCAAAGCCCGGATAGACCTGCCGCGCCCGTTCCGGCTGCGCGCCGTATTCAAAGGTTGCCTTCACGTCCTTGGCCGAGAACGGCTCGCCGTCATGAAAGGTGACGCCTTCGCGCAGTTTGATCTCCAGCTTGAACGGATCAATCTGGGTGATCGACGTGGCCAGTTCGTAGACCACCTCATCCGGATTGTCGGGCATCATGGGCGAGCGGGTCAGAAACCCCATGACAAAGCCTTCGATGTTGAACTGCGACAGCGTGGTATGCGCCATCGGGTCCCAGTTCCCGGTGATGTTTTCCGCCGACAGGATGATCAGGGGCCGGGCCTCCTGCGCAAAGGCGGAGCTGAAAAAGAAGTCAGGATTCAGACGCATCGCGGCCATGGTCGCGCCAGCGCTCATGCCGTAGCGGAGGAATTTTCTTCGGTCCATTGTCACACTCTCCTGATGGGGCCCGCAGCGGGCTGTTTGTTCACGGAAAAGGCGCGGTCTTCATGCCGCTTCAGTCACGCGCAGGCGCTCAAGCTCCTTGAGCATCTGTGCGTGCAATTCAGGTGTGGCAGAGGCAAGGACATCCCCGCGGGAGCCGATGCCAAGGTCATGACCTTGCCAATCAGAGATCACGCCGCCCGCGCCACGGATAATCTGGACGACAGGCAGGTAGTCATAAGGTTGCAGCCCGGTTTCCAGCACAAGATCGCAATAGCCCGAAGCCAAGAGTGCATAGTTGTAGCAATCACCCCCAAAGCGCAGCAGCCGGACCCTGTTCCGCAGCATGTCCAGAACCGGCTGAGCACTGCCCGAAAACAGCATGGGATCGGTGGTATAGGCATAGGATGTCGCCAGATCCTTGCAGCCGCTGGTCCTGACCGGCACCCTGTTCAGGGTCGTGGGTCTGCCCTTGATACCGCACCAACGCTCGCCCATTGCGGGCATGTCGATCTGCCCAAGCTGGGGCTCTCCGTTCTTGAGCAAAGCCATGAGCCCCCCGAACATCGGATGCCCTGTTACGAAGCTCTTGGTTCCATCAATCGGATCGACCACCCAGACGAAATCCCTGTCGAGATTCAGGTCGCCATGTTCTTCCCCAAGGATTCCATGATCCGGATAGACCTGTTCGATCTGGTCCCGAAGAAACCGCTCGATGTTGCGGTCTGCGATGGTGACCGGGCTATCATCGCTTTTGTGTTCCACTTCGATCGACTTTCGAAAGTGTGAGCGTGCAATCTCTCCCGCACCATCTGCAGCGCGATTCGCGAAATCCAGGGCAAGTTGCAAATCCAGCATATGGACCTCTTGGGCAGGGTTTGAGGAATGCATCGCGAGTGGCGGACGTGTTCAGGCTGACGCGTGATCGCACGCAAATCCACATAAAAATCGCATAAAGGCACAGAAATCCATAGCTTGCCAAAAAAATAGGCAAAAATACGGGACTTTTTGCTCAGGTATCTGGCGAAACGGTCTCAAATCCACATGGGGGCTGGAATTTGTGGATTTTTGCGGCTAACAGTCAGGTGCGGTATCTTTTGGAGCACGCAGGATGTGGTCGCACGAGCGCCATTCAAAAATTCTTGATCGTCTTTCCCGGGATGGAAAGGTGACCACCAATGAACTTGCGACCTTGCTGGACGTCTCAAGCGAGACAATACGGCGTGATTTCCTGGATCTGGAAGAGCAAGGCAATCTGAAGCGCGTTCACGGTGGTGCCGTGCTTTCAGACCGTAAAATTCTGCCTGAACCCGCATTTTCAGATCGTCTGAAAACCCATGCAGGCGCAAAGATGGCGATTGGCCGGCTTGCGGCCGGTTTGATACCGCCAGGTTCTACCCTGTTCATAGACGCCGGCACGACGACGCTCGCGTTTGCGCAGGAGATTTTGCATCACCGTGATCTGCGGCTTATCACCAACTCCATCGAGATTGCGCAAATGGTGGCGCCGCATCCAAATCTTGAAGTCTTGCTGTTGGGCGGCAAGCCGCATGCAGAGGTGCCCGCGACCTATGGCGAGCTAACGCTTTCAGAAGTCGATCGCTTTTTGGCAGACTTTGCCGTTATTTCGCCGGTTGCTTATCATTCGGCGCGCGGAGCCACCAATTACGCATTGCATGAGGCAGAGGTGGCGCGAAAAATGATCGTCTGCTCAAAGCGTTGCGTCATGTTATGCCATGCAGAAAAAATCGCGAAGGAAAGCCGCGTGGCAATTTGTCGGCCGGAAGAGATCGATCACCTCATCACCGATGTTACCACTGATCCTGAGACGTCGCTGCCGAGGGGGGAAGTCCATTTTGCGCCCTTCCACAGTTTAGAGTGATCCTGAAAGGCTGTACCCGCGCCGTGAACAAGGTGCTGTGGCCATTCCACTCAAGACAGCGCCCCCTGCAGGGGGCGACCCTTCACATCACCGAACCGGACTTCGATACGCGGCGGAACGCCCATATCCACCCCTTGATGGATGATCAGATCGCCGATCTGTCCCTTGACAGGGGGGGGCACGAAAACGCCCCCGAAACCTGCACACTTATGCCTGATCGACAATTGAACCGGGAAAGCTGGTAGGGCCGGAGGGACTCGAACCCCCAACCAAGGCGTTATGAGCGCCCGGCTCTAACCATTGAGCTACAGCCCCGTACCGCTGCCTTGCCTAGCAGATCAGACGGGCGGGTCAAGGTTGGGTGCGTCAGGATCGGGGGCAACTCCGGCGATAGCCCGTCACCTTTGTTGCGACCCAAGCGCGCCGCACACACGTCATGACGTTTGCCATACGTATCCCATACCTGAACCATACGCGCACCATACCCCGAAGCGGGTTGGTTTGTTGCGCCCAAATCGGGAAACGCGTAAAGGACCCCAACAGCGGATTCCCTGAACGGAGACGGGCAATGACCAAAGGCCACAACGGGTTGACCTATGCCGATGCGGGTGTGGATATTGACGCGGGCAATGCCCTGATCGAACGGATCAAGCCAGCGGCCAAACGCACGATGCGGTCGGGCACCATGGGGGGCCTGGGCGGCTTTGGCGCGCTGTTTGACCTGAAGGGCGCGGGCTATGCCGATCCGATCCTTGTGGCCGCCACCGATGGCGTGGGCACCAAGCTGCGGATCGCGATTGATACCGGCAATGTCGATACCATCGGCGTCGATCTGGTGGCGATGTGTGTCAACGATCTGGTGTGTCAGGGGGCAGAGCCCTTGTTTTTCCTTGATTATTTCGCCACCGGCAAGCTGGAACTGGATCAGGCGACCCGCATCATCACCGGCATCGCGGCGGGCTGCGAAGCAAGCGGTTGCGCGCTGATCGGGGGCGAGACGGCGGAAATGCCGGGCATGTATCATGGCGGCGATTTCGACCTTGCCGGCTTTGCTGTCGGCGCGATGGAACGCGGGGCCGATCTGCCATCCGGGGTGGGGCAGGGCGATGTGCTGCTGGGTCTGGCGTCCAACGGCGTGCATTCCAACGGCTACAGCTTTGTGCGCAAGGTGGTGGAATTGTCGGGGCTGGCGTGGGACGCAGACTCGCCGTTCAGCGACGGCACCTTGGGCGCGGCGCTGCTGGCCCCTACACGGTTGTATGTAAAGCAATCTTTGGCAGCGGTGCGGGCCGGGGGGGTGCATGCGCTGGCCCATATCACCGGCGGCGGGCTGACCGAAAACCCGCCGCGGGTGCTCCCCGAAGGCCTGGCCTGTCAGATTGATCTGGATGCCTGGGATCTGCCGCCGGTGTTCGGCTGGCTGGCGCGCACGGCGAACATGTCAGAGCCGGAACTGCTGAAAACCTTCAACTGCGGCATCGGCATGATGCTGGTGGTGGCCGCAGACCGTGCCGAGGCGCTGACCGCACTGCTGCAGGCCGAGGGTGAGACTGTGATCCGCATGGGTCAGGTCGTTGAAGGCGAAGGCGTGATCTACACGGGCCGCCTGCTGTGACACGGGTTGCCATCCTGATTTCCGGGGGTGGCTCCAACATGCTGCGGCTGGTGCAGGATATGCTGGCGAATGGCTATGCGCAGCCGGTGCTGGTGGCCTCCAATGACCCGCAGGCGGCGGGGTTGGCATCGGCGGCTGCCCTCGGGGTGGCCACGGTTGCGGTGGATCATCGCGGCTTTGGCCGCGACCGCGCCGCGTTCGAGGCCGAGCTTTTGAAGCCCATCCTTGCGGCAAACCCGGATGTGCTGTGCCTTGCCGGGTTCATGCGGGTGCTGACCCCGGATTTTGTGCGCCGGTTTGACGGGCGGATGCTGAACATCCACCCGTCCTTGCTGCCGAAGTACCCAGGGTTGCACACCCATCAGCGCGCGCTGGACGCGGGCGACACCCAGGCCGGATGCACGGTGCATGAGGTGACGGCGGAACTGGACGCAGGCCCGGTGCTGGGGCAGGCCGTGGTGCCGGTTCTGGCAGATGATACCGCAGACAGCCTGTCGGCCCGGGTGCTGGTGCAGGAGCACCGGCTGTATCCGCTGGTGCTGCGCCGCTTTGTGGCGGGCCAGCGGAAGCCCCTGTTTCTGGATCGGGATCAATAACCGGCCACAGGCGAACCTGTGTTTCAGTCCCGGCCCGAACATGGCCCGCTCCCACGTTTGGGCAGGGCTTGTCGGTCAACCCTGTGTAAAATTGTTCGCATTGGCGCAACAATCCTGTCACGTGCCGCTGGTAGCCGCACAAGCGTGTCCAATTCGTTAACGGGCACAGCTTGAAAGGAACCAACATGAAATTTCACGTCCTCGCGGCGGCATTGATCGCCGCCTTGGGTCTGACCGGCACTGTCGGTGCGGCAACCCTGAACACGCTTGACGGGCAGGCCCCGATTGTGATCGCCCATCGCGGGGCGGCGGGGTATTTGCCAGAGCATACGCTTGGCGGCTACCAGCTCGCGATCCAAATGGGTGCGGACTATATCGAACCCGACCTTGCGCTGACCAAGGATGGTGTTCTGGTTGCGATGCACGATACAACGCTGAAAGGCACGACGAACGTCGCCACCGTGTTTCCGGGACGCGAGAATGAGCCGGTCGGCAACTTCACCTATGCCGAGATCCAGCAACTGACGGTCACGCCGCGCGGCCCGCAGGCAGGCACCACCTATCCCGGCTTTACGCCGTCGATGGACAACCCCTACCGTGTGCCGACCTTCCAGGAGGTTCTTGATTTTCTGGTAGACTACAACACGGCCAACGGAACCCAGATCGGCATCTACCCCGAGGCGAAATCGCCGACATCGGAAGCCGGAAGCCGCCAGATTGTCCAGCATTTGAACGCGGCTGGCTTCAACAGCGCGAATGACAAGGTGTTCATCCAGAGCTTTGATCTGAACGCCCTGCGCGCGATTGCCAAGATTCAGGAAGAGGAAGGCAGCAGCCAGCGCCTTGCCGCTCTCGGCGGCGTTTCGCTGTTGGCATCCGGCGAGTACAGCATTGGCGGCATGACCCTGGCCGAGATTGCCACGTTTGCGGACGGGGTGGGCGTCAGCCTGTCCGGGCAGGCCCTGACCCAGGGTTTTGTCGATGCGGCCCATGCGCTTGGCCTGATCGTCCACGGCTATACCTTGCGTCCGCTGACCCAAGAGGCCTCGGATGCGCAGATCGCCGCATTGTTCCAGCTGGGCTATGACGGATTTTTCACTGACTACACGGATCGCGTCCGTGCAAGCGTGGATGCGCTTCTGCCACCGTCACCTGTGCCGCTGCCTGCAGGCGGTCTGTTGCTGCTTGGGGGCCTTGGGGCGCTTGCCTTCGCCCGTCGCAAAGCTGCCTGATACAGTCAGGCCAGAGGCGGGACGCGCATCCGTGGTGGATTTGCGTCCCGCTTCCAGCCCGATATTGCTCTGCGCGACAGGTCTGGTTTGCCCCGAGGGGGGCAAACCGGATTGCGCAATGCGCTGCCATTTCTGATGCGGCTGGATAAACAGACTGCGCCAGAGCATGTTGCGTTTGACCGGAGCCGGTCAGGACGCGACCTGCGTCAAAGCCCCGCCAGACGTGCCGCCACCGGCGGCAGCACCGGACGGGCGAGCCCGGTTCCGGTGCCGCTGACCGGACACAGCGCCGGGAACAACCGGCGGATCTCGTCGCGCGCGCGCGGGTCAAAGGCTGAAAGCGCCGATCCCCCGGCGAACAGGCTTTCGGTCGGCGCGCCTTCGGCAAAGATCACCTGATGATCTTCGCACAACAGATGCACATAGGTGACCGTCGGTCTGCGCAAGCGGCGGATCGTGCGCCCGTTGATCAGATGCCGGGCGGCGGCAAAGGTTTCACGCTCGCCCATCGTCAGTTCGGACGGCCAGCCGGTGACCAGCATCCGGTGTTGCGGCGATACCAGCAGATCGCGCTGGTTGCCCGCCGCCCCGGCGGCAATCCGCACGGGGGCCATCGACCCCAGCCCGCAGACCGTGCGCCGCCCGGCCCAGACCACGGGGCGATAGCCATTGTCCATGGTCTGCACCAGATCGCCGGGGCGAAGCCCCTCTACCCCCAGCATGCCGCGACTGGTCAGGATCAGCGTGCCTGCAACAAAGCAGGGAATCGCAGGCGGGCTTTGTTCAAATCCGTTGAACGGCAGCTTTTCCGCGCGGGGCGGGTCAGCCCCCGGCCCGTACTGCACCGTGCCTGCCGTGATCCCGTTGATCTGGAACACGATATTGGCAGGGTTGGTGAAAATCTGATGCCCGCCAGAGGAGGCCCGGCCCTGATACTGGTCGTGTTGCGGGTTCAGGCTGCTGTACAGCGCCGGGCCCGGCGGGTCATCTTCCGGCCAGGCATAGATGTCGACAAACTGACCGTTGCTGAAGTTGCCCTCGCCATCATTGACCTGACGCACCACCACGCGGAAATAGCTGTCGGATGCACCCAGCGTTTCCACCCCGGTCAGGGTGACCTGCATGTCATCCCCGTTGCCGGAAGACGCAAGTGATTGATACGTGGCGATCTGATCGCCACGCAGGAACAGTTCTACTTGTGCCATAGGGTGTGATTTCTGCTCTGCCTGCCGGGAAATCTAGCAGCCTTGCCCCCATCTGTCGCAGCGAAAGCCCGTAAAATTGGATCTGGGGCTTTTCAAGGGGAGGGCTGCCGCCTATAGCGAAAGGACACTTGTTGCGGGATGCCCCCGCGGCCCCTTGAAAGACGCGACCGATGCGCACGATTACCACCACCGAAGACCTCGCAGCCTTTTGCGAGGCGGCAAAATCCCAACCTTATGTGACGATCGACACCGAGTTCCTGCGCGAGCGGACCTATTGGTCAAAGCTGTGCCTGATCCAGATGGCGCTGCCCGGCAAGACCGGCGACGCGGTTCTGGTCGACCCGATCGAGGGCGAGGCGATGAGCATGGAGCCGCTGTATGACCTCTTTCGCCACAAGGCGACGGTCAAGGTGTTCCACGCCGCCCGGCAGGATCTGGAGATCTTCTTCGTTGAGGGCAATGTCTTCCCCGAACCGCTGTTCGACACCCAGATCGCGGCCATGGTCTGCGGCTTTGGCGAACAGGTGGGCTACGAGACGCTGGTGCGCAAGATTGCCAAGGAAAACCTTGACAAGACCAGCCGCTTTACCGACTGGTCGCGCCGCCCGCTGACCGATGCGCAAAAGGAATATGCGCTGGCCGATGTCACCCATCTGCGGGTGATCTATGAATGGCTGGCGGCGCAGCTGGCCAAGAATGGCCGCTCGCACTGGGTGGGCGAAGAGCTGGCGGTGCTGGTCAATCCCGAAACCTACACCACCACCCCGGAAGAGGCCTGGCTGCGGATCAAAACCCGTACCACCTCGGGCCGGTTTCTGGCCGTGGTCAAAGAGTTGGCGCGGTTCCGCGAGGAATATGCGCAGAAAAACAACGTGCCACGCAGCCGGGTGATGAAGGACGATGCCCTGCTCGAACTGGCCTCGACCCGGCCAACTTCGGTTGAGGAGTTGGGCCGGTCGCGCCTGCTGATGCGCGAAGGGCGCAAGCCCGAGATTGCCGATGGCATTCTGGCCGCCGTCAAGGCCGGGCTGGCGATGAAGCCGGAAGACATGCCAAAGGTCGCCGATGAGCGCGAGCAGATTCAGGTCAACCCGGCACTGGCCGATCTGCTGCGCGTGCTGCTGAAAGCCAAGTCGGAAAGCCTTGGCGTTGCCCCGAAACTGATCGCATCGTCGTCAGACCTTGACGCCATCGCTGCCGGTGGCCGCGAGGTCGAGGCGCTTGGCGGCTGGCGCAAGGAAGCTTTTGGCAATGACGCGCTGGCCCTGTGCCGGGGCGAGATTGCCCTGTCGGCCAAGGGCAGCGAAGTGCGGGTGATCCGGCTGTAAGCGCAGCGGCGCGCCGGAACCTGACCGGCGCCCCAAACCCTTAGCGGCGTGTCGTACGCGCCGACCGCTCGCCCTGCACGGTCACGCGGCTGATATCTTCCAGCCGGCGCGGGTTGATGGTCGTCGCGGCCGTCACCTCGCGCGTGCGGGTGTTGCCGACCGCCGTTTGGGTGACCGGGGGCAGGATGCGGAAATCCAGCACCAGATGCGTCGGATCGTCGCCTTCCACCTCGACCAGTTCGGCGTTCCACCAGCCCTGACTTTCCATCACCCCGGTCGCGCGCACGATCGCCCCGCCGGTATAGGGTTCGATGCTCAGCTCGGCCACATCCGCCACCAGCAGGCGCGGATCGACGGTCCGTTGCAGCGGCGCGATGGTTTCCACCCGCTCTGACCGGCCAAACCAGTTGAACGGGTTCAGCCGCGACTCGCGCACCGCCCCGCAGGATGTCAGAACCAGAACGGCAACAAGGGCGGCGGTCACAGGTCGTTTCATAGGTCCATCCCTCTTCGCTTTGATCTTGGGTAGCCGATCAGCCTGCTTTTGAAAAGGGCGGCTGTTGATTTGACCCAAAGGGGCTGGACCAATGCCGGGTGGGGCATTACCTCCTGTCGCAAAGGAGCCCCGCCCATGGCCACCCCCGCCTTTGAAGACATTGCCGAAACCTTCGATTTTCTCGACGATTGGGAAGACCGCTATCGCCATGTGATCGAGCTGGGCAAGGCGATGCCGCCCTTGCCCGATGAATTCAAGGTGCCTGCGCTGAAGGTTGACGGCTGCGCCAGTCAGGTCTGGCTGCGCCCGGTGGTGACCGACGGGCGCTTCGATTTTCAGGGCGAAAGCGATGCGATGATCGTGCGCGGGCTGATCGCCATTCTGCACGCGCTGTATTCCGGCGTGCCGGTGGGTCAGGTGGTGGCCATCGACGCCCCGGCGGAACTCGGGCGGTTGGGGTTGAACGACCACCTGTCGGCGCAGCGGTCAAACGGGCTGCGCGCGATGGTCGACCGCATCCGGTCGGTGGCGGCGACCGCTTAAAGCGGCGCGCAAGCCGCCGTCAGCCAGTCCAGCACATCGCCCGACACACGCGGCCCGATCTTCGCCAGCACCTCGGCGTGGTAGGCGTCCAGCCAGACCCGCTCATCCGGTGACAGCATCGCCGTCACGATCAGCCGCCGGTCCAGCGGCACAAAGGTCAGCGTCTCGAACGAATACTGCGCGCGGTTGTCGCCCAGACCGGGGGCCACCTGCACCACAATCAGGTTTTCCAGCCGGATGCCGAAGGCGCCTTCACGGTAATAGCCCGGTTCGTTCGACAGGATCATCCCCGGTTCCAGCGGCACCTCTGACAACCGGCTCAGCCGTTGTGGCCCTTCGTGCACCGACAGGAACGCGCCCACCCCATGGCCGGTGCCGTGGTCGAAATCCTGCCCCGCCACCCACAGCGCAAACCGCGCCAGCGGGTCCAGATCCCGGCCCGCCACACCCTTGGGAAAGCGCGCGCGCGAAATGGCGATCATGCCCTGCAACACCCGGGTATAGCAGGCCCGCGCCTCATCCCCCGGGTCACCAACCGCAACCGTGCGGGTGATGTCAGTGGTGCCGTCGCGGTATTGCGCGCCTGAATCCACCAGCAGCAGTTCGTTGTTGCGCACCGTGCGATTGGTCTCGCGCGTCACGCGGTAATGCATGATGGCCCCATTCGGCCCGGCACCGCAGATGGTGTCAAAGCTGATGTCATGCAGCGCATTGGTGGCGCGGCGAAAGCCTTCCAAGGCCGTCACCACATCAATCTCGGTCAGCGTATCCGGCGGCTGGCGGTCCAGCCAGGCCAGAAACGCCACCATCGCCGCCCCGTCGCGCAGATGGGCCTCGCGCATGCCTGCAATCTCGGCCGCCGTCTTGCGGGCCTTTGGCAGGCGGCAGGGGTCATCGCCCCAGGCCACCTCTGTCCCCGCATCGGTCAGCTCCTCGCTGACCGCCAGCGGCGCTGTGCCCCGGTCCACCCGCACCGGCCCGGACAGCGTGCGCAGCGCGGGCACAAAGGCGGCGGGCGGGCACAGGCTGACCTCTGGGCCAAGGTGGGCGCGCGTGGCCTCGTCCAGCTTGGCAGGGTCAGTGAACAGGGTCACGTGGCCATCATCCTGCAAGATGGCAAAGCCGTGCAGCACCGGGTTTTTCGGCACATCCGCGCCACGGATGTTCAGCAGCCAGCAGATCGAGTCGGGCAGGGTGATCACCGCCGCAAACTGTCCCGCATCGCGCAGGGTTTCGGCCAGCCGCGCCCGCTTGTCGGCACTGCTCTCCCCGGCCAGAGCGTCGGGGTGCACGAATGCCAGCCCGCAGGGCGCAGGCGGCTGGTCGGGCCAGATTGCATCCACCTGATTGCGCGTGGCCCGCAGGCCCAGCCCAGCGGGCTCCAGCACCGCCCGCAGGCTCGCAATCTCATCCGCCGTCTGCAACCACGGGTCAAAGCCGACCTCCCCCGTGCTCAGATGCTGCCTGATCCAGTCGCCGGGCCTGACCTCAGGCCAGGACACCGGAGTGAAGCACTCAAGGTCCACCTGCGCCCGGACCTGAACACGGTAGCGCCCGTCTATGAACACCCCCGCAATGTCCGGCAGCACCACGGCAAAGCCGGCTGATCCGGTAAACCCGGTCAGCCATTGCAACCGCTCATCCCGCGCCGCAACGTATTCGCCCTGATGCGCATCGGCGCGCGGGATGATGAACCCGGCCAGCCCCTCGCGCGCCAGAGCGTCGCGCAGAGCTGCCAGCCGGGGCGGGCCCTGTTCCGGCGTGGCATGGCTGTCAAAGCTCTGGAACATCACGTTCACCTTGATCAAAATACTCAAATGCACCGCCGGGGCCGGGCGGAAGGCCTGCCGCAAAGGTGCACTGTTACCCCGTCTTGCGCATCCCCAACACGCGGGCGCGCTTGCGTGGATCGGTGTCGAACAACCCGGCCAGCTGCTCGGTCATCGCGCCAGCCAGCTGTTCCACATCGGTGATGGTCACGGCGCGCTGGTAATAGCGGGTCACATCATGGCCGATGCCGATGGCAATCAGTTCCACCGCGCGCTTGCGTTCGACCATGGCGATCACGTCGCGCAGGTGCTTTTCCAGAAAATTCGCCGGGTTGACTGACAGGCTGCTGTCATCCACCGGCGCGCCGTCTGAAATCACCATCAGGATCTTGCGCGCCTCGGGCCGGGCCGCCGCGCGGCGGTGCGCCCATTCCAGCGCCTCGCCGTCGATGTTTTCCTTCAGCAAGCCCTCTTTCATCATCAGCCCCAGATTGGGCCGCGCCCGGCGCCAGGGCGCATCGGCCCCCTTGTAGATGATGTGGCGCAGATCGTTCAGCCGCCCCGGCTGCTGCGGACGCCCTTGGGCCAGCCAGCGTTCGCGGCTTTGGCCGCCCTTCCAGGCGCGGGTGGTAAAGCCCAGAATCTCCACCTTGACCGAACACCGTTCCAGCGTGCGCGCCAGCACATCGGCGCAGATGGCGGCAATGCTGATTGGGCGCCCGCGCATCGAGCCGGAGTTGTCGAGCAGGATCGTTACGCATGTGTCGCGGAACTCGGTATCCTTTTCCTGCTTGAAGCTCAGTGGGGTGGTCGGGTTCGCCACCACCCGCGCCAGACGGCCCGCGTCCAGCGTGCCCTCTTCCAGATCAAAATCCCAGCTGCGGTTCTGCTGCGCCTGCAACCGGCGCTGCAGCTTGTTGGCCAGACGGCTGACGGCACCTTTCAGCGGTTCGAGCTGCTGGTCGAGATAAGCGCGCAGACGTTCCAGTTCTGCCGGTTCGGCCAGATCTTCGGCGCGGATCTCCTCATCGAAATCGGTGGTATAGACGGTGTAGTTCGGATCGGCCGAGGAATGCGGGGCAGGGGGCGGTGGTTCCAGCGGGGCCTCGCCCTCGGGCAGCTCCGCCTCATCGCCCTGCTCCATATCGGCGCTGTCTTCCATCGAGACCTGCGCCTGTGACTGGTCCTGCTGGTCTTCCTGGCTGCGCTCGGGGCTGGCCTCGGATTCGTCCTGTTCGGACTGGTCCTCACCCTGACTTTCAGGGCTGTCTTCATCCTCCTGCGCCTGATCATCGGCGGCATCGTCATCGGGTGCGTCGGGGTCATCGCCCAGCTGGTCGCCATAGCCAAGGTCGGAAATCACCTTGCGGGTCAGCCGGGCAAAAGCGGCCTGATCGGCCAGCACATGGTCGATGTTTTCCAATGTGCCGCTGGCCTGTTCTTCGATAAAACCGCGCCACAGGGACATCACATTGGCGGCCCCGGCAGGCAGATCGCGCCCCGTCGCCAGATGCCGCACCAGATAGCCGGCCGCCACCGACAAAGGCGCGTCCTGCGCATTGGTGATCTGGGCATAGCCCTTGCGGTCAGCCTCATGCCCGATCTTGGCGTCGATATTGCCCGCCGTGCCCGGCATGGCGCGGGCACCAACCGCCTCACAGCGGGCAGTTTCCATCGCGTCATAGATATCGCGCGCCATCTGGCCGCTGGGGGCATAGCGGTTCGACACCGCCTCGTCATGGAATTTGCGGCGCAGGGCAAAGGCATCGGCGGTGCCACGGGCGAGCAACACCTCATCCCGCGTCATCCGGCGGCTGACCTGCGGCAGGCGCACGCCATCGCGGTTCATCCCCGGCGGGTCCACCGAATAAGTGACGGTCATCTCCGGATCATCGGCCATGACCTTGGTGGCCTCGGCAAGGGCCTTCTTGAACGGGTCGGCGGGGTTGTCGGTGGGTTTGGTCATAGCGGGAATGTGGCACCGACGGGAGTGGTCAGCAAGGGCAATATCGGTGTTTTCCGGGGTCGGGGAATGACTAATTTCTTTGTCCCCGGTGGGATCATAGCCAGTCAGGGCATCGGGTATCTGTAGTGATCACAATAGCTTGCCAGAAGATTCCGGGTCTGCGGCGAGAGCGTCTTCCAATCCTGCGACGTCATGGCAGGCTTGGGATGGCGCAGGCCACGGTAAAACTTGTCAGCATTGACCGGTGCTGACGGAGGCAGAGCGTCGGGGGAGACCTGCTCTCCCTGCGTGGTCAGGAAGGTGCGCAATCCTTCCAGTCCATCCTCGACATGAAACACCAAATCGGGCTTTTGCGCTGCAATCAAGCGGGACCAGTACACCAGAGACATCACCGACGTTTCGAGTTCCGTCGCAGCAGCGCAGATGTCGATATCGAAGCGTTCCAGAACATGTTTTCTTCGGTAGGCAAGCGACAGCGGCGCATGCCTGTCTTCGCGGATGATAGACGGAATCGCGTCAACGGGAGAGCGGACAACATGCAAAAGCAGTTTGTAACGTAGGGCAGCGCGGTGCCGGGCAACCTCGTCCGCAGCCCAGGGGGCCTCATCCTCAACGGCGAGCATCCATGAGCATATGCCATCCTTGCCATCTGCCTCGTGTCCGATATCGAGGCCCCATGCGCGCAAAGTGGCCGCAGCATGTCCGGTTCCCGTGCGCGGATGGCCCAGAATCAACAGCCGTCTCCAGAAGGCATGCTTGATATGTTTGCGAATGACTTTTCGGTATGCGTCGGCCTTATCCCCGAGCCCTTGCTGTTCAAGATAGGCTGCATGGGTTTCCTTGGGGTGAATTGTCGACGGCATCGACCCCACGGACCAGGAAAGATCGGAGGCAATGGGCGGCAGCAGTGTGATCGCCTCTTCTTTGGCTGATGCGCGCGCGTGGAGAAACACATCCGATGTGGTGTCGATCTTTTTGAAGCGCTTCAAGACAAGCTCTGCCATCGCCGAGGTGATGGCATAGCCCGGATTTGACATCCGGACATCTGCTGTCACGCGGGGTGCAGCGGCTGTGTGGTCCGCCCCAAGCGCCCATCCCAGCCGGATAAGCAACGGCATGTCAGCTCTGAACGTCAGACCACCATCAATGATCTGCTGTTCCAGCCATTCCAGCGTGGATACACTCCATTCGTGAAAAACAACATCATCCTCAAGCACAAGCGCACGTTGGGGATGAGCCGCGATGCGGCGCCACAGGCCCAGCTTCGTCAGAAAATTTCCAACCTGTGGCGGCACAAGGATATTGTTGCAGTCTTTGCTGCCGCAGTCGGTATGGCCACATCTGAAGCAAGGCGGAAAATCAACGACAAGGCCAGAGGCATATGCTTGCGCCACCTCGCTACTTTCCGCGCCAAGCGCCGTCACCCAGACAACGTTATCAATGCCGAACGCGGGCAGGTATTCTGCCAGGCGCGCGCGCCTTGCACTGTCGCCCGGCAGAGAGACGATATAAATCGTGTCAAACATCCGGGACCAGACCGGACGCTTCAGAGGTGTCTCGTTCAACGCTTGAACAGCATGAGCCCGAGCCTCATCACTTCATCGCCATCGACGCCGCCGATTCCGGCAGTTCCTCGGCAAAGCAGCGCTGGTAGAATTCGGCCACCGTCTGCCGTTCCAGCTCGTCGCATTTGTTCAGGAAGGTCAGCCGGAAGGCATAGCCCACGTTGCGGAAAATCTCGGCGTTCTGCGCCCAGTTCAGCACCGTGCGCGGGCTCATGACCGTCGACAGGTCGCCGTTCATGAAGGCGGTGCGGGTCAGGTCGGCCACAGTGACCATCTGGCTGATCACCTTGCGGCCTTTTTCGGTGTTGTAATGCGGCGATTTGGCCAGAACGATCGCGGCCTCGGCGTCGTGGCTCAGGTAGTTCAGCGTGGCCACAAGGCTCCAGCGGTCCATCTGCGCCTGGTTGATCTGCTGGGTGCCGTGGTAAAGCCCCGTGGTATCGCCCAGACCCACGGTGTTTGCCGTGGCGAACAAGCGGAAATACGGGTTCGGCGTGATGATTTCATTCTGATCCAGCAGGGTCAGCTTGCCATCGGTTTCCAGCACGCGCTGGATCACGAACATCACATCGGCGCGGCCTGCGTCATATTCGTCAAACACGATGGCCACGGTGTTGCGCAGGGCCCAGGGCAGAATGCCTTCGTGGAATTCCGTCACCTGCTTGCCATCACGCAGCTTGATCGCATCCTTGCCGATCAGGTCGATCCGGCTGATGTGGCTGTCCAGGTTGACCCGCACGCAAGGCCAGTTCAGCCGGGCCGCCACCTGTTCGATATGGGTCGATTTGCCCGTGCCGTGATAGCCCTGGATCATCACCCGGCGGTTATAGGCAAAGCCTGCCAGAATCGCCAAAGTGGTGTCAGGATCGAACTTGTAGGTCGGGTCAATCGCCGGCACGCGGTCGGTGGCTTCGGCAAAGCCCTTGACCTTCATGTCAGTGTCGATGCCGAACACCTCACGCACATTGATTTCTTCTGTCGGCTTCATGGCGTGATCCAGCATCGTGCGTCGTCCTGTTCAGGTCTTATGGGCATGTTCTGTGGAGTTGTGGATCATAATACCGGGGGGTTCAAGGGCAAGGGCAAGACTTCCCGTTTGCGTGAGGGCGAAACCTTTGTGCCCGCGCCCGCGTAGAGCAGGGTATAAGGTTGGCATAGATGGAGGCGAGCATGAACAGACGTGCGGTTGTATTGGGGGGCGTGGCCCTTTTTGTCATGGGCCGGTCGGCATGGTCTGCCGAAGGGAATTTTGAAATTCAGATGACGCCAGCGGAATGGCGCGCAAAACTGGGCGATCTGCCCTACCGCGTGCTGCGCGAAGAGGCTACAGAACGCGCCTTCACCAGCCCGCTGGACACCGAAACGCGGGTGGGCACCTATTATTGCGCGGGCTGCGATCTGCCGGCGTTTTCATCCGAGCACAAGTATGACAGCGGCACCGGCTGGCCCAGCTTCTGGCAGCCGTTGCAGAATGCCGTCGGCACCAAGGCCGACCGCAGCCTGTTCGGCACGCGGACCGAGGTGCATTGCCGCCGCTGCGGCGGGCATTTCGGCCATGTGTTCGATGACGGTCCGCAACCGACCGGCAAGCGGTATTGCATGAATGGTGCGGCGCTGACCTTCCGCGCGGCCTGACCGGCGCAGCGCCACGATTTTGCGGCGAAAAATCCGGCAGACATAAAAACAGCGGGCCCCGGCCCGCTGCTTTTATGTGTCGCAGAAAAATCGACTACCCGGTCATTCCCGGAAATAACGGCTGTCCTTGATCTGGTCCCAGGCCCAGACCACCTCTTGCAGTCGCTCTTCGTCGCTGCGGTCGCCGCCGTTCATGTCCGGATGAAGATCCTTGACCAAAGATTTGTATTGCTTACGGATTTCGGTCTTGGTCCAGGTGTCGCGGGCATCCAGAATCTCGATCGCCTTGCGCTCTGTCGGGGGCAGTTTGCGGGTTGATGTGCCGGCAGGCCGGCTGCCCGGGTTCTGCGTGGCCTTTTCCCCCAGCAGCGCCAGCGGGTCATCCACCCCCAGCCGTGCCCAGGCCCGCCCGTCATCCTTGCGGCTGAACGGTTTGGTGGGGCGTTCCCAGACCCGGTCCTTGTCGAGGAATTTCTGAAAATCATCATCCGACGTGCCCTGAAAGAAGTTCCACTTCAGGTTGTATTCGCGGATGTGATCCTTGCAGAACCAGAAAAACTCATCCAGCAGTTCGGGGCTTTTGGGCGCGCGATACGCACCGGCCTCGGTGCAGCCCGGAAAGTCGCAGGGTTTGTTCGAGGTCTCGAACGCGCCAGACATCCCCCGCCGTGTGGTTTTCTTGCGTTTCTTGTCCGCAGAGACACGGATGTCGAATTCGAAGGGGGGTTTCGTGACCATGGTCTGCCTTTCATGCGTCCCTGTGTCTTTCCGACTCGGGCGGCACAGTTTAGGGGTTTGAGCGGCAGATTGAAGGGGTGACATCAAAAATGACCGTGAAGACCGAAATGGAACAGCGGCTGATCGCAGCCTTTGCACCGCAACAGATTGAAATCGTGAACGAAAGCCATATGCACGCCGGTCATGCCGGCGATGACGGCACGGGTGAGAGCCATTTCCGCATCCTGCTGCGGGCCGACAGTCTGGCTGCGATGGGCCGCGTGGCCCGCCACCGCGCGGTTCATGCCGCACTTGGCGACCTCAACACGAGGGTTCATTCCATCGCGCTGGATATTGGTTGAGAAGGGGGCGGGTGGTCAGCTTTGCGCCACCAGCCCCGCCGCCTCAACCCCCGCACAGGCCGCCAGCGCATCATTGTCTGACGTGTCGCCGGTGACCCCGACCGCGCCAAGCACGGTGCCTGACCCATCGCGCACCAGTACCCCGCCCTTGACCGGCACGAAATCGCCGCCATACAGCCCGTTCATCGCCTGCATGAAATAGGCCTGACTGTCCGCACGGGCCTGAATGGCGCTGCCGGGCAGGCCCAGCATGATGCAGCCATTGGCCTTGCCATGCGCCAGCGCATAGCGGCCCGGCGCGGCCCCATCCTCGCGCTCAAAGGCGATGGTATGGCCGCCGGTGTCGACCACGACCACCGACAAAGGCTTCATCCCCGCCGCATGCCCCGTGGCCAGAGCGGTGGAGATGATCGTGCGGGCTTGTGCGATGCTGATGGTCATAGGGCTTGTGCTTTCTTTTCCAGACGACGGGCGTGCAACACCGGCTCGGTATAGCCCGAGGGCTGTTCGCGCCCCTTGAGCACCAGATCACAGGCGGCGCGGAAGGCTACTCCGTCATAGCCCGGGGCCATCGGCTGGTACAGCGGGTCGCCTTCGTTCTGCCGGTCCACCACTGCCGCCATCTTGCGCATGGCCGCGATCACCTGATCTTCCCCGATCACCCCATGGTGCAGCCAGTTCGCCAAAGCCTGTGATGAGATCCGGCAGGTGGCGCGGTCTTCCATCAAGCCGACATCATGGATGTCAGGCACTTTGGAGCAGCCCACGCCCTGATCGATCCAGCGCACGACATAGCCCAGAATGCCCTGCGCGTTGTTCTCCACCTCTTGCCGGATATCCTCTTCCGACCAGTTGGCACCTTGCGCCAGCGGGATGTTCAGCAGCGCGTCCAGCATGCCGCGCGGGCCGCCGCGTGCAATCTCGACCTGCCGCGCCAGCACATCGACGCGGTGGTAATGCGTGGCGTGCAGCGTGGCGGCGGTGGGCGATGGCACCCAGGCGCAATTCGCCCCGGCCTGCGGATGCGCGATCTTCTGCGCCAGCATGTCACCCATCAGGTCAGGTGCGGCCCACATGCCCTTGCCGATCTGCGCGCGGCCCTGCAAGCCGCAGGCGAGGCCAATATCGACATTGCGGTCCTCATAGGCCTTGATCCAGGCAGACGCCTTCATGTCGCCTTTGCGGACCATCGGTCCGGCTTCCATGCTGGTGTGGATCTCGTCCCCGGTGCGGTCGAGGAAGCCGGTGTTGATGAAGGCGACCCGGTCCGTGGCGGCGCGGATGCATTCCTTGAGGTTGGCACTGGTGCGGCGCTCTTCATCCATGATGCCCAGCTTGACGGTAAAGCGGGGCAGGCCCAGCACCTGTTCCACCCGGTCAAAAATCTCGCAAGCAAAGGCCACCTCTTCGGGCCCATGCATCTTTGGCTTGACCACATAGACCGAACCCATGGTCGAATTGCGGGTGCCGTCCGTCTTTTTCAGATCATGCATCGCACACAGCGTGGTCAAGAAAGCATCCATGATGCCCTCGCCAATCTCGCGGTCATCTTCGGTCAGGATCGCCGGGTTGGTCATCAGGTGGCCGACGTTGCGCACCAACAGCAGCGCGCGCGCTTTCAGCGTCACCGTGCCGCCCTCCGGGGCGGTAAGGCTCAGGTCCGGGTTCAGCCTGCGCACAGATTCCTTGCCGCCCTTGACAATCACCTCAGCCAGATCGCCCTTCATCAGCCCCAGCCAGTTGCCATAGGCCAGCACCTTGTCTTCGGCGTCCACCGCCGCGACCGAGTCTTCGCAGTCCATGATCGCCGACATCGCCGATTCCAGCCGGATATCCGACACATGCGCCAGATCGTCCCGCCCGGTCGGCGTGCTGGCATCCACCTGCACCGCAATGTGCAAGCCGTTGTTCTTCAGCACAATCGTGGTCGGGGCCGTCGCATCGCCCGCATAGCCGACGAAACGCGACGGATTGGCCAGACCGACCGCATCTTCCGCCCCGGTCACCCAAAGCTGGCCATCCTCAACGCGAAAGCCGCGCGCTTCGGACCACGATCCAGCCGCCAGCGGCACCGCCTCATCCAGAAACGTCCGGCCCCAGGCGACCACGCGCGCGCCGCGCGCCGCGTCATAGCCCTTGGCCGTCGGCAGATCGCCCAAAGCATCGGTGCCATACAATGCATCATACAGGCTGCCCCAGCGCGCATTGGCCGCGTTCAGCGCATAGCGCGCGTTCATCACCGGCACCACCAATTGCGGGCCGGGGACAAGCGCGATTTCCGGGTCGGTCTGCGTGGTTTTGATCGCGAAATCCGGGCCTTCGGGCACCAGATAGCCGATCCCGGTCAGAAACGCGCGGTAAGCGCCCGCATCAAAGCTCTGCCCCCGCCGCGCCTTGTGCCAATCGTCGATCTGCGCCTGCAAAGCGGCGCGTTTGGCCAGCAGGGCGAGGTTCTTCGGCATCAGATCAGCCACCGCCCCGGCAAATCCATGCCAGAAGCTGGCGGCGTCGATCCCGGTGCCAGGAAGCGCGTGCTTATCGACGAAATCCACAAGACGGGCGTCAACCTTCAGCCCGGTGATGGCGATGCGGTCTGTCATGGGGTGTCCTCGTCTCTGGTTCGGTGTCCGATGGGATGCCGTGGTATGCTGGGGCAGAGATAGTCAGAAAACCCGCCAGAGGCAATAAAAGCGGTCATGTTATTTTACCAAAAAAACCGGATGACAGCTTTCGCGTTTGCCGAAGAGTGCAATACAAAGCCAATCTGCTAAGTTTTTCTTGGCACGCCGCGCCGCTTATGATACTAAGCCATATGGCTAAGCATGATCCCGATCTGTCGCGCATCTTTCACGCGCTTGGCGACCCCACCCGCCGGGCCTTGCTGCTGCATCTGGGGCAGGGGCCTGTGCCGGTTTCAGCCTTGGCCGCCCCCACCGGCTTTGCGCTGCCCACCGTGCTGCGGCACCTGAGCGTGCTGGAAGAGGCGGGGCTGATCCGGTCTGAAAAGCGCGGCCGCACCCGGCTGTGCCGGGCAGTGCCGGTGACGCTGGATCTGGCAACCGACTGGCTGGCCGCGGCCCGGGCCGAGTGGGAGGCGCGGACCGACCGGCTGGGCGCATTTCTTGAAACGCTGGAGGATGACGATGATCCTGAACCCCGAGACTGATCTGGACCTGACCCGCCATTTCAAGGCCCCGCCGGCAAAGGTCTGGCGCTGCTGGACCGAACCCAAGTTGCTCGAGCAGTGGTTCGCCCCAAAACCTGTGGTGACGCGCGATGTGCAGATCGACCTGCGCCCCGGCGGCATCTTTGCGACCACGATGGATATTCCCGGCATGGACAGCCAGACCGGCGCGGGCTGTATTCTGGAGGTTGTCCCCGGGCGGCGTCTGGTCTGGACCGACCTGCTTGGCCCCGGCTATCGCCCGGCACCTGACAGTTTTGGCATGACCGCGATCATCCTGCTGGAGCCCGAAGGCACTGGCACGCTGTACCGCGCCATCGCCCTGCACCGCACCCCCGACCAGCGCAAAAATCATGAGGATATGGGGTTTCATCAGGGCTGGGGCACGGCGGCGGACCAGCTGGACAGCGTGGCGGTGGCACTGTGAGCGGGCGCACGATCACCCTGTCGCGGTTGATCGCGGCCCCGGTGGCACGGGTCTGGCGCTGCTGGACTGATCCTACCCTGCTGCCGCAATGGTTCGGGCCAGAGGGCTTCACCTGCCAGACCCATGAGATTGATCTGCGGCAAGGCGGGCACTGGATCTTCGACATGACCGGCCCGGACGGCAAGGTCTGGCCCAACCGCCACCGCTACACCCGGATGGAGGCCCCGCACCGGCTGGAGTTCCTGCTCGACTCCGGAGCGGATGACGAAGCCGCGTCCGAGGTTGTGATGACCCTGACGGCAGAGGGCGACGCCACCCGCATCCGCTATGCAATGACCTTCCCAAGCCTTGCCGCGCGGAGCATGGCCGTGGGCTTCGGCGCGGTGGATCTGGGGCATCAGACGCTGGCGAAGCTGTCGGTGATGGCAAGCACCGGGTCACTCGCCCGCTAACCGGGCTTGCGCTTTGCCTCAGTCCGGCAGCGGTCGGAACAAAAGCGCACCTCGTCCCAGACCTTTTCCCACTTTTTGCGCCAGGCAAAGGGCCTGCCGCACTTGGCGCAGATCTTGGCAGGCAGATCGCCCTTTTTCACCATCTTTGCCATGGCTTATAAGCCAAGGCTCAGCTGCGCCGCAGACACCGGCGCGCGCCTGCGCGGGGCGCGGTCGTTGACGAACCGCGGGTCGGCGCGGCTGGCATGGCGTTCGATGATCTCTACGATTTCCGCGCGCGGCGCGGTCTTGCGCAGGCCAAAGACAGCCTCACGCGCGGCCCTTTGCGCGGCCATCACATCGACCACGGGTTCAGGATAGCGCCGCCCCAGCAACCCGCGCGCGCCCTCCCACCGCCATGGGCTTTGCAGCAGGGCGTCCGGCACCTCTGCCAGTTCGGGCACCCAGCGGCGGGTGAAGGCGCCGGTCGGGTCCTGATCAACCCCCTGCTTCACCGGGTTGTAGATGCGCGGCGTGTTGATGCCCGTGGTGCCCGACTGCATCTGCACCTGCGGCCAGTGGATGCCGGGTTCATAATCGGTGAACAGCCGCGCCAGCACCGGGCCGGTGGCGCGCCAGTCCAGCCAAAGGTGATAGGACGCCACCGATGTCACCATCGCCCGCATCCGGAAATTCAGCCAGCCGGTCGCCGCCAGGTATCGCATGCAGGCGTCGACAAAGGGCAAGCCGGTTTCCCCCGCGGACCACGCCGCCAGCCGCGCGGCATCAGGGTCGCGCGGGCGCAAGCCTTCCGCTGCGCGGTGCAGGCAGCGCGTTTCGATCTGCGGCTCATCCTCCAGCTTTTGCATGAAGTGGTCGCGCCAGGCCAGACGGCTTTGAAAGCTGGCCAATGACCCCGGCCACCGCCCGCCGGGCCGCTCACCCAGCCGCGCGGTGGTGGCCTGCGCCACCTCGCGCCCCGACAGCGCGCCAAGCGCCAGATAGGGCGACAGGCGCGAACAGGCCCGCTCGCCGGTCAGCGGTGAGGACATGGCGGCACGGTACGGCTCGCCGCGTTTGGTCAGGAACGTATCCAGCGCCAGCAGCCCGTGCTGCCGCCCGCCCGCCTGGCGGTGGGCGCAGCGATCCTCAGTCAATCGCAGCGCGCGCGCGGTGGGGATCACCCCCGGCTCTACCCCCGACACCGGGGTCAGCCCCGAAGGCGCTGGCAGTTGCGGCTGCGCGGTAAAGCTGTCGCGCCGCCGCGCCCAGCCGTCGCGCCCGGCCAGCCTGCGCACCACGCCCGATTGCGGCAGTTCGGTCCATGCCACCCCGGCAGCGCGTGCCCATGCCGCCACCCGGCGGTCACGCGCAAAGGTCCACAGATTGCCGGTCTCTTCATGGCTGACGATTTGGGTGATCTTGTGCTGGCGGCACAGCCGCTCCATCACCTCCACCGCGTCGCCGACCCGGACCGCCAGCCGCGCACCTGCCGCCCCCAGATCCTGACGCAGATCGGCTAGACATTCGGCGGTGAACGCCCATTGCCGGGCCGATGTGTCGGGCAGCGCCCAATACTCCGGCTCCACAATATACAGCGGCAGCACCGGCCCGAGGCCCGTGGCATGGGTCAGGGCAGGGTGGTCATCGATCCGCAGATCACGCTTGAACCAGACGAGAACATTCATGGAACAAACAGATAGCGGCTGGCGCAGATTCGTAAAGCCCCGATCCGCCCCGCGCATGGATTTTTGCCCCGCGTCAAAGCCTTCGGGCTTGCGTGTGCCCCCCAAGCGCCTAGCTTGGGCCGGGACAGGAGACCATTGCCATGACCCACGCCCGCGCCATCCATCTTGCCGACTACCAGCCGTTTTCGCACCTGATCGATCAGGTCGCGTTGACCTTTCATCTGTCCCCACAGGCGACGCGGGTGAAAGCGCGGCTGGAGATGCGGCCAAACCCGGCGCGCGGTGCGGGGATTGATCTGCGGCTGGATGGCGAAGGGCTGCGGCTTTTGTCGCTGACGGTGGATGGGCGGGCGCTTGATATCACCCCCGACGCCACCGGCCTGACCCTTCCGGCGACAGACCTGCCCGACGCGTCCTTTGTGCTGGAAACCGAGGTGCAGATCGCGCCCGAAGGCAATACCGCGCTGGAGGGGCTGTATATGTCGCGCGGCATGTATTGCACCCAGTGCGAGGCTGAAGGCTTTCGCAAGATCACCTTCTATCCCGACCGCCCCGATGTGATGGCGCGGTTCCGGGTGCGGGTCGAAGGAACCCAGCCGGTGCTTTTGTCCAACGGCAACCTGCTGGACCAAGGGCCGGGTTGGGCCGAATGGGATGACCCATGGCCCAAACCCGCCTATCTGTTCGCGCTGGTCGCGGGCGACCTGCGCGCGCATTCCGCCGCGTTCCGCACGCTGTCGGGCCGCGATGTCGCGCTCAACATCTGGGTGCGCCCGGGCGATGAAGGGCGCTGCGCCTATGCGATGGACAGCCTGATCCGGTCGATGCGGTGGGATGAACAGGTTTACGGGCGCGAATATGATCTGGATGTGTTCAACATCGTCGCGGTCGATGATTTCAACATGGGCGCGATGGAGAACAAGGGGCTGAACATCTTCAACTCCAAATTCGTTCTGGCCAGCCCCGAAACCGCCACTGATGATGACTTCGCCCGGATCGAGGCGATCATCGCGCATGAGTATTTCCACAACTGGACCGGCAACCGCATCACCTGCCGCGACTGGTTCCAGCTCTGCCTCAAGGAAGGGCTGACCGTGTTCCGCGATCAGCAGTTTTCCGGCGACATGCGCAGCCATGCGGTGAAGCGGATCGAAGATGTGCTGATGCTGCGCGCCCGTCAGTTCCGCGAGGATCAGGGGCCGCTGGCCCATGCGGTGCGGCCAGAGTCGTATGTCGAGATCAACAACTTCTACACTGCCACGATCTATGAAAAGGGCGCCGAGGTGATCGGCATGTTGAAACGTCTGGTCGGCGATGACGGCTACGCCCGCGCGCTGGATCTGTATTTCGACCGCCACGACGGACAGGCCGCCACGATTGAGGACTGGCTGGCGGTATTTCAGGATGCGACGGGGCGTGATCTGACCCAGTTCAAACGCTGGTATTCCGAGGCGGGCACGCCGCGCCTGAAGGTGACGGATGACTTTAGCAATGGCACCTATACGCTTCATTTTGAACAGGAAAACCCGGAAACCCCGGGCCAGCCGGTCAAGGGGGCCAAGGTGCTGCCGATTGCGGTCGGCCTTTTGAACCCAAATGGCGATGAGGTGGTGCCGACCACGGTGCTGGAAATGACGCAAACCCGCCAATCCTTCTCGTTTGACGGGCTGTCCACCCGCCCGGTGCCTTCGATCCTGCGCGGATTTTCCGCGCCGGTGGTGCTGGACCATGCGGTCAGCGCCGAAGAGCGCGCCTTCCTGCTCGCGCATGACACCGACCCGTTCAACAAATGGGAGGCGGGGCGCGCACTCGCCAAGGATCTGCTGGCGCGGATGGTGACGGAAGGCGCATCGCCGGGGCCGGATTGGCTGGATGCTTTGGCCCGCGTGGCGCAGGATGACAGTCTTGATCCGGCCTTTCGCGCGCTCTGCCTGCGGCTGCCATCGGATGACGATATGGCGCAGACCCTGCACGCAGCGGGCCAAGTGCCTGATCCGGCCGGCATTTACACCGCCCGCCGCCGCATGGGCGCGGCACTTGCGCAACGGCTGGCCGGGGTTTTGCCGGGGCTGATCGCATCGCTGGCCGAACCGGGACCGTTCACGCCCGATGCCCGCGCCGCAGGGCGCAGGGCCTTGCGGCTGGCGGCGCTGTCGCTGCTGTCCCGCGTCGATGGCGGCCGGGCGGCGCAGGCGGCGTATGCGGCGGCGGACAACATGACCGAAGAGGTGGGGGCGCTGTCCTGCCTGCTCGACATCGGCGCGGGGCAGCAGGAACTGGCCCGGTTTGAAGCCCGCTGGCACGCCGACCGTAATGTGATGGACAAGTGGTTTGCGCTGCAGATCGCCTATGCTGCACCCGACCGGGCGGCAGAGGTGACGCGCGGCCTGACCACCCACAAGGATTTCGACTGGAAGAATCCCAACCGCTTCCGTTCGGTGATCGGGGCCTTGTCGGGCAACCATGCCGGGTTCCACCACCACAGCGGGGCGGGCTATGCGCTGGTGGCCGATTGGCTGCTGCGGCTTGACCCGCTGAACCCACAGACGGCGGCGCGGATGTCGACCGCGTTCGAGACCTGGCCGCGCTATGACGCCGACCGGAAGGCCATGGTGCGCGAGGTGCTGGGCCGGATGCTGGCGACCGAAGGGCTGAGCCGGGATCTGACCGAAATGGCAGGGCGGATGCTGGGCGACTGAGCACCCCGGCCGGGAGCGAGTTCTCAGTGAAAATTCGTCTGTGGCCGGGGGAATAGTCCGTCAGCCGAGCTTGCGGAACAACCCGGTCAGCCGTTTGGTCTCGGTCTCGATTCCGTAGGGCGGGTTGATCATCACCATGCCAGAGCCTTCCATCCGGTGCCCGTCGCGCACCGGGGGGAAGCGCACCTCATGCACCAGCGCTTCTGGGGCGATGGCCTTGAGCTCGGCCAGCATCGGCTTGTGATAGCCTTCGCGCAGGATCGGATACCACAGATAGACGATCCCGACATTCCACTTGCGGTGCAGCTGGCCGATCACGCGCGGAATGGTCTCGTAATCGGTCTTCACCTCATAGGACGGGTCGATCAGCACGATGCCGCGCCGGGGCGTCGGCGGGCAGATCGACAGCGCCTTGGCCAGACCATCCTCGTGATAGACCTTGCCCCCAAAGGGGGCAGAGGCGTATTCCAGCGCCGCATGTTCCTGCGGGTGCAGTTCGCACAGGTGAATGCTGTCCGTCTCGCGCAGCAGATGCCCGGCAATCAGCGGGCTGCCGGGGTAAAAGCTGGCCCCCCGCTGGTCGCGCGTCGCCGCCAGAGCGCGGCTGTAGGGATGCGCCTCGGGAAACCAGCCCCCGGCAATGGCGATGCCCTTGGCCGCCTCGCCGGTTTTCACCGCTTCCGGGGCGGTCAGGTCATACAGCCCGCGCCCGGCGTGGGTTTCCACATAGGTCAGCGGTTTGTCCTTGCGGGTCAGGTAATCGAGCGTGGTGGCCAGCAGCGCGTGCTTGTGGACATCGGCCAGATTTCCGGCGTGATACAGGTGTTGATATGACAGCATGAGCCTGCCGTAGCAGGTGGGGCGCGGTCCCGCAAGATGGGGTGGGGCATCGTCGCATGGATAGGGCGGGGGTCTCCCCGCCACGCCAAGGCAGGGCGGGTCAACCCACCATTGCGCAACGGCATCCCCCTTGCACCAAATGCACGAACCCGCCACCAACAGACTGTGGCAAGGGGCACAGCATGTTCAGAACGGTCGAAGACTTCCTCGCGCAAACCGGCCCCGACGCCCCTATACAGGCCGAGCGCACCCTGATCGCACATTGCTGCGCGGGTAGGCCTGGGTTTAACTGATAAGCGCATCGCAACTAACCCCACTGACTCTCCCGTCCGAACCTTACCCAATCCCCCTCCGCCAACCCCTTGATTTCCCTCACCCCGCTCCCGTGCAACACAGGGGGAAGCCGCCTCTTCCCCCCACCCGCTGCCCGGCTTAAGATCAGGCCGGAACAGGGGCAGCACAGGGGCGGCGCGGGATGGACACCATGATCGGGATCATCGGGGGCTCTGGCCTCTATCAGATCGACGGGCTGGAGGGCGCGAGCTGGGTGCGGGTCAAGACCCCCTGGGGCAAGCCTTCGGACGATATTCTGGTGGGGCGGCTGCACGGGGTCGCCATGGCGTTTCTGCCCCGCCACGGGCGCGGCCATGTCCATTCCCCCAGCGCGGTGAACTACCGGGCCAATATCGATGCGCTGAAGCGGCTGGGCTGCACCGATCTGGTGGCGCTGTCGGCGGTGGGCTCGCTGCGCGAAGATTACGCGCCGGGCGATTTTGTGGTGGTCGACCAGTACATCGACCGGACCTTCGCGCGCGAGAAATCCTTTTTCGGTAGCGGATGTGTGGCCCATGTCGGCTTTTCCCACCCCACCTGTGCGCGGCTGTCCGGCCACGTGGCCAGTGCCGCCGTTGCTGCAGGGGCAAGGGTGCATGAGGGGGCCACCTATGTCGCGATGGAGGGGCCGCAGTTTTCCACCCTCGCCGAGTCGCGGCTCTACCGGCAGTGGGGGGCCGATCTAATCGGGATGACCGGGATGCCCGAGGCGAAACTCGCCCGTGAGGCCGAGTTGTGCTATGCCTGCATCGCCATGGTGACCGATTTTGATTGCTGGCACCCGTCGCATGGCGCGGTGGATGTGGCGCAGGTGCTGGCGACGATGGGGCGCAATGCGCAGGTAGCGCGTGATCTGGTGGCGCGCCTGCCCGCGCTGCTGGGGGCCACCCGCGCGCCGTGCCCGCACGGTTGCGACCGGGCGCTGGATCATGCGATCATGACGGCGCCGTCGCTGCGCGATCCGGACCTGCTGGCAAAGCTTGACGCCGTTGCCGGGCGGGTGCTGTGACGCAACGCCTGCCCCTTGCCGCAGCGCTGACCCTGTGCCTTGCCGGGGCCGGCTGGGCGTTCGATGGCGTGACGGTAGAGGGCATCCTGCCCGATGCAGACTTCTTCCGCGCTGCCACCTGCGGGGCCGCACCCGGGCAGGACTGCCGCCAGCCCCCGGTAACCTGGGGCAAGCAAAGCCTGACCCTTGCGGTGGTGCCATCCGACGCCCAAAGCGGGCTGCTGTTCCGGATGCTGCTGTCGGCCAGCGTGGATTATGCGATTGCCCAGATTAACGGCGCAGGCTCTGCCCTGTCCATCACCCGCATTGCCGGGCCAGAGGCGGATATCCGCCTGTCGCTGACCGACGCGACCGATGGCAGCCAGATCGCCGAGGTGCCCGGCATGTCGGGGGCCGGGGTGATGGGGGTGGGCTATGCCACCCTGTGGTGGACGCCGGATCACAAGATCACCGAAGCCTCGATCCTGATTTCCACCTCGATCACCCCGGGGGAGATTGTCTCGGTCGTGCTGGAAGAGATTTTTCAGGCCACCGGCCCTGTCTTCGACATTGATGCCGCTGCCTATGAGGGGGTGTCGATCCTGTCGCAAACCTCTAACGCCACTGTCACCATCGCCGGTCAGGATGCGCGCCTGCTGCGCCATCTGTACCCGCCCGAACCCTGAAAGCCTGCTATGCCCGTGCCAAAACCCGCCCCGAAAACGGTCAAGGATTACATCCGCACCATCGTGGATTTTCCGCATGACGGGATATTGTTCCGCGATGTCACCACCCTGTTTGCCGATCCGCGCGGATTTAGGATGTGTGTCGATCAGCTCTTGGCCCCCTATGTGGGCGTGCGGATCGACAAGGTGGTGGGGCTGGAGGCACGCGGCTTTATCCTTGGCGGGGCGGTGGCGCATCAGCTGTCGACCGGCTTTGTGCCGGTGCGCAAGAAAGGCAAGCTGCCGGGGCAGACCATCAGCCAGGCCTATACGCTGGAATATGGCGAGGCGGTGGTCGAGGTGCATGACGACGCCCTGCAACCCGGCGAGGCGGTGCTGATCGTCGATGACCTGCTGGCCACCGGCGGCACCGCCGAGGCCGGGATCAGGCTGATCGAACGTCTGGGCGCGCAGGTGGTGGGCTGCGCCTTTGTCGTCGATCTGCCCGATCTGGGCGGGCGCAAAAGGCTGGAGGCGTTGGGCATGGAGGTGCATGCCCTGTGTGCGTTCGAAGGGCTGTGACCGGCGCTGTTAACCCTGAATTAGAGAATCGGTCCTAGACATATCTGACGCGGCCCTGGTCGCGTTGCTGCTTGTAAGGGTGTTGTGCCCTTTGTTGACGTGCTGCTTGCAATCACACGTCAAACGACCCCGCCCCGCCGGTCCCCCAGGGCCGGCGGGGTTCCTGTCTTGCCCTCGTCATCCGGCGCGCTTAGCCTGCGCGGATGACAGCCAGCATATCCGACCTGACCCGCACCTTCGCCCGCATTGGCATGCTGTCGTTTGGTGGCCCCGCCGCGCAGATCGCCCTGATGCACAAGGTGCTGGTGGACGAACGCAAATGGCTGACCGAAAAGGATTATCTGTCGGCCCTGTCGTTTTGCATGCTGCTGCCGGGGCCAGAGGCGATGCAGCTGGCCACATGGGCAGGCTGGCGGCTGCAGGGCACAAAAGGCGGGCTGATTGCGGGCGGGCTGTTCGTGCTGCCCGGCGCGCTGGTCGTGCTGGTTTTGACGATGGCCTATGCCGCTTGGGGGGAACTGCCGCTGATGCAGGCGCTGTTTCTGGGCGTGCAGGCGGCGGTCATCGCCATTGTGATCGAGGCGCTGATCAAGGTGGCGCGCCGTGCGCTGCGCGGGCGCGTGGCCTATGTGATTGCGATTGCTGCCTTTCTGGGCCTGTTCGTGCTGAACCTGCCGTTCCCGGTGATCATCCTTGCCGCCGGGATCTGGGGGCTGATCACCGCGCGCGGCAATCGCGCCGCCTTGCCCGAGGTCACTGCCCCGCGCACGGCGGCAACGCTGATGCTGTGGCTGTCGGTCTGGCTGGTGCCGCTGGCGCTGCTGTGGCTGACGGGCGGGATCTTGTTCGATGTCGGCTGGTTCTTCTCCAAGCTCGCGGTGCTGACCTTTGGCGGGGCCTACGCGGTGCTGGCATGGATGACGCAAGAGGTGGTGGCGGTGCAGGGCTGGCTGACCACGCCGCAGATGATGGCGGGGCTGGGGCTGGCGGAAACCACGCCCGGCCCGCTGATACTGGTCAATGAATTCGTGGGCTTCATGGCGGGCTATGGCGCGGGCGGCTGGGCGATGGGCATTGCGGCGGCGGGTGTCACGCTGTGGATGACCTTTGCGCCGTGCTTTTTGTGGATCTTCGTGGCCGCTCCGTACCTGTCGCGCATCACCGCTGACCCGCGGCTTGCCGGGGCCTTGGCGGCGATCATGGCGGCGGTGGTGGGGGTGATTGCGAATCTGTCGCTGTGGTTTGCGCTGCACCTGCTGTTCGCCACCATCACGCCGCGCAGCTTGGGTCCGGTGCAGCTGATCGTGCCCGATCCGGCCAGTCTGAACCTGACCGCGCTTGGTCTTGCGGCCCTGTCGGCGCTGCTGCTCTTGGGGTTTCACCGCCCGTTGTGGCAGGTGCTCGCCGCCTCGGCCCTGCTGTCGGTTGCAATCAGTGCGGCCTGACCCCTTTTCATCGGGGGCGAATCCCCTATGCTGACGGGACAAGAGTTTGAGGTTTGGAATGGCGCGGTCGATCGACTACGGAAATCTGATGCATCGCGCGATGCGCAGCCTGATCCAGTCTGTGCTGGAGGATGTGGGCCAGAACGGCCTGCCCGGCGCGCATCATTTCTTCATCACCTTTGACACCACCCATCCCGAGGTGGAGATGGCCGATTGGCTCAAAGCCCGCTATCCGGCGGAAATGACCATCGTGATCCAGCACTGGTTTGAAAACCTGACCGTGACGGATGAGGGTTTCACCATCACCCTCAACTTCGGCAACCAGCCGGAACCGATGGTGATTCCGTTCGATGCGGTGCGCACCTTTGTTGACCCGTCCGTCGAATTCGGCCTGCGCTTTGAAAGCCATGTCGAAGACGATGAGGATGAGGGCGACGAAGACGACGGCGACGATGATCCGCCGCCCCCACAGCATGACGCCGAGGTTGTCAGCCTGGACAAGTTCCGCAAGCAATAGCGTTTTGGGAAAAAGCAACGGGATCTGGTCCTGTATGCGACGGTATGCCGATTGATTTTTCTGCGCCCGCACCGTAAGGACGGGGCAGCAAAATCAGGAGGCTTGCCGATGTCCGCCACCCGTACCGAAACCGACAGCTTTGGCCCGCTGGAGGTTCCTGCCGACAAATACTGGGGCGCGCAGACCCAGCGGTCGATCATCAACTTTCCGATCGGCTGGGAAAAGCAGCCCGTTGCGATCATCCGCGCGCTTGGCGTGATCAAAAAGGCCTGCGCGCTGGTCAACGTCGATCAGGGCGATATGCCTGCCGATCTGGGCACTGCGATTGCCGCCGCCGCGACAGAGGTGATCGACGGCAAGTTCGACGACAACTTCCCGCTGGTGGTCTGGCAGACCGGGTCGGGCACGCAAAGCAACATGAACGCGAATGAGGTGATCTCTAACCGCGCGATTGAAATGCTGGGCGGGGTGATGGGGTCCAAAAAGCCGGTCCACCCGAATGACCATGTGAACATGGGGCAATCCAGCAACGACACCTTCCCCACCGCAATGCACGTCGCCACTGGCATGATGGCGCGCGATGTGTTGCTGCCGGGGTTGGAAAAGCTGCACGGCGCACTGGTCGCGAAATCGGAAGAGTTCAAGGATATCATCAAGATCGGCCGCACCCATACGCAGGATGCCACGCCGCTGACGCTTGGCCAGGAATTCGGCGGCTATGCTGCGCAGGTCGCCAAGGGCATCGCCCGGGTGAAAATGTGCCTGCCCGACATTTATGAACTGGCCCAGGGCGGCACCGCTGTCGGCACCGGGCTGAACACCCGTGTGGGCTGGGATACCCGTGTCGCCGCGCGCATTGCCGAAATCACCGATCTGCCCTTCGTGACCGCGCCCAACAAGTTTGAGGCGCTCGCCGCGCATGACGCCATGGTGATGTTCTCGGGCGCGTTGAAAACCGTTGCCGCCAGCCTGTTCAAAATTGCCAATGACCTGCGCTTGCTGGGATCGGGCCCGCGTTCGGGTCTGGGTGAGCTGATCCTGCCGGAAAATGAACCCGGATCGTCGATCATGCCGGGCAAGGTCAACCCGACGCAGGCCGAAGCGCTGACCATGGTCTGTGCGCATGTGATGGGCAATGATGCGGCCATCGGCTTTGCCGGCTCGCAGGGTCATTTCGAGCTGAACGTCTACAACCCGATGATGTCGTACAACCTGCTGCAATCCATGCAACTTCTGGGCGACGCGGCGGGATCGTTCACCGACAATATGGTGGTGGGCACCCAAGCCAATGTGGCGCGGATCGACAAGCTGATGAAGGAATCGCTGATGCTGGTCACCGCACTGGCCCCGACCATCGGCTATGACAACGCGACCAAGGTGGCCAAGACCGCGCACAAGAACGGCACCACCCTGAAGGAAGAGGCGATTGCGCTTGGCTTTGTCGACGCCGAAACCTTTGACCGCGTGGTGCGGCCCGAGGATATGATCGGCCCCAAAGGCTGATATGGCCGAGGTCGTCAACCTGCGCATGGTGAAAAAGCAGGCCGCCCGCAAGGCGGCCCGCGCGCAGGCGGATGAAAACGCGGTGAAGTTTGGCCTGACCCGAACCGAGCGCGACCGGCAAAAGGCCGAAGCAGACAAAGCCGCCCGCGATCTTGCGGCACATAAACGCGAGCCGTAGGGCGGGGTTCACCCCGCCTTGCGACGCCAAACCCCGCCCTGCCCTTGCGGGGCAGGCCGCCGCCTGCTACGGCAATGAGATGCTGTCATATCAACACCTGTATCACGCCGGAAATCTTGCCGATGTCCACAAGCACGCGCTTTTGGCCACCACGCTCGATTACCTGACCCGCAAGGACAAACCGCTGACCTCTGTGGAAACCCACGCCGGGCGCGGGCTGTATGATCTGACCGCCCCCGAAGCGATGAAAACCGGCGAGGCGGCCAAGGGCATTGCCATCGCCGCCAACTGGTTTCCCGCGACGCACCCCTATAGCCGCGCTCTGGCCGCCACCCGCGACCAGCGCGGGCCAGCCGCCTACCCCGGCAGCCCGCTGATCGCCGGGCACCTGCTGCGCGAAACCGACAGCATCCATCTGTGCGAGCTGCACCCGCAGGAACATGCGGCGCTGGAATATGCCTCTGCCCCGTTCGGGGCCAAGGTCTATCACGAGGATGGTCTGGCCAAAGCGCTGTCGATCTGCCCGCCCACGCCCCGGCGCGGCATGGCGCTGATCGACCCGTCTTATGAGGTGAAGACCGATTACGAGACGATACCGCGCGTGGTCGGCCAGCTGCACCGCAAGTGGAATGTCGGGATCATTTACCTGTGGTATCCGATCCTGCGCGAAGGCTATCACAAGCCGATGTTGGTAGAGCTGCGCGCGATCCAGCCCGAGGCGCTGGTGCATGAGGTGCGCTTCCCCCCGGTGCGCGACGGGCACCGGATGGAAGGCTCGGGCATGGTGATGATCAACCCGCCCTTTGGCATTGAAACCGAGACGAAGCGGTTGACCGGATTGTTCCGTAAGCTCGGCTGACGGATCACACCCCCGGCCGCAGACGAATTTTCGGCGAAAATTCGGGCCCGGCCTGCTGCGCGCGCTTAGTCCCCCAGCATGCGCCCGGCCATCTCGGACAGATCCCGGCTTAGCCCCTTGGTTGCCAGCATCCGGCGCAGCACATCGCGCAGCATGCCCTGCCGGTCGGCGTCATAGCGCGGCCAGGTCTCGAACGCGGTCGACATCCGCGCCGCCGTTTGCGGGTTCAGCGGGTCGAGCCGCAGCAACCAATCCGCCACCAGCGCATAAGCCGCGCCGCTGATGTGGTGGAACCCCGCATGATGGCCCGACAGCGCCCCGATCACTGACCGGAAGCGGTTGGGATTTTTCCAGTCGAAATCCGGGTGTTCGGTCAGGGCGCGGGTCACCTCTGCCGCCCGCTCCGGGCTGGCAAAGCCGATCTGCAGCGCAAACCACTTGTCCATCACATTGCGGTCGGTCCGCCAGCGGGATTCAAACCGCGCCAGCTCCTCTTGCCCCGCGCCGATGTCGAGCAGGCAGGACAGCGCGCCGACCTCTTCGGTCATGTTGTCCGCCGCCGCAAAGGCGGCGCGCGCGGCGGTGCCGCCATCGACCCGGGACAGCAGCGACAGCGCGGCCAGCCGCAACGACCGGCGGCCCGCAGCGCGGGCATCGGGCGTAAACGGGCCGGGTTCGGCAAGCCCCGCCATCAGCCCCGGCAACACCCCGGCCAGCCGCTGTGCCAGCGCATCCCCCATCCGTCTGCGCGCCGCGTAAATCCCCGCCGGGTCTGGCACATGGCCTGAGGCGTACAAGGTTTGCGCCATGTCGTCATCGGACGGCAGCCGCAGGCAAAGCGCGCGAAACGCCGGGTCAAGGCTGTCATCCTGCGCCACCCGCGCCAGTGCATCAAGCCAGTCCGGCCCCGGTGCAGCCCCGTCGATCACCATCCGCGCCAGCAGATCCTTGGCCAAGGCCCGCCCCGCCTCCCATTTGTTGAACGGGTCGGTGTCATGCGCCAGCAGAAAGGCGCGCTCCTCGGCGCTGACCGTACGCTCCAGCAGCACCGGCGCGGAAAAGCCGCGCAGGATCGAGGGCACCGGCCGCGCCGCCAACCCGTCAAAGCGGAAGGATTGCCGGGTCTCGGTCATTTCCAGCACCGTGGTCGGCACCACCTCGTCGCCATTGGGGTTCAAAAGCCCGACTGCAATCGGCAGCACCTTGGCGCCCTTGACCGTCTGGCCGGGGGTGACCGGGTTTTCCTGTTCGAAATGAAGCGTATAGGTGCCGTTGTTAAAGTCATCTGTTACCCGTAGCCGGGGCGTGCCCGCTTCGGAATACCAGCGTTTGAACTGGGTCAGATCGCGCCCCGTGGCATCCTGAAACACCGCCAGCCAATCCTCGATCGTGGCCGCCTGCCCGTCGTGGCGCTCGAAATACAGATCCAGCGCGCGGGCATAGCCGTCATCCCCCACCAGACGTTTCAGCATGCCGATCACCTCGGCACCCTTTTCATAGATCGTGGCGGTGTAGAAATTGTTGATCTCGACATAGCTCTCAGGCCGCACCGCATGGGCCAGCGGCCCCTGATCCTCGCGGAACTGGCGGGCGCGCAGCATCAGCACATCCTCGATCCGCTTGACCGCGTGGGACCGCATGTCACCGGAAAACTGCTGGTCGCGGTAGACGGTCAGCCCCTCTTTCAGGCACAGCTGAAACCAGTCGCGGCAGGTGATGCGGTTGCCGGTCCAGTTGTGGAAATACTCATGCGCGATGATCGCCTCGATCCGGGCGAAGTCATCGTCGGTGGCGGTCTCGGGACTGGCCAGCACGAATTTGGAGTTGAAGATGTTCAGCCCCTTGTTCTCCATCGCGCCCATGTTGAAATCATCGACCGCGACGATATTGAACACGTCCAGATCGTATTCGCGCCCGTAGACCTGTTCATCCCACCGCATCGAGCGGATCAGGCTGTCCATCGCATAGGCGCAGCGCCCCTCATCCCCCGGCCGCACCCAGATGTTGAGCGCGACATCGCGGCCCGACATCGTGACGAACCGGGCGGAATGGGCGCGCAGATCTCCCGCGACCAGTGCGAACAGATAGGCGGGTTTGGGCCATGGGTCATCCCATTCCGCCCAGCCCGGCCCCTCGGCCACCAGATTGCCGTTGGACAACAGCACCGGCAGATCGCCCGCGACCTGCACCCGGAACCGCGCCATCACGTCGGGGCGGTCGGGGTAAAAGGTGATCTTGCGAAAGCCTTCGGCCTCGCATTGGGTGCAGTACAGGCCGCGCGACATATACAGGCCCTCCAGCGCGGTATTGCCCTCGGGCGCGATCTCGACCTCGGTTTCCAGCACAAACGGCGCATCGGGCAACTCCGCCGCCGGAATGGTCAGCCCGGTGTCATCGGGCTGCACCGACAGCGCCCGCCCGTCTATTGACAACGACATGAGCCGCAGCCCCTCACCATCTAGCCGCAGGTCATGGCCCGCACCCCGCGCCGGGTTTGGCCGCATCTCCAGCCGCGCCTGTACCTTTGTGGCCTGTGGCGACAGATGGAATTTCAGCGCGACCTGATCCACAAGGTGCGAAAACGGCTGGTAATCGGCAAGGTGTATGGCGCGGGCGTCGGTCATGGGTCTGGTCCTCCTGCCCACCCAAGCTATGCGCTGTGCCGCCACGTGCAAGCCCGAAGGCATTGGCGCGGGGGAAAAATCCTGCGCACGGCGGATCAGGTCTTTACGAATCTGGCCCAGCCGCTATCTGATATGTTCCATGAATGTTCTCATCTGGTTCAAGCGCGATCTGCGGGTCCATGACCACCCTGCCCTGACGCTGGCGGCAAGCCTCGGGCCGGTTCTGCCGCTGTATATTGTAGAGCCGGAGTATTGGGCGCTGCCCGATACCTCGGCCAGGCAATGGGAGTTTACCGCCGAAACCTTGGCCGATCTGCGGCAGGATCTGGGGACAGCGGGGGCGCGGCTGATCGTGCGGGTCGGCGAGGCGGTCGAGGTGATGGAGCGGCTGCGCCGTCAGCACAAGATCAGCCATATCGTCAGCCATGAAGAGACCGGCAATCTGTGGACCTTTGCCCGCGACAAACGCGTGGCGGCTTGGGCCAAAGCGGCGGGGGTGGACTGGACCGAGCTGCCGCAATCGGGTGTGGTGCGCAGGATGGCCGGGCGGGATGGCTGGGCGCGCAAGCGCGACAGCTTTACTGCGCAGCCGCAACTTCCCGCGCCCACAGGGCTGACCCCGGTCTCCGGGGTCGAGCCGGGGGTGATCCCCTCAGCCCGCGCCCTGCGGCTGGCAGAGGATCGTTGCGCCCACCGGCAGGCGGGCGGGCGGCAGCATGGGCTGCTGGCGCTCGACTCCTTCCTGACCCTGCGCGGCGAGCCGTACCGTACCGCCATGTCCTCGCCCCTGACCGGCGAGCGCGCTTGTTCACGGCTGTCGCCCTATCTGGCGCTGGGGGCGCTGTCGGGGCGCGAGGTGGCGCAAGCCACCACGACCCGGCTGGCCGAGCGCCCCGGCGGGCGCTGGCCGGGATCGCTGACCAGCTTCCAGAGCCGTCTGGCCTGGCGCGACCACTTCATGCAAAAGCTGGAGGATGAGCCGCAGATCGAGGTGCGTTGCCTGCACCGCGCCGCCGAACACCTGCGCCCGCGCGATCCCGACGCCAGCCGTCTGGCGGCATGGAGCGCGGGGGAAACCGGCTTGCCCTTTGTCGATGCCTGCATGCGCTATCTGGCGGCGACCGGCTGGCTGAATTTCCGGATGCGGGCGATGGTGACATCGGTCGCGTCCTATCACCTCTGGCTGGACTGGCGCGCCACAGGGCCTGTGCTGGCGCGGCGGTTTACCGATTACGAGCCGGGGATTCACTGGCCGCAGGTGCAGATGCAGTCGGGCACGACGGGCATCAACACGCCGCGCATCTACAACCCGGTGAAACAGGGGCAGGATCAGGACCCGACCGGCGCGTTCACCCGCCGCTGGCTGCCGGAACTGGCCGATGTGCCGGATGCGTTCCTGCAAAGCCCGTGGCGGTGGGAGGGCGCGCGCGGGCTGCTGGGGCGGCGCTATCCGGAGCCGGTGGTCGATGTGATGGCCGCCCAGCGGGCCGCGCGCGATGCGGTGTTTGGCCTGCGCAAAACCGCACCACGCGCCGAAATTGTCGAGATCATCGAGCGCCACGCCAGTCGCGCCGATCCGCGCTTTGTCAACGACCGCGCGCCCAAGCGGCGGGCGGCGGTGTCTTCGGCGCAGTTGAGCCTTGGGCTGTAAGCCATGGCAAAGATGGTGAAAAAGGGCGATCTGCCCGGCAAGATCTGCGCCACCTGCGGCAGGCCGTTCGTCTGGCGCAAGAAATGGGAAAAGGTCTGGGACGAAGTGCGCTTTTGCTCTGACCGGTGCCGGGGCGAGGCAAAGCGCAAGCCGGGTTAATCGCCCTGCGCCATCGCCGCGAGTTTGGACAGGGTCTGATGCCCCAGTTCCACCGCACCGAACCCGACCGCCATCGCCCGCGCAGCGAGGCTGGGAAAGGTCATCTCATAGCGGATTCGGGTGGCATCGCCCTCGGCAGTCAGGGTCATCACCACCGCATTCGCCGCCTCATCGTCCGTGCCTGCGTCCAGCAGAAACTCCAGCCGGTGCGGCGCTTCCATCCTTGTATAGCGGTGTCGGTTGGGCCAGACCTTGCCATCCGGCCCGGTCATGTCGAACAGCCACTGCCCGCCCTCGCGCAGGTCGATGTCATGAGTGCGGCAGGTGAACCCCTCCGGCCCGAACCATTGCGGCAACAGCGCCGGATCGGTCCAGCAGCGCCAGACCTTTGGCACCGGTGCTGCGATCAGCCGCGACAGGGTGATTGTACGTCCGCTCATAGTGCCGCCGCCACAGCGTCGAGCTGCGCCGCCGCCGTGCCCCAGCCGTCGTGAAAGCCCATATCCTCATGCGATTTGCGCTGATCTGGGGTGCGGTGCAGGGCGATGGCGCGGTAGAGTGTGCCAGTGCCTTCGGGTTCCAGCAGGATGATGGCGGTCATGCCAAAGCTGTCCGCAGCCGGGTGATAGCCAGGGCCCAGCAGATCGGTCCAGACCAACCGCCGCTCTGGCACGACCTCCAGAATGCAGCCTGCGCCGGTCTGGCTGTCCATGCCGGGAATATCCATCGTGGTCGCAAAGATGCCGCCGGGGCGCAGGTCGATCTGCACATCGCGGGTCACGACTGGTTTGGGCGCAAACCACTGTTCCAGCAGCGCGGGTTCCGTCCAGCAGCGCCAGACTTTGGCCGGCGGGGCCTTCAGATGGCGCACCAGTTCAAGATCAGTCTCGGGGTTCAGGATCATCGTCATCCTCC